>NZ_VNKO01000001.1 GCF_008033445.1 Vulcaniibacterium gelatinicum
CGCTCGGCGTGGGCCCGCGCCCCGCGGTGCCCGCCTCCGTCGGCGCGCCGTCGCGCGTGGGCGACGGCGCCGGTCGCGCGCCCGCCGCGGCCGGCGCCGCCGTGCCAGGCGCAGGGCGCGCAGGCACCTGCGCCGTGCGTGTTGCCTCGCTCTCCCGTTGCGCAGCATCCGGGCCGGCCGCGGGAGCGGCGACTTCACGCGCACGCACGGCCGGCGGCGCTGCGCGCAGTTCGGGCGACACCTCCACGCGCACCGGCACTTCCGGCGTCGGCAAAGGACGTGCCGGCTCGCTCACCTCGCGACGGGTCACGGCGGGCGCGGCCGGCTCGAGTTCGGGCGTGGGCAGCGGCGCCGTGGGCAGATCGCGCTGCACCGGCGTGACCGGCGCGACCACCTCCGCCTGCGCGATCTCCGGCACCGGCACGCGCAGCTCGGGGGCCGGCGTCGGCAACCGGGGCTCGCGCGCTGGCGTGGGCGGCGGCAGCACGAAGTCCTGGTCGGGCTCGGCCACCTCGGTCACCTGCAAGGGCTGCGGCGCGCGCGCGGGCGTCGGCTCGGCGATCTCGCGCTGCGCGACTTCCGGTACCGGAACCTGGAGCTGCGGTGCGGCCGGCAGCGGCAACGCGATCGCGGGAGGCTCCACCGTCGGCGCCCCGGACTCGACCGCGCTCGACCGGCGCGGCTCCCGTTCCACCCGCGGCGTCACCGGCGCGGCCCCGGCAGCCTCCGGCGCACCGCCGGTCGTGTCGCGCGCGCCGACGCCGACGTATTCGACCTGCACCGTCGAATCGCCCTCGGGCGGCACCGGCGGGATTGCAAAGCGCACATATGACAGCCACAGCAGCAGCACCGCGAACACCAGGTGCAGCAGCACGGTGAAGATGCCCGCGACCCAGCGTTGCCCGCGCTCCTCCGGCGGCGGCGGATGCCACTGCTGGCGCCACAGCGTGGCGAAGGCCTGCCAACGGGTCAGCGTGGCGGCACGGTGCGGCGGAATCCGCAGCGGCCGGCGCAGGAAGTCGGCGATGAACGCTTCGGGCGGCGCCCCGATGACGTCGCCGGCATGCGCCGGCATGGCGTCCAGCCATGCCTGCCAGCCGGGCGGCAGCTGGCCGGGGACTTCCGGACGGATGGACTTGAGCGTGCGCCGCCGGCGCAGGACTTCGATCAGGTCGGCGGCGGTGAACACGCGCGCCGCGGTCCGTTATGCGGCGTCACGCGGGATGTACGGGGACGCGCCGCTGGCGTGGTCGGTCGCGTCGCGGACCGCGGTCACCCCCGGCACGCGTTCGAGCAGGGTGCGCTCGATGCCCTGCTTGAGCGTGACGTCGGCCATGCCGCAGCCATGGCAGCCACCACCGAAACGCAGCACCACCACGCCCTCGGCGGTCACTTCCTGCACCGCGACGTGGCCGCGGTGCATCGCCAGCTGCGGATTGATCTCGTGCTCGACCACCCAGCGCACGCGCTCGACGAGGGAGGCCGCTTCACCCGGCGCCTCGCCCTTGATCTTCGGCGCGCGGATCTGCAGCTGGCCGCCGGTGGGCTGCTGCACGTAATCGATCTCCGCCGCGTCGAGGAACGGCACGCTGGGCGCATCCACCCACAGGGTGAAGCCCTCGCAGTCGATCGCCCACTCGTCACCGTGCAGGTCGCCCGGTTCGGCGAACTCCAGGCGCACGTCGGCGCGCGCGGTGCCCGGATGCAGCGCGGACAGGCGCACGCCGAGGCCCGGCAGCGCCTCGCGTTCGATCAGGCGGCGGAAGTGGGCCTGGGCAGCTTCGGAGATCTGGATCATGCGGGCTATTCTACCGGGCGCAGCCGGGCCGATTCCCTGTACCGCGCCTTGACGCCCGCCTGAGACCCGATCCGATAGCTTCCGTTCCGCGCCGCCCCCACGGAGTTGCCATGGCCGCCGACCTCGTCCCGCTCGTCCAAGCCCACTGCCTGCCGCGCCGCGGCAGCGAACACCGCCTCAGCGAAGCCCGCATCCGCGAGCTGCTGCCGGAGGTTCCCGGCTGGGAACTGGCCGAGAACGGCCATGCGCTGGTCAAGACCTTCCCGTTCAAGGACTACTACCGGACGATGGCGTTCGTGAACGCGCTGGCGTGGATGGCGCACCGCGAGGACCACCACCCCGACCTCGGCGTGCACTACGACCGCTGCGTGGTGCGCTACTCCACCCACGACGTCGGCGGCCTGTCCGAGAACGACTTCATCTGCGCGGCCAAGGCGGACGCGCTTGCACAGGGAGCCACCGTATGAACGCCATGCCCCGTCTCGTGCCCGCGCTGCTCGTCCTGGCCCTGGCGGCCTGCGGCAAGGACGCCCCGCCCGCGCCGCCGGCTCCGCCGCCGCCTCCGCCGACTCCGCCGGTCGCGCTCGACACGCCGCCGCCGGAGTACCCCGAGGAGATCGCCTGCGACGGCATCGGCGGCGAAGCGGTGCTGCTGGTGACCATCGGCCCCGACGGCACGATCGTGGCCAGCAAGCTCGAACGCAGCAGCGGCCATGCCACGCTCGACGCCCTCGCCCAGGAGTCGGTCAAGCGCTGGCGCTTCCGCCCCGCCACCGCGGGCGGCAAGCCGGTCAAGACCCAGCTGCGCGTGCCGATGCGCTTCACCCCGCCGGATCCGCCGCCGCCGCAGTGCCTGATGCTCGAGGATCCGCTGCGCCGCGGCCAGGCCGGCGCCGACTGACGCACCGCCGGGCGTTCAGCCGAGCCGGTCGAGCACCTCGGCCAGCTCCGCCGGCAGCGGCGCATCGAGCAGGTACGGCGCGCGCCCGCCGTCGAGCGCGAACTCGAGCGTGGACGCGTGCAGGAACATGCGCCTGAGCCCGGCCTGCTCACGCAGGCGACGGTTGGCTTCGGGGTCGCCGTACTTCTCGTCGCCCGCCACCGGATGCCCGATGTGCGCCGCATGCACGCGGATCTGGTGGGTGCGGCCGGTCTCGATCCGCACCTCGCAATAGGAATGCCCGCCGCGGCGTTCGATCACCCGGAAGTGGCTCAGCGACGGCTTGCCGGCGGCCTGCACCTGCACGTGCCGCTCGCCGCCCTGGCGCAGGCCCACGTGCAGCGGCGCGTCCACGCTCATCACCCCATCCGGCATGCGCCCGACCAGCAGCGCCAGGTAGCGCTTGGCGATCCCGCCCTCCTCGCGCATCAGCGCCTGCAGCTCGGTCAGCGCCGAGCGCTTCTTGGCGACCACCAGCAGCCCGGAGGTGTCGCGGTCGAGCCGATGCACCAGCTCCAGCGTCTGCCCCGGGCGCAGCGCGCGCAGCGCCTCGATCGCCCCGAACGACACGCCGCTGCCGCCGTGGCTGGCCACGCCGGCCGGCTTGCCGAGCGCGAGCAGGCGCGCGTCCTCGTACACGATCGCCGCCTCGATCGCTGCCAGCAGCCCTTTCGGCGGCGGTCCGCGCTCACCTTCCTCGGCCAGGCGCAGCGGCGGGATCCGGACCTCGTCCCCGCCCTCGAGCCGGCGATCGGCCTTGGCCCGGCCGCCGTTGACCCGGACCTGGCCGGAGCGGACCAGCTTGTACACCAGCGACTTCGGCGCGCCCTTGAGCTGGCCGAGGAGGAAGTTGTCGAGGCGCTGCCCGGCGCGATCCTCGGGCACCCGCACGATCCGGGCGCCGGCACCGGGGCGCTCGGCTGAGACTGAACGGGGCATCGTCGGGCCTGATCTGCTACACTCGGCTGGCGAGATAAGGGTTTGATTCCGCAGGGAGATTGTTCCGGGCCGAAAGCCCGCCTCCCGCGAACCCGACGCAGCGCGCGACCACCGCCCCCGGGGCGGCCATGTTAGCGGCTCGACGGCAGGCCCGGCCATCGCGGTGGCTCACACCATCTGATGAACACGACCCGCGCGTCGCGCCGCAAGCGCGACGCCGGCCCGCAACAGAACGACAAGCGCTCCCGCGGCCCGCCGTGGTGCGTAGCGCTGGAAGACTTGACGTCGCCCCGGACGCGCCTGCGCGCCGGAGCGGCCGGCGGTATCCAGAGGCAAGACGCCCAGGCGTTGCCGCGCGCCTGCTTTCGGGCAGGGAGAGCGCGCGAGGAACGCAGACAATGAAGCGCATGCTGATCAACGCCACGCAAGCGGAAGAACTGCGCGTGGCGATCGTGGACGGCCAGACGCTGTACGACATCGACATCGAGCAGCCGTCGAAGGAACAGAAGAAGTCCAACATCTACAAGGGCCGCATCACCCGGCTCGAGCCCTCGCTCGAGGCGGCGTTCGTGGACTACGGCGCCGAGCGCCACGGCTTCCTGCCGCTGAAGGAGATCTCCCGCGACTACTTCCAGGCCGGGGTGGACCCGCACAAGGCGTCCATCCGCGAGCTGCTGAAGGAAGGCCAGGAAGTGGTCGTGCAGGTGGACAAGGAGGAGCGCGGCAACAAGGGCGCCGCGCTGACCACCTTCATCTCCCTGGCCGGTCGCTACATGGTGCTGATGCCCAACTCGCCCACCGCCGGCGGCGTCTCGCGCCGGATCGAGGGCGACGACCGCGCCGCGCTGAAGGAGGCGCTGGACAAGCTGAACATCCCCGACGACATGGGGGTGATCATCCGCACCGCCGGCGTCGGCCGCGACGCCGAGGAACTGCAGTGGGATCTCGACTACCTGCTGCAGGTGTGGAAGGCGATCGCCGAGGCCGCGCTGAGCAAGCCGGCCCCGTTCCTGATCTACCAGGAGTCGCGCCTGATCATCCGCGCCCTGCGCGACTACATGCGCGCCGACATCGGCGAGATCCTGGTGGACACCGAGGAGATGTACCAGGAGGCGCGCGAGTTCATCGAGCAGGTGATGCCGCACAACCTGCGCAAGCTCAAGCTGTACAAGGACTCCACCCCGCTGTTCAACCGCTTCCAGATCGAATCCCAGATCGAGAACGCCTACGAGCGGATGGTACGCCTGCCCTCCGGCGGCGCGCTGGTGATCGACCAGACCGAGGCGCTGACCGCGATCGACGTCAACTCCGCCCGCGCCACCCGCGGCGGCGACATCGAGGAGACCGCGTTCCAGACCAACCTCGAGGCGGCCGAGGAGGTCGCCCGCCAGCTGCGCCTGCGCGACCTCGGCGGCCTGGTGGTGATCGACTTCATCGACATGTCGTCGAACAAGCACCAGCGCGAGGTCGAGAACCGGCTGCAGAACGCGCTGAAGTACGACCGCGCGCGGGTGCAGATCGGCCGCATCTCGCGCTTCGGCCTGCTGGAGATGAGCCGCCAGCGCCTGCGCCCGAGCCTGGGCGAGGCCAGCCAGATCGTGTGCCCGCGCTGCGAGGGCCACGGCCGCATGCGCTCGGTGGAGTCGCTGTCGCTGTCCATCCTGCGCGTGGCCGAGGAGCACGCGATGAAGGAGAACACCGGCCAGGTGCTGGTGCAGGCGCCGCCGCAGATCGCCAACTACCTGCTCAACGAGAAGCGGCGCGCGCTGGTGGAGATCGAGCAGCGCCACGACGCGCCGATCGTGATCGTCGCCGACGACCAGCTCGAGACCCCGCACTACGAGGTCACCCGCATCCGCGAGAACGAGCTCGGCGAGGAGACCAGCAAGCCCAGCTACCAGCGCACCACCCCGCGCAAGCTGCCGACCATCGCCCTGACCAAGGCCAACCTCAACATCCCGGCCGCGCCGGCGGTGACCAACGTCAAGCCGGCGCAGCCGGCGCCGATCCGCGAGCCACGCGAGGACGCCGCACCGCCGGCCATGCCGGCGCCCGTGCCCATGACGGCCTCGGTGCCGGCACCGGCCACGCCGACCCATTCGGTGGGCCTGGTCGAGCGCATCCTGCGTTTCTTCCGCGGCGCGCAGCCGGCGCCCGCATCCGTGGAGCCCGTCCGGGAAGAGCGTCGCCCCGAGCGCGGCGGCCGTGGCGAGCGTCGCGAGGGCCGCGAACAGCGTGGCCGTCCGCAGCAGGCCCGCGAGCAGCAGCGCCGCGAGGAACGTCGCGGCGGCGCGCAGGCGCAGCAACCGGCCCGGTCGCAGCAGCAGCCTGCGCGCAACGAACAGACGCCCGTCACCCAGCCGCAGAAGCAGACGCCCAAGCCTCAGAAGCAGACTCCGCAGCCGGCCAAGGGCGAGCCGCAGCGCGCCGCGCAAACGGCAGCGCAGGCCGCCGCCGCACCCGCGCAACCCAAGCTGGTGTCCGCAGCGCAGGTCGAGCCGCGTCCGGCGTCGACACCGGCTCCCGAGTCCGCCCCGCCGAGCGACTCCGGCGATGTCGCCACCGCAGCCGCCGTAGCGGCGGCCGTCGTCGCCCCCGGCACGCCCGCGGCCACCACGCCCGAGGCGACCGAAACCGCGGGTGCCAGCACCCAGGAAGGCGGCCGCCGCCGGCGTGGACGTCGCGGCGGCCGTCGCCGCCGTCGCGGTGGTGCCGAAGCCGCGGCCGGCGCCGATGCGCTGGCGCACGAGGCCGATGCCGGCGAGGGCGACGAGCCGGCCGCCCCGCACGGCGCCCAGCCCGAGTTCGACTTCGAGGATGAAGCGCAAGCGGCACCGGCGCGGCCGGCCGCCGAACCGGCCCTCGTCGCGCCTGCGGTGGCCGCACCCGTCACCGTCGCACCCTCTGTCAGCGCTCCCGTCGAACCGGCCCGGGAACAGCCGCCCGTGACACCGCCTCCGCCCCCCGCGGACACGCAGACGCCCGCGTCCGTCGAGCCGGCACCCGCCCCGTCCGCACCCGCCGTCGCGCCCCAGCTTGCTCCGGAGCGGCCTGCCGCAGCCGATACGGCGGCGCCGGTCAGCGCCGAAGCGGCTCCCGCCCCCGCAGCGCCGACCGCTGCAAGCGCCATGGTCACGGCACCCAGGCTGGCCCCCACGGCGTCGAACGCGCCCGCGGAACGGTTGGTGGATGCTCTCGCCTCGGCGCTGTCCGAGCCGGCGGCGCATCCGGCCGGCCTGGAGCCGCTGCGCGAGCCGACCCGGCTGCAACCGCCGCCGTCGCTGGCGACTCCGGCGCCGTTGCGCGAAGTCGCCGCCGGCACGCGCGCGGCGCCTGCCCCTGCGGCGGCCGCGCCGGCGCCGATCCCCGTCGCGACAGCGGCCGACCTGTTCGCGCCGCCCGCCGCAGACACGCCCGCCGCAGACACCGCCAAAGCGGCCGCCGACGCCGGGACGGACGGGGCCGCCGCCCCGCTCCCCGCGGAGCGGCCCGCCAAGCCCGCCGGCGGCGACGCCGGCGAAGGCGAGCCGGCCCGGCCTCACGGCGCCTGAGTCCGGATCGCTGCCGCTCCGGCCGACGTCCCCGGACGATGCCCCCCGGCCGGCATGCTCCGCGCATGCCGGCCATCACCCCGGCGGGGGCAGGCTCACAGGGCGCACGCCCGCTCGGTCAGCCCGTGCTGGCCGAGCAGGCGCGCGAGCGCGATGCAGTCGCTGATGCCGAGCTTCTCGAACAGGCGCGTCTTGTGCGTGTTGACCGTCTTGGCGCTGAGGTTGAGCCGGCGCGCGATCACCGACTGGCGCAGGCCCTGGTTGAGCAGCAGCGCGATCTCGAGCTCGCGCGGCGACAGCGCGTCGAACGGCGACGCCTCGCCGCGGATGCCGGACAGGGCCAGGTGGCGCGCGACCCCGCTGGCGAGATAGCGCCGGCCCAGCGCCACGTCCCGCACCGCCCGCAACAGCTCGGCGGCATCGCCGCCCTTGCCGACGTAGCCGCTCGCCCCGGCTTCGAGCAGGCGCCGCGGCAACGGCCCCTCCTCCAGCACCGACACCGCGATCACCCGGGTGCCGTGGTTGCCGCGCACGATGCGCTCGGTCAACTCCAGCCCGCTCACGCCGGGCAGGTGCAGGTCGCACAGCACGATGTCGGGCTTCAGGCGCCGGATCTGCGGCAGGGCCTCCTCGCCGTTCTCGGCCTCACCGACCACCGCAATGTCGGTCTGCGCCGACAGGATCATGTGCATGCCGGCCCGCACCAGGGCGTGGTCGTCCACCAGGAAGACGCGAATCGTCACGAAAACACCTCCGTATGTTTCGTGATGCACAGCCTACAAAGGCGTGCGGCGGCAGCACAACCTCCCGCCGCCGCACCACCGTGTCAGAAAAATCTGACAACCCGGATCACTTGGCCTGGCAGCCCTCGAGCATCAGCTGCTGTCCCGGCCGGATCAGGTAGCGCGGGCCGTCCAGTCCGTTCGCGCGCGCCAGCTCCATCGGCGCGCACTGGAACTTGCGGCTGATCGAGAACAGGGTTTCGCCGCGCTGCACCTGGTACTGCTGCGGCGCCGCGGGCGTGGCGGCCGGGGGCGCGGCAGCGTCCGGCACGCGGGTGACCTCGCCCACGCGCACGATCGCCGCGTTCGGGTCGCTGCGCACCAGTTGCGCGGCCAGTTCCGCGCGCGGGCCGCTGATGCAGTAACGGTTGTACAGGCCGACGATCTTCGCAGTCGCATTCAGCGGCGTGCCGGCGGGGATCCAGGCGTCGGCCTCGAAACGCGGGTTGAGGTTGCGCAGCACGCGCATGTAGCCCTCGCGCTCGCCGCGGTTGCCGAGGCAAATGGTCAGCTCGTAGATCGAGGCGGTGCGCGCCAGGCGCAGCGTCGCCGGGCGTGCGTCCACCTTGGGGAAGCTCAGGCCGTATTCGCGCGGATGCAGGTACAGCCAGGCCGCGGCGATCACCATCGGCACGTAGTCGCGGGTCTCGGCCGGGAACTGCTCGTACACGTCGGCATCCCAGAAGCCGCGCCCGCCGCTGGCGGTGTGCACGCGCAGGGCGCGGCCCTCGCCGCCGTTGTAGGCGGCCAGCGCCATCTCGATGTTGCGGTTGAGCTCGGCCATGCGCTCGTTGAGGTAGCGCGCGGCGGCCTGGGCCGAGGCGTAGGGGTCGTAGCGGGTGTCGAAACCGTTGCCGTCCGGCCCCAGGCCGAAGCGGCGGCCGGTGGCGTACATGAACTGCAGCGGCCCGGCGGCGCCCGCGCGCGAGGTGGAATGCACGCGCCCGTTCGACTCCTTGGCGAGGATGCCGAACAGCAACGCCTCGGGCAGGCCGGAACGCTCGAAATGCGGCCACATCAGGTGGCGCATGTACTGGTAGTTCTCGTAGCTGGTGATCAGCGCGCCGCGCATGTCGGTGAGCCAGCGGCGGATCGCGGCCTGCACCGCCGGGTTGTACTGCACCATCTCGTCGAAGCGGTGGCCGGGCGCGAGCAGGTGCGCGGCGCGCGCGGCCTCCGGCACGTCGGCGGCGATCGGCGAGATCGCGCCTTCCCCGTCCTCCGCTTCCTCCTCCTCGGCGTCTTCCGCCGCGGCCGCGTCGGCGTTGGCCTTCAGCAGGCGCTTCCACCCGGCGAGCATGTTCGCGACGTGGCAGCCGCGCTGCTTCAGGCAGGCGGCGACCACGTCCTCCATGTCCTCGAGCGCCGCGTCGGCCTCGGCGGTGCCCGCCGGATCGGCGTTGCCGATCTTCACCAGCGCGTCCTGGTAGCGCTTCTCGGCGGCCGCCATGCGCTGCTCGAGCGCCTCGATCGCGGCCTTGTCGCGGCGCGACTGGGCGTGTGCGTCGAGCGCGGCAAGCAGGGCCAGGGCGAGCGTGCAACGGCCCGCGAGCGCGGCGATCGTGTTCATGCAGGTTGCGATGCGGCGGGGGAAGCCGCAGGGTAGCGCCGCACGCGCGAGCCCGGCAAGGCGCGCTCGCCGGGATGCGCAGGCTGTGTCTAGAATCGGCCCGTCCCCGTCAACGTCCGCAGCGGAGCGCGCACAGTCCGGTAGTGCGCAGTCGGTGGCCGCACTCCGGGGCGCTGCCGTGCCTGACACAGGAAGGCTTCGCCACGGACCGCCACGGATGATCACGGATCAAGCTTCTTCGACAACGACACGGGAACCGCCAGTCATGTCTTCGAAAATGCCCGCCTTCGCTGCTTTCCTGCTGCTTGCGCTCGCCGCCTGCCAGCGCGAAGCGCCGCCGGCGCAGGAGGCCGGGGCCGATCCGGCCTCCGCCACGGCAACACCGGCCCCGGAGGCCGAGACCGGCGCCACGGCCGCGCTGCCCGCCCCGGCCGATGCAGCCGCGCCGGCCGACGATCCGCTCGCCGGCACCGACGCGATCGCGGTCGAGGACCACGGCAACGCGGCCAGCGCCGGCTTCGACAGCAAGGGCTTCGCCGGGATCTTCCGCGGCACCCTGCCCTGCGCCGACTGCCCGGGCATCGAAACCCGGCTCCAGCTCGAGGCCGACGGCAGCTACACGCTGGAGGAGACCTATCTCGAGCGCGGCGGCCCGTACGCCAGCAACGGCACCTGGACCGCCGAGGAGAACGGCAAGCGCCTGCGCCTGGATCCGAACGGCAAGGACCAGGACGACCGCCTGTACGCGATCCTGTCCCAGGACCGCCTGCGCCTGCTCGACACCGCCGGCGGCCCGATCGAGAGCGGCCTGCCCTACGAGCTGGCGCGTGCCGCACAATAACGCGCCCGTCCTCCGGCCGGGACCGCGCCGCAACGCCGGTCCCGGCCGCCCGATGCACCTGTCCGCACCATGGGCCGCTGGCGACCCCCTCCCGAGAAAAGCACCGCGCTGATCACGCGCGAAGGCCACGAACGCCTCAAGGCCGAGCTGGACGAACTCTGGCGGGTGCGCCGGCCCGAGGTGGTCAAGGCGCTCGCCGCCGCGGCCGCCGAGGGCGACCGCTCGGAGAACGCCGAGTACGCCTACCGCAAGAAGCAGCTCGGCGAGATCGACCGCCGGGTGCGCTACCTGACCAAGCGCCTGCAGGTGCTGCGCGTGGTGGACGCCGCGCCCGCCGACCGCGAGGCGGTGTTCTTCGGCGCCACGGTCGAGATCGAGAACCTCGCCAACGGCGAGCTGAGCTGCTACCGGATCGTCGGGCCCGACGAGACCGACGCCCGCCGCGGCTGGATCAGCATTGACTCCCCGCTCGCCCGCGCGATGCTCAAGAAGCGTGTGGACGACGAGTTCGAGGCGATGCTGCCGGCCGGGTTGACCCGGTTCGCGATCGTGGAGGTCCGCTACGGCGCCTGACGGGCCGCCTGCGCGCGTTGCGCCTGTCCGGAGGTCGCCTGCGACGCCACCGGCGCGTCCGGCAGGCCCAGGCGGCGACGGAAGTCGGCGTAGCGGGGATCGGCGCGCAAGGGCGCGTAGACGGAATCCACGTCCACCACCAGCAAGTAGGCGTCGCGTTGTTCCAGCGCCTGCTCGATGGCGGCGAAGGCCGCGTCGAGATCGTTGGCCGCGACATGGGTTTCGATGCAGTACGCAGGAGGCATCGCCCCGGCCCGGCACTGCTCGATGGACTGGGCCCGCTGAAAGCGCAGCAGCCCCTCCCCGCCCTGCGTGTCGAAGATGCGTCTGACCTCGCGCGCACGCTCGGCGTCGCCGCGCAGCAGCGCGGCGCGCTCCCATTCCCGCGCCCACTCCCGGTCCATGCGCTTGCGGGCGTAGGCGGTCCGCAGGAAGCTCGACGCGGGCCAGAACAGCGGGTCGAGCTCCAGCGTGTGCCGGCAGGCCGCGATCGCCTCGTCCAGGCGGTCCACGAACACGTAGTGGCGGCACAGCCCGCCCTGCACGAACGGCGAAAGCGGGGCCAGCGCCGCCGCCTGCCGGATTTCCGCCAGCGCCTCGCGGCGGCGCCCCGTCGCCAGCAGCAACAGGCTGTAGCGCTGGTGTGCCAAGGCATTGCCTGGATCCAGCGCGAGCGCCCGGCGCAACCGCTGCTCGGCCGCCGTCCAGTCCCAGTCGTAGGTCGCGTGGATCTGCCCCAGCGTGCTGTGCGCATCGGACAGGCCGTCGTCAATCTCGAGCGCGCGCATCACCGCCTTGCGGGCCAGCGGAACGACCCGGTGATGCGGCTCCCCGCCGAAGTTCGCCATGGCCAGATAGGCATCCGCGAGGCCCACGTAGGCCGGGGCGAATTCCGGATCGAGCGCAATCGCGCGCTGGTAATGGCCGATGGCCGTCGCCAGCGATTCGTCGGTGAGCTTGTTCCAGAAGTGACGACCATGCAGGTAGGCATCGTAGGCGGCGGGATCCACCGGTTTCGGCGGGGGCGGGGCACGCGAGGGGGCGACCTCGGCCACGACCTCGCGGGCGATCCGGCCGGCGATGCGTTGTTGCAGGCCGAGGATATCGCGCAGGTCTCCTTCGTAGGACTCGGCCCAGAGGTGGGTGTCGCGTGCGTCCACGAGCTGGGCGGTGATGCGGACCCGGTTCCCCTGGCGGAGCACGCTGCCTTCCACGAGCACGTCCGCATCGAGCTCCCGGGCGATCTTCGCCAGCGGCCGGTCCGGCGACCGGTAGCCGAGCATCGTGGTCCGTGACAGCACCCGCAGCCCGTCCTGCCGGGCGAGCTCGGTGATGAGCGCGTCGGTCATGCCGTCGGCGAAGTACTGCTGTGACGGGTCGTTGGACAGGTTCGCCAGCGGCAGCACGGCGATCGTGCGCGGCACCGCGGATGCGCGCGGACGCCGGTCGGGGCCCAGCCCCACCAGCGCGGCCATGGCCACCGCGACCATGCCGGCCAGGGCCAGCCACGCGACACGACGGCGCCAGCGTGGAGACGCACGCTCACCCCCCGCATCGGCCGTCCCGATCATCGCCGATGCGCCCCCCATGGGCTCGGCGATCCGCACGACCGGCACCAGCAGCCGGTACCCGCGGCGCGGCAGCGTCTCGACATAGCGCGGCGTCTCGCTGTCGTCGCCCAGCGCCGCGCGCAGTTTGCGCATGGCCGTGTTCAGGCCGACGTCGGTGTCTATGAAAGTCCTGTTCGGCCAGAGGCAAGCCTTCATGGCCTCGCGCGTGACCACCTCGCCCGCATGGGTCAGCAGCAGCTCCAGCACCTGGCAGGGATGGTCCTGCAGGTGCACGCGCTCACCCGATCGCCACAACTCGCCGCTGGCGGGATCGAAGTCGAAATCACCAAAACGGAGCAGCTCGCGCGACGCCATGGGCACTCGCCTGCCCGGGAAGGGGCCGGAACAGCGACGGGACAGCCACAGGACAGACAACGTCCATGGCACGGCGGACGGGCCAGCCACACAGTGGGCCACCGTCCGCCGTCAGCCGGCCGCAGGGGAAGTCGCTGGACGGCGTCCTTCGCGCCCGGCAGGCCGGACGGGATCGGATCCAGACCCACCAGCTACAGAGGACACCCGCCATGATCACCCGCCTGGCCATCATCGGCACCTGGTTCGCGGCGCTTCTCTCCGCGCCGGCCCTGGCCCAGTGCCCGTCCCCGCTCCCGCCGTTCCTGTCCTTCGGCATTGCCGACGAAGCACTGCACGAACACATCGTGATACCGCCCGCGAGACCCGGGGACGAGACCTGGCAGGCCAAGCTCCGCACCCAGGGAGGCACCGACATCTACGTCCAGAACGTCTGCCTCAATCCCGGTTTCAGCTCCGGCTGGCACCTCCACCCCGGCTTCCTGGTGTTGACCGTGGCGGAAGGGACGGTCCGGTCGAGTGGTACGACGAGGACTGCGTTCGGCACGTCTATCAGCAGGGCGACGTGTTCACCGAGAGCGCCAGCGCCCACAACGTGGTCAACTCCGGTACCGTACCGGCCCGCCTGACCGCGTTGTGGTTCATCCGCATGGGTGCGCCGCGCCGGACCAACGTCGCACCTCCGGCCTGCGCCACGCAGTGACGACCATGTCGGCTGCGGCGGGACGCAACGACGCGATCCCGCCCGCGGGCCTCACGGCTTCGCCTCGCGCAGCTCGATCACCAGCGCCTTGACCCGGGTGCCGCCGATGTTCTCGGCGGAATGGGTTTCGGCCGGCATCCACACGGTCTGGCCGACGGTGAACTCGGCGTCGCCCGGCTGGCCGCCGGCCGGGGTGATGCGCAGCTTGCCGGGTTCGAGCACGTAGACCAGGTGCGGCGGGTGCGAGTGGCTGGCGATCTTCTCGCCGGGCTCGAAGGTCACCTCGCACAAGCGCACCTGTGCGTTCTCGAACTTGCACTCGTAGATGTCCGGGGCGACCACGGCCGGATCCTGGGCGAGTGCGGGCAGGGCCAGCGGCAGCAGGCCGCCTGCGGCCAGCAGCCGCGCGACGATGGCGTTCATGGACGGTCTCCTCCCGGGGCGGAAGGCCCGGGTTGCACTCGGCCGAACGCCCGGGGCCGGCGCCTGCGGACAGCGCCAGCCCGCGGGGGGATGCAGTGTCCGACGAACGGCCTCAGGCCGGCAGCACGACCTCGCCGTAGAGGTCGTGCTCGTCGCTGCCCAGGATCTCCACGTCCACGAACCGGCCCGGCTCGAGGCCGGCCGCGGCACCGTTCTGGATCTGCACCAGGCCGTCGATCTCCGGCGCGTCGGCCATCGAGCGGGCCAGCGCGAGTTCGCCGTCCAGCGCGTCCACCAGGCAGCGCTGCACGGTGCCGACCTTGGCTTCGAGCTTCGCCGCCGAGATCTCCGCCTGGCGCTCCATGAAGCGGGCCAGGCGCTCCTGCCTGACCTCCTCCGGCACCGGGTCGGGCAGCGCGTTCGCGGCCGCGCCTTCGACCGGGGAATAGGCGAAGGCGCCGACGCGGTCGAGCTGCGCCTGGTCGAGAAATGCGAGCAGTTCCTCGAACTCGGCCTCGGTTTCGCCGGGGAAGCCGACGATGAAGGTGCTGCGGATCGTCAGCTCCGGGCAGATCGCGCGCCAGCGCTGGATGCGCTCGAGCGTCTTCTCCACCGCGCCCGGGCGCTTCATCAGCTTGAGGATGCGCGGGCTGGCGTGCTGGAACGGGATGTCGAGGTACGGCAGCAGCCTGCCTTCGGCCATCAGCGGGATCACCTCGTCCACGTGCGGATACGGATAGACGTAGTGCAGGCGCGTCCACACGCCGAGTTCGGCCAGCCCTTCGCACAGCGCCTTCATCCGGGTCTGCCAGGCGCGGCCGCGCCATTCGCGCTCGGCATACCCGAGGTCCACACCGTAGGCGCTGGTGTCCTGGGAGATGACCAGCAGCTCCCTGACGCCGCCCATCACCAGCTTCTCGGCCTCGCGCAGCACCTCGTCCACCGGGCGCGAGACCAGGTCGCCGCGCATCGAGGGAATGATGCAGAAGCTGCAGCGGTGATTGCAGCCTTCGGAGATCTTCAGGTAGGCGTAGTGCCTGGGCGTCAGTTTCAGTCCGTAGTCCGGCACCAGGTCGAGGAACGGGTCGTGCTTCGGCGGCAGCGCGGCGTGCACCGCGTTCATCACGCTGGCGTAGTCCTGCGGGCCGGTGATCGCCAGCACGTCCGGATGCGTCTCGCGGATCAGCTCGGCGCGCTTGCCCAGGCAGCCGGTGACGATGACCTTGCCGTTCTCGGCCAGCGCCTCGCCGATGGCGTCGAGCGATTCCTCCACCGCGGCATCTATGAAGCCGCAGGTGTTGACCACGACGACGTCGGCGTCGTCGTAGGTCTGGACGATGTCGTAGCCCTCGACCTTGAGCTGGGTGAGGATGCGCTCGGAATCCACCAGCGCCTTGGGGCAGCCGAGGCTGACGAATCCGACTTTGGGGTTGGCCAGGGACATGGATTCCGGGATCGCCGCCGGCAGGTCGCGGCGGGCGCGGAATTATAGGCGGCCGCTGCGGGGCGGCCCTGAACGCCGGCCGCCGGGCGGCCGCTGACGGCCCGTCCCGGTCGGGCGTAGGATGGGCCGCGGAGGTGCCGCCATGGGCGAATGGATCCCGTCATTGACCACGGCGTTGGGCCCGGTGCGGGCCTGGCGGGCGCGGCCGGAGCGGCCGTCCCGCGGCGGCGTGATCGTGGTGCAGGAGATCTTCGGGGTCAACCCGCACATCCGCGCGGTCGCCGAACGCTTCGCCGAGGCCGGCTTCACCGCGCTGGCGCCGGCCATGTTCGACGTGCTGCGGCCCGACGTCGAACTCCGCTACGACGACGGCGGCATCATCCGCGGCCGCGAGCTGGTGTCCGAGCTCGGCTTCGACGGCGCGCTGTCCATCGTCTCGGCCGCCGCGCACTGGCTGCGCGAGGCCGGGCACAACGTCGGCGTGGTCGGCTTCTGCTGGGGCGGCACGGTCGCGTTCCTGAGCTGCACCCGGCTGTCGCTGCCGGCGGTGGACTACTACGGCGCGCGCAGCGTGCCGTTCCTCGGCGAACCGGCGCGCGCGCCGCTGATGTGCCATTTCGGCGAGCTCGACGCCAGCATCCCCCCGGCCGACGTCACCCTGCACCGGCAGAAGCAGCCGCAGGCCCGGATCTTCGTTTACCCCGGCGCGGACCACGCCTTCAACCGCGACGTGGACCCGCGCGTGTACCACCCGCAGGCCGCCGCGCTCGCGTGGCAGCGGACGGTGGATTTCCTCGCGGAGCACCTGCGATGAACCGGCACCACCACGACCACTGGCAGCTGCACCCGCAGCTCGCCGACGACACCCACCCGGTGGCGCACTGGCCGTTGAGCGAGTTGCGGCTGATGGACGACGCCAACCACCCCTGGCTGATCCTGGTGCCGCGCGTGCCCGACGCGGTGGAGCTGGTGGACCTGGGGCCGCCGCAGCAGGCCGAGCTGATGCGCGAGATGGACCGGGCGAGCCGACTGCTGCAGAAAGCGTTCAAGCCGGACAAGCTCAACGTGGCCGCGCTCGGCAACCTGGTGCCGCAGCTGCACGTGCATCTGATCGCCCGCTACCACCACGACATCGCCTGGCCGAAGCCGGTCTGGGGCACCGCGACCGCGCGCCCGTACGCGCCGGAGGCGCTGGTGCAGCGCATCGAGCTGTTGCGGGCCGCGCTCGGGGCGTGAACGCGACCGAGGCCGACCTCCAGCCGCTGGCCGACGACGCCTGGCTGCTCCGCTTCGGCGACGCGATCGCACCGGCCACCCTCGCCCGCGTCCATGCGCTGTGCGCGCGGGTGCGTGCAGCGTCGCCGCCGTGGCTGCGCGACCTGGTCCCCGCCTACGCCAGCGTGGGCGTGTTCTTCGATCCCGCCGTGGCCGATGCCGAGGCCGTGCGCGACTGGCTGCGGCAACAGTGCGCGGCACTGGACGAGGATTCCGTCGCCGCCACACCGACGCGCACGGTGGAAATTCCGGTGGCGTACGGCGGCGAGTTCGGCCCCGACCTGGAGGCGGCCGCGCAGGCGCTCGGGATCCCGGCCGACGCGCTCGCCGCGCGCCATGCCGCCGGCGATTACACGGTGGCAATGATCGGTTTCGCGCCGGGCTTTCCCTACCTGGCCGGGCTGGATCCCGCGCTCGCCCTGCCGCGCCTGGCCACGCCGCGCACGCGCGTGCCGGCCGGCAGCGTCGCCATCGGTGGCGCGCAGACCGGGATCTATCCGCGCGAGAGCCCCGGCGGCTGGCGCCTGCTCGGACGTACGCCGCTGCGCCTGTTCGATCCGCAGCGCACGCCGCCGGCCCTGCTCGCGCCCGGCGACCGGGTGCGCTTCCGCGCGATCGGCGCGGACGAATTCGCCCGCCTCGCGGCCCGCGAATCATGAGCCTGCACGTGCTCGCCCCCGGCCTGCTGACCACGGTCCAGGACCGTGGCCGCGAAGGCTGGCGCCACCTGGGCGTGGCGCGCGCGGGCGCGCTCGATCCGTTCGCCGCCGCGCTCGCCAACCGTCTGGTCGGCAATCCGGAGGACGCCGCGGTGCTCGAGATCACCCTGCTCGGCCCGACCCTGCAATGGGCGCAGCCGCTGCGCATCGCGCTGTGCGGCGCGCCGTGGCCGATGCGGTTCGAGGCCGCCTCCGGCGCGGACTGCACACTGCCCACGGGCCGGCCGCTGGCGCTGCCAGCCGGAACCTTGCGGCTCGGTGCGGCACGCGAGGGCGCACGCGCCTGGCTGGCGGTGGCCGGCGGGCTGGACGTGCCGGTGGTGCTGGGCAGCCGCAGCACCGACCTGCGTGGCGGCTTCGGCGGCCTCGACGGTCGGCCCCTGCGCCGCGGCGACGTGCTCGGCCTGCTGGCGCCGCCGGACATCGCCTGCACCGCACCGCGCCATCCGGCCTGGTGGGTGGATCCGCTGGCCGGCGCGCCGCGCACGGCGCCGCTGCGCTACGTGCCCACCTCGCATCCCGCCGCCGCGCGGCTGGCCGGCCAGGATTGGCGCGTGCAGGCGAGCAGCGACCGCCAGGGCCTGCGCCTGGCGGGCGCGGCGCTCCCGGGCGCGAGCGGCAGCGCGATCTCGGAGGCGGTCGCGCCGGGCACCATCCAGTTGCCGCCCGACGGCCAGCCGATCGTGCTGCTGGCCGACGCGCAGACGGTCGGCGGCTATCCGCGGCTCGGCCACGTGATCGCCGCCGACCTGCCGCGCCTGGCGCAGCTGCGTCCGGGCGACGCGCTGCGCCTGAGCCCGTGCGATGCCGCGACCGCCCGCGCGCTGGCTTGCGCCGCGCGCGTACGGATGGCCAGAATCGGGCTCGCCGTCGCCAGCCGTCTCGCCTCGGCCTGATCCCGTCCACGCCTGCCTGGGAATCCCGATGAAATCCAACCTCACCGGCGCACTCGTCCTGATCGCGATCGGCACCCTGTTCCTGTTGCGCAACCTCGACCTGATCGACATGGACCTGGGCGACCTGATCTCCACCTGGTGGCCGGCGATCCTGATCGTGGTCGGCGTGGGCATGCTGTTGAAGCGCGACGCCGATTCCAAGCAGCCCTAGCCGCGCGGTCGCCGCCGTGCCGCACAGCCTCGACTTCAACTGCGATCTGGGCGAAGGCTGCGGCGACGACGCGGCGATCATGCCCTGGATCAGCTCGGCCAACATCGCCTGCGGCGGCCACGCCGGCGATGAGGGGAGCATGCGCGCGACGCTGCGCCTGTGCCGTGCGCACGGCGTCGCCGCCGGCGCGCATCCGGGCTATGCCGATCCGGCGCATTTCGGCCGCCGCGCCCTCGCCCTGCCGCCCGGGGAGATCGCGGCCCTGGTCCGCGACCAGCTCGCCCGGCTGGCGGCCATCGCCGCCGAGGAAGGCGTGCGCCTGACCCACGTCAAGCCGCACGGCGCGCTCTACAACGTGGCCGCCGACGATCCCGCGGTGGCCGAAGCGATCGCCGCGGCCGTGGCCGGGTTCGATCCCGCCCTCGTCCTGGTCGGACTGTCGGGCTCGCAGCTCCCGGCGGCGGGCGCCGCGGCGGGCCTGCGCGTGGCGCACGAGGTCTTCGCCGAGCGCGGCTACGACCGCCACGGCCGCCTGCTGCCGCGCGGTGCGCCGGGCGCGGTGCTGGACTCGCTCGACGCCGCCCTCGCCCAGGTGCGCGAATTCGTGCGCCACGGCCGCGTCATCGCCGCCGACGGCACGCCGGTGCCGCTGCACGCGGACACCCTCTGCCTGCACGGCGACCGCCCCGACGCGCCCGCCTTCGCGCGGGCGCTGCACACGGCGCTGGTCGCCGAGGGCCTGCGCATCCGGCCGCTGGCCGCCGCCTGAGGACTCCATCCGATGAACTACTGGCCCCTGCTCGGCGTCGCCTGGGTGATCGCCGGTTTCGCGCTGCGCTTCAATCCGGTGCTGGTGGTGGTCAGCGCCGGCCTGGTCAGCGGGCTGGCGGCGGGCAAGTCGCTGCCGGAGCTGCTCGGCCTGCTCGGCGAGAGCTTCGTGTCCAACCGCGCGCTGCTGCTGTTCGTGATGACCCTGCCGACCATCGGCCTGCTCGAACGCGCCGGCCTGCGCGAACACGCGCTGGGCTGGATCGCGCGCCTGCGCGGCATCACCCTGCCGCGGCTGCTCACCGGCTATCTGGCGGTGCGCCAGGGATTGAGCATGGTGGGCCTGATCGACATCGCCGGCCATGCCCAGACCGTGCGCCCGCTGCTGGCGCCGATGGCCGAGGCCGCCGCGACCAAGACCCATGGCGCACTGCCACGCGCCGAAGTGCAGCGCGTGCACGCACTGTCGGCCGCCACCGACAACGTCGGCCGCTTCTTCGGCGAGGACGTGTTCCTGGCCTTCGGCGGCGTGCTGCTGATCCAGGGCTTCTTCGCCGGGCACGGCATCGCCATGGAACCGCTCGAGATCGCGCTGTGGTCGCTGCCGACCGCGATCGCGGCGTTCCTGATCCACGCGCTGCGGATCGCGCTGTTCCAGCGCGGCCTCGGCGCCGCGGCACGCAAGGAGACGGCGCATGCTGCGGATTGAGGTCTTCTACTGGCTGCTGGCCGCGTTCCTGCTGCTGACCGGGCTGCGCAACCTGCGCGAGCGGCGCTACGTCCACGCCGCGTTCTGGAGCCTGCTGGCGGTGCTGGTGGGCGGCGGCGACGCGGTGCTCGCCGCGGGCAAGGCCGGGCACGCGCTGCCCGGGCAGCTGGCCGGCGCCGGCGTGATCGGCCTGGCCCTGCTCGCCGGCCGGATGCGGCGCGAGCACCTGCCCGAGGCGCCCGAGGCCGAGCGCCGCGCCTCGGCCGCGCGCCTGGGCCACCGGCTGTTCGCGCCGGCGCTGCTGATCCCGCTGCTCACCATCCTGGCCGTGCTGCTCGCGCCGCGGCTGACGATCGGCGGCGCGCCATTGCTCGGCGAAGGCAGTCCGACCCTGATCGGGCTGGCGCTGGCCTGCGTGGTCACCACGTTCGCCGCGCTCGCGGTCACCCGCGCCCGCCCGGCCCTGGCCGTGGCCGAGGGGCGGCGGCTGCTCGACACCATGGGCTGGGCCGCGCTGCTGCCGCTGACCCTGGCCGCGCTCGGCGGCGTGTTCGCCGCCAGCGGCGTGGGCGATGCGGTGGCGGCGATCGTCGCCGCGGTGATCCCCGCCGACGACCGCCTCGCCTGCCTGCTCGCCTACGGCCTGGGCATGGTCGTGTTCACCATGATCATGGGCAACGCCTTCGCCGCGTTCCCGGTCATGACCGCGGGCATCGGCCTGCCGCTGCTGGTGCAGCAGCACGGCGCCGATCCGGCCGCGCTCGGCGCGATCGGCATGGTCACCGGTTACTGCGGCACGCTGATGACGCCGATGGCCGCCAACTACAATCTGGTGCCGGCCGCACTGCTGGAACTGGACGATCCGCACGCGGTGATCCGGATCCAGATCCCCACCGCGCTGGCGCTGCTCGCCGCCAACCTGGTGCTGATGCATCTGCTGGTGTTCCGCGGCTGATCCCGGCCCGCGGCCGGGCCGGCACGCCATCCCCTCCCCAGGAGCCTCCCATGCGTCGAACGCTGCTCGCCCTCGTCCTTGCCGCCGCCACCTTCGCCGCCCACGCCGCCCTGTTCGGGAAGAAGCCCGAGGACGCCGCCGCCGAGGCCGCGCGCGCCGGCATGACCGCGGTGACGATCTGGGTGGACGTGAATTGGGGCTTGCGCACCCAGGGCGCGGCGAACGCGCTCAACCGCGCCCACCAGGCCTTCGCCGCCCACGGCTACCGCGTGCTCGACGTGGAGCCCTACATCGAGAACAACGACCTGGTGGGGTTCTTCGTCACCTACCAGAAGCCCTGAAGCCGCGCCTCAGGTGCGCGGCAGGGTCACGCCGGTCTGCCCCTGGTACTTGCCGCCGCGATCCTTGTACGAGGTCTGGCAGACCTCGTCGGACTGGAAGAACAGCATCTGCGCCACGCCCTCGCCGGCGTAGATCTTGGCCGGCAGCGGCGTGGTGTTGGAGAACTCCAGGGTCACGTGGCCTTCCCACTCCGGTTCGAGCGGGGTGACGTTGACGATGATGCCGCAGCGCGCGTAGGTGCTCTTGCCCAGGCACACCACCAGCACGTCGCGCGGGATGCGGAAGTACTCCATCGTGCGCGCCAGCGCGAACGAGTTCGGCGGGATGATGCACACGTCGGCCTCGACGTCCACGAAGCTGCCGTTGTCGAAGTTCTTCGGGTCGACGATGGTGGAATTGATGTTGGTGAAGACCTTGAACTCGCGCGCGCAGCGCACGTCGTAGCCGTAGCTGGAGGTGCCGTAGCTGACGATGCGGTGGCCGTCGGCGGCGGTCTTGACCTGGCCGGGCTCGAACGGCTCGATCATGCCGTGCTGCTCGGCCATGCGGCGGATCCAGAGGTCGGACTTGATGCTCATCTGCGCGTTCCTGCGGCCCTGGCGGCCGTGAAGCGCGCCATTGTACGGGGTCGCGGGAACGGCGAAGGCCCGGCGCGGGGCCGGGCCTTCGCGGGTGCCGCCGGGGACGGGATCAGAACCCGCTGGCGTTCAGGCGGCCGTTGCTGACCACCTTGCCGTTGCACGCGGCGGTCGGCACCGCCGCGCCCAGGATCGCGGCCTTGACGTCGGCCGCGGTGGCGCCCGGATGCGAGGACTTGTACAGCGCCGCCGCGCCGGTCACGTGCGGGGTGGCCATCGAGGTGCCGCTGTAGCTGGCATAGCCCGACACCACCTTCTTTCCCCTGCCGCTGGCCGGGACGGTGGACCAGATGCCCGAACCGGGGGCGCAGATGTCCACCGTGTTGCGGCCGTAGCTGGAGAACGAACTCATCGCGCCGCTGCTGGTGATCGAGGCCACGGCGATGATGTTGGCGTTCGGATACTCGGCCGGGTAGCAGCTCGAGCTGCTGTCGCAGTCGTAGGAGGAGTTGCCGGCCGCGGCGATGAACAGGATGTTGGCCGCATTCGCCCGCTCGATCGCATCCTGCAGCGCCTGCGAGAAGCCGCCGCCGCCCCAGGAGTTGTTGGTCGCCACCAGGTTCAGGCCGTGCCGGGTCTTGAGGTCGGTCATGTAATCCACGGCTTTGACCGCGTTGGCGGTGGTGCCGCCGTTGCGGCCCAGGAACTTGGCGTTGATCAGCTTCACCGACCAGCACACGCCAGCCACGCCCTTGCCGTTGCCGCCGACCGCGCCGATGGTGCCGGCCACGTGCGTGCCGTGGTCGTCCACCGTGCCGTCGAACACGGTGTTGTTGTTGCCGTCGAAGTCCCAGCCGTACACGTCGTCCACGTAGCCGTTGCCGTCATCGTCCACGCCGTTGCCGGCGATCTCGCCGGGGTTGGTGCCGGCATTCGCGGCCAGGTCCTCGTGGGTGTACATGTAGCCTTCGTCGATGACCCCGACCCACACCGATCCGCAGGCAGTGTGGCCGCCGTTCCAGGCCTCGCCGGCCTGCGAGCCGAACGGGTTGGCGGGGCTGGTGGCGTCGCCGTACATGCCCCACAGCGAGCCGTTGGTGTAGTAGGTGTCGTTGGCGGCATCGGCGTGGGTATAGAGCCAGTTCGGCTCGGCGTATTCGACCGCGGCGTTGCCGCTCAGGCCGCGCACCGCGTCGGCCACTGCCAGCCCGGGCGGCAGGCGCAGCAGCGCCAGTTCGCCACGTCCTGGTCCGCCGGCACGCACGGTGTCCGCCTTCTCCGCACCGAGCCCGCGACGCACGGCTTCCTGTGCGGCGGCGTCGCTGCCATCACTGAATTTCACCAGCAGCTCCCCCGGCGCATGCGGCACCCCGGCTTGCAGCCCCCTGGCCACGAGATCCGGGCGCCCCCCGGCCAGGGCGGAAGCGGAGCAGCCGAGCGCGACCAGGACGGCGCCAGCCAGGACGGAACGATGCGAGAACGTCTTCACGGTGCGGTACCCCCCATGGAAAAGAGCGGCCTGGAATGGCCGCCCGGGCAGCGTAGGCGCTTGCATAACGTGACGCATTTCGCATTGCAACATGAATGCGCGTCACGGATTCCGGCCTGCCATCCTCTAAACGACGAAGGCCCGGCCTTACGGCCGGGCCTTCGGGGCAACCGCCCTGCGGGCGAGGATCAGAACCCGCTGGCGTTCAGGCGGCCGTTGCTGACCACCTTGCCGTTGCACGCGGCGGTCGGCACCGCCGCGCCCAGGATCGCGGCCTTGACGTCGGCCGCGGTGGCGCCCGGACGGGAGGCCTTGTACAGCGCCGCCGCGCCGGTCACGTGCGGGGTGGCCATCGAGGTGCCGTTGTAGCTGGCGTAGGCCGAAACCAACTGGCCCTTCACGCTCTTCGGCACCGTCGAGTAGATGCCCGAGCCCGGCGCGCAGATGTCCACCGTGGTGGCGCCATAGCTCGAGAACGAGCTCATCGCGCCGCTGCTGGTGATCGAGGCCACACCGATGATGTTGGCGTTCGGGTACTCGGCCGGGTAGCAGGCCGAGCCGCTGTCGCAGTTGAAGGCGTCGTTGCCGGCCGCGGCGATGAACAGGATGTTGGCCGCATTGGCGCGCTCGATCGCGTCCTGCAGCGCCTGCGAGAAGCCGCCGCCGCCCCACGAGTTGTTGGTGGCGACGATGTTCAGGCCGTGCCGGGTCTTGAGGTCGGTGATGTAGTCCACGGCCTTGATCGCGTTGGCGGTAGAGCCGCCACGGCGGCCGAGGAACTTGGCGCTGATCATCTTGATCCCGCTCCAGCACACGCCGGCCACACCCTTGCCGTTGCCGCCCACACCGCCGATGGTGCCAGCCACGTGCGTGCCGTGGTCGTCGTTGGCGCCGCCGGAATTGATGTTGTTGCTGTTGCCGTCGAAGTCCCAGCCGCGGTAGTCGTCCACGTAGCCGTTGCCGTCGTTGTCCACGCCGTCGATCGGGTCGTACGGGTTGGTCCAGATGTTGGCGGTCAGGTCCTCATGCTGCCAGTAGATGCCCTCGTCGATCACGCCGACGATGACGTTGCCGCAGTCGGTGCGGCCGGCACCCCAGGCCTCGGCGGCCTGCGAGCCGTACTGGTTGGCCGGCGAGGACGCGTCGCCGTACATGCCCCACAGCGAGCCGTTGGTGTAGTAGGTGTCGTTCGACGTGGCGCTGTGCTGGTAGATCCAGTTCGGCTCGGCGTACTCGACCGCGGCGTTGCCGTTCAGCGCCTGCACCGCCGCCGCGACGTCGCCGCCGGCCGGCAGGCGCAGCAGCGCCAGCTCGCCCCGCTTCGCGTTCCCCGCGCGAACCGTCTCGAGCTTCTGCGCACCCAGGCCGCGGCGCACGGACTCCTGCGTGGCGGCGTCGGTGCCGTCACGGAACTTCACCAGCAGTTGGCCCGCCTCATGCGGGCGGCCGGCCTTGAGGCCGGCGATGATGAGATCCGGCCGGCCGCCGGCGAGGGCGGCGGACGACAGGCCGAGCGAAACCAGGACGGCGCTCGCGAGCGCCGCGCGACGAATGGAACGATGCACGTGATTCCCCCGAATTGATGTGCAAGACAACGGCGGAAGGATTCCCGCCGCTGGAGGCCGACTGTAACGGGGCGTGGCGCAGCGAAACATGCTGCGCTGCCGCAAAAGCGCACATGAACGTCACAGTTCTGCAATGACGCCGGTCCTTCCGCTCCGTGACCGACGGCACGGGCCGCGCCGGCAGGCCGGGGCTACAGCAGTTGCGCGCCGAGGGTCACCAGCGCCCGCGGCCGCAGCGCCAACTGCGCGGCCACCCGGCGGGCCGTGTCCCGGTAGGCCCGGGCCGCGGGGGAATCCGGGTCCGACACCACCACCGGCACCCCGGCGTCGCCCTGCTCGCGGATCCGCAGCTCCAGCGGCAGCGAGCCGAGCAGCGGCACCCCGTACCGGGCGGCGATCCGCTCACCGCCGCCGTGGCCGAAGATGTGCTCGGCATGGCCGCAGCGCGAGCACACGTGCACCGCCATGTTCTCGACCAGGCCCAGCACCGGCACCTGCACCTTGTCGAACATGCGCAGGGCCTTGCGCGCGTCCAGGGTGGCCACGTCCTGCGGGGTGGTCACCACCAGCGCCCCGGCCACCGGGATCTTCTGCGCCAGGGTGAGCTGGATGTCGCCGGTGCCGGGCGGCAGGTCCACCACCAGGTAGTCCAGCTCGCCCCACAGGGTCTGCTCCAGCAGCTGGGTCAGGGCCGAGGTCGCCATCGGCCCGCGCCAGATCATCGGCGTGTCCTCCTCGACCAGCAGGCCGATGGACATCGCCTCG
This sequence comes from Vulcaniibacterium gelatinicum, assembly GCF_008033445.1. Taxonomy (GTDB): domain Bacteria; phylum Pseudomonadota; class Gammaproteobacteria; order Xanthomonadales; family Xanthomonadaceae; genus Vulcaniibacterium_B; species Vulcaniibacterium_B gelatinicum. The sequence continues at coordinate 25,759 of NZ_VNKO01000001.1, forward strand.
ATCCCGTGCGCCCGCATCGGCTCGATGGACTTCCCATCCGGGCTGTCCGGACGCCCGTGCAGGCCGAGCATGGTCGGGATGCTGGGGCCGTACACGTCGGCGTCGAGCACGCCCACCTTGGCCCCGTCCGCCGCCAGCGCCAGGGCCAGGTTGACCGCGGTGGTGGACTTGCCCACCCCGCCCTTGCCCGAGCCGATCGCGATCACGTTGCGCACCCGCGGCAGGGGCGCGAGCGCGCCCTGCGGCGCGTGCGCGTCTATCCGCTGGTGGATTTCCAGGCTGGCCAGGGCCAGCCCTTCCGCCGCCACCGCCTCGCGCACCGCCTGCTCCAGCGCCCCGCGCACCCCGCCGACCGGCACGCCGAGCGTGAGGCTGACCGCGGCGCGCCCGTCGCTGGCCGCGGCGCGGATGCGCGCGCCGGTGTCCGCGAGCGGCCGGCCGGTGACGGGATCGGGGATGGCGCCGAGGCGCTGTTCGAGCGGGGACATGCGGATTCCTGCGGGCAAAACCGCATTTTACCGGCCGCCCCCGCCCGAACCTCAGCCCAGCGCGCGCTCGATGTCGGCGGCCAGGCTCTCCGGCGTGTCGGTGGGCGCATAGCGGCGCAGCACGCGGCCGTCGCGGCCGACCAGGAACTTGGTGAAGTTCCACTTGATCGCGCCGATGCCGAGCAGCCCGGACTTCTCCTCCTTGAGCCACTGCCACAGCGGATGCGCGCCGGCACCGTTGACCTCGATCTTGGAAAACAGCGGGAAGCTCACGTCGTAGTTGAGCGAGCAGAAGCTGCGGATCTCGGTCTCGTTACCGGGCTCCTGGTGGCCGAACTGGTCGCATGGGAAGCCCAGCACCACCAGGCCGCGGTCGCGGTAGTCGCGCCAGAGTTGCTCCAGCCCCGCGTACTGCGGGGTGAAGCCGCATTTCGAGGCGACGTTGACGATCAGCAGCACCTTGCCGCGCCATTCGTCCAGCGTGCGCGGGCGGCCTTCGATGTCGGTGGCGGTGAAGTCGAAGGCGGTGGTCATGGCCGTGCTCACCTGCCCGTGCTCGTGACCGGGACCGGCGCGGCGAACGGCTTGACGCCGAGGGCCTCGTGGATCGCCGCCGGGGAATAGGCCGCCTCGCCCTGGATCACCAGCGCCACCTTGCGGATGTCGCCGATGTCCGCGGTCGGGTCGCCGTCCACCAGCACCAGGTCGGCACGCTTGCCCGGGGCGATCACGCCGCGGTCGGGCGTGCCGGCGATGCGGGCGGCGTCGCGGGTGGCGGTCTGCAGCACCTGGGCCGGGCTCAGCCCCGCCTCCACGTACAGCTCGAGCTCGCGGTGCAGGGTGAAGCCGGCGATCGCGTCGGTGCCCGGCACGATCGGGATCCCGGCGCGGTACATGCGGCCCACGAACTCGACCATCTTCCGGTAGCTGCGCTCGTAGCGCTCGGCGGTGGCGTCGTCGGGAATGTCCATTTCGGCCGCGCGCAGGCCGCGCTGGAGGGTGACGGGGAGATGGCCGGCCACCGCCGCATATGCCGGCGAGAGCTGACCCGGGCGCTGGCGGATGAAGTCGAACGTGGCCAGGGTCGGGTCCACGGCCACGCCCCGCGCTTTCAGCAGCGCGATGAAGTCCTGCACTTCCCTCGAATCGAAGTCGAGGTCGGCCACGCCGCGCGCGGGCAGGTAGAAGCGCTCCAGCGTGCGGGTGTCGGTGTCGTCCTTGACCAGGAAGTTCAGCAGCACCTGGTTGATGTGCTGGATCTCGTCGAAACCCATCTCCACCACGTCGCGCGCGCGCAGGTACACCGGCACGTGGCCGCTGACGCGCAGGCCCCTGGCGTGCGCGTAGGCAACGGTCTCGCGCAGGATCTCCTTCGGGAACGAGTTGTAGATCTTGACCTGGCGGTAGCCGTGCGCGGCGTACCAGTCCACCGCCTGCTTCGCCTCGTCCAGGGTCTTGATCACGAAGCCGTTGCGCGCCGACATCGGGCTCTCGCCCTCGATGAAGCCGGCCGGGACCACCTCCGGGCCGAGCAGCCGTCCGGCCGCCTGCTCGCGCATCAGCTCCTGCAGGGTGGCGTTGTCGTTGCCGAGGTCGCGCACGGTGGTGACGCCGGCGGCGAGGTGCAGCCCGCCGTCCCAGCGCCCGGTGTGCACGTGCATGTCGAACAGGCCCGGCAGCAGCACCCGGCCGGCGGCGTCGATCACGTGGTCGGCCCGCGCGCGTTCCTGGCCGGCGCCGGCGATCGAAACGATGCGGCCGCCACGGATCAGCACATCGGAGGCCGGGCCGAGCACGGCCCGCTCGCTGTCGAACACGCGCGCGTTGCGGATCAGGGTGGTGCCGGGCAGCGGGATGGTCAGCCGCTGCTTCAGGGCCACGACCTCCTCGCCCTCGGCCTGCTTCTGCCGCGCTTCCAGCGCCGCGGCATTGGCTTCCCATCCCTCCTCGATCAACTGCACGAAGCCGGGGAAGATGAATGCGAACAGGCGCGGCGCCGGCTCGTCGGTGACCCAGACGAACACGGGCGCGAGGCCGATGCCGGTCAGCGCCAGCAGCCGCACTGTGCGGCGCTCCCCGCCGCGACGCACCTCCGCCTCGGCGGCCTTGCGCAGGGTCATGGCGCCGCCCGGGATCAGCGGCAGGCGGCCGTCACTGCGGCGGGACAGCGCGGAGACCGCCACCGAATACGCGTACGGCGAGCCGGCCAGCGGCAGGTACATGGCGCCATCCGTGTGCGCGGCCTCGCCCTCGTCCGAGGTGGACTTCCAACGCGCCTTGCCGGCCTCGCGCACGAACGTCTCCTCGATCGGCGCGCCGAAGGTGGCCGTGCCCTGCAGGCGGTAGCTGGCGAAGGTGCCGTCGTCCGCGAGCACGAAGCGCTCCTTGAGCTCGGGGCCGCGGCCGTTGTCCTTGAACACGTAGTCCACCGACACACTGCCGTCGTCGGCGAAGTCCACCACCTGATGCCCGGCGCGCTTGCCGCCGTCCACCAGGGCCACGTAGCGCAGGGCGTCGCCCGCCCGGGCCGGGCCTGCCAGGCAGACGGCCAGGAACAGGTTCAGCAACAGGCCGATGCCACGTCGCATACGGAGACCTCGTGCGGGATGACGGACACCGACGATAGAACGCGCCACCGCGGCGGGCAACGGCCACGGCGCGCCCCCTGCCTTTCGTCATGGGCCCGCGACGGGGGCTTGCGCTACCCTCGCCTGCTCCCACCCGCCGAGGAACACCGCCCCATGAAGCACCCGCTCGCCTGCGCCCTCGCATTGGCCATCGCCACCTCCGTGGCCGGTGCCGCCAGCGCGTGGGCGGCCCCCGCCGACCCCGCCGTCATGTCCATGGATCCCGCCCAGGCCAACCCCTTCTACACCGAAAGCCCGCTGCCGCTGCAGTACCCGCAGTTCGACCGGATCCGCGACGAGCACTTCGCGCCGGCCTTCGACCGCGGCATGGCCGAGCAGTTGAAGGAGATCGAGGCGATCGCGAACAACCGCCGCAGGCCGACCTTCGACAACACCATCGTCGCGATGGAGAAGTCGGGCCAGCTGCTCGACCGCGCCACCACGGTGTTCTTCAACCTGGTCGGCACCGACACCAACCCCGCCCGGCAGCAGCTGCAGCGCGACTACGCGCCCAGGTTCTCCGCCCACCGCGACGCGATCCTGCTCAATCCGAAGCTGTTCGCGCGGATCGAGGCCCTGTACCTCAAGCGCGACAAGCTGGGCCTGGACGCCGAGGGCGTGCGCCTGGTCGAGAAGTACTACGAGGACTTCGTCCGCGCCGGCGCCAAGCTGAGCGAGGCGGACAAGGCCCGGCTCAAGGCGATCAACGCCGAGCTGGCCGAGCTCGGCACCAAGTTCAACCAGAACGTCCTGGCCGAGGTCAACGACTCGGCGATCGTGGTGGACAGCCGCGAACAGCTCGCCGGCCTGAGCGAGGAGCAGATCACCGCCGCGGCCGAGGCGGCCAAGGCGCGCAACCTCGCGGGCAAGTACGTGCTCGCGCTGCAGAACACCACCGGCCAGCCGCCGCTGACCTACCTGCACGACCGCGCCCTGCGCGAGCGCCTGTTCAAGGCCTCGATCGCGCGCGGCAGCCGCGGCAACCAGTGGGACAACACCGCGATCGTCTCGCGGGTGGTCAAACTGCGTGCCGAACGCGCGAACATGCTGGGCTACCCCACCTACGCCCACTACGGCCTGGAGGACCAGACCGCGAAGACGCCCGAAGCAGTCAACGACATGCTCTCCCGGCTCGCGCCGGCCGCGGTGGCCAACGCGAAGAAGGAGGCCGCCGACCTGCAGGCGATGATCGACGCCGAACAGAAGGCCAAGGGCCAGCCCAGCTTCAGGCTGGAGCCGTGGGACTGGGCCTACTACACCGAGAAGGTGCGCAAGGCCCGCTACGACTTCGACGAGGGCCAGCTCAAGCCGTACTTCGAGATGCGCAACGTGCTCGAGAACGGCGTGTTCTTCGCCGCCAACAAGCTGTACGGCCTGACCTTCAAGGCGCGCACCGACCTGCCGAAATACCACCCGGACACGTGGATCTACGACGTGTTCAACGAGGACGGCACGCAGCTGGCGATCTTCATCTTCGACCCGTACGCACGTCCGTCCAAGCGCGGCGGCGCGTGGATGAACTCGTACGTGTCGCAGTCGGCGCTGATGGGCACCAAGCCGGTGGTGGCCAACCATCTCAACATCCCCAAGCCGTCCGAGGGCCAGCCCACCCTGCTGACCTGGGACGAGGTCACCACCACCTTCCACGAGTTCGGCCATGCCCTGCACGGCATGTTCTCGAACGTGAAGTACCCGTACTTCAGCGGCACCAGCGTGCCGCGCGACTTCGTCGAGTACCCCTCGCAGGTCAACGAGATGTGGGCGGACTGGCCCGAGGTCCTGGCCAACTACGCCAAGCACCACGTCACCGGCGAGCCGATGCCGAAGGCGCTGCTGGACAAGGTGCTGGCGACGCAGAAGTTCAACCAGGGCTTCGCCACCACCGAGTACCTGGCCGCGGCGATGCTCGACCAACGCTGGCACCAGCTCGCGCCCGAGCAGGTGCCCGACGCCGCCGGGGTGATGGCGTTCGAGGCCGAGGCGCTCAAGCGCGACGGCGTGGACTTCTACGCCGTGCCGCCGCGTTACCGCACGCCGTACTTCAGCCATATCATGGGCGGCTACGCCGCGGGCTACTACGCCTACATCTGGTCGGAGGTGCTCGACGCCGACAGCGTGGAGTGGCTGAAGCAGAACGGCGGCCTGACCCGCGCCAACGGCGACCACTTCCGTGCCACCCTGCTCTCGCGCGGCGGCAGCAAGGACGCGCTGGAGCTGTTCCGCGACTTCGCCGGCCGCGAGCCGCGGATCGAGCCGTTGCTCAAGCGCCGCGGCCTGGATGCGGCGGTGCCGGAAGCCGACGACAGCGCGGCGCCGGAGGCCGACCCCGACGAGCCGAAGAAGCAGTAAGCGCCGGAGCCACCGGACACGGAAGACGACGCCGCCCGGAGCGATCCGGGCGGCGTTTTTCGTTGCCCCGTCGCCGACGCCGCGCGGCGGGAGCGATCAGGGCGCGACGGTCGCGCCGGCCTCCGCTGCCGCGCCCGGTTCGCGCAACAGTGCCTTGCGCACCAGGCGCGCGTCCCCGGGCGACAGCGGCGCCAGCGGCCGCACCTCGCCCGCGACCAGCGCCGCGAGCGCGATGCCGTCGCGCCAGGCGATGCGCGCGCCGGGCTGCCGCGGCACCTTCTCGCCGGGCAGCACGAGGCCGGCGAGGTTGAGCGGATCGAATGCGGACAGGCACAGGATCCCGCCGTCGTCCGGCCGCCTGCGCGCCTGGCGCAGCGCGCCCACCGCCTCCGGCAGCGCGAACTGCTCGCCGGACAGGCCGGCGACGAACCGCCCGCCGCGGATCTCCCCGCGCGCCTCCAGCCGGTGGTACACCCGCAGCAGTTCGCGCCAGGGCGGCAGCCACGCGGCCTCGCGCTCGAGCAGGCGCCAGAACACCACGCCGTAGCGGCGCAGCAGCGTGCGCGCGATGTGTTCGACGGCCTCGGGATCGGGCTTTCCCGCCCCGCCTGCGGCCGGCGCGGGCGGCGCGCGCCGCGTCAGGGTCCACCGCCCCGCGTCCGCGATCCCGAACAGCGGCGCGCGCCGGCCGCGGCGATTGAACGCATGCGGCCGCTTCGACTGCGGGACCAGCAGTGCGCGCAGGCCGGCGAAGCTGTCGCAGCTGGCCCGGCCGCGCGCCACCAGCTCGGCCAGCGCGTCCTCCAGCTCGGTCTGCAGCAGGTGCGTGCCGGCGGCGATCTCGTCGAAGAACGAGGCGCCGTGCGCCTGCAGCCAATCGGCGACCTTGCGTGCGCGCGAGGACAAGGGCGGCTCGTCCTCGCGGCCGGTGCCGGCGAACTGCGCCCAGGCGGCCAGCTGCCGGCGCGGCAGCAGCACGATCGGCGTGGTACGCACCGGCGCGGCCGCGCCACGCGCACCGCCGGCCTCCGACGCCGCGCCGCGCAGGCGCGCCCAGGCGATGCGGCCGGCGGTGCACAGGTCGTCGAGCCAGGCGATGGCATAGTCGGCCACCCGTGCCGGCAGCAGCTCGCTCTCCCAGACCGCCGCCGGCGCTTCAAAGCCCTCCAGCTGCGCGAGCACGCCGGCGAGCGCCTCCGGGCCGCTGACGCGGCTGGTGTGCGACACCCGCTGCCAATCGGCCAGGAAGCGCATGAAGTGGCGCGGCTCGACCGGCTCGATCTCGCGCCGCAGGCGGCCGAGGGTGGTGCGGTGGATGCGCGCGAGCAGGTGGCGTTCGCACCACTCCTCGGCGCCGGTCTCGTGCGCCGCGGCGGTGAAGTGGCCGCGCATGGCGTAGCCCTCGCCCTCCAGCCGCAGCAGCGCGATCGCGACCTCGGATTCCGGCGCCGCCAGCGCCTGCGCGAGCGCGGCGACGGTGGTCGGCCCCACCCCGGTCAGCCGCGCGCGCAGCAGTTCGGTCAGCGCGTCCTCGCGCGCCCAGGCCCGCGCATACTCGGCGGGCGCGACGATCGCGGGCACGCAGCGCGCACCCGGATGCACGGCCCGCGCCTGCGGCAGGCGTTCGGCCGCGCACCACAGCCCCCGCCCGTCGTCCATCGCCAGCCGCGTCGCGCGGTGGTCCCTGGCCAACCGCTGCAGCCAGTCGTCCCAGCCGTGGGCTTCGCCCTCCTCGTGCGTGACCCAACCCAGGCCCATCAGCGCCTCGTGCATCTCGTCCGTGCCGCGCACCTCGGGCCAGGCCTGGGCGCGCACTTCCTCGATCGCGGCCGGATCGAGCCGGCCGAGGTCGCCGGCCTGGTCGCGGTCGGCGTGGCGGCGGGTCATCACCGCCTGGGTGCGGCGCTCCTCCAGCGGCGCATCGTCCAGGAACGCGTACGGCCGCGCGCTCAGCGCCTCGGCCGCGAACGGCGACGGCGCGGCCACATCGCACGCCTGCACCTCGATCCCGCCGCGTTCGATCCCGCGCAGCAGCGCCAGCCAGCCCGCGGCGTCCATGGCCTCGTACAGGCAGTCGTGCAGGGTCTGCGCGACCAGCGGGTGGTCCGGGATCTCGCGTTCGCCGACGATGTTCTCCAGGCACGCGACCTGGTCCGGGAACACCGTCGCCAGCAGGTCCTCGGCCCGCATCCGCTGCAGCTGCGGCGCCACCTTCGCCCCGCCGGCAAAGCGCGGCAGCGCCAGCGCGGTGGTCGCGTTCCAGCGCCAGCGCACACCGAACAGCGGCGCGTCGAGCAGCGCCTGCACCAGGATGTCGAGCGCCGAGGCCGAATGCAGGTAGCCGGCGACCTCGATCAGCGGGAACGAATGGCTCGTGGACAGCGACAGCACGATCGCGTCCTCGGTCGCCGCCGCCTGCAGCTCGAAGTTGAACTTGCGACAGAAGCGCTTGCGCAGCGCCAGGCCCCAGGCGCGGTTGATGCGGCTGCCGTAGGGCGAATGGAGCACGAGCTGGGTGCCGCCGGATTCGTCGAAGAAGCGTTCGAGCACGATCCGCCCGCGCGCGGGCATCGCGCCGAGCGCGGCGCGCTGGCGGTGCAGGAAATCGGCGAGCTGGACGGCGGCGTTGGCGTCCAGGCCGAGTTCGCCGGCCAGCCACGCGACCGCGGCCTCGCGCTCGCGCGAGGCGACCTCCTCGCGCAGGCGCGACACGCCGATCGAGAGCTCGTCGCTGCGCCCCGGCGCCTCGCCGAGCCAGAACGGGATGTTCGGCGGCGCGCCCTCGGCGTCCTCGACCCGCACCCGGCCCGGCTCGATGCGGCGGATGCGGTAGCTGGCGTTGCCGAGCTGGAACACGTCGCCGGCCAGGCTTTCGACCGCGAAATCCTCGTTGACGTTGCCGATCACCGTGCCCTGCGGTTCCAGCACCACGGCGTAGTCGGCCGTGTCCGGGATCGTGCCGCCGGAGGTCACCGCGGTCATGCGCGCGCCGCGGCGGCCGCGCAGGCGCCGGTGCACCGCGTCGCGGTGCAGGTGGCCGGCGCGCGGGCCGCGCCGGGTGGCAAAGCCCTCGGCCAGCATCCGCACCACCGCGTCGAAATCCTCGCGCGCGAGCCGCGCATACGGCCAGGCACGGCGGTACCCGTCGTACAGCGCGTCCTCGTCCCACTCCCGGCACGCCACCTCGGCCACGATCTGCTGCGCGAGCACGTCCAGCGGCGCCTGCGGCATCACCAGCGCGTCGAGCTCGCCGCGGCGCACGCAGTCGAGCAGCGCCGCGCATTCGACCAGTTCCTCGCGCGTGGTCGGGAACAGCCGCCCTTTCGGCACGCCGCCGACGCAGTGTCCGGAACGCCCCACCCGCTGCAGGAACGCCGAGATCGAGCGCGGCGAACCGATCTGGCACACCAGGTCCACCTCGCCGATGTCGATGCCGAGCTCGAGCGAGGCGGTGGCCACCAGCACCTTCAGCTGCCCGGCCTTGAGCCGCTGCTCGGCGTCCAGCCGCAGCTCCTTGGCCAGGCTGCCGTGGTGCGCGGCGACGTGCTCGCGGCCGAGCCGTTCGGCCAGGTGCCGCGCGGCGCGCTCGGCCATGCGCCGGGTGTTGACGAACACCAGCGTGGTGCGGTGCTGCGCGACCAGCTCGGCGATGCGCGCGTACACCAGCTCCCACTGCTCGTTCGACATCACCGCCTGCAGCGGCACGGGCGGGACGTCGAGGGCGAGGTCGCGCGCACGGGTGTAGCCGATGTCCACGATCTCGCAGTCCGGCGTGGCGTCCGCCGCCACGTGCCCGGCCCCGACCAGGAACCGCGCCACCTCCTCCACCGGCTTCTGCGTCGCCGACAGGCCGATCCGCGTCAGCCGCCGCCCGCACAGCGCCTCCAGCCGTTCCAGCGAGAGCGCCAGGTGGCTGCCGCGCTTGCTCGCCACCATCGCGTGGATCTCGTCCACGATCACCGTGCGTGCGCTCGCCAGCATCGCCCGCCCGGAGTCGGAGCCGAGCAGCACGTACAGCGACTCGGGCGTGGTGACCAGGATGTGCGGCGGCTTGCGCCGCAAGGCCGCGCGCTCGCCCTGCGGGGTGTCGCCGGTGCGCACCGCGGTGCGGATCTCCACGTCCGGCAGGCCCATCCGCGCCAGCTCGGCGCGAATGCCCTCCAGCGGCGCCTCCAGGTTCAGGTGGATGTCGTTGGACAGCGCCTTCAGCGGCGAGACGTACACCACCTGGGTGGCGTCGGGCAGGCCGTGCTCCAGCCCCTCGCGCACCAGCGCGTCAATGGCCGAGAGGAACGCGGTGAGGGTCTTGCCCGAGCCGGTGGGTGCGGCCACCAGGGTGTGGCGCCCGGAGCGGATCGCCGGCCAGGCCCGCACCTGGGCCTCGGTCGGCGCCGGGAAGGTGCGCGCGAACCAGGCGGCGACGGCGGGGTGGAACGCGGCCAGCGGCATCGGCGGATTATCCCGCCGGCCGTCGCCGCCCGGGTGAACGCCCGCGCCGAAGTGGAACCGGATCTGGCCCTGCATCGGGCCAGCCTCCTACTCCCGCGTCGCACCGCGCGAGACGCTCACCGCGGCGCGAGGTAGCCCCCCGGCACCCCGCGCGGCGAGAGCACCACCTGCCAGAGCTGGATCCGCCGGGCGCGGAAGCTGGCCATCGCCCCGGCCAGGTAGAACCGCCACATGCGCCGGAAGCGCTCGTCGTAGCGCGGCGGCAGCCGCTGCCAGGCGGCCTCGACGTTGGCCCGCCAGGCCTGCAGGGTGCGGTCGTAGTCGGCGCCGAAGTTGTGCCAGTCCTCGATCACGAACCGCCCCTCCACCGCTGCCGCGATCTGCGCCGCCGAGGGCAGCATCGAGTTGGGGAAGATGTAGCGCGCGATCCACGGGTCGGTGTGGGCGCACGAGCGGTTGCCGCCGATGGTGTGCAGCAGGAACAAGCCATCGTCCGGGCCATCCCCGGCCAGGCAGCGGCGGGCGACCTCGAAATAGACCGGGTAGTTCTTCACCCCGACGTGCTCGAACATGCCGATCGAGAACACCCGGTCGAAGCGCCCTTCGAGCGCGCGGTAGTCCTGCAGGCGGATTTCGACCGGCAGACCGGCGCACAGCCGGCGCGCGTACTCGGCCTGTTCGCGCGAGACGGTGATGCCCACCCCGGAGACGCCGTAGCGCTCGGCCGCGAACTTCAGCGCCTCGCCCCAGCCGCAACCGATGTCGAGCACGTGCATGCCAGGCTGCAGGCCGAGCTTGCGGCAGACCAGGTCGAGCTTGGCTTCCTGCGCCGCGTCCAGGGTGTCCGCGTGGCGCCAGTAGCCGCAGCTGTACACCAGCCGCCGGCCGAGCATGGCTTCATACAGGTCGTTGCCGAGGTCGTAGTGGCGCTGGCCGATGGTGAAGGCGCGGCGCCGGCTCTGCAGGTTCTGCAAGCGCGCACGCACGCCGTCCACCAGGTCGGCCAGGCCGCGCGCACGCTCGTCCAGCCGCGCGTCCAGCAGGCGGAACAGGAAGCCGTCGAGCGAGCCGGCGTCCCACCAGCCGTCCATGTACGACTCGCCCAGGCCGAGCGAGCCCTGCAGCAGCACGCGCGCGTAGAAGCGCGCGTCGTGCACCGCGATGTCCCACGGCCGGTCGCCGCCGATGCGGACGTCGGCCGCCTCGAGCAGGCGCTCGACGCGCCCACGCAATCCCTGCCCCATGACCTTGCCCCCCGCTCCCGTCCCGTCTCAACGCTCGGCCGCCGGCGCGCCGGCCTCGAACCATCCCCGGTAGGCCGGCGCCAGGTGCGGCCAGAGTACCGCGGCCGGCACCTCCGCCGTCTGCACCGCGTCCGCATACCCCTCCACACGCAGGGGCGGAAACACGAAACGCAACGCGAGGATGCGTTCTCCCGGGCCGAACACCGGTTCGAAGTGGGCGAAGGCCTGCGGCGTGGGCCGGACCAGCGTCTCGATCTCGGTACGCGCGGTCTTCAGCAAGGCCTCTCGCTGCTCCGGCGGCACCTTGTCGTAGGCCAGGCGCCGGGCGAAGGCCGCCACCAGCTCCAACCGAACCAGGCGCGCGATCGCCTCCCAGCCGGCCGCCCCGGGCACCAGTTCCGCCACGGTCAACATCCGCCCCTCGCCCGGCAGCCAGACGAAGCGCGCGATCAGCGGCTCGCTCGCCTCCCCGCCCACGTAGCGGCTGCCGTCGGCCGCCACCACCACGAACCGGGGCGAGGCATGCCGCACGCGAAAGACCAGGGTCAGGTCATAGGGCCCCTGCTGCTGCGGCGGCTTGCGCGCCACCGCCGCCAGCAGCCGTGCGCGTTCGGCCTCGGCATGGCGCCGCAGCGCCTCGGCCAGGCCGGGCGGCAGCGTCACCGATGGCGGGAAGGTGATGCCGAGCAGGTACTGCGGCGTGTGCTCGGCCAGGTCCCGCAGCGGCGACACGGTCGCCTGCGGAGGCGGATCTTGCGGCGTGGCGCCGGCCGCGGGCGGCGGCTTCCCCCCCTCCCCTCGGCAGCCGGCGAGCGCGACGACGATCACGACGGGCAGCGAAATCCAGCGCATGGCATGCAGGCATCCGATCCAGCCATGCCCACATTATCGGCGCGGGCGTGAGCGCCGCCTCCACGCGCGGGGCCCGCGCCAAAGAAAAACCCGGCCGAAGCCGGGTTTTCCGTGGTCCGCGGGGCCGGACGCCTTACAGCGCCTGCACCTCGTCGGCCTGCATGCCCTTCTGGCCCTGCACGACCTTGAACGACACCCGCTGGCCTTCCTGCAGCGACTTGAAGCCGCTGCCCGTGATCGAGCGGAAATGCACGAACAGGTCCGGGCCGGACTCCGGGGTGATGAAGCCGAAGCCCTTGGCGTCGTTGAACCACTTGACGGTACCGGTCTGACGATCCGACATGTCTTTACTCCTTGATGAGGATGATGAAGGGACACGGCCCGCGACGTGCGAGGCCGAGACTGTCCAGCAAGGGGTAATGACGCGTAACGATGTAGCGGATCGCCGGGACGGGGCACGCCCCGAAAACGTTGGATCTACCGCATCGGGCCACGATGTACCGTGATCCCGCCTGAAACAGTGGGCGCACTGTACAGGGATCCGCCGCGAAAAGCGAATCCGGGGCTGAACCTCAGCTATCCCCTTCCCCACGGGGAGCCCCGCTCCCCGCCTCTCCCTCCGCTTGCGGGGGGAGGGGGGGCGTCCGCCCGCAGCCCCTCGTACTCCGGGTGGCGCCGCATCCAGGCATCCGCGTATGAACAGCGCGGCACCACCCGCCAGCCCTGCGCCCGGGCGTGGTCGAGCGCGGCCCGGACCAGCGCCGCCGCGATCCCGCGGCCGCCGATCGGCGCCGGAACCACGGTATGGGTGATGGTCATGGTGCTGCCGTCGAGCAGGTAGTCCACGAACCCCTCGTGGCCCTCGACCAGGAGGCTGAACCGCCCCCGCGCCGGATCGTGGCCGATCGCGCGCGCCCACTCCTCCGCGACCATCATCGGCTCACCCGAGCCCGGGGTTCAGCAGCCGCGCCAGGAGCGCGCCCGCCACCCGCGGCTCCATCATCAGCGTGAACAGCACGCCGTAGCCCGCGCCCCACAGGTGCGCGCTGTGGTTGACGTTGTCCTGGCCGTGGCGGTCCATCCAGATCGAGTAGCCGATGTAGAGCACCGCGTACACGATCGCCGGCACCGGCACGAAGAACACGAAGATCAGCGACCACGGCTGCACCAGGATGAAGGCGAACAGCACCGCCGAGACCGCGCCCGAGGCGCCCAGGCTGCGGTAGCGGGGATCGTGCCGGTGGCGCAGGTAGGTGGGCAGGATCGCGACCAGCAGCGCCGAGAGGTAGAACAGCGCGAAGCCGGCCTGGCCGATGTAGGGCACGAACCAGCGTTCGACCATCCGCCCGAAGAAGTACAGCGTGATCATGTTGAACAGCAGGTGCGCCCAGTCGGCGTGGACGAAGCCGTGGGTGAGCAGGCGGTCCCACTGCTTCCAGCGGTCTATCGCGGGCGGCCACAGGATCAGCCGGTCGAGCAGGCGCGGGCGCTCCCACGCCAGCCATGACACGAGCACGGTCACGCCGATGATCAGCCAGGTCGTCATCACGGGCAGTCCGCGTCAGGCCGCACGGTAGTGGTCCTGCATCGGGTAGTGCCGCGCGTACCAGGCGAACGCGGCCGCGGCCAGGAACGCGAAGCCGGCGAAGAAGAACATCAGGAACGCCGTCTCGCTCAGGCCGGTGCTGGCGATCTGCGCGGTCACCGCGTCGTTGCGCACCGCCGCGTTGGTCATCAGCACCCACAGGTTGCCGACCGTCACCGACAGCATCCAGAAGCTCATGATCGTGCCCTTCATGGACATCGGCGCCTGGCTGTAGGCGAACTCCAGGCCGGTGGCCGAGACCAGCACCTCGCCGAAGGTCAGCAGCGCGTACGGCAACACCTGCCACACGATCGAGACCGGCTCGCCGCCGTCGATGGCCAGCTGCAGCAGGCCGGCCGCCACCCAGGCCAGGCCCGAGAAGGCGATGCCCGTGCCCATCCGCCGCAGCGGGGTCACCTGCATGCCCATGCGCCGCAGCGCCGGGTACAGCACCAGGTTGTTGAACGGGATGATCAGCATCACCAGCAGCGGGTTCAGCGCCTGCATCTGCGCCGACTGGAACCAGTCCGGCTTGGCCATCAGCTCGCCCTGCAGCACCCAGGTCGAGGCCTTCTGGTCGAACAGCGACCAGAACGGGGTCACGAACGCGAACACGATCAGGATCCGCAGCACCGCGCGCACGCCGTCCACCGCCTGGTCCGGGTGCGCGCCGCGCGCGCGCTCGAGCTGCATCGAGGTGCCCAGGCCGCCGAAGGCGATCACGATGACCAGCGCCGTGATCGCGACGATCACGAAGCCCAGGTCCTTCGGCCACCACGCGAATCCGAGCACCAGGTTCAGCGCCCACGCCGCGAGCATGGCCACGCCCACCACCAGCGAGCCGTAAGCCAGCCAGGTGCCGAGTCCCGGCCCCTGCCGGCCACCACGCAGCGCAGTGGCCACCACGCGCATGAACGAATGCGGATCCGGCGGCGTCGGCGGCAGGTGCACGTACTTCTTGCGTCCAGCCCAGAAGATCACCAGGGCGATGAACATCAGCAGGCCGGGGATGCCGAACGCCACCGCCGGCCCGAAGTTGCGCAGGAACACCGGCATCAGCAGCGAGGCGAAGAAGCTGCCGAAGTTGATCGTCCAGTAGAACGCGTCGTAGACGACCTTGGCCTTGTGCTCGTTGGACTTGTCGAACTGGTCGCCGACGAAGGCCGAGACCAGCGGCTTGATGCCGCCCGAGCCGAGCGCGATCAGGAACAGGCCGGTGTAGAAGCCGGGGCGGTTGTCCTCGAACAGCGCCAGGCAGGCGTGGCCGATGACGTACACCACCGACAGCCAGAAGATGGTGTTGTACTTGCCGAAGAAGCGGTCGGAGATCCAGCCGCCCAGCAGCGGGAAGAAGTACACGCCGATCACGAAGGTGTGGAACACGTCCTTCGCGATGCCCTGGCGCTCGGCCTCGGGCGCATAGGCGAGCAGCACGCTGGTGACCAGGAACGGCACCAGGATGTTGCGCATGCCGTAGAAGCTGAAGCGCTCGCAGGCCTCGTTGCCGATGATGTACGGGATCTGGCGCGGCAGGCGCGCGGCGGGGGTGGCGGCGACGGGGGCCGCGGAACTGGCGATTTCGCTCATTCGGGACCGGCTCGGATGGCGGAAAGGCCCAAAGCCTACCCTATCGCCCGCTCACGACCGCACTCACCCCCACTCGGTCAGCCCTTCCCGCTCGTACAGCATCCTGAACGTCGGCCGCGCCTTCATCCGCGCCGCCAGCGCCTGCAGGGACGGCCAGTCCGTCGCCGGCCGCGGCATGTTGCGCGACCAGCGCAGCAGCATGGTGAGGTAGAAGTCGGCGGCCGACGGGGCATCGCCCAGCAGGTACGGGCCGTGCACGGCCAGGTGGTCGTCCAGGCGCTGCCAGGCGGCCTCGATCCGCGGCCGCACCAGCTCCCGCGCCAGTTCCGCGTGCTCCGCGCCGGCGACCTCGTGCGGATACCACCAGATCCGGAACAGCGGCTGCACCGCGTTGGCGAGGTGGAACATCCACTGGTGGTAGTCGGCGCGGCGCGGGTCGTCGTGCGCGGGCGCCAGGCCCTTCTCGGCGTGGCGGTCGGCCAGCGTCATCAGCAGCGCCGCAGCCTCGAAGTGCGGCCTGCCGTCCGCCACCAGCGTCGGCACCACGCCGCTGGGGTTGAGCGCGAGGTAGTCGGGCGCCTTCTGCTGTCCCGCCTTGAGGTCCACCAGGCGCAGTTCGTACGGAACGTCCAGCTCGAGCAGCAGCCAGTGCACCGCCATGCTGGCGGCGCCGGGCGCGTAGTACAGCGTGTACATGCAGTGGCCTCCGGCGGGAGCGGCGCCATGATCGCATGCGCTCGCGCGGCGAGCGCCTCGTTGCCGACGATTCCCGCCAACCGCGTGACCGCCGCCACGTCTGCCGCGGCATACGGCTCGGCTACCATCGCCGCCTTCCTCCCCACGAGCCCCCGCCGATGCGCCTGCTGCTCGCCGCCGCCCTGCTCGCCCTGGCGACGCCCGCCCTGCCCGCCGAGCCCGCGCTCACCACCATCGCCGAGCGTTCCGGCTTCGTCCGCACCGGCCGCTACGACGAGGTGCCGGCGCTTGCCGCGGCCTTCGCCCGCGCCTACCCGGACGCGGTGCGCCACCAGGTGTTCGGCACCACGCCGGAAGGCCGGCCGATGCAGGCGCTCGTGGTCACCCGCACCGGCGCGTTCGATCCGGCCGAAGCCAGGCGTCGCGGCCTGCCGGTGCTGCTGCTGCAGGGCGGCATCCACGCCGGCGAGATCGAAGGCAAGGACGCCGGCTTCCTTGCCCTGCGCCAGATGCTCGAAGGCGAGGCGGCCCGGGGCGTGCTGGAGCAGCTCGTCATCGTGTTCGTGCCGGTGTTCAACGTGGACGGGCACGAGCGCTTCGCGGCCTGGAACCGGCCCAACCAGCGCGGGCCGGAGGAGATGGGCTGGCGCACCACCGCGCAGAACCTCAACCTCAACCGCGACTACGCCAAGGCCGACAGTCCGGAGATGCAGGCGATGCTCGGCCTGCTCGCGGCCTGGGATCCGATCGCGATGGCCGACCTGCACGCCACCGACGGCGCGCAGTTCGAGCACGACGTCTCGATCCAGGTCGAGCCGCTGCACGCCGGCGACGAGGCCCTGCGCGCGGCCGGCCGCGCGATGCGCGACACGGTGATGGCCGCGCTCGAGCGGCAGGGCTCGCTGCCGCTGCCGTTCTATCCCTCGTTCGTCGAGGGCGACAACCCGGCCTCGGGGTTTGCCGACGGAGTGGCGCCGCCACGCTTCTCCACCGGCTACTTCCACCTGCGCAACCGTTTCTCGATGCTGGTGGAGACGCATTCGTGGCGGCCGTACCCGCACCGGGTGCGGGTCACCCGCAACGTGATCGTGGCCCTGGCCGAACTGACCGCCCGCCACGGCCGCGACTGGCTGCGCCTGGCGCAGGCGGCCGATGCGCGTGCGGCGCAGCTCGCCGGCCAGCCGGTGCCGCTGTCCTGGCGCGCGACCGACAAGGCGCGGACCATCGCCTTCCGCGGCTACGCCTACACCCGCACCCCGTCGGAGGTCTCCGGGGCGCTGATGACCCGCTACGACGAAGGCACGCCGCAGGTCTGGCACATCCCGCTGCGCGACGAGATCGTGCCGGAGCTGACCGTGACCGCGCCGGGCGCGGGCTATCTGGTTCCGGCGGCGCACGCGGCCTGGGTCGGCGAGCGGCTGCGCCTGCACGGCATCGAGTTCCGTCGCCTGGACGCGCCGCTCGCGGCGGCGCCGGTCGAGGCCTTCCGCGCCGGCAAGGCCACGTTCTCCGGCGCCTCGTTCGAAGGCCGGCAGACGCTGCGCCTGGAGGGCGCGTGGCACCCGGAGACGCACGATCTTCCGGCCGGCAGCCTGTTCGTGCCGATCGCGCAGCCCAAGGCGCGGCTGGTGATGGCGCTGCTCGAGCCGCAGGCGCCCGATGCGTTCGTCGCATGGGGCATGTTCAACGCCCACTTCGAGCGCAAGGAATACATGGAGGACTACGTCGCCGAGGCCGTGGCGCGCGAGATGCTGGCCCGCGACCCGGCGCTGAAGGCCGAGTTCGAGCGCCGGCTGCGCGAGGACGCGGGCTTCGCCAAGGATCCGGCCGCGCGGCTGGAGTTCTTCGCCCGCCGCCATCCGTCCTGGGACGCGCGCTACAACCTGTATCCGGTGCTGCGCACCGACCGGGCGCCGTGAGCCGGGATCCGGCCCGATCGCGGACGCAGGCACACTGAAGGACCCTCGACCTTGTCCCTGCGCCACGGCATCCGCGACAACCGCGTCCAGTTCGCGCACCAGTTGCTGCAGGTGCTGCTGGTCGGGCTCACGCTGGGCATGACCCGCACCGTGGTGCCGGCGCTGGCCGAGGCCGAGTTCCACGTGCCGCGCGATTCGTTCGTGCTGCTGGCCGCGTTCGTGGTCGCCTTCGGCGTGGTCAAGGGCGCGATGAACTTCGTCGCCGGGCGGCTCTCGGAGACGGTGGGGCGCAAGCGCGTGCTGCTGCTGGGCTGGCTGCTGGCGCTGCCGATCCCGGTGCTGGTCTGGTGGGCGCCGGCCTGGCACTGGATCGTGGTCGCCACGCTGCTGCTCGGCGTCAACCAGGGCCTGACCTGGTCCATGACCCAGACCGCCAAGCTCGACCTGACCCGCGCCGACGAACGCGGGCTCACGCTCGGGCTCAACGAGTTCGCCGGCTACACCGGCGTGGCACTCGCCGGCGTGGCCACCGCCTACCTGGCCGAGACGTTCGGCGCGCGCACGGGCCTGCTGTGGTTCGGGCTCGGGGTGATCGTGCTGGCGTTGTGGCTGACCCACGCCTGGGTGGAAGACACCCTGCCCTGGGCACGCGCGGCGGGCGAAGCCGGCGCCACGGCCGGCGCCGCGGGCGCGCCCTCGGCCCGGGACGTGTTCGCGCGCATGTCCTGGCGCGACCGGCGCCTGGCCGCGCTCAGCCAGGCCGGCCTGGTGGAGAAGTTCGTGGACGCGCTGGTGTGGGTGCTGTATCCGCTGTTCCTGTACCAGCGCGGCGTGCCGCTGCCGGAGATCGGCTGGATCGTCGGCGTGTACGGCTTCACCTGGGGCGGCGCGCAGCTGTTCACGGGGCGCCTGTCCGACCGCATCGGCCGGCAATGGCCGAACGTGGCCGGGATGTGGATCTGCGGCGCGGGCGTGGCGATGTTGCCGCTGGGCGAAGGCAGCGCGTGGTGGTCGCTCTCGGCGGCGGTTTCGGGCCTGGGCATGGCCCTGCTCTACCCGAACCTCTCGGCCGCGGTCGCCGACCTCGCCGCGCCGGCCTGGCGCGGATCGGCGATCGGCATCTACCGCTTCTGGCGCGACCTCGGTTACGCGATCGGCGGCCTGGGCCTGGGCCTGGTCGCGCAGCGCGGCGGCGGCGTGGAAGCGGCGTTCTGGTTCGTCGCCGGTGCGATGTTCGTCTCCGGCGCGCTGCTGTGGTGGTGGGGCGAGGAGAGCCATCCGCGGCTGCGCCACGCCGGCCCGGCCGGACCTGGCGGCCAGCCTCCGCCTTGAGCGCGCCGGCCGCAGGCGTCACGCCCGCTCCGCAGCCGCCGCCAACGGCCAGCGACCGATCACCACATAGCCCTCGTCGCTGCCGTGGCGGCTGTCCACCAGCACGAACTCGCGCACCGGCCACACGATCGGCGCGATCGGCGTGAGCGGCAGCCGCTCGCGGGCGTCGCGCAGCACGGTCACGTGCGGCACGTGGGCGCCGGGCCGCCGCAGCTTCACCCCCTGCGCGGCCAGGGCCTCGTCGAGGCGCAGCCACAGGGCCAGCAGCGGTGCGGGCGGCACGCGACACCCCAGCCACCAGGGAATGGAGCGGTTGCCGAAACTGCCGGCCGCGTCGAGGGCGAACTCGAAGGCCGGCACGGCCACCGCGTCGGCCGCCTGCCTGGCCCGCGCCAGTAGATCGTCGGGCACGCCCGGGAAATCGCCCAGGAACGACAGGGTGAGGTGGTAGCGCCGCGGATCGGCGCGCCGCCCGCGCGCAGCCTGCACGGCGAGCAGTGCGTCGGCTTCCGCCGCGATCCGCGCCCGCACCGCCTCCTCCGGCCACAGCGCGAAGAACAGGCGGTGGAAGCCGCCCCGGCCGGAACGGGGGGCGGCCCCGGGCCCGCCCGGCCCTGCGTCTGCCATCGCCTGCCCCATTTCGATGACCACCCTTTTCCTGTCCCGCGGATGGAGTATCGTGCGGCCGTCACGGCCAGGAAATCCGCCATGCGCCGACACCTTCGCAACCCGTGGGTCTGGATCGCCGCCGTGCTGCTGCTGTTGCTGTGGCTGCTGTGGCCGCGGCCGGTGTCCTCCCCGCCCGTGCCCGCGACACCGCGCGCCACGGGCCAGACGCAGCCACACGACCCGTCGCCGGCATCCACGCTCGCCGAAGCCGCGCACATCCGCAACCAGAGGTCCACCGCATGACCGAATCCGGCTTCGACCCGGGCTTGGGCGATCCCAGCCGCGCCGGGGTCTATTTCGTCACCCAGGACGACCTCCACAGCCTCGGCGTGGCCGCGCGCGACGCGGGGTTCGTCGTGCGCCGCGTGGACCTGTCCGGCTGCACCGACAAGGCCACGCTGCTGCTGCGCATCGGCAGCGCGCTCGACTTCCCCGCCGGCCGCGGCCACAACTGGGACGGGCTCGGCGAGGACCTGCGCGACCTGTCCTGGCTGCCCGCGCCCGGCTACTGCCTGCTGGTGGGCGACGCCGGCGACCTGCGCGCGGGCAACCGGCGCGAGTTCGACATCCTGGTGGATGTGTTCGACGAAGCCTCGATCGAATGGGCCCGGCACGGCACGCCGTTCTGGGCCTTCCTGGCCCTGCCCGACGACGCCTTCGCCGAGATGGACGCGATCGGCGCGCGCGGCTGAGGCCCCGCCCGCGGCGGGCGATCGCCGCGGGCGTTCCGTTCCCTCCGTCACTTCAGGCGCAACTCCCGCAGCAACTCGCTGCCCAGGATCTCGCGCATCGAACCGCGGTCGGCATAGGCCTTCGCCGACTGAGCCCGCGTCTGGCCCGTGACCTGCCGCTCCAGCGGCTCCATCTTGTCCTCCAGGCCGTCCAGCATGGCCATGTTCGGATACACCACCACCAGGTACAGGTTGGGATCCGAGGGCGTGCGCGGCGAGACCGAATACACCCCGTAGTCGAGCACGATGCCGGCCTTCTTCTGCGCCTCCAGCAGCGGCTTGTAGCGGCCTTGCAGGTAGTGCATGTAGTTGTCGAACTGGCCGTCCTTGATCCGTACCGAGGTGACTTCCACCACCGGGCCTTCGCTGTAGGCACGCTCCTGCGCCAGCACCCCGGCCGCGACCAGCAGCCAGGCCGCCAGAACCACCCAGAACCGTTTCATGGTCTTCTCCGATCGCCGGCCGTGGGCCGGCGTTGCGTGGACTCCCCCATGCGCTTCAACGCACCGCTGGCAGCCGTGCAGCCACCGTTCGGCGGAACGGGGCTGGGGGATTTCCCCCGCTGGTGTCCGGGGCTTTCCCGGATGGTTCGGCGGCCACTCCCGGCCGACAGTGCCCCGTCCCTTCCCGGAGCACCGCCATGGCCCGTCCCGCCCGCACCCTCCTCGGCCTCGCCGTCGCCGCCGGCCTGTCCGGCCTGGCCGCCCCGGCGGCCGACGCCGCCGCGCTGATCTCCCCGGACCTGCAGCAGCGCCTGCAGGTCGCGCCCACGCACGAGGTCATCGTCACCTACACCGATCCGCGCGTGGTGCAGCGGCTGGCCCTGCTCACCTCCGCGCTGCGGCCGCTCGAGGAGTTGCCGATGGCCGGCGCGCTGCTGACCACCGCGCAGGTGCGCGAGGTCGCGTCCTGGGACGGCGTGGAGAGCCTCTACTTCAACGCCCCGCTGCGCTACTACAACCACGAGGCGGCCGAGATCACCGGCGGCCACCTGGTCCACGACGGCATCGGCCTGAAGGGCCGCGGCATCACCGTGGCGGTGATTGATTCGGGCATTGACGCCAACCACCCCGACCTGCAGTTCGGCAGCAAGACCATCCAGAACGTGAAGATCGTGGCCGACCTCGGCCTGCTCGGCGTCGGCGCCAACGTCGAGAACCTGCCCGACACCGACACCAGCAGCGGCCACGGCACGCACGTGGCCGGCACCGTCGCCGGCACCGGCGCGGTCTCCGCCGCCGACCCGCGCCGCCCCAACTACTACGACGGCATCGCGCCGGAGGCGAGCCTGGTCGGCCTGAGCGTGGGCGAGGGCATCAACATCCTGTTCGCGCTCGAAGCCTTCGACTACGCGCTCGCCAACCAGCAGCGCTACGGCATTGACATCATCACCAACTCCTGGGGCGCCTCCGGCGGCGGCTTCGACCCCGGCAACCCGATCAACCAGGCCAGCTACGAGGCCTACAAGCGCGGCATGGTGGTCACCTTCGCCGCCGGCAACGACGGCCCCGCCGAGGACACGCTCAACCCGTACGCGATCGCGCCGTGGGTGATCAACGTCGGCTCCGGCACCAAGAGCGGCGACCTGTCGAGCTTCTCCAGCCGCGGCGTGGCCGGCGACTTCTACAAGCACGTGGACGTGGTGGCGCCGGGCTCGAACATCGTCTCCACCCGCGCCGTGGCCACCCCGCTGCCGGCGCTGGGCCCGGTGCTGAACCCGAGCAACCCCACCTACACCGCCTACTACGCCAGCATGAGCGGCACCAGCATGGCCACGCCGTTCGTGGCCGGCACCGCGGCGCTGCTGCTGGAGGCCAACCCCGAACTCTCGCCCGACCAGATCGAGCAGATCCTGGTGCAGACCGCCACGCCGATGCCGGCCTACGGCTACCACGTGGTCGGCGGCGGCTACATCAACGTGTTCAAGGCGGTCGAACTGGCCTCGCGCACGCAGGGCAACCGCGCCGCGTTCCTGCGCGGCGAGACCGCCTGGTCGAGCCAGGGGCAGTGGAACACGGTCGGCGACGGCAACGGCCTGCTCGCCTACGCCGGCAACTGGCAGACCGCCAGCTCGTCCACCGCCAGCGACGGCAGCTACCGCAAGTCCAGCGTCACCAAGAAGTCGGTGCCGCGCCTGCACCTGGCCTTCCACGGCGAGGCGATGCAGCTGCTGTACCCGCGCGACGCCAGGGGCGGCCTGGCCGACGTGTACGTGGACGGGGTGTTCCGCGGCCGGATCAGCTTCTACAACGGCACCGCGGACACCGCCCGCTTCGCCCTCAACAACCTCAGCGACGGCCTGCACAAGGTCGAACTGCGCGGCGTGACCGGCAACGTCTATTTCGACGGCGCCCTGCTCGACGGGCAGATGTTCCCGGTCGGCACGCAACTGGTGGAGGAGACCGAGACCTTCACCGGCACCCTGGGACCGTCGGCGGAGAACCTGGAGGTGGACGAGTTCCCGTTCGAGGTCGGCCAGGACACGGTGTCCATCAAGGCCCGCCTGTCGTGGAGCGGCGGCGTGGACGTGGACTTCTGCCTGGTCAACCCCGCCGGCGAGGAAGTCGCCTGCGGCGCCACCCTGGCCAACCCCGAGACGCTGGAATACGCGGTCACCGAGCCGGGCACGTACCGCTACCGGGTCAAGGGCTACGCCACGCTGCTGGCCAGCTACACCCTCACCAGCACCGAGACCCGGGCGGTGGTGAGCACGCAGTAGCCCGGTTCAGGAGCTGCACGAGAGCATCGAACAGCCCGGCCGCGTCCGCGCCCACTCCGGACGCCGCCGCGCGTAAGCCTCGCGGCCGGGCTGTTCCTGGTAAGGGCGGCGCATCACCTCGAGCAGGACGTGGATCCCGGACGGATCGCCCTGCTCGGCGCGGTCAATGGCCTCCTGCAACAGCCAGTTGCGCGGCACGTAGCAGGGATTGGCCGCCTCCATCCGCGCTCGCCGCGCGGCCGGCGCCAACGGATCCCCCGCCAGCCGCGCGGCGTAGCGCGCCAGCCACGCCAGCAGCGCCGGCTCGGCCTCCCGGCGCCGGGCCTCGTCGTACCAGGCCGCCTCGAACGGCGCCGGCGACGGCGCCAACGGATCGCACCGGCCGAGCGCGCGGAAGAACAGGGTCATGTCCAGCGCGCCCGCGTGCAGCAGGCCGTACAGCTCGCGCATCAGCGCCACGTCCTCGTCGCGGCACTCGGCCAGGCCGAGCTTGCGCGCGATGTTGTCGCGGTCGGCGGCCACGAACGCGTCCACGTAGCGCTGCAGCCCGGCCTGCAACGGCGCCGGGTCGGCGAACAGCGGCGAGAGCGCCTGCGCGAACCGCGCCAGGTTCCACTGCGCCACCTGCGGCTGCCAGCCGAAGCGGTAGCGGCGGCCATGCGCGTCGGTGGTGTTGGGCGTCCAGTCCGGGTCGAAGTCCTCGACCCAGCCGAACGGGCCGTAGTCGAGGGTCAGCCCCAGCACCGACATGTTGTCGGTGTTCATCACCCCGTGCACGAACCCCACCCGCATCCAGTGCGCCACCATGGTCGCGGTGCGCTCGCACACCTCGGCGAACCAGTCCGCGTACAGCCGCTCGCCCTCGCCCTGCAGCCAGGGGAAGTCGCGGCGGATGCAGAAGTCGGCCAGCCGGCGCAGCAGCGCCAGGTCGCCGCGCGCATACGGCAGCTCGAAGCTGCCGAAGCGCAGGAACGAGGGCGCCACCCGGCACACGATCGCGCCCGGCTCCGGCGCCGGGTGGCCGTCGTAGAACATGTCGCGCACCACCTCCTCGCCGGTGGCGACCAGGCACAGCGCGCGCGTGGTCGGCACGCCCAGGTGGTGCATCGCCTCGCTGCACACGAACTCGCGGACCGAGGAACGCAACACCGCGCGCCCGTCGGCGAAGCGCGAGTACGGCGTGGCGCCGGCGCCCTTGAGCTGCAGCTCCCAGCGCTCGCCCTGCGCGTCCACCACCTCGCCCAGGGTGATCGCGCGCCCGTCGCCGAGCTGCCCGGCCCAGGCCCCGAACTGGTGCCCGCCGTAGTTGGCGGCGAACGGCGCCATCCCCGGCAACAGCGCGTTGCCGGCGAACACCTGCACGAACCCGGGCGCGGCCACGTCGGCCTCGTCCAGCCCCAGTCGCTCGGCCATCTCGCGCGAATGCGCCAGCAACCGCGGCGCCGGCATCGGCGTGGGCGTCACCGCCGACCACAGCGCGCCGTGCACCTGGCGCACATGCGGTCCGCTGTCCGGATCTCCCGGCAGCTCGCGGACGAATCGGTTGTCGAACTGCCACTGCATCGCGGCCTCGCGCCGGCCGGGGCGCCGTCAAAACAGCGGCGGCCAGCCGAAGTATGGCGCCAGCAGCCAGTACCCGCCGCCCAGGACCACGCCCCACAGCAGCAACCGCAGCAAAAAGCCCACCACCTTGAACGCCAGGTACAGGCCGAGCACCACCAGGGCGATGGCGAGCCAGTTCATCCGCGACTCCTCCAGAGGTTGCGCCTGCATTCTGACTCAGCGCCGCGCATTCAGCACCCGCCGCAGGTTCGCCCGCGCCTGCGCGTCGAGCCGCTCGTGGAAGAACCCGCTGAGGAAGATCCGCTCCCGCGCCAGCAGTCCCTTCAGGAACCGGCGCCGGTGCAGCCGGAACAGCCAGCCCGGCACGTGCCCGCGGTACTCGGCCGCGATCGCGCGGTCGTAGGCGTCGAACGCCGCCGGCTCGGCGCCCAGGATCGCCATGTCGCAATCCAGGAACAGCGCCGCCTCCGCGTCCACGTCCTGCGGCGCGAGCTGGCCGTGGCGCGCGGTGAGCCCGATCAGCGCCGCCACGCGCCCGGCATCGAGCCCCGCCTCCGGCAGCCAGCGGGCGATGTGCTCGCACGCCAGCGCCGCCGAGCGCGCCTCGTTGTCGCGCCGCCCCGGCGCGTACACCGCGTCGTGGTAGAGCACGGCCAGATACGTCTCACGCGGCTGCCGCCAGCCCGGCCCCGCCGCCACCTCGGCCCAGTGCCCGAGCACCGCCTGCACGTGGCCGAAATGGTGGTACGCGCGCGGCGGCACCGCGTACGCCGCCTCCAGAGCGGCGCGCTGCGCCTCAGGCAGTTCGAGCGGCGCCGGCACGGCCATGGCGCCAGTGTGCCATCGCGCTCAGTGCACCACCGACAGCGGCGCCTGCGCCCGCCGCGCCGCGGGGTCGGACGGCGGTTCGTTGCCGTACACCCGCACGCAATTGCGGCCGTCGTGCTTGGCCCGGTACAGCATCAGGTCCGCGTGCGAGAGCAGCCGCGACAGGTCGTGGCCGGACTGCACCGTGGAGCTGACCCCGAAGCTCGCGGTGATGGCGAAGACGTGCCCCGTCTCGCGCGTGTCTATGCGCGCGATCCGCACCCGGCAGTCCTCCGCCAGGCGCGCCGCCGCCGACAGGTCCAGCCCGTGCAGCAGGATCGCGAACTCCTCGCCGCCGAGCCGGCCGAAGTGGTCCATGCGCCGGCACAGCTCCTGGCAGGTGTCGGCTACCGCCCGCAGCACCCAGTCGCCGGTGATGTGCCCGTAGCCGTCGTTGATGGACTTGAAGTGGTCCAGGTCGAACATGATCAGCGCCGCCGGCTCCCCCGCCTGCGCGCACTTCGCCAGCGCCTGCTCCGCCTGGCGGGTGAAGTGGTGCCGGTTGAACACCCCGGTCAGCGCATCGGTCTCCGCCATCCGCCGCAGCAACCCCTGCCGGCGCTTGACCTGGATGGCCCAGTACGTCACCGCCGCCAGCAGGAACACCAGCAGCACCACCGCCAGCCGCGTCTTCTGCGCCTGCTCGCGCTCCAGGCGTTGCTGGAGCTGGAGGAGCTGGTTTTGCTGCTCCAAAGCCTCGATCTGCTGAGCCCTGCCCTGAGCCTCCAAGCGAACCATCTCATACGCCAGCTCGCGGGCTCTGAGGTCAGCCAAATGGGCCTTGTCGGCATCGGCATACCGCCGAAAAGCATTGAGCGCCGCCTTCATGTCCTTCTCGTGCAGCGCAACCTCATAGAAAACTCGCCATGCCTTGACCAGAGCGGAAGAACTCGGAACCTCAGCCGCATGTTCCAGCACCTTCTGTGCATGCTTTTTCGCCGCATTGAAAGAGCCGGCATCGAGAGCCAGCTCAGCCGCCATGGCCCGCATGTCTGCCAACAAGCGCCAGTAACCAATGGCCTCCGCTTCTGGAATATGTTGCTCAATGAAACCCTTGGCCTCGTCCAGGCGCCCTTCCTTTACCCACTTCTTCGCGAGCAGGACCCGGATGAACATCGCCGCCATCCGCTCGTTGATGGCCAAGCATTGATCGATTCGGCGAATGATGGGGGCATCTGATTCCGGCAGCTTCGCCAAGTGATACTCGGCATCCAGCAGGGCGATTGCACCGACGCACTCACCGCGCGGAAGGGGATTGTCGGCCAAAAGCTCACGTGCATACTTCAAACCAAGACGATACTGCCCCATCTCATTATAGAAGAAGGCAACAGCATACAATCCGTCATGCTTGATCGCCTTGTCTGAAACTCTGTTGCGCAACGGCAGGATTTCATGCAACTGCCGGAAACCATCGGTAAACCTCCGGTCAAGGCCATAGGCATTGATGAGCAATGCACCCGCCCGGTAGCGAAGATCCGCTGAAGGCTTGTCTTCCATCAGCCGCTTCAACCGCTCAATGCTTCCTCGCAGATCATCGCGATAGACCAGCGACCGATAAGCATCGAGGTACCGCCAATGCTGCACCTGGCGCGGCTCAGCCTCCTTCAGGAGGGTAGCGACCTCGTCAAGACGGTTCGAGAACTCTCGCCCATCCACGCTCCGCAAACGATCGGCATCCCGCAACAGGGCATCCACGCGAGACACAGCATGAACATGGAAGGCGCATGCCAGACCCACGATCAACAGCCAGCGATGCATGCGCCTCATGTTCACCACCTGCGCGACCTATTCGCTCTCATCCTCACCGGGCGCGTCATCCTCGCGGCCAGGCGAAGGCTGATCTTCGTCGCCATCAGGCGTGGCAACAAACCATGCCATCGCGGCACGCGCCCCCAAAAGACGCGCCAACTCTTCGGCATCCCCGGCCAGCAACAATCGCTTCACCAATTCGGCGTCCTCAATCCCGTTGATTCCATTGACAAGCGAATCCACGGACGCCGAGCGATCCCGGCCTGCATTCTCCAGAGCAACAAGCAAACCCTGCATACCCCCTCCCCTGTACTGATTGGCAACCAACCCCATCACTCAGCTTTCGCAGACACGCTCACCTTCAAGAAAGCTGATCGCATTCGACGTTCATCCGCTCCTGTTTCGTTGCAGCAGAACCCTCCACCTCGAACTCCAACGCCGCCAGCCGCTCCAGCATCGCCTCGTTGCGCTGCATCGGCCGCGCCGGCGGGATCACCAGGGTGGTCTGCATGCGCAGGTCGGCGTCCACGATCGCCGACAGGGGCATGCGGTCCATGCGCGGCTGGCAGATCGGCAGGGTCGCGGCCTCGTAGGCGATGACCTCGTGCTGCGGCGGGTAGTCCTCGCTCAGCAGCTCGAGCAGCAGGCGGCGGTGGGCGGCGCCGGTGGAGAAGCGCGCGGTGGAGCGGTCGCCGGCGATGCCGATCTGCCACAGGACCAGGTACGCCGACGGGTCAATGCGCCGGCGGTAGAACATGAACTGGCTGGCCTCGTAGTGCTGGCAGCCGTAGGTGCCGGGGTCCATGCCGAGGTCGGCGTACAGGCAGTCCTCGGCGGAGATGCCGGGCTCCATGTGCGCCTGGAAGCCCTCGGCGCGGGCGCGCTCGATCGCCCGGTGCGGCACCAGCGCGAACACGCCGGGGTGGCCGTAGAAGACCCCGCACACGCGGCGACCGGCGCGCACCTCGGCGAGCATGGCCTCGACCATCTCGCGGTAGGTGCGGGTGCGCGGCTTGCCCTCGCGGTAGTAGGGCTGCAGGCTGCGCATGTCGGGGCGCATCTGCTGCAGCCACAGCTCGACGATGGGATCGGAGACCAGGCCGAACACGACCTCGGCCTGCTCGATCTCGCTGCGCGAGCGCGGCGCGAGGTGGGCCCCGAGCATCATGCCCAGGCCGACGCAGACCAGACTCCCTGTCGCTTCCATCGGATCGGCCGCTCCCCAGCGGTCGGAATGGGCGGACTGTAGCGGCGCGGGGGGCGGCTGTCACCCCGGACGGGACAGTTCCCAGCACCGTTCGTCGTCAATGTCCGACGGGATCGGCCGGAACCCCAGCCGGGCCAGCACCCGCCCCATCGGCGTGTTGCCAGCGGCGTGCCGGGCCCACAGCCGGGCCAGCGGCCACGGCGCGGCCGGATCGAACGCCCGCGCCGCGAACGCCGCGATCACCTCCGCCGCCACGCCCCGCCCCTGCCAGGCCGGCAGCAGCATCACTCCGATCTCGGCCGAGTCCTCCCGGTCGGCGTCGCGGAACAGCCCGCACAGGCCCACCGCCTCGCCGCTGCCCCGCGCGCGGATCGCCCAGCGCTGCCAGCGCGGCGGCGACTCGCGATTGCGCGCGCACGCCTTCTCGAAGCTGCGCCGCGCCGCTTCCCCGGTCATCGGCGCGGCGACGTGCGCCATCACCGCGGGATCGGTGTAGAGGGCGACGTACAGGGCCGCGTCGTCCGCGGCGAGCGGGCGCAGGTGCAGGCGGGCGGTGTCGAACGGAATCATCACGGCAGCGTATTCCATACCCCTGCGGATGCGGCTATAAAGGCCACGCCCGGCTCGTCCGGGACCGCTTCGCCACATTCCCCGGGAGGAACCATGCGCATCAAGATCCTGGCCGCGCTCTGCGCGCTGCCGCTGCTGGCCGCCACCGCCACACTCGCAGCACAGTCCTCGCCGCTGGGGCGCTGGAAGACGCTCGACGACAAGACCGGCAAGCCGATGACCGTCACCGAGGTGTACCAGGCCAGGAACGGCACGCTGGCGGCGCGGATCGTGGAGAACCTGGGCCTGCCGCCGACCTGCGAGCAGTGCAGCGGCGAGTACAAGGGCAAGCCCTTCGTCGGCATCGTCACCCTGTGGAACCTCAAGCCCAAGGACGGCGGCTGGGGCGACGGCAACGGCTACAAGCCGTCCGAGGACACCCACTTCAAGGTCAAGAGCGTCAAGCTGGTGGACGGCGGCCGCAAGCTCGAGGTCATCGGCTGCAAGGCGATCTTCTGCCGCACCGCGACCTGGGTGCGCGCCGACTGAGCGCCGCAGCTCGCGCCGACCACGACGGCCCGGCCCATGCCGGGCCGTTGCGTTTCCGGCCCCGGAATTCCCGGGGCGGCGTGAGCGGCATGCGATAATCGCCGGCCCTTCGCCGCCTGCACGCCATGAGCCGCAACGTCGCCGTCACCTGCGCCCTGCCCTACGCCAACGGCCCGCTCCACCTCGGCCACCTGGTCGGGTACATCCAGGGCGACATCTGGGTGCGCGCGCGGCGCATGGCCGGCGACCGGGTGCGCTTCGTCTGCGCCGACGACACCCACGGCACGCCGATCATGCTCGCCGCGGAGAAGGCCGGGATGACGCCGGAGGCCTACATCGCCGGCATCCAGGCCGCGCACGAGCGCGACTTCGCCGACTTCCTGGTCGCCTTCGACCACTACGACTCCACCCATTCGCCCCGCAACCGCGCGCTGACCGAGCTGATCTACGCACGGCTGGAGGCCGCCGGCCACATCGGCCGGCGCAACGTGGCCCAGTTCTACGACCCGGCCAAGGGCATGTTCCTGCCCGACCGCTACATCAAGGGCACCTGCCCGAACTGCGGCACGCCGGACCAGTACGGCGACAACTGCGAGGCCTGCGGCGCCACCTATGCGCCCACCGACCTCAAGGAGCCGCGCTCGGTGCTCAGCGGCAGCCGGCCGGAGCTGCGCGAGTCGGAGCATTTCTTCTTCGAGGTCGGCCGGTTCGAGGGCTTCCTGCGCGAGTGGCTGGCCGGCGACGTGGCGGTGCCGGGGGTCAAGGCCAAGCTGCTGGAATGGCTCGACGCCGAGGGCGGGCTGCGCGCCTGGGACATCTCCCGCGACGCGCCCTATTTCGGCTTCGAGATCCCCGGCCGGCCGGGCAAGTACTTCTACGTCTGGCTGGACGCGCCGATCGGCTACCTGTCCAGCCTGCAGGCGCTGTGCGAGCGCGAGGGCGGCGCGCTGGAGGACTACCTCGCGCCCGACAGCCGCGCCGAGCTGCACCACTTCCTCGGCAAGGACATCGTCAACTTCCACGGCCTGTTCTGGCCGGCGGTGCTGCACGGCGCCGGTTTCCGCGCCCCGACCCGGCTGCACGTCAACGGCTACCTGACCGTGGACGGCGCCAAGATGTCGAAGTCGCGCGGCACCTTCATCATGGCCCGCACCTACCTCGACGCCGGGCTCGACCCGGAGGCGCTGCGCTACTACTACGCGGCCAAGTCCTCCGGCGGCGTGGACGACCTGGACCTCAACCTGCACGACTTCGTGCAGCGCGTGAACAGCGACCTGGTCGGCAAGTTCGTCAACCTCGCCAGCCGCTGCGCCGGATTCATCGACAAGCGCTTCGCGGGCGAACTGGCCCACGCGCTGCCCGAGCCGGCGATGTACGAGCGCTTCGTCGCCGCGATCGCCGCCGTGCGCGAGGCCTACGAACGCAACGAACCGGCCGCGGTGCTGCGCCAGGCGATGGCGCTGGCGGACGAGGCCAACCGCTACATTGACGAACGCAAGCCGTGGGTGCTGGCCAAGCAGGAAGGCGCGGACGCCGAGCTGCAGGCGGTGTGCACCCAGGGCATCAACCTGTTCCGCGTGCTCGCGGCGATGCTCAAGCCGGTGCTGCCGCGCCTGGCCGCGCACGCCGAGGCCTTCCTGGGCGCCCCGGTCGCCGCGTGGGACGACCTGCGCGCGCCGCTGCTCGGCCGCCGCATCAACGCCTACGCGCCGCTGTTCACCCGCATAGACCCCAAGCGCATCGAAGCCATGATCGAAGCCAGCAAGGACACCCTCGCCAGCCCCGCCGCTCCCGCCCAGGCCGCGCCGGCCACGCCGGGCGACAAGGCCGCGCCCGCCGCGACGCTCGCGCCGCAGATCGGGATCGAGGACTTCGCCCGGCTCGACCTGCGCATCGGCAAGGTGCTGGCCTGCGAGTTCGTGGAAGGCTCGGACAAGCTGCTGCGCTTCGAACTCGACGCCGGCCCGCTCGGCAGGCGCCAGATCTTCTCCGGCATCCGCGCCAGCTACGGCGAGCCGACGAAGCTCGTCGGCCGCAACGTCGTGTTCATCGCCAACCTGGCCCCGCGCAAGATGCGCTTCGGCGTGAGCGAGGGCATGATCCTCTCGGCCGGCTTCGACGGCGGCGGCCTGCACCTGCTGGACGTGGACGCCGGCGCCGAGCCGGGCATGCCGGTGAAGTGACCGCCGATCTCGTCGAACGCCTCGACCGCATCCTGCCGCAGACCCAGTGCGGCCAGTGCGGCTACGCCGGCTGCCGGCCGTACGCCGAGGCGATGGCACGCGGCGAGGCCGACGTGGACCGCTGTCCGCCGGGCGGCGATGCCGGCGCGCGCGCGCTGGCGAAGGTGCTGGGCGTGCCGGCCCGGCCCTACGACCGCAGCCGCGGCGAGCACAAGCCCGCGCAGGTGGCGTTGATCGTCGAGGCCGACTGCATCGGCTGCACCAAGTGCATCCAGTCCTGCCCGGTGGACGCGATCGTGGGCGCGGCCAGGAGCATGCACACCGTGCTCGCGCCGCTGTGCACCGGCTGCGAGTTGTGCCTGCCGGCGTGCCCGGTGGACTGCATCGTGATGGAGCCGGCGGCGACGCCTGCCGACTGAACCGTACCGGGTTCGCCGCGGCCGAGCCGCTCATGCGGCCGCCTTTTCCGCTGGCCGCCCGGCGCCGCTGCCGGAGACCGGCTCCCACCGCAGATCACCGGCGTAGCGCCAGGCCACGCGGCCCTGGTCGTCCAGCGCGAAGAGGTGGAGCCATTTGTTGTCGAACAGCGAGCGCACCCCGGCCTGGCGCTCGAGGATCGCCACGATTGCCTCGCGCGGCGCTTCGACCAGGACGGACAGGCGCAGCGGCTCGTGGACGAACTGTGCTCCGTCATGCACCGATTGCCACGGCAGGCCGGCGCGCAGCAGGCCGCCATTGCCCTCGACGACGCCGATGCCGCCGGTCACGTTGTGGAGGAGCTTGTTGCCCGCCCCGAACACGTCCGGCGCGACGGTCGAGCCGTAGTACTGCAGGCTGATCCAGCTTGCGACCACGACCGGCGCGGTCAGGATCAGCTCCAGCACCCCGAAGCCTTCGTCCCGACGCCAGTCGTAGTCGTGCAGGAACGCGCGCCCGCCCAGGTCGCGCCCGGCGGTGCGCCGGCGCGGCGCGGCGACGAAGGCCTGACAGCCGGCCAGCGCCCATTCCGGCCGCACCTCGGCCCAGTCGCGGGCGCGGCGGGCGATGTCGCGCCCACCGGCGGCCCGCGGCAACCGGAGCGCGCGCTCGCTGCGCACCAACGCACCGGCGGCGGCAAGCCAGGCCTTCGCCTGCCGCAGATCCTCGCCGTGCGAGGCCGTTCGGTGATCGGCTTCGTAGATCGTCACCTCGTCGGTGGTGGTGTCGTGCAGCGCGCCCAGGAACAGCGTGTCCGCCGGAATCGCGATCCCGCGCGCCTTCAGGCCCTCGCGCACCTCACGGTCATTGAGCAGCGCCGCGAGCAGCCGAGCGTTGACCTCGCCGGAATAGCCGCCGCAGGCGCCGCAATGAAGGGCGCTGGCGTGCGGATTGTTGACGACGCTGGCGCCGTGGCCGGCAAGCAGCACCAGGCGCGCGAAGCCGTCGGTCAGCGACATCGCCCTGAGCACGTTCTCGGCCATGGCAAGGCGTGTGCCGGGATCGAGCGCGGGATCGAAACGCGGCGCCGGATCGTCGGGGACCGGATTCCGCGCAAGCCTCAACCCGTCGCGCAGGAGCTTGCCGACATAGAGCGGGCCGGCCGCCTCGACGAAGGCGAAGGAGGAGACGGCGGCCAGCTTGAAGCGGCCCCACGCCCGCTTCGCTCGCGCCGCGATCCGCGCGGCCTGGTCCGCCTTCGCGACCTCCGGCGCAGGCGCGCCTGCGCAGGTGGTGGCGGCGGGGGTCAGCAGCGCCGGCAGGCGCGCCTCGACGACATCCGAGGCGAAGCGCCGGTGCGCGATGCCAAGCCCGAAGAAGCCGGCGAACCCGAGGGTCCGGATGCCCGGATCGAGGCTCTCCAGCGCCCGGCGGAAGACCTCCGAGCGCACGTCGATGCAGAACACCATCTGCAGCGCCGGTCGCTGCGGCGACGCAGCCGGCGGCGCCCCGTCGAACAGGGCCTGGAGCCGCCGCTGGGCGGCGCGCTCGGCGGCCTCCTGGAGGATGGCGTCGACGCAATCATCGGCCGTGGGCTCCGCCGGCTGCGCATAGGCGGCGGCCGTCTCCCGCCAGCGGGATGCGATGCGCGGCCCGTATTGCCGCAGCAAGGCTTCCTCCCACACGAGGCGGATCGCGAGCAGGTCCGTCACCGCCGCATCGGTGCCGCCCGCAAGCTCGGCCTGCCAGAGGCGGTGACGGGCGAGTTGCGCCCAGCCGCCCAGGCCCATCAGCAGGCGATGGAAATAGCTCTCCAACGCCTCGACGCTCAAGTCCAGGCGCCCGACCGCCCTGACGATCGCATCGTCCGCCGCCTCCGGCGCGTCCGCCACCGCCGCGGCGAAGCCCGTGAGGCCGAGGATCTCGGGGGTGAGGTCGTGGATCGCGACCGCGCGCCAGGCCGCATACGCGCCGCGTCCCCGCGGCATCGCCCAGAGCGCCTGGCCCTCGTCGAAATACCCGGCCGCCCAATGGCCGAGACGCTCGGCAACGAGCCCCGTCCAGTCGGTCCCGGACGCCTCGCTCGCGAGATCGGCCACCGTCGGCGCGGCGCGAGGCGCCGGTGCGGCCGAGTGCACCGCCTGCCTCAGGGCGGCGAGCGTCCCCGGCCGCATCCGCTCGGGCGCGGCATCGAACGCGGCCTCGAGGTCGGCGTCGCTGATGGCGCCGGTGCGCATCCGCTCGGCATACCAGGCGCGGGGCATCGTGAGCGCGATCCCGGCCACGCGCCGCAGCCGGGCCGCGGCGGCCGCGAGCGGCTCCCCCGTCTGGCCGAGGAACGGGTTGACGGCGACGCTCGAGGCCAGCGGCCAGAGCGGCGGGATGGCGTGCGCCGCCCGGGCGGCCGCTTCGAGGATCGCCTCGGCCTCCCGCAACGGCGATCGGGGCGCGGTCATCAGCATCGGCGAACTCCAGGGTTCATCGGGACGCCCGGCCGACGGACCAGCCGCCGAGCATGCGATCGAGGGTGGCGTTGACGTAGAGGCCGTTCGACAAATGGACGCGCAAGCCCGCGGCGGCCGGGTGCGAGGCCCAGAGCGGGAACAGCGCCTGCGCGACCGCCACCAGACCGAAGCTCAAGACCGCGAGGGCCATCAACGTCCATTCCAGGCGCCCCGGCGCGGGGGTCGCCGGCAGCACGCCGGCCGTCAGCCATTCGGCCGCCCTCTGGAGTGCGAAATAGCCGACCGCCGCCGCCGTCGAATACAGCGCCGTCTTGCGCGTCAGCAGGCGCGGCGCGGCATCGGCCAACCCCTGCGCCAGGAGATAGGCGACGCCGAAGATCAGGATGGCGCCGAGCGCCAGCGCCTGCGGCGACTTGCGCTCGAAGCCGAAGACCGCCCCGAACGTCGCGCCGATCGCGACATAGATGGCGAGCGCCGCGAGGAACGCCCGCCCGACCGCGGCCCCGCTCGGGACCGCAACCGGCCCGGGGCGCCGGATTGCGGCGACCTGTTCGACCGCGCCGCCCGATGCCAGGAAGGCGTGCGCCTTGTAGAGCGAGTGCGCAAGGATGTGCAGCAACGCGAGCGGGAACAGTGCCAGCCCGCATTGCAGGATCATGAAGCCCATCTGCGCCACGGTGGACCAGGCCAGCGAGGTCTTGACCGCCGGCTGGGTCAGCATGACCAGCGCACCGAACAATGCGGTGAAACCGCCGATCATCGCCAGCACCGCGAGCACCCCGGGCGCCCCGAGCATCACGTCGGCGAAGCGGATGAGCAGGAAGCCGCCGGCGTTGATCACCCCGGCGTGGAGCAGTGCCGACACCGGGGTCGGAGCCTCCATCACCTCGGTCAGCCAGCCGTGCGTCGGGAACTGCGCCGACTTCAGAAGCGCCGCCACGGCGAGAAGCGCGGCCGCGGCGAGGACCGGCGTGGTCGCCTCGCCGGCGCGCGCGGCGGCGTTGATGGCCGCGATGTCGGTGGTGCCGGCGGCCATCGCGAGGAGGGCCGCCGCGACGCCGAGCGCCGCGGCGCCGAGGCTGGCGAACAGGGCCTTCTTGCGCGCGGCCCGGCGTGCCGCGGCGCGCTCGGGATAGGACAGCAGGAGCCGGTGCAGGCAGAAACTGGTCGCGATCCAGGCCGTGACCAGCTGGGCCAGATTGCCGGCCTGGACCAACAGCAGCACGGCCGCGATCGCCGCGCAGAGCCAGCCGGTGAAGGCTCCCTGGCGCGCCTCCCCGTCGAGATAGGTCCGGGTATGGCGGACCACGATCCAGCCGACGAAGGAGACGAGCAGCAGCATGGCGACGCTGACCGCGTCGAGCCGTGCCGAGAGCCCGATCCCGGCCGCGCCGAGCAGCGGGCTGGTGGCCGGACCGTGCGCCAGGAGAAGGCCGAGCGCGCCGAGCACGACGGCCAGAGCCGCAAGCGCCGCCCCCTCGGCCAGAGCCGGCACCACGCGCGGGCGGCGGCCGGGCCGGAGGAACCCCAGCACGGCGGCCAGGAGCAGCGGCAACGGCGCCGACAGCGGCAGCAGAGCAAGGAACACGGACTTCCCCCGACGACAGTGGCGTTCGGCGCGAGGATAGGGCCCGCGTTTCCAGAAATAAAATAGATTGTTATTTAAATATCGTTCGATATAATCGAACGTCATGAGCGCGCTCAACTACAACCACCTGCGCTACTTCTGGGCCGTGGCCCATGACGGCAACCTCACCCGCACCGCCGAGCGGCTGAACCTCACCCAGTCGGCGCTTTCGGTGCAGATCCGCAAGCTCGAGGAACGCCTCGGCCACGCCCTGTTCGAGCGCCGCGGCCGGCAGCTGCACCTGACCGAGGCTGGCCGCATCGCACTGGATCATGCCGACGCGATCTTCGCGGCCGGCGAGGAACTGCTCGGGACACTGCGCAACACGGGAGCGGCCCGGCAGGCGCTGCGGGTCGGCGCGCTCGCCACCCTCTCGCGCAACTTCCAGATGGCGTTCCTGCGCCCGGTCCTCGGCCGGCCCGACATCGAGCTGATCCTGCGCTCCGGAAGCACGGCCGAGCTGCTGAGGTCGCTCGAGACGCTCAGCCTCGATGTGGTGCTGATCAATCAGGCGCCGGCGCGCGATGCACTGACCGCGTTCGTCGCGCACCGCCTCGCCGAGCAGCCCGTCAGCCTCGTCGGTACGCCGGGGCGCTTGGGCAACGGGAGGAAGGACAGCCTCGCCGAGCGGCTCCGTGCCCATCCAGTCATCCTGCCGACCGCGGACAGCGGGGTGAGGATCGGGTTCGACGCCCTGGCCGACCGCCTCGGCGTCCGCCCGCAGATCGCGGCGGAAGTGGAGGACATGGCGATGATGCGCCTGCTCGCCCGTGAGGATGTCGGCCTGGCCGTGCTGCCACCGATCGTGGTCAAGGACGAAATCGCCTCGGGCGTGCTGGTCGAGGCAGACCAGTTGCCGGGCATCGCCGAGACCTTCTACGCGGTGACGATGAAGCGACGCTTCCCCAATCCGCTCGTGCGACGGCTGCTGCACCCGGATGCCGAGACGAGCGCAGGACGGAGCGCCTGACCCGGCCCCGCGGCGCGAGCGGGCGCGCCCTCAGCGCCTGGCATCCGCCCCGCAGGCGTTGCAGATGCGCTCGACCTTGTAGCCCTTCGCGCGCAGCATCTCGACCACGCCGTCGCTGCCCAGCAGGTGCAGCGCGCCGACCACCACCAGGGTGTCGTCGGTGCCGGGCTGCTTCAGGCGCGCCTCGAGCTTCGGCAGCCAGGCGCGGTTGCGGTCCACGTTGATGCGCTTGTAGGTGGCGGGGCGCTCGCGGGCCATTTCCTGGCGCAGGGTGCCGTCGAGCTTGTCGGCGTCGCCGGCGCGCCAGGCGGCGTGCATGTCCAGCAGCTTGCCGATCGCCTTCTGCGGATCGCTCAGGAACTCGTCGAGGTCGGCCACCTGCTCGGCGTGCGGGGTGGCGTCGAGCGCGGCGAACTGCGAGTCCAGCGTCTCCAGGCCCGCGGCCGGCTTCTTCGCCTCGGCGGCGCGCTGCATCAGGTGCCGGTCCAGGCCCTGCTCCGGGCGGAAGCCGAGCGCCTGGCTCACCCCGATCAGCAGCCCCAGGTTCACCGCCCACGGCTCGACGTTCTCCATCGTCGCCAGCGAGGCGCCGCTCATCGCGGCCATCTTCTCCAGCTTCTGCAGCGTCTGCGCCGGCACCACCTTGCTCAGGCTCAGGCCGTCGGCGTACTGCGCGGCCTGCTGGAACTTGGCCGCCACCTCCGCCTGCGCCGCGAGCTCCTCGGGCGCGACCTCGAACACCAGCGCCTCGGCGTCGGCGAAGGCCGCGTCCACTTCCGCCGCGAGCGGATAGTCGTCGGGCTTGAGCAGGTGGAACGAGCCGAGCAGGTACAGGCTGTTGTCGGCGTCGGACACCTTCCACAGCAGCGGCACCGGCGACGCCTGGGGCGCGGCCGTGTCGGCCTTCGCGGCGGCCTTGCTCGCGGCGGGCGGCGCGTTCTTGGCGGGCTCCGGAGCGGCCGCGTGGGCCACGGCGAGCACGGCGAGGACGGCGGCGGACAACAGCAGTTTGCGCATGGACTGATCCTTCAGTGTTGCGGGGTGGAGGGGGCGCGGTAGATCCGCTCGCCCGCCGTGATGGCGAGGTCGAGGCGGTTCTCGGGGGGCGGTAGCGGGCAGGTCGCGAACGCGGTGAACGCGCACGGCGGATTGTAGCCGCGGTTGAAGTCGAGCACGACGCGGCTGCGGGCATCGGGCAGCGGCGCGTACAGGTAGCGGCCGGCGCCGTAGCTGCCGTGGCCGTTGGTGCGGTCGGCGTAGATCAGGAACAGCTCGCCGCCGCCGTCGTCGAGCGCCTCCAGGCGGAAGCGGCGGCCGTCGCGCTCGAACTCGACCGCGCCGGGGTTCTTCATCGCGATCGTGTTGCCGGTGATGTCCACCACCGGAATGGTGCGGCCGGGCGGGTGCGGCACGAAGCGCCCCTCGATCCGCCACGCGCGCGAGGCCGGCCAGTACTCGAGCCGGCCGAAGCCGGTGCGCGCAGGCGCATCGGCATGCTTGACCCGCAGCGCGTAGCGGTCGCCGCGGCGGATCACCAGGGCCTGGCCCTTGCCGTCGTCGAAGCCGATCACGCTCGGCCCGGCGGGATCGGCGTCGGTGGCCAGCGCCACCGCGCCGGCCAGCGGTTCGCCGTTCAGGGTCAGCGGTACGCCGGATTCGGGCACGAAGCGGATCGCCCCGCCCTTGCGCTCGATCATGCCCAGATGCTCGGGGCCCATCGCGATGCGGATGCCGTTGTCGGCATCGCTGCCGACGTAGTGGGCGCGCTCCTCCAGCCAGTGCAGGCCGATCACGCTGGGCCAGCCGTCGGGCTTGAGCAGGCTGGCGCGGCGCTGCGCGCGCCAGGCCTGCTGTTCGGCCGCGAACGCGCGTTGCGCCTCGGCCTCGCGCCGCGCCTGCGCCTCGCGCGCGGCGCGGTCGTCGCCGCAGCCGGCCAGCGCCAGCAGCAGCGCGGCCAGCGCGCCCGTCCGCAGCATCGGCATCAGCGTCCGCGCAGGAACCATGCGTCCATCTCCGCGAGGGTGAAGCGGGTCCAGGTGGGGCGCCCATGATTGCACTGGCCGGAGCGCTCGGTCGCCTCCATCTCGCGCAGCAGGGCGTTCATCTCGGGGATGCTCAGCCGGCGGTGGGCGCGGACCGCGGCGTGGCAGGCCATCGTCGCCAGCAGTTCGTCGCGGCGCGCGGCCACGCGCCGGCTCTCGCCGTGTTCGCGCAGGTCGGCCAGCACGTCGCGCAGCAGCGCCTCGACGTCGCTGTCGGCGAGCAGCGCCGGCACGCCGCGCAGGGTCAGCGTCTGCGGCCCGCTGCGGGTGACCTCGAAACCGAGCCCGGCCAGCGTGTCGGCCTCGCGCTCGGCCAGGTCCGCCTCGCGCTCGGACACCGCCAGCTGGCGCGGCACCAGCAGCGGCTGCACGCGCAGGCCCGTGCCGTCGTGCGCGGCCTTGAGCTTCTCGTAGCCGATCCGCTCGTGCGCGGCGTGCATGTCCACCACGATCAGGCCGTCGGCGTTCTCGGCCAGGATGTAGATGCCGTGCAGCTGCGCGATCGCGTAGCCGAGCGGGGGGATGCCGGCGGCGTCGGCGGGCAGCGGCGGCGCGACGGCGACGGCCTGGCCGTCGCGCGGCGGGGCCGCGTACAGCGCGGCGTAGGCGGCGCGCGCCTCGTCCACGCGCAGGCCCAGCGGTGCCTGCGCGGCCGCGGCATGGGCCGGCGCCGGCGCGCGCGGCACCTCGATGGGCGCTGCCGCGGCCGGCACCTGCCCGGCCCGGGTGTCGGCCAGCGCCGCCTGCAGGGTGCGGAACACGAAGTCGTGCACCAGCCGCGCCTCGCGGAAGCGCACCTCGTGCTTGGCCGGGTGCACGTTGACGTCCACCCCGCGCGGATCGAGTTCGAGGAACAGCACGTAGGCCGGCTGCCGGCCGTGGTACAGCACGTCGGCGTAGGCCTGCTTCACCGCGTGGGCGATGTTGCGGTCGCGCACGCTGCGGCCGTTGACGTACAGGTACTGCTGGTCGGCGGAAGCGCGGTTGTAGGCGGGCTGCGCGATCCAGCCGTGCAGGCGCAGGCCGGCGCCGGCGTGCTCGACACGCAGCGCGTGGCGCGCGAACTCCTCGCCGAGCGCCTCCAGCAGGCGTGCCTCGGACAGCGCCGCATCGCCCTCGCCCTTCCAGCGTCGCGCCGGGCGGCCGTTGTGCGACACGCGCAGCTCCACGTCCGGACGCGCCAGGGCCAGCGCGCGCAGCCAGTCCTCGATGTGGCCGAGCTCGGTGCGCTCGGCGCGCAGGAACTTGCGCCGCGCGGGCACGTTGTAGAACAGGTCGCGCACCTCGACCGTGGTGCCGGGCGGGTGCGGCTTCGGCGTGACCGCGCCGATCCGGCCGCCCTCGACCGCGAGCGCGGCGCCGTGCGGCGCCTGCGCGGGGCGTGAGACCAGCAGGAAGCGGCTGACCGAGGCGATGGACGGCAGCGCCTCGCCGCGGAAGCCGAGCGTGGCCACCGCTTCCAGGTCGTCGAGCGAGACGATCTTGCTGGTGGCGTGGCGTGCGACCGCGAGCGGCAGCTCCTCGGCGGGGATGCCGCCGCCGTCGTCGCGCACGCGGATCAGGCGCACCCCGCCTTCCTCGAGATCGATCTCGATCCGGCGCGCGCCGGCATCGAGCGCGTTCTCGACCAGTTCCTTGACCACGGAGGCCGGGCGTTCGACCACCTCGCCCGCGGCGATCTGGTTGACGAGGGTGTCGGGCAGTTGGCGGATCGGCACGCGACCTGAGACGCACGCGCGTCGGGCGGGGAAAACCGGCGGCCATGATAGCGGGCCGCGCCCGCGTTCAGGGGCTGCCGCCGGCTCCGGTCGCGGCGGTGGCGGCGGCCGCGGCCTCGGCGCGCGCGGCGTACAGCGTGCCCGGCGGCGGCTGGCGGCTGAAATAGGTGTGCACGCCATCCAGGATCGCCCGCGCCAGCGCCTGCTGGTGCTTCGGATCCTTCAGCCGGCGCTCTTCCTCGGGGTTGGTGATGAACGCGGTCTCGACCAGCATCGAGGGCACGTCGGGCGCGCGCAGGACCACGAAGTTGGCGCGCTCCACGTGCGGCTTGTGGGTCTTGCCCAGGCGCTTGAGGCCGGACAACACGTGGTTGGCGATGTCCTCGGACGCCTTCATCGTCGCGCTCTGCGACAGGTCGAGCAGGACCGAGGCCAGGGTGTCGTCCTTGTCGTGCAGGCGCACGCCGCCGACCAGGTCGGCCGCGTTCTCCTGGTTGGCCAGCCAGCGCGCGGCCTGGGAGGACGCGCCGCGCGGCGACAGCACGAACACCGACGAGCCGCTCGCCTCGGGGTTGGTGAAGGCGTCGGCGTGGATCGAGACAAACAGGTCGGCCTTGGCCGCGC
Source organism: Vulcaniibacterium gelatinicum (assembly GCF_008033445.1). Taxonomy (GTDB): domain Bacteria; phylum Pseudomonadota; class Gammaproteobacteria; order Xanthomonadales; family Xanthomonadaceae; genus Vulcaniibacterium_B; species Vulcaniibacterium_B gelatinicum. Next base: position 67,536 of record NZ_VNKO01000001.1, read on the forward strand.
GCGCCTTCTGGTAGCGCTGCGCGAGCGGGATGAACACGTCGCTGTCGCGGGTCAGGAAGGCCCTCAGCCCGGGCGTGGCATCCACCTGGCGGGCGAGTTCGCGGGCGATGGCGAGGGTGAGGTCCTTCTCGCGGGTACCACTCGGTCCGCGCGCACCCGGATCCTGGCCGCCGTGGCCGGCATCGATGGCGATGATCAACGGGCGCATGCCGCCGCGCATGACCTGCTGCGCGGTCTTGGTGGCGCCGGCAGGCGGTGCCGGCACGGCCGCCGATGGATTGGCCGCGGCGGGTGCAGGCGGGTTGGCCCCGGGCGCTGCGCCCGGCGTCGCGGAGACGGGGGCAGGTTCGGGGGCGGACGCTGCGGGCAGGCTCGCGATCAGTCGCTCCATCGCGGCGGAGGCCGCCGCGGCGGTCGCCGGATCGGCCGCGGCAGGCGTGGCGGCGGAGGGGGCAGGCGCCGCCGTCGCGGTCGTCATGGGGGCTGCCGTGACCGTGGCCGGTGCAGGCGCAACGGGTTGCGGCCCGCCGTCGCCCGGCCATTCGATCACCAGGCGGTGGCCGCCGGCGCCGGCTTCCAGGCGCGGCCCGATCGGCGCCACCGGCGTGGCCAGGTCGAACACGATCCGGGTCGTGCCGGGCTGCGGCTGCCCGCTGCGCACGCCCTTGACCACGCCGGCGCCGGCGGGCAGCGCGGCGCGCAGCGGCGTGCCGGGCAGATCCACGACCAGGCGTTCGGGACTGCTCAGGCGCAGGGTGGAATAGGTCGCGGGGGCGTCGAGCAGGAGTTCGGCGCGGGTGCCGGTCGGGCCGTCGCGGAGGGTTACCTGGCGGATTTCGCCGGCGTGGACGAGGTTCCAGACGAGCGCAAGCACCAATGCCGCACCGAGCAGCATCTGTTGCAGCATGGCCCCCTTCCCTCGCATGGGCCGGAGTTAAGCACTTGTGAACCCGGATTGCAAGTCCGTTTTCCCTTATGAATCCGGGACCTGCTTCAACTTCCTTTCAGCCTTTGACAAGAAAGGCGTGCAACTCGTCCACCAGGGCCAGCCGGTCCAGCCAGGCCCTGCCGGCCTCGGTGGGCGCCGAAAGCCGCACCTCCCGCCCCTCGCCGGACAACCCCAGGGCGATCCGCAGATCGGCCGGCGGCAGCCGGTCGCCGCCGCGCTCGGGCCACTCCACCAGCCACAAGGTGGCCTCGCCGGGCTCCAGGCCCAGGAACTCCAGCTCGCCGGGGTCGCCGATCCGGTACAAGTCCAGGTGCAGGGCCTCGCCGCCGACGGCGTCGGTCAGGGGATAGCGCTCGACCAGGGTGTAGGTCGGGCTGCGGATCGGGCCGTGCACGCCGAGTGCGCGCAGCAGCGCGCGGGCGAGCGTGGACTTGCCGGCACCGAGATCGCCAGCCAGGTACACCACCGCCGCCGGCGGCCGGGTCACGGCGAGCGCGCGTCCCAGCGTGACGGTGGCTTCGGCATCGGGCAGCCACAGGTGCATCAGTGCGCCCCCCGCGGATTGGCCAGGCGTCGCAGCGCCGGCAGCAGATCGGCCGGGAGCAGGCCGCGCTCGCCGCCCTCGCCTGCGGCGATGTCGCCCGCCGCGGCATGCAGCAACGCGCCGCAACTGGCGGCATCGAAGGCCGACAATCCCTGCGCGAGCAGGGCCGCGATCACGCCGGTCAGCAGATCGCCCATGCCACCCACCGCCATGCCCGGATTGCCGGCGCCGACCACGCGCGGCAACGCGCCGGGCGCGGCCACGATCGTGCCGGCGCCCTTGAGCACCACCGCCGCCTGGTGCGCCTCGACCAGTGCACGCGCGGCGGCGGGACGATCGGCCTGGACTTCGGCCGGCGAGATCCCGAGCAGGCGCCCTGCCTCGCCCGGATGCGGCGTGAGCACCCAGCTACGCGGCAGCGGTCGCGGACGCTCGGCGAGCAGATTCAGGCCGTCGGCATCGAGCACGCCGGGCTTGCGTGCGGCCAGCGCGGCATAGAACAGTTCCGCGCCCCAGTCGCCGGTGCCCAGTCCGGGACCGAGCGCGATCACGTCCGCGCGCGCCAGCAGCGGTGCCAGGTCTTCGGCGCTCTCGACCGCCCGCGCCATCACTTCGGGGCGGCGCGCGAGCAGCGCCGGCACGTGCACCGCGCGCGTGGCCGCTTCCACCAGCCCCGCACCGCCCCGCAGCGCCGCTTCCGCGGCCAGGATCAGCGCGCCGCCGCTGCCGAGTTCGCCGCCGATGCACAGCACCCGGCCGTACTGGCCCTTGTGGCTGTCGCGCCGGCGCGACGCCAGCCAGCGCCGCAATGCCGGCGCCTGCAGCCACTCCGCGGCGGGCGCGATGCCCTCGTACGGCTCGGGCGGAATCTCGAGCGTGTCCGTCTCGAGCACGCCCGCATGGTTCAGCGCCGCGCCGGTGTACAGGCCCAGATGCGGCGCGATGAACTGCAGCGTGCGCGCAGCCACCACCGCGCGCGAGGGCGTGCCGCCGCGGTCGGCATCCACCCCGCTCGGCACGTCGAGGGCGAACACCGGCGCCGGGTGCTGGTTGATCGCGTCGATCAGGGCCAGGGTCGGCTCGTCGAAGCGCCGCGACAGGCCGATGCCGAACAGCGCGTCCACCAGCAGATCGGCGTCCGGCAGCACGCCTTCGAACGGCACGACCACGCCGCCGGCATGCTGGTAATCGCGGCAGGCCTGCTGCGCGAGCGCGGTGCGCGGCGGCTGCCACTGCACCACCGTCACCGGCCGGCCGGCGCGGTGGGCGTGCGACGCCAGCACGTAGCCGTCGCCGCCGTTGTTGCCCGGCCCGCACACCACGACCACGCGCAGCGCGCGCGGCCAGTGCTGCAGCAGGTGGCGCCAGGCGGCCGCGCCCGCGCGCCGCATCAGTTCGGCGCCGTCGTTGCCGAGGTGGCGTGCGGCGGCCGCTTCCAGCGCGCGCAGGCCGATGGTGTCGTAGAGCGCGGTTCCGTGCATCCGCCGGATTCTATACTTCGGCCATGAACACCCCGTCGCGCAGGCCCGATCCCGACGCGCTGGCGGCACGGATCCGCCGGCTGGCGCACGAGCTGGGCTTCCAGCGGGTCGGCATCGCCGGCGTGGAGCTGGGCGAGGACGAGGCCCACCTGCGCGACTGGCTGGCGCAGGGCCTGTACGGCTCGATGGAATGGATGGCGCGCCACGGGGAGAAGCGTTCGCGCCCTGCCGAGCTGATCCCCGGCACGGTGCGGGTGATCTCGGTCGGGCTCGACTACGGCCAGGACGAGGACGAGGCCTGGCGCACGCTGGACGAGCCGGCACGCGCCTACGTGGCCCGCTACGCGCTCGGCCGCGACTACCACAAGCTGATGCGCAACCGCCTGCAGAAGCTGGCCGAGCGCATCGCCGCGGAGATCGGCCCGTTCGGCCACCGCGTGTTCGTGGACTCCGCGCCGGTGCTGGAGCGGGCGCTGGCGCGCAACGCGGGGCTGGGCTGGATCGGCAAGAACACCTGCCTGATCGATCGCAACGGCGGTTCGTGGTTCTTCCTCGGCGAGATCTTCGTGGACATCCCGCTGCCGGTGGACGCGCCGGCGAGCGCGCACTGCGGCACCTGCACGCGCTGCATCGAGGTCTGCCCGACCGGGGCGATCACCGCGCCCTACCGGCTCGATGCGCGCCGTTGCATCTCCTATCTCACCATCGAGCACGCGGGGCCGATCGCGGAGGAGCTGCGGCCGCTGATCGGCAACCGCATCTTCGGCTGCGACGACTGCCAGTTGGTCTGCCCCTGGAACAAGTTCGCGCGCCGCACCGACGAGCCCGATTTCCGCGCGCGCAACGGGCTCGACAAGGCCACGCTGGCCGAGCTGTTCGCGTGGAGCGAGGAGGAGTTCCTGCGCCGCACCGAAGGCTCGGCGATCCGCCGCACCGGCTACGAGCGCTGGCTGCGCAACCTCGCCGTCGCCCTCGGCAACGCCCCGACCACCCCCGACACCATCGCCGCCCTCCGCACCCGCGCCGACCACCCCTCCCCGCTGGTGCGCGAGCACGTCGCCTGGGCACTGCGCCGGCACGGCGTGGCCGCTTGAGGGCGGACTCAACCCTCTCCGCGCAACCGCCGCACCAGCTCGCGCGTCACCGGATCGGTGATCCCGGCATCGGCGCCGCGCAGCGCGGGCAGCAGCCGGTTCGCGAGCTGCTTGCCGAGCTCGACGCCGAACTGGTCGAAAGCGTTGACGTCCCACAGCACCGACTGCACGTACACACTGTGCTCGTACAACGCCACCAGCGCCCCCAACGACCGCGGCGTCAGCGCATCGAGCAGGATCACCGTGCTCGGCCGCCCGCCCGGATGGCCCCGGTGCGGATCGTCGGCCTGCGCACCGTTCGCCAGCGCCTCCACCTGCCCGAGCAGGTTCGCGAGCAGCGCCTTGTGGTTTTCGCGGTACGGATGATCGGCCGCCACCACGCCGACGAAATCCCCCGGCACCACGTCGCAGCCCTGGTGCAGGGCCTGGAAGAAACTGTGCTGCACATCGGTACCGGCGCCGCCCCACCACACCGGCACCGTGGCCTCGGCCACCGGCCGGCCGTCCAGCCGCACCGACTTGCCCAGGCTCTCCATCACCAGCTGCTGCAGGTGTGCCGGCAGCAGGCGCAGGCGCTCGTCGTAGGCGAACACCCCCTGGCTCGCGAGCCCCAGCGCGTTGCGGTTCCACACCGCGGTCAGGCCATGCCAGATCGCGAGATTGCGCTCCGGCGGCGCCTGCAGCACGTGCGCGTCCAGCTCCGCCGCACCGGCCAGCAGTTGCTCGAACCCGTCCATGCCGATCGCGAGCGCCACCGGCAGCCCCACCGCCGACCACAGCGAATAGCGGCCGCCGACCCAGTCCCACATCGGCAGGATCCGCTCCGCGGCGATCCCGGCGGCGCCGGCACGCTCGACGTTGGCGGTCACCGCATACAGGCGCTCGTCGTTGCCGAGCCACTCGCGCACGATCGCGCCGTTGAGCAGGGTTTCCTGGGTGCCGAAGCTCTTGGAGATCACGATCGCCGCGGTGCGGCGCGGATCCAGCCGCGCCAGCGTGCGCTGCATCGCCGCGCCATCCACGTTGGAAACGAAATGGACGCGGAAGCGGCCCGGCAACGGCCCCGACAGCGCGTCCACCGCCAGCCGTGGGCCGAGGGCGGAGCCGCCGATGCCGATGCTGACGACGTCGGTGACGTCCGAATCCTGCAGCGCCGTGGCCAGCGCGCGCATGCGTGCGAGCGCCGCGCGCGCCTCGGCGTGCGCCGCCCGCGCGGCGGGCGCGTCGGACAGGGCGGAGCGCAGCGCGGTATGCAGCGCGGCACGGCGCTCGGTGACGTTGACCTGCTCGCCGTCGAACAGGGCCCGCAGCCGCGCCGGCACCTGCGCACGGCCGGCCAGGGCGAACAGCGCCGCCAGCGCCTCACGGTCGTAGCGCTGGCGGGCGAAGTTGGCGTACAGCGGCCCGATCCGCAGGGCGAAGTCCTGCGCGCGAGCCGGGTCGTCGGCGATCAGGCGGGACAGCGGAACCGCCGCCAGCCGTGCGCCGTGTGCGCGCAGGGTGTCGAATGTCGGCCCTGCTTCCATGCGCGTCCGCTCACGCCGCCTGGGCGGGCATCGAGCGGTTGGTGTGGGTCAGGCGGTTGTCGCGGTCCACGTACACCAGGGTCGGCTTGAAGCGCGCCGCCTCGGCCTCGTCGCACTGGCCGTAGGCGCAGATGATCACCAGGTCGCCCGGCTGCGCCTTGTGCGCGGCCGCGCCGTTGACCGAGATCACCCCGCTGCCCTCCTCGCCGCGGATCGCGTAGGTGGCGAAACGCTCGCCGTTGTTGATGTTGTAGATCTCCACGCGCTCGTACTCGCGGATGCCGGCGATGTCGAGCAGGCGGCCGTCGATCGCGCACGAGCCTTCGTAATGCAGCTCGGCGTGGGTGACGGTGGCGCGGTGGATCTTGGCTTTCAGCAGCGTCAGGTGCATGGCGGGGGCGCGCCGCGGAGGCGCGGCGACAGGCGGCGGGCGGAGGGGACAGTGTAGGCAGCGGTTTTCCGCGCTGCAACAAAGGCTTGGCCGCGGTTCAGGGCGGCGTCGGGCGCTCGAACTCGAGATTGTCGATCAGCCGGGTCCGCCCCAGCCGGGCCGCGATCAGGGCCACCCGCGGGCCGGGCTCGGCATCGTCCGGCTCGGTCAGGTCCGGCCGGCGCACCACCGCGTAGTCGGGGTCGAAGCCGGTTTCGAGCAGCCGCTGCGCGGCCTCGGCCTCCACCTGCTCCCGTGGCCAGCCGCAGCGGATCCCCTCGCGCATCGCCAGCAGGGTGCGGTGGATCTCCACCGCCCGCGCGCGCTCCTCGGCGGACAGGTACTGGTTGCGGGAGCTCATCGCCAGCCCGTCCGGCTCGCGCACCGTCTCCCCCGCCAGCAGCTCGATCGGGAACGCCAGGTCGCGCACCAGGTAGCGGATCACCGCCAGCTGCTGGTAGTCCTTGCGCCCGAACGCGGCCACGTCCGGCTGCACCTGGTGGAACAGCCGCGTCACCACCGTCGCCACGCCGTCGAAGTGCCCGGGGCGGTGCGCGCCCTCCAGCGTGTCGGTCACGCCCGGCACGTGCATGCGCACCGCACCCCCGGCGCCGTAGGGGTACATCGTCTCCACCGACGGCAGCCACAGCAGGTCGCAGCCGGCGGCGGCGAGCCCGGCCGCGTCGGCCTCCGGGGTGCGCGGGTAGCGGGCGAAATCCTCGTTCGGCCCGAACTGGGTCGGGTTGACGAACACGCTCGCCACCACCCGGTCGGCGTGCTGCCGCGCCAGCGCGACCAGCGAGTAATGCCCCGCATGCAGGTTGCCCATCGTCGGCACGAAGCCCACACGCAGCCCGGCGCGCTTCCATTCCGCGATGCGGGCGCGCAACGCGCCGAGGTCGGTGATCGTCTCGAACATCTGGGAACTAACCACGGATTTGCACGGATGGACACGGATCAGAAGCCATGCGTGCGGAAACCCCGCGCCCCTTCACGCTGCCACCTTCGATTCTTGCTCCATCCGTGTTCATCCGTGCAAATCCGCGGCAAGACATCACTCGTACGAATGCGCGGCATCGGGAAAACGGCCGTCGCGGACCGCGGCCGCGAACGCGCGCACCGCGCCGGCGATCGAGCTGCCCTCGGCCAGGAAGTCCTTGACGAACTTCGGCCGGCGGTGGCCGGTGTTGGCGCCGAGCAGGTCGTGCAGCACCAGCACCTGGCCGTCGCAGCCCGGGCCGGCGCCGATGCCGATGGTCGGGATCGCGCTGGCGGCGGTGATCTCCGCGGCCAGCGCCGAGGGCACGCATTCGAGCACCAGCAGCGAAGCGCCGGCCTCGGCGACCAGGCGCGCATCCTGGCGCAGCTTCGCCGCCGCCGCCGCCTCGCGGCCCTGCACCTTGAAGCCGCCCAGTCGCAGCACCGACTGCGGGGTCAGCCCCAGGTGCGCGCACACCGGGATCTCGCGCTCGACCAGGTGGCGGATGATGTCGAGCTTGAAGCCCGCGCCCTCGAGCTTGACCATCGCCGCGCCGGCGCGCAGGAAGCGCAGCGAGGCTTCGAGCGCGCGCTCGGGGGTGGCATCGGCGCCGAACGGCAGGTCGGCGATCAGCAGCGCGCGCTTCAGGCCGCGGGCGACGCAGGCGGTGTGGTAGGCGATGTCGTCCACCGTCACCGGCAGGGTGCTGGCATGCCCCTGCACCACCATGCCGAGCGAGTCGCCCACCAGCACCAGGTCGGTGCCGTTCTCGTCCAGCACGCGGGCGAAGCCGGCGTCGTAGGCGGTGAGCATCACCAGCCGCCGGCCCTCGCGCTTGGCCTCGGCCAGCATCGGGACGGTCCAGGGCTTTTCCGCTGCGGTCGCGTTCATCTTCCTAGCCTAACGCCTCGATGCCCTCGGCGGGCAGCCGCGCCAGCGCCTCGCGCGCCGGCCCGACGCCCGGGATGGCGATCTCCGGCGCGATCTCCAGCAGCGGCACCAGGGCGAAGGCGCGCTCGTGCAGGTGCGGATGCGGCACGTGCAGGCCCGCCTCGGCGATCACGGCATCGCCATAGAGCAGCAGATCGAGATCGAGCGTGCGCGCGCCCCAGCGCGTGGCCGCGGAGCGTTCGCGGCCGTGGCGGCGCTCGATCGCCAGCAGCGCCTGCAGCAGCGCGCGCGCCTCCAGTCCGGTGCGCAGCAGTGCCGCGGCGTTGATGAAATCCGGTTGCGCGGTCTCGCCCCAGGCGGGCGTGCGGTACAGGCGCGAGGCCGCGAGCAGCTCGGTGTCCGGCAGGTCCGCGAGCGCGGCGATCGCCGCACGCACGGTCGCCGCGGCATCGCCGAGGTTGGCGCCCAGGCCGATCGCGGCGGTCACGGCCATCGTCTATTCGGCGTCCGCCGCCGGTGCACCCGCTGCCGGCGCTTCGGCCGGGGCGCCTCCGCGACGGCGGCGCCTGCGCCGGCGCGGCGGCGCCGGTTCGCCGTCCTCGTCCAGCGGCAGCGGCGGCGGCACAGGCTCGTGCGGGTGCTTCAGCACCTCGGCCCAGAACGCCACGTCCTCGGCGTGCTCGTCGGACGCGGCCTGGCGCAGCACCAGGAAGTCGTAGGCGGCGCGGAAGCGCGGATGGGCCAGGAACCGCCCGACCCGCTTGCGCTGCGAGAACCGCGACTGCAGCAGCCAGATCTCCTGCATCGGCAGCGAGAAACGGCGCGGCAGCGCGATCGTCTCCAGCAGATGCACCGTCACCCGGTCGGCCGCGCGCCGCTGCGCCTCGGCGGTGTGCATGCCCTGCGCCTGCAGCTGCATCAGCGCGCGGCAGTAGGCCGGCCACAGCAGCAGCGCGAACAGGAAGCCCGGCGACACCGGCTCGTCCGCGGCCACGCGCGCGTCGGTGTCGCGCAGGCCGGCCAGCACCATGCGCCGCAGCGCCCCGCTGCGGTTGGCCCGCATCGCCGCCGCCGTCTCGGGCAGCAGCGCCGGCAGCAGGCCGTGGCGCTCCAAACCCTCGAAGCTCGCCACCGCATGGCCGGAGAGGAACAGCTTCAGCGACTCGTCGAACAGCCGCGCCGACGACACCTCGCGCAGCAGCGGCGCCAGCTGCGGGATCGGTTCGGCCGTGGGCGGGTCGATGGTGAAGCCGAGCTTGGCCGCGAGCCGCACCGCGCGCAGCATCCGCACCGGATCCTCGCGGTAGCGGCGCTCGGGGTCGCCGATCAGGCGCAGCACCCGCGCCTGGATGTCGGCGAAGCCGCCGACGTAGTCGCGCACCGAGAAGTCCTCGATCGCGTAGTACAGCGCGTTCGCGGTGAAGTCGCGGCGCACCGCGTCCTCCTCGATCGTGCCGTACACGTTGTCGCGCAGCAGGCGCCCGCCCTCGTGCATCTCGCGCTCCCCGCTGCCGTCGTCGGAGCTGGCGCGGAAGGTGGCCACCTCGACGATCTCGCGCCCGAACACCACGTGCGCGAGACGGAAGCGCCGCCCGATCAGGCGGCAGTTGCGGAACAGGCCGCGAACCTGCTCGGGCGTGGCGTCGGTGGCCACGTCGAAATCCTTCGGATGCCCGCCGAGCAGCAGGTCCCGCACCGCGCCGCCGACCAGGTAGGCACCGAAGCCGGCGTCGCGCAGCCGGTACAGCACCCGCAGGGCGTTGGGACTGATGTCCCTGCGCGAGATCGGGTGGGCCTCGCGCGGGATCACCTGTAGGTCGCGCGCGCCGGCGCGGGTCGGGTCGGTCTGGGTCGGCATCGGGGGCGGACTGTGCCGCGGCTGGGAGACACGGTGCGCCGCATTGCCTGCGGCGGGATAGCCGCATATACTAGCAAGCCTTGTGCACCGCTCGCGGCCCTGCCGCAGCGGCCACCGACGGATCCGGTGGCGCACACCCTCTCCGCTCCCTTCGTCTAGAGGCCTAGGACGTGGCCCTCTCAAGGCTAAAACACGGGTTCGAATCCCGTAGGGAGCGCCATCTTCGACATCCGCGGCCCGGCCGCGGACGTCCCGCAAAAAACCCGCGCAGCGATGCGCGGGTTTTTTCTGCGCCGTAAACTAGCCAACGCCCCGTCGTTCGCAGAGCGCCGCCATGCCCTTCGTCGTCACCGAGAACTGCATCAAGTGCAAGTACACCGATTGCGTCGAGGTGTGCCCGGTGGACTGTTTCCACGAAGGGCCGAACTTCCTGGTGATCGATCCGGACGAGTGCATCGACTGCACGCTGTGCGAACCGGAGTGCCCGGTCAACGCGATCTATCCGGAGGACGACGTCCCCGCCGGGCAGGAGCAGTTCATCGCCCTGAACGCCGAACTGGCCAAGGCCTGGCCGGTGATCACTGCGCGCAAGGAGCCGTTGCCTGACGCCAAGGAGTGGGAAGGCAAGCCGGGCAAGCTCGCGCTGCTGGAGCGCTGAGCCGCCCGGCGCCCGGGCCGGCGGGATGGCCGGCCGGAATCGTCAGTTCCCGCCCAGCGCGGCCTTCAGTGCCGCCATCAGCCGCACCGGCGCCTCGCCGGTGGCCGGCAGGCCGCGCGGATCCACCGCCGACACATAGACGCCGCCCTCGGCCGCGCTCACGCGGACCAGGAAGTTCGCGCCCTGGTAGCTCAGATCGTAGGCGCCGAGCAGCTGCGCGCCGCTGGCGATGGTCACGCCCTCGATCCCGGCCAGCGCCTCGCCCACGCGCTGGAACACCTCGTCGCGGCTGCCGCTCACCGTGAAGCCGGTGCTGGCCGCGGCCGGCGCGGAGGCCGTCGCCTGGGCCGCAGGCGGCAGGCGCATCGCGCCGTCGGTGCGCGGCAGGTCGAGATCCGGCGGCACCTCGAGCGGGCGGCTCTCCGGGCTCATCGCGTACGGGTCCTTGCCGCGACGGAACCAGCTGCAGCCGGTGGCCACGGCCAGCGCGAGCACGGCCAGCACGACAAGGCGGAACATGGAGGGAGTGGCAGGCATGGCAGTCGGTCTCCTGGCGGTCAGGCCGCCGCTTCGCTCAACGAACGTTCGAGGGCAAGGATGTCGTCGGCGACGCGCGCGAGCAACGCCGCATGCTGCGCCGACAACGGCAGCAACGGCAGGCGCAGGCCATGGCCGATGCCGAACCGCGCCAGCAGGGCCTTGACCGGAATGGGGTTCGGCTCGATGCCGAGCAGGTGATAGGCCTCCTGCATCTTCGCATCGAGCGCCTCGGCCTGCGCGCGCTCGCCGGCGCGCGCCAGGTCGCACAGACGGCGGAAGGCGCGCGGCAGCACGTTCGAGGCCACCGACACCACGCCGTCGGCGCCGGCGAGCATCGCCCGGCACGCGGTGGGGTCGTCGCCGCTGAGCACCACGAAGTCCTGGCTGCGCAGCGCCACCAGCGCCTGCATGCGCTCGGGCTCGCTGCGCGCTTCCTTGATGCCGATGATGCACGGGTGTGTCGTCAGTTCGGCCACCGTCTCCGGCAGCAGGTCGCAACCGGTGCGCCCCGGGACGTTGTAGAGCACGACCGGCAGCGCATCGTCGTCGGCGATGGCGCGGTAGTGCGCGAGCAGGCCGGCCTGGGTGGGGCGCACGTAGGGCGGGGTCACCACCAGCGCCGCGTCGGCGCCGAGCGCAGCGGCACGACGGGTCTGCTCGATGGTCTTGGCGGTGTTCGAGCCGCCGGTGCCGGCCAGGACCGGAACGCGGCCGGCGACGGTTTCCACCGCAGTGCGCAGCAGCGCATCGTATTCCGGTTCGTACAGTGCGGCGGCCTCGCCGGTCGAGCCGGCCACCACCAGGCCCTGGGTGCCGGCCGCAAGCTGGGCTTCGAGCAGCCGCTGCCACGCGTCCAGGTCGAGCGCGCCGGCGGCGTCGAAGGGGGTGGCCAGCGCAGTGATGCTGCCGTGAAGATGCACGCGGGAACCCTTGCGCGACGTGGAGGGCGGGAAGGCGGGAGGCGCGGCCGGCGGCACACCGCGGCGGCGCCGGCGATCTTACTTGCGGCATGAAAGCAGCGGCAAGTATGCTGCTGCACGTGCCCGCCCGGACACCCTTCCGGCCATCGTCCCCCTCACGCACGAAGCGCCGCCTTGACCGACTCCGCGCCCCGGCCCCAGCCGAACGAGAACTACCTGCTCATCAACGCCTACACCACGCATCCGCAGTCGCCGCTGCTGGCGGTGACCCGGCGCATCGCCGACAGCGGTTGCAACCTGGTGGACGCGCGCCTGAGCACGGTCGGCCGCGACGTGTCGGTGATCGCGCTCGCCACCGGCTCCTGGGACGCGGTGGCCAAGCTCGAGACCATGCTCGGCAAGCTCGAGCGCGAGGAAGGCCTGAAGCTGGTCTGGTACCGCACCGGCCCCAAGCAGGTGCAGTCCAACCTGCTGCCGTACATCGTCGAGGTGGTCGCGGCCGACAAGCCCGGCATCCTGTTCCAGCTCGCCGACTTCTTCGACCGCCAGGGCATCACGATCGAGAACCTGCACTGCTCGCGCTACCGCGCGATGCAGACCGGCGCCGACATGTTCTCGGCCCAGATCACCATCGGGATCCCGGCCGACATGCACATCGCCTCGCTGCGCGACGACTTCCTCGAGTTCTGCGACCACCTGAACCTCGACGCGATCATGGATCCGATGAAGTTCTGACGATGGTGCAAGCCGGCAAGCCGCTGTCGAAGACCGTCCTGTCCCTGCCGCTCGCGCTTTCCGGCGGCAGTACCGCCACCCTCGCCGAATACGCCGGCCGCTGGCTGGTGCTGTACTTCTACCCGAAGGACAACACTCCCGGCTGCACCGCCGAGGGGCTCGACTTCAATGCCCTGCTGCCCCGGTTCCGCAAGCGCGGTGCCGAGGTGCTCGGGGTGTCGCGCGATTCGCTCAAGAGCCACCAGAACTTCTGCGCGAAACAGGGGTTCCGGTTCGAGCTGGTGAGCGACGCCGACGGCACGCTGTGCCAGGCCTTCGACGTGATCAAGCCGAAGAAGCTCTACGGCCGCGAGTACGTGGGCGTGGAGCGCAGCACGTTCCTGATCGATCCGCAGCACCGCGTGGTCCAGGCCTGGCGCGGGGTCAAGGTCCCCGGCCACGCCGAGGCCGTGCTCGACGCCCTCAAGGCCGCGCAGGCAGGCACCGGCCCATCGCAGTGACCGCCATCGTCTTCCCTCCCGCCCCACCGCCCCGCCCCGCGGGCCGCGGTGGCCCGCCTTCGTCCGTCCGGAACCCGCCGCATGACGCGTAGCAAGCGCATCTACGTCCTCGACACCAACGTGCTGATGCACGACCCCACGGCGCTGTTCAAGTTCGAGGAACACGACGTGTTCCTGCCGATGCAGGTGATCGAGGAACTCGACAATGCCAAGAAGGGCACCTCGGAGGCGAGCCGCAACGCGCGCCAGGTCAGCCGCTTCATCAACGAGCTGATCGAGGCCCAGGGCGCCGACCGGATCGGCTCCGGCCTGACCCTGACCCGCCCGCAGGGCCTGCAGCTGCGCGGCCCGCAGAGCATCGGCCGGCTGCGCTTCCAGACCGGGCACTTCGACGCCAACAAGCACTTCGGCGCGGTGGTGCCGGACAATGCGATCCTGTGCGCGATCCTGGCCCTGAAGGAGGAGGAGCCGGCGATCCCGGTGGTGTTCGTGTCCAAGGACATCAACCTGCGGATCAAGGCCTCGATCGCCGGGATCCTGTCGGAGGACTACGAGAACGACCGCGCCCTCGACGACTTCAGCCTGCTCTACACCGGCGCGACCCAACTGCCGGAGGACTTCTGGCAGCGCCACGGCAAGGACCTCAAGTCCTGGACCGAGAAGGGCCGCACCTACTACGAAGTGACGCTGCGCGAGGACGAGGCATGGTTCCCGAACCAGTTCCTGTACCTGCCCGGCGACGAGGAGACCGAGCTCAAGGTCGCGCGCGTGGCCGACGGCCGCGCGGTGCTGCAGATCGTGGACGACTACCGCCATTCGCAGCACGCGGTGTGGGGCATCATCGCGCGCAACCGCGAACAGAACTTCGCGCTCAACGCGCTGATGGACCCGGAGGTGGATTTCGTCACCCTGCTCGGCACCGCCGGCACCGGCAAGACCCTGCTCGCGCTCGCTGCCGGCCTGGCGCAGACCATGGACCAGCAGCGCTACCGCGAGATCATCATGACCCGCGCCACGGTCAGCGTCGGCGAGGACATCGGCTTCCTCCCCGGCACCGAGGAGGAGAAGATGACGCCGTGGATGGGCGCGCTCACCGACAACCTGGAAGTGCTCACCCACAACCAGGAAGGCGGCAGCTGGGGGCGCGCGGCGACCAACGACCTGCTCGCCTCGCGGATCAAGATCCGCTCGCTCAACTTCATGCGCGGGCGCACCTTCCTCAACCGCTGGCTGATCCTGGACGAGGCGCAGAACCTCACGCCGAAGCAGATGAAGACCCTGGTCACGCGCGCCGGCCCCGGCACCAAGATCGTGTGCCTGGGCAACGTCGAGCAGATCGACACGCCGTACCTGACCGAGACCACCTCCGGCCTGACCTACGCCGTGGACCGTTTCAAGGCCTGGAACCACAGCGCGCACATCACCCTGCGCCGCGGCGAGCGTTCGCGGCTGGCGGATTTCGCCTCGGAAGTGCTGTAACGCGGCTCGCATGATCTCGCGGCTGCCGGCTTGGGTCTGGGTGGGCGCGGCCAGCCTGGCGGTGGTGGCCGGCATGGTGAACGTGGTCGGGTTCCTCGGTTTCGAGCACCAGGCGGTCACCCACCTCACCGGCACCACCACCCTGCTCGGCGCCGCGCTCGCGCAGGGCCAGGGCGGACTCGCCGCGCACCTGCTCCTGCTGATCGCCGCGTTCGTCGGCGGCGCGGTGCTCAGCGGCGTGATCATCCAGGACAGCACCCTGCGCCTCGGCCGGCGCTACGGCGTGGCGCTCGCGATCGAGGCGGCGCTGCTGTTCGCCGCGGTGCCGCTGTTCGAGCGCCAGCAGATCGCCGGTGCGGCGCTGGCGGCGATGGCCTGCGGACTGCAGAACGCGATGACCGCCACCTACAGCGGCACGCTGGTGCGCACTTCGCACCTGACCGGGATGTTCACCGACCTCGGCGTGTTCCTCGGCCACCGGCTGCGCGGGATGCCGGCGGATCGCCGCCGCCTCACCCTGTGCCTGCTGATCATCGGCGGCTTCGCGCTCGGCGGGGTGCTGGGCGCGCTGCTGTTCCCCGTGTTCGCCTACCGCACGCTCTACCTTCCCGCCGCGCTCACCGGCGGCACCGGGCTGGCCTATGTCGCCTATCGCCTGTGGCGCGGGCCGGGAGGCACACTGTCGCCATGAGCCATATCCGCCCCCCTTCGGCCCTCACCATCGCCGGCTCCGATTCCGGCGGCGGGGCCGGCATCCAGGCCGACCTGAAGACCTTCGCCGCGCACCGCGTGCACGGACTGTCGGCGATCGCCGCACTGACCGCGCAGCATACCCGCGCGGTGACCGCAGTGCACGTGCCGGACACCGGCTTCCTGCGCGCGCAGATCGCCGCCTGCTTCGACGACTTCGACGTGCGTGCGGTCAAGCTCGGCATGCTGGCCACCGCCGAGGTGATCCACGCCGTGGCCGACGCGCTCGAGACCTACCGCCCCGCGCACGTCGTGCTCGACCCGGTGATGATCGCCACCTCCGGTGCGCGGCTGCTGGCCGATGACGCACTGGAGGCGCTGCGCGGCCGGCTGCTGCCGCTGGCCAGCGTGGTCACGCCCAACCTGCCGGAGGCGGAGGCGCTGCTGGGCGCGCCGATCCCCGACGTCGCGGCGATGCACGCCGCCTGCGCACGCCTGCGCCAACGCGGCGCGCGTGCGGTGCTGCTCAAGGGCGGCCACCTCACCGCGGGCGACAGCGTCGCCGATGTCTTCGCCGACGCCGCCACCACGCGCGAGATCCGCCATCCGCGCCTCGCCCTGGAGGCGCACGGCACCGGCTGCACCCTGGCCTCGGCGATCGCCGCGCGGCTGTGCCTGGGCGATGCGCTCGCCGACGCCTGCAGCGCGGCCTCCGACTACGTGCACCGCGCGCTGCGCCTGGGCTACCGGCCCGGCCGCTCGCCGATCGTCGTGCTGGACCACTTCGGCGCCGCGTCATGAACGTGGCTGCACGCGAAGTCCCGGTCGTCGCCGACGACGGCCATCGCTGGATGCTGCAGGCGCGCCTGCCTGCCTCGCCCGGCGCGAGCCTGCTGTGGCTGCCCGGCATGGGCATCGCCGCGCGCCACTTCCTGCCCTTCGCCGAGGCGCTGGCCGCGCGCGGCATCGCCGTGTTCGTGCACGACTGGCGCGGCATCGGCAGCAGCAGCGTGCGCGCCGGGCGCGGGCGCGACTGGGGCTACCGCGAACTGCTCACGCTCGACCTGCCTGCCGCGGAAGCCGCCATCGCGCACGCCACGCCCGGCCTGCCGCGCATCGCCGGCGGCCACAGCCTCGGCGGCCAGCTCGCCTGCTGCCGCGCGGCACTCGCGCCCGGAAGCGCGGACGCGCTGTGGCTGGTCGCCAGCGGCGTGCCGTACTGGCGCGCGTTCCCGTGGCGCACGCGCTGGTGGCTGCCGGCCGCGTACGGCGTGCTGCGCGGGATCACCGAGCTCATCGGCAAGCTGCCGGGGCGGCGGATCGGCTTCGGCGGCGAGGAGGCGCGCGGCCTGATCCGGGACTGGACGCGCTGCGGCTTCACCGGCCGCTATGCCGCGGCGGGGCTCGCCGCGAATCTCGAATCCGCGCTGTCCACGGTCACGGTGCCGGTCCGCGCGGTGCTGATGACGCACGACTGGCTGGCGCCGGGCTCCTCGCTGCGCGCACTGCTCGGCAAGATGCCGCAGGCCCCGGCCACGATCCTGCCGCTGGACGAGGCCGCCCCCGGCACGCCGGCCGACCACTACACGTGGATGAAGCAGCCGGACGCCACCGCCGATCTGCTGACCGGCCGCTGACGCGCCGCTCCCGCGCGCATCCCTCGACCGGGTGCGTACGTATCTGCGGGCGTGAACGCGCTCATCCGCTCCCGGGCTTCCGGTGCCCCCATGCCGTTCGCCACGGGGCTAACATGGGCGTGGAATTTCTCCCCCGGAGCACCCTGCATGGCGGATGCGGCATCCGCGCAGACCATGGACCGACAGGGACTGGAACGCCTGCTCGGCGAGGTCGCCGGCGGCGACCAGGGCGCGTTCGAGCGCCTCTACCACGCCACGTCCGCCAAGCTGTTCGGGATCTGCCTGCACCTGCTGCGCGAACGCGACCAGGCCGAGGACGTGCTGCAGGAGGTGTACGCCACGATCTGGCGCAAGGCCGCACAGTACGACGCGCGCATCGCCAGCCCGATCTCGTGGCTGGCGATGATCGCGCACAACAAGGCCATAGACCGCCTGCGCGCCGAACGCACCGCACGCCAGAGCGTGCCGCTCGATCTGATCGAGGATCCCGGTGACGGTGGCGCGGCCGCGCAGGCCCTGGCCGAGCAGGCCGGCACCCAGCGGCGCCTGGCGATGTGCCTGGAGCAGCTGGAAGCGCGCCGGCGCACCCTGATCCGCGTCGCCTTCTTCGAAGGTGCCACCTACGAGGAACTCGCGCAACGCTCCGGCACGCCGATCGGCACCGTGAAAAGCTGGATCCGTCGCGGCCTGCAACAGCTCCGGAGCTGCCTGGAACGATGAGCATGCCCTCGCCCCCGCTGCCGCCCGAACCGGAAGGCGACGAGCTGCTCGCCGCGGAGTACGCACTCGGCGTGCTGGACGATGCCGCCCGCCGCGAACTCGAGGCGCGCCTGCCACGCGAAGCCGCACTCGCCCGCGCCGTCGCCGCGTGGCGGGAACGCCTGGCGCCGATGCTCGACGAGGCCGCGGAGGTCGCCCCGCCGTTGTGGATGTGGGCACGCATCCGCGCCCGCCTGGGCCTGGGCGATGCCGGCGCGCGCCGCACGCCGCTGTGGCAGCGGCTGCCGTTCTGGCGCGGCATGGCGTTCGCCGGCCTGGCCGCGACCGCGGCCAGCCTGGTCGCGCTGGTCGGCCTGCGCGGCCCGCTGTTCGCGCCGCCGGCGGAACCGGGCGTGCCCGTCGCCGGCGCGAACCTGCCGCACCCGGTGCGCTGGCTGGCCACCGTCGTCCGCGAAGGCGGCGTGCCGGCCTATGTCGCGGCCGTGGACGAGGACGCCTGCACCATCCTGCTCATGCCGCGTCCCGACGCCGCGGTGCCCGCCGGCAAGGTGGCCGAGCTGTGGGTGATCGCCGGCGACGGCGTGCCGCGCTCGCTCGGCCTGCCGGATCCCGGGCGCGTGCACGCGATCGAAATCCCGCGCCCGTTGCGCATGCACCTGCAGACCGCCACGGTGATGGCCGTCTCGCTCGAACCCCCGGGCGGCTCGCCGACCGGCCTGCCGACCGGCCCGGTCGTCGCCCAGGGCAGGCTCACCACGCTGGTGCCGTAAGCGCGGGCCTCACACCCGCGCGAACACCAGGCTCGCGTTGGTGCCGCCGAAACCGAAGCTGTTGGACATCACCGTGTCCACGCGGCGCTCCACGCTCGCGCGCAGGATCGGGAAGGCCTCCGCGCGCGGATCGAGCTCGGCGATGTTGGCCGAACCGGCCAGGAACCCGTCACGCAGCATCAGCAGGCAGTAGATCGCCTCGTGCACGCTGGCCGCGCCGAGCGAATGCCCGCTCAGCGCCTTGGTCGAGGACAGCGGCGGCACCGCACCGCCGAACGCCTCGCGCACCGCCTCCAGCTCGACGATGTCGCCGAGCGGCGTGGAGGTGCCGTGGGTATTGAGGTAGTCCACCGGCGCGGACACATGCTCCAGCGCCATGCGCATGCAGCGCACTGCCCCCTCGCCCGACGGCGCCACCATGTCCGCGCCGTCCGAGGTCACGCCGTAGCCCACCAGCTCGGCGTGGATCCGCGCACCGCGCGCCCGCGCATGCGCGTAATCCTCCAGCACCAGCATCCCGCCGCCGCCGGCGATCACGAACCCGTCGCGGCCCACGTCGTACGGCCGCGAGGCGCGCGCCGGATCGTCGTTGTGGTGCGTGGACAGCGCGCCCATCGCGTCGAATTGCGCGGTCATGCCCCAGTGCACCTCCTCGCCGCCGCCGGCGAAGACGATGTCCTGCGCGCCATGCCGGATCAGGTCCGCCGCCGCGCCGATGCAGTGCGCCGAGGTCGCGCACGCCGCCGAGATCGAATAACTCACGCCGCGGATGCCGAACGCGGTGGCGAGCGAGGCCGACACCGTCGAGCACATCGTGCGCGGCACCATGTACGGCCCCACCTTGCGCACGCCGCGCGCGCGCAGCAGGTCGCCGGTCTCGATCTGCCAGTGCGCAGAACCGCCGCCCGATCCCGCGATCACGCCCGTGCGCGGCGCATGCACCAGCGCCGGATCCAGCCCCGCGTCGGCGATCGCGTCCTGCATCGCCACGTAGGCGTACGCCGCCGCATCGCCCATGAAGCGGCGCAGCTTGCGGTCTATGCGCGCCTCCAGGTCAATGTCCGGCACGCCAGCCACCTGGCTGCGCAGGCCGAGCTCCGCATATTCGGGAATGTGGCGGATGCCCGCACGCTGCGCGCGCAGGGCGGCCGACACACTGTCCGCATCGTTGCCCAGGCAGGACACGATGCCCATTCCAGTCACGACGACCCGGCGCATGTCAGAACCCTTCGGTCGAGGCGAACAGCCCCACGCGCAGGTCCTTTGCGGTGTAGATCTCGCGCCCGTCCACCAGCGTGCGCCCGTCGCCGAACACCAGCGCCAACCGCCCGCGCATCACCCGGCGGATGTCAATCTCGTAAGACACCAGCCGCGCATCCGGCAGCACCTGCCCGGTGAACTTCACCTCGCCCACCCCCAGCGCACGCCCGCGCCCCGGCTCGCCCAGCCACGGCAGGTAGAACCCGCACAGCTGCCACATCGCATCCAGCCCCAGGCACCCCGGCATCACCGGATCGCCCTCGAAGTGGCACTGGAAGAACCACAGGTCCGGCCGGATATCGAGCTCGGCGCGGATCATGCCCTTGCCGTAGGCCCCGCCTTCGGTGGAGATGTGGGTGATGCGGTCGAACATCAGCATCGGCGGCGCCGGCAAACGCGCGTTGCCGGGCCCGAACAGCTCGCCGCGGGCACAGGCCAGCAGCTGGTCGCGGTCGAGGGAGGAAGGGCGGTTCATCGGGAGGATCAGGGGGGATGGACCGGCAATTCTACCGGCTCGGCCGATTCCACCCGAGCCTGCCCGCCATACGCCAGCGCATGCAAATCCAGGATCATGACGGCGCGAGCGAAGCCTTCACCTCGTTGCCATCACGACCATCCGACTCATGCGCTGGTCATCGCGGCCCGAACCGTATGACCTCAGCCAGCTGAAGGCGGACCCGGCTGCCGCTTGATGTCGTCCTGAGCCTGCGGTGCCGCGGCCGCGTAGCTGCCTGCAAACCATGACATCGGTGCTGTTTCCCGCGCCGGTTGCGAAGCCGCGGCGAGCGGGTACCCGCCCTGCCCTGGATACCCCCAGCCCGGATGCCCCTGGTAGCGGGATTGTCCGCGCGAGGCTGCCAGCCCGCCGTCATTGGACCCCATGTACGGCGCGAACGCGCCGAGCGTGCCCTGGAAGAAGCTCGCCGCCATCGGGGGCGCACTGACGATGAGCACCGTCAGGATCAGTCCGAGCCCGCCCTGTTGCAGCGCCAGGCTGTTGATGCCCTCGGTGCTGGCGCCGAAGAACTTGCCGGTCCAGAACGCCGCCGCCACCGCCAGCACCGCATCGAGCGCCAGCGCCACCATCACGCTGAGCAGCGCCAGCGAAAACAGCGTCCCGATTCCGTACCACAACCACCGATGGAACAGCTGTTTGGTCTGGTCGAACAGCAGGCAGAGGACGAACAAGGGCCCGAGCCCCACGATCAGTGCCATCGCGATCTTGTTCAGCAGCAGCATCGCGCCGCCGGTGATCGCCGGCCCGGCGATGCCGATGCCGGTGAACCACAGGTTGCGGTCCTTGGCGCCCTGGACCGCCGGGTCTTCGCCGGTATGCAGCGCGTCTATGCTCGACATCGCCAGCTGCATGTAGCCGAGGCTGCGGTCTATCCGGTCATAGGCGTTCTCGTCCTTGCCGGTGACCACCTTGGTGACGGCCCGGTTGAGATCGTCGGTGAGGAATCGAGACAACGAGGTCCCGCCCAGCGCAAAGGTCGTGGCCACCGAGACGATCAGCGTGGCGCGCAGGGACTGGGTCACGAACTGCATCATCGGTTCGCGCGACCGCCCGGTGACGATGCGGTACCCCTGGACGAAGATCCACAGCGTCATCAGCACCAGCGCCAGTCCGCCCGCCGCCGCCATGCTTCGTCCCAGCAGATGGTCGCGGAACTCGTCGAGTTCGTCGCTGAGGAAGGAGAAGATCTCGCGGAAAAAGTACAGATTGCTGGCATCGCTCAGTAACCCGGCTTTCGGCAGCAGGGGGTTCCACGCCGCTGGAAGCGACAGGTCGGCGATCGTGTCGAAGGGGATCCACATGTGGTTGCTTCCTGGCGGCCTGCGCTCAGCGTTCGCGCCGCCGCGCCGCCTTCAGTGCCGTGCGCAACGCGGCCCCCTGCACCACCGCGCCGAACACTGCGCGCTTGCCGCGCATGGCCGATTCGGCGAGCCTGGCCTGCTCGGCGTTGAGCAGGCGGATGTAGCTGTCGTAGGCGTTCATCGTCGCCTCCCAGTAGTGCAGTTCCTGTTGCATGCCAGACATGAACCGGAGCGCGTCGTTGTCGTTGGCCGCCACGTTGCCCTGCTCGTTGCTCGCCTGCCGGCGTTGCTCGATCTGCTGCCACTGCGATTGCAGATCCTGCAGCTTCCGCAGGGTCTTGATCGTCATGTTGTATTGGCGGTTCCTGGCCACCACGATCAGGCGGCAGACCTCCTTCTGCTGGGACACGACTTCGCCATCGAGGTCAATCTGCAGCCAACCGAGGATCGCACCGAACGGCGAACCGGCACCGCCACAGGCTTCGACCCCGTGGGACTCGTCCCGCTCCTCCAGCACCAGCTCCTTCGATTGCAGCGAGGTGACGATGCCCTGCAGGCGGATCAGCTGCTGCCTCATGTGCTGGTAGGTCTGGTACCAGCGCTGCGCCTGCAGCGCGTACTCCGCGGCATCCTGATAGCGCTGCGTGTAGGTGTTGATCTGGTTCAGCAGGCTCTGCAGGAAGTTCGGGCCGATTTCGACCACGGCCATGGCGCCCGCGCGCCCCGTGGTGGGAAAGGCGCCCAGGCCAAGGACGATCGCCAGCAGCGCGAGGGCAAGGAGTCCGCCCCCATGCCGGAATCCGATCCGCAGGATTTCCATCACCAACCTCCGTGTCGTCTGTGGGCTGCCGTGGCCGCCGTGTCGGGAATCAGGCGGCGGCGAGCGGGCGGCCGCTGCGGGCCTGGGTCTTGCCGGATCCCTTCCGTCGCGCGTAGAAGGCCTCCAGCCACTGCTCCGGCCGCAGCTCGTCCACTGCGACCCCGAGCTCGGCGGCACGTTCATCGAGCACCCGGTGCAGGATCTCGATGTTGTCCGTGGAAGCCGAGATCACTGCGAGATGGTCGTCCAGCCCGCGCAGGTTGAGCTGGCACACGGTGGATCCGTGGCCCTGCTTGACCAGGAAGCAGCGCGAACGCTCGTCCAGCCCCTTCACCACCATGAACTCGGCCTCCGTCAGCTTGAGGCCGTCCACGTAATCCTCGCGGCTGGCGTTCGGATTCGGCAGCAGCACCATGGTCGCGGTCTGCTCGATCAGGGCGGCGGCGATGTCGCTGCGCAGCGCGTCCTCCGGGCTCTGGGTCGCGAAAATCCCGAGGCCGTTCTGCTTCCGGATCGTCTTCTGCTTGTTCTTGGCGAACTCCTTCAGCCCGCCGCCGCCATCCAGGATCTTCCAGAACTCGTCCATCACGTAGATCAGCGGCCGGCCATCAATCATCGCCTCCAGCCGGTGCAGCAGGTACTTGATCACCGGCACCCTGACCTCGGCGTTGTCGATCATGTCGGTGTAGTCGCAGCCGACGATCGGCGCCCGCTCCAGGTCCAGGGTGTCCACCGGATTGTCGAACACCCAGCCGAGCGAGTTGCCCGCCGTCCACTTGCGCAGCCTGGCGAACAGCCCGTCGTCCCCCATGTTGGGGAAGCTCATGCGCAGGTTGGTCATGGTGCGCAGGTGCGGCGGCGTGTCGAGCATGCTCTCCACGGCGCGGAAGATGTCCTCGTCCTCGCGCGCGGTGTAGGCCTCCTTGCCGGCCAGGACCTTGACCAGATCGGCCAGGAACTGGACGTTGGCCTCGCTGCGCTCGCACTGGAACGGATTGAACCCGGTCGGCCTGCCGTTCTCGAGGGCGAGGTAGCTGCCGCCACAGGCGCGGACGAAGATCTCGGCGCCGCGGTCCTTGTCGAAGAAGAAGATCGTCGGTACCGGATCCAGCTTCTGGGCCTGGCTCAACAGGAAATTGATGAGCGCTGTCTTGCCCGTCCCGGACTTGCCGATGACCATGGTGTTGCCGATCGCCTTCTCGCCGAGGGAATTCTCCGCCGGATGCGTGGCATGGAAATTGAAGTAGTACGGCTGCCCGTTCGGCGTCTGCAGCACGGTGATGCACTCGCCCCACGGGTTGTTGTTCTTCTTGCCGGTGGCGAAGTTGTGCAGCGGGGACAGGCCGAGGAAATTGAGCGAGCTGACGTTCGCCAGGCGCGTCCGGTAGCGCCAGTTGGCCGGCAATTGCGCGTAGAAGGAGGAGGCGACTGCGAGATCCTCCTTGGCCGAGACGAACCCGGCGTTGGACAGCTCCGCACGCGCCGCCGCAATCTGCTGCGCGAGCCGCTCCTGCGTCTCCGCATACAAGGCGAGCGTGCAGTGGTACTCGCCGAGGACGAAGTTTCCGGACGCGAGCTGGTCCATCGCATGGTCGAGCTCGACGATCTGGCTCACGGCCTTGTCGCCGGAGGAGATCATCATGCCCTTGGTCCGGTCGAGCACCTTCAACGCGTCCTGCCGCCCCATCGGGCTGAACGAGTGCGTGAGCACATACTCGAAGTCCAGGTACTTCAGGCCATTGAGGATCCCGGGCCAGGTGCCGTCCGGATATTCCTTGATGTTGAGGATCGCGCCGAACTGGTTGCCGACGCCGGGAACGCCGATCACGAAATCCCCCGTACGGGCGGAGAACAGGTGGCGGCTGACCGGCAGATAGGCATGGATGGACGCGTCCAGCACCGGCACCGGCTCGTCCGTCCGGTTGATCAGGTAGCCGAAGAACTCGAGCGCCTCCGAGAACGTCACCCCGTTGCCGGCCACGTACATGCGCAGGCGGCAGGGCGCATAGTCCTTCAGGACCGCCTCGACGTTGCCGGCCAGCTCCATCAGCTTCGCGACGGCCTGCTCCTGCTCGGCCTTCAGCCGGGAGACATCGGCTGTCCGCTCCACGAAGCGCCGCCCGGCCACCACCGGCCGGTAGATCATGGTCAGGTACAGCTCGTTCTGCATCAGCCGCTGGCCCGACAACGCCGAGAAATAGGCGTCGGACAGCGACTGGTTGAACGGCTGGGTGAAGCGGCTGCGTTCCTGCAACCGGCGGCGCCGGCGGACGTCGTGGACCCAGAAGGCCACGTTGACGAAATCCGGCGCCCGCAGGCTCTGCAACAGCCGGTTGAACGTGTGGTGCCGGTGTTCGATCTCCCACTCCTCGCGCCCGACGAACGGCAGCCCGTCCAGCCGCCAGACCAGCAGGTAGTCCCCCCCGCGGGTCTTGATCACGGACGGGGAGACATGGGTGGACAGCGGGACGAATTCGCCGATCGAAGTGTCTGGGGTAAACATCGGACGCGGATCCGGATGGAAGGGGAGTAGCCCGCCGGAACGCCTCCACGAGGCGGCCGGGGGGACGGACGTTCAGCTCCGCGGCGCGGGCCGCGGCCGGTATTCGTTCGGCGAGAACGCCCACAGCCCGGCATGACGGCGCAGGTCGCGCACCTTTACCCTGAACTGCCAGCGCAACCCGAGCAGCCTGAAGATCATCTCGTCGCGTCGCGCCATCTGCCGCATGACGAAGATGACGACCGGAATCAGGCCGAGCAGCAGCAGGTTCAGGTACATCGCCAGCAACAGGCATCCCCCGGCGCCGAGGAAGAACGGCACATAGGGCACGCCAAGGAACATCGCCGGCCGCGTGCAGCCGCGGAACAGGACATCCTTACGCATAGACCACGGGCAGGAGGCCGTTCACCATCGCCACGCAGCTCTCGCCAGTGTCGCCGATCAGCATCTTGGCGATCTGGCTGGCCGCGCCGATCAGCAGGCCTCCGATCAGGATCGGCGCCACGTCCGAGATCCGCTTGTGGGCGAAGGCGATCTGGTAACCGGCGAAGATCACCGCGATGGTGACGACCGCGATGGACGCCAGGTTCAGCAGGCCATTGACGTTGTCGAAGAAGCCGCAGATCTTCTCGTCCGTCCCGGCGAAATCCTGGGCCGCGGCGGCCATTGCGGTGAACGCGGCGATCGTGGCCATGGCCGTGGCCGCCAGCCTGCGAACCCCCTGGCGGGACGGGATTGCGGTGAACTTCATCGTGACCTCCTTGTGTGGTTGGGGTGAATCGAGAGGAAATGCATCGGGAAGGCTCAGAACACGAAGGCCGCGTCCGCCCGTCGTGTCGGGGCGGCGGACTCCGCGGCCAGTGCCCGCGCCTGTGGCGACGGGGCCGACGGATCGGCCGCCCCGGCCGCCGACGCGGTCGGGATCGCGATGCCGATCGCAGGCTCGCCGGAGCCGGTGAACGCGACGGCCGCGGCATCCCCGGCAGCAGACCGGGCGATGCGCGCCTGCGCGCGCGTGATGGCGGGAGGAGTTGCGGCGGGCACGTCTACCGGCGCGGCATCCACGCGGCCGGCCACCACTTCCGTGGTGCGCCCGATCCCAAGGGCGACCGCGTCCGCCCGCGTGCCGGCCGGGCCGCCCGGCCGGCGCATGGAAGCGAAGATCTTCTGCACGTAGCCGTGGCGGTACCCGGTCACGAAGTCGCCGGAGTAGTAGCAGCTGAACGCCTTGCCCCAATGGCCGCCGGCGCGCTGGTGGCATTCGGCGAGGATGCGCGCCCCGGCCCGCAGGTTCGGGCAGGGTTCGAACGCGCGCGCATACGAATTCAGTCCATAGCGGGCCAGGTTGTGCCGGTTCACCTGTGCCAGCCCGAGCGAGAAGTTGTACCCCTTGCGCTCCAGCATGCGTGCGGTCGCCACCGCTTCCGGCAGGCTCCGCGGCTGTCGCGCCAGCCGGCCGCCGACCACCCCGATCGCATAGGGGTTGAACGAGGATTCGACCCGGACCACGTGCTCCATCACCTCGCGTGGAACTGCGAGGTCATGGCAGGCCAACAATTCCGTCCCTGGCAACATGAGCGTCGCTTCCCTTCTCCCTGCTCCCGTTCCTATGCCGACAGCACGCGGCCCGGGTCGAAATCGATGCCGGTGATGTAGCGCCTGCCGGCGTGAGCCTCGAGGTGGACGACGACGTCTATCGTCATCATCAGCAGGCGCTTGATCACGGCGAACTCGAGACCTGCGCCTTCCGGAGAGGCCTTCACCATCAACGCCATCTGGTCCCAGGTCTGGGCCGTGCTGCCGGCGTGGCAACTGGTGATGGACCCCGGATGCCCCGAGGCGCAGTTACGGATGAAATAGAACGATTCGTCGCCGCGCAGCTCGGCCAGGATGATCCGGTCCGGCTTCATTCGCAGGCAGGCCTCCATGCAGCTCTTCGCGGTGACGTTGCTCGCGCTCTGTCCCCCCTTGGGATAGAGCAGATGCACGACGTTGGGCTGCCGGAGGAAGAGCTCGCGGGCATCCTCGATGGTGATCAGGCGCTCCCCGTCCGGGATGTGGCTGACCAGCGCTTTCATGAAGGTGGTCTTGCCGCTGCCGGTTGCGCCGGAGACGACGATGTTCTTGCGGTACAGCACCGCCTTCCGGAAGAACTGGCCGTAA
The DNA here is from genome assembly GCF_008033445.1 of Vulcaniibacterium gelatinicum. Taxonomy (GTDB): domain Bacteria; phylum Pseudomonadota; class Gammaproteobacteria; order Xanthomonadales; family Xanthomonadaceae; genus Vulcaniibacterium_B; species Vulcaniibacterium_B gelatinicum. Next base: position 94,498 of record NZ_VNKO01000001.1, read on the forward strand.
TCGCCGGATTGGCACAGGGCCTGCAGTTCCCGGTCGTGCTCGGAGATGTCCTCCCGGTGCTCGCACAGGCGGTCGAAGAAGCCCTCCTGCGCATACTGCTCCAGCGTCCTGCCCTGGCGCGCCGGCAGGCGGATGGTGATGGATACCGTCCCCGCCTCGCACGCCGGTGGGATCACGAACTGCGCGCGCTGCCCGGTGGGGAAAGTCAACGAGACCATGGGTTCGACGTCGGTGATCCGCTGCCCGGTCCTGCTTTCGTTGACCACCGCGGTGCAGAACTGGCGCGCGCGGTCGAAGGTGAGTTCTGGCGCCTCGATCCGCCGCCACCCCTCGCGCGTCTCGACGTACAGCTCTCCCGGCCGGTTCATGCAGATCTCGGTGACGTCCGGGGACTGGATCAGCCCGCGGATCCCGAGCGCCTCGTACTGGTACTCGAGGAAATCCGACGACAGCGAAGCCAGTGGGGTGTGGTCGAGCAGCATGGCCGTCAGCGCCCCAGCACGCCGGAGAAGTCCACGTCGCGGGCGACGTACACGTTGAGCATGGTGCCCTGGTGGATGGTGACCGTGGCCGGCCGGTTGGCGGCCCGTTGCAAGGCCTGTTGCGCCAGCCGCTCCATGGTGCGGGCGGTATTGCTCTCGAACGGAGTCTGGGTCACGACGCCGTTGGTGATGGTGGTGTTGCGCGGCCCTTCCTCGGCGGCGGCGTACTTGAAGGCATCACTGATCAGGCTGATCAGCAACGCCGCCCCCATGCGGCTGCCCCAATGGGCGTCGTAGTACCCCGGATGCCCGGCTCCACCGAGGTTGTCCACGCCCGGGCTGGCCATCGTGATGTCCAGGCCGTTGGGCGTGATGATCCGGTCCCAGAGCACGGCGATCCTGGGGCCTTCGGGCTCGCCCTGATACTTTCCGAGCACCTTCGATCCCTTCGGCACCAGCAGTTGGCGGCCGTTGACCGAATAGACGGGCTCGGTGACGACGCACGAGGTGTAGCCGGCGACATCGGTGACGATGCGCGTTTCGAGGATGCAGCGCAGATAGGTGCCGCGCGCGAGCAGCGCATCCGGATTCAGCAGCGATCGCGCGGCCGTGACCGGTTCGGCGGGGGCGGCCGGCGCCGGCGCACCGCCTTGTGCAGCCTGCAGACCGGCCAGCATCGCCTGCGCGTAGAGGTCGTTGGCCCCGGGCCCGCCGCCCGGCGCAGCAGCATCGGGTGCCACCAGCCCCATGCGCCGTTCGCGCAGCGAGGGAACCCGCGTGGGGGCCGGCATCGGCTCGAACGAAGCGGACGGCGGCAATGCCTGCTGGGCGGGCAGAGGCGGCAGCGGCGGCGCAGGCTCGGCCGCCAGCGGCACCGCAACCGCGTCGGTCTGCTCTCCGGTCGTCCGCGATTGGGGCGCCTGCGGCAAGGGGGCTTGCGTCTCCAGCTCGGGGACGACGACCGTCTCCTCGCGCATGGTCCGCCCGCCATCCTCGCGGGCGCCAGTGCCCTTGAACACCAGCAGGGCCATGACCGCGATCAACAGCAGGATGCCGCCCAGGAACACCAGTGCCTTGCGGTCCAGCCGCGGTCCCTCGTCGGACCGGAGGGCGGGCGCGGCGGCATCCAGGTCCGGCCCCGCGGCCGCCGCTTCCGGCCCGGACTGGACCGCTCCGTGCCTGCCCGTATCGAAGTAGGGGTTGCCGGTCTGACCTTCCGGGGCGGGTGCCACCGACGCGGCGGAGTCCTCGACCCGCTCGCCATGGCCTGAAATCCGTTTCGTGCTCATCGCGACGCGTTCCTGCGCAGGCCGACCACGTCATTCCCATGACGGATGACGAGGTAGGGATACGTGCCATGAATGACGATGGTGCTGCCTTCGACCGTGGTGTTGACCACGAAATCCTCGCCGTCCTCGCGGTGGCGGGCGAAGACGGCGGGGAAGTTCCCGGTCGGGGAAGCGGCAAGCTCGGTCACCCGCACATAGGTGAACTTGCCGTCGTCGTACACGTTGACCGGAACCAGCCACTTCTTCCTGGTCCGGGTGGCGTATTCGTAGTCGAAATGGTAGACACGGCCGCGCGCCAGCCTGGTGCGGCCGGCCTGCCCGCCCCCGGCCGCAGCGACGGGCGCCTGGTCCTGCGGATATCGGAACGACACCTTGTACTGCACCCCCGCCTGCCGCGCCTGCTCGAGCGCGATCCAGTCGGTCGCCACCACTTTCAGCTCGAAGATGTAGGAACGCCGCTCGGTGCGTACCAGCAGGTTGGTATCCACATCCACGTTCTTCGGCTTGAGGTAGAACACGTGATCGCGGCGGATCAGTTCCCAGCCGTTGCTGAACCCCGTGCTGTAGTCGCGCACTTCGTCGGTCGGATCCAGTTCGATCTGGGTGGTGAGCCCGAGCCCGGTGCGCACCACGTACACGCGGCCGTCCTTGTACTCGTACTCGTCCACGACTTGCGCCGATGCCGGCTGCGCGACGGCCATGGCGATGACGGCGGCCGTCATCAGGAAAAGTCCCAAGATCCTGCGCGACATCAGCGGCCCGCCTCTTCCGTGGCAGCCGGCATCGCCGGCACATCGGGCGCGGCCATGCCTGCACCCGGCACCTCCGGCCTCGCCTCCGCCGTGAACGTTTCGAGCGGCGGAGACGCGGCATAGTCGTTGTCCACCCGATAGCTGGTCACCTGGAACCCGAGCGGATTGGCGATGCGCTGCTCCTCGCTCATCTTCAAGTTCGATTTGTAGGTGAAAGCCAGAGTGGCGATCTTGCTGTCCAGCGGTCGCGAGACGCCGGACGCCTTGTCGTAGAGGAATCGCTGGAACCGGACCGTGGCCCCGGTTGGCGTGGATTTCCTGCCGTCCCCGCCATGCAGAGTGATGCTCAGCAGACGCACCCGGATCGCCTTGCCCGGATAGAGGTTGTAGGGGGCCTGCGGATTGTTGCGGGCATGCAACGTCGTGTAGCCGGATGCGACCTCCGGCGACGACATGGTGTAGACCGTCATCCAGTCCCGCAGCTGCTGCAATTCCAGGTCGTATGACTCGCGCGCAGTGATGAAATGGGCGACGTTGCTGCGGTTGATCGCCTCGCTGACGGTGATGCGGTGATGCCGGAAATCCTCCTGCAGCCTGGCGACCGAAGCGGTGCCCGTGTAGGCGTCCGCCATGACGAGATAGGGGATGCGCTCCTTCAGCGGCAGGAGCGCGACGTAGCCGGCCGCAAGCACCATCGAGAGCGCGACCGCCGTGGCCGCCACCCACCAGGCACGCCGCTCGCTCCGCCTGGCGATGTCGGCGATGGTGAGCTCGTAATCGACAGCCCTGGCGACGGCACCTTCGATCCCGGGCGCGGAGGACGATTTGAAGATCTTCATCCGGGCACTCCGTTCAGCGTTCCCTGCCGGCGCCTGCGCTGGGCGCCCCCGCCGCAGCCGCCACGGGCGCCGTGCGGACCACGATCCGGTTGCCCTGCACCGTCACCGACAACCCTTGTGCCGCATAGGCCTGCGTGAGTTGGTCGGCGGCCGCTTGCAGGTCGGTGGTGCTGACCCGCGCCGCCGCCTGATGCAGCGTGTAGTCGTAGGCATGCTCGTACGCCAGCGACATGCCGGAATCTGCGGCCCAGCGTGCGAGCAGGTTGCGCAGGGTCCCGTCCACGGGCGAGGCATGGAAGACGTAACGGTCAACCAGCGGGATCGGGGACGGCGTCTCCGCGAGACGGTTGACGGGGCGCCAGCGCCCGCGCGGATCCGGCGGCTGGGGTGTGGCGCAGGACACCAGCCCTGCGCAAAGCAGGGCGATGCCCACGCACGCGAGCCGCTTGTGACGTGTCCGGCTGGCAGCCGTGTTGCGCATGGCACCACGGGCTGCGCAGTCGCCTCCGGACGACATGCCGGCCGGCAATGTCTCCACCGCGGCCGTCACGCCCCACTCCCTGGTATGCACTCCCCGATCCATTTCACTCCATTCCCTGGCAGCGTCTCCATCGCCGCCTGTCCGACACCCTGCGTCGACCGGCATCCCCCCGGCCCCCTGTCACGTTCCTGCCCGGAACCCCGGCCAGAACCACCTGCAACCGGAACGATGCGAGATGAGAAATCCGTCACGGCTCAGGCGGCGCATACAGTACCCAAGCGCGATGCGGTTGCCAACAGAAAAACAGCCGAAAATTTGTAGGAATTTTCTGACACCGATGGCGACGCTTCACCCGGCACGGCGTGCACGACGCAAGAACCACCAGCCATTCTCCGCAAATCCTGTACAGCAGCACCAACGGATCGAAGAGATGTCGGCGGCTGGCCGCACGTATTTCACGAGTGACGCACTGGCCTCACCGCGTCAGCGCGTGTGCGGAGCCCGTGTCCTGGTGCTGGTGCAACAGGTCCGCTCGCCGGGCCATCTCGCGCTGCTCGACCTCGAACGCCTGCATCGTCTCCGGCGCCGCAACTGCGGGCGCCGACAAGTTCACGCTCACCGGCGGGTGGCCGAGCTGGAATGCGCCAGCCGTGGCCCATCCCTGATGGACCGCAACATCGCCCGACCAACCCGGCGCGTAGCCGGCGGCATGCAGCCGCGCTGTCAGCAGCGACAGCTGCTCCTCGGACAGGGCGTGGCCCTTGGCCTGGAAGCGCTGCCTCAGGTCGGCGTAGAGCGCGTGTTGCGGGTGGTCGGGATGACTGAAGGCGATGGGATCCGGGTCGCGTCCCCGGAGCGGGGAATCGGCGGCTGCGTCGGCCGAATCGGGTGATGCCGGCGCGAGACGCTCGGCCAGGTGGTCGCCAAGGGCAAGCCCCTGCGCCTGCCGCCGCATGGCGAAGCGGGCGTGTTCTTGCAGCGCCTGCAGCGTGCCCGGATCGGCGATGCCGGTGACCGCGCGCCCGCACCAGAGCTGGAAGTTCTCCACCGCCTCACGCGTGCGGCCGCCGAACACACCGTCGGCCTGCAGGGGCCGGCCCTCGGCATCGCGCGCATCGAGGATATGCAGATGCGCCTGCAGCGCACGCACGGCCGGGCCACGGTCGCCGGCCTGCAGAGTGCGGGCGGGGGGCGGGGCGGCGAAGGCCGCAGCGCCGGCCGCTGGCGACGGCACCGGCGGGCGGGCAGGCACCGGCCCTGCCACCGTTGGCCTGGCAACTGCCGGATTCGGCGCGCCCCTGCCCGGCAGAAGATAGTCAGGCATGCCGTTGACCATGCGCGGCGCGCGCGCTTGCGCATGCCCCGGTGCGCCGGCAGCGAAGCGCCGGTCGAACTCTTCCAACGCGCGCTGGAAGCGCCGCAGAGGCTCGCGAGCATCCAGGGCAGCCTCGGTCGCGGCCAGCAGCGCGTCCGGGCTCGGCTCACCGCGCGGTTCACCGGGGAGGCCGGCACGCATCCGGAACGCAGCGATCGCCTGGTTGGTGCGGCTGCCCGGACCGCCGCGGATGCCGTCGACCACCAGCGCCCGGCCTTGGGCGTCGGTGATGCCGAGGGCGTTGAGATTCCTCTGAAGCTGCTCGATGGTTGGATCGGCATCCAGACCGTGCGCAATGGTAACGTGCAGCGCGGCCTCACCTCGCGACAATTTTCCCAGAACGTCCGGCGTCAGTAAGCGGCTCCATCTTGCAAACTCTGCCTCGCGATGTCTTAGACCATTTGGAGTCCTTCCCCTTTGTCCGGTGTTGATGATCGAACCGGCCTCCCTGACATCCTCTGGCGCAATCGCTTGCACATTTCGTTGCCAGAACCAGATCGCAATCCTGACAGCATTCTCCGACTCAGCTGCGAGTTCAGGCTTATTGATCAAGTCCAAACCGAGCGCTTCGCCCGCGGCACGATACTGATCCTTGCCGGTCAACTGAATGTAGCCGCGACCATGATATTTGTAGCCATCGCCGGGCTTGGTGTTGCCCATCCGGCCACCGTACATGAGTTCCGCCAGCTTCTCCGGCTTTCCATCCATGGCTTCCTGCCACGCCGCATTCAAAGACTCCGAACCTTCTCTGAGGGCGGATTTCACTTCCCTTGACACGGCGCCAGGGCCCAACGTGTATCGGAACCCCTCCTTCAGCCGCTTCAATCCACCGGACTCCGCGCTGACCTGCGCCATGAAATTCGCCAGCTCCTTCGGCGCAGTGATCCCCGCGCCATAGGCCACCTGCAGCAACTGCACTTCCCTGTCTGTCACCATGGAAACCGCTCCTCAAGCCGATTCAAGGAAGCACGACTTCCGGGATGGTCGAGGGATCAAAGTCGGAAAAAGCAACCTGACCGAAATCTTCCGGCGTGAATGTCCTCGATATGCCCGCCGCCGTGATGGTGTCGTAGGCATCACGCTCCACCTTGCGGAGATGCCAATCGTTCAAGTTCGAAACATGCTCAAACTCGTACTGGCTCGACCACCTCTGGCGCGAACCACCCTCGATCACCACAATGAAGCCGTTCTTGCTGATGCGGATGAACCCGAAAGGATCGCCGAGCACCCCCCCGCATGCAGCACATGGCACGATCCTGTCGTTCTGCGCCACCTTCTGCAGCTGCCCATCAGCCCCGCGGATCAGCAGCAATATCGTGCGTGGGGCATCCTTGCCACGCTCCCTGCCATGATTGCCCAGCGAATCGAGCACCACGAGCGCATCCACCCTTCCATCGCCATTCAGGTCCCCTGTTGCGGATGCAATGATTTTTTCTCCACCCGTGGCAAATGCACTCAGATCTTCTGTTTCTCCCACTGGCAGCTGCAGTATTCCCTGGTCATTCCTACCGGCCCTCTTTTTTTTACCTTCTTCACGGCGCGCTTGCTGCCGCCCTCCCGACCCCATCTCGGCATGGACACCTGAAGAAGCGGGCGCCATTGCTGGCGCCGGTTGCGTACCGGCCTGCGCAGATGGCCTGCAAGCAACCAATGCTGTGACCAGCAGAATGGCCAGGCATGCTCTCTGATGCATCCTGCCGCCCTCATCCGTCGTTTTCATGGTTCGTTCTTCCCAGCCCTAACGGTACGGTTGCGCGGACCTCTTCCGCGGCGTTGCCAGGGCCGGGGCCGGCACCGGGTCCAGGACCATCCGCTTGAAGTGGTTGCTCTTGAAATACCAGTTCTTCCTGCAGCGGATCGGCTTGCAGCCCTCGTAGAAGATGATCGCCTCGTCCATGGACAGCTCCTTGAGCTCCTGCGGCCGCATCAGGGGGCGGCTTTCCTCGCTGTAGGCGTAGGACACGCTCGAGCTGCCCGGGCCGCGGCTGACGGTGCGGTTGCGCCGGCGCACGGTCATGGTGCCCAGCATGCGGCTGTATTCCTCGGCGTCTTCCTGCTCGCGTGGGGTGAACACGATGCTCATCGCGTGGTTGGTGACCAGGGTCTTGGCCACGTCCGGCCCGTACACCGAGCGCAGTTGCGACTGGCTCTGGACGATGACCAGCGCGCGGATCCAGTAGCCTGCAATCAGCGAGATCCGGTCGGCGAAGGCGTGCAGCGGCCCCATCGCAGTGAACTCGTCCATCACCAGCAGCATCTGCTGCCGGATCGTCCTGTCCTCCTCCGGGGTCTTGTCGAGATTGGCGTTGAGCGCGGTGCTGAAGAAGATGTTCAGCAGCTTGCCCGATTCGCCCAGCTTGGAGGGCGGGACCACCACGTAGACGGACATCGGCCTGCGGCGCAGGTCGCGCACGTCGAAGTCGCTGGCGTTGGTCGCGGCTGCCAGGATCGGGCTGAGGAACTGCGCCAGGGGCTCCTGCATCGTCGCCAGGACGCTGGAGAATGTCTCCTCGGCGAGCCCGACGAGATCCGAGAAGTAGGTGCGCGCCTCATGGCGGACGAAAGGGTGGTTCCTGCCCGCGACGACCTCCTGCATCCAGTGCCTGACGCCACCCTCGACGCCTGCACCGGTGGACAGGCGATAGATGCGCTCGAAGCTCGGGAAGTGGATGTGGGTGTTGGGGTCCATCGCGCGATCCTCGAACCCTTCGGCAGTGAGGTTCGGCAGGCCGCACGCCTGCATGTCGTCCCAGCTGTCGAACAGGTACAGCGCGAAGGCCGCGAAGGCCTTCCTGGCCATCGAGCTCCAGAACGGATCCCGGGTCTGGTCGTCCGGATAGAGGATGGCGGCGATGGATTGGACTTGGCTGATCCTGACCCGAGGGTCCCCGGACAGCGCCTGGAACGGGTTGAACCGGTGGGTCTGGCCGCGTTCGTTGTAGGGGTCGAACCGGTAGACCGCCTGCCCCATCGCCTGGCGCCTGCCGCTGGTGTGCTGGAACAGCTCCCCCTTGGTATCCGCGACCACGACGGACCCCTGGTAGGTCAGCAGCGCGGGGATGACGATGCTGGTGGTTTTCCCGGTCCGGGTGGGTGCCGTCATGAGGATGTGCTGGGTGCCGCCCAGCGACAGATGGCGCCCCTTGAACCTGCCGACGATGACGCTTTGCGGCGTCGGTTCGGCCAGCCCCGCCTTCTTTACTTCGCCGAGAGTGGCGAAGCGGGCCCCACCGTGGAAGTCACTGGTGCCCGGCCGCAGCAGGATCACGGCGAGCGGCAGCAGGGAGAGCAGCGGCACCCCGAGGCCGAGCGCGCCGGCGAGTTTGATCTTCCAGGCGAAAGGCTGGACCTGGGGCAGCCCCAGGGCGTGGACGTAGCGCCAGTAGGTGTTCCACTCGAGCGGGATGTCGAGTCCGAGCAGGGCCAGCGTGAAATAGCCCGAGAGATACAGACCGCCGAATCCGGCGAGCAGGCACAGCGCGAGGACAACGCCGATCCTGGTCTGGAGACCGTACATGGCCTCACGCTCCTTGTTGCAATCCCTTGAACGCGGGCGACCGTAGCGCTGGGCGCCGGCAGAGTCAATCAGACTGCGGTTGCTGCAGGCGGAGAGCGCATCAGCGGCGCCGGCGGCACCCCGATCGTGCAGCCGGACGCGCGGACCGCGTCTGCTCGTGCAGGTGGCGATCCACCCAGGCGCGGGCGTCGTCGAAACTGGTTTCCTCACGCAGGTGAAGGCCCGCACTGGTGACCACGGCGTAGCGCTGCATCCAGCCGGCAGCGTCGCCGGGCAGTTCGCGGCGAAGCATCACCACGTGGTAATCGCCGCGCGAATACAGCGGCAGCACGTCTTCCTTCACGTCGCGTTCCTGTCCCTGGGGGCAGAGCCAGGATGGAACGGCCATCGCGGTCACGTCAACGGCGGATCCCGCCGGCATGCGGCATTCGAAGGGACCGCGCGCGCCGGAAACGGAAAAGCCGGCAATCGCTTGCCGGCTTTTCGGTGTAATGGCGCGCCCGGAGAGATTCGAACTCCCGACCACCAAGTTCGTAGCCTGGTGCTCTATCCAACTGAGCTACGGGCGCGTTGCAGAAGCGGAATTATGCGGGTGAAGCGGTGCCCTGGTCAACGTCGCGGGCAAGCAGGTGGCGGAGAGTGAGGGATTCGAACCCTCGATACGGCTTTTGGCCGTATACTCCCTTAGCAGGGGAGCCCCTTCGGCCTCTCGGGCAACTCTCCTTGGCGGCGTTGTCCTGCGACGCGAGCCGCCAAGGATACAAGAGTCAGCCGCCGCGCGGCAAACCTTCCTTGCCGTTGCCGCCGCCAGCCGGCTCCTCGCCGCGCTGGATGCGCTGGTAGATCTCCTCTCGATGCACGGCAACGTCCTTCGGCGCGGTGATGCCGATGCGCACCTGGTTGCCTTTGACCCCGAGCACGGTGACGGTCACGGTGTCACCGATCATCAGGGTTTCGCCTACACGGCGGGTCAGGATCAGCATGTGTCCTCTCCTTTCACCGGCGGCCCACTCCACCGGCAAGATGCCCGCTGACGGCCGAAGCCCGGGGAGCGGGTGCACGTCCCTGCGTGCACAAAGTTAAACCGGCATCCTACTGGGAACGCAGGGGCCCAACAACAGAGAAAAGTCACGTTTTCAGCTTCTCGGCCACCCAGGCGGGCACCGCCGCCAGGGCTTCCGGCAGGGCCGGGCCGTCTTCGCCCCCGCCCTGCGCCAAATCGGGCCGGCCGCCGCCCTTGCCGTTGATGCGACTGGCCACGTGCGCCAGCAGTTCCCCGGCCTTGACCCTGGCCAGCGCGGCTCCGTTCACCCCGGCCACCAGCGCCGCCTTGCCGTCCCCGGCCGTGCCGGCCAGGAGGATCACGGCGTCGCCGAGCTGCTGCTTGAGGCGGTCCACCGCCTCGCGCAGCGCCTTGGCGTCGAAGCCCTCCAACCTTGCCGCCAGGACCCGTACCCCGTCCACCGCCACCGCCTGGCCGGCCAGGTCGGCGGTGGCACCGGAGGCGGCCCTGGCCTTGAGGGACTCGAGTTCGCGCTCGAGCTTCCTCTGCCGCTCCAGGAGCGAACGCAGCTTCTCGGCCACATCGGCCGGGCTGGCGCCGAGCAGGCGGGCGGCCTCGGCCAGGCGCCGCTCCTCCTCGGCCACGTGGTCGAGCGCGGCCTGTCCGGTCAGCGCCTCGATGCGGCGCACGCCGGCGGACACGCCGCCCTCGGACACGATCTTGAACAGGCCGATGTCGCCGGTGCGGCGCACATGGGTGCCGCCGCACAGTTCAGTGGAGGTCTCGCCCATGCGCAGCACGCGCACGCGCTCGCCGTACTTCTCGCCAAACAGGGCCATGGCGCCGAAGTCGAGCGCCTCCTGCATGCCCATGTGGCGCACCTCGGCCTGGTGGTTGGCGCGGATCTCGGCGTTGACCCGGCGCTCGATCTCGGCCAGTTCCTGCGCGGTGACCGGCTGGAAGTGGGAGAAGTCGAAACGCAGGCGGTCGGGTGCGACCAGCGAGCCCTTCTGGATCACGTGGCTGCCGAGCACGCCACGCAGGGCGGCGTGCAGCAGGTGGGTGGCGCTGTGGTTGAGCACGATGGCGGCGCGGCGGGCGTGGTCCACCGCGCCGACGACGTGGTCGCCCACGCGCAGGGTGCCGGCGGTGAGCACGCCGACGTGGCCGTGGAACTGACCGGCGAGCTTCTGGGTATCACGCACTTCGAACATCACGCCCTGCTCGGCGAGCCGGCCGGTGTCGCCGACCTGGCCGCCGCTCTCGGCGTAGAACGGGGTGCAGTCGAGGAGCACGATGGCCTCGTCGCCGGCGCGGATCTCCTGCACCGGCTTGCCGTCCTTGAGCAGCGCCACGACCTGCAGGCCGCCGGCATCCAGATGCTCGTAGCCGACGAACTCGGTGGGCGCGAGCTGGGCGACCAGCTCCGCCGGCAGCACCGTGCCGGTGCCGAACTTGCCGGCGGCGCGCGCGCGTTCGCGCTGCTGCTCCATCAGCCGCTCGTAGTCGGCCATCGCCTGCGGCGGCAGCTCGCCGCCCTTCTCGCGCAGGATGTCGGCGATCAGGTCGGGCGGGCAGCCGTAGGTGTCATGGAGCTGGAACAGCTGCTCGCCGTCGAGCGTGCCGTTGCCCTGCTTCAGGTAGCCCTCCAGGCGCTGCATGCCGGCATCGAGGGTCTGCGCGAACGCGGCCTCCTCGGCCTTGAGCGCGCGCTCGACCAGTTCGCGCTTCTGCGGCAGCTCGGGGTACGCCTCGCCCATCACTTCGCACAGCGGGGCGACCATGCGCCAGAAGGCGCCGTCGGCCTGCAGCGCGCCGAGCTTCCAGATGTGGCGGATGGCGCGGCGGATGATCCGGCGCAGGACGTAGCCGCGGCCTTCGTTCGACGGCAGCACGCCGTCCACGATCAGGAAGCTGCAGGCGCGGATGTGGTCGGCGATGACCCGCAGCGACTTGTGCTCCAGGTCCTGCGTGCCGGTGATGGCGGCCGCGGCCTTGATCAGGTGCTGGAACAGGTCAATCTCGTAGTTGCTGTGCACGTGCTGCAGCACTGCCGAGATGCGCTCCAGGCCCATGCCGGTGTCCACGCACGGCGCCGGCAGCGGCACCAGGGTGCCGTCGGGCTGGCGGTCGAACTGCATGAACACGTTGTTCCAGATCTCGATGAAGCGGTCGCCGTCCTCGTCTGGCGAGCCCGGCGGGCCGCCCGGGATCTCCGGGCCGTGGTCGTAGAAGATCTCGGTGCACGGGCCGCAGGGGCCGGTGTCGGCCATCTGCCAGAAGTTGTCGGAGGCGAACGGGGCGCCCTTGTTGTCGCCGATGCGGATGATGCGCTCGGGCGGCAGGCCGACGACCTCGTGCCAGATGTCGTAGGCCTCGTCGTCGGTGTGGTAGATGGTGACGAGCAGGCGCTCGGGCGGCAGCTTCCAGACCTCGGTCAGCAGTTCCCAGGCCCAGGTGATCGCTTCCTTCTTGAAGTAGTCGCCGAAGCTGAAGTTGCCCAGCATTTCGAAAAAGGTGTGGTGGCGGGCGGTGTAGCCGACCTGGTCGAGGTCGTTGTGCTTGCCGCCGGCGCGCACGCAGCGCTGGCTGGAGACGGCGCGGGTGTAGCTGCGCTTCTCGGCGCCGAGGAACACGTCCTTGAACTGGACCATGCCGGCGTTGGTGAACAGCAGGGTCGGGTCGTTGCCGGGCACGAGCGGGCTCGAGGGCACGACGGCATGGCCGCGGGCGCGGAAGAACTCCAGGAAATCGGCGCGGATCTGGTTGCTGGTGCGGATGGCGGGCATGAGCATGCTGGCAGGAAAGCGGGCGGGCGCGGCGGCGCCCGCGTCCCCGCAACATGCGGGCGCGGGCTGGAGCAGGCAACCCAATCCGAACAGGTTAACAGGCCATGCCCGGCTTGTCGGCGTCGGCGTCATGGGCCGCACGCCGAGACAGGCTCAGTCCACGTCCTCGGGGTCGAACCGGGTGGCGGCGCGGACGTGTTCGGCGTCGAAACCGCGCCGGATGAGGAGGTCGGCGGCGCGCCGTCGGGCCGTGTGGTCGTGCGGCACCAGCGCGCCGAAGCGGCGACGGACGAGATCGCAGGCCAGCGCCTGCCAGTCGCCGTCGAAGGCCTCGAGTGCGGCGTGGATGGCCTCGCGGGACAGGCCGTGCTGGGCCAGTTCGGCCCGCAGGTGGCGGGGCCCGTAGCCGGCGGCGGCGCGGCTGCGGACCAGGGATTCGGCAAAGCGGGCGTCGTCCTGCCAGCCGGCCTCGCGCAGCCGCTCGACCGCCGCCTCGGCCGCCTCCGCGGCGACACCGCGCTGGGTAAGCTTGCGGGTCAGCTCCCGGCGCGAGTGCTCCCGGCGGACCAGCAGGCCGAGGGCGCGCTGGGTGGGCGTCGGTTCCGGCCGTCGTCGGCTGCGGCGCGAGGGGGGTGACCCGGACGAGTCGGTCATGCGTGTCGGCAGGTGCCCTGACCCTCCCCCGCCGCGCCATCCCATGAGACGGCGGGGGAGGGCCCAGGATCAGGCGTCGGCGCCCTCGCTCTCCTCGCGCGGGGCGTCCTGCGGCACGAACTTCTCGCGCAGGGCGGCCTCCAGTTTGGCGGCGATGGCGGGGTTCTCCTTCAGGAACTGGCGGGCGTTCTCCTTGCCCTGGCCGATGCGCTCGCCGTCGTAGCTGTACCAGGCACCCGACTTCTCGACCAGCTTGGCGTTCACGCCCATCTCGATCAGCTCGCCCTCGCGCGAGATGCCCTCGCCGTAGAGGATCTCGGTGACCACCTGCTTGAACGGGGGCGCGAGCTTGTTCTTGACCACCTTGATCCGGGTCTCGTTGCCGATGATCTCGTCGCCCTTCTTGACCGAGCCGATGCGGCGGATGTCCAGGCGCACCGAGGCGTAGAACTTGAGCGCATTGCCGCCGGTGGTGGTTTCCGGGCTCTGGCCCGGCATCATCACGCCGATCTTCATGCGCAGCTGGTTGATGAAGATGACCAGGCAGTTGCTGCGCTTGATGTTGGCGGTGAGCTTGCGCAGCGCCTGGCTCATCAGGCGCGCCTGCAGGCCGGGGAGCTGGTCGCCCATCTCGCCCTCGATCTCGGCCTTGGGCGTGAGCGCGGCGACCGAGTCCACCACGACCAGGTCCACCGCTCCCGAGCGCACCAGCATGTCGGCGATCTCCAGCGCCTGCTCGCCGGTGTCGGGCTGGGACACCAACAGGTCGTCGATGTTGACGCCGAGCTTCTGCGCGTAGATCGGGTCGAGCGCGTGCTCGGCGTCGATGAAGGCGCAGGTGCCGCCGGCCTTCTGGCATTCGGCGATGGCCTGGAGGGTCAGCGTGGTCTTGCCCGAGGACTCGGGGCCGTAGATCTCGACCACGCGCCCCTTGGGCAGGCCGCCGATGCCGAGGGCGATGTCGAGCATCAGCGAGCCGGTGCCGATGACCTCGGCGGCCTCGACGCTGCGGTCGCCCATGCGCATGACCGCGCCCTTGCCGAACTGCTTCTCGATCTGGCCCAGGGCGGCGGAGAGGGCGCGCTTCTTGTTCTCGTCCATGGTGGTTCCTCGGGATGGGATGGTGGCGTTGGGGCAACCCTAGGCGACCGCGGTCGCGCAGGCTGAGACGGGAAGGATGGGACCAGCATCGGGCGGCGCGACCGGGGAGGGGGATCGCCGCAGGCCGCACCGGGGTGTGGGGAAACTCCGGTGGCGAGTGCGCATAGGCGGCAGGCATCGGCCAGGCCCGCGGCCCGCCGCGCCATGGGCGATGGCCGACGCGCCGCCCCTCACCGGTTGGGCCTCACCAGGCCGCAGTACAGGCCTTCGATGGCGAAGTCCTGGCCCGGGCGCACCTCGATCGGGGCGTAGTCGGGGTTGCGCGGCAACAGGCGGATACCGTCCTTGCCGATCCTGAGCAGCTTGACCGTGATCTCGTCGTCCAGGCGCGCGACCACGATCTGCCCCGAGCGCGCCTCGCGGGTGCGGTGCACGCCGATCAGGTCGCCGTCGAAGATGCCCTCGTCGCGCATCGAGTCGCCCTGCACCCGCAGCAGGTAGTCGGGCGCCGGCGAGAAGAACACGCGGTCGAGCAGGACATAGTCCTCGCCGCCGATGTCGGCGCCGATCGGAACGCCGGCGGCGACGCGGCCGAGGATGGGCACGCGCAGGGCGTCGTCGTCCGGCGCCGCCGGTGGCAGCGGCAGCGACGCCTGCGGCGGCTCCGGCGCCCGCAGCAGGCGGATGCCGCGGGCCCGGCCCGGCAGGCGTTCGATCGCGCCGGCGGCCTCCAGCGCCTCCAGGTGGTACTGGGCGGCGCGCACGCTGCTGAAGCCGAGCGCGCGCGCGATCTCGGCCTGCGAGGGCGGCACCCCCTCGGCCTCGATGCGCTCGGCGATCAGGTCCAGGATGGCCTGCTGGGTGGGGCTGAGGTTCATGGTGTTAGTAGTAATACTACTAACGCGGTGCCGCCGCAAGCACCCCACCCCGGCGCCGGGCGACGGCGCCCCGCTTCAGTCCAGCACCGACCCCAGGCCCCGCAGCGCCGCCTCGACGGTCTGCCGCCGCACCGCATCGCGGTCGCCGCCGAAACGGAATAGTTCGGCCTTCGGATAGCCGCCGCGCCGCTTCCACGCGATCCAGACCATGCCGACCGGCTTCTCCGCGGTCCCGCCGCCCGGCCCGGCGATGCCGGTCACGGCGACGGCGACGCTGGCGCCGGAATGCACCAGCGCTCCCGACACCATCTCGACCACCGTCTCGCGGCTGACCGCGCCGAAGTGCTCGAGGGTTTCCGGGCGCACGCCGAGCAGCGCCTGCTTGGCCTCGTAGCTGTAGGCGACCATGCCGCAGTCGAACCATTCCGAGCTGCCGGCGATGTCGGTGACGGTCTTGGCGATCCAGCCGCCGGTGCAGCTCTCGGCGGTGACCAGCATCTGTCGCGCCTCGCGCAGCCGGGCGCCGAGCGTCAGGGCAAGCTCGCGGAGCGAATCGTCGGTGGGGACGGGCATGGTCGGCCTCCCGGGCGGTGAGGTGTTGTAGCGGAAACCGAAGCCGTTGTCGCCCGCACTCCGTCGTCAGCCGCCGTCGCCCGGAAAAGCGACGGCCCGCCGAGGCGGGCCGTCGGTGCCGGGATGGCGGATGCAACGTCAGTAGGTCACGCGGAAGGTCATGCCGTAGGTGCGCGGGGCACCGAGGAACGCGTTCCACGAGCCGGTCTGCAGCGGCGCGTCGAAGGCGACCTGGTAGTACTCGGCATCGGTCAGGTTCTGTACCCAGAGCTCCAGGTTCCAGCGCTTGTTCTGCGCGCCGATCGCGAAGCGGGCATTGGCCACCGTGTAGGCATCCTGCTCCTTCGGCGGATCCAGGTCCGAGCCGGTGTTGTAGTCGGACATGTACTTGGCGCCGAGATGGAAGCGTGCGGCCAGGTTGCCGATGTCCCAGTCATAACCGACCGCGGCGGTGGCCGACCACTTCGGCGCGAAGCTCGCGCGGTTGCCAGGCAGCAGCGCGAGGTCCGGGTCGGGCAACGGATCGTTGCCGTACTTGGTGTCGGCGTAGGTCAGGCCGCCCTGCAGCGACAGCCCGCCGTTCTGGTACATGACCTCGGTGTCCAGGCCGCGCGAGACGACCTCCGGGATCGAGCGCACCACGAAGCTGGTGCCGAGGAAGCTGTTGAGCTGGAAGTCGTCGTAGGTCTGGTGGAAGAGCGCGGCGTTGAACAGCAGGTTGCCGCCCATCCAGGTGGTCTTGACGCCCAGTTCGAAGCTGTCCACGAACTCGGCCGGGAACGAGGTGTCGTTGACCGGCAGGATGCCGGCAGTACCGCTGGACAAGCCGTTGGACGACTGCACGCGATCGAGGTTGAAGCCGCCGGCCTTGTAGCCGCGCGCGGCCGAGAAATAGCCCATCACGTTCTGGTTCCAGCGGTAGGCGGCCTTGAAGGTGCCCGACCACTCGCTCTCCTCGCGCTCCTGGTGAGTCACGCGGTTGTCGTGCAACCGGTTGGTCCACGGCAGACAGCCGAACGCCACCACCTGCGGAGCGGCGGCCGAGGCCTGCGCCACGGTCAGGCCACGTGCGACCAGGGCCGCCACCACCTGGGCCGGGTTGGCCAGCATCGCGGCACAACCGGGGCTGCCGTTCGGATTGTCGTAGATCGAGTCGAGTTCCTTGTCCTCGCGCGTGTAGCGCAGGCCGAAGGTCAAGTCGAACGCGTCGGTGACGTGCCAGGTGTTGTTGGTGAACAGCGCGAAGCTGCGTGCATCCTGCGTGTAGCGGTCGTTCGCCCCGTGGCCGGCAAAGACGGTGCCGAACGGCCGGCCGGAGGCTTGCGAGTAGAACAGTGGCGCCGTGGGCGAGGCGCCGAGGGCCGGATTGATGCGCGAGAGCACCGCGACGGACATGTACGGCTCGTAGGCGGCGCCGATGCGGTAGGCCTCGTTCCGGGTGAGCTCCTCGTCCGAATAGAACAGGCCGACCAGCCAGTCCACCCTGTCGGTGGATCCGGCCAGACGGAACTCCTGGCTGAAGGTCTCGAAGCCGGTGAAGGAATCATCCGGATGCGGATTCCGGAACAGCAGGTCGGCGGTGCTGAAATCGAAATCCAGCCCGTTGATGGACTGCCAGTCGCGCACGCCGGTGACCGAGGTGAAGGTCGCGCCGCCGAACCAGGGGCTCTCCCAGTCCGCCTGCAGGGTGACGCCCTTGTCCTTGATGTCCTGCTCGGTGCTGCGGTTGCTCCAGGCCCGGCGCGCGAACGGATCGGCCACCGGCGCCACGCCGGTGTCGCCCGGCAGCGGGGTGAGCGCGTCAATGATCGCGGCGGTGGGGCCGCGGACGATGGTCACGCCGGTGCAGCAGTTCTCCTCGCGGCTGGTGAAGTCGGCACTGAGGTTGATGTCGAGCTTGTCGGTGGGCTCCAACAGCAGTTGGCCGCGGACGGTGTGGAAATTCTGGTCGTAGTCCTCGTCCTCGGTGCGCGGCCCGGCGCCGGTGTTGACGTCCATGAAGCCGTCGCGCTCGCGCTTGGCGCCGTAGATGCGGAAGGCCGCGCGATCGCCGATCGGCGAGTTGAACGAACCGGCGACCCCGAGCGCACCATAGTTGCCGACCGTGACCTCGCCTTCCACGCTCGTGATGTAGTGCGGCCTGCGGGTGATGACGTTGATCACGCCGGCCGAGGTGTTCTTGCCGAACAGGGTGCCCTGCGGCCCCTTCAGCACCTCGATCCGCTCGATCTCGCCGAGATCGCCGAAGCCCACGCCATTGCGCGGCCGGTACACGCCGTCAATCACGATGCCCACCGACGACTCCAGGCCGGCGTTGTCACCCACCGTGCCGATGCCGCGGATACGGGCGGTGGTCAGCGCCTCGCTCTGGGTGCTGGTGACGGTCAGGCCGGGCACCAGCACCTGCACGTCCTTGATGTCGCGCACGCCGGTGTCCTGCAGCACCTGCTCGGACAGGGCGGTGACGATCATCGGCACGTCCTGCAGGGCCTCCTCGCGCTTCTGCGCGGTGACGACGATGCGGTCGAGCGTGACCGCCTCCTCTTCCTGCTGTGCCGGCGAAGCCTGCTGCGCGGCCGTGGGCAGCGTGTAGCCGGTGACGAGTGCGGCGAAGATGGCCGAAGCGAGTGCCGAGCGGGCCGGCCTGAAAGTACCCATGGTGTCCCCTCCCAAGGTGGTCGAAAGCGTCTGGTTGTCGAACATGTTGTTGTCGAGGCGCGCGGCACGGCGCCCCGCGGAACGGGACGCCGGACCCCTCGGCCACGTGCCGGACGTGGGGGACTCCGGCACGGACCGGCGGGATCGCCGACGCCGCGGACGCTAGCACACCGCCGCGTACGGTGACAGTCTCCCCCGTCGGGTGCGCACGCTCGGACTGGCATACTGGTCGCGGTTTCCGGCGGGGCCACCCGCCCTCCCCCTTGCGCCCGTGACCCAGACCGACACCCCCGCGCCCGCCGCGCGCGAGGCCCATACTCCGCTGATGCGCCAGTACTTCGCCGCCAAGGCGGAGCATCCGGACGTGCTGCTGTTCTTCCGGATGGGCGACTTCTACGAGCTGTTCTACGACGACGCGCGCAAGGCCGCGCGCTTGCTCGACATCACCCTGACCCAGCGCGGCATGTCCGCCGGCCAGCCGATCCCGATGGCCGGCGTGCCGGTGCACGCCTGCGAGAGCTACCTGGCACGGCTGGTGGCGCTGGGGGAGTCGGTGGCGATCTGCGAGCAGATCGGCGACCCGGCGCTGGCCAAGGGCCTGGTCGAGCGCAAGGTAGTGCGGATCGTCACCCCCGGTACGGTCACCGACGAAGCCCTGCTCGCCGAGCGCCGCGACACCCTGCTGCTGGCCCTGTCCCGCGGACGCGGCGGCTACGGCCTGGCCTGGGCGGACCTGGCCGGCGGCCGCTTCCTGGTCAACGAGGTCGGCAGCGACGACGCGCTCGAGGCCGAGCTGGCGCGGCTGGATCCGGCCGAGCTGCTGCTGCCCGACGAGGCCGGCTGGCCCGCCTTCGTCACCACCCGCCCCGGCCTGCGCCGGCGCGCGCCCTGGCTGTTCGACGCCGACAGCGGACGGCGGCAGCTGCTGCAGTTCTTCCGCGTCCACGACCTGACCGGCTTCGGCCTCGAGGGCCGGCCGCTGGCGGTCGCCGCCGCGGGCGCCCTGCTCGGCTACATCGAGGAGACGCAGAAGCAGCGCCTGCCGCACCTGACCGCGATCGCGCTCGAGGCCAGCGACGGCGCGATCGCGATGAACGCCGCCACCCGCCGCCACCTCGAATTGGATACGCGCGTGGACGGCGACACCCGCAACACCCTGCTCGGCGTGCTCGACAGCACGATCACGCCGATGGGCGGGCGCCTGCTGCGGCGCTGGCTGCACCGGCCGCTGCGCGACCGGCGCGTGGTCGGCGAGCGCCACCATGCGGTGGCCATGCTGATCGAGCACCGTGCCGACGCGCCGCTGCGCGAGGCGTTCCGCGCGCTCGGCGACCTCGAACGCATCCTGGCCCGGGTGGCCCTGCGCAGCGCGCGTCCGCGCGACCTCTCGACCCTGCGCGACGGCCTGGCCCTGCTGCCGCAGGTGCGCACGCTGCTCGCGCCGCTCGACTCGCCGCGGCTGCAGGCGCTGGCCGCCGAACTCGGCGAGCACGCCGACACCTGCGCCCTGCTGCAGCGCGCGGTGGTGCCGCAGCCGCCGGTGCTGGCGCGCGACGGCGGCGTGATCGCGGCCGGCTACGACGCCGAACTCGACGAGCTGCGCATGCTCAGCACCCACGCCGACCGGTTCCTGGTGGACCTGGAGGCGCGCGAGCGCGAGGCCACCGGCATCCCCACGCTCAAGGTCGGCTACAACCGCGTCCACGGCTACTACATCGAGATCAGCAAGGGGCAGGCCGACAAGGCCCCTGCGCGCTACACCCGGCGCCAGACCCTGACCGGCGCCGAGCGCTACATCACCGAGGAACTGAAGGCCTTCGAGGACAAGGTGCTGTCGGCGCGCGAGCGCGCGCTGGCGCGCGAGAAGCTGCTCTACGACGGCCTGCTCGACGCGCTCAACCAACGGCTGGAGCCGCTCAAGCGCTGCGCCGCGGCGCTGTCCGAACTGGATGCGCTGGCCTGCTTCGCCGAGCGCGCGCAGGCGCTGGACTGGGCGCAGCCGGAGTTGAGCGACACGCCCGGCATCCGCATCGAGCGCGGCCGCCACCCGGTGGTGGAAGCGGTGCGCGAGGAGCCGTTCGAGCCCAACGACCTGATCCTGGACGAGGCGCGCCGGATGCTGGTGATCACCGGCCCGAACATGGGCGGCAAGAGCACCTACATGCGGCAGAACGCGCTGATCGTGCTGCTCGCGCACATCGGCAGCTTCGTCCCCGCCGCGCGCGCCACGATCGGGCCGGTGGACCGGATCCTGACCCGCATCGGCGCCGGCGACGACCTCGCCCGCGGCCAGTCCACCTTCATGGTCGAGATGGCCGAGACCTCGTACATCCTGCACCACGCCACCGAGCAGTCGCTGGTGCTGATGGACGAGATCGGCCGCGGCACCTCGACCTACGACGGCCTGGCGCTGGCCGACGCCGTGGCCCGCCACCTGGCCTCGGTCAACCGCAGCTGGACGCTGTTCGCCACTCATTACTTCGAGCTGACCACGCTGGCCGAACCCGGCAGCGGCATCGCCAACGTGCACCTGGACGCAGTCGAGCACGGCGAGCAACTGGTGTTCATGCACGCGGTCAAGGACGGCCCGGCCGACCGCAGCTTCGGCCTGCAGGTGGCCGCGCTCGCGGGCCTGCCGAAGATGGTGATCCGGCAGGCGCGCGCGCGCCTGGCCGAACTCGAGCAGCAGGGCCGCGACGCACCGCGTGCGCCGCTGACCGCGCAGGCGCTGGACGCGCCGCAGCAGTTCGGCCTGTTCGCGCCCGCGCACGCCGCGCTCGACGCGCTGGCCGCGCTCGATCCGGACGAACTCACGCCGAAGCAGGCGCTGGAGGCGCTGTACCGGCTCAAGGCCCTGCTCTGAGCCGGGCCGCGGCACGGCGCCGATAGCCTGCCTATATCGAAACCGTCGGATCATTCGATTTCCCGTCAGGAAAACCGGGCGCTATGGTCGCCTGGCAGGGAAACGGCCCGGCCTGGCCGCGCCCGCCGCACGATCCCGGACCTGACAGGAGCATCCCCATGATGTCGAACCTCTCGAAGTGCCCGTTCAAGCACACCGCCGGCGGCGGCACGCAGAACCGGGACTGGTGGCCGAACCGCCTGCGGGTGGACCTGCTCCACCGCCACTCGTCGAAGTCCAACCCGATGGGCCCCGGCTTCGACTACGCCGAAGCCTTCAAGCGCCTGGACTACGCCGCGCTCAAGCGCGACCTGCACGCGCTGATGACCGACTCGCAGGACTGGTGGCCGGCCGATTTCGGCCACTACGGCGGGCTGATGATCCGCATGGCCTGGCACGCCGCCGGCACCTACCGGGTCGGCGACGGCCGCGGCGGTGCGGGCCGGGGCCAGCAGCGCTTCGCCCCGCTCGACGCCTGGCCCGACAACGTCAATCTCGACAAGGCGCGCCGCCTGCTCTGGCCGATCAAGCAGAAATACGGCAGCAGCATCTCCTGGGCCGACCTGATGATCCTGGCCGGCAACGTCGCCCTGGAGTCCATGGGCTTCCAGCCGCTCGGTTTCGGCGGCGGCCGCGAGGACACCTGGGAACCGGACGAGGACGTGTACTGGGGTTCGGAGACCGCCTGGCTCGAGGACCGGCGCCACAGCGGCGACCGCGAGCTCGAAAGCCCGCTCGCCGCCGTGCAGATGGGGCTGATCTACGTCAATCCGGAAGGGCCGGACGGCAACCCCGACCCGGTCGCGGCGGCGCGCGACATCCGCGAGACCTTCGCCCGCATGGCGATGGACGACGAGGAGACCGTGGCGCTGATCGCCGGCGGCCACACCTTCGGCAAGGCCCACGGCGCCGGCCCGGCGAGCCACGTCGGGCCCGATCCGGAAGCGGCGCCGCTGGAAGCACAGGGCCTGGGCTGGTTCAGCAGCCACGGCAGCGGCAAGGGCGCCGACACCATCACCAGCGGCCTGGAAGTCACCTGGACCACCACGCCGACCCGCTGGGGCCATGACTACTTCAGGCATCTGTTCGGCTACGAGTGGGAGCTGAGCAAGAGCCCGGCCGGCGCGCACCAGTGGGTGGCCAAGGGCGCCCCGGCGATCATCCCGGACGCGCACGACCCGTCGAAGCGGCATGTCCCGACCATGCTGACCACCGATCTGTCGCTGCGCTTCGACCCCGTCTACGAGAAGATCTCGCGCCGCTTCCTGGAGGATCCGGACGCGTTCGCCCGCGCCTTTGCCCGGGCCTGGTTCAAGCTGACCCACCGCGACATGGGCCCGAAGGCCCGCTACCTGGGCCCGGAAGTGCCGCAGGAGGACTTCCTGTGGCAGGACCCGCTGCCGCCGGTGGAGCATCCGCTGGTGGACGCGGAGGACATCGCCGTGCTGAAGGCCCGCGTGCTCGACTCGGGCCTGTCCACCGCCGAACTGGTGTCCACCGCGTGGGCCTCCGCTTCCACCTTCCGCGCCTCCGACAAGCGCGGCGGCGCCAACGGCGCGCGGATCCGGCTCGCGCCGCAGAAGGACTGGGAGGTCAACCAGCCCGAACGGCTGGCGAAGGTGCTCCGGATCCTGGAAGGCATCCGCGCCGAGTTCAACGCCCGCGCACCGGGCGGCAGGAAGATCTCGCTGGCCGACCTGATCGTGCTGGCGGGCGGCGCCGCGATCGAGCGCGCGGCGCAGGCGGCCGGCTTCGACATCGCCGTGCCGTTCGCACCGGGGCGCACCGACGCCACGCCCGCACAGACCGACGCGGCCTCCTTCGCCGTGCTCGAACCTCTCGCCGACGGCTTCCGCAACTACGTGCGCGGCAAGCCCCCGGTCCCGGCCGAGGCCCTGCTGCTCGACAAGGCGCTGCAGCTCACCCTGACCGCGCCGGAGATGACGGTGCTGATCGGCGGGCTGCGCGTGCTCGGCGCCAACTTCGGCCAGACCGCGCACGGGGTCCTGACCGAACGGTCGGGCGTGCTCGGCAACGACTTCTTCGTCCACCTGCTCGACATGGGCACGGAGTGGAGGCCGGTCACGCCGGACGCCGAACTCTTCGAAGGCCGCGACCGCCGCAGCGGCCGCACCCAGTGGACCGCGACCCGGGTGGACCTGGTGTTCGGCGCCAACGCCGAGCTGCGCGCACAGGCCGAGGTCTATGCCTGCGCCGATGCGCAGGAGAAGTTCGTGCGCGACTTCGTCGCGGCCTGGGACAAGGTGATGACCCTCGACCGCTTCGACCTGGCCTGAGCAACCGTCTTGATCACGC
Organism: Vulcaniibacterium gelatinicum; assembly: GCF_008033445.1. Lineage (GTDB taxonomy): Bacteria > Pseudomonadota > Gammaproteobacteria > Xanthomonadales > Xanthomonadaceae > Vulcaniibacterium_B > Vulcaniibacterium_B gelatinicum. Next base: position 118,107 of record NZ_VNKO01000001.1, read on the forward strand.
CACGGCGCGGCGCCCCAGCGGCGCCGCCCGTGTCCTGGCGCGCGTCGCGCTCAGGCGGCGTCGGCCACCCGGGTGGCGCTGGCGGCGGCCTCGATCGCCTGCCGCAGGTCGTCCCACAGGTCGTCGGCGTGCTCGATGCCGACCGACAGCCGCAGCAGGCCGGGGGTGATGCCGCTGGCGGCCTTCGCGCTCTCGCTGACCACGCGATGGGTCAGCCCCGCGGGGTGCTGGATCAGGGTATCCACCGAGCCCAGGCTCACCGCCGGCGTCATCAGCCGCACCTGGCGCATCACCGCCGCCGCGGCCTGGTAGCCGCCGGCCATCTCGAACGCGATCAGGCTGCCCGGGCCGCGCTGCTGGGTGCCCAGCAGGTGCGCGTTGCGCACCGTGCGCAGGCCCGGATAGTGCACGCGCGAGACCGCCGGATGCGCGGCCAGCCGGCGCGAGAGCACCTCGGCGTTGGCCTGCGCGCGTTCCACCCGCAGCGCCAGCGTCGGCAGGCCGCGGTGCAGCAGGTAGGCGGCCAGCGGATGCAGCAGCGCGCCGGTGGCCGCGCGCACGGTGCGCAGCGGCCGGGCGTGTTCCTCGCTGCAGCAGACCACGCCGGCAATCACGTCGCCATGGCCGCCCAGGAACTTGGTCGCGCTGTGCAGCACATAGGTCGCGCCGAGCGCGGCCGGGGTCTGCAGCACCGGGGTGGCGAAGGTCGAATCCACCAGCACCGGCACCTCGCCGGCGGCGGCCACCGCGGCGCGGATGTCCACCAGGTCGAGGGTCGGGTTCGCCGGCGTCTCGATGATCACCAGCGCGGTGTCCGGGCGGCGCCGGGCGGCGATCTCGCCGGCCTCGACGAACTCGGCCTCGAGCCCGCACAGGCCGCTGGCCAGCAGGTGGTCCGAGGTGCCGTACAGCGGCCGCACCACCAGCACGTGCGCGCCGTGCTGGCGCCGCTCGAGCAGGACCGCGGTCAGCGCGGCCATGCCCGAGGCGAAGGCGACGCAGGCCTCGGTGCCCTCGAGCACCGCGAGCGCGGCCTCGGTGCGGGCCACGGTGGGGTTGTGCAGGCGGGCGTAGATCGGATTCGGCGCGCCCGCCTCCCCGCCCACCAGCGCATCGAAACTGGCGGTGCCGACCGCCAGGTCGGCCACCGGATAGGTGGTGGACAGGTCCAGCGGCGGCGCGTGTACGCACAGGGCCTGGAAATCCTCGCGGCCGGCGTGGACGGCACGGGTGTCGAAGCGGGTCATGGCGGGCCTGGATCGTGCGAAAACCGGCGCGATCCTAGAACGCGGTTCACTCTACAATGCTGTTCCCGAAGAAAATTTCGCGGACGACGCCCATGCCCCGCCTGGACCGAATCGACTTCGCCCTCCTGCGGCTGCTGCGGAAGAATGCTCGGCTGCCGAACAAGGACCTCGCGGCGAAGGCGGGCATCGCCCCCTCCACCGCCCTGGAACGGGTGCGGCGGCTGCGCGAGTCGCGGGCGATCCTCGGCTTCCACGCCGAGATCGCCCCGGAAGCGGTGGGCATCGGCCTGCAGGCGCTGATCGCGGTGCGGCTCACGCGCCATTCGCGCGACCTGGTGGACGGCTTCCACGACCACCTGCTGCGCCTGCCCGAGGTGCTGGCGTTCTACCACCTCGCCGGCGCCGACGACTTCCTGGTCCACGTCGGGGTGCGCGACAGCGGCCACCTGCGCGACTTCGCCCTCACCGCCTTCACCCAGCGGCCGGAGGTGGCGCACATCGAGACGCGGTTGATCTTCGAGTTCCGGCGCAATCCGGAATTGCCGGTGTATCCGTAGGCGGCTACAGCGCGTCTATGTCGCCCAGGGCCCGGATCAGGCGGCGGGCGCGCTTGTCGGGCCGGGTCTCGGGCGGGCGGTAGCCGGCGCGCTCGGCGGCGCGCAGCGCGCGTTCGGCCTCGCGGCGGGTGCGCGAGGCCTCGGGTTCCTCGTACAGCGTCTGCGCGATGCTCGCCGGCCCGCGCGTGTCGCTGAGCGCGCGCACCACGATCTCGAACGTCTCGCCGGCGCGGACCACGCGCAGGGCATCGCCCACCCGCACCGCGCGCGAGGGCTTGGCGCGTTGGCCGCCGACCTCGACCTTGCCGGTCTCGATCGCCTGCCGGGCCAGGCTGCGGGTCTTGAAGAAGCGCGCGGCCCAGAGCCAGACGTCCAGGCGCAGCGGATCGGTGGCGGCGTGTGCGTGCATGCGGTCCATTGTCAGATCGGAACCCCCACTTCGGCCAGGCGCTGGCGCAGCCGGGCCTGGTGGCTGCCGTGCCAGTACAGCTGGCCGCACCCGCGGCAGCGGCTCAGCGCCGCGCCGTCGCGGACCACGTTCGCCGGCGCCGCGTCGGCGCCCTCGCCGTCCGGCAGGCGCGCCACGGTGCCGTTGCAACGCGCACAGCGGGTGAACGGCGCGATCCGCGCCTCGAGCTGGAACCGGTCCAGCACCTCGCGCAGTTGCCGCCGCGGTTCGGTGGCATGGACGAAGGCGCCGTGGGTGAGCGCGGAACGCTTGAGCAGGCCGGTATCGCGGGTCAGCACGATGCGGTGCTCGGCGCGCGAGATCGCCAGCAGCGTGTCGTCGTCGTAATCGTTGCGGTACAGGCAGTCGAAGCCGAGCAGGCGCAGGTAGGCGGCCAGGCGCCCCAGGTGCACGTCCACCACGAAGCGCGGCCCGCGCAGCGGCTGCGGCCGCAACCGGCTCACGCCCGCCAGTTCGAAGCGCTCGAACACCGGATAGACCGCGACCCGCTCGCCGCCCCGCAGGCGATGGGCGAAGCCGACCGACTCGCCGTCCACCAGGATCAGGTCCACCTCGGTGTGCGGCACACCGAGCGACTCGATCCGGTCCTTCACCGCCGGCGTGCCGTCGAAGGCGTGGATGAAGCCGCGCCGCCGGCATTCGGGCGGGAGGAAGTCGTTGAGTTCCTCGTAGAAGCGGAATTCGCAGTGGCGGACGGCGGACGGCACGGAAGCGGCCGGGGCGTCGGATACGGCTGAGTTTACGCCGCCGCCCGAGCCGTGCCTGAACCGGCGGCGCGTGCGTACAGGGGCCCGAAACGACGACGGCCGCCCTGGGGCGGCCGTCGAGGCGGATGCGGCGCGGATTACTGCGCCTTGGCCCTCGCCGACAGGTCTTCCTTGATGCGCGCCTTCTTGCCTTCCAGGCCGCGCAGGTAATACAGCTTGCCGGCACGCACGTCGCCGCGGCGCTTGACCTCGACCGACTCGATCGCCGGGCTGTGGGTCTGGAACACGCGCTCCACGCCGTAGCCGTGGGAGATCTTGCGCACGGTGAACGAGGAGTTCAAGCCGGCGTTCTTCTTCGCGATCACCACGCCCTCGTACGCCTGGACGCGCTCACGGTTGCCTTCCTTGACCTTGACGTTGACGACCACGGTGTCGCCGGGGCCGAACTCGGGCAGCTGGCGCTGGGCCTGCTCGGCCTCGAAGTTCTGCAACAGGGTGTGGAGCGAGGGCTTGTTCATGGGACGGCCTGTTCTGTCGTTCTGGGGCGGGCCGGGACGGCGCGCCGTGGCGTATGCGCGAAGCCGCGCATTATAGCCGGCTTTTTTCCAGCGTGGCTAGGGGCTTACGCGTCCCCGTCCGGTTCCTCGAGGGCGGCGGCGTACTGGCGGCGGAAGGCCTCCAGCAGGGCGCGGTCGGCCGGGGACAGGCGGGCCTCGTCGAGCAGGTCCGGGCGCCGCAGCCAGGTCCGGCCCAGGGCCTCCATCCGCCGCCAGCGGGCGATCTCGGCATGGTTGCCCGAGAGCAGCACCTCCGGGACCCGACCCAGGGCGTGTTCCACCGGGCGGGTGTAGTGCGGGCAATCGAGCAGGCCGTCCTCGAAGCTGTCCTGGACCGCGGATTCGGCGTCCCCCAGCGCCCCCTCCTGGAGCCGGGCGATGGCGTCTATCACCACCACCGCGGCCGGCTCGCCGCCGGAGAGCACGTAATCGCCGATGGACAACTCCTCGTCCACCTCGGCCTGGATCAGGCGCTCGTCCACCCCCTCGTAACGGCCGCAGAGCAGGATCAGGCGCTCGCGGCCGGCCAGCTCGCGGACCTTGCGCTGGGTCAGGCGCGGGCCCTGCGGGCTGAGATAGATCACCGGCGCGGGTGCGGGATCGGCGGCACGCACCGCCTGCAGGCAGGTACGCAGCGGGTCGATCATCATCACCATGCCAGGGCCGCCGCCGAACGGACGGTCGTCCACCCGCCGGTAATTGCCCTCGGCGTAGTCGCGCGGGTTCCAGCCGTGCACCGCCAGCAGCCCGCGCTCGAGCGCACGCCCGACCACGCCGAAGCCGGCGCAGTAGCGGATGTAGTCGGGGAACAGGGTGACGACGTCGATGCGCATGGCGGCCTGGCCGGGCTAGAAATCGGCGTCCCAGTCCACCGTGATCAGGCCGGCGGCGAAGTCCACCGAGCGGATGTAGTCCGGCTCGCGGAACGGGATCATGCGCTCGCGTTCGCCCTGCACCACCAGCACGTCGTTGACGCCGGTGGAGAACAGGTGCGAGACGGTGCCGAACTCCACGCCGTCGAGGTTGACCACCCGCAGGCCCTCCAGGTCCACCCAGTAGTACTCGCCCGGGGCCGGGGGCGGCAATACGCTGCGCGGCACCAGCACCTCGGCGCCACGCAGGTCTTCCGCGGCGTCGCGGTCGTCGCAGCCGGGCACGCGCGCGACCAGCCCCTTGCCGCCGGGCCGGCCGCGGGCCCCGGACACGGGCAGCTCGCGGCCCTGCGGCGTGCGCAGGAGCCAGGGCTGGTAGCGGAAGATCGCGGCGGGCGGGTCGGTGAACGACTCGAGCTTGAGCTCGCCGCGCACGCCGAACGGGCCGTGCACCCGGCCCATCACCAGCATGCGCTGCTGCCCGGCCGGGTGCGCCGTATCGGTCATCGGCGGGAAGGCCGGCCGCGGATGCGGCCGGTCCGGATCAGGCCGAGGCGGCCTTCGACACCTGCTTGTACAGGCTGGCGACCTTCTCGGTCAGCTGCGCACCCTGGCCCAGCCAGTACTTGACGCGCTCCACGTCGAGCTCGACGCGCTTGTCGTTGCCCGCGGCGACCGGGTTGTAGTACCCGAGGCGCTCGATGTTGCGGCCGTCGCGCGCGCTGCGGCTGTCGGTGACGATGATGTGGTAGAAGGGGCGCTTCTTGGCGCCGCCCCGCGTCAGGCGGATCTTGACCATGGCTCTTCGGTGTTGCCCAGCTGCCGGGATGGCAGGGTAAGCCGGTTAGTGTAAGCCATTGGCGGGGCAAGGGAAACCACCCGCCCCCAGTCAGCCGAACGGCCCGCGCCCGCCCATCATCCCGCGCATCCCCCGCATCAGGCCCTTCATGCCGCCGCTGGAGAGCTTGGCCATCATCTTTTCCATCTGCTGGTACTGCTTCATCAGCTTGTTGACGTCGGCGGGCGTCAGGCCGGCGCCGCGGGCGATGCGGGCGCGGCGGCTGCCGTTGAGGATGGCCGGGTTGCGGCGCTCCTTCTTCGTCATCGAGTTGATGATGGCGATCATGCGCGGCACTTCCTTGCCGGTGACCTGCTGCTTGAGGTGCTCGGGCACCTGGCCGATGCCGGGCAGCTTGTCCATCAGCCCGTGCAGGCCGCCCATCTTCTGCATCTGCTCGAGCTGGTCGCGCATGTCGTTGAGGTCGAACTTCTTGCCCTTGACCACCTTCTCGGCGAGCTTGGCGGCCTTCTCCCTGTCCACCTGCTGCTCGACCTGCTCCACCAGCGAGAGCACGTCGCCCATGTCGAGGATGCGGCTGGCGATGCGGTCGGGATGGAACACGTCCAGCCCGTCGGGCTTCTCGCCGGTGCCGATGAACTTGATCGGGCGGCCGGTGATGTAGCGCACCGAGAGCGCGGCGCCGCCGCGCGCGTCGCCGTCGGTCTTGGTCAGGACCACGCCGGTCAGCGGCAGCGCCTCGGCGAAGTGCTTGGCCGTGACCGCGGCGTCCTGGCCGGTCATCGAGTCCACCACGAACAGGGTCTCGACCGGCTGCACCGCGGCATGCAGGGCCTTGATCTCGGCCATCATCGCCGCGTCGATCGAGGTGCGGCCGGCGGTGTCCACGATCAGCACGTCCACGTAGGAGCGGCGCGCGTCCTCGATCGCGGCGCGCACGATCGCCTCCGGCTTCTGCGCCGGATCCGACGGGAAGAACAGCACGTCCACCTGCTGCGCCAGGGTCCTGAGCTGCTCGATCGCGGCCGGGCGGTACACGTCGGCGCTGACCACCATCACCTTCTTCCTGCGGCGCTCCTTGAGGTGCTTGGCGAGCTTGGCGACGGTGGTGGTCTTGCCCGCGCCCTGCAGGCCGGCCATCAGGATCACCGCCGGCGGGGCGACGTTGAGGTTCAGGTCCGCGGCCTGCGCGCCCATCACCGTGGTCAGCTCGTCGCGCACCACCCGGATCAGGGCCTGGCCCGGGGTCAGCGACTTCAGCACTTCCTGGCCGACCGCGCGCACCTTGATCCGCTCGATCAGGGCCTGCACCACCGGCAGCGCCACGTCGGCCTCGAGCAGGGCGATGCGCACCTCGCGCAGCGATTCGCGGATGTTCTCCTCGGTCAGCCGGCCGCGGCCGCGCAGGCGCTCGATGGTGCCGGACAGGCGCTGGGTGAGGGATTCGAACATTGCGGCGGGGGAGGGTCGGGGAAAGAAGGGAAATTGTACCGGGCTTCCTCCCCCGGCCCGCCCCTGTGCGACACTTCGCCGATGACAATCGTTCTCATCGCCGAGGGGTTGTACCTGGCCGCGGCCGGGTTGCTGGCCGCGGGCGTGCGCCGCGATCCGGAGCGGCAGGCGCGCGCCTGGCTGCTGCCGGCCGTGGCCGCCGTGGCCCTGCATGCCGCCGCGCATGCCGCCGGCTGGCGCGAGGACGGCGGGCTCGACCTGCATTTCTTCGCCGCGCTGTCGCTGGTGGGCCTGGGCATGGCCGCGCTGACCACGCTCTACGGCGCGCGCGGCCGGATGGCGGCGCTGGGCGTGGTCACGTTCCCGGTCGCCGCCGCCTCGCTGCTGGCCTGGGCGCTGGCCGGGCCCGCCCCGGGCGAGGCGCTGGGCTGGCGCCTGCAACTGCACGCCTGGTCGGCGCTGCTGGCCTACGCCACGCTCGCGGTCGCGGCGCTGCTGGCCGGGCTGCTGTGGGCGCAGGAGCGCGCGCTGCGCCGGCGCGAGTTCCATCCCTGGCTGCGCGCGCTGCCGCCGCTGGTGCAACTCGAATCGCTGCTGCTGCGCACCATCGCGGTCGGCTTCGCCCTGCTCACCGCCACCCTGCTGACCGGGGTGCTGTTCGTGGAGAACCTGCTGGCCCAGCACCTGGTGCACAAGACCGTGCTCAGCGTGCTGTCGTGGCTCGCCTTCGGCGCGCTGCTGTGGGGCCGCTGGCGCCACGGCTGGCGCGGCCGCACCGCGGTGCGCTGGACCCTGCTGGCGATGGCGCTGCTGGTGCTCGCGTTCTTCGGCAGCAAGTTCGTGCTGGAGCTGGTGCTGGGGCGGACCTAGCGCAGGCCCTGCCCCGCGGCGCTCACACCGCCGCGGCCAGCGCGTCCGACAACCGCTCGACCGGGATCACTTCCAGGCCCTTCAGGCGCGCCCCCTTGGGCACGTTCGCGCGCGGCACGATCGCGCGGGCGAAGCCGTGGGTGGCGGCTTCCTTCAACCGTTCCTCGCCGTTGGGCACCGGCCGGATCTCGCCGGACAGGCCGATCTCGCCGAAGGCGATGGTCTTCTCCGGCAGCGGTCGGTCGCGCAGCGAGGACAGCACCGCCAGCAGCACCGGCAGGTCGGCCGCGGTTTCCTGCACGCGGATCCCGCCGACCACGTTGACGAACACGTCCTGGTCGCCGACCGCCACGCCGCCGTGCCGGTGCAGCACCGCCAGCAGCATCGCCAGCCGGTTCTGCTCCAGGCCGACCGTGACCCGGCGCGGGTTGGACAGGGGCGAGGCGTCCACCAGCGCCTGCACTTCCACCAGCAGCGGCCGCGTGCCCTCGCGCGTGACCATCACGCAACTGCCCGGCTGGTGCAGGCTGCCGCCGGAGAGGAAGATCGCCGACGGGTTCGGCACCTCCTTCAGGCCCTGCTCGCCCATCGCGAACACGCCCAGCTCGTTGACCGCGCCGAAGCGGTTCTTGAACGCGCGCAGCACGCGGAAGCGGCTGCCGCTCTCGCCCTCGAAATACAGCACCGCGTCCACCATGTGCTCGAGCACGCGCGGGCCGGCGATGCCGCCCTCCTTGGTCACGTGCCCGACCAGGAACACCGCGGTGCCGGTCTCCTTGGCGTAGCGCACCAGGCGCGCGGCGCTCTCGCGCACCTGGCTCACCGAGCCCGGCGCGGCGGTGAGCTGCGCGGTCCACAGCGTCTGCACCGAGTCCGCCACGATCACCTTGGGCCGCGCCTGCGCCGCGTGTTCGAGGATCCGCTCGATCCCGGTCTCGGCCAGCGCGTGCAGGCCGTCGAGCGGCAGCCCCAGCCGCACCGCGCGCCCGGCCACCTGCGCCAGCGACTCCTCGCCGGTCACGTACAGGCCGTCCAGGGCCGGCCCGGGCCGCGCGTCGGCCATGCGCGCCAGCGCCTGCAGCAGCAGCGTGGACTTGCCGATGCCCGGATCGCCGCCGACCAGCACCACCGCGCCCTCCACCAGCCCGCCGCCGAGCACGCGGTCGAACTCGCCGATGCCGGTGGACACCCGCGCCTCCTCGGCATGGCGCACGTCCTTGAGCGCGGTGATGCGCGGCGGATCCACCTGCCCGGTCCAGCCCGCGCGCCGATTCGCCGGCCCGGCCCCGGCGGCGCGCGCCGGTTCGAGCACGATCTCGCTGAGCGAATTCCACGCCCCGCATTCGCCGCACTGGCCCTGCCACTTGCTGAACTCCGCGCCGCATTCGTTGCAGACGTGGGCGGTCTTGGCTTTGGCCATCGGGGCGAGTCGCGCGTGTAGTCGGTATGCGTCGAGGATAACGGAGCGCGTCGCAGGAACTGAGATGCGGCGTGTCCGCCGACCCCAAAAAGCGACAGGCCCGCACTGGGCGGGCCTGCGGGGACCGGGAGGCATGGCGGCCTTCGGTCGGGGGGTGCGGGCGGTGGTCACCGACCGAACGGACGTGGTGCCGGAAATAGGATTCGAACCTACGACCTACGCATTACGAATGCGCCGCTCTACCAGCTGAGCTATTCCGGCGGGTTCCTTGGGCGGGCCGGCGGGGCCGGGGCCTGCGGGGAGGCAGATTCTAGCGGGTTTGGCTCAACCGACCAACTGCACCCGCAGTTCCTTCGGCAGGGCGAAGACCATGTCCTCGGGCTCGCCGTGCAGTTCGCGCACGGCGCCGGCGCCGAGTTCGCGCAGGCGCTGGAGCACGCCCTGCACCAGCACCTCGGGGGCGGAGGCGCCGGCGGTGACGCCAATGCAGCGGCGGCCCTCGGCCCAGCGCGGGTCAATGCCCTCGGCGCCATCGATGAGGTGCGCCTCCACGCCTTCGCGCTCGGCCAGCTCGCGCAGGCGGTTGGAGTTGGAGCTGTTGGGCGAGCCCACCACCAGCACCAGGTCGCAGTGCCGGGCGAGTTCGCGCACGGCGTCCTGGCGGTTCTGGGTGGCGTAGCAGATGTCGTCGTTCTTCGGGCCCTGGATCGCGGGGTACTTGTGGCGCAGGGCGGCGATGATCTCGCGGGTGTCGTCCACCGAGAGCGTGGTCTGGGTGGTGTAGGCGCAATGCTCGGGCTGCGGCAGGGCGAGCGCGGCGACGTCGTCCAGGTCCTCGACCAGGAAGATGCGGCCGGGGCCGGCCTCCGCGTTCCACTGCCCCATCGTGCCCTCGACCTCGGGGTGGCCGGCGTGGCCGATCAGGACCATGTCGCGGCCGGCGCGGCACTGGCGCGCGACTTCCAGGTGCACCTTGGTCACCAGCGGGCAGGTGGCGTCGAACACCTTCAGGCCGCGGCGCGCGGCCTCGGCGCGCACCGCCTGCGAGACGCCGTGGGCGGAGAAGATCACGGTGGCGCCGTCGGGCACCTCGTCGAGTTCCTCGACGAAGATCGCGCCGCGGTTGCGCAGGTCCTCGACCACGTAGCGGTTGTGCACGACCTCGTGGCGCACGTAGATCGGCGCGCCGAGCAGCTCGATGGCGCGCTTGACGATCTCGATCGCACGGTCCACGCCGGCGCAGAAACCGCGGGGGTTGGCGAGAAGGACTTCCATCGGCGGGATTCTACTCCTGCGGTGGCGGGGCAAGGCCGCCCTACGGCTTGCCGGGCCTGGCGAACAGGCCGAACAGGGCGATGCCGACCGCGCCGGCCACGATCGCCGCGTCGGCGACGTTGAACGCGGGCCAGTACCAGTCGCGCCAGTACCACTGCACGAAATCCACCACGTGGCCGTGGCGCAGCCGGTCCACGACGTTGCCGAGCGCGCCGCCGATCACCAGCGCGAACGGCAGCGCGGTCTTCCAGTCGCCGCGCCGGGTGCGCGCGAGCCAGTACGCGAGCAGGCCGCTGATCGCCAGCGCCAGGCCGATGAAGAACCAGTGCTGCCAGCCGCCGGCATCGCTCAGGAAGCTGAACGCGGCGCCGGTGTTGTAGGTGCGGTACCAGTTCCAGAAGCCCTCGATCACCGGGATCGGGGTGTATTCCGGCAGTTCGGCCAGCACCCAGGCCTTGGTCCACTGGTCGAGCACGAAGACCACCGCCGAGAGCAGCAGCCAGGGCAGCGCGTTGGGGGTCGTCCTGCGCATGCTCAGAACCACCGCCGCGTCTCGCCCGGGCCGTCCACGTTCGACACGCAGCGCCGGCACAGCTCCGGATGCGCCGGCACGCTGCCGACGTCGGCGCGGTGGTGCCAGCAGCGCACGCACTTGGGCTTCTGCGTCGGCGCGGCGGCGACGGCGATCTCGGTGGCGGCATCGTCGGCGACCAGGTGCACGTCGCCGCTGATGAACAGGAAGCGCAGCTCCTCCAGCAGCGGCGCCAGCCAGTTCTGGTCGGCCACGCCGCAGCGCAGGGTGATCTCGGCCTCGAGCGCGGCGCCGATCGCGCCGTCGGCGCGCATCGGTTCGAGCACCCGCGTCACCTGCTCGCGCAGCGCCAGCAGGCGCTCGAAGTCGGCCGGCAGCAACGGGCCGTCCTCGAGCGGGGCCAGGCCGTCGTACCAGGTCTCGAACAGCACGTTGCCGGAGCGTTCGCCCGGCATGTGCCGCCACATCTCGTCGGCGGTGAACGCCAGCACCGGCGCGATCCAGCGCACGAAGCCTTCCGCGATCCGGTACATCGCGCTCTGCGCCGAGCGGCGCCCGCGCGAGTCCTCCGGCATGGTGTAGAGCCGGTCCTTGGTGACGTCCAGGTACAGCGCGCCGAGGTCCACGCTGCAGAAGTTGCCCAGCGCCTGCACCACCTCGGCGAAGTCGTAGCGCTCGTAGGCGGACACGATCCGGCGCTGCAGGTCCCAGGCGCGGTGCACGATCCAGCGGTCGAGCGCGACCATGCCCTCGGGCGGGCACAGGTGGCGCGCCGGGTCGAAGCCGTGCAGGTTGCCGAGCAGGAAGCGCGCGGTGTTGCGGATGCGGCGGTACACGTCGCCGGTGCGCTTGAGGATCTCGTCCGACACCGACATCTCGTGCCGGTAGTCGGTGGAGGCGATCCACAGCCGCAGCACGTCGGCGCCCATCGCGCCGATCACCTTCTGCGGCTCGACCACGTTGCCGAGCGACTTCGACATCTTCTTGCCCTGCGCGTCCACGGTGAAGCCGTGGGTCAGCACCTGGCGGTACGCGGCCGCGCCGTCCATCGCCACCGCGGTGAGCAGCGAGGACTGGAACCAGCCGCGGTGCTGGTCGGAGCCCTCCAGGTACAGGTCGGCGGGCTTGGACAGGCCGTCGTCGGCGCGTCGGGCGAGCACGCATTCGTGGCTGACGCCGGAGTCGAACCAGACGTCGAGGATGTCGGTGGTCTTCTCGTACTGCGCGGCCTCCGCGCCGAGCAGTTCGACCGGGTCGAGCGCGTACCACGCGTCCACCCCGCCCTGCTCGATGCGTTCGGCGACGCGGCGCATCAACGCCGGCGTGTCCGGATGCGGCTCGCCGCTCTCGCGGTGCACGAACAGCGCGAGCGGCACGCCCCAGGTGCGCTGGCGCGAGATGCACCAGTCGGGACGGCCCTCCACCATCGCCTCGATCCGCGCCTGGCCCCAGTCCGGCACCCAGCCCACCTGGCCGATCGCGGCCAGCGCGTCGCGGCGCAGCCCGGCCTGTTCCATCGAGATGAACCACTGCGGGGTGGCGCGGAACGCCACCGGGGTCTTGTGCCGCCAGCAGTGCGGATAGCTGTGCTGCAGCGGTGCGTGCGCCAGCAGCGCGCCGTTTGCGCGCAGCACGCCGATCAGCAGCTCGTTCGCCTTCCAGATGTGCACGCCGGCCAGGGCCACGCCGTCGGCGGGCGGGGTGGACGGCAGGTAGGCGCCGCGTCCGTCCACCGGATTGAGCTGGGCGGCGCCGTAGCGCTCGATCAGGCCGTAACGCTGGCCGACCGCGAAGTCCTCCTGGCCGTGGCCCGGCGCGGTGTGCACCGCGCCGGTGCCGTCCTCGGCCGAGACGTGCTCGCCGAGCGCGAGCGGGATCTCGCGTTCGGGATAGAACGGATGCTGCAGGCGATGGCCTTCCAGCTCGGTGCCGCTGGCGTAGCCGTGCACCTTCGCTTCCTCCACGCCGTAGCGGCGCAGCGCGCGCTCGGCGAGCGGCGCGGCCAGCACCAGCCACTGCCGCGCGCCGTCGCGCGGCGGGCCTTCCACCAGCGCGTATTCGAGGTCCGGGCCGAGCGTGACCGCCAGGCTCGCCGGCAGCGTCCACGGCGTGGTGGTCCAGATCGGCACCGCCACCGACACGCCCTCCGGCAGGGCCACGCCGAAGGCCGCGGCCAGCGCCTGCGGCTGGCGCGCGCGATAGGCCACGTCGATCGCCGGCGAGGTGCGGTCGGCATATTCGATCTCGGCCTCGGCCAGCGCCGAGCCGCAGTCGAAGCACCAGTGCACCGGCTTGACCCCGCGGGTCAGGTGCCCGCGCTCGACGATTCGCGCCAGCGAACGCACGATGTCCGCCTCGTAGCGGAAATCCATGGTCCGGTACGGGTTGTCCCAGTCGCCGATCACGCCCAGGCGCTTGAAGTCGCGGCGCTGGCCCTCGATCTGCTCCTGCGCGTATTCGCGGCACCTGGCGCGGAACGCGGCCGGGTCGAGCTTCTCGCCGACCTTGCCGAACTTCTTCTCCACCGCATGCTCGATCGGCAGGCCGTGGCAGTCCCAGCCCGGCACGTAAGGCGCGTCGTAGCCCGACAGCAGCTTCGACCGGACCACGATGTCCTTGAGCACCTTGTTGACCGCGTGCCCGATGTGGATCGAGCCGTTGGCGTACGGCGGGCCGTCGTGCAGGACGAAGGTCGGCCGGCCGCGCACGCGCTCGCGGATGCGGGCGTACAGGCCCTCGGCCTCCCAGCGCGCGAGCGTCTCCGGCTCGCGCTTGGGCAGGTCGCCGCGCATCGGGAAATCGGTGGCAGGCAGGTGGATGGTGGCTTTGTAGTCGTGGCTCACGCGTGGGCCCGTTGTGGTTCCAGTCCGAGCAGGCGCCGGGCGAGCGCGGCGTCCTGGTGCATCTGCGCGACCAGCGCAGGCAGCGATTCGAATTTCAGTTCGTCGCGCAGGCGGGCGACGAACTCGACCTCGATCCGGCGGCCGTACAGGTCGCCGTCGAAGTCGAACAGATGCGCCTCGAGCAGGTGCTCGCCGCCGCCCACCGTCGGCCGGGTGCCGAAGCTCGCCACCGCCGGCCACGGCTGCGCGCCGACGCCGTGCACGCGCGCGGCGAAGATGCCCGCCAGCGGCGGCGTGCGCCCGTCGAAGCGCAGGTTCGCGGTCGGATAGCCGAGGGTGCGGCCGAGGCGGTTGCCGAGCACCACCCGCCCGCCGATCGCGTACGGGCGGCCGAGCAGGCGCGCGACCTGCTCGAACGCGCCGGCCGCGAGCGCGGCGCGCACGCGCGTGGCCGACACGCGCTCGCCGTCCAGCGCCACCGGCGCGATCGCCTCGGCGCGGAAGCCGAGCCGGGCGCCGAGCGCCTGCAGCAGCGCCAGGTCACCCGCCCGCCCCTTGCCGAAGCGGAACTCGGGCCCGACCCACACCTCGCGCGCGCCGAGCCGGCCGACCAGCACGCGCTCGACGAAGTCCTCCGCGGTCATCGCCGCCAGCCGGGCGTCGAAACGCAGCAGCCCCACCACCTCGGCGCCGAGCGCGCGCAGGCCCTCGACCTTGGCCCGCGGCAGGGTCAGCCGCGGCGGCGGCGCGGCGGCGGCGAAGAATTCGCGCGGCAGCGGCTCGAAGCTCAGCGCCACCGTGGCCAGGCCGGCCGCACGCGCGCGCGCCGACGCGGCCCGCACCAGCGCCTGATGCCCGAGGTGCAGGCCATCGAAGGCGCCGATGCAGACCACGCTGCCCTGGGGGCACAAGGGCCCGCCCTCGACGTCACGGAACAGCCTGCGCATGGAACCTTGCAGTATAGGGGCGAATTCAGTGGCGCAGGTCGCGCGGACGCAGGCCGAGCGCGAACAGGGTGGCGGCATAGACCAGCGCCCCGGCGCCGATCACGGCCAGCAGCCAGCACCAGCGCCACAGCCCGTGCAGGGCGTTCCAGTCGCCCACCCAGCCGCGCAGCGCCCACACCGCCAGCGCCATCGCCGTGCAGCCGCCCACGAGCTGGAGCGCGAACCGTCCCCAGCCCGGCTGCGGCCGGTACAGCCCGTCCCGGCGCAGCGCGCGCCACAGCAGCCAGGCGTTGACGATCCCGGCGAGCGCGGTCGCCAGGGCGATGCCGGTGTGCGCGCCCGGCACCCGGAACCACCACAGCGGCGTGGTCAGGGCGATGGTGAGCAGCACGTTGGCGACCACCGTCGTCACCGCCGCGCGCATCGGCGTCCGGGTGTCCTGGCGCGCGAAGAACGCCGGCGAGAGCACCTTGGTCAGCATGAACGCGGGAATGCCCAGGCTCATCGCCGCCAGGCTGAGCGAGGCCATCTGCGTGTCGTGCGCGGTGAACCGGCCGTAGTGGTACACCGCCGAGGTCGCCGGCCCGGCGAGCAGGAACAGGCCGAGCGCGGCCGGCACGCCCAGCAGCAGCGCCAGGCGCAGGCCCCAGTCCAGCGCCGCGCCGTAGCCGTCCGCGTCGGTGGCCGCGTGTCGGCGCGACAGGTGCGGCAGGATCACCGTGCCGATCGCCACGCCGAACAATCCGAGCGGAAACTCGACCAGGCGGTCCGAGAGATACAGCCAGGTCTGGCTGCCGGTGACCAGCAACGAGGCGAACACCGTGCCCACCAGCAGGTTGAGCTGCGCCACCGAGGACGAGAACAGCGTCGGCAGCATCAGCCGCGCCACGCGGCGCACGTCGGGATGGGCGAAGCCCGGTTTCAGCCGCGGCCGCAGCCCGAGCCGCCCCAGCGCCGGCCACAGCACCGCCAGCTGCAGCACGCCGGCCAGCAGCACGCCCCAGGCCAGCGCCTTCACCGGCTCGGCGAAGTGCGGCGCCGCCCACAGCATGGCCGCGATCACCACCAGGTTGTGCAGCACCGGCGTCACCGCCGGCAGCGCGAACCGGCCGAAGCTGTTCAGCACCGAGGCCACCAGCGCCATCAGCGAGATGAACAGCAGGTACGGGAAGGTGATGCGCAGCATCTGCGCGATCAGCGCGAACTTCTCCGGCTCGTCCAGCGACCCCGGCGCGAACACCGCCGCGACCGCCGGCGCCGCCAGCATCCCGATCCCCACCACCACCAGCACCACCGCGAACAGGGCGCCGGCCATGCGGTCTATGAACTCGCGCAACGCGGCCTGGTCGCCGCGCTCGCGCAGCTCGTTGAGGACCGGCACGAAGGCCATCTGCATCGAGCCCTCGGCGAAGATCCGGCGCAGGTAGTTCGGGATCCGGTAGGCGATCACGAACGCGTCCATCGCCAGCGAGGCGCCGAACAGCCGCGCCTGGAGCATGTCGCGGGCGAAGCCGGCCAGGCGCGAGAGGAAGGTCATCGCGCTGAACACCGAGGTCGAGCGCAGCAGTCCGTGCCGGCTCATGCCGCCCCTCCGCCGCCCGGCGCGCGCCCGGTCCCGCCGAGGCCGGGGCGCCCGCGCCCCCTGGTTTGACTCAACATCTTGAATCCCCTATGCTTTCGGGTTCTTCGCTCCGCCCATTTTCCAGGATTCCAGACGTGGCCAACATCAAGTCCGCCCAGAAGCGCGCCAGGCAGGCTGTCGTGCGCAATGCCCGCAACGCCAGCCAGCGCTCGATGCTGCGCACCGCCGTGAAGAAGGTGCTCAAGGCGATCGCGGCCAACGACGCCGCCGGGGCCCAGGCTGCCTTCGCCTCCGCCCAGCCGCTGCTCGACCGCTACAGCGCCCGCGGCCTGATCCACAAGAACAAGGCCGCCCGCCACAAGAGCCGGCTGATGGCCCGGATCAAGGCGCTGCAGTCCGCCGCCTGACCCCGCCCTCGCGGCGAGCGCGAAAAACCCGGCCTCGGCCGGGTTTTTTGTTGCCTGCCGGGCCGGCTCAGGCATCGGCGGCGCCGGCCTCGTCGCGGGCCTCGAGCTCGGCCTCGCGCAGCCGGTCGAGAAAGGCCTGCACGTCGAGCATGATCGGCCAGGTGCCCTCGCGGCCCAGGGCCGAGACCAGGTACCACGGCCCCTGCCAGCCGAGCTCGGCCACGATCGCCTCGGCCTGCGCGCGGGCCTCGTCCTCGAACATCAGGTCGGCCTTGTTCAGCACCAGCCAGCGCGGCTTCTCCAGCAGGGCCGGGTCGTACTTGCCCAGCTCGCGCTCGATCGCCCGCACCTGCTCGACCGGGGAGACGCCCTCCACCCCGCCTTCCATCGGGGCGATGTCCACCAGGTGCAGCAGCAGGCGGGTGCGCTGCAGGTGCTTGAGGAACTGGATGCCCAGGCCCGCGCCCTCGGCCGCGCCCTCGATCAGGCCGGGGATGTCGGCGATCACGAAGCTGCGGTGCGGCTCGATGCTGACCACGCCGAGGTTCGGGTACAGGGTGGTGAACGGGTAGTCGGCCACCCGCGGCGTGGCCGCCGAAACCGCACGGATGAAGGTGCTCTTGCCCGCATTCGGGAACCCGAGCAGGCCCACGTCGGCGAGCAGCTTCAGCTCGAGCCTGAGCTGCCGGCGTTCGCCCTCCGCGCCCGGCGTGGCCCGGCGCGGGGCGCGGTTCACCGAGCTCTTGAAGTGCATGTTGCCCAGCCCACCCTTGCCGCCGCGGGCGACCAGCAGGCGCTGGCCGTGGCGGGTCAGGTCGCCGATCACCTCGTCGGTCTCGACGTTGGTGACCACCGTGCCCACCGGCACCGTGACCACCAGGTCCTCGCCGCCCTTGCCGTACATCTGCCGGCCCATGCCGTTCTCGCCGCGCTGGGCGCGGAACACCTTCTGGTGGCGGAAGTCCACCAGGGTGTTGAGGTTCTCGTCGGCCTGCAGCCAGACGCTGCCGCCGTCGCCGCCGTCGCCGCCGTCCGGCCCGCCGAGCGGGATGAACTTCTCGCGCCGGAAACTGACGCAGCCGTTGCCGCCGTTGCCGGCGATGACGGTGATTTCGGCTTCGTCCACCAGTTTCATGCAGGGATCGGAATCGTCTTGGCGTGCCGGTGAGGCCGGGGTCGCGGGGGCGGGGCGCCCCGGAACTTTACTTCGGCGCGGGGCGGGCAAACGAAAAGCCCCGCCGAAGCGGGGCCGTTCGCGGGAACCGGGAACGCCTTACGCCGTCGGGACGACGCTGACGGTGCGGCGCTTCTCGCGGCCCTTGGTGTCGAACTGGACCACGCCGTCCACGAGCGCGAACAGGGTGTGGTCGCGGCCGAGGCCGACGCCGGGGCCGGCATGGAACTGGGTGCCGCGCTGACGGACGATGATGTTGCCGGCCTGCACCGCCTGGCCGCCGTACAGCTTGACGCCGAGGTACTTCGGGTTGGAGTCGCGGCCGTTGCGCGAGGAACCTACGCCCTTCTTGTGTGCCATGGCGGCTTCTCCTTACTTGCTGCCACCGGCGATGCCGGTGATCTGGATTTCGGTGTAGTGCTGCCGGTGGCCCATCTGCTTGCGATGGTGCTTGCGGCGGCGGAACTTGACGATGCGCACCTTCTCGGCGCGGCCGTGGCCGACGACCTTGGCGGTGACGGTGGCGCCCTTCAGCGCGTCGCCGACCTTCACGCCCTCGCCGTCGCCCAGCATCAGGATGTCGTCGAAGGTGATCTCGCTGCCGGCTTCCGCGTCGAGCTTCTCGACGCGCAGCGTCTCACCCTGCATCACGCGGTACTGCTTGCCGCCGGTGACCAGAACTGCGTACATGACCAGGCATTCCTCTGTAGTTATCGTGGTCGCCTGCCCGGCGGGAGCACGGGCAGAAGCGGAATTGTAGGGGTTTCAGGGAGTTAGGGTCAACCGCGGGCGGGGCGGGTGGCGGGGGAGGCTGGTCGGCCTGGGGTCGGCCTGGGGCCGCCCCCCCAGGGCCGGTGTCATTGGCGGGGAGAGTGGTCGTCCCGGGCCCGGTATGCGGGGGAGCAACAGCTGAATGGATCCCGGCTTGCGCCGGGACGACGAGTCCGGCCCCTCGCCCGGATGCATATGGATCGCAGTCCTCGAGACGCGGCCCGGTCAGAGTGGGTGTCGGTGCGATTTGCCCCGCCCCGGCCGACTCGCTAGGCTGCACTGTTCCCCGTTCACCAGCCGGACACCCCCGATCCGATGGCGATGGACTACATCCGTGTCCGCGGCGCGCGGACGCACAACCTGAAGAACATCGATCTCGACCTGCCGCGCGACCGGCTGATCGTGATCACCGGCCTGTCCGGCTCGGGCAAGTCCTCGCTCGCCTTCGACACCATCTACGCCGAAGGCCAGCGCCGCTACGTCGAGTCGCTCTCCGCCTACGCCCGCCAGTTCCTGAGCGTGATGGAGAAGCCCGACGTGGACCACATCGAGGGGCTCTCGCCGGCGATCTCGATCGAGCAGAAGTCCACCTCGCACAACCCGCGCTCGACGGTCGGCACCATCACCGAGATCTACGACTACCTGCGCCTGCTCTACGCCCGCGTCGGCACCCCGCGCTGCCCCGACCACCACTACCCGCTCGAGGCCCAGACCGTCAGCCAGATGGTGGACCAGGTGCTGGCGCTGGCGGGCGATCCGGCCCGGGCCGAGCAGCGCTGGATGCTGCTCGCGCCGGTGGTGCGCGAGCGCAAGGGCGAGCACGCGCAGGTGTTCGAGCAGCTGCGCGCGCAGGGCTTCGTGCGCGTGCGCGTGGACGGCGCGCTGTACGAGATAGACGCCGTGCCGCCGCTGGCGCTGCGGCAGAAGCACACCATCGAGGCGGTGGTGGACCGCTTCCGCGTGCGCGAGGACCTCAAGCAGCGCCTGGCCGAGTCGTTCGAGACCGCACTGCGCCTGGGCGACGGCATGGCCGCGGTGCAGTCGCTCGACGACCCGCAGGCCGAGCCGCTGCTGTTCTCCTCCAAGTACAGCTGCCCGGTCTGCGACTATTCGCTGCCCGAGCTCGAGCCGCGCCTGTTCTCGTTCAACTCCCCGGTCGGCGCCTGCCCCTCCTGCGACGGCCTGGGCGTGTCGCAGTTCTTCGACCCGGCGCGGGTGGTGGTGCACCCGGACCTGTCGCTGGCCGCCGGCGCGGTGCGCGGCTGGGACCGGCGCAACGTCTATTACTTCCAGATGATCGCCTCGCTGGCCCGCCACTACGGCTTCGGCGTGGACACGCCGTGGCAGGAGCTGGACGAGGAGATCCGCCAGGCGGTGCTGTTCGGCAGCGGCGAGGAGGCGATCACCTTCACCTACCTCACCGAGTCCGGCGGCCGCACCCAGCGCAAGCACCGCTTCGAGGGCATCATCCCGAACCTCGAGCGCCGCTACCGCGAGACCGAATCGGCCGCGGTGCGCGAGGAGCTGGCCAAGTACATCAGCGAACGCCCCTGCACCGACTGCGGCGGCGCGCGCCTGAACCGCAGCGCGCGCAACGTGCTGGTCGCCGACCGGCCGCTGCCGGACATCGTCACCATGCCGGTGGACGAGGCGCTGGCGTTCTTCGGCCAGTTGCAGCTGCCCGGCTGGCGCGGCGAGATCGCGGCCAAGATCGTCAAGGAGATCCGCGAGCGGCTGAAGTTCCTGGTGGACGTCGGGCTCGACTACCTCACCCTCGAGCGCAAGGCCGACACCCTCTCCGGCGGCGAGGCGCAGCGGATCCGCCTGGCCAGCCAGATCGGCGCCGGCCTGGTGGGCGTGATGTACGTGCTCGACGAGCCGTCCATCGGCCTGCACCAGCGCGACAACGAGCGCCTGCTGGGCACGCTCACGCGCCTGCGCGACCTCGGCAACACGGTGATCGTGGTCGAGCACGACGAGGACGCGATCCGCCTGGCCGACCACATCGTGGACATCGGCCCCGGCGCCGGCGTGCATGGCGGCGAGATCGTGGCCCAGGGCACGCTCGAGGACATCCTCGAGTCGCCGCGCTCGCTGACCGGCCAGTACCTCAGCGGCAGGAAGCAGATCCCGGTGCCGGCCACCCGGCACAAGCCGAACCAGAAGATGATGCTGCGGCTGCTCGGCGCCAGCGGCAACAACCTCAGGCACGTGGACCTGGAGATCCCGACCGGGCTGTTCACCTGCATCACCGGCGTCTCCGGCTCGGGCAAGTCCACCCTGATCAACGACACCCTGTTCGCGCTCGCCGCCAACGAGATCAACGGCGCCAGCATGAAGCCGGCGCCGTTCCGCGAGGTGCACGGGCTGGACCTGTTCGACAAGGTGGTGGACATCGACCAGTCGCCGATCGGGCGCACGCCGCGCTCCAACCCGGCCACCTACACCGGCCTGTTCACCCCGCTGCGCGAGCTGTTCGCGCAGGTGCCGGAGGCGCGCGCGCGCGGCTACTCGCCGGGGCGGTTCTCGTTCAACGTGCGCGGCGGCCGCTGCGAGGCCTGCCAGGGCGACGGCCTGATCAAGGTCGAGATGCACTTCCTGCCCGACGTGTACGTGCCCTGCGACGTCTGCCACGGCAAGCGCTACAACCGCGAGACGCTGGAGATCCTGTACAAGGGCCACAGCATCCACGACGTGCTGGAGATGACGGTCGAGGACGCGCTGGCGCTGTTCGAGAACGTGCCGGCGATCGCGCGCAAGCTGGAGACGCTGATGGACGTGGGCCTGAGCTACATCAGGCTCGGCCAGCCGGCGACCACGCTCTCGGGCGGCGAGGCGCAGCGGGTCAAGCTGTCGAAGGAGCTCTCGCGGCGCGACACCGGACGCACCCTGTACATCCTCGACGAGCCCACCACCGGCCTGCATTTCCACGACATCGAGCACCTGCTCGCGGTGCTGCACAAGCTGCGCGACGACGGCAACACGATCGTGGTGATCGAGCACAACCTGGACGTGATCAAGACCGCCGACTGGGTGATCGACCTCGGCCCCGAGGGCGGCCACCGCGGCGGCGAGATCGTCGCCACCGGCACGCCCGAGGAACTCGCGCGCGTGCCCCACTCCCACACCGGCCGGTTCCTGGCCCGGGTGCTGGGCCTGGAACGCCAGACCAAGAAGAAGTCCGCCGCATGAACGACACCCGCAGCCCGTCCGGCCGCCGCCGCGGCCGGCGCAAGCCCGCTTCCGCGCCCGCCGCCCCCGCCCATGACGACGGCGCGGCACCGGCTCCGGAAGCGCCCGCGGAACGGCCGGCGCGCGCGCCGCGCCGGCGGGAGCGCGCCGCGGCCGCATCCCCCGCCCCCGCCGCGCCGGCCTCCGCGGCCGTCGCATCCGCGCCGCCGGTTCCGCTGATCCGCGTGCCGCTGTCGGTGCGCTGGCGCGACCTGGACGCGTTCAACCACGTCAACAATTCGAAGTTCCTCTCCTACCTGGAGGAGGCGCGGCTGCGCTGGATGGTGACCATCCCCGGCGAGTGGCTCGACGAGCATGTCGCGCCGGTGGTCGCCGCCGCCAACGTCAACTACCGGCGCCCGATCGAATGGCCGAACGAGGTGTTGGTGGAACTGTTCGTCGAGCGCCTGGGCACCACCAGCCTGACCATCGGCCACCGCATCCTGCAGGCCGGCGACGAGCGCGTGCTCTACGCCGACGGCAACGTGGTCATGGTCTGGATAGACAAGGACACCGGCAAGGCCGCGCCGCTGCCCGAGGCGGTCCGCGCCGCCTGCACTCCGGCCTGACGCGGTCGGGTTGGTATAAATTTCAACCACGGATTGACACGGATACACACGGATAAAGCCTTAAAAAGGTTTTGATCCGCGTTCATCCGTGTCAATCCGTGGCAAAAAGCTTTTCTTCCACTATCCCCGACGTACCGTGGTCACGGGCTGCGGGCGACGAACTCGCCGCGGACGCGGCGGCCGTCGGCAAGGCGGAATTCGATGACGATGCGCTGGCCCGGCTCGATGCGCGAGGCCGGCCGCATCAGCATCAGGTGCAGGCCGCCGGGCTTGAGTTCCGCGCTGCCGCGCGCCGCGAGCGCCAGCCGCGGCACGGGGCGCATGCGGCTCACGCCTTCGACCACGCGCGTCTCGTGCAGCTCGACCTCGGCATAGGCGTCGCTCCGCGCGCCGACGATCGCCGCCGGCCGCCTGCAGGCATTGACGATGCGGCCGAAGCCCGCGTGCATCGGCATGCCGCCGGGCAGCAGGCGGATCCAGCCTTCGCGGATTTCCGGCAGGCATTCCCTCGCCTGCGCCGCCGGCGCGAGCAGGACGAGGAGGCAGAGGACGAAGCGCAGGCGACGCATCGGCCTATGATACCGGCTCACCGCCACCGGCCCGGAGCGCCCATGTCCACGCTGATCGAACGCATCGCCCACGACGACATCATCGTCCTGCGCCTGGCGCGCCCGCCGGTCAACGCGCTCGACCCGCAACTGTGCGCGCAGCTCGAGGCCGCGGTGCACGCGGCGGTGGCGGACGGCGCGCGCGGCCTGGTGCTCGCCGGCGGCCCCAAGGTGTTCTCGGGCGGGCTGGACGTGCCCTATCTGCTCTCGCTGGGCGAGGACCGCGCCGCGCTGGCCGCGGCCTGGGAGGCGTTCTTCCGCGCCGCGCGCGCGCTGGCGCAGAGCCCGGTGCCGGTGGCGGCGGCGCTGGACGGGCACGCGCCTGCCGGCGGCTGCGTGCTGGCGCTGTGCTGCGACTGGCGGGCGATGGCGCGGTCGCCGGAACCGGACAAGCCGTACCGCATCGGCCTGAACGAGACCCAGGTCGGCCTGGTCGCGCCGGAAGGGATCCAGCAACTGATGGCGCGCGTGGTCGGCCCGCAGCGCGCAGAACGGCTGCTGGTGGAAGGCGAACTGGTGACCACCGAACAGGCGCACGCGCTCGGCCTGGTGGATGCGGTGGTGGAAAGCGGCGCGACCGTCGCCGCCGCGCTGGCGTGGCTGCGGCGGGTGCTGGCGCTGCCGCGCCAGCCGATGCTGGCCACGCGCGCGATCGCCCGCGCCGACGTGGTCGCCGCGCTGGCGCCGGAACGCATCGCCCTGCCCCGTTTCCTCGACGCCTGGTACCAGCCCGACACCCAGGCCGGCCTGCGCGCCCTGGTCGCGCGGCTGGGCAAGTAGCGCTGGCAGGCTGTCGAAAAACAGCCTGCTAGGGCCCGGTCGCGACCGGACGCGACGGGTCGCTGATCCAGCCGCTCCAGGAGCCGGTGAAGAGGCTGGCGCCGCGCAGGCCGGCGCGTTCCATCGCCAGCAGGTGATGGCAGGCAGTGACGCCGGAACCGCACATCACCATCGCGCGCTCGGGCGGACAGCCGCCGAGCAGGGCGCGGAACTCGTCGGCGAGCTGCGCGGGCGGCTTGAAGCGGCTGTCATGCAGGTTCTCGGTGTAGGGCCGGTTGCGCGCGCCGGGCACGTGGCCGGCGACCCGGTCGATGGTCTCGCTCTCGCCGCGGAAGCGCTCGGCGGCGCGCGCGTCGATCAGCACGTCGCCGGCGGCGAGCCGGGCCTGCACCGCGTCCGCGTCGAGCAGCCGCGACCGGTCGAACTCGGCGACGTAGCGCGCCGGCGTCGGCGGCCGCACCTGCGAATCCACCGGCAGGCCAAGCACGGTCCAGCGCGCCCAGCCGCCATCCAGCACCGCCACCTTCTCGTGGCCGAGCGCGCGCAGCAGGAACCACAGCCGCGCCGCGAACGCGCCATCGCCGTCGTCGTAGGCCACGACCTGGTGCCGGGGGCTGATGCCCCAGGCGCCCAGCCGGGCGGTGAAGGCCGCGGCTTCGGGCCACGGGTGGCGGCCCTGGCCGGTCTTGCCCATGTCGGACAGATCGCGCTCCAGGTGCGCGTAGACCGCGCCGGGGAGATGGCCGCGCAGGTATTCGCTCTCGCCGGCGCCCGGGTTCACCAGCGAGAACCGGCAATCCACGATCGCGAGATCGGCGCGGCCGAGCGCCACGGCCAGGGTCTCGGCCTGCACCAGGGTGTTCCAGCCGGCCATCGCGGGCTCCTCCTGTCGGGATCAGGGAGCGGCGGCTTCCAGGCGCGCGCGCAGGTTCATCAGGATCATCGCGGTCACGCCCCAGATCCGCTGCCGGGGGTCGCCAGTATTGACGAATTCGGGCACCCGGCGCGGCCGCCCGCGGTACTCCATCTCGCGCATGTGCAGATTGCGCGGGTCGAGCAGGAACGACAGCGGCCGCTCGAACACCTCGGCCACCTCCCCGGGGTGCGGCCGGGCCACATAGTGGGGCGCGATCGTGGCCACGACCGGCAGCACCCGGAAGCCGGTGATCGTGCACAGCGGGTCGAGGAACCCGAGCGGGGCGACCAGTGTCGGCGCGATCCCGGTTTCCTCGTGGGTCTCGCGCAGGGCGGCGGCCACCGCGTCGGCGTCGCCGGGCTCGATCCGGCCGCCGGGCAGGCTCACCTGGCCGGCATGGTGGCGCAGCACGTCGGTGCGCCGGGTGAGCAACACCTGCCAGCCGTCGGCGCGTTCCACCAACCCGAGCAGGACCGCAGCCTCGCGCAACGCGTCCAGCGCCAGCAGATCCTCGAACTCCCCTGCATTCCACCCGGGCCCGCCGGGCGGCGCGACGAGCGGATGCAGCGCGTCGGCCAGGCGCAGCGGATCGGGGACGGACATCAGCAGGGCTCCGCGCACCGCTGCGGCAGCTCCACCTCCATGATCCGCAGCCGCTGGTCGTCGCTCATCTGCGTCCAGTGCGCGATCTCGGCGACGGTGCGCCGGCAGCCACGGCACAGGCCGTCATCGTCGAGTTCGCACACCCCGATGCAGGGGCTCAGCACGGCACGGAAGGTCACGTTCATCGCATGCATTCAACCACAGCGCGCCCCGGAAGCGGCAACGCCGGCACTGGGCCGGCGTTGCGGGCAGGACGCATCGTCACGTCGGCGAAAGTGCGCCCGCGGGCGGACGCACGCCGGAACGTCACTTCACGCTGAGGAGCTTGACGTCGAACACCACGGCCTGGTTCGGCCCGATCGGCGACTGCGGCGAGTTGCCGTAGGCCTTGTCGGCCGGCAGCACGACTTCCCAGCGCGAACCGGCCGGCATCAGCAGGAGCGCCTCGCGCAGGCCGGCGAGCGGGATCTCGCTGACCTTCAGGGTGACCGGATTGGCGGTCTGGCCCTGCGGCGCGGCATAGGTGTCGAGGAAGGTCTGGCCGCCGGCCAGCGAGCCCTTGTAGTGCAGCTGCACGCTGCTGGCCTGGGTCGGCTTGGCGCCGTTGCCGGTCTCGATCACCCGGTATTGCACGCCGCTCGGCAGCGTGGTCACGCCGGGCTTGGTCTTGTTCTGGGCCAGGAATGCGTCCGACTTGCTCTTGTTCTCGGCGGCGAGCTTCTCGAACTCGGCCCGGGCCTGGGCCAGACGCTGCTCCTCGCGCTTCTGGAACGCCTCGATCGCCGGACGCAGCTGCTCGGGGGTGAGCGCGGGCTGCTTCTTGGCGTGCGCGTCCTGGATGCCCTTGATCAGCGAGTTGATGTCGATCTGTTCGCCGCGGGCGATCAACTGCTGCAACGACTGGCCGTAGTCGTAGCCGAACGCATAGCTCAGCTTGCCCTTGTCGGACGTCATGTCCTGGGCCACGGCAACGCCGGCGGTCAGGGTGGATGCCGCAACCGCGGCGGCGAGCAGACGGAACTTCATTCGGATGGAACCTCGCATCGGGAAATGGGCGACTGCGCCGCCCGGAACGGTGCCTCGGCGGGCCGAGGACGGGCTAGGATAAGGGCCGCCCGGCTTAATCGCCACTGACGACCACCCCTCCGACCGGACCGCCGCGTGGAAGTTCCCGTGGCCGCAGTCCCCTCGAACGCCAGGAAGCCCATGTCCGACACCCCCCTGCTCCGCGCCGACCACGGCGCCGTCCGTGTGCTCACCGTGCACCGCCCCGACAAGCTGAACGCACTCGACGCCGCCACGCTCGACGCGCTCGACGCCGCCTTCGCGGCCGCCGCGGACGACGATTCGGTGCGGGTGGTGGTGCTCACCGGCAGCGGCCCGAAGGCGTTCGTGGCCGGGGCCGACATCGCGCAGATGAACACGCTCACCCCGGTGCAGGGCCGCGATTTCTCGCTCAAGGGCCAGCGCCTGATGCGCCGGATCGAGAAGATGCCCAAGCCGGTGATCGCGATGATCAACGGCTTCGCGCTCGGCGGCGGACTGGAGCTGGCAATGGCCTGTCATCTGCGCATCGCCGCCGACACCGCCAAGGTGGGTCAGCCCGAGATCAACCTCGGCCTGATCCCCGGCTTCGGCGGCAGCCAGCGCCTGCTGCGCCTGGCCGGCCGCGCGGCCGCGCTCGAGCTGTGCCTGACCGGGGCGCCGGTGGACGCCGCGCGCGCGCTGCAGCTTCGCATCGTCAACCGCGTGGTGCCCGCGGCCGAACTCGAGGCCGAGACGATGAAGCTCGCCCAGCAGCTCGCCAATGCCGCGCCGCTGGCGCTGCGCGGGATCCTCGACTGCATCGCCGTGGGCGGCGAGTGCGGGATCGAGGAAGGGCTCGAATACGAAAGCGCGCAGTTCGGCCTGATGTTCGCCACCGAGGACATGCGCGAGGGCACGCAGGCGTTCCTGGAGCGGCGCAAGCCGGCGTTTTCCGGCAAGTGACCCCGGACGGCCCGCATCCCCGCGCCCCCGCATGACCGCCTCGCCCGCCTGCCCCGCCTGCGGATGCGCCGCCGACAGCGCCGCGCACGCGATCGCGGCGGCGCTGCGCGAGGACGACCTCGACGCCGCGATCGAAGCCGGCCTGCTGCAGGACATCGCCTGCGCCGCTTGCGCGCCCGCCTGCCGCGCCACGGTGCAGGCGGCCCGCGAGGCACGCCGGCGCGCGCTCGCCGCGCGCGAACGCCATCGTGCGCGCGCCGCGCGGCTGGCGTTGCGCGCGGCCGAACGCGCAGCACGCCGCACGCCGGCGCCGGAAACCACTGGTCCACCGTCGCTGCCGCCGGCGGCCGCCGCCGCGCTCGCGCGCGCCAAGGCCCGGGCCGCCCAGCGCCGCAAGCCATGAACCGGACCGCCCGCAGCGCCCGCCGCCGCCGCCCCACGCGCCGCAGCCGCCTGCTCACGCCGGCGGAGATCGAGGAGCTGTTCGCGCGCCTGGCCGAACTGGACCCCGAGCCCACCACCGAGCTCGAGTACTCCACGCCGTTCGAACTGCTGGTGGCGGTGATCCTGTCGGCGCAGGCCACCGACGTGGGCGTGAACAAGGCCACGCGCCGGCTGTTTCCGGTGGCCAACACGCCGGAGGCGATCCTTGCCCTCGGCGAGGACGGTCTGAAGCGCTACATCTCCAGCATCGGCCTGTACAACGCCAAGGCCGCCAACATCGTCGCGATGTGCCGGCAACTGATCGAGCGGCACGGCGGCCAGGTGCCGCGCACGCGCGCCGAGCTGGAGGCGCTGCCGGGCGTGGGCCGCAAGACCGCCAACGTGGTGCTCAACACCGTGTTCGGCGAACCGACCATCGCCGTGGACACGCACCTGTTCCGGGTCGCCAACCGCACCGGGCTCGCGCCGGGCCGCACCGTGCGCCAGGTGGAGGAGGCCTTGCTCGAACGGGTACCGCCGCACTGGCGCCGGCACGCGCACCATTGGCTGATCCTGCACGGCCGCTACGTGTGCAAGGCGCGCAAGCCGGACTGCCCGCGCTGCCCGATCCGCGACCTGTGCCGTTACCCGGACAAGACGCCGGCCCCGGCGGACTGACCTCGCGGTGACGCAAACGCGAACGCCCCGGCGCAGGGCCGGGGCGTCGCGGGTGGCGCGGCCTGTCGTCCGCGGCTCAGAACGAGAACTGGGTGCGCAGCGCGTACTGGCCGGTCTCGTCGCCGGTGAGCTCGTTGTCGCCCTGCGTGTAGTTGAACATGAAGCGCAGGTTCGGGTTGACGTAGTAGTTCAGCCCGATCAGCCATGCGTTGGCTTCGAGGTTGTTCACGTCCTTGTTCTCGATGTGGTCGTAGCGCGCGGTCAGCTCCCACAGGCCACGGTCGGCCACCTTGGGCGAACCGAACACGCCGGTGCCGGCCTTGTACGGCTTGTGCCCGCCGTTGAGCAGCCAGCTGCCCTGCAGGTAGTAGGTCGCCACGTCCTGGTCGCCGCCGAGCGGACGCTCGAACGTCGCGTTGACGTACTCGCCCTGGAAGAACAGCGGCCCGAACGAACCGGCGGCCTCCAGGCCGTAGGCGGTGACCTTGTCGCCGCTGGCGCCGGTCACGGTGGCGATGGTCAGCGACGGGCCGCGGCGGCCGGCGTAGGCCACCGAGGCGGTCACGTTCGGCGAATCCTTGTTGAGGTCCTCCACGCTGGCCCAGCCGCCGAAGTGGAGCGTGCGGGTCTCGGTGTTGATCGGGGCGAAGGTGACGCGGCCGGCCGCGCCCACGCCCTCGTTGCGCGTGCCGGAGGCGCCGCGCAGGTTGAACACCGACAGGCCGGCGGTGTAGTTGCTGCCGGCACGCAGATAGCCCACGCCCTGCTGGAACTGGCGGCCGTTGAACAGGCCGCTGGCCGAGGCGAACGGGCGCT
Organism: Vulcaniibacterium gelatinicum; assembly: GCF_008033445.1. GTDB lineage: Bacteria > Pseudomonadota > Gammaproteobacteria > Xanthomonadales > Xanthomonadaceae > Vulcaniibacterium_B > Vulcaniibacterium_B gelatinicum. The sequence continues at coordinate 147,201 of NZ_VNKO01000001.1, forward strand.
CCATCATCAGGATCTCGTTGGAGCTGGTCAGCTCCTCCATCGAGCGGTACGGCTTGAAATGGCCGATGGTGATCTTCCCGCCGAGCACGTTGCGGGCGATGTACAGGTCGCGCAGGCCATCGAGGTTGGTGCCGGCGGCGAAGTCCTGCTCGACCTTGTACTCCCAGCCGAAGGCCTTGCCCGCCAGGGTCAGGCGCGCGCGGCGGAAGTCGGTGGTGCCGGTGGTGTTGGCCAGGTCGCGGTCGAAGGCGTAGGCGTCGAAGTGGATGCGGCCGCCGAGCGAGGCCTCGAACTTGTTGTCGGCCGAGGTGACCTTGATCCCGCCCTTGGTCTCGACCTTGGTCGAGCCGGTGGCGAGCGTGTCGAGCTGCCGCGCGGTCTCGACGTTGACCTCGGACTGCGCGTCGGTGCGCGCCTCCAGTTCCTCGATCTTGGCCTGCAGCGCGGCAAGCTGCGCCTTCAGTTCCGCGATCTCGGCGTCGCGGTTGTCGGCGGCCGCGGCGTCGAAACCGGTGCTGGCGAGGGCGACCGCGAGCGCCGCGGCCAGGGTGGAAACACGCATGCGAAAAACTCCCCGGTAGGTGGAAATGAATGAAGGCGGGATGCGAGCTGCCGCCGGCACGGCCCCGGCCGCCCGGCGGTCATCGGGCGCCAGTAGACGCCCGGTTGATGACCACAGCATGACAGGCCGCGGCCACAGGAGCCGGGACGAAGCGCCGGCACCTCCGCCGGGCAGTGTCACATCCCGGACATCCCGCGATCACACGCCTGTCATTCCCCGGTTATGCAATGCGCCGCGACCGGGGCCGCCCGTCCCGACGTGTGCATCCACAGGAGTCCATCGTGTTCAGCTCGCTCAAGCTCCGCCTCGTGGCGCTGGCCCTGGCCGCCGGCGTCACGCTGCAGGCGCAGGCCGCCGAGATCACCGGCGCCGGCGCGACCTTCATCTACCCGTTGCTCTCGCGCTGGTCGGCCGACTACGCCCAGGCCACCGGGCACAAGGTCAACTACCAGTCCATCGGCTCGGGCGGCGGCATCGCCCAGATCAAGGCGAAGACGGTGGACTTCGGCTCCTCCGACAAGCCGCTGCCGCCGGAGGAGCTGGCCGCCAACGGGCTGGTCCAGTTCCCGTCGGCGATCGGTGGCGTGGTGCCGGTGGTCAACGTGCCCGGGGTCGCGGCCGGGGCCATGAAGCTCGACCCGGACGTGCTCGCCGACATCTACCTCGGCAAAATCACCCGCTGGGACGACCCGCGCATCGCCGCCAGCAACGGCGGGCTGAAGCTGCCGCCGCAGCGGATCACCGTGGTGCGCCGCTCCGACGGCTCGGGCACCACCTTCAACTTCGCCAACTACCTGTCGAAGGTGAGCCGGGAGTGGAAGGAGAAGGTGGGCGAGGGCACCTCGCTGAGCTGGCCGGTCGGCATCGGCGCCAAGGGCAACGAGGGCGTTGCCGCCTACGTCAAGCAGATCAAGGGCGCGATCGGCTATGTCGAGCTGTCCTACGCGCTGCAGAACAGGATGGCCTACACCCGGCTGAAGAACGCCGCCGGCAACTACGTGCTGCCCTCGGACGAGACCTTCCAGGCCGCCGCCGCCAGCGCCGACTGGGGCAAGGTCAAGGACTTCCACCTGGTGATGACCAACGCGCCGGGCGCGAACGCGTGGCCGATCACCGCCGCCAACTTCATCCTGGTCCACCGCAAGCCCAAGGCCCCGGCCCGCGCCAAGGCCGTGATCGAGTTCTTCCGCTGGGCCTACGCCAACGGCGACGCCCAGGCCAAGGCGCTCGACTACGTGCCGCTGCCGGATCCGCTGGTGCGCCAGATCGAGGCCTACTGGGCCGCGAACCTGAAGTTCTGATTCCCGGCCCTCTCTCCCCGGGATCGCCGCGACGCGGGCCGCAGGGCCCGCGTCGTCGCTTGCGGGCCGGCGATGTCCGCCGCCCCGCGATGTCATCGTCATGTCACAAAACCGCCACACCATGGGCGCGCCGCCGAAGCACCGGCACTTTTCCGGATCCGCCCATGACCCGACGTTCGCTCCGCCTCCTCGCCCTCGCCCTGCCCCTGTCGCTCGCCCTCGCCGCCTGCGGCGGCCAGGACCGGGCCCCGGCTGCGCAGGCCGACGCGCCCGCCGCCGGTGACGAGGTGGCCGCCGAGATCACCGGCGCCGGCGCCACCTTCATCTATCCGCTGCTGTCGAAGTGGTCGGACGAGTACCACAAGGCCACCGGCCACAAGATCAACTACCAGTCCATCGGCTCCGGCGGCGGCATCGCCCAGATCAAGGCCGGCACGGTGGACTTCGGTTCCTCCGACAAGCCGCTGCCGCCGGAGGAGCTGGCCGCCGCCGGCCTGGCCCAGTTCCCGTCCGCGATCGGCGGCGTGGTGCCGGTGGTCAACCTGCCGGGCGTGGCGCCGGGCCAGCTGCGCCTGACCGGCCCGGTGCTGGCGGACATCTACCTCGGCAAAATCAAGCAGTGGGACGACCCCGCGATCGCCGCGCTGAACCCCGGCCTGGCCCTGCCCGCCACCAAGATCAACGTGGTCAAGCGCTCGGACGGCTCGGGCACCACCTTCAACTTCGTCAACTACCTCTCGAAGGTGAGCCCGGAGTGGAAGCAGCAGGTGGGCGAAGGCACCTCGGTGAACTGGCCCACCGGCATCGGCGGCAAGGGCAATGAGGGCGTGGCCGCCTACGTCAAGCAGATCAAGGGGGCGATCGGCTACGTCGAGCTGGCCTACGCCACCGAGAACCGGATGGCCCACACCCAGCTGCAGAATGCGGCGGGCAACTGGGTGCAGCCGAGCATCGCCTCGTTCCAGGCCGCGGCTGCCACCGCCGACTGGAAGAACGCCAGGGACTTCCACCTGGTGATCACCAACGCGCCCGGCCAGGACGCGTGGCCGATCGCCGCCACCAACTTCATCCTGATGCACAAGCAGCCGAAGAGCCCGGAGCGCGCGCAGGCGGCGCTGGCGTTCTTCAAGTGGGCGCTGGAGAACGGCGCCGCGCAGGCCGAGGCGCTGCACTACGTGCCGCTGCCGCCGGAGCTGGTGCAGCAGATCGAGGCGTACTGGGCGGCGGAGATCAAGGTCTGACCGCTTCCACGACCCTCTGCGCATGAACGCCACCGCCCTGCCCGCCGCCGAGGACTCGCGCGAACTGCGCGACGCGCGCGCCGACCGCCGCTTCCGCCGCCTGGTCGCCGCCGCCGGCCTGTTCGTGCTGGTCTCGCTCGCCGCCGCCGCCCTGTCCATGCTCTGGGGTGGGCGCGCGGCGTTCGAGAAGTTCGGCATCGGCTTCCTCTGGCGCGATGCCTGGGACCCGGTGCAGCAGGACTTCGGCGCGCTGGTGCCGATCTACGGCACGGTGGTGACCGCGCTGATCGCGATGCTGATCGCGGTGCCGGTGAGCTTCGGCATCGCCATGTTCCTGACCGAGATCGCGCCGCGCTGGCTGCGCGGGCCGGTGGGCGCGGCGATCGAGCTGCTGGCCGGCATTCCCTCGATCATCTACGGCATGTGGGGCCTGTTCGTGCTGGTGCCGCTGCTGAGCGAGCACGTGTACCCGTGGGTGGACGAACACATGGGGCAGTGGCCGCTGGTCGGCGCGCTGTTTTCCGGCCCGCCGCTCGGCCTGGGCATGGGCACCGCCGGGCTGGTGCTGGCGATCATGGTGATCCCGTTCATCTCCTCGGTGATGCGCGAGGTGTTCCTGACCGTGCCGGGCCGGCTCAAGGAATCGGCCTACGCGCTCGGCTCCACACGCTGGGAGGTGGTCTGGGACGTGGTCCTGCCCTACACCCGCTCGGCGGTGATCGGCGGCATCTTCCTTGGCCTGGGCCGCGCGCTCGGCGAGACCATGGCGGTGACCTTCGTGCTCGGCAACGCGCACGAGCTGACCGCCTCGCTGCTGATGCCGGGCAACTCGATCGCCGCCACCATCGCCAACGAGTTCACCGAGGCCGACTCCGACATGTACCGCTCGGCGCTGATCGCGCTCGGCTTCGTGCTGTTCCTGGTCACCTTCGTGGTGCTGACCGTCGCGCGCCTGATGCTGCGGCGCATGGCGAAGCGGGAGGGGCGCTGATGTCCGCCGCCCTGTACCGCTACCGCCGGGCCAAGGACCTCGCCGCGCAGGTGCTGGCCGTGCTCGCCACCGCGTTCGGCCTGTTCTGGCTGGTGTGGATCCTGTGGACCACGCTGGGCAAGGGCCTGGCCGCGCTCGACCTGGAGCTGTTCACGCAGATGACCCCGCCGCCCGGCGACGACGGCGGCATGCTCAACGCCTTCTTCGGCAGCGCGGCGATGAGCCTGCTGGGGGTGGCCCTCGGCGCCCCCATCGGCGTGCTCGCCGGCACCTACCTCGCCGAGTACGCGCGCGGCGCGTGGATCGGCGAGGCGGTGCGCTTCGTCAACGACATCCTGCTCTCGGCCCCGTCCATCGTGCTCGGCCTGTTCGTGTACACGCTGGTGGTGGCGCAGATGGGGCATTTCTCCGCGCTGGCCGGCGCGATCGCGCTGGGCTTCATCGTGCTGCCGGTGGTGGTGCGCACCACCGACGAGATGCTGCGGCTGGTGCCGGCGCAGATGCGCGAGGCCGCGCTCTCGCTCGGCGTGCCGCAGTGGAAGGTGACGCTGCAGGTGCTGTACCGCGCTTCGCTGCCCGGCATCGTCACCGGCATCCTGCTGGCGCTGGCGCGCATCGCCGGCGAGACCGCGCCGCTGCTGTTCACCGCGCTCAACAACCAGTACTGGACCACCGACCTGCTGCAGCCGATGGCGAACGTGCCGGTGGTGATCTTCCAGTACGCGATGAGCCCGTTCGACAGCTGGCACGCCCTGGCCTGGGCCGGCGCCTTCGTCCTGACCCTGTTCGTGCTCGCGGTGAGCCTGCTGGCCCGTGCCATCGTGCTGCGCGGCAGGATCGCCCATGACTGACCTCTCGCGGACCCCCGCCATGAACGACCTGCACATCGCCGTCGCCCACCACACGCGCGACGCCGACATCGCGGCGCCGCCGCGGGTCAAGCTCGCCGCACGCGGCCTGGACTTCTTCTACGACCGCTTCCACGCGCTCAAGGGCATCTCGATGGAGGTCCCCGAACGGCGCGTGACCGCGCTGATCGGCCCCTCCGGCTGCGGCAAGTCCACCCTGCTGCGGGTGTTCAACCGCATCTACGCCCTGTACCCGAAGCAGACCGCGCGCGGCGAGGTGCTGCTGGACGGGCAGAACGTGCTCGACCCGAAGTACCCGCTGAACCGGCTGCGCAGCAAGGTCGGCATGGTGTTCCAGAAACCGGTGCCGTTCCCGATGACCATCTACGAGAACGTGGCCTACGGCATCCGCCACCACGAGCGCCTGTCGCGCGCGGACATGGACGCGCGCGTGGAGGAGGCGCTGCGCCGGGCCGCGCTGTGGGACGAGGTCAAGGACAAGCTCGACCGCAGCGCGCTGGGCCTGTCCGGCGGCCAGCAGCAACGGCTGTGCATCGCCCGCGCGGTGGCGCTGCGGCCGGAGGTGCTGCTGCTGGACGAGCCCACCTCGGCGCTGGACCCGATCTCCACCGGCCGCATCGAGCAGCTGATTGACGAGCTCAAGCGCAGCTACACCATCGTCATCGTGACCCACAACATGCAGCAGGCCGCGCGCGTGTCCGACTACACCGCATTCATGTACCTGGGCGACCTGGTCGAGTTCGGCGCCACCGAGACCATCTTCTCCCGGCCGGCCAGGCAGCAGACCGAGGACTACATCACCGGCCGATTCGGGTGAGGCAGGCGGCTTGCGCGGCACTGCCGCGCGGCCTGCCGGACGCCCGGCCATGGATGGCCGGGCCGGAGTCAGCCGAAACCGCGAACATTGCGCCAGGGACGGCAACCTACAGCCCCAGGAGCCGTGCATGAACACCCCCCACGACCACATCGTCAAGAGCTACGACGAGGAACAGCGCCGGCTGCTGGCCGAGCTGGTGCGCATGGGCGAGATGGCCGCGGCCCAGCTCGAGGCCGCGCTCGACGTCGTCGCCCGCCGCGACGACCGCGCCGCCGAGCGCATCGTCGCCAACGACGAGGCGATCGACGCGCTCGAGCACGAGGTCAGCCACGACGTGATGAAGCTGGCCCTGCGCGGGCCGCTGGCGCGCGACCTGCGCGAGATCCTGGCCGCGCTGCGGATCGCCGCCGACGTCGAGCGGATCGGCGACTACGCGGCCAACATCGCCAAGCGCTCGATGGCGCTCAACCTGGCCCCACCGCTGCCGCAGACCCGCGGCCTGGACGCGCTCGGCCGGCTGGCGGTGCAGCAGGTGCGCGACGTGGTCGCCGCCTACGGCAGGCGCGACGCCGAGTCCGCGCAGCGCATCCGCGCCCGCGACGCCGAGCTGGACACCCTCTACACCGGCCTGTTCCGCGAGCTGCTGACCTACATGATGGAGGACGCGCGCGCGATCACCCCGTGCACGCACCTGCTGTTCATGGCCAAGAACCTGGAACGGATCGGCGACCACGCCACCAACATCGCCGAGAACGTGTGGTTCCTGGTCCACGGCGACGACCTGCTGCCGCCGCGCGAGAAGCGCGACGCGACCAACACCGTCGGCTGACGTCCAGCCGCCGCGCTCCGGCCGCACCGGGCCGCCCCGCGGCCCGGCGCCCCCCGCTTCCCGCCTCCGCCGCCATCACGCTGCATCCGCACCCGCCCCGGCACCGTATCTCCCGCCGGGAACCGGGCAGGCCGCGGCAGGACCGATGGCACTGCCCCGCGCGGCCAGCCGCGCTAGCATTCCCGACCGCTGTTCACCCCTACGCGGGTCAGGCCCGCATTCACGGAGGCAATGCTCATGTCCAGCAACAAGAAACCCGTCGTCCTCGCGCTCGGCGCCGCGCTCGTCGGCGGCCTGGCCCTCTCCGGTTCCGCCTTCGGCATGGAATCGCTCGGCCAGGGCTACATGGTCGGCGCCAGCGCCGGCGACAAGGCCCAGGAGGGCAAGTGCGGCGAAGGCAAGTGCGGCGCCGACATGAAGGCAGCTGAAGGCAAGTGCGGCGAGGGCAAGTGCGGCATGGACAAGATGGACACCGACAAGGACGGCCGCATCTCCCGCGCCGAGTTCGCCGCCGCGCACGGCGGCAAGACCGACAAGTTCGCCATGCACGACACCAACGGCGACGGCTACATCTCCGCCGAGGAAATGAAGGCGCACAAGGAAGGCAAGTGCGGCGCCGACAAGAAGAAGGCCGCCGAAGGCAAGTGCGGCGAGGGCAAGTGCGGCTCGATGTGAGCCGTCCCGAGGCCGGACGATGATCTCCCGCCTGCCCGATGCCAGCGCCGGCCTGGGCCTGCGGCGCGTCCTCCTGGACGCGCTGCAGGCGTTGCCGGCCGAGGCGCCGCCCCCGTTCGACTTCCTCGAATGCGCGCCGGAGAACTGGATCGGCGTGGGCGGGAAGTTCGGCGCCGCGTTCGACGCGCTCGCCGCCCGCCACCCCATCGCCTGCCACGGCCTGTCGCTCTCGCTGGGCGGCACCGCGCCGCTGGACGAGACCTTCCTGGCCCGCGTGCGCCGCTTCCTGGAGCGCTACCAGGTGCCGCTGTACAGCGAGCACCTGAGCTACTGCGCCGACGACGGCCAGCTCTACGACCTGCTGCCGATCCCGTTCACCGAGGAGGCCGTGCGCCACGTCGCCGCGCGCATCCGCCAGGTCCAGGACCTGCTCGGCCGGCGCATCGCGGTCGAGAACGTGAGCTACTACGCCGCGCCCTACCAGGCCATGCCGGAGGCCGAATTCGTCAACGCCGTGCTGGCCGAGGCCGACTGCGACCTGCTGCTCGACGTCAACAACGTCTTCGTCAACGCGATCAACCACGGCTACGACGCGCACGGGTTCCTGGCCCGCATGCCGGGCGCGCGCATCGTCGGCTACCACGTCGCCGGCCACTACGACGAGGCCGAGGACCTCAAGGTGGACACCCACGGCGCGCCGGTGAAGGACCAGGTCTGGGCGCTGCTGGCCGAGACCTACCGCCTGCACGGCGTGCGCCCGACCCTGCTCGAGCGCGACTTCAACTTCCCGCCGCTGCCGGTGCTGCTCGACGAGGTCGCCGCGATCCGCCGCCTGCAGCGCGAAGCCCTCGCCGCCGCCCCGCAGGCCGCCCATGGCTGAGGCGCCCGAGACCCTGCGCGCGCAGGAATTCGCGCTCGCCCGCCACGTGCGCGACCCGGCCCGCCATCCGCCGCCGCCCGGGATCGAGGAACGGCGCCTGGCGGTGTACCGCGACCTGTTCTACAACAGCCTCGAGAACCTGCTCGCGGGCAACTTCCCGGTGATCCGCCGCACCCTGGGCGATGCAGCCTGGCACGCGCTGGTGCGCCGCTTCTACGCCGAATACCGCTGCCAGACGCCGCTGTTCACCGAAATCGCGCGCGAGTTCATCCGCTTCCTGGAACCGCTCGACGACGTGCCCGGCTGGCTGCCCGAGCTGGCGCACTACGAGTGGGTCGAGCTGGCGCTGCAGATCGCCGAGGACGCGCCGCCGCCGCACGACCCGCGCGGCGACCTGCTCGGCGGCCGGCCGGTGCTCTCGCCGCTGGCGTGGGCGCTGGCCTACCGCTGGCCGGTGCACCGCATCGGCCCCGGCGCCATCCCGGCCGCGCCGCCGGACACGCCCACCCTGCTGCTGGTGCGGCGCGACGCCGCGGGCGAGGTGCGCTTCTCCGAGCTTTCCCCGCTGCTGTACCGCCTGCTCGAACTGCTCGCCGACGACGCCTGCCCCGGCGGCCGCGCCGCGCTGCTGGCGCTCGCCGCGGAGGCGCAGGCGCCGGATCCGGACGCGTTCCTGCGCGAAGGCGCGGCGATGCTCGAACGCCTGCGCGCCGAAGGCGTGGTGCTGGGCACGCGACCCGGCTGATCCGCGCGTTTGCTAGGCTTGCACGATGATGCAAGCCGATGCTCCCGCCGCTGCCGCCGCCAGCACGCGCAAGATGGCCGAACGTTTCCGCGGCTACCTGCCGGTGGTGGTGGACGTGGAGACCGGCGGCTTCGACTGGAACCGCCACGCCCTGCTCGAGATCGCGGTGGTGCCGATCGACATGGACGCCGCCGGCCTGCTGGTGCCCGGCGAAGGCGCCAGCGCACACCTGGTCCCCGCGCCCGGCACCGAGATCGACCCCAAGTCGCTGGAAGTCACCGGCATCCGCCTGGACCACCCCTTCCGCCTGGCCAAGCCGGAGAAGGAGGCGCTCGACCACGTCTTCGCCTGCGTGCGCGCCGCGGTGCGCAGGCACGGCTGCCAGCGCGCGATCCTGGTCGGCCACAACGCCCACTTCGACCTCAACTTCCTCAACGCCGCGGTGGCGCGGGTGCAGCACAAGCGCAACCCGTTCCATCCCTTCAGCGTGTTCGACACGGTCACCCTGGCCGGCGTGGCCTACGGCCAGACCGTGCTCGCGCGCGCGGTGCAGGCCGCCGGGCTGGAATGGAACAGCGACGAGGCGCACTCGGCGGTGTACGACGCCGAGCGCACCGCGCAGCTGTTCTGCCGGATCGCTAATGCGTGGGCGACGGCGACGCCTTCGCCCTGAGCGTGCGCACGATGCCGTAGGCGCTGATCGCCATCCACGCCGACTCGAGCAGGAACACCGAGACGTTGAACTTGCCCAGCAGCGAGACCAGCACGCCGCCGGCGCCGAACAGGTTGAGCAGCTGGTAGGGCAGCCCGGTGCCGGACAGGCGCCCGGCCTGGAGCAGGAAGAACGCGCCCAGGATCGCCAGCGTGCCGGCCAGGCCGACCCAGTCGTACCACGCCAGGTTCATGCCGCCCCCCGCTGCCGTACCGCCTCGAACAGGGCCACGCCGGTGGCCACCGAGACGTTGAGGCTCTCGAAGCCGCCCGGCATCGGGATCCGCGCCAGCCGGTCGCAATGCTCGCGGGTGAGCCGGCGCAGGCCCTCGGCCTCGCCGCCGAGCACCAGCGCGACGTTGCCGGTCAGGTCCAGCGCGTACAGCGTGTCCTGCGCCTCGCCGGCCAGGCCGTAGATCCACACCCCGAGCTTCTGCAGCTCGCGCAGGCAGCGCGCCAGGTTGGTGACGCGGATCACCGGGATGCTGTCGGCGGCGCCGGCCGAGGTCTTGCGTACCGTGGCGTTGACCTGCACCGCCTTGTCCTTCGGGATCACCACCGCGGTCACGCCCGCCGCCGCCGCGCTGCGCAGGCAGGCGCCGAGGTTGTGCGGGTCCTGCACGCCGTCGAGCACCAGCAGCAGCGCCCGGCCCGCCGCGGCCTCGATCAGCGCCGGCAGCTCGTGTTCGTCCCAGGTCCTGGCCGCCGCGTAGCGCGCCACCGCGCCCTGGTGGCGCAGCCCGCCGGCGACGCCGTCCAGCGCCTGCTGCGCCACCCGCCGCACCTCGATCCCGGCGCGGCGCGCGCGCGACTCGATCTCGGCCAGGCGCGGATTCTTCGCCCCCGCCTCCAGCAACACCTCGCGCACGTGCGCCGCGTCGTGCTCGACCGCGGCGGCCACGGCGTTGATCCCCGCGATCCACTGGCTCGCGCTCATGCTTCGGTTTCTCCTGGACAGCGTTCCAGCCGCGGATTCACACGGATGGGCACGGATAGGACTTCCCGAGGAGAAGCTTGATCCGTGTCCATCCGTGCAGATCCGTGGCCAATCAGTACTTCTGCTTGGTCCGCCGCGCCGGCTTGCCGCGCGTGTCGCGGTCTTCGGCGAGGCGGAAGTCTATGCGGCGGTCCTCGACGCTGGCCTTGAGCACGACGATCTCCACCCGGTCGCCGAGCCGGAACGTGCGGCCGGTGCGCTCGCCGGTCAGGGTCTTGCGGATCGGGTCGAAGTGGTAGAAGTCGTACGGCAGCTGGGTGACGTGGATCAGGCCGCTGACCTTGGACTCGTCCAGCTCCACGAACAGGCCGAAGCTCGTCACGCCGCTGATCGTGCCGGCGAAGCGCCCGCCCACGTGCTGCTCCATCCACGCCGCGCGGTAGCGCTCGTCCACCTCGCGCTCGGCCTCGTCGGCGCGGCGCTCGCGCTCGGAGCACTGCAGGGTCAGCGCCGCCATCTCGTGCGCCGAGTACAGGAAGGTGCTGGCCCGGCCGCCGGCCAGCGCGTGCTTGATCGCACGGTGCAGGAGCAGGTCGGGGTAGCGCCGGATCGGCGAGGTGAAGTGGCCGTAGGCCTCCAGCGCCAGGCCGAAGTGGCCCAGGTTCTCGTGCGCGTACACCGCCAGCGCCTGGCTGCGCAGCAGCACCGATTCGAGCAGCGCGGCGTCGGGCCGGTCGCGGATCTTCTTCAGCAGCCGGGTGAAGTCGCGCGGCTGGACCCGGTTCCAGGGCGGCAGGCTGAGCTTGAACTCCTTCAGGAACTCGAGCAGGTCGGCGTACTTCTGCTCCGGCGGCTTGTCGTGGACGCGGAACGGCGCCGGGATGTGCTTCTTCAGGATGTACTTCGCGGCCTCGACGTTGGCCGCGATCATGCATTCCTCGATCAGCCGGTGCGCGTCGTTGCGCTGGAGCATGCCGGCCTGGGTGACCTCGCCCTGCGGGCCGAGCACGAACCGCACCTCGCCGGACTCGAACTCGATCGCCCCGCGCCGCGCGCGCGCCCTGGCCAGCACCTGGTAGAGCTGGTGCAGGTGCTCGATGTGCGGCAGCAGGCCGCCGATCCGGGCCCGGGCCTCGGCCCGCGCCTCCTCGGTGGCCTCGTCGCCGATCGCGTTCCAGACCTGGGTGTAGGTCAGACGCGCGTGCGAATGCATCACCGCCTCGTAGAACCGCGAGCGGGTGACCTCGCCCTCGCGGTCCACGTGCATGTCGCAGACGAAGCACAGCCGGTCCACGCGCGGGTTCAGCGAGCAGATGCCGTTGGACAGCGTCTCCGGCAGCATCGGCACCACGTACCCCGGGAAATACACCGAGGTCGCGCGCAGCTTCGCCTCCTCGTCCAGCGCGGTGCCGGGGCGCACGTAGTGGGAGACGTCGGCGATGGCGACCACCAGGCGGAAGCCGTCGCGGACGGGCTCGCAGTACACCGCGTCGTCGAAGTCCTTGGCGTCCTCGCCGTCGATGGTGACCAGCGGCAGCCGGCGCAGGTCGGTGCGGCCGGCGATCTCGGCCGGCCCCACCGCCAGCGGGATCGCCGCGGCCTCCTCCAGCACCGGCTGCGGGAACTCGTGCGGCAGGTCGTGGCCGTGGATCGCCGCCTGCACCGCGAGCGAGGCGGTCAGGCGCTCGCCGAGCACGGTCAGCACGCGGCCGATCGGGGGGCGCTGCGGGTCGGGGGCCTTGGTCAGCTCGGCCACCACCAGCTGCCCCTCGCGCGCCTCGCCCGCGGCGTCCGGGGGGATCAGGATGTTGCGCTGGATGCGGCGGTCGTCGGGCACCACGTAGCCGATCCCGGCCTCGCGCGTGTAGCGGCCGATCACCCGGGTCAGGCCGCGCTCGAGCACCTCCGCGATCACGCCCTCGCGCCGCCCGCGCCGGTCCAGGCCGGTGACGCTGGCGAGCACGCGGTCGCCGTGCAGCACCTTGCGCATCTCCAGCGGCGGCAGGAACAGGTCGTCGCCGTGCCCGGCGTCGGGGCGCAGGAAGCCGAACCCGTCCGGATTGGCGATCACCGTGCCCGGGATCAGGTCCACGCGCTCGGCGGGGACGAAGCCGCCGCGCCGGTTCTGCAGCAACTGGCCGTCGCGCACCATCGCCCCGAGCCGCCGGCTCAGGGCCTCGAAGCGGTCCGGCGCGGTCAGGCCCAGGGCCTCGGCCAGCGCCTGCGCGTCCATCGGCCCCGGCGCGGCCTCGAGCACGCGCAGGATCATCTCCCGGCTGGCGATCGGCTCGGCGTAACGCTCGGCCTCGCGCGCGGCGTAGGGGTCGCGCAGCGGCGGCCGCGGATGCGGCGCCGGCGCGGCCTTGCGCCGCGGCGGAGCCGGCGGCGGTTCCGGCAGCCAGCCCGGCCGCGGCTTCCCGCCCGCCCGCGACGTCTTCGCCGCCCTGCCACCATGCGCGGCGCCGCCCTTGCCCTTGCCGGACGCGGTGCCGCGGCCCTTGCCGCGCTTGCCAGGAGTTCTGCTCATCCCGGCGATGGTACCCCGCCGCCCGCGAACGCCGTCACGACTGCGCAGATGCGTTGACATCGCGCCCGCCGCACTGCACCATACGCGCCCCACCTGCCCAGGTGGCGGAATTGGTAGACGCACTAGTTTCAGGTACTAGCGGGTAAAACCGTGGAGGTTCGAGTCCTCTCCTGGGCACCATGATCCGATCCGAACGACCCCCGCCAGCGCGGGGGTTTTTCGTTTCCGCGCCCGGAACGCGCCGACCCCGCCGGTAGAATCGCGGTTTCGCATTCCGGTTGCCCGCCGCACGATGAACGACACCGTCCGCCCCGCCTTCCACGGCTTCGAGCAGATCCCGCTGCGCGAGTATGCCGAGCGCGCCTATCTCGACTACTCGATGTACGTGGTGCTCGACCGCGCGCTGCCGTTCCTGGGCGACGGCCTGAAGCCGGTGCAGCGCCGGATCGTGTACGCGATGAGCGAGCTGGGGCTGAACGCGGGCGCCAAGCCGAAGAAGTCGGCGCGCACCGTGGGCGACGTGATCGGCAAGTACCACCCGCACGGCGATTCGGCCTGCTACGAGGCGCTGGTGCTGATGGCGCAGCCGTTCTCGTACCGCTATCCGCTGATCGAGGGCCAGGGCAACTTCGGCTCGCCGGACGATCCCAAGTCGTTCGCGGCGATGCGCTACACCGAGGCCAAGCTCACGCCCATCGCCGAGGTGCTGCTGGGCGAGCTGGAACAGGGCACGGTGGACTGGACGCCCAACTTCGACGGCACCCTGGAGGAGCCGAGCTGGCTGCCGGCGCGCCTGCCGCACCTGCTGCTCAACGGCACCACCGGCATCGCCGTGGGCATGGCCACCGACGTCCCGCCGCACAACCTCAACGAAGTGGTCAGCGCCTGCGTGCGCCTGCTCGACGATCCCGACGCCAGCGTGCGCGAGCTGTGCGAGCACATCCGCGGCCCGGACTATCCGACCGCGGCCGAGATCATCACGCCGCCGGCCGACCTGGTGGCGATGTACGAAACCGGCAGCGGCAGCGTGCGCGCGCGCGCCACCTGGGTGAAGGAGGGCGCCAACATCGTCGTCACCGCCCTGCCCTACCAGGTCTCGCCGTCGAAGGTGATCGAGCAGATCGCGCAGCAGATGCGGGCCAAGAAGCTGCCGTGGCTGGAGGACATCCGCGACGAGTCCGACCACGCCAACCCGGTGCGGGTGGTGCTGGTGCCGCGCAGCAGCCGGGTGGACGCCGAGCAGCTGATGGGCCACCTGTTCGCCACCACCGACCTGGAGAAGAGCTACCGGGTCAACCTCAACGTGATCGGCCTGGACGGCAAGCCGCAGGTCAAGCACCTCAAGGCGCTGCTGTCGGAGTGGCTCACCTTCCGCACCGACACGGTGACGCGCCGGCTCCGGCACCGGCTGGACAAGGTCGAGCGGCGCCTGCACCTGCTCGAGGGCCTGCTGGTCGCGTTCCTGAACCTGGACGAGGTGATCCGCATCATCCGCACCGAGGACGAGCCCAGGCCGGTGCTGATGGCGCGCTTCGGCCTCAGCGGGGAACAGGCCGACTACATCCTCGAGACCAAACTGAAGCAGCTGGCGCGGCTGGAGGAGATGAAGATCCGCGGCGAGCAGGACGCCCTCGCCCAGGAACGCGAATCCATCCAGGCGACCCTGGCCAGCAAGGCGAAGCTGAAGAAGCTGGTCAAGGACGAGCTGCTCGCCGACGCTTCGAGGTTCGGCGATGCGCGCATCTCGCCGCTGGTGGTGCGCGAGGCGGCGCAGGCGCTCGACGAGACCGAGCTGGTGGCGAGCGAGCCGCTCACCGTGGTGCTCAGCCAGAAGGGCTGGGTGCGCGCGGCCAAGGGTCACGACGTGGACGCCGCCGCACTCGGCTACCGCGAGGGCGACGGCCTGCTCGCGGCGGTGAGGGGGCGCAGCACCTGGCAGGTGGCGTTCCTGGACTCCACCGGGCGCAGCTATTCCACCGCCGCGCACACCCTGCCCTCGGCGCGCGGCAACGGCGAGCCGCTCACCGGCCGCTTCTCGCCGCCGCCCGGGGCCGCGTTCCAGGCCCTGGCCACGGGCGAGAACGACACCCGCTTCGTGCTCGCCAGCAGCCACGGCTACGGCTTCGTCACCCGCTTCGAGAACCTCACCGGCCGCAACAAGGCCGGCAAGGCGATGCTCTCGCTCACCCCGAACGCGAAGGTGCTGCAGCCGGCTTTCGTCGCCAACCCCGACACCGACCGCCTGGTGGTGGCGACCAGCGCCGGCCACCTGCTCGCGTTCCCGGTGGGCGAGTTGCCCGAGCTCGACAAGGGCAAGGGCAACAAGCTGATCGACATCCCGAAGGCCAAGCTCGGCACCGAGCGCGTGGTCGCGGTGGCGGTGGTGCCGCCGGGCGGCACGCTGGCGGTGAAGTCGGGCGCGCGCACGATGACGCTCTCGTTCAAGGATCTCGATGGCTACCTCGGCGCGCGCGCGACGCGCGGCGGCCTGCTGCCGCGCGGGTGGCAGAAGGTGGACGGGCTGGCGGTGGAATGAGCGCCGGCGCCGCGCGCGCGGCGCCCCGCCTGCTTCCGCTATCCTCGCGGTGAATGCCCGCGGGGGTACCCATGCTGCTCACCTGGTCCAGGCGCCTGCTGCTGGCGCTGCTCGCCCTGCTCCTGCTCGCCGCGCTCGCCGCCTGGTGGCTGCTGCGCGGCAGCCTGCCGCCGCTGGAGGGCACCCAGGCCCTGCCCGGGCTGGGCGCGCCGGTGACGGTCGAACGCGACCGGCTCGGCGTGGTCACGGTGCAGGCGCGGAACGCAGCCGACGCGATGCGCACGCTGGGCTACGTGCATGCCCAGGAACGCTGGTTCGAGATGGACCTGCTGCGCCGCAGCGCCGCCGGCGAGCTGGCGGAACTGTTCGGTGAACGCGCGCTCGAGGCCGACCGCGTGCGCCGCGTGCACCGCATGCGCGCCCGGGCGCAGGCCCAGCTCGCCGTGCTCGACCGCGGCCAGCGCGCCCTGCTCGCGGCCTACACCGAGGGCGTGAACGCCGGCCTGGCCGCGCTGCGCGTGCGCCCCTGGCCGTACCTGCTGCTGCGCACCCAGCCGGTGCCGTGGCGGCCGGAGGACACCGCGCTCGTCGCGCACGCGATGTATTTCGACCTGCAGGACGCGCGCAACGCGCGCGAACTGGCACTGGCGCGGGTGCGCCCGCACCTGCCCGCGCCGCTGTACGCGCTGATCACCCACGACGGCTCGGACTGGGACGCGCCGCTGGCCGGCGGCCCGCGCGGCGACGCCCCGCTGCCCGGCGCGGAGCAGCTCGCACTGCGCCGGCTGCCGTCCCCGGCCGAGGCCGCCCACGCCGCCGAGCCGCCCCCCGCGCGCGGCAGCAACAACTTCGCCGTCGCCGGCGCCCTGACCGCGGACGGACGCGCGCTGGTCGCCAACGACATGCACCTGGCCCTGCGCGCGCCCAACATCTGGTTCCGCGCGCGCCTGCGCTACGCCGATCCGCGCGCGCCCGGCGGACGAGTGGACGTCACCGGCTTCACCCTGCCCGGCGTGCCGGGCGTGATCGTGGGCAGCAACGGACACGTGGCCTGGGGCTTCACCAACAGCTACGGCGACTGGCTGGACTGGGCGCGCGTGCCCGGCTGCCGCGCGCGTCCCTGCCCCGGCACCCGCGTGCACCGCGAACGCATCCTCGTCGCCGGTGGCGAACCGGTGACGCTGGAAGTGGAGGAAACCGCGTGGGGCCCGATCGTCGCCGACGGTCCGCAGGGCGAGCCGCTGGCCCTGCGCTGGGTGGCGCACCTGCCCGGCGCGTTCAACCTCGGGCTGATGGAGATGGCCCGCGCGCACGATCTCGATGCCGCCCTGGCCGTGGCCGAACGCACCGCGATCCCGGCCCAGAACCTGGTCGTGGGCGACGCACGCGGCCGCATCGCCTGGCGCCTGCTCGGCCCGATCCCGCAACGCGCCCCCGGCTGCGCGCCTGCCGCCATCTCCGATCCCGCCGCCTGCCCGCCCTGGCGCGTGACCACGGCCGGCGCCCCGGCGATCGTGGATCCGCCCTCGGGCCGGCTGTGGACCGCGAACGCGCGGGTGGTGGACGGCGAAGCCCTGCGCACCATCGGCGACGGCGGTTACGCCCTCGCGGTGCGCGCGCGCATGATCCGCGACGCGCTGTTCGCCCGCGACCGCTTCGACGAACGCGCGCTGCTCGCGATCCAGCTCGACGACCGCAGCGTGTTCCTGCAGCGCTGGTGGCAACTGCTGCAGCAGTCGGCGCAGGCCTCCGCTCCCGGCTCGGCCCTGCGCGCACTGGCCGAAGCCGCGCCCGTGCTGGAGCCGCACGCCGACGCCGACGCGGTCGGCTACCGCCTGGTCCGCGCCTGGCGCACCGCGGTGAACGCACGCATCGCCGACGGCCTGCTCGCTCCCGCCCGCGCCGCGCTCGGCCCCGATGCCGAGATGCCCGCCCTCCCGCAACTCGAAAGCGTGGCCTGGCCGCTGGTCACGCAACGCCCCCCGCACCTGCTGCCCGCGCGCTGGCCGAGCTGGGACGCGCTGTTCGAGGACGCCGCGCGCGAAGTGCGCGACGAACTCGCCCCGCTCGGCCCGCTGCGCCAACGCACCTGGGGCGAACGCAACACCGCCGAGATCTGCCATCCCCTCGCCGGCGCCGTGCCCTTCGGCCGCCACCTGCTGTGCATGCCGCACGAACCCCTGCGCGGCGACACCCTCAACCCGCGCGCCCAGTCCCCGCGCGATGGCGCCTCCGAACGCATGGTCGTCGCCCCCGGCCGCGAGGCCGACGGCATCGCGCACATGCCCGGCGGCCAGAGCGGCCACCCCCTCTCCCCCTTCTGGGGCGCCGGCCACGACGACTGGGTCCACGGCCGCCCGACCCCGTTCCTGCCCGGCGAAACGCAGCACACCTTGCGCCTGACGCCGCAGTAATCAGCGGCGCCGATCGCCCGCAGGCCCGGCAATGGCCGGCAGGCCTTTGCGCGACTGTCGGCGGCAGGGATGCCGCCGACAAGCCCACAGGGACGTGTTCACGGCGTGTCGCGCAAAGGCCTGTCGGCCATTGCCGGGCCACCGCTACGTGGATGTGTTCACGGCGTGTCGCGCAAAGGCCTGCCTGCCCTCCGTGGGCGCTCCGCAACGATGCACCGCTACCACCCGGTCACACCGCCGCCCGATGCACCCCCACCACCGCGCGCCCCGACGGATCGGCCATGCGCGCGAACGACGCATCCCACGCCAGCGCCGCCGGCGACGAACACGCGATGGACTTCCCGCCCGGCACCGTGCGCGCACACGCCTCGCCCGGAAAGTGGCGCTCGAACAACACGCGGTACCAGTACGCCTCCTTCGTCGCCGGCGGATTCACCGGAAAACGCTCGGCCGCCGCCGCGAAATCCGCGTCGCTCACCTGCGCCTCCGCATGCGCCTTCAACCCGTCGATCCACCCGTAGCCCACTCCGTCGCTGAACTGCTCCTTCTGCCGCCACAGGATCTCCCGCGGCAACACCCCCTCGAACGCCTCCCGCAGCACCGCCTTCTCCACCGCCCGCTCCCCGTCCGGCCCCGGCCGCACCAGCTTGTGCGCCGCATCCATCCCCATCGCCACCTCCAGGAACTCCAGGTCCAGGAACGGCACCCGCGCCTCCACCCCCCAGGCCATCATCGCCTTGTTCGCCCGCAGGCAGTCGTACAGGTGCAGCGCATCGAGCTTGCGCACCGTCTCGGCATGGAACTCCTCGGCATTGGGCGCCTTGTGGAAGTACAGATAGCCGCCGAACACCTCGTCCGCCCCCTCGCCCGAGAGCACCATCTTCACCCCCATCGCCCTGATCCGCCGCGCGAGCAGGAACATCGGCGTCGAGGCGCGCACCGTGGTGACGTCGTAGCTCTCGATGTGGCGGATCACCTCCGGCAGCGCGTCCAGCCCTTCCTCGAAGGTGTAGGTGAAGCCGTGGTGCACGGTGCCGATGGCCTCCGCCGCCACGCGCGCGGCGGCCAGGTCCGGCGAGCCCTCCAGCCCGATCGCGAACGAATGCAGGCGCGGCCACCACGCCTCGGAACGGTCGTCGTCCTCGACCCGATGACGCGCGAACCGCGCCGCGCAGGCCGCCACCAGCGACGAGTCGAGCCCGCCCGACAGCAGCACGCCGTAGGGCACATCGCTCATGAGCTGCCGGTGCACCGCACGCTCCAGCGCCGCGCGCAGCGCCTGCGGCGGCACCGCCACCCCGCGCGTGCGCGCGTAGTCGCGCCAGGCCGGCGCGTAATAGCGCCGCGGTTGCGGCATCGCCCCGTCCGCGCCGGCCGTGAGCTCGCACCAGTGCCCCGGCGGGAACGGCGCCACGTCCGCGCACACCCGCACCAGCGCCTTCATCTCCGAGGCCACCCACAGCCGCCCGTCGCCGTCGCGTCCCCAGTACAGCGGGCAGACCCCGATCGGATCGCGCGCGATCAACGCCCGCCCGCGCGCGGCGTCCCACAGCGCGAAGGCGAAGATGCCGTTGAGCCGCGCCAGCCATGCGCCCGGCTCCTCGCCGTCGCGGTACAGCGCGTTGACCACCTCGCAGTCCGAGCCGCTGCCGAACGCATAGGGCGTGCGCAAGCCCGCTTCCAGCGCGCGGTGGTTGTAGATCTCGCCGTTGACCGCCAGCGCCAGCGCACCGTCGGCCGAGCGCAGCGGCTGCGCGCCGCCGGCCGGATCCACGATCGCCAGCCGCTCGTGCACCAGCAGCGCGCGCGGCTCGGCATGCACGCCGGACCAGTCCGGGCCGCGATGGCGCTGGCGCGCCGAGAGCGAGAGCGCGAACGGCCGCAGCGCACGCAGGTCCGCGCCGGGGCGGAGGTCGAAGACACCAAGGATGGAACACATGGCCGGACTCCTGTGGGTTTTGACGGGGCGAAAACGAAAGGGCCCGCACTTCGCAGTGCGGGCCCCGATGGACGATGAGCGGAGGTGACGCGCGCTAATCGCCGGCCCGCGGTGGGCTGGCGTTGTTGCGATTGTCGTTGCGCACGACGGCCGCGCCGCGGAAGGCGGCAGGCAGGCGGGTCGTGGCGCGTGGGCGGGTCATGGGCCGAGTCTGCGGCAGGGGCAGGCGGTCCGGCAAGCCCCCCCTCAGCCCAGCAGCCGCTCGATCAGGGCCAGGTACAGCGCCGGCAGCCGCTCCAGGTCGGCCACCGCCACGTGCTCGTCCACCTTGTGGATGCTGGCGTTGACCGGGCCGATCTCGACGCAGTGCGCGCCGAGCGGGGCGATGAAGCGCGCGTCCGAGGTGCCGCCGCCGGTGCTCTCCTCCGGCAGCGCGCCGGAGAACGCCGCCAGCACCTCGCGTGCGGCCGCGCGCAGCGGTCCTTCCGGAGTGAAGAACGGCTCGCCGCCACGGTGCCACTGCACCGCGTAATCCAGGCCGTGCGCGCGCAGCACCGCCTCGCACTCGCGCTCCAGCCGCTCGGCGTTCCAGTGCGGGTTGTAGCGCAGGTTGAACAGCACCTGCAGTTCGCCCGGGATCACGTTGTTGGCGCCGGTGCCGGCGTGGACGTTGCTGATCTGGAAGCTGGTCGGCGGGAACGAGGCATACCCCGCATCCCACTGCCGCGCGGCCAGCTCCGCCAGCGCCGGCAGCGCCTGGTGGATCGGGTTGCGGGCCTTGTCCGGATAGGCCACGTGGCCCTGCACGCCGCGCACCGTCAGCGTCGCCGACAGCGTGCCGCGCCGGCCCACGCGCAGCAGATCGCCCAGCCGCGCCACCGACGAAGGTTCGCCGGTGATGCACCAGTCCACCCGCTGCCCGCGCTCGCGGAACGCTTCCGCCACGCGCCGCACCCCGTCCACCGCATCGCCTTCCTCGTCCGAGGTCAGCAGCAGCGCGACCGTGCCCGGATGCCGCGGGTGCGCCGCGACGAACCGCTCCAGCGCGAGCACGAACGCCGCCACGCTGCCCTTCATGTCCGCCGCGCCGCGTCCGTACAGCTTCCCGTCGCGGATCTCCGGCACGAACGGATCGCTGCTCCACGCCTCGCGCGGCCCCGGCGGCACCACGTCGGTATGCCCCAGCAGCACCAGCACCGGCCCGCCCGCGCCATGCGCGGCCCAGAGGTTGTCCACCGCGCCGAAGCGCAGGTGCTCGCAGGCGAACCCCGCGCGCTGCAGCCGCCCGGCGATCAGCGCCTGGCAACCGGCGTCGTCCGGCGTGACCGAAGGGCGCGCGATCAGCGCGCAGGCCAGGTCAAGCACCTCGGACATCGCCCGCCCCCGCGCCAAAGCGCTTCTTGAACCCGTTGTCGGAAAACCCCTGGGTCACCACGCCATCCTCCGTCACCACCACCGGCCGCCGGATCAGCTGCGGATACTCCTTGAGCAGCAGCTTCCACTCCGCATCCGAGCCCGGCGCCTTGCGGGCCGGCGGCAGATTGCGCCAGGTGGTCGAGGCCTTGTTGACCATCGCCTCCCACCCGCCGAGCTTCTCCTTCCACGCCGCCAGCGTCTCCGGCGCCACCCGCTGCTCGCGGTAGTCCACGAACTCATGCGCGATGCCGAAACGTGCGAGCCAGTTGCGGGCCTTGCGGCAGGTGTCGCAGTTGGTCAGTCCGTACAGGGTCGTCATTGGTTTTCTTCAGCCACGGATGGACACGGATGGACACGGATGAGACATGAGGAGAAGCGTCGTGCGGCAGGCTGCCGTCGCGCCTGACCGCCCGCGCTCACTCCGCCAGGCCGCGCAGCAGCTCGTTGACCGAAGTCTTGGCCCGCGTCTTCGCATCCACCTGCTTGACGATCACCGCACAGTACAGCGAGTGCGAGCCGTCCTTCGCCGGCAATTGCCCCGACACCACCACGCTGTACGGCGGCACGTAACCGTACGTGACCTCTCCCGTCATCCGGTTGTAGATCCGCGTGCTCTGGCCGATGAACACCCCCATCCCGATCACGCTGTGGTGCCCCACCACCACCCCTTCCACGATCTCCGACCGCGCCCCGATGAAACAGTGGTCCTCGATGATCGTCGGCGCGGCCTGCAACGGCTCCAGCACCCCGCCGATGCCCGCCCCGCCCGACAGATGGCAATGCTTGCCGATCTGCGCGCACGAACCCACCGTCGCCCACGTGTCCACCATCGTCCCGGCCCCCACGTAGGCCCCGATGTTGACGAAGCTCGGCATCAGCACCACGTCCTTGCCGATGTGGCAGCCGCGGCGCGCGATCGCGCCCGGCACCACCCGCGCCCCCAGCCTGCGGAACCTGCTCTCGTCGAACCCCGCGAAGCGTGCCGGGACCTTGTCCCAGAACGGCGCCGGCTCGGCCTCGATCACCTGCATCTCCTGGGTGCGGAAGTACAGCAGCACCGCCTTCTTCAGCCATTCGTTGACCTTCCAGCCGCCCTGCCCGTCCGGCTCGGCGACCCGAAACTCGCCGCTCTCCAGCCCCTCGATCACCCGCTCGACCGAAGGCCGCGTGGCCCACTCGATCTCCTCCGGCGTGAGCATGGTGCGCCGCTCCCAGGCGCTCTCGATGTGGAACTTCAGCTCGTCCACGGTCGGCCCGCGCGGCGCGTCGGGCGTGGAGGTCGTCGTCTTCTTCTTCGCAGTGGTCTTGCGCGCGCTCATCGCGTCTCTCCGTCGAGTTGGGTCAGCAGCGCCGTGCGCAGCGCCTGCTGTTGCGGTTCGTCGAGCGCACGGTCGCGCTCGTCGGTGATCTGGAACACGTCCTCGGCGCGCTCGCCGAAGGTGGCGATGCGTGCATCGTGCACGCGCAGGCGCTGGCTGCGCAGGATCCGGGTCACGTCGGCCAGCAGCCCCGGGCGGTCGGTGCACACCAGGCTCAGCAGCGTGCGCCGCCCGTCCGGCGTCGGCGCGAACTCCACCTGCGGCCGGATCCGGAAATGGCGCAGGTGCCGCGGCTGGGTGCGGCGCGCGGGCTTGACCGCATCGAGATCGGGCAGCGCGAGCGTGGCGTGCAGGCGGCGCTCG
Source organism: Vulcaniibacterium gelatinicum (assembly GCF_008033445.1). Classification (GTDB taxonomy): domain Bacteria; phylum Pseudomonadota; class Gammaproteobacteria; order Xanthomonadales; family Xanthomonadaceae; genus Vulcaniibacterium_B; species Vulcaniibacterium_B gelatinicum. The sequence continues at coordinate 170,273 of NZ_VNKO01000001.1, forward strand.
ATCTCGTGTGCCGTGATCGGGCGCTGCCCGTCGGCGGGCACCACCTCGAAGGTGTCGAACACCATCCCGTCCGGGCCGTCGAGCAGCCGCGCCTGCTGGATCGCCAGCCCGGCGCGGTCGAGCGTGGCCACGATCGCCGCGAACAGGCCGTCGCGGTCGGGCGAATGCACGAACACCTCCAGCGCCCCGGCCTGCGCGCCGAGCGTGCGCGCGCTGACCCGCACCCCGTGGGTGTCCGGGCCGCGCAGCACCGCCGCCTGCCAGGCCACCTGGTCCGGCCGGCCGCGCAGGAAGCTCTCCTCCGGCATGCGCGCGAACAGCGCCTCGGCCTCGGCCGCGTCCACGCCGTAGCCGAGCAGGATCGCGCGCGCGGCGAAGCGGGTCTCGGCGATGCGCTCCTCGGCCGCGACCGGGTGTTCGAGCCCGCGCCGCAGCGCCAGCCGGGTGGCGGTGTGCAGGTCGGCGAGCAGCCGGTCCTTCCACGCGTTCCACAGCTTGGGCGAGGTGCCAGCGATGTCGGCGCAGGTCAGCAGGTACAGCAGGTCGAGCCGCTCGCGGTCGGCGACCTCGAGCGCGAAGCGGTGGATCACCGCCGGGTCGCTGATGTCCTGCTTCTGCGCGGTCACCGACATCAGCAAGTGCTTGCGCACCAGCCACGCCACCAGTTCGGTGTCGGCCTCGGACAGGCCGTGGGCGAGGCAGAACTCGCGCGCGTCCACCGCGCCGAGTTCGGAATGGTCGCCGCCGCGGCCCTTGGCGATGTCGTGGAACAGGCCGGCCAGCAGCAGCAGTTCCGGCTTGCGCAGCCGCGGCCAGACCTCGTGTGCGATCGCGAAACGCTCGTCGGGCCCGTGGGCGAAGCCGGCGATGTTCTTGAGCACCGCGATCGTGTGCTGGTCCACGGTATAGACGTGGAACAGGTCGAACTGCATCCGCCCGGACACCCCGGCGAACGCCGGCAGCCAGCGCCCGAGCACGCCCAGCCGCGCCATGCGCGCCAGCGTCTCCACCGGCTGCGGGCCGCGCAGCAGGGCCATGAACCGCGCACGCAGCCCAGGGGGGGCGTCGGGATAGGCCGGGATCGCCGGCAAGGCCTCGGCCAGCGCGCGCGCAGTCTGCGAGTGCAGGCCACGGATGCGCGGATGCGCGGCCCAGGCCGCGAACAGGGCGAACACCCGCGCCGGATCGCCCTCCGGCCAGCCGGGCGCGCGCGCCGCCAGGTAGCCGCGGCGCAGCGCGAACTCGTCGTCGAGCGGTTCCGGCGCCGCCTCGCCCTCGAGCTGTTCCTCGAACCGCTGCAACAGGCGCTCGTTGATCCGCAGCACCAGCGCGGCGCTGCGGTAGAAGCCCTGCATCATCTGCTCGACCGCGAGGTTGCCGGCGTCACCGGCGTGTCCCAGCCGCGCCGCCAGGGTCTTCTGGTGGTCGAAGCGCAGCCGCTCCTCGCGCTTGCCCGCGACCAGGTGCAGGCCGAAGCGCAGCCGCGCCAGCGCCCGCCGTTCGCGTTCGAGCGTGGCGTGTTCGTCGCCGCCGAGCTGGCCGAGCGCGATCAGCTGCTCGAAGTCGCGCGCGCCGAGCACGCGCAGCGCCATCCAGCGCAGGGTCTGCACGTCGCGCAGCCCGCCCGGGCCTTCCTTGAGGTTGGGTTCGAGGTTGTCGGCGGTGTCGCCGAAGCGGGCGTGGCGCGCGCGTTGTTCCTCGCGCTTGGCCAGGTAGTACTCGCGCGGCGGCCACACCCGCTCGGGCGCGATCGCCCGCGCCAGCCGCGCGGCGTCGCCGTCGCGCGCCGCCAGCGGCCGCGCCTCCAGCATCGCGGTCAGCGCGGTGATGTCGGCGCGCGCGGCGTCGGTGCACTCGGCGGCCGAGCGCACCGCATGCCCCACCGGCAGGCCCGCGTCCCACAGCAGGGCGAACAGGCGCGACAGCGCCTCGCGGTACGCGGCCTGGGCGTCGGATTCGGCCAGCACCAGCAGGTCCACGTCGGACTGCGGGAACAGCTCGCCGCGGCCGTAGCCGCCGACCGCGAACAGCGCCAGCGGCGCGTCCGCCGGCACGCAGCGCGCCCACGCCGCGCGCACCTGCGCATCCACCGCCACCGCGCGCGCGCGCAGCAGCGCGTCCACGTCCTCGCCGCGGTCGAAGCGTTCGGCCAGTCCGGCGTCGGCCTGCGCCAGCGCGGCGCGGGCCGCGGCGGCCCAGGCGGCGTCGCCGGAGGCCGCCGTCGCTGCGTTCGCGGCGGCCGGCTCGCTCATGGGTCGTTGTCGTCGCCCGGCAGGCGGGTGAGGATCTCCACGCCGTCCTCGGTCACCGCCACGGTGTGCTCCCACTGCGCCGAGAGCTTGCGGTCCTTGGTCACCACGGTCCAGCCGTCGGGCAGCAGGCGGGTGTGGCGCGAGCCCTCGTTGATCATCGGCTCGATGGTGAAGGTCATGCCCGGCTGCAGCACCAGCCCCTCGCCCGGACGGCCGTAGTGCAGCACCTGCGGCTCCTCGTGGTACACGCGGCCGATGCCGTGGCCGCAGTACTCGCGCACCACGCTGAAGCGGTGGCTCTCGGCGTAGCTCTGGATCGCATGGCCGATGTCGCCGAGCGTGGCGCCCGGCCGCACCGCGCGAATGCCGCGGAACATCGCCTCGCGGGTGACCTCCACCAGCCGCCGCGCCATCACCGACGGCGTGCCGACGTAGTACATGCGGCTGGTGTCGCCGTGCCAGCCGTCCTTGATGACGGTGACGTCGATGTTGATGATGTCGCCGTCCTTGAGCACCTTGGCCTCGCTCGGGATGCCGTGGCAGATCACGTTGTTGACCGAGGTGCAGATGGTGGCCGGGAAGCCCTTGTAGCCGACGTTGGCCGGGATCGCCTGCTGCACGTTGACGATGTGGTCGTGGCAGATCCGGTCCAGCTCGGCGGTGGTGACCCCCGGCTTCACGTACGGCGCGACGACCTGCAGCACCTCGGCCGCCAGGCGGCCGGCGATGCGCATCTTCTCGATCTCTTCGGGGGTCTTGAGGGTGATGGCCATCGGGGAATTATCGCCCATGCGGCCTGCCCGGCCGCCCCGGGGCCTGGACCGGCCCGCGCCGCCGCCGCCGCGGTTGCCCCGGGGCCGGCCGCCCTGCTACGATTCCGCAGCTTTGCCCGGCCCTGGCCGGCAGCCGCCCACGACGGGCGTCACCGTCGAATCCACACCCGCGGCAAACACCCGTCCCGGGGTGTCCCGAGCGTCCGCCAGGACCTCTGGATCTGGAGACGGAGGCCGCGGGGAGGCCCAACCCCGGAACCCTGCCCTCGGGCAGCCGCCTTCCCTTCCTGCCGGCGGCCGCGGTTCCCCCGTCAGGAGTCTTCTGCAATGCCCCAGATCACCATGCGCCAGATGCTGGAGGCCGGCGTGCACTTCGGCCACCAGACCCGCTACTGGAACCCGAAGATGGGTCCGTACATCTTCGGCGCCCGCGGCAAGATCCACATCATCAACCTCGAGAAGACGGTTCCGCTGTTCAACGACGCGATGAACTTCATCTCGGGCGTGGCCCAGAAGCGCGGCATCGTCCTGTTCGTCGGCACCAAGCGCTCGGCGCGCGATGCGGTCAAGGAAGAGGCGATCCGCTGCGGCATGCCGTACATGACCCAGCGCTGGCTGGGCGGCACGCTGACCAACTTCCGCACCCTCAAGCAGTCGGTGGCGCGCCTGAAGGAGCTCGAGGCGGCCGAGACCGACGGCACCTTCGACAAGCTGGTCAAGCACGAAGTCATCCGCCTGCGCCGCGAGCGCGAGAAGCTCGAGGCCTCGCTGGGCGGCATCAAGGAGATGAACCGCCTGCCCGACGCGCTGTTCGTGATCGACATCGGCCACGAGAACATCGCCGTGCAGGAGGCCAAGAAGCTCGGCATCCCGGTGGTGGCGGTGGTGGACACCAACTACGACCCGTCGCTGGTGGACTACCCGATCCCGGGCAACGACGACGCCATCCGCGCCGTGCAGCTCTACACCCGCGCCGCGGCCGACGCCGTGCTCGAGGGCAAGGCCGCCGCGCCGTCGGCCGCCAGCGTGCGCGAGGAGGAGTTCGCCGAGGCCGAGGGCGAAGGCGAGAAGAAGGCCCCGCGCCGCGCGCCGGCCCGCAAGCCGGGGGCGAAGAAGCCGTCCGCCGAGGCCGACGCCGCCGAGTGAGCGAACGCCGCGACGCGGCCGCGCCGGCATGCGCGGCCGCCCGTTCGCGGCCCTTGAGTCTCCGGGACACGGCGCCCGCGCCGTGTCCGTCCCTCTTTCCCGAATCGAGACGACCCCCATGGCAGAAATCACCGCTTCCCTGGTCAAGGAACTGCGCGAGCGCACCGGCGCCGGCATGATGGAGTGCAAGAAGGCGCTCACCGAGAACGGCGGCGACATCGACGCCGCGGCCGAGTGGCTGCGCAAGCAGGGCCTGGCCAAGGCCGACAAGAAGGCCAGCCGCATCGCCGCCGATGGCCGCATCGCCGTGGCCGCCGAGGGCGGCAAGGCGGTGCTGGTGGAGATCAACTCCGAGACCGACTTCGTGGCCAAGGACGGGAACTTCCTGGCCTTCGCCGAGACCGTGGCCAAGGCTGCGCTGGCCTCGGGCGCGGCCGACGTCGAGGCGCTGAAGAACGTGAAGCTGGCCTCCGGCGAGACCGTCGAGGAGGCCCGCGCCGCGGTCGTGGCCAAGGTCGGCGAGAACGTGCAGGTGCGCCGCATGGCGCGCGTGGACAGCGCCCATCACGTGGCCGCGTACGTGCACGGCGGCCGCATCGGCGTGCTGGTCGAGCTCAAGGGCGGCGACGCGGAGCTGGCCAAGGGCATCGCCATGCACGTGGCGGCGATGAACCCGCCCTACGTCAAGGCCTCCGACGTGCCGGCCGAGTTCCTGGCCAAGGAGAAGGAGATCGAGCTGGCCAAGATGTCGGAGAAGGACAAGGCCAAGCCGGCCGAGATCCTGGAGAAGATCATCAGCGGCAAGCTCAACAAGATCGTCAGCGAGAACACGCTGTACGGCCAGCCGTACGTGCTCGACACCAACCAGAGCGTGGAGGCGGTGCTCAAGGCCGCCGGCGCCGAGGTGCTGGCGGTGCGCCGCCTGGCGGTCGGCGAGGGCATCGAGAAGAAGGAAGACGACTTCGCCGCCGAGGTGATGAAGCAGGCCGGCCTGGCCTGACCCCCGCGGCCCGCTTCCGCACGAAGAAACCCGCCGGCGACGGCGGGTTTTTTTTGACGCAGACGACTCAACCCTGCAGCGCGACCACCGCCGGCGGGGGCGGTTGCGCGTCGTGGCCGGCGACGGCCCACAGCACCCCCAGCGCGAGCGCCAGGCCGAGCATGCCGCGCATGGCCGTCTCGATGTACTGCTGGCGGCGGGATTTCGCGGACTTCATGACACCCCTCCCGGACGCGCTCATCTCACGCCGGGACACGCCCCATGTCCGCGAACGCGTTCACACCCGAGGCAGGTGGCCGCGCCGTTCGTCGGCCCGGGCCGGGGAGAGCCCGGGATGGCCGCACCCTCGCCCCGGCGCCCGCGCGGGCCGGCCACGGCGCCATCCGCTAGAATTCCGCCGTTTGCGCCCACGGAGCCCGGTCATGACCCCACTCGCCTATCGCCGCGTCCTGCTCAAACTGTCCGGCGAGGCGCTGATGGGGAACGAGGACTACGGCATCGACCCCAAGGTCATCGGCCGCCTCGCCCAGGAAGTGATCGAGGCGCAGCAGGCCGGCGCCGAGATCGCGCTGGTGATCGGCGGCGGCAACATCTTCCGCGGCGCCGGCCTGGCCGCCGCCGGCATGGACCGGGTCACCGGCGACCAGATGGGCATGCTGGCCACGGTCATGAACGCCCTGGCGATGCAGGACGCGCTGGAGAAGCGCGGCGGCAAGGCGCGGGTGATGAGCGCGCTCAAGATCAACGACGTGTGCGAGGACTACATCCGCCGCCGCGCGATCCGGCACCTGGAGAAGGGGCGCCTGGTGATCTTCGCCGCCGGCACCGGCAACCCCTTCTTCACCACCGACTCCGGCGCCGCCCTGCGCGCGATCGAGATCGGCGCCGACCTGCTGCTCAAGGCGACCAAGGTGGACGGCGTCTACGACAAGGACCCGAAGAAGCACGCCGACGCCCGGCGCTTCGACTGCCTGACCTACGACGAGGTCATCGCCCGCGACCTGCAGGTGATGGACACCGCCGCGTTCGCGCTGTGCCGCGACAGCAACCTGCCGCTGCGCATCTTCGACATGATGCAGCCGGGCAACCTGATGCGGATCCTGCAGGGCGAGGACGTGGGCACCCTGGTGCAGGGACGCTGCTGACCGGAACCGACGGATGCACGCCCACCACGGCCACGACCATCCGCACGCCTCCGGGACCCGGGCCTTCGCCACGGTCACCCTGCTCAACCTCGCCTATACCGCGCTCGAGGCCGGCTACGGCTTCGCCACCAACTCGCTGGCGCTGCTCTCCGACGCCCTGCACAACCTCGGCGACGTGCTCGGCCTGGGCCTGGCCTGGGCGGCGGCGGCGCTGGCCCGGCGCCCGCCGACCGAGCGCCACACCTACGGCTGGCGCCGCGCCACCCTGCTCTCGCCGCTGGCCAACGCCTTGCTGCTGGTCGGCTTCGCCGGCGCGCTGGGCTGGGAGGCGCTGCGGCGCCTGACCGCCCCGCCGGCGATCCCGGCCATGCCGGTGATCGTGGTCGCGGCGATCGGCATCGCGGTCAACCTCGGCGCGGCCTGGATCATGCGCGAGGGCCACGCCCACGACCTCAACCGCCGCGGCGCGTTCCTGCACCTGGTGGCCGACGCCGCGGTCTCGCTCGCCGCGGTGCTGGCCGGCCTGGGCATGCTGACCCTGGGCTGGCGCTGGCTCGATCCGGTCACCGCCCTGCTGGTGGGCGTGGTGGTGGCCGGCGGCGCCTTCGCGCTGCTGCGCGATGCCTTCGCCGCCGCCATGGACGCGGTGCCCGCCGGCATCCGCCAGGCCGAGGTGCGCGAATTCCTGGCCGCCCAGCCCGGCGTTGCCGCGGTGCACCATCTGCACATCTGGTCGCTCGGCGCCGGCGAGATCGCGATGACCGCGCACCTGGTCCGGCCCGCGCTCGACGACCACGACCGTTTCCTCGATGCGCTGATCCGCGGCCTCGACGAGCGCTTCGGCATCAACCACCCCACCCTGCAGATCGAGCACGGCGGGCTGTGCGGGCACGACCGCGACGATCGCGCCCCGCACTATTCGCGGTGACGGCGGCGGCCGGCGCCGCGGCCCGGCCGCCGGCGTTTGCCCCCTATAATTCCCCGGTTACGCAAGCACCCTCGGAGCCCGCGATGCTCAACGACATCAAGAAGGACGCCACCGCGCGCATGCACAAGAGCGTGGAAGCGCTGCGCCAGGAACTGGCCAAGCTGCGCACCGGGCGCGCCTCCACCGCGCTGGTGGAACACCTGAAGGTCAACTACTACGGGTCGGAGATGCCGCTGAACCAGGTGGCCAGCGTGACCGTGACCGACGCCCGCACGCTGACCATCACGCCGTGGGAGAAGAACATGGTGGCGGCGGTGGAGAAGGCGATCCTCGCCTCCGACCTCGGGCTGACCCCCAACACCGCCGGCACCACGATCCGCATCAACCTGCCGCCGCTGACCGAGGAACGCCGGCGCGAGCTCACCAAGCACGTGCACCACGAGGGCGAGAACGCCAAGATCGCGATCCGCAACATCCGGCGCGACGCCAACCACCACGTCAAGGAACTGCTCAAGGACAGGAAGGTCACCGAGGACGAAGTGCGGCGCAGCGAGGAGGAGATCCAGAAGCTGACCGACAAGGCGATCAAGGACGTGGACGAGGTGGTGAAGGCCAAGGAACAGGAGTTGATGGCGGTCTGACGCGGACGGCCGCATGAGCATCCCGCCCGCGCCAGCGCGTGTGCCACGGCACGTGGCCGTCATCATGGACGGCAACGGGCGCTGGGCCGAACGCCGCCGCCGGCCGCGTGCGGTCGGCCACCGCGCCGGCGCGCGCGCGGTCAACCTGTGCATCGACTTCTGCCTCGGCAAGGGCGTCGAGGCGCTGACCCTGTTCGCGTTTTCGAGCGAGAACTGGGGCCGCCCCGACGAGGAAGTGGGGGCGCTGATGAAGCTGTTCATGAACGCGCTCGAACGCGAGGTGGAGGAATTGCACCGGCGCGGCGTGCGGGTGCGCTTCATCGGCGAGCGCGAGCGTTTCTCCGAGGCGATCGGCGCGCGCATGGACGCGGCCGAGGTGCTGACCGCCGGCAACACCCGCCTGCACCTGACCATCGCCGCCAGCTACGGCGGCCGCTGGGACATCGCCCGCGCCGCGCGCAGCCTGGCCGAGGACGTGCGTGCCGGCCGGCTGGACCCGGCCGCCATCGACGAGGCCATGCTCGGCGCGCGCATGGCACTGGCCGACCTGCCCCCGCCCGACCTCTTCATCCGCACCGGCGGCGAGCTGCGGATCAGCAACTTCCTGCTCTGGCAGCTCGCCTACACCGAACTGTGGTTCACCGACACGTTGTGGCCCGACGTGGATGCGGCCACACTGCAGCGCGCGTTCGACGATTACGCCGGCCGCGAACGCCGCTTCGGCCTGACCGGGGCGCAGGTGGCCGCCCCTTCCGGAACGACCGAATGACCCGTACGCGACTGCTGGCCGCGCTGATCATGACCCCGCTCGCGATCGCGGCGGTGCTGCTGCTGCCGACCCCGTGGCTGGTGGCGATCACCGCGGTGGTGTTCCTGGCCGCGCTGTGGGAGTGGTTCCGTCTGGCCGAGGTCGAGGACACGCTGCAGCGGCTGGTGCTGCTGGTGGCCAACCTGGCGCTGATGGTGGCGCTGGTGTGGGCCTCGCGCACCCAGACCGGGGGCTCGCTGGTGCTGCTGTGGATCTCGGTGGTGGTGGGCGTGGTGTGGTGGCTGCTGGCGCTGCTGTGGCTCAGGCATCACCGCTTCGCCTCCGACCACGACACCCATGCGCGGGTGTTCAAGCTCGCCGCCGGCACCCTGGCGGTGATCCCCGCCTGGAGCGCGCTGGCGGTGATCCATGCCGGCGAACCCGACGGCCACCGCTGGCTGCTGCTGGCGCTGGCGATGATCTGGGCCGCGGACAGCGGCGCGTACTTCGCCGGGCGCCGGCTGGGCCGGCGCAAGCTCAGTCCGCAGATCAGCCCGAACAAGACCGTGGAAGGCCTGCTCGGCGGCCTGGCCGCCGCGCTGCTGCTGGCGCTGGTGGCGGCGCCGTTCGCGGGCGCGAGCCTGGCGCAGCTGCCGGCGGTGGCGCTGGTCGCGCTCGCCGCCACCGGCTTCTCCGTGGTCGGCGACCTGTTCGAAAGCCTGCTCAAGCGCCACGTGGGCGTGAAGGATTCGGGCGACCTGATCCCCGGCCACGGCGGCATCCTCGATCGCCTCGACAGCGTGCTCGCGGCCCTGCCCGTGTTCGCGCTGGGCAAGGAAATGGCCGGGTTCTGAGCCATGCGGCAGGTCGCAGTCCTCGGCGCCACCGGTTCGATCGGCAGTTCCGCGCTCGACGTGATCGCGCGCCACCCGCAGCGGCTGCGCGCGAGCGTGCTCGCGGCGGGGCGCAACGTCGAGGCGCTGCTCGCGCTGTGCCGCACGCACCGCCCGGCGCACGCGGCGGTCGCCGACGAGGCCTGCCTGCCGGCGCTGCGCGAGGGCCTGCGCGCGGCCGGCCTGCCCACGCAGGCGCACGCCGGCGCGGCCGCGCTCGAGGCGCTGGTGGCCTCCGACGCCTGCGACACGGTGGTCGCCGCGATCGTCGGCGCCGCCGGCCTGCCCTCCACGCTCGCCGCCGCACGTGCCGGCAAGCGCCTGCTGCTGGCCAACAAGGAGTCGCTGGTGCTCGCCGGCGAGCTGCTGATGGCGGCCGTGCGCGAGGGCGGCGCGACCATCATCCCGGTGGACAGCGAGCACAACGCGATCTTCCAGTGCCTGCCCGACGCGCATGCCCGCGCCGGCCTGCAGCGCATCGTGCTCACCGCCTCGGGCGGCCCGTTCCGCGGCCGCTGCCGCGAGGAGCTGCGCGGCGTCACGCCGGCGCAGGCGGTCGCGCACCCGAAGTGGTCCATGGGCCCGAAGATCTCGGTGGACTCGGCCACGCTGATGAACAAGGGCCTGGAGGTGATCGAGGCCCACCACCTGTTCGGCCTGCCCGCCTCGCGCATCGAGGTGCTGGTGCATCCGCAGAGCCTGGTGCACTCGCTGGTCGAGTTCGTGGACGGCAGCACGCTCGCCCAGCTCGGCCTGCCCGACATGCGCACCGCGCTCGCGGTCGGCCTGGCCTGGCCGGAGCGGATCGCCTCCGGCGTGCCGGGGCTGCAGCTGCTGCAGCACGGCCGCCTGGACTTCGAGGCGCCCGACCTCGAGGCCTTCCCCTGCCTGCGCCTGGCCTACGCCGCGCTCGAGGCCGGCGGCACCGCGCCGGCGGTGCTCAATGCCGCCAACGAAGTGGCGGTTTCAGCGTTTCTTCAGGGCCGGATCGCTTTCCTCTCGATTCCCGCGCTGGTCGAGGACGCCCTCGCCGCGCTCCCTCCCGCGCCGGCGCAATCGCTGGACGTGTTGCGCGAGGCCGACGCCGCCGCGCGCCGCCATGCCGAAGGCGCCCTGTCCCGGATCACGGCCCCCGCATGAGCAGCTTCCTCGGATCGGTGTGGTGGATGATCGTCAGCCTCGGCGTGCTGGTGACCTTCCACGAGTTGGGCCACTGGTGGGCGGCGCGCCGCTGCGGGGTGAAGGTGCTGCGCTTCTCGGTCGGCTTCGGCAAGCCGCTGTGGAAGCGCATCGGCCGCGACGGCACCGAATGGGTGGTAGCCGCGCTCCCGCTCGGCGGCTACGTGAAGATGCTCGACGAGCACGAGGGCGAGGTGCCGCCCGAGGACGCGCCGCGCGCCTTCAACCGCCAGAGCGTGTGGCGGCGGATCGCGATCGTCGCCGCCGGCCCGGTCGCGAACCTGGTCCTGTGCGTGGCCCTGCTGTGGCTGATGTTCGTGATCGGGCGCCCCGACTACGCACCGGTGGCCGGGCGCGTGGACGGCATCGCCGCGCAGGCGGGGCTGCGCCCCGGCGACACCCTGCTGCGCGTCGGCGACCTGGAGACGCCGACCTGGAGCGAGGCCGCGCGCGCGCTGACCGCGGCGGCACTCGACCGCGAACCGATCGTGGTCACGGTGCGCCCCGCATCGGGCGGCGAGGCGACGCACCGGCTGGACCTGTCGCGGCTGCCGGCACGGTTCGAGGAACCGCGCGCGGTGGAGGCGATCGGCCTGATGCCGCGCCACCGCCTGCTGCCGCCGGTGATCGGCGACATCGCCGAAGGCACCCCGGCCTGGGGCGTGCTCGCCGAAGGCGACCGGATCACCGCCGTGGACGGCCGGCCGGTGCGCAGCTTCGAGGACATCGGCCCGCTGGTGCAGGCGCTCGGCGCACGCGGCGGCCCGGGCATGGTCGAGGTCGAACGCGACGGCGAGCGCCTGGCGCTGGAATTGGTGCCGGCGCGGCGCGAGAACACCCGCCCCGGACAGCCGCAGTGGTATCTCGGCATCGCCGCGGCGCAGCCGGGACCGCCACCCTACGACGCCACCCTGCGCCACGGCCCGCTCGCCGCGGTGCCTGCCGCGGTGCGCGAGACCGGCCAGCTCGCCCGCGAGCTGGTGGCGATGATCGGGCGCATGGTCAGCGGCCGTGCCTCGGTCGAGAACGTCTCCGGGCCGATCACCATCGCCCGCTACGCCAACGCCTCGGCCCAGCTCGGCCCGGCCTGGTTCCTGAACTTCCTGGCCCTGCTGTCGCTCAGTCTGGCCATCCTCAACCTGCTGCCGATCCCGGTCTTGGACGGCGGGCACCTGCTCTATTACGGTATCGAGCTGGTCAAGGGCAGCCCCTTGAGCGAACGCGCCATGGCCGCGGGGCAGTACGTGGGCCTGGCGCTGCTGGCCGGGCTCATGGGCCTGGCGTTCTACAATGACCTCCTGCAGCTGGTGCGCTGAGCGCCCCGGCCACCCGCCATCGCCGCCGGCGATGGTCCCGCCTCCCTACCGGACGTGACGATGACGCGACCCTTGACCCGCCGCCTGCTGGCCCTCGCCCTCGCCTCGGCACTCGCCGTTCCCGTATCGGCCCAGACCGCCGCCACTCCGGAACCCTTCACCGTCACCGACATCCGCGTCGAGGGCCTGCAGCGCATCTCGGCCGGCACCGTCTTCACCTACCTGCCGATCGAACGCGGCGACACGGTGGACTCCGCGCGCGCGGCGGAGGCGATCCGCGCCCTGTACCGCACCGGCTTCTTCGAGGACGTGCGCCTGGACCGCCAGGACGGGATCCTGGTGGTGACGGTGGTGGAACGGCCTGCCATCAACAAGCTCACGCTCACCGGCAACAAGGACATCAAGACCGACCAGCTGCTCAAGGGGCTGAAGGACATCGGCCTGGCCGAGGGCGAGACCTTCGACCGCCTCAGCCTGGACCGCGTCACCAACGAGCTCACGCGCCAGTACAACAACCGCGGCAAGTACAACGTCGAGATCAAGCCGACCGTGTCGCGCCTGGATCGCAATCGCGTGGACGTGACCATCGCCATTGACGAGGGCAAGGCCGCGAAGATCCGCCACATCAACCTGATCGGGAACGAGAAGTACCGCGACGAGGAAATCACCGACAACTGGGAGTCCGGGACCACCAACTGGCTCTCGTGGTACCGACGCGACGACCAGTACTCGCGCGAGAAGCTGGCCGGCGACCTGGAGAAGCTCAACGCGTTCTACCTCGACCGCGGGCATCTCGACTTCAACATCGACTCCACCCAGGTCGCCCTGAGCCCGGGCAAGCGCGACGTGTTCATCACCGCCGGGGTGACCGAGGGCGACGTGTATACCGTGACCGATGTCAAGGTGACCGGTGACACCGTGCTCCCGCGGGAGGAGATCGAACGGTTGGTGCTGGTCCAGCCCGGCCAGACCTTCTCGCGCCGCCTGATCGAACTCACCGCCGACGCGATCACCGCCACGCTGGGCAACATCGGCTATGCGTTCGCCGAAGTGAACCCGATCCCCGAGGTCAACCGCGAGAAGGACACCGTCGGCATCACCCTGCACGTGGTGCCGGGCCCGCGCGTGAACGTGCGCCGGATCGTGTTCAAGGGCAACAGCCGCACCGCCGACGAGGTGCTGCGCCGCGAGATGCGCCAGTTCGAGGGCGCCTGGTATTCACAGGCCGCGATCGACCGGTCCAAGGTGCGCCTGCAGCGTCTGGGCTACTTCGAGACGGTGGAGGTGGAGAACACGCCGGTGCCCGGCCGCGACGACCAGGTGGACGTGGTCTTCGACGTCAAGGAAACGACCTCGGGCAGCTTCGTGTTCGGTGTCGGCTTTTCCCAGCTGCAGGGCATCAGCACCTCGATCCAGTTGTCGCAGAACAACTTCCTCGGCAGCGGCAACCGGATCAGCGTGCAGGCGCAGCGCAACGACTTCCTGCAGCGCTACGACTTCTCGTTCTACAACCCCTACTTCACCGACGAAGGCCTGTCGCTGGGCTACAACTTCTGGTGGCGCGAGTTCGACACCACCGACTACAACACGGCGCGCTACTCGAGCACCAGCGGCGCAGGCCAGGTCCTGCTCGGCCTGCCGATCACCGAGACCGACACCGTCTCGATGCTGTTCGGCGTGGACAGCAACGAGATCTTCACCTCCCCAGGCATCACCCCGATCCCGATCATGGATTACATCGATGCGCTGGGCCGCAGGACCTTCCACGCCTGGCGTACCGAGCTGGCCTGGGCGCGCGACTCCCGCAACGACTACTTCGCGCCGACCCGCGGCACCTACCAGCGGATCGGCGTGGAGCTGACCCTGCCCGGCTCCACGATCGAGTACTACAAGCTCAACTACGAGATCTCCAGGTACTGGCCGCTGTCCTCGCGGTTCGTGGTCATGACCCGTGCTGAAGTCGGCTACGGTGACAGTTACGGCGACCCGGTGACGCGCGACCTGTGCTTCACACCCCCGACCGAGCCCACCCAGGAGAACCCCAACCCGCCTCCGCCCCCGCCGCCGAGCGACCCCTGCGTGCCCAATGTGTCACCGGACTACGTCAGGACGGCGACCGCCGACGGGCTGCCGTTCTTCGAGAACTTCTACGCCGGCGGCGTGCGCTCCGTGCGCGGCTTCCGCGACAACACTCTCGGCCCGCGCGCGTCGGCCTCGACCGATCCCGCTCGCGGGGCCCCGCAGCCCATCGGCGGCGCGCTCAAGACAGTGGGGTCGATCGAGCTGGTCTTCCCGCGGCTGATCAACTCACCGGCGGCACGGGTGTCGGCGTTCGTGGATTTCGGCAACGTGTTCGCCGACCTGGACACCTTCGACGCCGGCGAACTTCGTGTCTCGACCGGAGTGGCGCTGCTCTGGCGCGCGCCGATCGGCCCGATCTCGATCAGCTACGCGTTCCCGATCCGCAAGGGCGACGACGACGAGATCGAGCGCCTGCAGTTCACCTTCGGCGGCTCGTTCTGACGGGCGTGCCACGGAAAGCGGGATGAGCGGGGAGCGGTTCACCGCTGCGGATCTGGCCGTGAGGTTCGGGCTCGGCCTGCGCGGCGATCCGGACACGGCGGTCGCCGGCGTGGCCACGCTCGCCGGCGCCGGCCCGGACCGGCTGGCCTTCCTGGCCAACCCGAAGTACCGCGGCCAGCTCGCGCACACGCGTGCGGGCGTGGTGGTGATGCGCGAGGACGATGCCGCAGGCTACGCCGGCACCGCATTGCTCGCGCCGGACCCGTACGTCGCGTTCGCGAAGATCGCCGCGCTGTTCGAGCCGCGCCCGGCGCCGGCGCCGGGCATCCACCCGTCCGCGGTCGTGGATCCTGGCGCGCAGGTGGATCCGTCGGCGCAGGTCGGGCCGTTCGTGGCCATCGGCGCGCGCAGCCGGATCGAGGCCGGCGCGGTGCTCGGCCCGGGCTGCGTGGTCGGCGAGGACTGCGTGGTCGGCGCGGGCAGCGTGCTGGTCGCGCGGGTCACCCTGGTGACGCGGGTGCGGCTCGGCCGGCGCGTGCTGGTCCACCCCGGCGCGGTGCTCGGCGCCGACGGCTTCGGCCTGGCGATGGAAGGCGGGCACTGGCTGAAGGTGCCGCAGCTCGGCGGCGTGACGGTGGGCGACGACTGCGAGATCGGCGCCAACACCACCATTGACCGCGGCGCGCTGGAGGACACGGTGCTCGAGGAGGACGTGCGCCTGGACAACCAGATCCAGATCGGCCACAACGTGCGCATCGGCGCGCACACCGCGATGGCCGGCTGCTCGGCGGTGGCCGGCAGCGCGCGCATCGGCCGCTACTGCCTGATCGGCGGCGGCGCCGGCGTGCTCGGCCACCTGGAGCTGTGCGACCGGGTGGTGGTCACCGCGATGAGCCTGGTCACCCACTCGATCCGCGAACCGGGCGAATACTCCTCCGGCACGCCCTTGATGGACAACCGCAGCTGGCGGAAGAATGCCGCCCGCTTCAAGCAACTCGACGCGCTGGCCCGGCGCCTGCGCCTGACCCGGGATTGATGCAATGACGACCTCGAACGTGCAACTGCCGCTGGACACGGTGGCGATCCAGAAGCTGCTGCCCCACCGTTACCCGTTCCTGCTGGTGGACCGCGTCACCGAGTTCGAGCCGCACAAGCGCCTGCTCGCCTACAAGAACGTCACCAGCAACGAGGAATTCTTCAACGGCCACTTCCCCGGCAACCCGGTGATGCCGGGCGTGCTGGTGCTGGAGGCGATGGCGCAGGCCGGCGGGATCCTGACCCAGCTCTCGCACGAGGCGAGCACCGAGGGCAAGCTGTTCTACCTGGTCAAGATCGACGGCGCGAAGTTCTCGCGCATGGTGGTGCCGGGCGACCGGCTGGAGCTCGAGGTGGTGATCAAGCGCGTGATCCGCAACATGGCCCTGTACGCCTGCAGCGCGCGCGTGGACGGCGAGCAGGTGGCCTGCGCCGAGATCCTGTGCGCCGAGGTCAAGGCCTGACCCGATGACCGACGACAGCGCCCCGGCGATCCACCCCACCGCGCTGGTCCATGCTTCGGCGCGGCTCGGCGCCGGCGTGCGCGTGGGCGCCTACACGGTGATCGGCGCCGAGGTCGAGATCGGCGACGGCACCACGATCGGCCCGCACTGCACGATCGAGGGGCCGACCCGGATCGGCCGCGACAACCGCATCCACGGCCACGCCGCGATCGGCGGCGACGCCCAGGACAAGAAGTTCGCCGGCGAGCGCACCGAGCTGCTGATCGGCGACCGCAACACGATCCGCGAGTTCGTCACCATCAACCGCGGCACCGGCAACGGCGGCGGCATCACCCGGATCGGCGACGACAACTGGTTCCTGGCCTACACCCACGTCGCGCACGACTGCCAGGTGGGCAGCCATTGCGTGTTCTCCAACAACGCCACCCTGGCCGGCCACGTCGAGGTCGGCGACCACGTGATCATCAGCGGCTTCGCCGGCGTGCACCAGTTCTGCCGGATCGGCGCGCACGCGTTCATCGGCATGGGCGCGTTCGTCAACGGCGACGTGCCGCCGTTCGTGATGGTGGCGCAGGAAGGCTACGGCCGGCCGCGCGGGATCAACGCCGAAGGGCTCAAGCGCCGCGGCTTCGACCCCGAGCGCATCGCCGCGATCAAGCGCGCCTACCGCGCGCTGTACCTCTCCGGCGCCAGGCTCGAGGACGCCAGGCAGCAGCTGGCCGAGCTGGCGCAGGGCAGCGACGACGTGCGCCAGTTGCTGGCGTTCCTGGAGAGCGGCAACCGGCCGCTGCTGCGGTGAGCCTGCGCATCGCCCTCGTCGCCGGCGAGACCTCCGGCGACCAGCTCGGCGCCGGCCTGGTCGCGGAGCTGCGCCGGCGCTTTCCCGGCGCGGCGTTCGCCGGCGTCGGCGGCGAGCGCATGCGCGCCGAGGGGCTGCAGGCCTGGCACGACGCCTCCGAGCTGGCGGTGATGGGCCTGGCCGAGGTGCTGCATCACCTGCCACGCCTGCTGCGCCTGCGCCGCGCGCTGCGCGAGCGCCTGCTCGCCTGGCGGCCGGACGTGTTCGTCGGCATAGACGCGCCCGATTTCAACCTGGGCGTGGAGCGCTGGCTCAAGCAGCGCGGCCTGCGCACGGTGCACTACGTGAGCCCGTCGGTGTGGGCCTGGCGCGAGTCGCGCGCGGCGAAGATCGGCCGCAGCGCCGACCGCGTGCTGTGCCTGTTCCCGATGGAACCGGAGATCTACGCGCGCCACGGCGTGGACGCACGCTTCGTCGGCCATCCGCTCGCCGATGCATTGCCGCTGCAGCCGGACCGTGCCGCCGCGCGCGCGCAGCTCGGGCTGGCGGCCGACGCGCCGCTGCTGGCAGTGCTGCCGGGCTCGCGCCTGGGCGAGATCCAGCGGCTTGGCGCGGTCTTCCTCGACGCCGCGCGCCAGGTCGCGCGGGACGTGTCCGGCCTGCAGCTGGCGATCCCGGCCGCCAACGCCGCCTGCCGCGATGCGCTGCAGCGCCTGCTGGCGCAGGCGCCCGCGCCGCTGCCGCCGGTGCACCTGCTCGACGGCCAGGCGCAGGCGGCGATGATCGCCGCCGACGTGGTGCTGCTGGCCTCGGGCACCGCCGCGCTCGAGGCGATGCTGTGCAAGCGGCCGATGGTGGTGGCCTACCGCGTCGCGCCGCTGACCTACACGCTGGTCAAGGGACTGGGCCTGCTCCGCACCGAGACCTATGCGCTGCCGAACATCCTCGCCGGCGAACGCCTGGTGCCGGAGCTGATGCAGCACGATTGCACGCCGGATCGGCTCGCCGCCGCGGTGCTGCGCTGGTTCCGCGAGCCGCAGGCGGTGGCCGCGCTGCTGCCGCGCTACGCCGCCCTGCACGAGCGGCTGCGCCAGGGCGCCTCGGCGCGCGCGGCCGAGGCGGTGGCCGAGCTGCTCGCGCGGCGCCATGCCTGAGCGCGGCGGCCAGCTCCCGCTCGACTTCGCCGTCGCCGGCGGCACGCCGCGCATCGCCGGCGTGGACGAGGCCGGGCGCGGGCCGCTGGCCGGGCCGCTGGTGGTGGCGGCGGTGGTGTTCGCGCCGGGGCGCGCGCCGGTCAACGGCCTGGACGATTCCAAGCGCCTGCCGCCCGCGCGGCGCGAGGCGCTGTACGAACGCATCGTCGAACGCGCGCTGGCCTGGCACGTGGAAACCGTCGAACCGCAAGAGATCGACCGCCTCAACATCTTCCAGGCGACGATGCAGGGCATGCGCCGCGCGGTGCTGGCGGTGGCGCACGCGGCCGACCTGGTGCGGGTGGACGGCAACGCGCTGCCGCGCGGCCTGCCCTGCCCGGCCGAGGCCTGGGTCGGCGGCGACGCGCGCGACCGCGCGATCATGGCCGCCTCGATCCTGGCCAAGGTCAGCCGCGACCGCGCCATGCTCGCCCTGCACGCGCGCTGGCCGCAGTACGGCTTCGACGCGCACAAGGGCTATCCCACGCCCGCGCACCTGGCCGCGCTGCGCGCGCACGGCCCCTGCCCCGCGCACCGGCGCAGCTTCGCGCCGGTGCGGGAGGTGCTGCGCGGGGACGGCGCCTGACTCAGCCCTGCGCGCCGCCCGGGCGCGGCGGTCCGACCACGGGCGTGTTGCCCATGAGCCGTTCCACGCCAAGGAAGATGCCGACGACGCACTCCCCGTCGAGCGCCACGTTCAGCAGCGTGTCGCCGGGCTGCCGCGGCCGCGGCGGCACGGGTACGACCACCGGCGTGTTGGCGGCGATCTGGATGCGGATCCGCAGCACCCGTTCGCCGTCGAGATGGAACGTCAATTCCCGCTCGTCGCGGGTTCCGGAACTCGTGCTCGTGCGATCGGTGGACACGTCGGCCTCCTGTGGGTGGCGCGGGGGAACGCGGAGGGTCAGCGGCCGGTCGTGCGGCTGTCGTCTGCCAGCACGGCGGCCAGGATCGGGGTGGTGGTGATGCGCACTTCGGCGATGCCGGCGCGGCGCGCGGCCTCGATCCGGCGGCGGGCCTCGTCGTGGCGGCCGAGCAGCGCGAACGTCTCGGCGTTGTAGTAGGCGACCTCGGCCGGCTCGGTGCCGAGCGCCTCGGAACGACGCACCAGGTCGAGCGCCGCCTCCGCTTCGCCCAGGTTGGCGCGGTACCAGCCCAGCGCGGCGAGCGCGCGTGCATCGCCCGCGCGCAGCGCCACGTAGCGCTCGGCGAGCGTGGCGGCCTCGCGGAACGCGTCGCGCGCCTGCGCGCGCGTGGCCGGATCGGCCAGCAGCGCGTCGCCGAGGTTGCCCCAGATCTGGAAGTGCCCGGGGTTGAGCGTGGTCGCCTGTCGGTACAGCGCGGCCGCACCGGCGTAGTCGCCGCGCTGGTATTTCAAGGTGCCGAGGTTGCTCAGCACCGCCTCGGTCGGTTCGATCGCCAGCGAGCGTTCCAGCACCGCCTCGGCCTCGCGGTTGCGGCCGGCAGTGAGCAGCATGCCGCCATAGGTGCTCAGGATGTACGCGTCGCCCGGACGCAGCGCGGCCGCGCGCGCGAGCGAGGCGATCGCCTCGGGCAGGCGCCCGGCGAAATAGTGCTGGTAGCCCTGGTGCGCATGCACGTCGGCATCGGACGGCGCCGCCTCCACCGCGCGCGCCAGGTACGCGTCGGCGAGCGTGGCGCGCCCCTGCGCCGCCGCCACCCGCGCGCGCCCGATCAGCGCCTGCGCGCGCAATGCCGGATCGTTCTCGATCCGCCGGTAGTACTCGTCGGCACGCTCGTACTCGCCCTGCACGCGGTACAGGTCGCCGAGGGCGAGCACCACCTCGCCCATGGTCGGATCCATGTTCTCCGCGCGCAGGCAGGCCAGGCGCGCGGATTCGAACCGGTTGGCGTCGCGATGCGCCTCGAAGCGCCAGAGCTCGACCCGGCACAGGCCCGCCTGGGCGCGGGCGAAGCCCTGGTCGTGGGCGAGAGCCTGGCGGAAGTACGCCGCCGCCTGTCGTTCGCGGTCGCCGCCGCCGCGCAACAGTTGCTGCATGCCGCGCAGGTAGGCGTCGAAGGCGGGCAGGCTGCGCGTCGGCGCCAGCCGCCGGCGCAACCCTTCGCCGGCGTCGGGCAACGCGCCGACCAGCCGCCGCACCACCTCCTGCGCGATCTCGTGCTGGGTTTCGAACACCCGCGCCATGTCGCGCTCGTACACCCGGCTCCACAGCGTCTCGCCGCTGCCGACGTCGGTCAGGCGGGTGTGGATCCGCAGCCGGCCGCCTTCCAGGCGCACATCGCCGTCGAGCACCGTCGCCACGCCCAGCCGGCGCCCGGTCGCGCGCGGATCCTCGCGCGCCACCTCCACGGGGCTCTGCCAGGCCGCGACTTCCAGTCCGTGCACACCGGACAGCGCGTCGTGTAGTTCCCGCGCCAGGCCTTCGGCGAGGTAACGATCGTCGCGGCCACCATCGAGCGCGGAGAACGGCAGCACCGCGATCGAGGGCGCCGGCAGCGGCGCGCGGTCGCGCAGGCTCCACAGCAGCAACAGGCCCGCCAGCACTACGCCCAGGGCGACCACCGCGGCCAACGGCCACCGCCAACGCCGTCGGCCCGGGGTCGCAGCGCGGCGGTCCGGCGCCAACACGCGCCGCTCTCCCGTACCCGCGGGCGGGGGAGACGCGGGCACCGGAGTGGGAGGCGCGGCGGGGGGCGGCGGAGCCTGCGTGGCGGTCGCCCCCCCTTCCGCCGCGGGACTCGTGCCCGATGTGGCGGATGTCGGCCCGGGAGAGGCGTCGGCCGCATCGGCCGCCGCCGGCGTCCGCCGCCGCTCGGGCTGGGCATCCAGCGTGCCGACGAAGCAGTACCCCAGCCCATGCCGGGTCTGGATCCACTGCGGGTCGTGGGGGTCGTCGCCGAGCGCCTGCCGGAGCTGGGCGACGGCACGGGTCAGGACGCCGGGAGTGACGTGCCGGTGCCCCCAGACCTCGTCCAGCAGCTCGCCGTGGCGCACCAGCTCCCCGGCGTGGCGCAGCAGGACCAGCAGGACCGCGAAGGCCTTGGGCTCCACGGGCACCGGCCGGCCGTCGCGGAACAGGGCATGCGCCGAGGCGTCCACCAGGATCGGGCCGAACCGGTAGCACTCGGCCCTGCCCTGCCCGTTGCCATTGCCTGCGCCGACTGCCATCAGGAATTCCTCACGATTCCTCCGATTCCCTCAGCAAACGCTTCGAGTCCGCTCACGATCGCCTCATGACCTCGCGCGGCCCGGGAACGATGCTGTCCACACGCCGGATCCACGGCGTTTTCCACCTCCCAAGGAGTCCGCCATGAACGCCATCCTCGCCACCACGGCCCCGCTGCCCTCGATCCTCGACCTGCCGCCGCCGCGTCGCAGCTGCCGCCGCCATCGCATCGGCAGCTTCGATCTGGACACGGCCGCGCTGGACCGCTTCAACGCCCTGCTGGCCCGCCTGGGCCCCAGGATCGCTCCCCTGGACTGCGACCAGCTCGCCACCGCCGCCCGCGAGCTGCGCGAAGCCACCGCCGACCGCTGCGAGCCGCCGTCAATCGAGCAACGGGTGCGGCGGATCGATGCGGCCGCCCGCATGATCGGCGACCCCCAGTGGCAGCCCGCGGGCGAGGCCGGCCGCACCGCGGTCCTCGTCGTCGGCTACGCCGGCGGCGACCGCCAGTTGCTGCCCAACTCGCTGCCCACCGTCGGTCGGCTCGACGAGGCGATCGTGGTCGAGGCCGCCTGGCCGACGCTGGAAGCCGAAGTCGTCTCGTTCCTGGACTTCTGCCGCCTGCGCGCGATCGAGGCGGAACTGCGTGGTTGCGCGGTCGGCACCTTCGCCTTCACCCGCCGCGACTGGCAGCAGGCGCGCAGCGCCGAGGACGCGCTGGCGCAGCATCTGCGCAGCGTGCGCGAACGCAGTTACGTCCCCGCCCCGACGGCGCGGTTCGTGATCCATTGAGCACCGGCCGGCACGCAGCGCGACACGGGGCCGCCCCCGGGCGGCCCTGTGCATGTGCGGGGCCGGCGAAGGTCGCATTCAGCAATGCGTAGACCGGCTGAACCGCAGAAGTCATGCGGGCTTCCGACACGTGTGCAACGGCGCATGATGCGGTTGCATCCTCAGGGAAGAAGGCAGGAGCCGTGCGGACAACGGCCGGCACGCGCGGCTCGCCGAACGAGACGGCCAAAGCGAGGTGTGCCATGCGTCATGCCGTCCCCACTCCGACCGACGACCCGCTGCCGCTGGCCCAGCCGCATGCGAGCGTGAACACCGGGGCTGCGATGCCCGCGACCGCGCCGCCGCCGGTTCCGCTGCGCGACGATGCGATCGCCGCCTTCGATGCCCTGCTGCACGAAATCCATCCCGACGCTCCACGTGTGGACCAGGCGCGCGTCCAGGCTCTGTGCCGCTGGCTGGTCTCGCTGCCGCCGCAGGCCGCACGCGACGTGCTCGAACGCCGCCTGCGCCGGCTCGAAGAGCTGCGCGCGATGCTCGCCGACCCCGACTGGAACACCGACCCGGCCCTGGCCGCGCGGGTGCGCAAGCTGCTGGCCTATCTGGACCAGGACGACGACCTGATCCCGGACCGCCAGCCGCTGCTCGGCAAGCTCGACGACGTATTGCTGCTCGAACTCGCCTGGCCTGCGTGCGCGGTGGAGATGGAGGAATACGGCGACTTCCGCGCCTACCGCCAGGACGAGCACCCGGCTGGCGACGGCGCCACCCGCCGTGCGGCCTGGCTGCGCGACCGGCTGGCCGAGATCGCGCTGTGGCGGCACCGCCTGCGCGTGCACACCGGCCATTACGCGCCCAGCGGCGCCACCTTCAGCGAACTGTTCCACGTGGCCTGAGGCGCGGTTCGCCGGCGGCGCGCAGAAGCCGTCGGCGGCCGGCTGTCAACCTCGTCCGAGCCGGGCCGGGGCTGTTAACCTGCGCGGCGCATGTCCGCGCGTTTCGTCCACCTGCACCTGCACAGCGAGTACTCGCTCACCGATTCGACGATCCGGATCGGCGAGCTGGTCAAGCGCTGCGCCGCGCTCGGCCAGCCGGCGGTGGCAGTGACCGACCTGCTGAATCTGTTCGGCCTGGTCAAGTTCTACAAGGCCGCCGAGGCCGCCGGGATCAAGCCGGTGGCCGGCGCCGACGTGCTGCTGGCCGAGGGCGACGAACCGGCCACGCGCCTGACCCTGCTGTGCCGCGACCACGAGGGCTATCTCACCCTGTCGCACCTGCTCAGCCGCGCCTGGATGGAAGGCCACCGCACCGACGGCGTGGTGCTGCGGCCGCAGTGGCTGCGCGAGCAGAACGCCGGCCTGTTCGCGCTCGCCGGCCGCCACAGCGAGGCCGGGCGCCTGGTCGCGGCCGGCCGGCACGAGCTGGCCGAGCAGTGGCTGGCCGATTGGCAACGCCACACCGGCGAACGGTTGCACCTGGAGCTGACCCGCACCGGGCGCGAGGGCGAGGAGGCGTGGGGCGCCTTCGCCCTGCACGCCGCGGCGGCGCGCGGCATCCCGGTGGTGGCCAGCAACGACGTGCGCTTCCTCGAACGCGACGGCTTCGAGGCGCATGAGGCGCGCGTGTGCATCGCCACCGGGCGCGTGCTCGACGATCCCAAGCGCCCGCGCGAGTACTCGCCCGAGCAGTACCTGAAGTCCGGCGCGGAGATGGCCGAGCGTTTCGCCGACGTGCCCGACGCGCTCGACAACACCCTCGCCCTGGCCCGGCGCTGCAACCTCGAACTGCGCCTGGGCACCTACTTCCTGCCCGCGTTCCCGGTGCCGGCCGAGCACACCCTGGACAGCTGGATCCGGGTCCAGGCCGCGGAGGGCCTGGCGCGCCGGCTCGAGCGCCACCCGCTCGCGCCGGGCCGCACCCGCGAGGACTACGAACAGCGGCTGGCGACCGAGCTCGACGTGATCGTGCGCATGGGCTTCGCCGGCTACTTCCTGATCGTGGCCGACTTCATCAACTGGGCCAAGCAGCAGGACATCCCGGTCGGCCCCGGCCGCGGTTCCGGCGCCGGCTCGCTGGTGGCCTGGGCGCTGGGCATCACCGACCTCGACCCGCTGCCCTACGACCTGCTGTTCGAGCGCTTCCTCAACCCCGAGCGCGTGTCAATGCCGGACTTCGACATTGACTTCTGCATGGACCGCCGCGACGAGGTGATCGAGTACGTCGCGCGCAAGTACGGCCGCGACCGGGTCAGCCAGATCATCACCTTCGGCACCATGGCTGCGAAGGCGGTGGTGCGCGACGCCGGGCGCGTGCTCGGCCATCCCTACGGCTTCGTGGACGGGATCGCCAAGCTGATCCCGCTGCAGCCGGCCGACCCGCTCTCGCTCCAGGACGCGCTCGGCCGCAGCGAGAAGGCGCGCAAGGACCCCAACCGCGTCGTCGCCGAACTCAAGCAGCGCTACGAGAGCGAGGACGAGGTCCGCGACCTGGTGGACCTGGCGCTGCAGCTCGAGGACCTGACCCGCAACGCCGGCAAGCACGCCGGCGGCGTGGTGATCGCGCCGGCGCCGCTGTCGGAGTTCTGCCCGCTGTACGCCGAACACGACCAGGGCGGGCGCGGCAAGAACCCGGTGACGCAGTTCGACAAGGACGACGTCGAGGCCATCGGCCTGGTCAAGTTCGACTTCCTCGGCCTGCGCACGCTGACCATCATCGACTGGGCGGTGAAGGCGATCAACGCGCGCCGCGCCACGCAGGGCGAGCCGCCGCTCGACATCGCCGCGCTGCCGCTGGACGACGCCGAAACCTACCGGCTGTTCGCCCGCGGCGACACGGTGGCGGTGTTCCAGTTCGAATCGCGCGGCATGCGCGAGCTGCTCAAGCGCGCCAGGCCCGACACCTTCGAGGACATCATCGCCCTGGCTGCGCTGTTCCGCCCCGGCCCGCTCGGCTCGGGGATGGACCGCGAATGGGTGGACCGCAAGCACGGCCACACCGAGGTCAGCTATCCGCACCCGCTGCTGGAACCCGTGCTCGCGCCGACCTACGGCGTGATCGTGTACCAGGAACAGGTGATGCAGATCGCGCAGGTGCTGGCCGGCTACTCGCTCGGCGGCGCCGACCTGCTGCGCCGCGCGATGGGCAAGAAAAAGCCCGAGGAGATGGCCAAGGAGCGCGCCAAGTTCGAGGCCGGCTGCGCCGAGCGCGGCATCGAGGCGCGCACCGCGAGCGCGATCTTCGACCTGATGGAGAAGTTCGCCGAGTACGGCTTCAACAAGTCGCACTCGGCCGCCTACGCGCTGGTGGCCTACCAGACCGCGTGGCTGAAGGTGCACTACCCGGCCGAGTTCATGGCCGCGGTGCTGTCCTCGGACATGGACAACACCGACAAGGTGGTGGGCTTCCTCGACGAGGCGCGCGCGCTCGGCCTGACCGTGCTGCCGCCGGACGTCAACGCCTCCGGCTACATGTTCGAGGCGATAGACGAACGCACCATCCGCTACGGCCTGGGCGCGGTGAAGGGCGTGGGCCGCGGCGCCTGCGAGGCGATCGTCGAGGCGCGCCGGCACGGCGGCGCCTTCGCCGACCTGCTCGACTTCTGCCGGCGGGTGGATTCGACCCGGCTCAACAAGCGCGCGCTGGAGGCGCTGGTGCAGGCCGGTGCGCTCGACGCGCTCGGCCGCAACCGGCCCTCGCTGCTGCTGCAGCTGCCGGAGGTGCTGCGCATCACCGAGCAGCAGGCGCGCGAACGCGAGGCCGGGCAGGTGTCGCTGTTCGGCGGCACGGACACGCCCGCGCCGACACTGCGCATCGAACTGCCCGAGTGCGAGGACTGGCCGCTGCCGCAGAAGCTGCAGGGCGAACGCGAAACCCTCGGCCACTATCTCAGTGGCCATCCGCTCGATCCGTACCGCGACGAGCTGCGCGCCCTGGTCGGCCACGACCTGGGCGAACTGGACCGGCTCTGGAGCGAACGTCCCGAGGAGCCGCGCCGCGGCTGGCGCCCCGAGGTCAACGTGGTGGTCGCCGGACAGGTGGTGGCGGTGCGCCGGCGCGGCGAATCGCAGGCCTTCGTGCTGCTCGAGGACGGACGCGGCCGGCTGGAATGCGCGTTCTTCAACGAGGCCTGGCTCGAATACGGCCCGCAGCTCACCCGCGACCGGATCCTGGTGATCGAGGGCGGCCTGCGCGAGGACGAGTTCAGCGGCGGCTTCGCCCTGCGCGCGCGGCGCTGCTGGGACTACGCCCGGATCTGCAGCCAGCATGCGCAGCGGCTGTCGGTGCAGCTCGACCTGCGCGAACCGGCCGCCCTGCCGCAGTTCGAGCGCGTGCTCGCCGGCCACCCCGGCCCCACCCCGCTGCTGCTGGAGGCGATCGCCTCCGGCGCCGTCGGCCGGCTCAGCCTCAACGGCGGCCAGGGGGTGCGCGTGGACCCGGACCTGCCGGCGCTGCTGCGCAGCCTGCCCGGCGTGCGCCGCGTGCACCTGAGCCTGGCCCGGCCCTGGGCCGGCTGAGCCCGCCCCATACCGCGTCGTACGTCGGTTCCGCCGGGCCTCCGCTAGACTGTCGGACTTCCTGCCGCCCGGCCCGATCCGCGCATGAATCCGAACTACCTCGACTTCGAGCAGCCCATCGCCGATCTGGAAGCCAAGATCCAGGAACTGCGCCATGCCGGCCACGGCTCGGCGGTCAACGTCGAGGCCGAGGTCCGCGCCCTGCAGGAGAAGCTGCGCCTGCGCACCGCGCACATCTTCCGCGACCTGAGCCCGTGGCAGGTCTCGCAGCTGGCCCGCCACCCGGCGCGCCCGTACACGCTCGACTACCTGCGGGTGATGTGCGAGGAGTTCCACGAGCTGGCCGGCGACCGCGCCTTCGCCAACGACAACGCCATCGTCGGCGGCCTGGCCCGCATCTCCGGCCGCAGCGTGATGGTGATCGGGCACGAGAAGGGACGCGACACCAAGTCCAAGGTCAGGCGCAACTTCGGCATGCCCAAGCCGGAGGGCTACCGCAAGGCGCTGCGGCTGATGAAGCTGGCCGAGCGCTTCGGCCTGCCGGTGCTGACCTTCATCGACACCCCCGGCGCCTACCCGGGCATCGATGCCGAAGAGCGCGGCCAGTCCGAGGCCATCGCCCGCAACCTGCTGGAGATGGCCGAGCTGCGCGTGCCGGTGGTGTGCACCGTGATCGGCGAGGGCGGCTCCGGCGGCGCGCTCGCGATCGGCGTCGGCGACCGCACCCTGATGCTCGAATACAGCACCTACTCGGTGATCTCGCCGGAAGGCTGCGCCTCGATCCTGTGGAAGACCGCCGACAAGAAGCAGGAGGCGGCCGAGGCGATGGGCCTGACCGCCAAGCGCCTGAAGCAGCTCGGCCTGATCGACAAGATCGTGCGCGAGCCGATCGGCGGCGCGCACCGCAATCCGGTGCAGATGGCACGGCGCCTGAAGGCGGTGCTGCTGGGCGAGCTCGACGCGCTGGAGCAGGTGCCGGTGGACGAGCTGCTCGAGCGCCGCTACCGCCGGCTGCGCAGCTACGGCGCCTACGAGGTGGTCAAGGACGCCGGCACCGCCACCACGTCCTGAGCCTTCACCCGCCCCCGGGGGAGGGCCTGCAGCCGCGTGGCACCATCGCCGCATGCTGAGCGCGCACCCGTCCGACGCCATCCTGCAGTGGTTGCGCCGCGCGCCGCTGGTGGTCGGCTTCAGCGGCGGGCTCGACTCCACCGTCCTGCTGCACTGGCTGGCCGCCACCACCGGCCTGTGCCCGGCCGGCCTGCGCGCGCTGCACGTGCACCACGGCCTGCACCCCGACGCCGAGCGCTGGGCCGCGCACTGCGAGGCGGCCTGCCGCCGCCTGGGCGTGCCGCTGCGCGTGGTCCGGGTGAGCGTGCCGCGTGACGACGGCGAGGGCCCGGAGGCGGCCGCGCGGCGCGCGCGCCATGCCGCGTTCGAGGCCGAGCTGGCCGAGGGCGAGGTGCTGGCGCTGGCCCACCACCGCGACGACCAGGCCGAGACCTTCCTGCTGCGTGCGCTGCGCGGCTCGGGCGTGGACGGCCTGGGCGCGATGCGCGCCTGGCGGCGCTGCGGCCGCGGCTGGTTGTGGCGGCCGCTGCTGGCCACGCCGCGCGCCGAGCTGCTCGCCTACGCCCGCACCCACGGGCTCGACTGGCTGGAGGACCCGGCCAATGCCGATACCGCCTTCGACCGCAATTTCCTCCGCCACCGCGTGCTGCCGCTGCTGCGCGAACGCTGGCCGCATGCGGACGCCGGATTCGCCCGCAGCGCGGCGCTGAGCGCGGAAGCGGCCACGCTGCTCGAGGACGCGGACGCCGCGGCCCTGGCCGCGGCCACCGCGGACGCACCCGACACCCTGTCGGTACCGGCGCTGTGCGCGTTGCCGCCGGCACGGCGCGCGCGGGTGCTGCGTCGCTGGATCGCCTCGCTGGCGTTGCCGCCGCTGCCCGCGCGCGGCATCGAACGGATCGAAGAGGATCTGCTCCAGGCGCGGCCCGACGCCGCCGCCAGCTTCGCCTGGGATGGCGCGCGCATCCGCCGCTGGCGCGCCCTGCTGCATGCCGAGCGGCCGCGCCCGCCGCTGCCCCGCGACTGGGACGCGGCCTGGGACGGCTGCGCCCCGCTGCTGCTGCCCGACGGCGGCCTGCTGCGCCTGCTGCCCGAGGGCGCCGGCTTCGGATGCACGCTGCGCGCACGCGCGCGCCGCGGCGGCGAACGCATCGTGCTGCCCGGCCGGCGCCATTCACACGCGCTCAAGCACGTGCTGCAGGAACGCCGCGTGCCGCCGTGGCTGCGCGAACATCTGCCGCTGCTGTGCGCGGACGACGGTACCGTGCTGGCCGCCGGCGACCTGGTGCTGTCCGCAGCCCTGGTCGAGCGGCTGCGCGGGGCCGGCGCGCGCCTGGCGTGGCGGCCGCGGCCCGATTGACCGCCCTTCCGCCTCGCCCCACACTTCCGCCATGCCGCGCAAATCCGCCACCGACGCCTCCCCGGTCGCCGACTTCGAGCAATCGCTGGAGCAACTCGAGCAGCTGGTCGAGAAGATGGAACAGGGCCAGATGAGCCTGGAGGAGTCGCTCGCCGCCTACGAGCGCGGCATCGGCCTGTACCGCAAGTGCCAGAGCGCGCTGGAACAGGCCGAGCTGCGGGTGCGCCTGCTCAGCGATCCCGAACAGCCGGAACGGGCGCAGCCGTTCGACACCGCGCCGCCCGCCGCGCCGGATGCCTGAGACGCCTTTCGCGGCCTGGCGCGTGCGCGTGGACGCGGCGCTCGACGCGGCCCTGCCCGCCACCGCCGCCCCGCCGGCGCGCCTGCACGCGGCGATGCGCCATGCCGTGCTGCTCGGCGGCAAGCGCATGCGCCCGCTGCTGGTGTACGCCACCGGCACCGCCTTCGGCGCCGACGAAGCCGTGCTCGATGCCCCGGCCGCCGCAGTCGAACTGATCCACGCCTACTCGCTGGTGCACGACGACCTGCCGGCAATGGACGACGATGCGCTGCGCCGCGGCCAGCCCACCGTGCACGTGGCCTTCGACGAGGCCACCGCGATCCTGGCCGGCGACGCGCTGCAGACGCTCGCCTTCGAACTGCTCGCGCATGCGCCGCTCGACGACGCCCGCCGGGTGGCGATGCTGCGCGAGCTGGCCATGGCCGCCGGCGCGCGCGGCATGTGCGGCGGGCAGGCGCTGGACATGGACGCCACCGGCCGCGGCGGTGCGATCGGCCTGGAGGCGCTGCAGCGCCTGCATGCGCTCAAGACCGGCGCCCTGCTGCGCGCCGCGGTGCGGCTGGGAGCGATCGCCGCCGACGCCGACGCCGAGGCGCGCCGCCGGCTCGATGCCTACGCCGATGCGCTGGGCCTGGCGTTCCAGATCCGCGACGACCTGCTCGACGTCGAGGGCGACAGCGCCACCCTCGGCAAGACCGCCGGCAAGGACACGGTCCAGGCCAAGGCCACCTTCCCCGCCCTGCTCGGCATGGACGGCGCACGTGGACGGCTGGCCGAGCTCGGCGCAAGGATGGGCGAGGCGCTCGCCCCGTTCGGCGCCCGCGCCGTCCACCTCCACGCCCTGGCCCGTTTGGCGGTACAACGCACCCACTAGCCCGAGGCCGCCGCCATGCGCCCCCGCCTGACGCACCGCCTGCTGACCTGGCTCGACCAAGCCCTGACGCAGGCGGGCCAGGCGTTCATGGACGCCTGGGGTCGGCTCGAGCGCGGCTACCGGCGGCCCGCCGCCCGCCTCGCCCTGCGCCTGCGCTTCGCCTTCTACCCGCTGCTGGCATTGTCCGCGATCGCCTGGCTGGCCTGGGACTACGGCCACGGTCGCAGCCTGGACGCGGCCGAGGACGCGATCTTCGACCGCGTGATCCACTGGCGCCCGCTGGATCCGCCGGCGCCATCGGGCATCGTGGTGGTCGAGATCGACGACTGCTCGATCGACCACTTCCGCGCCAGGGGCGAGGGCGGCTGGCCGTGGAGCCGGCAGCGGCACGCGGATCTGCTCGACGCGCTCGACCGCGCCGGCGTGCGCGCGGTCGGCTACGACGTGATCTTCGCCGACACCTCGCCAACCGACCCGGCCGGCGACGCGGCGCTGGAGGCCATGGCCGCCGGCGCCGGCGGACGCTTCGTGTTCGGCTCCTCGCGCATGCCGGAGGATTTCGATGCCGGCTCGCCATTGCGCGCGGCGCAGGCGCCCGGCGCGTTCCCGCTGCATGCCGGCGCCACCCCGCCCGGCCCGCCGGTGGCGCTGATGCTGCCCTACGGCCAGGCGCTGGCGCGCCACTCGGCGCTGACCAACGTCGCCCGCAACCAGGACGGCGTGCTGCGCGACGTGCCGCTGCGCGAGGCACTGGGCGACTGGGCGCTGCCCTCCCTGCCGCTGCGGCTGGCGGTGCAGGTCACCGGGCGCGCGCCGCAGAGTTTCCCGGCCTCGGTGCGGATCAACTGGCGCACCCGTTCGCGCCTGCCCTACGTCAGCGCCGCCGACCTGATCGAAGGCCGCGCCGTGTGCCGCGCGCCGGGCGAGCCGCTGCCACCGCTGCGCGGGGCCACCGTGCTGGTCGGCTACACCGCCGCCGGCCTCACCGACACCAAGCCCACGCCGATCGGGCCGGCCACCCCGGGCGTGGAAGTGCTGGCCGAGGCCGCCGGCGCGCTGATCCACGACAGCGCCATCCGGGTGCCGCCGACCGGCCTGAAGTACCTGCTCGCCGCGCTGCTGGTCGCACTCAGCGCGTTCGCGTTCTGGCGCGGCGAGCCGCACCAGGACATTGATGCGGTGTTCGTCGCCGGCAACCTGCTGCTGCTCGCTGCCGCCTACGCCGGCCTGAGCTTCTTCGGCTGGTTCTTCGACATCTTCGCCTGCGTCGGCTTCGTCAGCCTGTGCTTCGGCGTGTGCCGGATGTACGCGGCGGTGCAGCGCGGGCACGCAGTGGGCAACAACGACTACCGCCCCGAATACGACCCCGACACCCACCCGTGGCTGGTGATGGCGCGGCTGCGCTTCGCCGCCAACCCCGGGGTGGACCCGCGCACCGCCACCCTCGCCCGGCGCGAGTACCGGCGCCTGCTGCGGCGGTTCCTGTATGCCGGCAGCCAGGCGGTGATGATCGAGGGCGTGGTCGAGCGCAAGAGCTGGCTGCACGCGATCCTCGACGACCTGGTGCTGCTGGTCTGGAAGGGCAAGGACGAGCACAGCGCGCGCGCGATCGCCGAAACCGAGCTCGATGCCCTGCACGCTGCGCTCAACGCGCACGACCAGCGCCTGGACGACGACGGCAAGGTCTATGTCTGCGCGGTCGCGGCCGAGATCGACGACCGCAACGACGACAGCACCCGTGGCGAACGCCTGCGCCTGCGCGAGCTGCTCGGCCGCGACCTCAACGCACCGCACGAATGGCCGCTTTCTGGCTCCAATCCGTTGATCCGGAAATGAACCCCGCCCGCACATCCACCACCGCCGCCATGCGCCCGACCCGCCTCCTCGCCCTGTCGCTGCTGTCGCTGGCCCTTGCCGCCGCGCTCGCCCTGGCTGCAACCGCCACCCTCCAGGCCATCGTGCACAAGCCGCAGGCGGCCGTGTACGCCCGGCCCGACTTCGCCGCGCCGGTGGTGGCCACGCTCCAGCGCAATGCCAAGGTCGCGGTCGCCGGCCAGGAAGGGCTCTGGTTCAGGCTCGCCCTCGACAGTGGCGCCAGCGGCTACGTGCGCGTCACCGAGGTACGCATGGCCGGCACCGGCACGGCGCCGCCGGAAACCCTGCGCGTGCTGTTCACCGGCAGGGCCGGCAAGGGCCGGGTGAGCGAGACCGCCGGCGTGCGCGGCCTCGACGAGAGCGACCTGCGCGGCGCGGCCTTCGACGCCGCCCAGCTGGCGCAGCTGGAGGGCTACCGGGCCACGCCCGAGGCCGCGGCCGCCTACGCCGCGCGGCAGCGTTGGAGCGCGACGAAGATCGCCTGGGCCGGCGAAACGGTGCCGCGCGGCGGCAAGACCTCCCAGGCCAATGCGCGACTCGGAACCTCGGTGGCGCGCGGGCTGCTCGGCTCCCTCGGCGGCGGCACGGTGGGCTCGGTGCTCGGCGCCGGCGAGAAGGCGATCCCGAAGTCGGAAGCCGAGCTGACCGGGGAGGAACTGGCGCTGGGCCCGCTGATCGCCGGCCGCGTGCTCGGCGCGCGCCCGCTGTGGAACGACGCGGCTGCGCAGCGCCGGGTCAACCTGGTCGGCCGCTGGGTCGCCTCGCAGAGCGCACGCCCGGAGCTGCCGTGGGCCTTCGGCATCGTGGACACGCCGGAGGTCAACGCCTTCGCCGCACCCGGCGGCTACGTGCTGCTCACCCGCGGCCTGTACGAGCTCATCGCCAGCGACGCGGAACTGGCCGGCGTGCTCGCCCACGAGATCAACCACGTGGTCCAGCGCGACCATTACATGGTGATCCACAAGCAGGAGATGGCCGCGGCGGCCAAGGAACTGGTCTCCTCCCAGGTCGCCGGCGGCGCCAGCCTGGGCGAGAGCCTGGCGCGCGCCTACGTCGAGAAGCACGGCGCGGCCATCATGCTCACCGGCCTGGACCGCGAGGCCGAATACCGCGCCGACGAGATCGCACTGGTCTACCTGGCCCGCGCCGGGATCAACCCGCTGGCCTACTACGCCGTGCTGCAGAAGATGTCCGCGTTCGGGCCGAAGTCGGCCGGCCTGGCGCAGTTGTACAAGACCCACCCGCCGCTCGACGAACGCCTGGACCGCATCGACCGCCGCGGCTACGGCGCACTGGAACCGTACACGCGCCGGGACTGAGGGCCCGGACCGCCCCTCGCGTCGCGGCCCCGCCTCAGCGGAACAGGCGGATGCTGATCGGGTAGCGGTAGGGCTGCCCGTCGTAGGCGCGGAACGCCGCGATCAGCGTGCACACCAGCCACACCAGCGCGATCAACAGCCCCACCGGCACGGTGAAGATCAGGCCGATGCCGAGCGTGACCACGCTCAGCACCACCAGCACCACCGCGTAGATGAACATGCTCAGGTTGAAGTTGAGCGCTTCCCTGGCGTGCTCGGCCGCGAACGGCGAGTCGTCGCGCTTGATGATCCAGATCGCGAGCGCGCCGACCGCGCCGGCGATGCCCGCGGCCCAGCTCGTGACCAGCGCCAGGATCAGCGCCAGCAGGTGCGCGGCCGCCGCCCACTGGCGGTCGCTGAGGGTGGGAGCGGTCTCGTGCGGCGTTTCCATCGTGACCTCCGGGAAGAAGAACGGGCCGGCCGACCCATGATGCGGTCGTGCCGGCCCGATGCAAGTGCACCCTGCGCGCGAGCGCTCAGTTGATCAGCCGCAGCGCGAACGGATAGCGGTAGGCGACGCCCTCGTTGGCCTTGACCGCGGCGATGATGGTCAGGATCAGGGCGGCCACGCCGATCACAAAGAGCAACACGAAGCCGATCACCACCACGATCAGGATCATGCTCACGATCGCGGCGATCGCCACGGTGATCTGGAAATTGAGGGCTTCCTTCCCCTGGTCGGCGACGAAGGGCATGGTCTCGCGCTTGATCAGCCAGACCACCAGCGGGCCGATGATGTTGCCGAACGGAATGACCAGTCCGGCCAGCGCGGCCAGATGGGCGAACATGGCCCACTGCCGTTCCTCGGCGGATATCCCGCTCGCGGCGCCCCCCGGCGCCGGGTTGATGTCGTTCATTTCGTGGCTCCCCGCACGATGCGCGCCCCTGCGGCGCGGGTCCACTGTCGGCCCCGTGCGCCGGCCGCGTCAAGTCCCCGGGTCAGCCCTCCCCGGCCACGGTCATCCGCCCGACCAGGATCGAGCCGGTGCGGATGTGCGAGCGCCGATCCACGTCGCTGCCCACGGCCTCGATCGCCTCGAACATGGCACGCAGGTTGCCGGCGATGGTGATCCCGTCCACGGGCCCCACGATCGCGCCGTCCTCGACCCAGAAGCCGGCCGCGCCGCGCGAGTAGTCGCCGGTGACCGGGTTCACGCCCTGGCCCATCAGCTCGGTGACCACCAGGCCGCGGTGCAGGCCGCGCACGAGCTCGTCGAAGCCGCCCGCGTTCGGGCGCACCTCGAGGTTGGTCACGCCGCCGGCGTTGCCGGTGGTGGCCAGCCCCAGCTTGCGCGCCGAGTAGCAGCCGAGCACGTAGCGCTGCAGCACCCCGCCCTCGACCAGCGCCGACTCGCGCGTGGCCACGCCGTCGGCGTCGAACGCCGCACTGCGCAGGCCGCGGCGCAGGAACGGCCGCTCGTGGATCGCGAACCAGTCCGGGAACAGGCGCGCGCCGACGCTGTCGAGCAGGAAGCTGGCCTTGCGGTACAGCGCGCCGCCCGACACCGCGCCGAGCAGGTGTCCGACCAGCGAGCGCGCGGCCTCGGCCTCGAACAGCACCGGCACCTGCAGGGTCGGCAGCTGGCGCGGATCCAGCCGCGCCACCGCGCGCTGCGCGGCGCGGCGGCCGACCGCGACGGCCTCCTCCAGATCCTCCGCCGCCACCGCGGTGGTGTACCAGCCGTCGCGTTGCATCGCCTCGCCGCGGCCGGCGATCAGCGCGCAGCCGAGCGTGTGCTGGGTGCTGCGCTCGGCGCCGAGGAAGCCGTGCGAGTTCGCGTACACGCTCAACGATTCGCTGCTGCCGACCGAAGCCCCATCGGAGTTGCCGATGCGCGGATCGGCCTCGCGCCCGGCCTGTTCGCAGGCCAGCGCGAGGTCGATGGCGTGCTCGGGGGTGAGCGCCCAGGGGTGCCAGGTGTCGAATTCCGGGAAGCGGCCGTCCGGCCCCGGGCGCGCCAGCAGTTCGGGCTCGGCCAGGCCGGCGGCGGGATCCTCCTCGGTGTGGCGCGCGATCGCGCAGGCCTGCTCGACCGTGGCCTCCAGGCTCTCCGGGCGCAGGTCGGCGGTGCTGGCGCTGCCCTTGCGCTGGCCGAAATAGACGGTGACCGCGATGCCGCGGTCGCGGGTGGATTCCAGCGTCTCCACCTGCCCCATGCGCACGCTGGCGCTGAGCCCGTGCTCCTCGGAGCAGGACACCTCGGCCTGGCTCGCCCCGCGCGCGCGGCAGCGCGCCAGCAGCTCGCGCGCGACCCCGGCCAGCGCCTCCAGGCGCGCCAGGCTGTCGTCATGCAATGGGACCGGCTGGTTCAATGGCTTATCCTTTCCGCATGCGCGGACGCGACCCCGACACCGGCGAATACTACAGCCCGAGCCGCAGCCAGCAGCGCCGCGAGGCGCTGGAAGTGCTGGCGCTGGGCGAGACGCTGGCCACGCTCAGCGACGCCGAGCTGGCGCGCCTGCCGGTGCCCGAGGCGCTGCTGCCGCACATCCGCGAGGCGCGGCGGATCACTTCGCACATCGCCCGCAAGCGCCAGCTCGCCTACCTGGCCAAGCAGCTGCGGCGCGAGGACGAGGACACCCTGCACGCGATCCGCGACGCGCTCGACCTCCACGGCGAGGCCGCGCGCCGCGAGGCCGCCGCGCTGCACCGCGCCGAGGCCTGGCGCGAACGCCTGCTCACCGACGGCGACGCAGCCCTGGCCGCCCTGCTCGCCGAGCATCCGCACGCCGACCGCCAGCACCTGCGCCAGCTGGTCCGCAACGCGCTCGACGAACGCCGCCGCAACAAGCCTCCGCACGCCTTCCGCGAACTGTTCCGCGCCTTGCGGGCGCTGCTGGACGCGTCCTCGCCGGAGGACTGACCCGGCGCGCCCGGCATCGCTCAGGCGCGGGTGCCGCCGACGGTGAGCTGGTCGATCAGCAGCGAGGGCTGGCCGACGCCGACGGGGACGCTCTGGCCGTCCTTGCCGCAGATGCCCACGCCCTCGTCCAGGGCGAGGTCGTGGCCGACCATCTTCACCCGCTGCATGGTCTCCGGGCCGTTGCCGATCAGGGTCGCGCCCTTCACCGGCGCGGTGATGCGGCCGTCCTCGATCAGGTAGGCCTCGGTCGCGGAGAACACGTACTTGCCGCTGGTGATGTCCACCTGGCCGCCGCCGAAGTTGACCGCGTACAGGCCGCGCCTGACCGAGCGGATCATCTCCTCCGGGTCGTGCGGGCCGGCGAGCATGTAGGTGTTGGTCATGCGCGGCATGGTCAGGTGCGCGAACGACTCGCGGCGGCCGTTGCCCGTCGGCGCCATGCCCATCAGGCGGGCGTTGAGCGTGTCCTGCATGTAGCCGACCAGCACGCCGTCCTCGATCAGCGTGGTGCACTGCGTGGGCGTGCCTTCGTCGTCCACGTTGAGCGAGCCGCGACGGCCCGGCAGGGTGCCGTCGTCCACGATGGTCACGCCCGGCGCGGCCACGCGCTGGCCGATGCGGCCGGCGTAGGTGCTGGTGCCCTTGCGGTTGAAATCGCCTTCCAGGCCGTGGCCGACCGCCTCGTGCAGCAGCACACCCGGCCAGCCGCTGCCCAGCACCACCGGCATCACGCCGGCGGGCGCGTCCACCGCCTCCAGGTTCACCAGCGCCTGGCGCAGCGCCTCGCGCGCCCAGGCCTCGGGGCGCCCGCCCTCGAGCAGCTCGGCGTAGCCATGGCGCCCGCCGCCGCCGGCATAGCCGGATTCGCGGCGGCCGTGCTGCTCCACGATCACCTGCACGTTGAAGCGCACCAGCGGCCGCACGTCCGCGGCCAGCACGCCGTCACTGCGCGCCACCAGCACCGTGTCCACGCCGCCGGTCAGGCTCACGATCACCTGGCGCACGCGCGGATCGGCGGCGCGCAACAGGCGGTCGATGCGGCGCAGGGCCTCCACCTTGGTTTCGTTCGGCAGCGCGTCCACCGGGTCGTGCGGCCGGTACAGCTCGCGGCCCGCGTGCCGGGCCAGCGCGTGCGGCGAGCGCACGCCGCCTTCGCGGGCGATCGCGCGCGCCGAGGCCGCGGCCGACAGCAGCGCCTCGGAGTTGATCTCGTCGGAATAGGCGAAGCCGGTCTTCTCGCCGCTGATCGCGCGCACGCCCACGCCCTGCTCGATCGCGTGCGCGCCTTCCTTGACGATGCCGTCCTCCATGGTCCAGCTCTCGCGCCGGGAGTGCTGGAAATACAGGTCGCCGAAGTCGATGCCCGGCCCGAGCAGCGCGCCGAACGCGCGTTCGAGGCGGCCGGTGTCGAGGCCGGCGGGCAGCAGCAGGCGGGATTCGGCGAGTGACAGGGCCTGGCTCATGGACGGGGCGGGAAATCCGGCGGGGAAAGGAGAGATTGTGGCCGATCGCCGCGGATCAACCCGATGGCGGCGTCGGCTTGGCCGCGGTCGCGCCCGGCTCGCGCCGGATCACCTCGACCTTGGGATCCTTCCACGGCCCGGTCACGCGATAGGTCTTGGCCGCCATCTCGCGCAGCGGCTTGTTCAGCATCGCGTTCGCAGCGGCGCCGATCGCCGCACCGACCGGGCCGCCGGCGAGCGCGCCGGCGACGGTGAGCAGGTTGCCGGCCTTGGGCAGCACCTCGATGGTCTGGTCGAAGCTCTGCGCGCGCAGGTCTGCCTCGCCGCGGATGCGGATCAGCGCTGCGGGCCCGTCGATGCGCAGGTCCTCGCTGCGCGCGCGCCCCTGGGTCAGTCGGATCTCGCCGCCAAGGCGGTCGAAGCTGAAGCCCTTGGCGAAGAAGTCGCTGAAGTCGAGCATCAGGCGCCGCGGCAGCTGGGCGATGCCGAGCAGGCCGAGCACGCGGCCGGCGCCGGGCTCGACCTCGAGCAGGCGCCCGTCGCGCACGTCCAGCACGAGCGTGCCCTCGGTGCCGACCGGCCGGAACGCCGCCGGGCTGCCGCGCCAGCGGGCTTCCAGGCGCGCGCTGCCGTCGCCGCCGGCGAGCTGGCCGCCCAGGCCCAGGCCGGCGAGCAGCGCGCCGAAGTCGTCGCTGTCCACCGTCGCCTGCAACTGCGTGGTCGCCGCGTCGCCGCGGCCGAGCCATTCGCCGGTCACGTCCACGCGCTGTTCGCGCGCGCGGGTGCGCAACTGCTCGATGCGCATGCCGCCGGGCACCGGACGCGTGCGCAGCGTGGCCTGGCCGAGCGCGGCGTCCACCACCCGCAGCTCGGCGATGTCCAGCGCGAGCGGCGGGATCCGCGCCGGATCGGTGCCGTCGGCATCGCCATCCGCGGTGGTGTCCGTGTGCGGCGCGGGACGCCAGTGCATGCGCTCGAAGCGGCCGCTGATCGCCGCGCCGTCGGCATCCGGCACGGTGAGCGTGCCGGCGAGCGCCGGGCCGGCGACGTTCACGCTGATCCCGCCCGTGGCCGGCGCCACCTGCAGCCGCGCCTGCGGGAACGCGGCGCCGACCAGGTGCAGGCGCTCGGCGCTCACGTCCACGCGCCGCAGCGGCAGGCCGTCGTCGC
This sequence comes from Vulcaniibacterium gelatinicum, assembly GCF_008033445.1. Lineage (GTDB taxonomy): Bacteria > Pseudomonadota > Gammaproteobacteria > Xanthomonadales > Xanthomonadaceae > Vulcaniibacterium_B > Vulcaniibacterium_B gelatinicum. Next base: position 209,096 of record NZ_VNKO01000001.1, read on the forward strand.
CGCCGCCGCGCGCGACCGCGACCCAGTCGAGCACCTCCAGGTCGGTGGTGCGGCCGGTGACCACCAGCCCGGAAGGCGGCGGGGCGTCGTCCGCGCCGACGCCGCCCAGCGCCACGCGCACACCGGTCTGCGCCCCGGACTTGCGCGCGCGCAGGGTCATCGTGCCGCCGAGGGTCACGCGGGTCTCGCCGCTGCCGATCGGCAGCGCGGTGTCGATGGTCGCCGCCAGCGGCGCCTCGGCCGGCTTGCGCAGCGGCAGCGGCAGGCGCAGCTCGGTGCCGACCAGGTTCGAGCGCAGCATCAGGCGCGTGGGCGCGGCCGCCGCGCCGCGCGCGGCGGTCTTCGGGATCGCCACCGCCACGGTCCACGGCGATCGGCCCTCCACGTACGGCAGCAGCCAGTCGAATTGCTCCGCGCGCGCGAGCAGGTCGCGCGCGGCCAGGCTCGCCTCGAGCTCGGCCTCGAACCCCTGCGCCGGATCGCGCACGTAGCCGCCGGCGCGCAGCGTGAGCCGGCCGGGCTGACCCGCGTGCCGCACCGCGAGTTGTTCGGCGACGAATCCGCCCTGTCCGTACTCGGCGCGGCCGCGCACCTGGTCGAAGGCGAGGTTCCAGCGGCGTTCGCGCAGGCTCGCGTTGCGCACGTCCACGGTGCCACCCAGGCGCATCGGCACATCCGTGCCGAGCGGCAGGCGCAAATCGAAGCTGACGTCGGCGGCACCGGAGGCGGAGAGGTTGGCCAGGGTGTCGCCGTATTCCTGCTCCAGCGGGCTGCGCCGCAGCAGCGCGAGCAGCCGCGCCGCGTCGCCGCCGCCTTCGGCATGCACGATCAGCGGGGCCTTGCCGAAGCGCTCGATCCCGGCCTCGAAACGGCGGATGCCCACGCCGGCGAGCGCGCCCCGGCCGGCGACGCGGAAGCCGTCGGCGACGAAGCTGACGTCGGCCTCGACCCGCTCCGCCGCAGGCCAGCCGGCATCGAACTTCAGCGTCGCATCGGCGATGCGCGCGTCGGCGCGGAACAGCCCGGTGCCGTCGCGGAACGGCCAGTCGTCGAGGTCGCCGGACACCACCGCGCGCCCGTCCAGCACGCGCCCGGCGACCAGCGCCGCATCGAGCCAGCGCTCGGCCGCATCCGGCATCAGGTGCCGCACCCAGAACCCCTTGGCGGCCGGCACCGCCGATTCGTCAATCGCGGCGGCCAGGTCGATCCACGGCCGGCTGCCGTCGCCCTGCCACCACAGCCCGCCGCGCACCCGCGCACCAAAGTCGCGGCCGCGCACGTGCAGGGAATCGGTGCCGACGCGCCAACCGGCGCCCTCGCGCCAGCCGCTGATCGTGCCCTGCAGCGCGACCACGTGTTCGACGCCGAAGCCGGGCGGCCAGTCGAACACCACCCGCGCCTGCGGATCGGGCACGAAACGGAAGCCGCGCGCGTCGCCCTCGAACGCGCCGGTCAGGCCGCGCAGGCCCGGCGTGTTGCCGATCGGCGGGAACGCGAGCGCCACGATCCTGCCGCGCGCCTGCAGCGGCCCGCCACCGCCGGCGAGTTCCACCTCCTCGAGCACCAGCCGCGGACGCGCCGCCACCAGCCAGCGGCGCAGCCCCGGCGGCAGCCGGTCGCTGAGCGCGAGCACCGCCAGCAGCGGCCCGGCGTCCACCCGCTCGGCCACCACCGCCTGGCGCGTGCCGCCGGCGAGCAACAGGCCGTCCAGGCGCTGCTCCTCCTCGCCCGCGCCGAGCCGCAGGGTCGGCGCATCGAAACGCCAGCCCCCCGGCAGCGCCTGCCAGCGCGCCTGCACCCGCGCCTCGCCGAAGCGCACGGCGGGCGCCTGCGCCCCGGCGTCCACCGGCGTGCCGGCGAGCGCGAGCGCGCGCAGATCGGCATCCACGGTCACGCTGGCGATGCGGTGCCCGCGCAGCACCGCCCAGGCCTGGGCCTCGCCCTCGCCGCCGGTGGCCCGCACGCCGGCCAGGCGCAGCAGCGGCGACCAGTGCGCCAGCTCCACGCGCCGCGCCTGCGCCCAGGCGCGTCCGTCGCCGCGCTTGCGATCGAAATCCAGCACCGCGACCAGCGGCGCGGTGTCGGCATGCATCCAGGTGTGCGCGCCGGCGCGCACGCGGTCGCCATCCACGCGCAGGCGCAGGTCCAGCTTCGGCACCCGCGCATCGATGCCCAGCGACGGCGCCAGCACGCGCAGCCGCGCGCCGATCACCTGCAGTTCGCCCAGCCCCTCGAGCGTGCCGAGCGGATCGCCCCCCGGCCGCTCCTGGCCCGGCAGGCCGCGCACCCGCCAGCGGCCGTCGTCGGCGCGCTCGAGGGTGAGGTCGAGCCCGCGCAGGCGCAGCTCGGTGAACGAGCGCCCGGGCAGCAGGCCCGCGTACTGCGACACCAGCAGCTCGGCGTCGCCGACCTCGAGCGTCTGCGCGCCCTCGCCCACCCGCAGCCCTTCCAGCCGCAGCAGCGGCCCGCGCCGGGTCCAGGCGGTGTCCACCGCATCGAACGCCACCGGCCGCCCGGCGCGCTCGCTCAGCCAGGCCGCGATCCGCGCCGGATGCCGCTCCACCAGCGGCAACAGCTCGTTGAGCACGCCGGACACCACCGCCATCAGCACGAGCGTCACCGCCACCGCGTACCACAGCGTGCGGCGGGCGATGCGCAGGTGGCGGCGCAGGCGGGTCACAGCAACACCACGTCGAACTGCTCCTGCAGGTACTGGTCGTCGGCCTGGAAGCGGATGGACTTGCCCAGGAACTCCTCCAGCTCGGCCACCGCCGCCGACTCCTCCTCGGTGATCCGCGCCACCACCTTGGGCGAGGCGATCACCAGCAGCCGCGCGGCGTCGAACTGGCGCACCGCGCGGGTGATCTCGCGGAAGATCTCGTAGGTCACCGTCTCCGGCGTCTTCAGCGTGCCGCGCCCGCCGCACTCGTGGCAGGGCTCGCACAGCTGCCGCTCCAGCGACTCCACGGTGCGCTTGCGGGTCATCTCCACCAGCCCGAGCGGGGAGAAGTCGTAGACCGTGGTCCGGGCATGGTCGCGGGCCAGCGACTTCTCGAGCGTGCGCAGCACCTGGCGGCGGTGCTCGGGATCGTGCATGTCGATGAAGTCGATGATGATGATCCCGCCCAGGTTGCGCAGCCGCAGCTGGCGCGCCACCGCCTGCGCGGCCTCCAGGTTGGTGCGGTACACCGTCTCCTCGAGGTTGCGCTGGCCGAGGTAGGAGCCGGTGTTGACGTCGATGGTGGTCATCGCCTCGGTCTGGTCGATGACCAGGTAGCCGCCCGACTTCAGCGGCACCTCCTTCTCCAGCGCGCGCTGGATCTCGTCCTCGACCCCGTACAGGTCGAAGATCGGCCGCGCGCCGCCGTAGTGCTCGATCTTCTCCGCCAGCCCCGGCATGAACTGGGCGGCGAACGCGCGCAGCTTCTCGCAGGTCTCGCGCGAGTCCACCTTCACCTTCTCCACGTCGCGCCGCATCAGGTCGCGCACCGCGCGCAGCGGCAGGCTCAGGTCCTCGTACACGCAGCTGCCCACCGGCTGTTCGCGCACCCGGGCCTCGACCAGCGCCCAGGCGCGGCTGAGGTAGGCGATGTCCTCGGCCAGGGCCTCGGCCGGCTGCCCTTCGGCATTGGTGCGGACGATGTAGCCGTGCCCGCCGCCGGCCAGCTCGGTCACGATGCCCTTCAATCGCGCGCGCTCGGCCTCGTCCTCGATCCGGGCCGAGACCCCGATCACCCGCGACTGCGGCAGCAGCACGAGGTAGCGCGAGGGAATGCTGAGCTGGGTGGTCAGGCGCGCGCCCTTGCTGCCGATCGGGTCCTTGACCACCTGCACGACGAGCTCCTGGCCCTCGCGCACCAGTTCCACGATCGGCCGTGTCGGCGCCGGCGGCAGCGTGCTGTCCTCGCCCTCGGCGCCGGCCACCGGCGCGGGCTTGACGATGTCGTTGGCGTGCAGGAACGCGGCGCGCTCCAGGCCGACCTCGACGAACGCGGCCTGCATGCCGGGCATCACCCGCTGCACCTTGCCCTTGTAGATGTTGCCGACCACCCCGCGCCGCCAGCCGCGCTCGATGTGCAGCTCCTGCAGCATGCCGTTCTCGACCACGGCCACCCGGGTCTCGCGCGGCGTGACGTTGACGAGGATCTCTTCGCTCATGTCGGAAGCGGTCGGATGCCGAACTGCCGCAGCAGCTGCGCGGTCTCGTGCAGCGGCAGGCCCATGACGCCGGAGTAGCTGCCGCACAGGCGGGTGACGAAGGCCTCGGCGCGGCCCTGGATGCCGTAGGCGCCGGCCTTGCCCGCCCATTCGCCGCTGGCCAGATACGCGGCGATGTCGTCCTCGTCGAGCGTGGCGAAGCTCACCTCGGTCACCGACATCGCCTGCAGCTCGCGCCCGGCGCTGACCAGGCAGACCGCCGAGATCGCCAGATGGGTGCGCCCGGAGAGCCGGCGCAGCATCCGCGCCGCGTCCTCGGCGTCGTTCGGCTTGCCGAACACCTCGTCGTCGAGCACCACCTCGGTGTCGGCGCCGAGCACGACCGCGCCGGGGGCGCCGACCACGGCGAGCAGTCCGGCGCCGGCCTTCTCCCGCGCCACGCGCCGCACGTAGTCCGCGGCCGGTTCGCCCGGCGCGCGCTCCTCGGGCACGTCGGGCGAGAGCACGCCGAAGACCGGCACGAGGCGGGCCAGCAACTCGGAACGGCGGGGGGAACGCGAGGCGAGGTGCAGCATCGTGGCAGTCTAGCGTGAGCGCCGGCCGGGGCATCCCGAACGTCGCCACAACCGGCACGCAACCCCGTTCCGGCTCATCCCCCGTTCACCCGCCGGCAACACACCGTTCCCCACCCTTGCCGGCCTTGCCGATGGAGACCACCATGCCCCGGATGCTGCGCCCCCTGCTGCTCGCCACCACCCTCGCCCTCGGAGCCGCCATGACCGCTTCCGCCCAGACGCCGCCCGCCTACGCGCTCCCCGGCGATGCCACCCTGCTCAACGTCTCCGCGCAGGGCGAGTCCAAGCGCGTGCCCGACGTGGCCACCGTCTCGGCCGGCGTGGTCACCCAGGCGCCCGACGCCAACACCGCCCTGCGCGCGAATGCCGAGCAGATGGCGCGCGTGCTCGCCGCGATCAAGGCTGCCGGCATCGCCGAGCGCGACGTGCAGACCTCCGGCATCAGCGTGTTCCCGCAGTACCGCTACGCCGAGAACCAGCCGCCGGCGATCACCGGCTACCAGGCCAGCAACACCGTCAACCTCAAGGTCCGCGACCTCGCCAAGCTGGGCAAGGTGCTCGACGCCCTGGTCGCCAGCGGCGCCAACCAGGTCAACGGCCCCAGCTTCGAGATCGGCGAACCCGACGCCGCCTACGACGAGGCGCGCCTGGCCGCGCTGGAGAAGGCCCGCGCCCGTGCCGAAACCTATGCCCGCGCGCTCGGCCTGCGCGTGCGCCGCATCGTCAGCATCAACGAAGGCGGCGGTGCCGGCTTCCCGCCGCCGGTGCCGATGGCGCGCGCGGCGGCGATGGAGATGGCCAAGGCCGACACGCCGGTGTCGCCGGGCGAGAGCACGCTCAACGTCAGCCTCGAGGTGGTGTTCGAGCTGGGCCGCTGAGCGCCCGTCCCCGTGCCGCGCGCCCTGGCGCGCGCGGCACGTCCGCAGCCGCCGCAATCTGAATGCCCGCCGTCCGGCGGCGCGATCCCGTCTTGCCGCCCGCTCCGCCGCGGGCCTAGCGTGACCCGTGCAGGTCGAGTCGCGCGAAGGCGGCACGGCAACCCCGCAGGCGCCCTCCGCGCGTTGTCCACCCAGGCCAACACCACGGGAGGCACGCCATGACGCACACGCTCGTCCACGGCCCGCACTCGCAGAGCGGCCATCTGCGGTGGCACGAACGGCCCGACCCCGCCCGCATCGTCGGTTACAGCGGCGCGATCGCGATCAACGCCGCGGCGCTGATGTTGCTGCTGTTGCCGATGGCGGTGCCCGAACCGGTCCCGCTGCCGGATCCCGATCCCCCCGTGGTCTGGATCGAGACGGTCAAGCCCAGGCCCGTGGTCGAGGTTCCGGTCGTGCGGCCGCAGCCCCCGCGCGCGCAGCCGACTCCGCGCCGCGCCGACACCCCGCCGGTGCCGCCGGTGGTGTTCCCCGACAGCACGCCGATGGACACGGCTGCGGCCGACATCCCGCCCGCCGACGCCGCGGCTGGCGATCGCTTCGTTCCGCCCGACCCGCTGCCCGCGGTACGCCTGGAATACGACCGTGCACCGCCGCCTCCGTATCCGCGCGAGGCGCTGCGCGACGGCCTGCAGGGCAGCGTGCTGCTGCGGGTGCTGGTGGACACCGACGGACGTCCGCTCGAGGTGACGGTGGAGCGCGGCAGCGGCCATCGCATCCTCGACGACGCCGCGCGCCGCCACGTGCTGCGCCGCTGGACCTTCCGCCCCGCGATCCAGGACGGCGTGGCGGTGCAGGCGGTGGGCCTGGTGCCGATCGACTTCAAGTTGTAGCAGGCGGCCGGCGCCCCCACCCAACCCTCCCCCGCAAGCGGGGGAGGGCCGCTTCCACCCTCCCCTCTCCCTCCCCCGCTTGCGGGGGAGGGCCAGGGTGGGGGCCGATCACCCGCGGTGATACGGGTGGTTGGCCAGCAGCGCCGCCGCGCGGTACAGCTGTTCGGCCACCAGCAGCCGCACCAGCATGTGCGGCAGGGTCAGCGGCCCCAGCGACCAGTGTTCGTCGGCACGCGCGAGCACCTCCGGCGCGTGCCCTTCCGGGCCCCCGACCAGGAACGCCAGGTCGCGTCCCTGCGCGCGCCAGTGTTCCAGCCGCTGCGCCAGCGCCTCCGAACTCCATGCCCGGCCGCGCCCGTCGAGCGCGACCACCAGCGCGCCCTTCGGCAGCGCCGCCAGCACGCGCTGGCCCTCCTCCTGCATCGCCCGCGCCGGATCGCGCCCCTTGCCGCGCAGGCCGGGCTCGATCTCGACCAGCTCCAGCGGCAGCCAGTGCGAGAGCCGCTTGCGGTATTCGGCGAAGCCCTCCGCCACCCACGCCGGCGCGCGCTCGCCGACCGCGATCAATCGTGCCTTCATCGCGCGCATGGTAGCGGCGCGCGGACCGGGGTGAAGCGTCGTCCGCCTCCGCATCCGCCACAATGCAGGCCGGCATTCCCCAGTTCCGCCATGAACGACCCGCGCTCCGAACTGCGCCGCGCGCTGCAACGCAACCCCGACGACGGTTATGCCTGGATCCTGCTCGCCGAGCACGAGCTCGATGCCGGCGACGCCCGCGCCGGGGAAGCCGCCGCACGCCGGGCGCTGGCCCTGCATCCCGGCCACCCGGAAGCCCTGGCCCGCCTGGGGCGCGCGCAGTGGATGCAGGGGCTGCGCCAGGAAGCGGTGTCGAGCCTGCGTGCCGCGGCGGCGAATGCGCCGCACCATCCCGGCATCGCCGTCTGGCTGGGCCATGCGCTGGAGGACGTGGGCGAAGCCGAGGCGGCCGCCGAGGCCTACGCGCATGCGCACGCCCTGCTGCCGCACGAACCCCAGATCGCCGCCTACCTGCTCGCCTGGCGGCGCAAGCTGTGCGACTGGCGTGACCTCGATGCGTTGTCGCGCCAGGTGCGCGATGCAGTCGCCGCCGGAACCGCCGCAGTCGAGCCGTTCGCGTTCCTGAGCGAGGACGCTACGGCTGCCGAGCAACTGCGCTGCGCGCGGCTGCGGGCGGCACAGGTGGCGAGAACCGCCGTGCCATTGCCCCCGCCCAACCCGCCCGGGGCCCCGCGCGTCGAGGACCGTGTCGCCGGCACCGACCATCCCCCCCGCCCCGGGCCAGTGCGGGTCGGATTCCTGTCCAACGGTTTCGGCGCCCACCCGACCGGCCTGCTCACGGTGGCGCTGTTCGAACACCTGCGCGCGCACGCCTCCCTGGAAGTACACCTGTTCGCGCTCAACCGCGACGACGGCAGCCCGATCCGCCGCCGGCTGCAGGCGGCGGTGCATGCGCTGCACGATGTCTCGCAGCGTCCGCATGCGCAGGTCGCGGGCGCGATCCGCCGCGCCGGCATCGAGGTGCTGTTCGACCTGCGCGGCTGGGGCGGCGGCGGCGTGCCGGAAGTGCTGGCGATGCGGCCGGCGCCGGTGCAGGTGAACTGGCTGGCCTACCCCGGCACCTCCGGCGCGCCGTGGATGGACTACGTGCTGGCCGACCGCTTCGTGCTCCCCGCGGCGATGGCTGCGCACTTCAGCGAGCAGGTGGTGTGGCTGCCACGCTGCTTCCAGCCTTCCGACACCACGCGCGCGATCGCCGCGCCCCCGCCGCGCGCCGCCTGCGGCCTGCCAGAACGCGGCGTGGTGTTCTGCTGCTTCAACAACAGCTACAAGCTCAACCCGCGCAGCGTGGGCCGCGCGCTGGCGGTGCTGCGCGAGGTTCCCGGCAGCGTGCTGTGGCTGCTCTCCGGGCCCGGTCGCGCCGACGAACGGCTGCGCGCTGCCGCGCAAGCGCAGGGCGTGGCCCCGGAGCGCCTGGTGTTCATGCGCAAGCAACCGCACCCGGAGTATCTGGCGCGGCTGCAGCACGCGGACCTGTTCCTCGACACCGAGCCGTACAACGCCCACACCACCGCCTCGGACGCCCTGTGGGCCGGTTGCCCGGTGCTCACCCGGCCTGGAAACACCTTCGCCGCGCGCGTGGCCGGCAGCCTCAACCACCACCTCGGCATGGACGCGATGAACGTCGCGGACGACCGGGAGTTCGTCGCACTGGCCATCCGCCTGGCTCGGGATCCATCGCGGCTCGCGGCCCTGCGCGCCGAACTGGCCGAGCGGCGTCGCGACGGCGGCCTCTTCGACATGGCCGGCTTCGCCGCGGATTTCGCCGCGGCCGTCAGTGGGGTGGCGGGGAGAGGCCCGTCAGGCAGCGGCTGACGCGCGGCGGCCGGCGGAAAGCGCCGCTCATGTCCTCGGAGCGTCGTCCAGCCTTGGCTCAGGGCGCGGCTTCCGGCGGCTGGTCGCCCACCGTCCACAGGCGTTCCAGGCCGTAGAACTCGCGCACCCGCGGCAGCATGACGTGGACGACGATGTCGCCCAGATCCACCAGCACCCACTCGGCCTCGCGCTCGCCCTCCACGCCCAGCGGCTGCACGTCCAGGCGCTTGGCGAACTTGACCACCTCGTCGGCGATGGACTTGACGTGGCGGGTGGAGGTGCCCGAGGCGATCACCAGGAAGTCGGTGACGCTGGTCTTGCCGCGCACGTCGATCTCGACCACGTCCTTCGCCTTGAGCTCCCCGACCGCGGCGTGGACTTCGCGCAACAGCGTCTCGACGGGCGGCGGCGGGTTGGGAAGGCGGGTCTTGATGACCTGGGCGGCGGTGGTCAAGGGCGCGGGGCTCGTGGCGTGCGGATTTGCGGGGCGATTATACCGGTGCGGGCGGCGCGGCTCCGGCCGTTGGGCGGTACAGGCCATGGCGCTCGATGTACTCGGCCACCATGGCCGGCACCCAGTCGCGCCAGGGTTCGCCGGCGGCGATGCGCCGGCGCAGCTCGCTGGCCGATTCCGGGCGCAGCGGCTGCTGCAGGCGCCAGATGCGCCCGGCCGGGGCCGCGCGCAGGGCGGCCGGCGTCTCCGCCAGGCGGCCGGCGATGGCCGAAGCCAGCGGCTCGTCCAGGCCCCGGTCGAGCGGGCTGCCGGGGCGCTCGGCGACGACGAAGTGGGCGAGCCCGAGCAGCTCGCGCCAGCGGTGCCAGGTGGGCAGGCCGCGGAAACTGTCGGCGCCGACCAGCAGCGCCACCGGCGCGTCCGCGCCGAGCTCGGCACGCAGCGCCAGCAGGGTGTCCACGCTGTAGCTGCGCCCCGTGCGCTGCAGCTCGCGCCGATCCACGCGCAGGCCGGGTTCGCCGGCGAGCGCGAGTTCGAGCATGCGCGCGCGATGTTCGGCGCTGGCGCCTGGCGGCGGCCGGTGCGGCGGATCGGCGGCGGGCATCAGCGCGACCTCGGCGCCGAGCGCATCGCGTGCGGCGCGCGCCACCGCGAGATGGCCGCAGTGCACCGGGTCGAAGGTGCCGCCGTAGAGGACGTGGAGCGGCGCGGCGTTCACGAAGCGAGCAGGCGCAGGCCGCGCGCGTCGGCGACGGCGAGCAGCAGGCGTTCGAGCGCGAGCCAGGGATCGCCCTCGGCGCGGCCCTTGGCGATGCGGTCCACCTCGCCGGCGCGGGCGACGAACCGCTCCCAGCGCACGGGCTCGGGGTGGCGCTGCAACGCGCGCCGATAGACGGCCTGCTTGGATTCCCACACGTGCAGGGCGCGGAACGCGCCGGCGAGGTTGCCGCCGCCGGCGAGCACGCGCGCGAGCTGCGCGCCCTGCAGCAGTTCGCGCACCACCATGCCGAGCAGCGCCGGCACCGCCTCGCCCTCGGCGCGCAGGCCCGCGAGCATGCGCGAGACCTGCGCCGGCTGGCCGTTGAACGCCGCATCCACCAGCCGGAACACGTCGTAGCGCGCCGAATCGGCAACCAGCGCCTGCATCCGCGCCAGGTCCAGCGGGCGGCCGTCGGCGAGCAGCGCCAGCTTGTCCACCTCCTGCGCCGCGGCGAGCAGGTTGCCCTCCACCCGCTCGGCCAGGCATTGCACCGCGTCGCGGTCGGCGCTCAGGCCGCGCGCGCGCAGGCGGCGCTCGATCCAGTCCGGCAGCTCGTGCGGCTTCACCGGCCAGACCACCACCACGTGCCCGGCGCGCGCGATCGCCTCGCTCCACTTGCCGCCGTGCTTGCGGCTCCATTCGCCGGCGGTCACCAGCAGCGCCACGTCGGGCGGCGGCGCCTCGCAGAACTCCACGATCAGCCGCTCGCCCTCCTTGCCGGGCCGGCCGGTGGGCAGGCGCAGTTCCAGCAGCCGCTTGCCGGCGAACAGGCTCGGCGCGCGCAGGCTGGCCGCGAGCGCGTCCCAATCCGGCTCGCGCTGGCCCTCGCCTTCGTACACCTCGCGTTCGCCGTAGCCCTGCGCGCGCGCGGCGGCGCGCACCGCGTCGGCCGCCTCCGTCAGCAGCAACGGTTCGGCGCCGGCGATCAGCCATGCGGGCGCCAGCGGCCCGGCCGCCAGTTGCGCGTCCAGCCGCTCGGGCTTCAGCTCCATCTCACGGCGCGGCGCCGGGCTGCGCCGGATTGCGGATCGCCGCGTCCACGCGGCGCAGGATCGCCGCGGCCATCTCGCGGCGCAGTTCGCGCGCCAGGATCTCGCGCTCGCCCTCGGTGCCGGTGAGCTGCTGCGGCGAGGCGATGTAGTCGCGCGCCAGTTCCACCGCCTGCCGCGGCACGATCTCGCGGCCGTCGGCGGCGACGAACTCGAACACCACCGCATGCCGCAGCGAGTACTCCTGGGCGCGGCCGAACTGGTCGATCGCGATCGGCGTGTCGCCCCAGCGCTCGGACAGGATGCGCAGCGTGGCCACGCCCTCCGCCCCGGCCGCGGCCGGTTGCGCGCCGGCGCGCGCGAGCGCCTGCGCGAGCGAATCGGCGAGCGGGCTGTAGCGGTCCTGCGCCTCCACCCGGACCGGGCCGAGGTCCGGCGGCAGGGTCAGCGCGTTGCGCAGGTGGAAGCCGCAGCCGGACAGGGCCAGGAGGAAGACGACGGCGAGGAATCGGCTCATGCGGCAAGTCTGGCGGAGGCGGCGACGGCCAGCAAGCGCGTTCAGCCGGCGACGATGTTGACGATCTTGCCCGGCACCACGATCACCTTGCGCACCGTCTGCCCCTCGAGGAAGCGGGCCACGTTCGGCTCGGCGCGGGCCGCGGCCTCGACCGCCTCGCGCGGGGCGTCGGGCGCGACCTCGATGGTGCCGCGCAGCTTGCCGTTGACCTGCACCGCGAGCGTGACCGTATCGCGCACCAGCGCGGCGGGGTCGGCCTGCGGGAACGGCACGTCCTCGAGCAGGGTCTCCGGATGGCCGAGCATCCGCCACAGTGCGTGGCACACGTGCGGGGTGACCGGGTTGAGCAGCAGCACCATCGCCTCCAGCGCCTCGTGCCGCACCGCGCGGCCGAGGTCGGACCTATCGTCGAACCGCGCCACGTGGTTGAGCAGCTCCATCAGCGCCGCGATCGCGGTGTTGAAGCTGTGGCGGCGGCCGTAGTCGTCGCCGACCTTCTGGATGGCCTCGTGCACCTGGCGGCGCAGGGTCTTCTGCGCCGGGGTGAGCTGGGCGCCGCCCTGCAGCAGCGCGCGCACGTCCGGATGGTCGGGCTGCGCGGCATGGGTGGCCACCTCGCGCCAGAACCGGCGCAGGAAGCGGGCCATGCCCTCCACGCCGGCCTCGCTCCACTCCAGCGACTGCTCCGGCGGCGCGGCGAACATCGAGAACAGGCGCACGGTGTCGGCGCCGTACTTGTCCACCATCGCCTGCGGGTCCACGCCGTTGTTCTTCGACTTGGACATCTTCTCGACGTGGCCGATCCGCACCGGCTGGCCGTCGGCCTTCAGGTGCGCGCCGACCACGTGGCCGCGCGCGTCGCGCTCGACCTCGACCTCGGCCGGGTTGATCCACTCCTTCGAGCCGTCGGCGTGTTCGCGGTAGAAGGTCTCGGCGATCACCATGCCCTGGCAGAGCAGGTTCGTGGCCGGCTCGTCGCTGGCCACCATCCCCGCGTCGCGCAGGAGCTTGTGGTAGAAGCGGAAGTACAGCAGGTGCAGGATCGCGTGCTCGATGCCGCCGATGTACTGGTCCACCGGCAGCCAGTAGTTGGCGCGCGCGTCGATCATGTCGGCCGCGCCGGGCGAGGTGTAGCGCGCGTAGTACCAGCTCGACTCCATGAAGGTGTCGAAGGTGTCGGTCTCGCGCTCGGCCGGGCCGCCGCACTGCGGGCAGGTGGTCCTGCGCCATTCCGGGTCGGCCTTGATCGGCGACTGCACGCCGGAGAAGGCCACGTCCTCGGGCAGCACCACCGGCAGCTGGTCCTCCGGCACCGGCACCGCGCCGCACGCGGCGCAGTAGATCACCGGGATCGGACAGCCCCAGTAGCGCTGCCGGCTCACGCCCCAGTCGCGCAGGCGGTAGTTGACCTTGCGCACGCCGCGGCCCTCGCGCTCGAACCGTTCGGCCAGGGCGTCGAAGGCCTGCTGGTAGTCCATGCCGTTGAACTCGCCGGAGTTCACCAGCCAGCCGCGCTCGGTGTAGGCCTCCACCTCCTGGATCCGGCGCTGGAACTCCTCCACCACCTGCACCGCGGCGCCGGTGCCGTACACGTCGAGCGCGCCGGCCTCGCCGAGCGCGGTACGCATCGGGTCGTCGTGCGCGGCCAGGTGCTTGCCGATCTCCTCGAGCGCATCGCGCACGTCGGCCGGCACCACCACCATGCGGATCGGCAGGTCGTACTGCCTGGCGAACTCCCAGTCGCGCTGGTCGTGCCCCGGCACCGCCATCACCGCGCCGGTGCCGTAGCCCATCAGCACGAAGTTGGCCACCCACACCGGCAGCCGTTCGCCGGTGATCGGATGGATGGCGCGCAGGCCGGTGTCCATGCCGCGCTTGTCCTGGGTCTCCAGCTCGGCCTCGGACACCCCGCCCTTGCGCAGCTCGGCGATGAACGCGGCCAGCTGCGGGTTGTCCGCGGCCGCCTTCTGCGCCAGCGGGTGCTCTGCGGCGATGCTGACGAAGGTGGCGCCCATCAGCGTGTCCGGGCGGGTGGTGAACACGCGCAGCGGCTCGGGTTCGCCCTCCACGTCGAAGGCGAACTCGAGCCCCTCCGAGCGCCCGATCCAGTTGCGCTGCATGGTCTTGACCGACTCCGGCCAGCCCGGCAGCGCGTCGAGCCCGTCGAGCAGCTCCTGCGCGTAGGCGGTGATCCGCAGGAACCACTGCGGGATCTCGCGCTTCTCCACGACCGCGCCGGAACGCCAGCCGCGGCCGTCGATGACCTGCTCGTTGGCGAGCACGGTCTGGTCCACCGGGTCCCAGTTCACCACCGAGTTCCTGCGGTACACCAGCCCTTTCTTCATCAGCCGCACGAACATGCGCTGCTCGTGCACGTAGTACTCGGGGCGGCAGGTGGCGAACTCGCGCGACCAGTCGATGGCATAGCCCATCGTCCTGAGCTGGGCGCGCATGTGCTCGATGTTGGCGTAGGTCCACTTCGCCGGCGCGGTGCGGTGCTTGATCGCGGCGTTCTCGGCCGGCAGGCCGAACGCGTCCCAGCCCATCGGCTGCAGCACGTTGAAGCCGCACATGCGCTTGTAGCGGCTGATCACGTCGCCGATGGTGTAGTTGCGCACATGCCCCATGTGCAGCGCCCCGGAGGGGTACGGCAGCATGGACAGGCAGTAGTACTTGGGCTTGCCGGCGTCCTCGCGGACTTCGAACGCGCGGGTCCGCTCCCAGTAGCCCTGGGCGGCGGATTCGACGGATTTCGGGTCGTAGGCGGGAACTTCGGCGGACACGGCGGGAAACGCTGGGGAAAGAGCCGGAAAGCCTACCGCAGCGTCACGTCCCGGGCGAGCCGCAGACGCGACCCGCGCCGCCGGGCACCGCCGCAGGCATGCCTTCCTGGACATGCCGCCAAGGCCGGGGCGCCTAGAATCGGCCGGTCCTGTCCGCCCTCCGGAGCCTGCCGCCGTGTCCCGTGTCCTGATTGCCTCGCTGGCCGCGATCCTGTCCGGCCCGCTCGCGCTGCCCGCCGCGGCCGAACCCCTCGCCCTGCACTGCGAGCGCCTGTTCGACGCCCGCGCCGGCCGCATGCTCGACGCCCGCACGGTGGTGGTGCGCGAGGGCCGCATCGCCGAGGTGCTCGCCGGCCGGGTCGAAGTGCCCGGGGCGCGGGCGGTGAACCTGTCCGGCCGCACCTGCTCGCCGGGCTGGACCGACCTGCACGTGCACCTGGATTCGCAGAGCAGCCCGAAGAGCTACGAGGAGGGCTTCCGCCTCGATCCGGTGGACTACGCCTACCGCAGCGTGGGCTACGCCGAGAAGACCCTGCTGGCCGGCTTCACCAGCGTGCGCGACCTCGGCGGCGAGGTCACCCTGCACCTGCGCGATGCGATCGAGCAGGGGCTGGTGAAGGGGCCGCGGATCTTCGCCGCCGGCAAGTCCATCGCCACCACCGGCGGCCATGCCGACCCCACCAACGGCTGGAACGACATGCTCTCGCACCTGGCCGGCCCGCCCGGCCCGACCGAGGGCGTGATCAATTCGCCGGACCAGGCCCGCCAGGCGGTGCGCCAGCGCTACAAGGAAGGCTCCGACCTGATCAAGGTCACCGCCACCGGCGGCGTGCTTTCCTACGCCAAGTCCGCGGACGCGCCGCAGTTCACCCTCGAGGAGCTGCGCGCGATCGTGGAGACGGCGAAGGACTACGGCTACACCGTCGCCGCGCACGCGCACGGCACCGAGGGCATGAAGCGCGCGGTGCTGGCCGGGGTGACCTCGATCGAGCACGGCACCCGCATGAGCGACGAGGTGATCGCGCTGATGAAGCGGCACGGCACCTGGTACGTGCCGACCCTCCACGCCGGCCGCTTCGTGGCCGAAAAAGCACAGGAGCCTGGCTACTTCCCCGAGATCGTGCGGCCGAAGGCGGCGCGGATCGGGGTCCTGATCCAGGACACCTTCGCCCGCGCGTACCGCGCCGGGGTGAAGATCGGCTTCGGCACCGACATGGGCGTGGGCCCGCACGGCGACAACGCGCGCGAGTTCCTGTACATGGTCGAAGCCGGCATGCCCGCCGCCGCGGCGCTGCAGGCGGCGACGATCGACGCCGCCCAGGTGCTGGGCGTGGACGACCAGGGCGTGGTCGAGCCCGGCAAGCGCGCCGACATCGTGGCCATGCCCGGCGACCCGGTGGCCGACATCCGCGCCGTGCTCGGGGTGGACTTCGTGATGAAGGACGGCGTGATCTACCGGATGCCCGCGCCATGAACCTGGAGTGGACCGGCTACATCGCCGCGACCCTGACCACGCTCGCGTTCGTGCCGCAGGCGATCAAGACCATCCGCAGCCGCGACACCCACAGCATCTCGCTGCTGATGTACGTGGTGTTCACCGTCGGGATCGGCTTCTGGCTGCTGTACGGGATCAGCCTGGGCTCGATCCCGATGATCGTCTCGAACGTGGTCACGTTTGCCCTGTCGGCGACGATCCTCGGCATGAAGCTGCGCTACAAGTGACCCTGCGCACTTCGCGCAGAGCGATCACTCAGCGCCGCGGCGATCCACCAGCCGAACCAGGCCGCGAACGCGAGCCGCTGGGCGACGCCCCCCGGCAGCAGCAGCGGCGCGAGCAGCGCGCAGCCGGGCACCAGCAGCACCGCGGCCAGGCTCGCCGCGGCGAGTCTGCGCCGGCCTGGCCCGTGCCCCGCATCGAGCGCGTGCAGCAGCGCCGCGGGCACGAACGCCACCCACCACAGCGTCCACGCGGTCGCGTGCACGCGGTTCGCGCCGGCGTCGGCGGCCGTGCCGGGATCGAGCGGCCACAGCCCCTGCGCGGCGAAGGCCAGCGCCGACCACAGCGCGAGCCAGCCGCCGAGCCGGCCGGCCCACCCTGCCGCGACAGGCAGGGAAGCACGCCCCCACCAACCCTGCACCGCCAGCAGCAGCCCAGGCAGCACGAACGCGGCCAGGTTGAAGCCCAATGCTCCGGGCACGCCGTGCGCGCCTGGCAGCGCCGGCGGATGCCAGACCTGCGAATGACCGGGGTGTGCCAGGCCGGCCCAGGCCAATGCCAGGGCCCACAGGCCGGCGGCGCCCCACGCCAGCCAGGGCATCGCCCGGGGAAGGAACCGTGCGTTCATCCCGCCATGCTAGCGTTCCGGGCTTGCCTGTCCGACCCCACACCCCCATTTCCCGGCGACCCCACGACGAGCCCTGCCATGCACGACACCCCGGCCACGCCCCACGTCTTCGATGTCAGCGCCGCCAATTTCGAGGCCGAGGTCCTGCACCGCTCGCTGCAGGTGCCGGTGCTGGTGGACTTCTGGGCCGCCTGGTGCGGCCCGTGCAAGACCCTCGGCCCGATCCTGGAAAAGCTCGCCGCCGAGTACAACGGCGCATTCGTCCTGGCCAAGGTGGACGTGGACCGCGAGCAGCAGCTCGCCGCCGCGTTCCAGGTGCGCTCGATCCCGACCGTGTTCCTGGTCAAGGACGGGCAGCTGGTGGACGGCTTCCCCGGGGCGCTGCCGGAAGGGCAGCTGCGCGAGTTCCTCAGGCACCACGGCATCGAGCCCGCCCCCGCCGCCGCGGCCGCGCCGGCCGAGACCGCGCCGCGTGACCCGCACGCCGAGGTGCTGCGCCTGCGCAAGGCGATCGAGGCCGCGCCGGACAAGCCCGAACTGAAGCTGGAGCTGGCCCTGGCGCTGCTGCGGACCGGCGCCGCGCACGAGGCCGAGCAACTGCTCGACGCACTGCCGGCCAACCTGGCCCACGACGACCGCGCGGTGCGCGCCCGCGCGCGCCTGGGCTTCGCCGCGCTGCTCAGGGACGCCCCGCCGCCGCAGGTGCTCGAGGCCGCGATCGCCAGCAACCCCGACGACCTGCGCGCGCGCCACCTGCTCGGCGTGCACCACATCGTCGCCGGCAACGCCGAGGCCGGGCTGGAGCAGTTCCTGGAAATGCTGCGCCGCGACCGCAACTTCGCCGACGGCCTGCCGCGCAAGGCCCTGCTCGATGCCTTCCGGGTGGTCGAGGACGAGGACCTGGTCGGCCGCTACCGGCGCCGGATGTCCTCGCTGCTGCTGGTCTGATCCATGCCGCGCCGGCTCGACGCGCGCGGCCTGCGCCGCGCGATGAACCTGTGGCCGCCGTTCCTGTTCGCCGGGATCCGCGTGCACGAGATCGCCGACGACTGGAGCCTGGCCCGGGTCGCGCTGCGCCCGCGCTGGTACAACCGCAACTACGTCGGCACCCACTTCGGCGGCAGCCTGTTCGCGATGACCGACCCGTTCTGGATGCTGCTGGCGCTCAATCGCCTCGGCCGGGACTACATCGTCTGGGACCAGGCCGCCGAGATCGCGTTCCTCAAGCCCGGGCGCGGGCGGGTGCACGCCGAGTTCGCGCTCGACGAAACCACCGTCCAGGCCATGCGCGAGGCCACCGCCACGGGCGAGAAGCACCTGCGCTGGTTCGAGACCGAGGTCCGCGACGACGATCACGCCGTGGTCGCCCGCGTGCGCAAGCAGCTCTACGTCCGGCGCAAACCGGCCCGCTGACGTTCCCGCGGCCCGCCGCAGGCGCTATGCTCGGCGCGGGAAGCGGGGGGCGCCAATGGCAGGCGATTCGACGACGCAGGACACCGGCCACGAGCTGCCGCAAATCCGCGGCTACAAGCTCCTGCGCGTGATCGGCCACGGCGGCATGTCCACCGTGTACCTGGCCGAGCAGGAGTCGCTCGGGCGCAAGGTCGCGGTCAAGGTCATGCTGCCGGAGGCGCTGGCCGACGAGGTCGGCCGCCGCCGCTTCGAGAACGAGGCGCGCACCATCGCCCGCCTGGACCACCCACACATCGTGGACATCTTCGAGGTGGGACGCACCCTCGACGGGCTGCCCTACTACGCGATGCCGTACCTGCCGCGCGGGCACCTGGGCACCCGCATCGCGCGCCACGGCCGCCTGGACGAGGCCCGCACCTTGGCGATCCTGCGCGCCCTGCTCGACGCGCTCGACTACGCCCACGTGCGCGGCGTGGTGCACCGTGACGTCAAGGCCGAGAACGTGCTGTTCGACGACGCCGAGCGCCCGCAGCTGGCCGACTTCGGCATCGCCCTGCGCAAGGGCAGCAACCCGCGCGTCACCAGCGCCGGCCTGGCCGTGGGCAGCACCGCCTACATGCCCCCGGAACAGGCGCGCGGCGAGGAGGTGGACAGCCGCGCCGACCTCTACAGTGTCGGCGTGCTGGCCTGGGAGATGCTGACCGGCGAGCTGCCGTACAAGGCCGGCGACGCGCTCTCGATGGCGATGCAGCACGCGCAGCAGCCGATCCCGCGCCTGCCGGCACGGCTGCGCCACTGGCAGCCGTTCATGGACAAGGCGCTGGCCAAGCAGCCGCAGAGCCGCTTCCGCAGCGCGCAGCAGATGCTCGAGGCGCTGGAGCAGATCGAGCGCGGTGCGTTCACGCCCGCCGCGCTGCTGGCCGGCCTGGCGCGCGCGGGCGAACGCCTGCGGCGGTTGCCGTACTGGGCCTGGGCCACGGGCGTGGTGCTGGCGTTGACCGTGGTGGCGTGGGTGGTGACCTGGGCGCCGAGCGATGAGGACGGGTTCTTCCGCATCGCCACCCCGGACCGGGCCGCGCCGGCCGCCCTGCCGCCGGCCGAGGATCCGATCGAGAAGATGCTGCGTCCGCCACCGGAATCCCCGGCCCAGCGCTGGATCAGCGCCGCCGAACGCCAGCTGGCTGCGCGCAGGCTGATCGCGCCGGCGGGCGACAACGCGGTCGCCAGCGCGGTCGAAGCCTGGCGCGCCGATCCGCAGCACGAACGCATGGACGAGACCCTGGCCGCAGTGATGCAGGCGCTGGGCGAGCAGATGGCGCGCCGGCTGCGCGAGGGCGATGCGGCACGCGCCCGCGAGTATCTCGCCCGTGCGCGCGAACTCGCTGCGCAGACCGCGCCGCTGGGCCCGCCGCTGCTGGCCAGGCTGCGCCCGCCGGCGGCCGAAGCCCTCGCCGCGCGGGTGGCCGACGCCGAGCGCCGCGTCGCACGCCAGGACGCGCTGGCGGCGGCGGCCCTGGCCGAGGAGTTCACCGGCGACGCCGCGCTCGCCCGCGCCCTGCGCGCGCGCGCCGAGAAGATCGCCCAGCCGGGGCAACGCATCGCCGACGATCCCGCCGGCACGGTCGTGGCCCGGGTGGGCGAGCGCATCCTCGCGGCGATGCCGCGCCCGGTGACCCGCGGCGAGTACGCGCGCTTCGTCCAGGCCACCGGACGTGCCCCTGCGCTGTGCCGCGAGCGGCTGTCGCTGCTGCGCGTGGTCGCCCCGCGCGACTGGCGCAACCCCGGCTTCGCCCTGACCGACGCCGGCCCCGCGGTCTGCGTCTCCTGGGCCGACGCCGAGGCCTACGCGCGCTGGTTCAGCGGCACCAGCGGCCGCCAGTACCGCCTGCCCAGCGGCGCCGAGCGCCGCGCCCTGCCGCCGCTGGCCGGCGCCGGCCGCGCGGTCGCCGAATGGACCAGCGACTGCGCCCCCGGCTGCCGCCAGCGCTACGCCGCCGGCAGCTCCTGGCGCGGGGCGAGCGGCGCCCGCGCCCTGGATCCTGCGCGCGGCTACGACGACGTCGGCTTCCGCCTGGTGCGCGAACTTTAGGCCGGCACGCGGCCGGCCCGTACAATCGCCGCCATGCGCACCCCTTCCCTGCAGCGGCTGTTCATCGCCGGGTTGCTGACCTTGCTCCCGATCTGGCTCACCTGGATCGTGGTCAAGTTCGTGTTCGTGCTGCTGACCGACCTCAGCAAGCCGCTGGTCGAACCGCTCTCGCACCAGGTCGCGGCGCTCGACCCGCGCATGCTCGGCTGGGTGGACGACCCGTGGATGCAGACCGCGTTCTCGCTGCTGGCCACGCTGGGCGTGATCCTGCTGTCGGGGTGGATGGCGCGGCGCGTGGTCGGCCAGCGCCTGCTGGGCTGGTTCGAGGCGCTGGTGAGCCGGGTGCCGCTGGCCAGCACCATCTACGGCAGCGCGCGCCAGCTGCTCGACATCCTGCAGACCAAGCCGGACGGCACCCAGCGCGTGGTGTTGATCGACTTCCCGCACACCGAGATGAAGTCCATCGGCTTCGTCACCCGCGTGATCCGCGAACAGGGCACCGGGCGCGAGCTGGCCGCGGTGTACGTGCCGACCACCCCGAACCCCACTTCCGGCTACCTGGAGATCGTGCCGGTGGAGAAGATGACCCCGACCGACTGGACCGTGGACCAGGCGATGAGCTTCATCATCAGCGGCGGCGCGGTGTCGCCCGAGTCCATCCCCTTCAGCCCGCCGGCGCGGCAGCCGTGAGCGGCCACCCCCTCGACGACCGCGCCACGCGCCTGTTCATCGCGCTGGCGGCGTTCTTCTGCGTCAACGCGGTGCTGGCCGAGTTCATCGGGGTGAAGATCTTCGCCCTCGAGGACACGCTTGGCTTGCGGCCGCTGGAGTGGAACCTGTTCGGCCAGCGCGGCTCGCTCAACTTCACCGCCGGCACCCTGCTGTGGCCGCTGGTGTTCGTGTTCACCGACGTGATCAACGAGTTCTTCGGCCGCCGCGGGGTGCGCACGATCTCGTGGATCGCCGTCGGCCTGATCCTGTACGGCTTCGTGTTCGCGTTCGCCGCGATCGCGCTGGCGCCGGCGCACTGGTGGGTGGAGGCGGCGCGCGACCAGGGCGTGCCCGACTACCAGGCCGCATTCGCCGCGGTGTTCGGCCAGGGCCTGTGGACCATCGCCGGCTCGGTCACGGCCTTCCTGGTCGGGCAACTCATCGACGTCAGCGTGTTCCACCGCATCCGCCGCGCCACCGGCGAGCGCTGGGTATGGCTGCGCGCCACCGGCTCGACCGCGGTGTCGCAGCTGCTGGACAGCTTCATCGTGCTCTACATCGCCTTCGTGATCGGCCCCCAGCAATGGCCGACCTCGCTGTGGCTGGCGGTGGGCACGATGAACTACGCCTACAAGATGCTGGCCGCGGTCGCGCTGATCCCGCTGATCTACCTGATGCGGCGCGCGATCACCGCCTACCTCGGGCGCGAGCGGGCCGCGCATCTGCGCCAGGCGGCGGCGCGCTGAACGCGCGCGTCCGTGACCTTTGGCCCATGCCCGCCCGCCGGGGCGCGGCGAGGCTCGCGGGGTTGCCCTCCGCCCCGGAACCACCATGACCGCCCGCCTGCCCGCCGCCCTCGCCCTGGCCCTTGCCACCGTCCTCGCCGGCCACGCGCCCGCCGCGCACGCCCAGGCCGCACCCGCCGCGCAGCGGCCCGCGGAGAGCAAGGCCGAGCGGCTCAACCGGCTGTACGAGGAGTTCTGGGAAGAGAGCCTCAGGCTCAACCCGATCCAGGCCACCTTCCAGGGCGACCCGCGCTACAACGACCAGCTGCCGGACTTCCTCTCGGCCGAGTACCGCCAGCAGGCGCACGACTTCACCGTGCGCTGGCTCGAGCGCGTCGAGGCGATCGGCCCCGAGGGCCTGAGCGGGCAGGACCTGCTGAGCTACCAGATCTTCGTGCGCGACGCGAAGCAGTCGCTGGAAGCCGAGCAGTTCCCGTCCTGGATGCTGCCGATCAACCAGTTCTACAGCATCCCCAGCTTCATCGTCCAGCTCGGCTCCGGCACCGGCGCGCAGCCGTTCCGCACGGTCAAGGACTACGAGAACTGGATCGCCCGCGCCAGCCGCGTGCCGGTGCTGTTCGACAGCGCGATCGGCAACATGCGCCAGGGCATGCAAGCCGGCGTGGTGCAGCCGCGCGCACTGATGGTGAAGGTGCTGCCGCAGCTCGACGCGGTGATCAGGGACCAGCCGGAGCAGACCCTGTTCTGGGGCCCGATCGCGCGCATGCCGGCCGAGTTCTCCGCCGAGGACAAGGCGCGGCTGACCGCCGCCTACCGCGACCTGATCGGCACCCGGATCCTGCCCGCGTACCGCAAGCTGCGCACCTTCATCGCCGAGGAATACCTGCCGGCCACGCGCGAGAGCCACGGCATGGACGCGCTGCCGAACGGCAAGGCCTGGTACGCGTTCAGCGCGCGCAGCAGCACCACCACCGACCTCACCCCGGAGCAGATCCACCGGATCGGCCTGGACGAGGTCGCGCGCATCCACGGCGAGATCCGCAAGGTGATGCAGCAGGTCGGCTTCAAGGGCTCGCTGCAGGAGTTCTTCAAGTTCATGCAGACCGACCCGCGCTTCTCGTTCGCGAGCGAGGAAGCGCTGCTCGCCCACTATCGCGCACTGGAAGCGAAGATCAACCAAAGGATCCCCGGGCTGTTCTCGCTGATCCCGAAGTCGCCGTTCGAGATCCGCCCGGTCGAGCCGTTCCGCGCCCAGTCGGCGGCCGGCGGCCAGTACTTCCCGCCGAGCGAGGACGGCTCGCGCCCCGGCATCTTCTACGTCAACACCTACGACCTGCCCACGCGCAAGACCTGGGACGCCGAGGACCTGTACCTGCACGAGGCGATCCCCGGCCACCACTTCCAGATCGCGCTGCAGCAGGAGCTGACCAACCTGCCCAGGTTCCGCCGCTTCGGCGGCGAGACCGCCTTCGCCGAGGGCTGGGGCCTGTACGCCGAGTCGCTGGGCAAGGACCTCGGCGTGTACACCGACCCGTACAACTACTTCGGCTACCTGCAGAACGAGCTGTGGCGCGCGATCCGGCTGGTGGTGGACACCGGCCTGCACAGCAAGGGCTGGACCCGCGAGCAGGTGATCGCCTACATGCTCGAGAACTCGGCCGAGTCCGAGACCCAGGCCACCGCCGAGGCCGAGCGCTACATGGCCATCCCCGGCCAGGCGCTGGCCTACAAGATCGGCGAGCTCAGGATCAAGGAACTGCGCGCGAAGGCCGAGCAGGCGCTCGGCCCGAAGTTCGACGTGCGCGAGTTCCACGCCGAGGTGCTGAAGGACGGCGCGGTGCCGCTGGACGTGCTCGAGGACAAGATCGCGCGCTGGATCGCCTCGAAGCAGGGCTGATCGCATCTGTGGCGGCAAGACGACGGGCCGGTTCGTGCGGCCCTTCGGCGTTGACCGGGCGCGACGCGTTCAGGGCAGCGCGTCACGCCAGTTGCGCCACCACTGCTTCGGCGGCCGCGGGATCCGGTCCCACCACGCATTGATGGCGTGCACCCCGCCGGCCGCCCACGCGGCGCGATGGCGGGCGTCGTCCGCCGGTGCGCCGATCAGCACGGCCAGCCGCGGGTACAGCGGGCCGTCGGCCAGCGACGGATGGCGCGTCAGCAGCGCCAGCAGGGTGTGCGCGTCGGTGGCGCGCGCGGCGGCGGCGATGCGGTGTTCGAGCGCGGTGTCGCGGCGCCCGGCGCGCAGCCCCGCGTCGAGCCGGGCGACGTCCACGCGGAACGGCGGCGCTGCGTCGCCGCGCAGCGGCACGCCGGCGCGGCCGGCGTCGAAGGCCAGCGTGTGGCCCTCGGGCACCAGCGTCTCCTCGGCGCCCACCTCGTGCGCGACCCAGCCGCTGCGCACTGTCAGCCGGCCGCTGCCGTCGGCAGCCTGCCACAGGTCGAACTCGCAGCCCAGGTCAACGGTCTCCGCCGCGCCGTGGCGCACGCCGAAGTAGCCTGCCGGTGCCCAGATGCGCGCGCGGATGTGGCCCTGCTCCAATGCCACGCGGTGGCGGCCGGGGCCGGTGGCGACCAGCGCCAGGCGCGTGCGCGGCGAAACCTCGATCACGCCGATCCGTGCCACCTCGATGCGCGCCTGCTCGCCATCGCCGGTGACCAGCCGCTCGCCCGGCGCGAGCATGACGGCGCGGCCGTGCCCGCTGGCGACCACCGGCCACGGCGCGTCGGCTCGCCACTGCAGCCGCCACGGCAGCCACGCCGCCGCGCCGAGCAGCGCGATGCCGGCCACCGCCGCGGCGAGGCGCAGCGGCAAGCGGGTGCGACCACGCCGCAGCGCCGGTCGGGCCGCTGGCGGTGGCACCGCCGACGGCACGTGGCGGTAGCGCCGCAGCAGGCGCTCGAGCCGCTGCAGTTCGGCATCGCCGCCCGCGCCGGGCGACCACAACGGGTCATCAGGTCGCGACATCGTCCACCTCCTCGCCGTCGGCCGCCACGCCCAGCGCCGCGCGCAGCCGCGCCATGCCACGGTGCAGGTTGACCCGCACCGACCCCGGCGACAGCCCGGTCAGGGCTGCGATCTCCGGCCCGCCGTAGCCCTCCACCAGCCGCAGCGCCAGCGTCTCGCGGTACGCCGGTGGCAGCGTGCGGATCGCGCGCATCACGCGCGCGGCCTCGGCGGCGTCGTCCGGCCCGGCGTCGGCGCTGGCGACGTGATGCTCGTCATCCAGCGTGTCCAGCGGCGCCCGCGGGGCCGGCACGTTGTGGCGCGCGATCGCCGCGATCCAGGGACCGAAACGCTGCGGCTCGCGCAGCGTCGCCAGCCGTGCGAAGGCCTGGGCGAAGGTCTCCTGCACCAGTTCCTCGGCCTGCGCGCGCGGCGCCATGCCCAGATGGATCGCGTGCACCAGCGGCGCGAACGCGCGGTACAGCCAGGCGAATGCCGCCTGCGAACCGGCGCGCGCATCGCGCACCTGCCTGGCGATCTCCAACGGGTCCGGCGCTGTGCGCATCCGCGTCCTTGTCTGGTCTTCAAGGCCCGGAGGGGGCGACGGGGCCGGGCGTTAACCGCGCCACGCGGGTTAACGCCGCGGCTTCGGCGCCGCTCATGCGCTTCGAACCCACCTGCGGACCATGTCCCATGCGCCTCCCCGCTTTCATCGTCGCCGCCGTCATTGCCCTCGCCTCGCTGTCAGCCGGCGTGGCGGCGGCGTCGCAACGCCCACCCGCGATCGTAGGGCTTCCCTGCGAGAGCTGCCGCGCGGCGCTGGCCGGCCTGCCCGCCATGCCGCCGACCATCGCGCGCCTGGCCCCGCCCGACGAACCCGGCGAACCGCTGCACGTGCACGGCACCGTCCGCGACGCCGCCGGGCGCCCGCGCGCCGGCGTCATCATCTACGCGCACCAGACCGACCACCGCGGCCTGTACCCGCCCGCGCCGGCCGGCACGCCCGCGGCCGCACGCAGCCACGGCCGCCTGCGTGCATGGGCGCGCAGCGACGCCGAAGGCCGCTACGGCTTCCTGACCGTCCGTCCCGGAGGCTACCCCGGCACCGACATCCCGCAGCACATCCACCTGCACGTGATCGAGCCCGGCTGCGCGCTGTACTACATAGACGACGTGCTGTTCAGCGACGACCCACGGCTGACACCGGCGCAGCGCACCAAGCTCGACCAGGGTCGCGGCGGGCACGGCATCGCCACTCCGGCACGCCGCAACGGCAGTTGGCGGGTGCGGCGCGACATCGTGCTCGGCCGCAACATCCCCGGTTACCCGGGCTGCGGGGCCGCGCCGACGGCAGGCGCGCGATGACCCGCACGGAACGCTACCCCGCCAGCGTGCGCGCCCTGCACTGGACGGTGGCCGCGCTGCTGCCGCTGCAGTGGGCACTGGGCTTCGTCGCCGAGCGCAGCGATCGCCACGCGCTGGCCGAGGCTCTGTTCGACGCACATTTCCAGCTGGGCGTGCTGCTGTTCGCGCTGGCGCTGCTGCGCATCGCCGCGCGCCTGTCCACGCCCGCGCCGGCACCGCTGCGGCCGGCGCCACCGCGCTGGCAGGCGTACCTGGCCCACGGCGTGCACCTGTCGCTGTATGCGCTGCTGCTGGCGCTGCCGGCCAGCGGCTACGTGATCTGGGTGTGGACGGGAGCCGACCGCAGCCTGCTCGGGCTGGTCGAGTTGCCGGCGCTGTTCACGCCGCCGCGCGACGACGAGGGCGGCCGCGCGCTGGCCTGGTACCTGCACGTCTACGGCGCCTGGCTGCTGCTCGCGCTGGCAGCGATGCATGCCGGCGCCGCGCTGTGGCACCAGTGGGTGCGGCGCGACGACCTGATCGGCCGCCGGATGCTTCGAGCCGTGTCGCGGCGGTAGTTTCGCCGTCGGCGGCGTCTCGCGGCCCGGTGCCGACGGCGCACCAATGAGCAAGGGCCGGCATTGCCGGCCCTCGTGACTCGTCGCGAAGCGCCTCAGCCGCTGCAGCCCTGCCGCGAACCGCCGCTGCGCTGGCCGCCACCGCGGCCCTGCGCCCCGGCATGCGCATGCCGTGCGGCCGGCTTGCCATGCGGCCGGTGCGCAGGCTTCGGCGTGGCACGCGCGTTGCGGTCGCCGCCGTTGCCGTTGCCGCCATGCTGCGGCCGCGGCCCGCGCTGCTGCTGGCGCGGGTTCGGCAGCGGGGCATCGAGGTTGATCGGGCGCGCGGGCGCGTAGCCTTCGATCTCCCACCTCTCCACCTCCTGCTTCAGCAGCTTCTGCACCTGGCGCAGCAGCCCGCCGTCCTCGTGGGTCACCAGCGACAGCGCCTCGCCGCTGGCGCCGTTGCGGCCGGTGCGGCCGATCCGGTGCACGTAGTCCTCGGCCACCATCGGCAGGTCGTAGTTGATGACCAGCGGCAGGTGGGGGATGTCCAGCCCGCGCGCGGCGACGTCGGTGGCGACCAGCACGCGCGCGCTGCCGGCCTTGAACGCGTCGAGCGCCTTCTGCCGCTGCGCCTGGCTCTTGTTGCCATGGATCGCCACGGCCTTCAGGCCGGCGTCCTGGAGCTGCTCGGCCAGCCGGTTGCAGCCGTGCTTGGTACGGCCGAACACGATCGCCTGCTCGGTATGGCGGTCGCTGAGGATCCGCACCAGCAGCTCCTTCTTGCGCGAGGCGTCCACCGGATGGGCGCGGTGGGCGATGGTCCGGGCGACGGTGTTCTGCGCGGCGATCTGCACCTGGCGCGGCTCGCGCATGAACTCCAGCGCCAGCTTCTTCAGCTCGGCCTCGAAGGTGGCCGAGAACAGCAGCGTCTGCCGCTCGCGCGGCAGCCTGGCGAGGATGCGCTTGATCGCCGGCAGGAAGCCCATGTCGAGCATGCGGTCGGCCTCGTCGAGCACCAGCACCTGCACCTCGTCGAGCCTGGCAGTGCCGCGGTCGAGGTGGTCGATCAGACGCCCGGGAGTGGCGACCAGCACGTCCACGCCGCGACGCAGCGCCTCGACCTGCGGGCCCATGCCGGCGCCGCCGAAGATCGTGGCCACGCCCATGCGGATGTGCCTGCCGTAGCCGCGCAGGCTGTCGGCGACCTGCACCGCCAGCTCGCGGGTGGGCACCAGCACCAGCGCGCGCGGGCGGCGGGAGCCGTTGCCCGGCGCCTGCTTCGCGAGGCGGTTCAGCAGCGGCAGGCCGAACGCGGCGGTCTTGCCGGTGCCGGTCTGCGCGCCGCCGAGCAGGTCGTGGCCGGCGAGCGCGAGCGGGATGGCCTCGGCCTGGATCGGCGTCGGCGTGGTGTAACCGTGGTCGGCGAGCGCGCGCAGCAACGCGGGCGCGAGCCCGAGCGATTCGAATGTCATGGGAAGCTCCGGTGGTCACGGCCGGCCCGGGGCCGCCGTGGGACTCGTAGCTTTCCTTGGAACCGCGCTGCGAGCGTTGGATGGACACGGCCGGTGGCACCGGGCCGCGCCTGCGCGACGAAAGGCGTGCGGGATATGGGCCGCCGGAGAGACCGGACGGCGGGCTAACCGGGAAAACGGATCAGCCGTGCGCAGGAGGGGCGCACTCTACGCGAGCGCAGGGCCGGACGCCAGCGGCGGCCGGGGTGCCGTTCAGGGTCGCCCGCCCCGATCGGCTCACACCTCGAGCTCGGTTCCCGGCCGCACCAGCACCGCCTGCCGCCCGTAGAGTTCGTTGATCTCGCCGGCCAGGGCCTCGCGCGCGCGGTCCTCGCCGTGCACCAGGGCCACCGGCGGGTGGCCGTCGAAATGGCCGTACCACTCGAGCAGGCCGCGCTGGTCGGTGTGCGCGGACAGCCCGCCCACGGTGTGGATGGTGGCGCCCACGCGCACGTCGCGGCCGTGGATGCGCACCCAGCGCGCGCCGTCCACCAGCCGGCGGCCGAGCGTGCCCTCGGCCTGGTAGCCGACGAACACCACGTGCGTGCTGCGCCGGTCCAGGTGATGGCGCAGGTGGTGGACGATGCGGCCGCCGTTGGCCATGCCGCTGCCGGCGATCACGATCGCCCCGCTCTCGATGCGGTTGATCGCCTGCGAGTCCTCGGTCGTCTCGCTGTAGCGCAGGTTGGGCAAACGGAACGGATGCGGCTTGCTGCGCCAGACCTCGCGCGCCTGCTCGTCGAACAGGTCCTCGTGGCGGCCGTACACGCCGATCACCTTGGTCGCCATCGGACTGTCGAGGAAGATCCGCCAGCGCGACAGGCCCCAGTCGTCCCAGTGCCGGGCGAACCAGTACAGGATCTCCTGGGTGCGCCCGACCGCGAACGCGGGGATCAGCACGTTGCCGTGCTCGCGTGCGGCATGCTCGAACACCTCGCCCAGTTCCTGCACGGTGGCCGCGCGCTCGCGGTGGTTGCGGTCGCCGTAGGTGGACTCCATCAGCACCAGGTCGGCCTCGCGCACGGGCGTCGGGTCGCGCAGGATCGGCGAGCCCTTCGGGCCGAGGTCGCCGGAGAACACCAGCTTGCGGCGCTCGGCCCACAGCTCGACGATCGCCGACCCCAGGATGTGGCCGGCGTCGCGCAGCACGATCTCCACGCCGGGCGCCACCTGGGTGCGCGCGTGGTAGCGCAGCGGCCGCACGTGGGCGAGCGCGGCGTGCACGTCCTCGCGGGTGAACAGGGGCGGCAGGTACGGCCCGCCGTTGCGGTGGCGGTTGGCGCGCGCGGCGTCGGCCTCGGCCAGCGTGGCCGCGTCCAGCAGCATCACCGGCAGCAGGTCGGCGGTGGCGGCCTGGGTGTAGATCGGGCCGCGGAAGCCGCGCTTGACCAGCAGCGGCACCCGGCCGATGTGGTCGATGTGGGCGTGGCTGAGGACCACGGCGTCGATCCGCGCCGGGTCGAACGGGAACGGATCGGCGTTGCGCCGCTCCGCCTCCGGGCTGCCCTGGATCATCCCGCAGTCCAGCAGGATCCGGTGGCCGTTGGCCTCGACCTCGTGCAGCGAGCCGGTGACCTCGCCGGCGGCGCCGTGGAAATGCACCCGCATGCCGTCGCTCCCTGGGGACCTGTGCCGAGTGTGGGCAGTCCGGGCGCGCCTGTCACGGCCCCGCATGACCTTCGACACCAGCCCCGGCCGGGGGCGGCGGCTACAGTCGCCGATGCCCCGCGATCCGCCGGGCCGGCCGTATCCTGTGCGGCCTTCGATCTTCCCTTTGCCCGTCCGGGCCGGAGCCGTTCGTGAATCACAAGCCGCAAGTCCTGCTGTTGACCCTCGCCGTCACCCTCGCCCTCGCCGCGTGCGGGAAGGAGGAGACCCCGGCGGCCGACGGCCCCGCTCCGGCCGCCAGCCCCGGCTTCGTCCTCGACGAGAGCAAGCTGCCCCCGGTCAACCGCTTCTCGGCGACCGACCTCGATCCGGCGAAGGACGCGTGCACCGACTTCGCCGGCTACGTCAACGGCAAGTGGCTGGCCGGCAACCCGGTGCCCGGCGACCGCACCAGCTGGGGCGCGTTCGAGATGCTGGGCGAGCGCTCCAAGGCGATCCAGCGCCAGCTCGCCGAGCAGGCCGCGGCCAAGGCCGGCGCCACCGGCGTGGAGAAGATCGTCGGCGACTTCTGGGCCACCGGCATGGACGCGGCGAGGATCAACGCCCAGGGCATCGCGCCGCTCGAGGGCCGCCTGGCCGAGATCGCCGCGCTCGAGGGCAAGGAGGCGATCGCCGAATACCTGCGCGCCAGCGCCGCGCGCGGCGAGAACCGGCTGTTCGGCTTCGGCGCCGAGGCCGACTTCAAGGACTCGAAGATGGTGATCGGCTACGCCATGCAGGGCGGGCTGGGCCTGCCCGACAGGAGCTACTACTTCGACGCCGACAAGCAGGACAAGCTCGCCGCCTACGAACGGCACGTGGCCAGGGTGCTGGAACTGTCCGGCGTGCCGGCGGCCGATGCGGCGAAACAGGCCCGGGACGTGGTCGCGTTCGAAACCCGCCTGGCGAAGGTGTCGAAGTCGAGCGAGGAGCTCTCGCGCGACGTCTCGCTGTATTACAACCCGGTCAGCCCGGCCGAGGCCGACAAGCTCACGCCGAACTTCCCGTGGACGAAGTTCTTCGAGTCGCAGGGCATCGCCGCGCCGAAGATGTTCTCGCTCGCCATCCCCGGCTTCCACCAGGAGGTCAGCCGGATGCTCGAGGACGTGCCGGCCGCGCAGTGGCGCAGCTACCTGCGCTTCCACACCGTGGACGCCGCCTCGCCGTACCTGGCCGACGCCTTCGCCGAGGAGCATTTCAATTTCTACAGCAAGACCCTGCGCGGGCAGAAGGAGATGAAGGAGCGCGGCAAGCGCGTGCTCGACACGGTCGAGGCCCTGGCCGGCGAGGCGATGGGCCAGCTGTACGTGAAGGTCGCGTTCTCGCCCGAAGCCAAGGCGCGCATGCAGACGCTGGTGCAGAACCTGTCCGCGGCGCTGAAGGCCCGGATCGAGAACCTCGACTGGATGTCGGAGGAGACCAAGAAGAAGGCGATGGAGAAGTGGGCCAGCTTCACGCCCAAGATCGGCTACCCCGACAAGTGGCGCGACTGGACCGGCCTGGCCACCTCCCGCGACAGCTACCTCGGCAACGTCCTGGCCGCCAGCGAGTTCAACTACAGGTGGCAGCTGTCCAAGATCGGCAAGCCGGTGGACCGCACCGAGTGGGCGATGCCGCCGCAGATGGTCAACGCCTACTACAACCCGCTGCAGAACGAGATCGTGTTCCCGGCCGCGATCCTGCAGCCGCCGTTCTTCGACCCGAACGCGGACGACGCGCTCAACTACGGCGGCATCGGCGCGGTGATCGGCCACGAGATGACCCACGGCTACGACGACCAGGGCAGCCGCTTCGGCGCCAGCGGCAACTTCGAGAACTGGTGGACCGAGGCCGACGCCAAGGGCTTCGCCGCCCGCACCGGCAAGCTGGTGGAACAGTTCAACCAGTACGAGGCGCTGCCGGGCATGAAGGTGAACGGCAAGCTCACCCTCGGCGAGAACATCGCCGACCTCGGCGGCCTGGCCACCGCCTACGACGCGCTCAAGCGCGCCACCGAAGGCCAGCCCGACCCGATGGTGGACGGCCTGAGCCGCGACCAGCGCTTCTTCCTGAACTGGGCCACGGTGTGGCGCCGCAACTTCACCGAGGAGGAGCTGAAGGTGCGCCTGACCACCGACCCGCACGCGCCGGCGAACTTCCGCGCGATCGGCGCGCCGTCGAACCTGCCGGCCTTCGCCGCCGCGTTCCAGTGCAAGCCGGGCGCGCCGATGGTGCGCCAGGGCGAGGCGCAGGTGGTGATCTGGTAACCAGATCCTGCCGCGGAACGTGACCAAGGCCCGCCTCGTGCGGGCCTTCGTCTTTGCGCGCCGACGGCGCGGCGACGGGGGTTGGGTACACTCGCGCGACCCTCTCCCCCGGATGACCGTTCCGCATGCACCAGCCGCGTCCGCTCGTCATCGCCCTCGCCGTCTGCCTGGCCGCCGCGCTCGCCGCGCCCGACGCCGACGCCCAGAAACGCCGCCGCCGCGCCGCACCCAAGGCGCCGCCCGCACCCACCGCCTGCACCGACTTCTACGCCGTCGCCAACGCCGACTGGCTGAAGGCCAACCCGGCCCCGGCCGGCGATGCGGTCTCGGCCCTCGGCGAACTCGCCGCGCGCGCGCAGCAACAGCAGCGCGACCTGCTCGATGCGGCGATGCAGCAGCCGCAGAACACGGTGCAGAAGCTGCTCGGCGATTTCTGGGCCAGCGGCCTGGACGAGGCCGCGGTCGAACGCGACGGCGCCAGGCCGATCGCGCCGCTGCTCGACCGGATCGGTGCGATCCGCAAGCCGAAGGACATCGCGCCGGCGATCGCGGCGCTGCACCAGGTCGGCATCCCGGTCGCGTTCAACTTCGCCGCCGACGTGGACCTGCAGGACCTCGACCGCCACATCGGCTATTTCGGCCAGGGCGGGCTCGGCCTGCCCGATCCGGCCTACTACACCCGCACCGATGCGGCCACGCGCGAGCTGCTGGGCCGCTACGAGGGCTACGTGCGGAAGATCCTCGCCCTCGCCGGCACGCCGGAGGCGCGGCTCGCCGCCGACGCCAGGCTCGTCATTGATCTGGAAACGCGGCTGGCGCAGGCCGCCAGGCCGCTCCCCGCGCTGCGCGACCCGGCCGCCAACTACGCGCCGGTCGCGGTGCAGGAGCTGCGCCGCTACAAGCGCCTGCAGCTCGACAGGTTCCTGGAAGCGCAGGGCGTGCGCGACGACCGCGTCTCGCTGGCCAATCCCGGG
Organism: Vulcaniibacterium gelatinicum; assembly: GCF_008033445.1. Classification (GTDB taxonomy): domain Bacteria; phylum Pseudomonadota; class Gammaproteobacteria; order Xanthomonadales; family Xanthomonadaceae; genus Vulcaniibacterium_B; species Vulcaniibacterium_B gelatinicum. Next base: position 242,051 of record NZ_VNKO01000001.1, read on the forward strand.
CTGTTCACCCAGCTCGACGCGCTGGTCGGCAGCCTGAAGCCGGCGCAGTGGCAGGCGTACCTGCGCTTCCACGTCGGCAACGCGATGGCGCCGTACCTGTCCAGGGCCTGGCGCGACGCCGAGTTCGAGTTCCGCGGCCGGGTGCTGCGCGGGCAGGCCGCGCCGGCGCCGCGCTGGCGGCAGGTGCTGGATGCGATCAACACCGCGGCCGGGCCGATGCTCGGGCGCGAGTACGCCGCGCGCTACCTGCCCGCGCCCACGCGTGCGCACGCCGAGCGCATCGCCGGCGAAGTGCGCGACGCGCTCGCCGCGGCGGTCGAGCGCAGCCCCTGGATGTCGCCGGCGGCGAAGGCCGAGGCGAAGGCCAAGCTTGCCAGGCTGAAGATCGAGGTGGGCACGCCGCGCCGCGACCTGGACTACACGGTGCAGCCGATGGGCCGCGGCAGTTTCGGCGGCAACATGCTGATCGCCTCCACCTGGCGCCACCGCGAGGAGATGAAGCGGATCGGCAAGGGCAACGCCGACCGGCGCTGGGACGTGCTGCCGCAGCAGCCGGCGCTGGCCTACGACATCGCCCAGAACCGGCTGATCGTGACCGCGGCCATGCTGCAGGCGCCGGTGCTGGACATGGCGCGCGAGCCGGCGGCGCACTACGGCGGTTTCGGCGCGCTGGTCGGGCACGAGCTGACCCACGCGGTCGCCGGGCGCGGTCGGCACGTGGACGCGGCCGGCACGGTGCGCGACTGGTGGACGCCGGCCGAAGCCGCGGCCTGGGATGCGCTGGGCCAGCGCGTGGCAGCGCACTACGGCGCGCTGCCGTGGCCGGCGCTGACCGGCGTGAAGCTCAACGGCGCGCAGGTGCGCGATGCGGGCCTGGCCGACCTGTCGGGGCTGGAGCTGGCGTGGGCGGCCTTCACCACCGCGCAACCCAACCCCGCGAAGCCGTCGCGGGAAGCGTTCTTCCGCGGCTGGGCCGCGCTGTGGCCGCAGCAGCTCAGCGCGGAAGCCGCGACCCAACGCGCCGCCAGCGGCGTGCACGCGCCCGGCCAGTGGCGCACCAACGCACCGCTGCAGCACCTGCCCGCCTTCGGCGAAACCTTCGCCTGCAAGGCCGGCACCCCGATGCAGCTCGCCGACGCGCAACGGATCCGGATCTGGCCTTGAACCGAACGGCGCGCATGTGCGCGTGAGTCTCTGTCGCTTCGAGCGGGGCGCCGGTATGCCCGGGGTGTGCGTGCCAAGGCTTCGATGTCGTCGCCCCGGAGCAAGCCGGGACCCATTTGGCTGTTGCCGTTGCTCGCCCCGCAAGCGCCTCACCGCACGATGCGGATATCCGGCGGCCGGCGCCGGCGCCCGCCGCCGAACGGCGGCTGGCCGCGCCAGTAGCGGATCAACAGCCAGCCGAACAGCATCCCGCCCAGGTGCGCGAAATGCGCCACTCCCGGCTGTACCCCGCTGAACCCGAGCAGCAGCTCGATCGCGCCGTACACGATCACCAGCGTCCGCGCCTTCATCGGGATCGGCGGGATCAACAGCATCACCCGCTGGTTCGGGAACAGCATCCCGTACGCCAGCAACAGCCCGAACACCCCGCCCGAGGCGCCGATGGTCGGATACGCCCCGCCGCCCTGCGCCGCGTACCACGACGCCACGCCCAGCTGGATCGCACCCGCCCCGATCACGCAGGTGAAGTAATAGGTCATGAAGCGCCGGTTGCCCCAGGTGTACTCGAGCGGGGCTCCGAACATCACCAGCGCCAGCATGTTGAACAGCAGATGCGGCAGGTTGCCGTGCAGGAAGCCGTAGCTCACCAGCTGCCACGGCAGGAACGTGCGCACCGACGTGTCCAGCCCCGCGCCGCCATCGCCCAGCGGCCAGAGCATGAATGCGGCGAAGGTCTCGTCGCCCAGCAGCAGTTGCAGCACGAACGCGGCGACGTTGGCGATCAGCAGCGCCTTGGTGACCCGCGGCAGATTGGCGAGCATGTGGGGGAATCCATGGACGCAAGGCCGTCCATGATAGCGGCGGGGCCGTCTCAGCCGATGCGCCACAGCGCCGCGTCGAGATCCTCGCCCGCGCGCGGCATCCGCACCCGCCCGTTCACGACCTTCACCCCCTCCCGCCGCAGCCGCGCACACTGCTCGCGGAACCCCGGCGAGCCCGGCGGGAACGCGATCCGCCCGTCCGCGCGCAGCACCCGGTGCCAGGGCAGCGCCGGATCCCCGTTCCCGGCCAGCACCCGCGCCACCAACCGCGCCCGCCCCGGCAGCCCCGCGCGTCGGGCGACATGGCCGTAGCCGGCCACCTGCCCGCGCGGGATCGCGCGGACCGCGGCCAGGATGCGCTCGGCGGCAGACAGCTCCGGCATCAACGACTAGGATAGGGGGCCCGTCGGAGGGCAGGACGCATCATGCAGAACTTCGAGCAGATCCGCAGCCACCTGACCGCCAGCGACTACCGCATCACGATGCAGGAACCGTACGTGATGTGCGTGGAGCTCTCGCTCGACCAGGGCCGCCGCCACCAGGCGATCTTCCTCTCCGAGATCCAGGACGACGACGGACGCAACTACCTGCGGGTGAGCACTGCGGTCGCCCCCACCACCGGCCTGGACGCGCGCCGCGCGCTCGCCTTCAACTGGGAGAGCCGGGTCGGCTACCTCGCCATCGGCGAGCTCGACGGCGTGCCCTACCTGCAACTGTGCGAGAACCGCCCCTACGACGGCCTGTCCGCCGCCGAGGTGGACCGCCTGGTGCTCGAGATCGGCGGCATGGGCGACCGCATGGAGCGCATGCTCTCGGCCGGCGGAGACCTGCTCTGAGACCGGGCGCGGGCCGGGCTCAGGCCCAGCCCAGCGCCTCGAACAGCTTCAGCAACCCGTAGGCCATGCCGCCGGAGGCGGGGATCGTCAGGATCCACGCCCAGATGATGCGCTCGATCACCGTGAACCGCAGCGCGCGCGGGTTCTTGGCGAAGCCCACGCCCATGATCGCGGTCGAGATGCTGTGGGTGGTGGACACCGGCATGCCGAAGTGCGCGGCGGTGGTGAGGATGGTGGCCGAGGCGGTCTCCGCGGCGAAGCCGTTGATCGGGTGCAGCTTCACCATCTTGTGGCCGAGTGTCTTGATGATCCGCCAGCCGCCGGCGGCGGTGCCCGCGGCCATCACCAGCGCGCAGGTGACGATGATCCAGCGGTCAATGTCGCCCTCGCCGCCGTCCGGATGCAGGAACTGCGCCCACGCCGGCAGGTTGTCGAGCGCCCCCGTGGCCTGCGCGCCGAACAGCGACAGGGCGATGATGCCCATGGTCTTCTGCGCGTCGTTGCGCCCATGCGCCAGGCCCATGTAGGCCGCCGACAGCAGCTGCGCCTTGCCGAAGAAGGCGTTGACCCAGCGCGGCCGCGCCGCGCGCGCGAGCGCGCCGCCGGCGCGCGCCATCAGCGCGATGATCGCCCACAGCAGCACCATGATCACGATGCCGAGCAGGAACCCCGCCACCGGCGAGGTCACCATCGGCAGCAGCACCTTCCACAGCAGGCCCTTGTTCTTGGCCCACTCGCCGACCGTCTCCGACCAGATCAGCGCGTCCCAGTTGTTGTCGGCCGCGGCCAGCGCCGCGCCGCACAGGCCGCCGACCAGCGCGTGCGAGGACGAGGACGGCAACCCGAACCACCAGGTGATCAGGTTCCAGACGATGCCGCCGGTCAGCGCGCACAGGATCACCTGCGAGGTCACCACCACCACGTCGGTGTCCACCAGGCCCGAGGCGATGGTCTTGGCCACCGCGGTGCCCCAGAACGCGCCGATCAGGTTGGCCACCGCGGCCAGGACCACCGCCTGGCCCGGCGAGAGCACCTTGGTCGCGACCACCGTCGCGATCGAGTTGGCGGTGTCGTGGAAGCCGTTGATGAACTCGAAGACGAGCGCGGCCAGGATCACCACCAGCACGAGCGTGAGCATGGGGGCGGCCTCAGCTGTTCTTCAGGGTGATCTCGTAGGCGACCACGCCGGCCTCGCGGCAACGGTCGATGGCCTTCTCGAGGATCTCGAAGAACTCCTTGAGCAGGAACATCTCCGCGGCGTCGAGGCGGCCGGAGTAGATGTCGCGGTGCAGCTCCAGGATCAGGCGGTCGGCCTCGGTCTCGATCACGCGCAGGCGGTCGTTGAGCGCCTTCATCCGGTCCAGGCGCAGGTTCGGCAGCTCGGCCACCATCTGCACCACCACCGAGGCGGCCTGCTCGAGCATGGCCGCGCGCGGGGCGAAATCAATGCCCTCCAGACGGTGCCTGGCCAGGGCGTAGCGGTCGGCGAAGCGCTCGACCTGCTTCGGGATCCGGTACAGGGCCGAGGCCAGGGCCTCGATGTCCTCGCGCTCGATCGGGGTGATGAAGCTGTCCACCAGCGCCTGGCTGATCTTCTCGGCGGTCTCGCGCTCGCGCTGGCGGGCCAGCTTGAACGCCTCCAGCGCCGGGGTGCGCTCGGGCGCCTTCAGCATCTCGTACAGGGCCTTGGTGCTGTCGTGGGCCGCGGCCGCGGCGTCGTTGAGCAGGGCATAGAACTGCTTGCCCTGGCCGAAGATCGTCTGCAGGGAGAACATCGGGCGCCTCGTGGTCGGGTCCGGACCGAAGGCGCGAATTATGACGGTTCGGTGACATTCCTGCCCATGCTCCGGCGACCCCGGGCAGGCGAGGCGCAGGCGGGTGCCGCGCCGGGGGCTGCTATGATCCCGCCGGCGCCCCCGCGCCGAACCATGCACGACCACCCCTCCCCACCGCTTTCGTCCCCACGTCGTGCCGCCCAGGCCGCCGTGTGGCCGCCCCCCCTCCCGCCCCGGACGACGGAACCGCCCGCGTGCTGGAACTGCTGATCGTCGCCGCCCTGATCGCGCTGAACGGCTTCTTCGCGATGTCGGAGATGGCCCTGGTGACCGCGCGCAAGTCGCGCCTGCGGCAGATGGCGCCGCACAGCCGCGGGGCGCGGCGGGCGCTGGCGCTGGCCGAGCACCCGGACAACCTGCTGTCCACGGTCCAGGTCGGCATCACCCTGATCGGCGTGCTCACCGGCGTGTTCGGCGGCGAGTCCATCGGCCTGATGATCGCCGGCTGGCTGGACGGCCTGCTGCCGGACGCGCGCGAATACGCCGCGCCGATCGGCATCGGCACCGCGGTCGGGCTGATCACCGCCGGTTCGGTGATCTTCGGCGAGCTGATCCCCAAGCGCCTGGCGCTGACCAATCCCGAGCGCATCGCGGTGGCGGTGGCGCTGCCGCTGGACGCGCTCGCCCGCGCCGCCACCCCGATGGTGCGCGCCCTCGGCGCGATCAACCGCGGCGTGCTCGGCCTGCTCGGGATCCGCGACGACGCCCGCAGCGCGATCACCGAGGAGGAGATCCGGCTGCTGGTGAGCGAAGGCCACGAGCAGGGCGTGATCGACGCCGACGAGCGCGACATGATGAACCGGGTGCTGCGCCTGGGCGACCGCACCGCCGAGAGCCTGATGACCCCGCGCACGCGCATCGTCTGGCTGGACGCGGCGGCAAGCTTCGAGGAGAACCTGGCGGTGATGCGCGCAACGCCCTATTCGCGCTATCCGGTCTATCGCGGCAGCGACAGCGACGTGCTCGGGGTCCTGGAGGTGAAGTCGCTGCTCGACCGCCTCGACGAGCGCGCGCCGGAGCTGTTCCGCTCGCTGCGCCCGGTGGTGTTCGTGTCCGAGTCCACCCACGCGATGAAGCTGCTGGAGATCTTCCGCGAGGAGCAGCAGTCGCTGGCGCTGGTGGTGGACGAATACGGCGAGATCCAGGGCCTGGTCACCGTCAGCGACCTGCTGAGCGCGGTGCTCGGCCGGCACGGCGGCGAACCGGCCGAGGCCGAGGCCGCGGTGGTGGAGCGCGACGACGGCTCGCTGCTGGTGGACGGCGGGCTGCACCTGGACGAACTGCGCGAACTGCTCGGCGGCGGCGCCTTGCCCGGCGAGGACGAGCACGACTACCACACCGCGGCGGGCATGGCGATCGCGTGGTTCGGGCGCATCCCCAATCCGGGCGAGAGTTTCGAATGGCAGGGCTGGCGGATCGAGGTGGTGGATCTCGACGGGCCACGGGTGGACAAGCTGCTGCTGCAGCGGGTGCCGGCCGCGGGCAACGCGGAGGACGCTGGCGAAGATGGCTGATTCCCGCCGCCCGCGCCTGTCGCGCGAAGCCGGCCTGCGCGCGATCCTGGACCACTTCGCAGTCGGGGACCCCAACGAGCTGCTGCCCCTGCGCGAACTGATGGCGGGGCTGGGACGGCGCGCGTTCGGGATGCTGCTGTTCGTCGCGGTGCTGCCCGCCTTCATCCCGATCCCGGTCGGCGGGGCGATCGCGGGACCGCTGGTGATGCTGATCGGGGTGCAGTTGCTGGCGCTGCGGCGACGGCCGTGGCTGCCGCAATCGCTGGCGCGGCGCGGGCCGCACCGGCACGCACTGGCGCGTTTCGAGAGCAAGCTCGGGCCGGTGCTGCGCCGGCTCGAGCGGGTGGTGCGGCCGCGCCTGCCGCGGCTGCTCGACACCCGCGCCGCGACCGTGTTCACCGGGGTGTTGCTGGTGGTGCTCGGGCTGCTGCTGTCGCTGCCGATCCCGCTCACCAACTACCTGTTCGGCGGTCTGCTGCTGCTCTACGCGCTGGCCCTGATCGAGCGCGACGGCGCGCTGATGTTGGTCGCGTGGACCGGCGGCGCAGCCGCGGTGGTCGTGTTCGGCGTGCTCTCTGGTAGCCTGGCCCTGTACGCGCAGTCGCTGCTCGACCGCCTGATCTGAATCGTTCCCATCATGCGGTGCGCGTTCCGTCGCTTCGGGCGGGATGCGGCGGTGCATGCGTGTCTTCGTCGCTTCGGGCTGGGGCGCCGGCATGCCCGGGACGACCATGCTTCCCGCAATCGAACCAGCCCCAGACTCAAGCCGATCACACCGCCCGCCCTACCGCCAGCGGTGAAGGCGACTCAGCCGAGCAGCATCTGGAAGTCCTGCGCGTTGATCGGGTGGCCGAGCCAGTAGCCCTGGGCCAGGTCGCAGCCGCGCTCGCGCAGGATCGCGTACTGCCCTTCCTTCTCCACACCCTCGGCGATCACCGTGATCCCCAGCGAATGCGCCATCGCGATGATCGCGGTGGTCAGCGCCAGATCGTCCGGATCGCGCAGCACGTCGGCGATGAAGCTGCGGTCTATCTTGACCCCGTCCACCGGCACCCGCCGCAGATGGCTCAGCCCGGAGAACCCGGTGCCGAAATCATCGAGCCACACCTTCACCCCGGCCTCGCGCAACTGCGCCAACAGCCCGCGCACATGCAGCTCGTCGCCGATCACCGCGGTCTCGGTCAGCTCCAGGTGCAGGCAGTCCGCCGGCAATCCCGTCTCGCGCAGGCAGCCCTGCACCAGCTTCGGCAGATCGGTGTTGCGCAACTGGCGCGGCGAGACGTTGACCGACACGAACAGCTCGTGCGCCCGCGGGTAGTCGCGGCGCCAGCGGATCGCGTCCTCGCAGGCCGCGCGCAGCGCCTGCGGCCCCAGCACCTCGATCAGCCCGCTCTGCTCGGCCACGTCGATGAACACCGACGGCGCGATCATGCCGTGTTCGGGATGGCGCCAGCGCAGCAGCGCCTCGGCCCCGACCAGGGCCCCGTCGGACAGCCGGTACACCGGCTGGTAGGCCAGGCTCAGCTCGCCGCGGTCCCAGGCCCCGCGCAGGTCCTGCTCCATGCGCACCCGCCGCTCCACCGCCTGGTCCATCGCCCGGCTGTAGAAGCGGTAGCAGTTCTTGCCGGCAACCTTCGCCTGGTACATGGCGATATCGCCGTTCTTCATCAGCATCGTCGAGCTGGAAGCGTCCTCCGGGAACAGGGTGATGCCGATCGAGGTGCCGAGGAACACCTGCCGGTCGTGGACCACGATCGGCCGGCTGAGTTCGGCCACCAGGGTCTCGGCGAGGTGGCTCGCCGCCGCACGCACGTCGCCCTGCGGCGGCCCCTGCAGCAGGATCACGAACTCGTCGCCGCCGAAGCGCGCCAGCAGCGCGTCCGGCCCGCCGATGCGCTCGACCGTCTCGCGGATGCGCGCGGCGAACTGCACCAGCACGTCGTCGCCGGCGTCGTGGCCGAGGGTGTCGTTGACGCGCTTGAAGTCGTCGATGTCGGCGAACAGCAGCGCCAACTGGCGGCCGGCGCCGCGCAGCTCGAGCAGGGTGCGGTCCAGGCTCTCGCGGAACGCGAGCCGGTTGCTCAGCCCGGTCAGCGCGTCGTTGTAGGCCATGCGCCGGATGTCGCGGTCGTGGCGGGCCACGCTGTGGCTCATGCGCCCGAACGCGCGCACCAGGTCGCCGACCTCGTCCTGGCGCGTGCTCGCCGGAGTGTCGGTGTCGAAGTTGCCGGACTCGATCTCGCGCGCGGCGTCGGCGAGCAGCCGGATCGGCCGCACCAGTTCGCGCTGCACCAGCCAGACCACGCCCAGCCCGAGCGCGAGCAGGCCGGTGCTGAGCAGCGCCAGCACTGCGAGGTGGCGGCGGCCGATCTCGTCCAGGCGCGCGCGCATGTCCTCGCTGGCGCGCTCGCCGTCGGCGCGCACCGAGGCCAGCGAATAGCCCACCCGCACCCCGCCCAGGCGCTGGTCGCCGAGCATGATCGGCGCGGCCACGTCCACCATCTCGTCCGACACCTGCGCGTATGGCGCACGCGCGGCGATCGCCTCGAACGCGAACGCATCGGACATCGGCTGGCCGTAGGTCGGGATGTCGCCGGAACCGTCGTGCAGGATCCGCCCCTGCGGGTCGAACACCAGCACGTAGCTCACGTCCGGCTGCCGCATCGCGTTGCGGACGATGGTGCCGATCGCGTCCAGGTCGAAGTAGTACAGCGGATTCGCCAGCGCGTCGGCGAGCTGCGCCACGGACGTCTCGCCGCGGTCGCGCACGCGCTCGAACACCAGCGAATGCATCGCTTCACGGCCGAGCGTGACTACCTCGCGCTGCATCGCCTGCTGCCGTTGCCATACCAGCGCGAACAGGGTCAGCACGACCAGCATCACCGCGGCCATGGCCAGCAGGAACTTGGCCTGCAGCCCGAAGCGCAGCTTCATTCGACCTCCGCGCGGATCCGCTGCACGCCGCGTCCGATGTGGTCGAGCGCGTGCTGGGCGGAGGGGTCGATGGGCAGGAAGCGGGTGGTCTGGAAGAACCGCAGCAGCGGCTCGCGCGCGTCGGGGTCTGCGGCCGCCTCGATCAGCACCTCGCGCAGGCGCGCTTCCACCTTCGGGTCCAGGTCGCCGCGCACCAGTTCCAGCGCGCGCGGATAGGGCGGAGTGCGGCCGACGATCACCAGGTCGTCGCGGAACGCGGGCGGCATGCGCTGCGGGTTGTTCCAGTCGAGGTTGCTCATCACGCCCGCATCCACCAGGCGCTTGTGCACCCAGGTGGCGATGTTGAGCTCGGTGCGCGCGAACAGGTAGCCGACCGCGTCCGGGGACGGATGGTCCATCGGCGAGAGCAGGATCTCCAGCGGCAGCCCCGTCCCCAGCAGCTCGGCGGCGGGCACGTAATACGCGCTGGTCGAGTACGGGTTCTGGAACGCGACCTTGCGCCCGCGCAGGTCGGCCAGCGAGCGGATGCCGCTGTCGCGCCGGGCGAAGAACAGGGTGCTGTAGCGGCTCACCCCGTCGCGCTCGGTCAGCAGCAGCGGCCGCGCCCCGGCGCGCTGCTGCAGCACCATGCCGGTGCCGGCGGTCTCGGTGATCCAGTCCACCCGCCCGCGGCGCAGGTAGCTCGACATCTGCTGCGCGTCGCGCGCCATCAGGATCCGTCCCTCGCGGATGCCCACGTCGGCCATCCGCGGCACCACGTAGTCCAACAGCGGCTTGAGCTGTTCGTAGTGGGTCTTGGGGTCGTCGCTGATCCGGCCCAGCACCAGCACATGCCGGTCGTCGGCCGTCGCCTCGGGACCGGCCGCGTGGACGGAAAGGAGGACGATCGCCGTGGCCAGACCGAACACCAGCGCGAGCAGACGACGGAGCGGGGCCAAGCGGGAGTCCAGGAGTCGGGAACGAGGCGCAGTCGCGAGCCTAGCCTAAAGGCGCCCGCGCCGCGACCGCCCGCGCGCCCGGCTCAACCCCGCCCGGCCAGCCGGGCCATGCGCTCGGTGTCGGCCAGGATCCCGCGCAGCAGGCGCACCTCGCGGCTGTCGAGCTGGGCCCGCAGGTACAGCCGGCGCAGCTTGCGCAACACCGAGGTCGGGTCGCGCCCCTTGTGGAAGTCGATCGCGTCCAGGGCCTCGGCCAGGTGCGCGAACAGTCCCTCCAGCTCGACGTGGGGGGCGACGTCGGGGCGCTGCCAAGGTCCTTCCATGGCGGGCGCGCCGGCCAGGCCGAGCGCGGCCAGCCGGACCTCGTAGGCGAGCACCTGCACCGCGGCGGCGAGGTTGAGCGAAGGGAAGGCCGGGTCGGACGGGATGTGCACCGCGGCGTGGCACAGCTGCAGTTCCTCGTTCTCCAGCCCGGTGCGCTCACGGCCGAAGACCAGCGCCACTTCGCCGTGGACGGCAGCGTCCCAGGCCCGCGCCGCGGCCTCGCGCGGGGTCAGTTCCTCGAGCTGGACCCGACGCGCGCGGGCGGTGCAGCCGAGCACCAGCCGGCAGTCGGCCACCGCCGCGGCCAGGTCGGCGTGGACGGGGGCGGCGGCGATCAGGTCATCGGCGCCGGCCGCCATTGCCAGCGCGTCGCGCTCGCCCTGCGGGTCGCATTCCGGCGCCACCAGCACCAGCGAGCGCAGGCCCATGGTCTTCATCGCCCGCGCCGCGGCGCCGACGTTGCCGGGATGCTGGGTGCCCACCAGGACGATGCGGACCCGCGCGGCGCGGGCGGAAGGATCGGTCTGCATGCGCGAATGTTAAACTCCGCCGCCCGGCCGCCGCGCCGGGTCCGTTCTTTTCCCCCGCCCTCCCCGACCGCGCACGGAGTCCCGCCGCGTATGCAAAAGCCTGCCGTCACGATCATGGTCAAGGCCGCCCGGGCCGCCGGCAACGTGCTGCTGCGGCACCTGCACCGGCTCGACGCGCTCAACGTCGTGGAGAAGGACCGGCTCGACTACGCCAGCGAGGTGGACGGGCTGGCCGAGGCCGAGATCGTGCGCGAGCTCAAGCGCGCCATGCCCGACTGCGCGATCCTCGGCGAGGAGAGCGGCGCCTCGGGCAAGGGCCGCGCGACCTTCGTCATTGACCCGCTGGACGGCACCAGCAACTACCTGCGCGGCTTCCCGCACTGGTGCGTCTCGATCGCGCTGGTGGAGAACGGCGAGCCGCAGCACGGGGTGATCTTCGACCCGCTGCGCAACGAGCTGTTCACCGCCAGCCGCGGCAGCGGCGCGGTGCTCAACGACAAGCGCATCCGCGTGGCCGAGCGCAAGGACCTGTCCGGGGCGGTGCTGACCACCGGCTTCCCGCCGCGCGAGCGCGCGCGCGCCGGCGCCCAGCTCGAGTGCATCCGCGAGCTGCTGCGCGAGGCCGAGGACATCCGCCGCACCGGCTCGGCCGCACTCGACCTGGCCTACGTCGCCTGCGGCCGCACCGACGGCTACTTCGAGGCCGGGGTGAAGCCGTGGGACATCGCCGCCGGCATGCTGCTGGTGCGCGAGGCCGGCGGCCGGGTGTGCGACTTCCGCGGCGCCGCCACCGGCCCGGTGGACGCGCGCGGCATCGCCAGCCGCCAGCTCGTGGCCGGCAACGTCAAGCTCAGTCAGGCCCTGCAGAAGGCGATCGTGGCCTCGGGCTACGCCGCGGCCTTCGACTGAGCGCCCGTTTCCGGCGGAAACCCGCCCCCCTTGCATGGAGGGGCGGGTGCGGCGCTCAGGGGCGCCGCGCCAGCGCCGCCTCGTCGCGCGCCTTCGGCATCAGGTCCTGCTTGCTCACGCCCAGCCACAGCAGCAGCGGGCAGGCGACGAAGATCGAGGACAGGGTGCCGACGATGATGCCGATCATCTGCGACTCGGCCATGCCGCGCAGCGAGCCGCCGCCGTACAGGTACAGCGCCAGTACGGTCAGCAGCGCCACGAACGAGGTGATCACCGTGCGCGACAGGGTCTGGTTGATCGAGCGGTTCAGCACCTCGCGCGGCTCGGCACGCAGGATGCGGAAGTTCTCGCGCACGCGGTCGAACACCACGATCGTGTCGTTGATCGAGTAGCCCATCACCGACAGCACGCCCGCCAGCACGGTCAGGTCGAACTCGTGGCCGCTGAGCGCGAACCAGCCCGCGACGACCACGACGTCGTGCAGGGTGGTGATGATCGCCGCGACCGCGAACTTCCACTCGAACCGGAACGAGATGTAGACCAGGAAGCCGACGATCACGAACAGCAGGGCGTACAGGCCGTTCCAGGCCAGTTCCTCGCCGATCTGCGGACCGACGAAGTCGCTCTTGACGATCTGCCCGGGGTTGTCCGGGGTCGAGGCCGCGCGCAGCACGGCGTCGGCGGTCTGCGCCACCTGTCCCGCACCCTCGCCTTCCTTCGGCTGCAGGCGGATCAGCAGGTCGTTGCCGGAGCCGAAGGTCTGCACCTGCGCGCCCTCGTAGCCGGCCGCGGCCAGCCGCGCGCGCACGTCGTCCACGTCCACCGGGCGCTCGAACTTGAGCTCGGTCACGGTGCCGCCGGTGAAGTCCAGGGCGAAGTTGAAGCCCTTGCCGACCATCGCCCCGATCGCGACGAACATCAGCAGCGCCGCCACCACCAGCGACGCCCAGCGCAGCCGCATGAAGTCGAAGCTGCTGTCGTAGGGGAACACGTTGAACGGTTTCATGTCCGATGCTCCCTCAGATCGCGATGGACTTCAGCTTGCGGCGGCGGCCGTAGACCAGGGTGGCGATGCCGCGCGAGGCCGAGACCGCCGTGTACATCGAGGTCAGGATGCCGAGGATCAGGGCCACGGCGAAGCCCTTCAGCGGGCCGGTGCCGAACGCGAACAGGGCCACGCCGGCCAGCAGCGCGGTGATGTTGGCGTCGGCGATGGTGCCGGAGGCCTTGTCGTAGCCGGTGGCGATGGCCGCCAGCGGCGGCATGCCGGCACGCAGCTCCTCGCGGATGCGCTCGTTGATCAGCACGTTGGCGTCCACCGACATGCCCACGGTCAGGGCGATGCCGGCCAGGCCCGGCAGGGTCAGGGTGAAGCCGAGCAGCGACATCAGCGCCACCACCATCAGCAGATTCAGCAGCAGCGCCAGGCAGGTGATGACGCCGAACATGCGGTAGTACACCAGGAAGAACACCAGCGCGAAGGCGAACGAGTACTGCACCGCGGTCAGGCCGCGCTCGATGTTCTCGGCGCCCAGGCTGGGGCCGACGATCCGCTCCTCGACGAAGTCCATCGGGGCGGCCAGCGCGCCGGCGCGCAGCAGCAGGGCCAGGTCGGCGGCTTCCTTCGGGCTGTCCAGGCCGGAGGTCTGGAAGTTGCGGCCAAGCGGCTCGCGGATGGTGGCGATCGAGATCACCTGTTCGCTGATGCGGGTGGTGCGCACCTCGCGCCCGTCCACCATCTTCACTTCGGGGATGCGCTCGATGAACACCACGGCAAGGCCCTTGCCGACGTTCTCGCTCGAGTAGTCGAACATGCGCTGGCCGCCGGCGCTGTTGAGCTGGATGAACACCGCCGGCGAGCCGTCGTCCTGGGCGCGGCCGGAGGTGGCGCCCTCGAGCTGCTCGCCGGAGACGATCACGCGCTTCTTCAGCAGCACCGGGATCGGCTTGCCGTCGGGGCCGAGCTCCTTGCGGAAGTAGAGCTTGGCGTCGGGCGGCACGCTGCCGGTGGCGAGCGCGTCGTAGGGGTTGCCGTCCTCGTACACGCCGCGGAACTCGAGCGTGGCGGTGGCGCCGAGGATGCGCTTGGCCTGCGCCGTGTCCTGGATGCCGGGCAGCTGCACCACCACCCGGTCGCTGCCCTGGCGCTGGATGATCGGCTCGGCCACGCCCAGCTCGTTGATGCGGTTGCGCAAGGTGCCGATGTTCTGTTCGATCGCCTCGCGCGCGGCCTTGTCCAGCTCCTCCTGCGGGATGCGCAGGACGATACGGTTGCCGGCGGCCTCCATCTGCAGCGCGGGCTGCTCGGCGGCGATCAGCGCCTGCGCCTTGGCGGCATCGGCGCTCGGCGCCAGGGTCACCACCACCGCGCCGTCGGCGCGGCGCTCGACCGACTCGTACACCACGCGGTTCTCGCGCAGCAGGCCGCGCAGCGACTCCATGACCGAGTCGTAGCGCTTGGCGACCGCGGCCTGCTTGTCCACCTCCATCAGGAAGTGCACGCCGCCGCGCAGGTCCAGGCCCAGGAACATGGGCTTGCCGCCGATCGCGGCCAGCCAGTCCGGCACGGTGGAGGCCAGGTTCAGCGCCACCACGTAGCCGCTGCCGAGGGCCTCGCGCAAGGTGTCGGCGGCCCGGGTCTGCGCCTCCGGGCTCGGGATGCGCACCAGCAGGTTGCCGCCCTTGACGATCTCGACCGACTTCACCGGCACCTTCGCCTGGCGCAGCAGGTCCTCCACCCGCTTCTCCAGCGCCGCGTCCACCTGCATGCCGCGGTTGGCGGTGACCTGCACCGAGGGATCCTGCGGGAACACGTTGGGCAGTGCGTACAGCGTGCTGAGCAACAGCACGATCAGCAGGACGGCGTACTTCCAGCGGGCATATTCGAGCATCGTGAACCCCTGCGCCGGCCGCGCGTCCGGCGCTCGCTAGATGGAAAGGCCGGCGCTCAGGCCGACTTCAGCGTGCCCTTGGGCAGCACGTTGGCGATCGCGCCCTTCTGCACGCGCACCTGCACGCCGTTGGCGATCTCGACGCTGACGAAACTCTCGCCGATCTCGCTGACCACGCCGGCGATGCCGCCGTTGGTGATGACCTCGTCGCCGCGGGCCAGCTTCTCGAGCATCGCCCGGTGTTCCTTGGCCCGCTTCATCTGCGGCCGGATCATGAGGAAGTACATGATCGCGATCAGCAGGATCGGGAACAGCAGGGTCGAGAGCATGCTGGGCGCGGCCTGCGCCGGGGCGGATTGGGCGTAGGCGGGGGCGATCAGCAGGTCGAGCAGGTTCATGCGGCAAGTCCGTATCGGCGGAAAACAGCCGGGGATTATGCCATGCGGGCCGGGGCCGGGCCTTTCAAGGCCGTGCCCCTCACCCCGCCCCCGCCCCCGCGCCGGCCGGGGCCGGGGCCTGCCGCGCCGCATGGAACGCCGCGCGGAACTCGGCGAACCGCCCCTGCGCGATCGCCTCGCGCATCCGCGCCATCAGCCGCTGGTAGTGCCAGAGGTTGTGCAGGGTGCCCAGGATCGGGGCCAGGATCTCGTTGCAGCGGTCGAGGTGGCGCAGGTAGGCGCGGGTGTAGCCGTGGCGGCAGGCGTAGCAGCCGCAGCCCTCCTCGATCGGGCGCAGGTCGCGCTCGTACTGCGCGTTGCGGATCCGCACCGTGCCGGTGGAGGTGAAGTAGTGGCCGTTGCGCGCGTTGCGGGTCGGCATCACGCAGTCGAACATGTCCACCCCGCGCGCCACCGCTTCCACCAGGTCCTCCGGCCGGCCCACGCCCATCAGGTAGCGCGGGCGGTCGGCCGGCAGCTGCGGCACGGTGTGCTCGAGCATCGCGTTGCGCTCGGCCTCCGGCTCGCCGACCGCGAGCCCGCCGATCGCGTAGCCGTCGAAGCCGATCGCCTGCAGCCCCTCCGCCGAGCGCGTGCGCAGGTCGCGGTACACCCCGCCCTGGACGATGCCGAACAGGGCCGCGTCGTTGCCCTCGTGCGCGCGCCGGCTGCGCTCGGCCCAGCGCAGCGACAGCTCCATCGAGCGCCGCGCCGTCTCCTCGCTGGCCGGGTACGGCGTGCACTCGTCGAAGATCATCACGATGTCGGCGTCCAGCACGCGCTGGATGCGCATGCTCTCCTCGGGCCCGAGGAACACGGTCGAGCCGTCGGTGGGCGCCTGGAAGGTCACGCCGGCCTCGGTGATCCGGCGGCGGTGCGCCAGCGAGAACACCTGGAACCCGCCCGAGTCGGTCAGGATCGGCCCGTCCCAGCGCGCGAAGCCGTGCAGCCCGCCATGCGCCGCGATCACCTCCAGGCCCGGGCGCAGGTACAGGTGGAAGGTGTTGCCGAGGATGATCTCGGCGCCGAGTTCGCGCAGCTGCTCCGGCAGCACGCCCTTGACCGAGCCGTAGGTGCCCACCGGCATGAACGCCGGCGTCTCCACCGTGCCGCGCGGGAAGGTCAGCCGGCCGCGGCGCGCGGCGCCGTCGGTGGCGAGCAGCCGGAACGACATCCGGCTCATGCCGCAGCCTCCGGCCAGAGCAGCATCGCATCGCCGTAGGAATAGAACCGGTAGCGCGCGCGCACCGCGTGCGCATAGGCGGCCAGGATGCGCTCGCGCCCGGCGAAGGCCGAGACCAGCATCAGCAGCGTGCTCTCCGGCAGGTGGAAGTTGGTGATCAGCGCGTCCACGCTGCGGATGCGGTAGCCGGGCACGATGAAGATCGAGGTCTCGCCGGCATAGGGACGCAGCCCGCCATCATCGAGCGCGGATTCCAGCGCGCGCACCACGGTGGTGCCGACCGCGACCACGCGGCCGCCGCGCGCGCGCGCGGCCCGCACCTGCTCGACCAGCGCGGCGCCGACGTTGAACCACTCGCTGTGCATGCGGTGGCGGCTGACCTCCTCCTCGCGCACCGGCTGGAAGGTGCCGGCGCCGACGTGCAGGGTCAGCCGGCCGAACTCCACCCCGCGCGCGGCCAGCGCGTCCAGCAGCGGCTGGTCGAAGTGCAGGCCCGCGGTCGGCGCCGCCACCGCGCCCGGCTCGCGCGCGAACACGGTCTGGTAGCGCTCGGCGTCGGCCTCCCCCGCCTCGCGCTGGATGTACGGCGGCAGCGGCATGTGCCCGGCCCGCGCCAGCCACGCGTCGAACGCCTCCGGCACGTGGAAACGCAGGTGGTAGAAGCCGCCCTCGCGCCCCAGCACCTCGGCCTCGCCGCCGGCCTCGAGCGCGATCCGGCTGCCGGGCCTGGGCGCCTTGCTGGCGCCGATCTGGGCCCGCGCCTCGTTCCCGCCGAGCAGGCGCTCGATCAGGATCTCCACCGCCCCGCCGCTGGCCTTGCGTCCGTACAGCCGCGCCGGGATCACCCGGGTGTCGTTGAACACCAGCAGGTCGCCCGGCGCGAGCAGCTCCGGCAGCTCGCGCATGCGCCGGTCGGCGAACGGCGCCGGCGCCGGCGGCACCACCAGCAGGCGGCTGGCCGAGCGCTCCGGCAGCGGCGCCTGGGCGATCAGCTCCGGCGGCAGGTCGTAGTGGAAGTCGCTCTTTTTCAAAGGATGATCCAGCCCCGGCGGCCGCGCCGCCGGGGCGAAACGCGGCCGTGGCCGCACGAGGGGCGCAAAGTGTACCTGCCGGCGGGGGTACTGCCGCCGGAGGCGGCGTGGTAAAATCGCACAACCCTTTGAAAGTACTGGGGAAAGCGCGGATGCGCGGCGTGTTGTCGCGCATTTTTTGTTTTCCCCGCGTCGGGAGCCGCCATGACCCTGCTCGACACGCTCGCCCCCCTGCGCGCCCACGCCGGCACGCGCCGCACCACCGGCCTGGACGACGCCACCGTGCTGCGCTTGGCCGCCCGCTACCCGGAGCTGCCCGAGGCGATCGAGGCCGCGGCCGCCGAGTACGCGCGCGTGCGCGCCGAACTGCCCGAACTGCTCGACCTGGACGAGGCCGAGCAGGCGCGCGTGGTGCAGGCCGGCTACGTCAACTTCTATTCCGAGGACACGGTCAACCCGTACGTCGCGCTGGCCGCGCGCGGGCCGTGGATCGTGACCCTCAAGGGCGCGGTCCTGCACGACTCCGGCGGCTACGGCATGCTCGGCTTCGGCCACACGCCCAAGGCGGTGCTCGAGGCGATGGCGCGGCCGCAGGTGATGGCCAACATCATGACCCCCAACCTGGCGCAGCTGCGCTTCGACCGCGCCATGCGCAGGGAAGTCGGGCACACCCGCGGCGCCTGCCCGTTCAGCAAGTTCCTGTGCCTGAACTCCGGCTCGGAGGCGGTGTCGCTCGCCGCGCGCATCGTGGACGTCAACGCCCGGCTGATGACCGACGCCGGCGGCCGCCACGCCGGGCGCACGATCAAGCGCCTGGTGGTCAAGGGCAGCTTCCACGGCCGCACCGAGCGCCCGGCGCTGTATTCCGACTCCACCCGCAAGACCTACCTGCAGCACCTGGCCAGCTTCCGCGGCGAGGACAGCCTGCTCGCGGTCGAGCCCTACGACATCGCCGCGCTGCGCCAGGCCTTCGCCGACGCCGAGGCCAACGGCTGGTTCATCGAGGCCATGTTCCTGGAGCCGGTGATGGGCGAAGGCGACCCGGGCCGCAGCGTGCCGCGCGCGTTCTACGACGCCGCGCGCGAGCTGACCCGGGCGCACGGCGCGCTGCTGCTGGTGGATTCGATCCAGGCCGGCCTGCGCGCGCAGGGCGTGCTCTCGATCGTGGACTACCCCGGCTTCGAGGGCATCGAGGCGCCGGACATGGAGACCTACTCCAAGGCGCTCAACGCCGGCCAGTACCCGCTCAGCGTGCTGGCCGTGACCGAGCACACCGCCGGCCTGTACCGCAAGGGCGTGTACGGCAACACCATGACCACCAACCCGCGCGCGCTCGAGGTCGCCTGTGCGGTGCTGGCCCAGCTCACCCCCGAGCTGCGCGCCAACATCCGCGAGCGCGGCCGCGAGGCGGTCGAGAAGCTGGAGAAGCTCAAGGCCGAGCTCGGCGGGCTGATCGTCAAGGTCCAGGGCACCGGCCTGCTGTTCTCGTGCGAGCTCTCGCGCCAGTTCAAGTGCTACGGCGCCGGCTCCACCGAGGAATGGATGCGCGAGCGCGGCATCGGCGTGATCCACGGCGGCGAGAACTCGCTGCGCTTCACCCCGCACTTCGCGATCACGTCGGAAGAGCTCGACCTGCTGGTCGGCATGGTCCGCCGCGCCCTGCTCGAAGGCCCGCGCCAGCAGCAGGCCGCCGCGGCCTGAGCGTCGCCGCCGGGGCGCATCGCCGCCCCGGCGCTTTCAGCGGACCGCGCGCGCCAGCCAGGCGTGCATCGGCACCACGATGTGGCCGGATTGCACGGCCGCATCGATCACCGGACGGAATTCGCCGCCGATCGCGGCGGCCAGCGCTGCGCGCGCGGCGGCGTCGAGGTGCTGGGTCGCCGGGATCGCCGCCGCGATCGCATCCACCTGCATCGCCACGTAGCCATCCGGGTTCGGGAACCGCACCGGCCGTTCCGCCGCCGCGATCGCGACGTCGCGGAACCCCGCCGTCTCCAGCAATCCCCGCAGCTCGTCCGCATCCCCCAGGCTGAAGGGCGCGGTGAACGCCGGGATGCCCAGATGCCGCTCCAGGAGCTCGTTGAACCGCGCGAAGAACGGATGCCGGTCGAGGCCCTGCCAGACCGCGATCGCCACACGTCCGCCCTCGTCCAGCACGCGGTGCATCTCGGCCACGGCGCGGGGCCGCTCGGGCGAGAACTGCAGGCCGTGCTGGCACAGCACCGCGTCGAACGTGCCGTCGTCGAACGGCAGCGCCTCCATGCGCCCCTCGTGCCACTCGATCGCGTCGGCGCCATCGAGCGTACGCGCCACGGCCAGCATCGCCGGATTCATGTCCACGCCGCTCACCCGTCCGCCGGCACCGATGCGGGCCAGCGCGCCGCGGGCGACGATGCCGGTGCCGCAGGCCAGATCCAGCACCCGCTCGCCGGGCCGCAACGCGGCCAGATCCAGCAGGGAGGGCGCCCAGGGTGCGAACAGCACCGGCACCAGTTCGCGTTCGTAGGTTTCGGCAGGATTGGACATCGCCGCCTCCATCGTCGCCTGCCCCTTGGCAACGCCACGGCCGGCGGGGAGCGGTCACCCCGCCGACGCATTCATGCACGTCGCGCGCCGTTCAGCCGCCACGACGCCGACGCCGCCACCCCCACAGCGCCAGCGCGGCGAACGCCAGCAGCGCCGTCGCCGTCAGCAGCCAGCGCAGGCCCGTGCCGGTGGCCGTGGCGGCAGGATCGTTCGCCTCGCCGGCGGCCAGCGCGCCGGGCACCGGCACCCAGCGGCCCTCACGCAACACCACCCTGCCCTGCAGCGGCGGCAGCACCAGTTCGCGCCAGCCGATGCGCAGGTCGCCGATCTCCGGCGCGAGCGGATTGTCGGCGGTGCCCAGGCCGTCGCCCTCCGGCTGGAAGGTGGCCAGCAGGTTGCCGGGCAGGCGCGAGAAATTCGGGCGGAACGTGCGCCACGCGCCCACCGCCTCGAGCGTCGCGGGATCGAGCGCATGGCCGTCGAGGGTGACGCCGTGCGCGATCCAGCGCTGCGAGCGCAACGGGAACGGCGGGTTCTCGTAACCGGGCGCGAAGCCGGCCGAATCCACCGGCTCGGCGCTCCACGCCTTCGCATAGCCGCCGTCGGCGCGCCGCCACTGGTACATCTCCACCCGGCGCTCGAGGCCGAACTGGCGCGTGGCCACGCCGAACTCCGGGTCGCGCAGCACCGCGTCGCTGCGGGGCTCGCCCTGTGGCGCCGCGTCCGCCGGCGTCGTCTGCGCCAGCCCGTGCCCGATGCCGGGGGCCGCGAGCAGGACCGCGAGCGCCAGCGCGCGCCTCATGCCGCGAGCCGGCGTGCGCGCAGTTCGGGCACCTCGTGGGCAGTGCCGAAACGGCCCTTGTCGTCGCGCACGACCTGCGCCAGCGCGCATTCGGGGTCGTGGGTGAAGAACAGGTGCACGTTGCGCCGCAGCTTGTCCTCGAGGAACTCGCGCTTCTCGTCGATCAGCAGCTCGGGGTTGCGGTCGTAGCCCATGGTGACCGGCAGGTGCACCCATGGCCGGCCGGGGATCAGGTCGGCGCAGAACACCACGCCGCCGTGATGCTCGCCGTCCACCAGCTCCGGGCCGAGGATCTCGGCCAGCATCAGGCCCGGGGTGTGCCCATCGCTGTAGTGGAAGCGCACGCTGCGACCGAGCGCCTGCGAGTACTCCCCGTCCACCAGTTCGAGCCGGCCGCTGCGCTCGAGCAGCGCGGGCAGTTCCGGGATGAAGCTGGCGCGGTCGCGCGGATGCGGGTCGCGCGCACGCTCCCAGCAGGCTTCGCTGACCAGGAAGGTCGCGTTCGGGAACAGCAGTTCGGGCGGATGCCCTTCCCGCCACGGCGCGAGCAGGCCGCCGGCGTGGTCGAAGTGCAGGTGCGAGAGCACCACCACGTCCACGTCCTCGTGCGAGAAGCCGGCCGCGCGCAGCGAATCGAGCAGCACGTGCCGGTCCTCGACCACGCCGTAGCGCTCGCGCAGCCTCGGTTCGAAGAACGCGCCGATGCCGGTCTCGAACAGCACGGTCTTGCCGTGCAGCGGGCTGGCCAGCAGCGCGCGGCAGGCCAGCGCGATGCGGTTGTGCTCGTCCGGCGGCGACCACTTCGCCCACAGCGCCCGCGGCACGTTGCCGTACATCGCCCCGCCGTCGAGCTTCTGCGAGTTGCCGAGGATGGACCAGAGTTTCATGGCGGGAAGGTATCCGGCTGCGGTTCAAGGCGACGTCAGGGCGGGCGCGGGCAGCACCGCCGCCTTGCCCACCGGATTGCGCGGGTCGGTGCCGCCGGACAGCGTGCCGGCGCGGCGGTCCCACTGCACGGTCTGCAGGTTGCCCCAGTTGGCCTCGCCCGCGTTGACGGTATGGCCCATCGCCTGCAGCGCGGCGACCGTGGCGGGGTCGAGCGCGCCGGCCTCGGCGGAAATGGCGTCGGGCAGCCACTGGTGGTGGAAGCGCGGCAACGCAGCGACCTGCTGCGGCGACAGCCCGGCGTCGTAGGCCAGGATCGCGAGCAGCACCTGGGTGATGATGCGGCTGCCGCCCGGCGCGCCGACCGCGATCGCCTTGTCGTCGGAGAGCAGGAAGGTCGGCGTCATCGAGCTGAGCATGCGCTTGCCCGGCGCCGGCGCGTTGGCGGCAAACCCCATCACCCCGAACGCATTGGGCGTGCCCGGACGCAGCGCGAAATCGTCCATCTCGTTGTTGAGCAGCACCCCGGTGCCGGGCACCACCATGCCCGAGCCGTACAGCAGGTTCACCGTCTGGGTGGCGGAAACGCGGTTGCCCTCGGCGTCAATGATCGAGAAATGAGTGGTGTCCTCGTCCTCCAGCGGCGCCGGCACGGCCGGCAGCAGCGCGCTGGGCGTGGCGCGCTCGGGATGGATGCCGGCGCGCAGCCCGGCGGCGTAGTCGGGGCTGGTCAGGCGCGCCAGCGGCATGCGCACGAAATCGGGGTCGCCGAGGTAGATGGTGCGGTCGCGGTAGGCGCGGCGCATCGCCTCGACGACCAGGTGCGTGCGCTGCGCGGGTTCGAGTCTGGACAGGTCCCAGCCTTCCAGGATCTGCAGCATCTGCGCCAGCGCCACCCCGCCCGAGGACGGCGGCGGCGCGGTGACGACCTCCCAGCCGCGGTAGCGGAACCGTAGCGGTTCGCGCTCGACCACGCGGTAGCCGGCCAGCTCGTGCGCGGTCCAGCGGCCGCCCTCGGCGCGCACGCCCGCGAGCAGACGGCGCGCGGTCTCGCCGCGGTAGAAGCCTTCGAAGCCCATCGCCGCCAGCCGCTC
The DNA here is from genome assembly GCF_008033445.1 of Vulcaniibacterium gelatinicum. Taxonomy (GTDB): domain Bacteria; phylum Pseudomonadota; class Gammaproteobacteria; order Xanthomonadales; family Xanthomonadaceae; genus Vulcaniibacterium_B; species Vulcaniibacterium_B gelatinicum. The sequence continues at coordinate 264,705 of NZ_VNKO01000001.1, forward strand.
CAGGGTGCGTGCCAGGTCCGGCTGCTTCAGGATCTCGCCTTCCTGCGGCGGGTCGCCGTCGGCCAGGAACACCGCGCGCGTGCCGCGGTAGCGCTCCATCACCTCGCGCCGGGAGGCATAGCCCTTCTCCAGCCGTGCGTACACGGGGAACCCTTCCCGTGCGAGCCGGATCGCCGGCGCGAGCGTGGTGCGCAGCGGCAGGCGGCCGTACTTCTCCGCCAGGTGCACCAGCGCCGCGGGCAGGGCGGGGATGCCGGCCGACCACGGGCCGTTGGTGGCGCGGTCGCGGTCGAGTTCGCCGTTGGCGTCGAGGTAGGCCTGCGGCGTGGCCGCGGCGGGCGCGGTCTCGCGCGCGTCCACGAACACGTCGCGCCCGGTCTTCGCGTCGTGCAGCAGGAAGAACCCGCCGCCGCCGATGCCGGAGCTGATCGGCTCGACCACCGACAGCGCGGCCGACACCGCCACCGCGGCGTCGAAGGCGTTGCCGCCGGCGCGCAGGGCCTCGAATCCTGCCTCGGTGGCGAGCGCGTGGGCGCTGGCGACCGCCGCGCCGGGAGGCGTCTCGCGCCGCGGCGGCTCGTCGGCGCGGACGGACAGGACGGGCAGCAGCAGCGCCGTCAGCAGCAGCGCGCGCAGCCAGGACATCGCTCGCATCAGTCGTTCTCCTGCAGCCGGCGCAGCTTGGCCAGCAGGTCCGCTTCGGTCTCCGGGTGGTCCGGATCCTTCTCGATGCACTCGACCGGGCAGACCACGACGCATTGCGGTTCGTCGTAGTGGCCGACGCACTCGGTGCAGCGCGCCGGGTCTATCACGTAAATGGTTTCGCCCTGCGAGATCGCCTTGTTCGGGCAGACCGGTTCGCAGACGTCGCAGTTGACGCAGAGTTCGTTGATCTTCAGCGACATGACCGCTCCCTCCCCCGTGCGCGGGGGAGGGTGGGATGGGGGCGAGGCCTTGCGCTTACCTGGCCTCGACGAACTTGTAGTTCGCGCCCGACGGCGTCACCGCCGCCTCGACCCGGGCGTTGTCGGCGGCGCTGCCGATGAACAGCACCTTCACGCCCTTCAGCGAACCGCCGTCCACCTTGCCGAAGGCCGCGATCACCAGATCGGCCATCTTGCCCGAGGCCGGCGAGACGAAGGCGAGCATGTTGCCCTCGAGGATGCCGCGCGCCAGGTCGCCCTCGAGCTTCTCGAGCAGGCGGTCGTACTCGCCCTGGAAGTCCTGGGTGCTCTCGCCGGGCAGGAAGTACACGTACGGGCTGGCGTTGACGCCATCCATGTTGCGGCGGATCACGTCGGTGGCGTACTCCTGCCACGCGGTCGGGTCGTCGCTGGTGGGCACCGCGACGGGCGGCTTCTCGACCGGGGCGGCCGCCTCCTCCTTCTTGCAGGCGGCCAGCGGCAAGGCGAGGCAGGCGATCAGCAGCAGGCGGGTGAGGATGTTCATGGGCGTTCCCCTGGATTCAAGGCTTGGTCGTGCGGGCGCGCTGCCATTCGGCCTGCAGCGCGGAGGCCACCGCCGGCGGCACGAAGCCGGAGACGTCGCCGCCGAGGCGGGAGATCTCGCGCACCAGCGAGGATGAGATGAAGCCGTACTGCTCGGCCGGGGTCAGGAACAGCGTCTCCACTTCCGGGATCAGGCGCCGGTTCATGCTGGCGAGCTGGAACTCGTACTCGAAGTCCGACACCGCGCGCAGGCCGCGCAGCAGCACCCCGGCGCCGACCTCGCGCACGAAATGCGCGAGCAGGCCGTCGAAGCCGCGCACCTCGACGTTGGCGTGGTGCGCCAGCGCCTTGCGCGCGAGCTCGACGCGCAGCGCCAGCGGCAGCGCCGGGCCCTTGGACGGGCTCTCGGCCACGCCCACGACCAGGCGCTCGAACAGGTGCGCGGCGCGGTCCACGAGGTCCACGTGGCCGTTGGTGATCGGATCGAAGGTGCCGGGATAGACCGCGGTGCGGTGGGCCTGGCTCATGCGGTGGCTGCGCCGTCGGCGTCGGGTTCGGCCGTCAGTGTAACGCGCCGGTAGAGGGCGAAGCGCACCTCGCGGGTACGGCCTTCGCGATGCAGCGCCCAATCCGGCGGCGGCGCGGCGGGTTCGGCCACCGGCGACTCGACGTACAGCCAGGCCGCGTCGGTCATGTGCGGGGCCAGCGCGGGCAGCACGCCGCCCCACAGGTTGGCGTCGAACGGCGGATCCACGAACGCCAGGTCGAAGGCCGCGGGCGGCTGCGCGTGCAGCCAGGCCAGCGCATCGGCCTGCACCACCTGCACCGCCTCGCCGCCGGGCAGGCGCGCGGCGAGCTCGCGCAGGCCGCGCGCGAGCAGCGGGTCGTGCTCGACCAGCACCGCGCGCGCCGCGCCGCGCGAGACCGCCTCCAGGCCGAGTGCGCCGCTGCCCGCGAACAGATCCAGCACGCGCAGGCCCGGCAGCACCGGCTGCAGCCAGTTGAACAGCGTCTCGCGCACGCGGTCGGCGGTGGGGCGCAGGCCGGGGCGGTCGGGCACCGGCAAACGCGTGCCGCGCCAGCGACCGCCGACGATGCGCACCTTGCCGGGCGGTTTCGCACGGGCGGCGTTCATCGGGGCGCGGCGGGGGCGGGTGCTACCATGCGCGCCATTGTCCGCGATCCCCCCGCGTCATGCTCAGCTGGTTCCGACGCAAGCCTTCCGACGCGCCCCGGCCCGCCGAACCGCCCCGCCCCGCCGCCGACGCCATGCCCGGCGCGGCGCCGGCGCAGGCCGAACCGGTGCCGAGCGAGGTCATCGCCGCGGCGCTCGAGGTCGAACCGCCGCCGCAGCCGGCCGACGCGCCCGCCCCGCCCGGCCGTTCCGGCTGGCGCGAGCGCCTGCGCAACAGCGCCTTCGCGCTCGGCATCGGCGGCCTGTTCGCACGCCATCCGCGCCTGGACGACGAGCTGCTGGACGAGATCGAGACCGTCCTGCTCACCGCCGACGTGGGCGTGACCGCGACCACGCAGCTGATCGAGGGCCTGCGCCAGCGCATGCGCCGGCGCGAGTTCGCCGACGCCGACGCGCTGCTGCGCGCGCTGCGCAACGAGCTGGTGGCGATGCTGGCGCCGGTGGCGCAGCCGCTGGAGATCGCCCGCGACGCGCGCCCGTTCGTGATCCTGACCGTCGGCGTCAATGGCGTGGGCAAGACCACCACCATCGGCAAGCTCGCGCGCCGCTTCAAGGACGAGGGACGCTCGCTGATGCTCGCCGCGGGCGACACCTTCCGCGCCGCCGCCGTGGCCCAGCTGCAGGCCTGGGGCGAGCGCAACGGCGTGCCGGTGATCGCCCAGGGCCAGAACGCCGACGCCGCCTCGGTCGCCTACGACGCCCTGCAGGCGGCGAAGGCGCGCGGGATCGAGGTGCTGGTCGCCGACACCGCCGGCCGCCTGCACACCCAGCAGGGGCTGATGGCCGAGCTGGGCAAGATCCGGCGCGTGCTCGGCAAGCTCGACCCGCAGGCGCCGCACGAAGTGCTGATGGTGATCGACGGCACCACCGGCCAGAACGCGATCTCGCAGGTGCGGCAGTTCAACGCCGCGGTCGAGGTCACCGGCCTGGTGGTGACCAAGCTCGACGGCACCGCCAAGGGCGGGGTGGTGTTCGCGCTGGCGCGCGAGTTCGGCATCCCGATCCGCTACGCGGGCATCGGCGAGCGGCCGGAGGACCTGCGCGTGTTCGACGCCGAGGCCTTCGTGGACGCGCTGCTGCCGGAGTCGCTCGGGTCCGCGGGATGAGGCGCCGCACGCGGGTCGCGCTGGCGTTCGCAGGCGCGGCCGCGCTGCTCGGACTGCTGGCGCTCGGGCTGCGCCTCGCGTTGCCGCCCGACCGCGTGGCGCGCCTGCTGCTGGAACGCACCGGACGCGCGCTCGGCCTGGAGATCGTCGCCCCCGGCCGCGCCGAACTGCGCCTGCGCGGCACGCCGACCCTGGTGGTGCGCGAGCTCGTGGTCCGCCAGCCGGGCGCGCCCACGCCGCTGCTGCGCGCCGAGCGCGTGCTGCTGTCGCTGCCGTGGTCCACGCTCCGCGCGCGCGGCGCGGACCTCACCGTGACCCGGGTCGAACTCGACGCGCCGGTGCTCGACCTGCCCGCGCTCGAACGCTGGCTGCAAACCCGGCCGGAAACCGAACGCCGCATCCCCACCCTCACCTCCGGTTTCGCGGTCACCGGCGGCACGCTGCACGGCGCGGACTGGCGGATCGAGGCGTTCGACCTCGCCGCGCCGCTGGTGCGCCCGGGCACGCCGCTGCGCGCACGGGTGAGCGGCCGCTACCGCGGCGACGGCCTCGCCCTGCCCTTCGCCCTGGCCCTGCACCTGCGCGAACCGGCGTTCGACACCGCGTTCGGCGCCGCCGGCGAGGCGACGCTGCAAGGCGCGGACTGGGCGCTGCCCGCGCGCGTGCGGCTGTCGGCGCAGCTGCGCGTGGCCGACGGCTGGGCGCTCGCGCGCCCGCGCCTGTCCGCCGCCGCGCGCTACCGCGGCGGGGACGGCGACATTCCGTTCGCGTTCGGCCTGGCCGCCACCGAACTCGGCCAGCGCGACGAGCGCCTGCTGCTGCCCGACGCGCACGTGGTCGTGCACGGCACCGGCACGATCCCGGACCTGCGCGCCCGCGGCGGCCTGGCGCTCGACCACGCGCTGCGCCTGCGCCTGGCCGGCGCGCTGCCGCGATGGCCGCAGGCCTGGCCGGCGTTGCCGCCGCCGCTGGCACAATCCACCGCGCCGCTGCCGTTCGTGCTCGACTACCACGGGCCGGCCGACCTGTCCGGCGTGGCCGCGCTGGACCTGCGCCGCGGGCAGGCCCGGTTCGACGGCCGCTTCCGCCTGCCGGAACTGACCGCGTGGCTGGAGTCCGACGCGACCGGCACGCCGCTGCCGCCGCTGGCCGGCCGCGTGAGCGCGCCACGCCTGGACGTGGACGACCTCCGCCTGGAAGGCGTGCGCATCGAGTTCGAGGACCCGGCCCTGCCCGCGCGCGAATGAGCACTCCGTCCGCCGACCTCGCCGACCGCCTGCTGGCCTGGTTCGACCGCGCCGGCCGCCACGACCTGCCCTGGCAGCATCCGCGCACGCCGTACCGGGTCTGGCTCAGCGAGATCATGCTGCAGCAGACCCAGGTGCGGGTGGTGATCCCGTATTTCGAGCGTTTCGTCGCCGCGCTGCCGGACGTGCGCGCGCTCGCCGCGGCGCCGCTCGACCAGGTGCTCGCGCTGTGGTCGGGCCTGGGCTACTACGCCCGCGCGCGCCATCTGCACGCGGCGGCGCGGCTGTGCGTGGAACGCCACGACGGCGAGCTGCCGCGCGACTTCGATGCGCTCGCCGCGCTGCCCGGCATCGGCCGCAGCACCGCCGGCGCGATCCTGGCCCAGGCCTGGGGCGAGCGTTTCCCGATCCTGGACGGCAACGTCAAGCGCGTGCTGGCGCGGCTGCACGGCATCGAGGGCTGGCCCGGGCTGCCGGCGGTGGAGAAGCGCCTGTGGGCGCTGGCCGAGGCGCAGCTGCCGCATACGCGCCTGGCGGACTACACCCAGGCGCAGATGGATTTCGGCGCCACCCTGTGCACGCGCTTCGACCCGGCCTGCGTGATCTGCCCGCTGCAGGACCGCTGCGTGGCGCTGCGCGAGGGCCGGGTGGACGAACTGCCCACACCCAAGCCCGGCAAGCCGCTGCCGGAGCGGCGCGCGATCGTGCTCTGGATCGAGGACGGCGCAGGCCGCGTGCTGCTGCAGCGGCGCCCGCCGGCCGGGATCTGGGCCGCGCTGTGGTCGCTGCCCGAGCATCCCGACCACGATGCCGCGCGCCACTGGCTGGCGCGGCGTTTCGACCTGGACTTCGACCGCGCCGAACCGCTGGCGCCGGTCGCGCACGGCTTCACCCACTACCGCCTGCAACTGCAACCGCTGCGCTGGCGCGCGGCGACGCCGCGGCCGGCGGTGGGCGACGAGCCGGACCTGCGCTGGGTCGCGCCATCGGAGTTCGCTGCGCTCGGCATCCCCGCCCCGATCCGGCGCCTGCTCGCGGGCTGACCGCGCCGCGACGCCGCTTCCGCTACCTTTCCCGCCCCACGACCCCGGACCCGCCATGCCCCGCACCGTCTTCTGCCAGCTCGAACAGCGCGAAACCGAAGGCCTCGAGTTCGTCCCCTGGCCCGGCCCGCTCGGTCGCCGCGTGTACGAGCACATCGGCAAGGCCGCGTGGGCCAAGTGGCTCGCCCACCAGACCATGCTGATCAACGAACACCGGCTCTCGCCGCTCGACCCCAAGCACCGCGCCTTCCTCGAAGGCGAGATGGAGAAGTTCCTGTTCGGCGGCGGTGCGGAGAAGCCGGCCGGTTACGTGCCCGAAGGCGGTTCCTGAGCGCGCAGCGCGCGCTCGGCCTGTCTCAGTGCCGTCACATCGAGCGGCCGGATCTCGCGGATTCGGCACGGCGGGTACTCCGGACGCTGGCGCACGACCACCTCGTCGAAACGGGCGTACACGCGGCCGGCCTGGCTGGTGATGCCGACCAGATGGGCGAAATCGAGGTTGTGGCAGGGGCCGTAGAACTCGAGCAGCCACGCCTCCTTCGGCCGCGTCCACACCACCATCGCCTCCTCGCCCAGCGGGGTGAAGCGATCCACGTTGCCGAAGAAGCGGAAACTGGTCACCGGCGCCCCGGCATGCGCGCGGTACATCGCCAGCTCCTGCTGTTCGGTGAAGTTGGACGTGCTGGCGCAGCCGGTCAGCGCGAGCCCCGCCGCAACGGCGGCGATCATCGTCCGCGCGGGTTTCATGGCCATGCTCCGGAAGGTGGCACACCCGGATGATGCGCCCGCCGCGCGTGCCCACAAGCCCGCCGCGCAACGGCGTTCAGCCCCGATCCGGCTTGCCTGCCCCGCCCGGCGGCCGTATCATGCGCGGCCTCGTTGGCCAGGTAGCTCAGTTGGTAGAGCAGGGGATTGAAAATCCCCGTGTCGGGGGTTCGATTCCCTCCCTGGCCACCACCATTCCACGCCCAACCCTCTGCGGTTGGGCGTTTTCGTCTCCGGGTTCCGCCACACCACGCGGGGCTGCGGGCCGATCTGCGTGTGCCACGCAGTGAAGCCGCACCGCCCGAAAGTCGCCCAGTTCGACTCTCTTTTGCTCTCTCTTCTCTCAAAACCGGCGCCAACTTCTTCGCCGGAGCGCACGCAGACGGGCTTGCCCGTCAACGACTTGCACGTGTGTCGCCGCGATCGGTTGTTCATCGTGCTTGGAAGAGCAAGGCATCAAGCCCGCGCCGCAGTCGCCGCTGCAGCACAGGGCATCGAGTACAGACCTTGGCGCCTCTGCGTGACCACGAGGGCGCGGTAGGCGGCCAGCGGTCCCTCGGCCTCGGGCTTTCCCTTGTCGCGCGCCTTGACCTTGAACACGTCGATGGGCTTATCACTGTCGAGTCCGGCGCGCTGCATGATCTGTTCGGCGGTGCGGGGCTCCCCCTTGAACGACCACAGGGCCTCGAACACTACTGCCTGAGCCTCGGTCAGCCGGATCGGGCCGTGCGGCCAGCCGGGCAGCGTCACCCACTTGAAGTCGGCCGAGAACGGCCCGTGGACCGGCATCGTCGGATCGACCGCCTGCGCCGGGTTCTGCTCGCCAGGCGCACCGATGAACGAGACGCCGCCGCCATAGAAGGCAAACCGATCCTCCAGCGCCAGCCACTCCACGCCCGCCCCGAAGGGGGCACCACGCGTCTCGCGGGGCTTCGGCGTGATCACCCGGATGTCGCCACCGGCCACGCGCACCCGGTCCAGCAGCGCCGGCTCGCGCCACAGGCGAACGAGGTCGCGTGCGAGCAGCACCGGCGAGCGCCGTGAGTCACCCAGCCGCCACACGCCTCCGCCGAGATCGTCGACGCCATCGCGGCTCTCGATCGAAAGCGCCAGCCGCAGCTTTCGGCGCAGCCAATCTTCGTCCAGTCGTATCGCTGCGGTGTCCTGCGGCACGAGCGGCACCGGCCCGCAGTCTGGGCAGCGGCACAGCCGCCCGCCGTGCCCGTCGCCGAACACCGGCACCCGATGCAGCAAACAATGCGGGCACAGCACGAAGGATTGATCGATCACTGCCGCCTGGATCGCGCGGCCCAGGTGCGGCAGCAGCGCCGCCTCGCGCGGTGACAGCGTGGCGCGCAGCAGCGGCGTACCGCTGGCGAACAGCCGGCAGACGAACTGCCAGGCATCGTGCGCCACCATGTCACGCGTCCTCGGAGGCCGTCGCGCCCAATGTGTCCGTGGACGGCGGCAGAGCCTGCGCACTCAAGGTCTGCTCAGGGCGCAGGATGCCGATCCTTACCAGGTAGCGCTCCAGCTGCGCTTGCAGCCTGGCGTCGAACTGGTGCAGGTTGAGTCGCCCGCGACTCGTGACCTCGATGGGCACCACGCGCGCCCGGGTGCGCCCTGGCTCGGGAGGGTAGTACAGGTTGATCTGAGCCGCCAGCACCGCCCAGCGGCCTTCCAGCGGGCCCGGCAGTTGATCGCGCAGCAGTTCATGCACCGAGCGGTGCTGACTGGCCTGCATGGCCGTGCACTCGATTTTCAGATCTCCCTCCGGACTCAGCAGCGTGAGCGACTTCAGCTGCACCAGCGAGAAGCCGTCCTCGAACACCTCCGGCACATCGAAGCCCGTACGCAGCGCCGACAAGTCCAGCGCCGGAGCCTTGATGCGCTCGGGCGTGCCTTGACCCCGAGCACATGCTCGGCGAAGGCCTCCACCAGCATCTGCTGTACCTTGTGGCCGCCGCGCGCCAAGGTGCGCACCACGCCCGTGGCTTCGGCGTACTCCAGCACCATGTGGATGTTCGGATTGCCCACGCGCTGCTTCAACAGCACGCCTTCGAACTCCAGGCGCAACTCGGCCAGGTCTTTGACGTGTATTGTCAGCAGATGGATGCCGGGGCTCCTGGGCAGGAGATAGGCTACGCAACCCTCGCCGCACTGCCGCTCGCGCTGGTAGTAGGCCGAGATCGCCCGACGCAGGCCGGCCAACGCGGTCTCCGTCGTGATCAGAGGGCGCCGCACCCCCAGGTCGTACTGCTGCGCCTGGGCGCTGTGGTGGGTCCAGAAGTCGAGGTCGCTGGCGCGCTCGAATAGCGCCCGATGGCGAACGTACAGCCAGAACGACCGATGCAGGTCGCTGTGGCACAACGCCAGCCCCGTCACCACGGCGGGGTCGGACAGCGCCGCCTCGAACATCGCCTGGCAGCCCGCGGCATCGCCCAGCGCGACACTGGCCTTCAGCTCGGCCGTCATCCGGTCGCGGGCCACGGTGTCGCTCCAGGTCTTGATGGACTCGAGCACGGCCTGATTCGGCGGCCCGTCCGGCTGTGGGTTCAGCGCTGCCAGTGCCAGCCCATGGCTGGCGAGGAACTGGTACAGGGTCTCATCCGGCGGCAGCGCTTGCAGCACGTCGACATAGGAGGCCTTCTTCATCGCGTCTCGGTCCTTTCCCTGAAGTGGCGTCGAAGGTCTGCGGACCGATGAATCAAGCACGCGGGCCGACGACGGATGACTGAACAGATGTCTCGCCAGAGTAAAGCAGCGAGATACAGCGCGATTGTGTCCCGCCCAATTCCGCTTGTCAATCATCGCGGCACTTCTAGCGCTTATTGGTATCTCAAGGCTATACTTGCGGTCTGGTTTTCTTACACTGACAGTCGATTCGAGACGGGATATCGCCATGGCTTCGGCGTTTGGAGTACGCCTGCGGCGATTCCGCGAGGCGAAGAAGTTGACCCTGCAGCAGGTGGCCGACGCGGTCGGCTGCACCAAGGCCTACATCTGGGAACTGGAGATGAAGGAGGGTCAACGCCCCTCGGCCGAGCGCGTGCAGGCGCTGGCCAAGGTGCTGGGCGTGACGATGGAGGACATCATGGGCGAGCCCATGCCCCAGGTCCCCGAGGCCAGCCCCGAGGATGTGGCCTTCTTCCGTGCCTATGCCGGCATGACCGAAGCTGAGAAGGACCGGGTGCGCCAAGCGCTGAAGATCATCTTCCCGGACAAGGATCTGCCGGAAAGCAAAAGGTGAACACGCCCCCGGCCCTCAACGGCGCGATCGCCGCCAACAAAGTCCACCACTGGTTGCGGGCTTGGTACGGCGCGGACGTGCCCGAGGCCGTTGATCTCGATGTCGTGCGGCAGATGCTGCCGACCACGCCCTACGGCAAAGGGGTTCGGGAGATTCGTCCGCCGGTGCAGTTCAACGACGATGCCTTCGAGGGCCTGCTGGCGCGGGACCCCGGTGACCCTGAGGTCTGGGGTATCGCCTACAACGGCACGGTCAGCCCGCAGCGCCAGCGATTCACCATCGCTCACGAGCTGGGCCACTTCGTCCTGCACCGCGACCAGCAGTCGCGCTTCCACTGTGACAAGGAGAGCGTCCACTCCGGCCACGAGACGATGCGCCTGATCGAGCGCGAGGCCGACGACTTCGCCAGCAATTTGCTGATGCCCGGCGATCGGCTGCGCGAGTGGATCTCGAACCGACGCATCGATCTGCACGTCCTCAGTGGCATTGCCAAGCGCTTCCAGGTCTCGTTCGAGGCGTTGTGCATCCGCTTCATCAAGTTCACCCCGCAGCGCGCCATCTTGGTCTACTGGGACAACGGCTACGCGAAGTACGAATGGCGCAGCAGCAGCGCCGTGAGAACCCGGGCGCGCATCCGGCGCAGCGGCGATCCGCAAGAGCCCTTACCCGGCACGCTCGCCGCCGACGCGAGCGTCGAGCAGGCATGGGATGGCGTCGAGATGTCCGCCGCGATCTGGTGCCCGGAGGAAGCCCCCCACATGAAGCTGCGCGAGTTCAAGCACAGCTACGCCTCGAGAGATCGCGTCCTGACCCTGCTGCTGTTGGAGAGCGCCGAGCCGCGCGCTTGGGATCGATCCTGGCAGGATGGCGAAAGCAACGACTGCGATGACCGGTTCGTCTCGACAGGCCAGCACCAGGTGCGATGACGCAGGGCGCCGTAGCCCGCGCATCCCCGCCAGAACCCGTTACGCGAAGCCCCTTGATTCCTAGCATGAGCGGCGTTTCCCATCGAAACGCCGACCATGCACGAACCCGAACCCTTCGTCCTGGCTCCCGAGGCTGATCGGCCTCGGCACGCGCACCAAGAGATCGTCGATCTGTTGGCCTGCGCCCTCCTGCGGCTGCGCGCGCGCCCCTTTCCGCCATCTGGCCATATCGCCACCGACAGCGACTCGGTTGGCCTTGGCTTGTGCGGGCCACAGCGCGTGAATGCGAACCCCGATAACAACAACGGAGTTCGCCCATGACGGCACACGCACCCACAGTCGACGCTACCACCATCGCCGCCCGCGTCGCGCAGCTGCCCCACCTGTCGATGGACAGCCTCTGGGCGCTGTGGGACGAGTACTTCGAGGAGCGGCCCAAGCATCACCACCGCACCTGGCTGGAGAGCCGGCTCGCCTACAGGATCCAGGAGCGCGCCTTCGGCGCTTTGAAGCCCGCGACCCGCCGCAAGCTCGAGGAGATCGGTGAGACGGGCATCCTGCCACGCCAACTGCGCCGTGACGCGAGTCGGCTGCTGCCGGGCACGGTGCTCACGCGGATCTTCGACGACGTCGAGCACCGGGTGCTGGTGCGCGGGCCCAATGACTTCGAGTATCAGGGGCAGCGGTTCAAGAGCCTGACGGCGATTGCCCGCCACATCACCGGCACGCCTTGGTCGGGCCCCGCGTTCTTCGGCCTCAAGACCAAGGACGGACGGAAGGAGCCGGTATGAGATCACAACGCTCCGTGCCCTCGTCGACCATGCCGACGCCTGGTCCCGTCACGCCATCGAGGCGCTGTGCGGTCTACACCCGCAAGTCCACCGACGAAGGACTGGACCAGGAGTACAACAGCCTGGAGGCCCAACGCGACGCGGGGCTGGCCTTCATCGCCAGCCAACGCCATGAGGGCTGGATCGCCGTCGAGGAGGGTTATGACGACGGCGGCTACTCCGGCGGCCATCTCGACCGCCCGGCGCTCAAACGGCTGCTCGCCGACATCGAGGCCGGCAGGATCGACATCGTGGTCGTCTACAAGATCGACCGATTGACGCGAAGCCTCGCCGACTTCGCCAAGCTGGTGGAGGTGTTCGACCGCAACGGCGTCTCCTTCGTCTCGGTCACGCAGCAGTTCAACACCACCACCTCGATGGGGCGGCTGACGCTCAACATCCTGCTGTCCTTTGCGCAGTTCGAGCGCGAGGTCACCGGCGAGCGCATCCGCGACAAGATCGCCGCCTCCAAGGCCAAGGGCATGTGGATGGGCGGCATGCCGCCGCTGGGCTATGACGTCGTCGATCGCAAGCTCGTCGTCAACGAGCGCGAGGCCGCTCTCGTGCGTGACATCTTCCGGCGCTACGCCGAGCATGGCTCGGCTGCACGGCTGGTGCGGGAGATGGCAGTCGAGGGGCACACCACCAAGGCCTGGATGACCCAAGGCGGGCGCCGGCGCACGGGCCGACCGATCGATCAGCAATACATCTTCGCGCTGCTGCGCAACCGCATCTACCTGGGTGAGATCCGCAACCACGGCACGTGGTATCCCGGCCAACACGAAGCGATCGTGCCGCAAGACCTGTGGGACGCCGCGCACGCGTTCATCGCGCGCCGCAAGCAGGCGCCGCGCGAGCACCGCGCCAAGCATCCGGCCCTGCTCGCGGGGCTGCTGTTCGCGCCCGATGGGCAGCGCATGCTGCACACCTTCGTCAAGAAAAAGAGCGGACGCACCTACCGCTACTACGTCCCCTACCTGCACAAGCGCCGCAACGCGGGCGCGAGCCTGGCGCCGGACGCCCCGGACGTCGGGCATCTGCCCGCGGCCGAGATCGAGAACGCGGTGTTGACGCAGATCCACGCGGCGCTCTCGGCGCCGGAGGTGCTGATCGGCACCTGGCGGGCGTGCCAGCGCCACCCGGCCGGTGCTGCCCTCGATGAAGCGCAGGTGGTGGTGGCGATGCGACGCATCGGCGACGTGTGGGCGCAGTTGTTCCCGGCCGAGCAGCAACGCATCGCGCGGCTGCTGATCGAGCGGGTCCAACTGCATGAGCACGGACTCGACATCCTCTGGCGCGAGGATGGCTGGTTGGGATTGGGGCCCGAGATCGGCGCGCATCCGCTGGTCGAGGAATCCAGCGCACAGACCGAGGAAACACCGGCATGAGCACCACGACGAACCCGCGCAAGCGCGCTATCCGCGTCGAGGTCGGAACCGATGCCCGCAGCTACGTCAGCGATGGCCAGCGCGTCACGCTGGTGCCGCTGACGATCAAGCGCCGCCAGAACCGCAAGCTGCTGATCCCGCCCGCGCCCGATGCCGCCACTGTGACGGGTGGCTTCGACGTGCCGATGATCAAGACGCTCGGCAAGGCGTTCTACTGGAAGCGGCTGATCGACGAAGGCGTCTATCCGACGACCGCCGACCTGGCGCGCGCGCTGAAACTGGAGCCAGGCTGGGCGGCCGAGGTGCTGCGCATGACCATGCTGGCACCGGACATCGTCGAGGCGATTTTCGAGGGCCGCCAGCCCCGGCATCTGAATCTGCACACGCTGCGTGGCCGCCAAGACCTGCTGCCTCGCGACTGGGGCGAGCAGCGTCGGCTGCTGGGCTTTCCTTCAGCTTGAGACTGGCGCTCAGCTGGCGCAACAACTACCTCTGCCACGCTCCTGGATTGGTGGGCACGGCACAGTGCCGTAGGAGCAATAGACGCAGCAGTCCCCGGGCTTGGGCTTGAGTATGGCGTGGCAGGCCTCGCACTCATAGAACCACTGGCAGGCATCGGTAGGCATGGTCTCGGTCTTGGTGTGACCGCACTCCGGACAAGTCAACGTCGATTCCAGAACGACGGCAGTCACTTCACGCTCCCGACCACCGTCGAGGGGTAGCCAGCATCCTGGGTCGCCCGCGTCAGCGCCTCTACATTCGCCCGCGCGTCGTCGAACGTCACGGTCGCCTGTCGTTTGTCGAGGTTCACGTCCGTCTTGGCCACGCCCGGCACCTTGCCGAGCGCCTTCTTGACCGTAATCGGGCAGGCGGCGCAGTTCATGCCCGGCACTGACAGGGTGACGGTCTTTGTCGCGGCGATGACTGGCACGCTCACGATCAGGGCGAGCGTCAGCATCGGAAAACCAAGCAATCTCTTCATAAAACCTCCGTTCAGTAAAACCAGGGCGCGACCAGCGGGAAGCCGAGCGCCACGATCACCAGGGCGACCACGATCCCGAACAGCAGCTCGTAGCCGCGCCGAACCGACGGCACCGCGCAGGCCTGTCCGGGTTCGCACGCCGGGGCTTTCGCCCATATGCGTCGCCCGGCGAGGAACAACGCGACGAGGGCCGCGCCGATGAAGATCGGGCGGTAGGGTTCGAGGGCCGTCAGGTTGCTGATCCATGCCCCTGAGAAGCCCAGCGTGATCAGCACCAATGGCCCGAGGCAGCAGGTCGATGCGAGGATGGCCGAGACGAATCCGGCCGCGAGCGCCGCACGGCCGCCTCCGGTACTGCCTTGCGCAGTTGGGGTGTCTGGTTTCATGGAGTAAGCTTACTTCCGTACTTAAGTACGGAGTCAAGACCATGAACAGCACGCCCGAGATCGAGGCGATGACGATCGGCGCGCTGGCGCGCGCGGCTGGCGTCAATGTCGAAACCATCCGCTTCTACCAGCGCAAGGGGCTGTTGCCCGAACCAGATCGGCCGCAGGGAAGTATCCGCCGTTACGGCGCCGACGAGCTTGGCCGCGTCCGCTTCATCAAGTCGGCACAGCGGCTGGGCTTCAGTCTCGACGAGGTGTCCGAACTGCTCAAGCTCGAGGACGGATCGCACTGCGCCGAGGCGCGTGCGCAGGCTCAGCGCAAACTCGTTGACGTTCGCGAACGACTGGCTGACCTGCAGCGCATCGAAGCGGCGCTGTCCGAGCTCGTGCAGCGCTGCAATGCCATTCGCGGCCGGGTGCGCTGCCCCTTGATCGCCGCCTTGCAGGCGGAGTGACGCACAGCCGTCCTTGACTGATCCTCGACCATGACGGCGGGCCTTGTGCCCGCCGTTTTCGTATCGGCGAGAACTTTGGCGAACCCGAAGTTCCCGCGTGGTTCGCCATTCGGTCCCTCCAAGGTTCGCCACCCGAAGCCTGCAATGACACCTGTTCCTCAACAGCGTCATAGGAGGCTTCCATGCCGACAACGGCAAGCACCATCACCCGGTCGCCGGTCGATGCGATCAACAGCCTGTCTCCCGGCGACCGTCGGGTCCTCAACGAGAACGAGCTCGCGCAGCGCTGGGGCCTGAGCCCCAAGACCCTGCAGCGCTGGCGCAGCGAAGGGCGGGGCCCGCGCTACCTGAAGCTGTCCAAGCGCGTCAGCTACCCCCTGGAGTCGGTCATCGAGTTCGAGCGTGGCGCCCTGCACGACTCGACCTCCGAGCGCGCGGCGCGCTGAAGGGGGATGCGATGAGCGATTTGACCCTCTACCCCGCCGACATCGCCGCGATGTCCGTCGGCCAGCTGGCTCAACTTCCGCCCGCCCAGAAGGCCGAGATCAGCCGCCACCTGGACGAAGCGCTCGCCTGGCTCAAGCAGGCCCGCGCCAAGTTCGACGCGGCGCTCGATGCCGCCTATGGCGAACGGGCCAAGGCCGCGCGCATTGAGGCCGGCAAGGACTTCGGCGTCATCCACCTCAACGACGGCTCGCTGCGCGTGACCGTCGACCAACCCAAGCGCGTGTCCTGGGACCAGGTGCAACTGGCCGCCATCGCCCGGCGCATCGCCGCCGCCGGCGAGAAGGTCGAGGACTACCTCGACGTCGAGTACTCCGTCTCGGAATCGCGCTTCTCCAACTGGCCGCCGGCACTGCGCGCCGGGTTCGAGGCCGCCCGCACCGTCAAGCCCGGCAAGCCCACGTTCCGGCTGGCCCTCGTCTCGGAGGAGTGATCCATGAGCACCGAACTGATCCCGTTTGATTTCGAAGGCCGTCCGGTCCGGGTCGTCACGGATGCCCAAGGCGAACCGTGGTTCGTCGCGGCGGATGTGTGCGCGGTTCTTGAACTGCCGAACACCACCCGCGCCCTGGCGCGACTGGACCCTGACGAGCAAGCCCTGATCTCAATTCAGGGCATCTCGCGCGGCAATGACCAGGTCAACGTCGTCAACGAGCCCGGCCTCTACAGCCTGGTGCTGGGTAGCCGCAAGCGCGAGGCCAAGCACTTCAAGCGCTGGGTGACACACGAGGTGCTGCCGGCGATCCGCAAGACGGGCAGCTACACGGCGCCAAGTGCACGCCCGACCCTGCCGGCACCCAGCCAGGACCGCGTCGCCGCTCTGCTGCTGATCGGCGAGGCCGTGGCCAAGGTGCCGGGGGTCAAACCCGGCATCGCGATGGCGGCCACGCTCACCTGCATCCAGGAGAACACGGGCTTGGCGGTCGAGACGCTGCGCCGCGCCCTTCCTGCCAGGGACACTGCCGCGAACGAGGCGATCTGCTCGCTCAACGCCACCCAGCTCGGCAGGCTGCTCGGCCTGTCGGCCAAGGCCACCAACCAGCGTCTGGCCGCGCACGGCCTGCAGTTGCGCAACGAACGCGACGAGTGGGAACTGACCGAGGCCGGCGAGGCCTGGGCCGAGGCGATGCCGTACTCCCGCAACGGGCACAGCGGCTACCAGATCCTCTGGAACCCTCTGGTGGCCGAGCGGCTGAAGGAGGTGGCGTGATGGCCCTTCCCATCATCACCGCCGATGAGCGCCTCGCCGAGAAGCAGGGCGTCAAGCTCGTGCTGCTGGGCAAGAGCGGCATCGGCAAGACCAGCCAGTTGAAGACCCTGCCCGAAGCCTCGACCCTGTTCGTCGACCTCGAGGCTGGCGACTTGGCCGTCAAGGACTGGCGCGGCGACTGCGTGCGCCCGACCACCTGGCCGGAGTTCCGCGATCTCGTGGTGTTCCTGGCCGGCCCGAACCCGGCGCTGCCTGCGGATGCGCCGTTCTCCGAGGCGCACTACCGGCACGTGTGCGAGCGCTACGGCGATCCCGGTCAACTCGCCAAGTACGACACCTACTTCGTCGACTCGATCACCGTGCTCGCGCGCCTCGCCCTGATCTGGGCCAAGACCCAGCCGCAAGCCTACAGCGAGCGCACTGGCAAGCCCGACACCCGGGGCGCCTACGGCCTGCTCGGCTCGGAACTCATCGGGGCGCTGACCCATCTGCAGCACGCGCGCGGCAAGCACGTCGTGTTCGTCGCCATCCTCGACGAGCGCCTGGACGACTTCAACCGCAAGGTCTTCGTGCCGCAGATCGAGGGCGCCAAGACCGCCGCGGAACTGCCCGGCATCGTCGACGAGGTGGTCACCTTGGCCGAGATCAAGGCGGAGGACGGCTCGTCCTACCGCGCCTTCGTCACCCACACCGTCAACCCCTACGGCTATCCGGCCAAGGACCGCAGCGGCCAGCTCGAGTTGCTGGAGCCGCCGAACCTGCGCGCGCTGATCGACAAGTGCGCCGCCGCCACTCGAATCCCGACATCCAAGGAGTAAGCCATGACCGATTGGTGCGATTTCAACGACGCGCAGCAGCAGCCCAGTTTCGACCTCATCCCCAAGGGCACGCTCGCCCGCGTGCGCATGACCCTCAAGCCCGGGGGCTACGACGACCCGGCCCAGGGGTGGACCGGCGGCTACGCCACGCAGAGCTTTGAGACCGGCTCGGTGTATCTGGCGGCCGAGTTCGTGGTGCTGGAGGGCGAGTACGCGAAGCGAAAGCTCTGGAGCAACATCGGCCTGCACTCCCCGAAGGGCCCGGCCTGGGGCCAGATGGGGCGCAGCTTCGTGCGCGCCGTGCTCAATTCCGCCCGCAATGTCCATCCGCAGGACATGAGCCCGCAGGCCGCCGCCGCGCGGCGCATCCAGGGCTTCCACGAACTCGATGGCATCGAGTTCCTCGCCCGCATCGACGTCGAGAAGGACGGTCGCGGCGAGTTGAAGAACGTCATCCGAAACGCCGTCGAGCCCGACCACCCGGACTACGTCCGCCTGATGGGCGTGCCGCCGAAGGCCCCCGGTACCGGCAACGGTGGCGCCCCGGCGGCGGTCGCCCCGCCCCGTGCGATCCCCACGCCGCCCGCCCCGCAACGCCCCGCCGTGCCGGGCAAACCGGCCTGGGCGCAGTGAGAGGAGGGTCAGTGAAGTGTTGGGTCTGCAAACGACAGGCGCGCGGCTACGGCCACTCGGACCTTCGGCATCCGGTGGGCGATGCCCGGCGCTATCCGATCGACTGGGTGTTCTGCTCGCGGCGTTGCCAGGAGGCGTTTCACGCGCTCTACGGTCAGTGGCTGCGGGTGCAGGAAGGACGCACGCCCAAGACGGAGGTGGCCATGATCGACCCGTCTGACGTCGAACTGGCCGCGATGAAGAAGTGCCTCAAGGCCTTCGGCGAGGTCGCGGGCGAGATCGGCTT
The DNA here is from genome assembly GCF_008033445.1 of Vulcaniibacterium gelatinicum. GTDB lineage: Bacteria > Pseudomonadota > Gammaproteobacteria > Xanthomonadales > Xanthomonadaceae > Vulcaniibacterium_B > Vulcaniibacterium_B gelatinicum. The sequence continues at coordinate 283,177 of NZ_VNKO01000001.1, forward strand.
TGCCAAGCCGCTGGGCGAGTATTCCGAGGCCGAGGCGCTCCAGGTGATCGACGCCATCGTCACCTGCTACACGGAGGCGATGGTCGAGCACCACGAGGCGACCAAGTATCCGCCGGTGCGGGGCTTGAAAGACCCGGTGTCCGACCCCTTCGCCGACCTCGAGGACGATCTGCCGTGGGAGGAGCCGAAGGCTCAAGCGCAGACGGCACGCACGGCAGCACCCAAGGAGGCGCGGCGATGATGGACTTCAACGCCTCCAAGAGCCTGTCGGGTCAGCTCACGGCGCTGATCGATGCCGGGATGCAGCAGTCTCGCGCGGCGCAGCCTCGCCGCACCTACCTGGGCGCCTCGCGCCTCGGGGCCGCCTGCGAGCGCGCGCTGCAGTACGAGGTCGCCGACGCCCCGGTCGATCCGGGTCGCGAGACCGACGGCCGCCTGCTGCGCGTCTTCGAGCGCGGCCACGTGATCGAGGACTGCATGGTCGGATGGCTGCGTGCCGCGGGCTTCGATCTGCGCACGCGTAACGACGCGGGAGAGCAATTCGGCTTCTCGGCGCTGGACGGGCGCCTGCAGGGCCACGTCGATGGCGTGCTCGTCGCCGGGCCCGACCTCGGCTTTGGGGCCGGCTATCCCGCGCTGTGGGAGAACAAGTGCCTGGGCGCCAAATCGTGGCGCGAGTTGGAGAGACATCGCCTCGCGGTCGCCAAGCCCGTCTACGCCGCCCAGGTCGCGCTCTACCAGGCCTATCTCGAACTGCACGCGCACCCGGCCCTGTTCACGGCGGTGAACGCCGACACCATGGAGATCCACGCCGAGTGGGTGCCGTTCGATGCGGCGTTGGCGCAGCGCATGTCCGACCGGGCCGTGAAGGTCATCACGGCCACCGAGGCGGGCGAACTGCTGCCGCGCTCGTTCTCCGATCCCACCCATGTCGAGTGCCGGATGTGTCCGTGGCAGGACCGGTGCTGGAGGGCCGCGGCATGAACGAGACACCGCTGCACCCGGTGCTCGGGGAGCGCCTGATCGACGCACGCGAGGCGGCACTGGCGCTCAATCTGCCGCACTACTGGCTCACGCACGCGAAGGAGCGCCGACGTCTGCGCCTGCCGCACTACCGGGTGGGCAAGCTGCTGCGTTTCAAGCTCTCCGAACTGATGGCGTGGATGGAGGAACGTCAAGCCCTGCTCACGGCCGACGCAGGGCACGAGGAGGAGTCGGATGCTGGACTTCAATGACACCGCACCCGCGCCCGAGATCCCGGCGTCCGAACGCCGCGAGGCCGTGCGCGCCGCGCTGCTCGCGAGGCTGGAGTCGGTGCTGTTCAGCCTGTTTCCCGCTGGAAAGAAGCGCCGCGGCAAGTTCGTCATCGGCGACGTGCTCGGCAGCCCGGGCGACAGCCTGGAAGTCGTGCTCATTGGGGACAAGGCGGGACTGTGGACCGACCGCGCCGAAGGCTCCGGCGGCGATGTGTTCCACCTGATCGGCGCCCACTTCGGCGTGGACGTGCACGGCGACTTCGCCCGCGTCCTCGACCTGGCCGAGGACCTCGTCGGCCGTGCCCCCACGGCCCCGGCGCGCAAGGCAGCCAAGGAGACCCCGGTCGACGACCTCGGCCCGGCCACCGCCAAGTGGGACTACCTCGACGCACAAGGGCGCCTCATCGCCGTGGTCTACCGCTACGACCCGCCCGGGCGCAAGAAGGAATTCCGGCCCTGGGACGCGCGCCGCCGCAAGATGGCTCCGCCCGAGCCGCGGCCGCTCTACAACCAGCCGGGGATCCACAACGCCGCCCAGGTCGTGCTGGTCGAGGGCGAGAAGTGCGCCCAGGCCTTGATCGAGCTCGGGATCGTGGCCACCACCGCGATGCACGGGGCGAATGCGCCCGTGGACAAGACCGACTGGTCGCCGCTGGCGGGCAAGGCCGTGCTGATCTGGCCCGACCGCGACAAGCCGGGCTGGGAGTACGCCGTGCAAGCGGCTCAGGCCATCCTGTCCGCCGGCGCGAAGTCCTGCCACATCCTCTACCCACCCGAGGAAGCCGCCGAGGGCTGGGATGCGGCCGATGCCGTGGCCGAGGGCTTCGACGTCGCGGCCTTCCTCGCCCACGGCCCGCGTGTGCAGGTGCATGACATTGCGGACCCCGGCGAGCCGGTGATCGGCGCGGACGAATCGGTGTGGGGCACCGAAGATGCCCTGGCGCTGGCCTTCACCCGGCGCTACCACCGCGACTGGCGCTACGTGGCGGCCTGGGGCCGCTGGTTGGTGTGGGATGGCCGGCGTTGGCGCAACGAGGAAACGCTGGCGGCCACCGACTTGATCCGCGGTGTCTGCCGACACGCGGCCCTCCAGGCCGACAACCCGAAGCTGGCGGCCAAGCTGGCCACCTCCGGCACCGTCGGCGGCGTCGAACGCCTGGCTCGCGCAGACCGACGTCATGCCGCGACCACCGCCGAGTGGGACGCCGATCCCTGGCTGCTCAACACCCCAGGCGGCGTGGTCGACCTCAGGACGGGGCGCCTGCGCGCACACGACCGCGCCGACCGCATGACCAAGATCACCACCGCCACGCCGGCCGGCGACTGCCCGACCTGGCGGCGCTTCCTTGCCGAAGTCACCGGCGGCGACGCGGACCTGCAAGCCTATTTGCAGCGCGTCAGCGGCTACTGCTTGACCGGCTCGACCCGGGAGCATGCGCTGTTCTTCCTCTACGGCACCGGCGCCAACGGCAAGTCGGTGTTCGTGAACACCCTGGCCACGATCCTCGGCGACTACGCCGCCAGCGCGCCGATGGACACCTTCATGGAGACGCGCAGCGACCGGCATCCAACCGACATGGCGGGCCTGCGCGGGGCGCGCTTCGTCTCCTCCATCGAGACCGAGCAAGGGCGGCGCTGGGCCGAATCCAAGGTCAAGAGCCTCACGGGCGGCGACAAGATCTCCGCGCGCTTCATGCGGCAGGACTTCTTCGAGTTCTGGCCGCAGTTCAAGCTTTTCGTCGCCGGCAACCACAAGCCCGCCATCCGCAACATCGACGAGGCGATGAAGCGGCGGCTGCACCTGATCCCCTTCACGATCACCGTGCCGCCCGAGCGGCGGGACAAGCATCTGCAGCACAAGCTCCTGGCCGAGCGAGACGGCATCCTGGCCTGGGCATTGGAAGGGTGCCTGGCCTGGCAGCGCCTGGGCCGGCTCGATCCGCCGCCGCAGGTCGTGGCCGCCACCGAGGAGTACTTCGAAGCCGAGGACGCGCTGGGCCGCTGGCTGGAGGAGCGCTGCGTGCGCGAGGCCAATGCCAAGTCACTGACCGCCGAACTGTTCACCGACTGGAAGCAGTGGGCGGAGGCCGCCGGCGAGTTCGTCGGCTCACAGCGCCGCTTCTCCGACCTCTTGATCACCCGCGGCGTCGAGAAGTGGCGCAACGCCGCCGGCATCCGGGGCTTTCGTGGCGTGGGCCTCAAGCACCCGACGCAGCCCGCCTACACCCCCTATGCCGACGACTGAACACCCATGACCCCCTGCCGGACTGACGCATCTGACGCTGTACATCGTAAGTCTCTACGCGCGTGCGCGTGCGCGCGCCTCACGGGAGTAATCGATATCGTGCGTCGGATGCGTCAGTCCCCACCGAACGAGGACTGACACCATGCACACCACGATCCTGGCCCTGGACCTGGGCACCACCACCGGCTGGGCGCTGCGCGACCGCACGGGCCGAATCACCAGCGGCACCGAATCCTTCAAGCCCCGACGCTTCGAAGGCGGCGGCATGCGTTTCCTGCGCTTCAAGGGCTGGCTCACCGAACTCAAGGCCCACGCCGAGGGGATCGACGCGCTGGTCTTCGAGGAAGTGCGCCGCCACGTCTCGACCGATGCGGCCCACGCCTACGGCGGGTTCCTCGCCACGCTCACGGCCTGGTGCGAGCACCACGGCATTCCCTACCAGGGCGTGCCGGTGGGCACGATCAAGAAGCACGCCACCGGCTCTGGCCGCGCCGGTAAGGACGCGGTGATGGCGGCCGTGCGTCGCCGGGGTCACGCCCCGGCGGACGACAACGAGGCCGACGCCTTGGCGCTGTTGCACTGGGCCCTCCCGCTCCACGACGCGGCGCAGGAGGCGTGAGATGGACATCCCGACCCCTCGCTACCGCTGCCCGCTGGGGCGCCTGCAGCCCGAGCCGATGGACGTGGAGGCCGTCAAACGCCGCGGCTGGCGCGAGCAGCGCCTGCTCGTCGTCTGCCTCGACGACGACCGGCTCGACTGGATGGAACGCGAGCTGATCCGCCGAATCGGCGAGCGGCTCTACGGTGCACGGGAGGCGCGCCATGGCTGAGTGGACCGTCGAGCGGGTGGCCGAACGCTTCCGGGAGGCGGCCATCACCGCCCACCGCTTGCCGTCCGTGCGCGTGCAGGGCTACTTCAACACCTGGCCCGCGATCCGGCGCATGCCCTGGGAGACGCTGGGGGCTGAGCCGACGATCCGGCGCTTCCCACCCAGCCCCGAGGCCATCGAGCGCATGCTCGAGACCATGCGCTGGGTCTTGTGGCTGGAGGAAGAGGAACGGCATCTCGTGTGGATGCGCGCCGAGCGCCACCGCTGGCGCGACATCTGCGCCCGCTTCGGCTGCGACCGGACCACGGCGTGGCGGCGGTGGCAGAAAGCACTGGAGGTTGTGGCGTTCAACCTCAACGGGCGCACAAAGCCAACCGGGGCCAAAGCGATGGGTCAGGCAGGGTAATGCCTGCCGCAACTGTCCCCGTTCTTGGCCGATTGTCCTTTTGCCGCCCCTGATGGTCTGCAACAAAACGGCCCGCCCAGCGCTAGTATTCCCGCTACGCTCAGGACAGAAGTGACCGACCGGGTGACTTCTACGGCAGCACGGGTCCTTCCTGGGCACCGAGCCATGCGGGGGGCACGAGCGCGGCGCTTCGATAGCGTCAGGGTGCAAACCGAGGTTTGCAGGGTTTGCGGTTTGCAGCCCTCCAGCCCGAGACCTTCTCCCCGACACTCCCAGCCCGCCCACGGTCCGCCGTCGGCGGGCTTCTTCGTTTCCGAGGCACCGATTCTGGACACGCTCGCCGTCACGTACCGCAAGGTCGAGACGCTGATCCCCTACGCCCGCAATCCGCGCACGCACAGCGACGAGCAGATCGCGCGCATCGCCGCCAGCATCGCCGAGTTCGGCTGGACCAACCCGATCCTGGTCGATGGCGAGCACGGTGTGATCGCCGGTCACGGCCGGCTGCTGGCCGCACGCAAGCTGGGGCTCACCGAAGTGCCGGTGATCGAGCTCGCGCACCTGACGCCCGCGCAGAAGCGCGCCTACGTGATCGCCGACAACCGGCTCGCACTCGATGCCGGCTGGGACGAGGCGATGCTCGCGCTGGAGTTCGCCGAACTGGCCGACGCGGGCTACGACCTGGATCTGACCGGCTTCTCTGCCTCCGAGATCGAAGGCCTGCTCGACGCCATCGAGGAGACGGAACCGTCCGCCGATGAGGACGAGCGTGCGCCGGAAGGCGACGCGGACGAGGACGACGTCACGCCGCCCACGGTTGCGGTCACGCGGCCCGGCGACTTGTGGCTGCTGGGCGAACACCGGCTGCTCTGCGCCGACAGCAGCGACGCGGCCGCCGTCGCGCGCCTCCTCGAGGGCGAGCGCGCTCACCTGCTCTTTACCAGCCCGCCCTACGCGAACCAGCGCGACTACACCACCGGCGGGATCGTTGACTGGAACGCGCTCATGCAGGGCGTGTTCGGCGCCGCCCGCAGCGCGCTGCACGAGGACGCGCAAATCCTGGTCAACCTCGGCCTGGTCCATCGCGACGGCGAGTGGCAGCCGTACTGGGACGGCTGGATCGCATGGATGCGCACTCAAGGCTGGCGGCGCTTTGGCTGGTACGTGTGGGACCAGTCGGTGACCGTGCCCGGCGACTGGGCCGGGCGGCTGGCGCCCCGGCACGAGTTCGTCTTCCACTTCAACCGACGCTCGCGCAAGCCGAACAAGATCGTGCCCTGCAAGTGGGCCGGGCACGAGACGCACCTGCGCGCCGACGGTTCGTCCACCGCGATGCGCGGCAAGGACGGCAAGGTCGGCGCCTGGAACCATGCCGGACAGCCCACGCAGGAGTTCCGCATCCCAGACTCGGTCGTCGAGGTGACGCGTCAGCGCGGCCGCATCGGTGATGGTATCGACCATCCGGCCGTATTCCCGCTGGGCCTGCCGAAGTTCTTCATCGAGGCCTACACCGACGTGGGCGAGATCGTCTTCGAGCCGTTCTCCGGCGGCGGCACCACGCTGCTGGCCGGGCAACTCACCGACCGCAGGGTCCGCGCCATCGAGCTCGCGCCCGAGTACGTCGACGTCGCGCTGCGCCGCTGGCTGCAGCACCACCCGAGCACGGTGCCGGTGCTGGAGGGCAGCGGTCGGACCTTCGACGAGGTGGCGGCCGAACGTACCGTCAGTAGTGGTAGCGCCCCTGGAGGAACTCGACGCGATCGGCCTTGACCAGATAGACGCAGCGATGCTCCTGGGTGATGCGTCGCGACCAGACGTCCGGGCCGAGGTATTTCAGCGGCTCGGGTTTGCCGATGCCATCGAAGGGATCGCGCAGCACCGCCTCGACGAGTTCGAGCAAGCGGCGGGCGGTGCGACGGTCGGTCTCCACCCAATGACGCAGGTCTTCGAGAAATTCCGGATGGCAGACCGCAAGCCGCGAGGCCTCACGCTTCAAGGTCGGCGTCCTGCTTGAGCTGGGCGAGCGTCGTGGGCTTCAGGCTTGTCGTGCGTGCCCGGTTGAGGGCCGTGAGCAGCCGTTCGGCGTTCTTGGCCGAGCGCAGCAGGTGCGCCGTTTCCATCAAGCCTTCGAGCTCATCGGCCGCGATCATCGCCACGGCTCCTCCCGAGCGACGGCGCACCACGATGACCTCGCGATCGTCCACGGCGCGGTCCATCAGCGCCTTGAGCTGCTCGCGCGCCTGGCTGTAGGTGGTTTCGATGGTCATGGCGGCACCTCTGGAATTGGACAGAAGTATTGTACAGGAAATGAACGCCCACTGGCTGGCCGATCGCATCGAGCTCTGGCCGATCGACAAGCTGCTGCCCTACGTGCGCAACGCCCGCCAGCACTCGGACGAGCAGATCGCCCAGATCGCGGCCTCCATCGCGGAGTTCGGCTTCGTCAATCCCATTCTCACCGGCGCCGACGGTGTGCTGGTCGCGGGCCATGGGCGGCTTGCCGCCGCGCGCAAGCTGGGCCTGCCCACAGTGCCGGTGGTCGTGCTCGATCACCTGACGCCGACCCAGCGCCGCGCCCTGGTGCTCGCCGACAATCGGCTCGCGGAACTCGCGACCTGGGACGATGCCCTGCTGCGCATCGAACTGGAGGCGCTGCAGGACGATGGCTTCGATCTCGATCTCACCGGATTCGACGCCGATGCACTGGCAGAACTGCTGGCCGATGAGGAACCCCAGATCGAGGGCCGGACGGAGGACGATGCCATCCCGGAGATGCCGGAAGAGCCGGTGTCTCGGCCGGGCGACGTCTGGCGGCTCGGGCCGCACCGCCTGGTCTGCGGCGACGCGACCACCGCCGAGGCCTACGCGCGCCTGTTTCCGGACGGCGAGCGGGCGGACATGGTCTTCACCGATCCGCCCTACAACGTGAACTACGCCAACAGCGCGAAGGACAAGCTGCGCGGCAAACACCGCCCCATCCTCAACGATGCGCTGGGTGAAGGCTTCTACGATTTCCTCTTTGATGCGCTGGCGCTGATCATGGCGCACACCCGAGGCGCGATCTACGTCGCCATGTCCTCCAGCGAACTGGACACGCTGCAAGCGGCCTTCCGCGCCGCCGGCGGGCACTGGTCGACCTTCATCATCTGGGCCAAGAACACCTTCACGCTGGGCCGCTCGGACTACCAGCGCCAGTACGAGCCGATCCTCTACGGCTGGCCGGAGGGTGGCGAGCGTCACTGGTGCGGCGACCGCGACCAGGGCGACGTCTGGCAGATCAAGAAGCCAGCGAAGAACGATCTGCACCCGACCATGAAGCCGGTGGATCTGGTCGAGCGGGCCATCCACAACTCCAGCCGCCCCGGCGACGTGGTGCTCGACCCCTTCGGCGGTTCCGGAACGACGCTGATCGCCGCCGAGAAGTCGGGGCGCGTGGCGCGGCTGATCGAGCTCGACCCGAAGTATGCGGACGTGATCGTACGGCGATGGGAAGATTGGAGCGGCAAGCAAGCCATCCGCGAGTCAGATGGCGTGGCCTTCGATCAAGCAGCGGGTGCCCCCTCTGCGATCGCGCAGTGAATCACGACGCCCTCAGCGACGGACGGCATCCCATGCGGGTTGCGCCGCCCCATCGCGACTCAGGCGAGCCGGTAGACGCGCTCACCGCCCTGGGATTTCTCGGAGACGATCGTCAGGCCCAGTTTCTTCTTCAGCGCCCCGGCCAAGGTGCCGCGCACCGTGTGCGCTTGCCAGCCGGTGCTGTCCATGATCTGGCGGAGGGTGGCGCCTTCGGGACGCTGCAGCATCGCGATCACCTGCGCTTGCTTGCTGTCGGCGCGGGGGCGGCGGGGCTCGGCGCTGCGATGCGCATCCTGCGCCCAGGCCGCTTCGGCGGCGTTCACCGCCGCCTCCAGGTCGGCCTCGTCGCGCGCCGTCTGCGCCTGCTCGGCCCGGGCGATCACCGCATCGAGTTTCGCAACGAAGGACTGGCGCGGGGCGGTGCGGGCACCCGGGCGCGGCACGCCCAAGGCCTCGTAGCCTGCGTCGGCAACGACCCAGACCTCGCCCTGGCGGGCGATCAGGGCGCGGTTGGCCAGGCCGTCGAGCACCTTGCGGCGGGCACCGCCTTGGATGTGCTCGGGGAACCAGTCGATTCGGCCGTCGCTGTGCTCGAGCGCATGGGCCAGGATCGCGTGCTGGGCGGGGGTCAGGGTGATGGTGCTCATGGTCTGCTCCTGGATAGGGATGGATCGGCGCGAGTCAGTCTTCCCAGAGGTGCTCGCCATCGAGGCTGATCCACAGGCGCGC
>NZ_VNKO01000010.1 GCF_008033445.1 Vulcaniibacterium gelatinicum
GATACGACCACCCGGCCGCCAGCCCACGCGAAACCTCTTCCCGCTCGGCCAGCGTCAAGCCTGCGGCATGGCGTATGCGCACCGCAGGGGCGATCCCGCCGTGCGCCGCCAATACGCCACGCACCGCCGCCGCCTTGCAGCCCAGCGCCCGCCCAATCTCACTGGCGGGCCGGCCCTGCTTCCAAAGCAGCCACACTTGCTGCCTCATCCCATCGGGCAGCCCCGGTCGTCCACGTCGTGCCATCGGTACCTCCCCCCAAGGGGGCAGTTAGGCTACCGTTGCGATGACCAATTGAATCCACCGGGGAAACCCGTCGAAAATCGCCGGAAATGGTGGGAAAGCGATCAAATCGAGGCTGGTCCGGCGCGCTGATGCTGAAATCCGAGTATCAGAGTGCGTTGATCAGACCTTCCCTAGTACGCCGCTCGAGGACACGCCCCAGCTGGCGCAGGAAACCGGATCCGGCGGTGCGGGGCTCAATCGAGTCCGACCACCGCGCCGTGCAGGCGTGGCGCGCCGGCATGGACATCGGTCCAGACCACGTGCGCGCGGCCGGCGTGCAGCGCCAGTTGCGGGAAGCCGGTGCCGCGGCCGCGGCCGGACAGGCGCGCGAGTTCGAGCTGCTGCAAGGTGCGCGACAGGTCCGGCGCGAGCCGGGCGAGCTGCAGCGACTGGCCCTGCGCGTCCTCGCGCAGCCACAGCGCCCACACCGCCTGGCCGTCGTGGGCCAGGTCCACCCGCCCCTGCACCGCGGTGCCGCGGTCGAGCACGACCGGCGCGGCGAAGCGTGCGCCGGCGTCGTCGCTGCGGGCGAGCTTGAGCGTGGGCACGCCATCGGCGGCGGTGTACCAGGCGACCACGACGGTGGCGCCATGCGCGGCGATCGCCGGGCCGTTGACCGGGCAGGCCGGCATCTTCCACTCGTCGGCGTGCACGCGGCGCGGCGCGCTCCAGCCTTGCGGCGTATGCAGCAGGGTGTAGATGTCGCGGATCTCGCCCGCGGTGCGGTCGCGGTAGACGAGCACGGTGCCCTGCGGCGTGCGCGCGGCGTCGGTCTGGCAGCAGTCGCAGGTGGAGGCGTCGAGCTCGGTGTCATCGTGGCGCGCGAGCGCGGCGTCAAAATCCGCCGCGCGCAGCGTCATCATCCCGCCGCCGTGGCCCTCGTGGGCGCCCGCGCCGCCGCCGGTATGGCGGCCGTCGAGCCAGGCGATGCCGAGGCGGTCGTGCGCGGCCGGCCACAGGGCGACGAAGCCGTGCTCGGTGGGCGTGCCGTCGTCGTTGACGCGCACGCCCGCCGACCAGGTCGCCCCACCGTCGGCTGAACGCGCCAGCACCACGTCGTAGGCGTAGGGCGCGGCGGCCGACTTGCGCAGCCAGTGCGCCCACAGCGCGCCGTCGGCCGTGGCCTGCAGGTGCGGCGTGTCGGCCCAGTTCACGAACCAGTCCTCGCCGCGCGCGATCGTGCGCGGCGCGCTCCAGCGCCCGCCGGCAAAACGCGCGAACTGCAGCGCGTGACCCGGCGCCTGCGGCGCGATCCACGACAGCAGCAGGCTGCCGTCGTCGGCGGCGACCAGGTCGGGTTGCGCGGCCGGCGCCGGTGCGGGCAGCGTCCAGTCCTGGCGCACCAGACGCGGTTCCGGCGCGGCGGGCGCCGGGGCGGGCTGCTCGCGTCCGCAGGCGGCGAGCAACAGGAGGGCGAGGACGGGCAGCGGGCGCAGGGTGGTCATGCGCTGCAGCCTAGCGCAAGCGCGCCGCGCGCTCACGCGACCTGGCTGCGCCGGGCGCGGGTGAGGTGCACCAGCAGCAGCGAGATCGCCGCCGGGGTCATGCCGGGGATGCGCTGTGCCTGGCCGATGGTCTGCGGGCGCACGCGCGACAGTTTCTGCCGCACCTCGGCCGACAGACCGGACACCTGGGCGTAGTCGAAATCGGCCGGGATCGGCGTGTGCTCGTGGCGCTGGCGGCGCGCGATCTCCTCGCGCTGACGGTCGAGATAGCCCGAGTACTTCGCGCCGATCTCGACCTGCTCGGCGACCTTCGCATCCTCCACGCCGGGGCCCAGCGCGGGCACGCGCATCAGGGCGGCGTAGTCGAGCTCGGGCCGCTTGAGCAGGTCGTAGGCGGTGGTCTCGCGGCCGACCTCGACGCCGAGCGTGTCGGCGATGGCGCGTCCGAGCGCGTTGCCGGGGGCGGCCCAGGTCGCGCGCAGGCGCGCCTCTTCGCGCGCGACCGCCTCGCGCTTGCGTTCGAACGCGGCCCAGCGCGCATCACTCACCACCCCGAGCTCGCGGCCGACCGGCGTCAGGCGCAGGTCGGCGTTGTCCTCGCGCAGTTGCAGCCGGTATTCGGCGCGCGAGGTGAACATGCGGTAGGGCTCGTTGGTGCCATGGGTGATCAGGTCGTCCACCAGCACGCCGAGGTAGGCCTCGTCGCGGCGCGGCGACCACGGCGCGCGCGCCTGCACGTGGCGTGCGGCGTTGATGCCGGCGAGCAGGCCCTGCGCCGCGGCCTCCTCGTAGCCGGTGGTGCCGTTGATCTGGCCGGCGAAGAACAGCCCGGCGACGGCCTTGGTCTCCAGCGAGGCCTTGAGCCCGCGCGGGTCGAAGAAGTCGTACTCGATCGCATAGCCCGGGCGGGTGATGTGCGCGCGTTCGAAGCCGCGGATCGAGCGCACCAGCTCGAGCTGCACGTCGAACGGCAGCGAGGTGGAGATGCCGTTGGGATAGATCTCGACCACGTCGAGCCCTTCCGGCTCGACGAAGATCTGGTGCGCGGGCTTCTCGGCGAAGCGCACCACCTTGTCCTCGATCGAGGGGCAGTAGCGCGGGCCGATGCCCTCGATCTGGCCGGTGTACAGCGGGCTGCGGTCGAGCGCGCCGCGGATGATGTCGTGGGTGCGCTCGCAGGTGTGGGTGATCCAGCAGCTGACCTGGCGCGGATGGTCGGCGTGGGTGCCGAGGAACGAGAACACCGGGCGCGGTTCGTCGCCCGGCTGCTCCTCCATCACCGCGTAGTCGAGGGTGCGGCCGTCGATGCGCGGCGGGGTGCCGGTCTTGAGCCGGTCCACCACGAACGGGCGCTCGCGCAGGCGCGCGGCGAGCGTGGTCGCGGGCGGGTCGCCCATGCGCCCGGCGCTGTACTGGGTCGGCCCGATGTGGATCCGGCCGGCGAGGAAGGTGCCGGCGGTGAGCACCACCGCGGGCGCCTCGAAGCGGAGCCCGGTGTTGGTGACCGCGCCGCGCACCGCATCGCCCTCGATCACCAGGTCGTCCACCGCGGCCTGGAACACGGTCAGGTTCGGCTGGCGCTCGATCGCGCGGCGGATGAAGGCGCGGTACAGCGCGCGGTCGGCCTGGCAGCGGGTCGCGCGCACCGCCGGGCCCTTGCTGGCGTTGAGCGTGCGCCACTGGATGCCGGCGGCGTCCGCGGCGCGGGCCATGATCCCGCCGAGGGCATCTATCTCCTTGACCAGATGGCCCTTGCCGATGCCGCCGATGGCCGGGTTGCAGCTCATCGCGCCGACGGTCTCGATGCTGTGGGTCAGCAGCAGGGTGCGACAGCCCGCGCGCGCGGCGGCGAGCGCGGCCTCGGTGCCGGCGTGGCCGCCGCCGATCACGATCACGTCGTAGCGGTAGAAGCTGCTGCGCATCAGGGCCGGAACTGCGAAAACCCGCACATTCTAGGGCGCCGCGGGCGGCCGCGGCCGGAAAGTTGGCATGCTTCCTGCGTCATTTCCTCCGCACCCGACGTGGCAGACGCCACGCGTCGGCCGGACTGGAACAGGGGCCGGCCAGCGCACGTCGGGGGAGCGCGGGGGCCGGATGTCGGGGGACATCCGGCCCCATTTTTTTGCCTCTGGCGCGGCGCCGCCCGGACTGGCGGATGCCGCGCGCGGCCGGCGGTGCCGGGGGGATGGGGCGCCGGCGCCCGACAGGGTGTGCGGAACAGGGGGGATCCGTAAGGCCCCGCCGGGCGCCGGCATCGAAACTGCCGTGACCCTGGTCGGAATGCGACGCAGCAGGTCACTCGCGGCCTAGCTTGCGCCGCGCAGTGCGTGCGCGCAAGCCTTACGGGGTGTGCTCTTCGTCACGTTCTTGCACACGCCGCATCGCCGGCTGCGGTGCGGGACGCTCGCTTTCGTGCCAGCGTGGCGCGCTGCGGGCAGGCGGCGGACCGGGTTCGGCCAGCCGCGGTCGCACCTCGCCCGTCCACTCCCGCGGGCGACGCGGCCCTTCCCCGCCCCCGGGATCGCCCAGGCGCGGATCGCCGGAACGCAACGGCGGCTCTCCCGGCATCCCGTGCTGCGCGTCCTCGCGCATCTCGCTACGCCGGCGCAGGTGCTCGAGATCGCGCCACGGCGAACGCGGACGATCGGGCGTGGGATCCACGGTCGATTCGCCCGGCTTCACTGGCCGCCGGTGCACGTAGGGATACGGGTGCCAGTAGTAGGGATAACCGTAATACGGAAACCAGCCGTAGTAGGGGTAGTACGGATAGCCGTAACGGAACCCGAGCTGCCAGCCCGCGCGCGGGTAGCCGTAATGACCGTAGAAGCTCCACGGATGGCCGTAGTAGTGCTCGCGGTATTCGACGGCGGGTTGGCCGTAGTAGTAGTCGCCGCGGCCCTGGTAGTAGCGGTAGTCGGCGGTGGTGACGCAGCCGGCCAGCAACGCCGCAACCGCGACGGGTGGAATCAGTGTGCGGATCATGGCGCGGCCCCCGTTCCGTGATGTCGGCAGCATCGAACCCCGGCTTTGAATCCGTGCTTAATCCGTCCGGACGGAGCCCGCGCCCCGGGCTCGCGCCGCATCCCCGGCGCTGGCAGCATGACGCGCCCCCTCCCGGATCGCCCCGATGACCCTGCACCAGGCCTCCGGCCACTGGCGCCTCGGCCTCACCCTGAGCCTGGCCACGGCCCTGTTCTGGGCGACGCTGCCGATCGCGCTCAAGCTCACCCTCGAGCTGCTCGACCCGATCACCCTGACCTGGTTCCGGTTCCTGGTCGCGGCCGCGGTCACCGCGGCGTGGCTCGGCTGGCGCGGCCGGCTGCGCGGCTTCGGCCTGCTCACCCGCCGGCGCTGGGCGATGCTGCTGGTGGCGGCGCTGATGCTGGTGGGCAACTACGTGTTCTACCTGCTCGGCGTGCAGCACACCACGCCGGCGAACGCGCAGCTGCTGATCCAGCTCGCGCCGCTGCTGATGGCGCTGGGCGGGATCTGGGTGTTCGGCGAGCGCTTCCGCGCCGCGCAGTGGCTCGGCCTGCTGCTGCTCGCCGGAGGCATGCTGCTGTTCTTCGGCGACCAGTTGCGCGCGGCCGCGCAGGCGCCCGGCTACGTGCTCGGCTCGGCCTTCGTCGTGCTCGGCGCGCTGGTGTGGGCGGTGTACGCGCTGCTGCAGAAGCAGCTGCTGCTGCACCTGGGCTCGATGCAGATCCTGCTCGCGATCTACGTGGTGGCCACGCTCGCGCTGTGGCCGTTCGCGCAGCCCTCGGCGCTGCTGCGGCTGGACGCGCTGCACTGGGCCCTGCTCGGCTACTGCGCGTTCAACACCATCGCCGCCTACGGCGCCTTCGCCGAGGCGCTGGCGCACTGGGAGGCCTCGCGCGTGTCGGCGGTGCTGGCGACCACGCCGCTGCTGTGCATCGCCGCGGTCGCCGCCACCCACGCCCTGTGGCCGCAGCTGCTGGCGCCGGAGCGGATCGCGCCGGCAGGCTGGCTCGGCGCGGTGCTGGTGGTGGCCGGCTCGGCCGCGGTCAGCCTGCTCGGCCGGCGCGGGGCGCGCTAGCATGCGCGGCATGAACGCCGCCGCCATGTCCTTGCCGACCTTCGACGACGTGCTCGCCGCCGCGGCGCGGATCGCGCCGCACGCGCACGTCACGCCCGTGCTGCGTTCGCGCGCGCTCGATGCGCTGGTCGGCGCGGAGCTGCACTTCAAATGCGAGAACCTGCAGCGTGTCGGCGCGTTCAAGTTCCGCGGCGCCTGCAACGCGGTCTGGGCGCTGCCGGAGGACGTCGCCCGGCGCGGCGTGGTCACCCATTCCTCGGGCAACCATGGCGCGGCGCTGGCGCTGGCGGCGCGCACGCGCGGGATCGCCTGCCACGTGGTGGTGCCGGAAGGCGCGGTGCGCAGCAAGCTCGCCGCGATCGAGGGCTACGGCGCCGCGCTGCACTTCTGCGCGCCGAACATCGCCGCGCGCGAGGCAGCCTGCGCGCAGCTGCAGGCGCAGACCGGCGCGAGCCTGGTCCACCCCTACGCCGACCCGCAGGTGATCGCTGGCCAGGGCACCGCCGCGCTGGAGCTGCTCAGCCATGCCGGTGCGCTCGACGCGCTGGTCGTGCCGGTCGGTGGCGGCGGCCTGGCCAGCGGCACCACCCTGGCCGCGGCCGCGCTGGCGCCGGCCTGTCGCGTGTTCGTGGCCGAGCCGGCCGGCGCCGACGACACCGCGCGCTCGCTGGCGCGCGGAGAACGCGTCACCGACTTCGTTCCCGACACCCTCTGCGACGGCTTGCGCGGCACCCTCGGCGAGCAGGACTTCGTGATCCTGCGTGCACACGGGGTCGAGGCGCTGACCGTGACCGACGCCGAGACCGTGGCCGCGATGCGATTGCTGTGGACCCGGCTGAAACTGGTGGTGGAGCCGTCCTCGGCGGTGGTGCTGGCGGCCCTGCACAAGCACCGCGAACGCTTCGCCGGCCAGCGCGTGGGCGTGATCCTGTCCGGCGGCAACGTGGACCTCGACGCGTTGCCGGCCCTGTTCGCACTCGCAGCGGAGGAGTGACCCATGAAGATCGACGGCTCCCGTCAGCACGACCGTGCCATCGAACTGGTGCTCGCCTACTACGCGGCCTTCAACCGCGGCGACTGGGACGGCATGCTTGCCCTGCTCACCGACGATGTCGTGCACGACCTCAACCAGGGCCCGCGCGAGGTCGGCAAGGCCGCCTTCCGCGCCTTCCTCGAACGCATGGCGCGCTGCTACCGCGAGCAGCTGCGCGACATCGTGGCGATGACCGCGCCCGACGGCTCGCGTGCGGCGGCCGAGTACGTGGTGCACGGCGAGTACCTCGCCGACGACGCCGGCCTGCCGAAGGCGCGCGGGCAGAAATACGTGCTGCCCGGCGGCGCGTTCTTCACCCTGCGCGACGGCCGCATCGCGCGGGTGACCAACTACTACAACCTGCAGGAGTGGCTGGCGCAGGTGGCCTGACGCCGGACACCCGGGCTAACGGTTTCTTACGCAGGCGGCGGGCATGATGCGCCGCTCCTCGTCGCCGCCTGCCGCATGCTCCGCCTCCTGCGTTCGCCCGCCGCCTGGAGCGCCGCGCTCGTCCTCCTGCTCGCCTTCGCCTGGCTCGGCAGCCGCGGCATCTGGGATCCGGACGAGGGTCGTTACACCAACGTCGCCCTGCACATGCTCGAGAGCGGCGACTGGCTCAATCCGCGCCGCAGCGACGACGTCGGGCACTGGACCAAGCCGCCACTGACCTACTGGGCGATCGCCGCCAGCATCGGCACGTTCGGATACTCGCCGTGGGCGGCGCGGCTGCCCGGCGCGCTGGCCTACCTGGCCTGCGTGTTCTTCGCCTGGCGCCTGGCGCGCCGGCTCGCGCCGGGGCAGGAACGGCTGGCGGCGCTGGCCTACGCGCTGATGCCGCTGACCTTCGGCGCCTCCCAGGTCATCACCGCGGACGCGCCGCTCGCGCTCTGGACCGGCCTGGCGCTGTGGGCCTACGTCGAGGCGCGCTTCGGCCCGGGCCGACACATCGGCGCGTGGCTGGCGCTGATGTGGGCGGGGTTCGCGCTCGCCTTCCTGACCAAGGGCCCGCCGGCGCTGTTGCTGCTGCTGGCCCTGGCCGTGTACGACCTGCTGCTGCCGGAACGGCGCGCGCACCGCCTGTTCACCGCCAGCGGGTTGCTGCTGTTCGGCCTGCTCGCCCTGCCCTGGTATGTCGCGGTAATCCGCGGGCATCCGGGCCTGCTGCAACACTGGCTCGGCGACGAAGTGCTGCACCGGATCGCGACCAATGAGTTCAACCGCCACGGCGAGTGGTACGGCTGGCTGGTGGTGTACGGGCCCACGCTCACCCTCGGCACGCTGCCGTGGACACCGGCGCTGTGGCGCTGGTGCCGGGCGCTGCCGGCGCGGTTGCGGCGCTGGCGTGCGGGATCGGCGCGGGCAGCCGACCGGGTCGAGCTGCTGCTGGCGGTGACGGTGCTGCTGCCGCTGGCCATGCTGCTGGTGGCGCGGTCGCGGATGCCGCTCTACGTGCTGCCGCTGCTGCTGCCGCTGGCGGTGGTCGTGGCCCGCCAGTACGCAGCCGACGCGCGCCCGGCGCCGCGCTGGCGCTTCGTGCTCGCCTGGGCGGCCGGACTGCTGGCGATCAAGCTGGGCGCGGTGTTCTGGCCCACGCACAAGAACGCCGCCGGGTGGGCCGAGGCGATCACCGCCCGCGCCGGCACGCCGGTCCGGGAGATCGTGTTCGTGGACGACATGGCGCGCTATGGCCTGCACCTGCACCTGGGCGCCACCGTCGAGCGCATCACTCTGACGCCGTCGCCGCAACCGGCCTACGACCCCGTGTACGACGAGCCGCTGGCGGTGGAACTGGCCGAACGCGAACCGCACGTGGTCTGGATCACCAAGCAGGCGCTGTGGCCGCAGGTCCGGGCCCAGATCGCACGCAACGGCTACCGTGCCATTCCGCTCGGCACGCCCTACCGGGAGCGGGTGCTGTTCCGGGTGGTGCCGGTCCCCGCGCTCACCGGCGACGGCGAATCGGGATCTGCGCCACCGGCACCGCGGTGACCTCCATGCCGCCGAGCCGGATCGGGGTGCCGGCCTCGGGCGCCCAGGCCATCGCGGTGATCACTTCCCAGCTCGCGGGCAGCTGCCCCGCGGCGTCGCGGAAGCCCTCGTAGGCGGCGGCGGCGGCGGCGAAGCGGGCCTTGCCGGTGAGCGTGTGCCGGCGCGCGGCGAGCGCGTTGGTGGCGCCGATCGCGCGCAGTTCGCGCATCAGCGCCGGCAGGTCGGGGTAGTGCGTGCGCAGCAGGTCGCGGTCGAGCACCGGATCGCGGAACCCGGCCTGCACCAGCGCGTCGCCGAACTGCGCGATCGAGGCGAACGGGCTCACGTGCGGCACCGCGTCGGCGCTGGCGAAGGCCGCGCGCAGCTCGTGCAGGGTGTCGGGGCCGAAGGTCGAAACCAGCAGCAGCCCGCCGGGGCGCAGCACCCGGCGCAGTTCGGCGAACGCGGCCGGCAGGTCCTCGATCCATTGCAGGCACAGGTTCGAGAACAGCACGTCCACGCTGGCCTCGCGCAGCGGCAGCGCGCGCAGGTCGGCGCACACCGGTGCGGGACGGCGCGCGAACGGCCGCCACGAGCCGGCGTGGCGGCGCACCTGGCGCAGCATCGGCAGCGCCAGGTCGAGCGCCAGCACCCGCGCCTTCGGCCAGTGCCGCTGCATCGCGGCGGCGGCGCGGCCGGGGCCGCAGCCGAGGTCGAGCACCACCTCCGGCACGGGGCGCGCGAGCGCGGGGTCGGCGAGATAGTCGAGCGATTCGAGCAGGCGCGACTCGATCTCGTGCTGCAGCCGCGCGGCGGCGGCGTACTCCGGCGCGGCGCGGGAGAAGGCGCGGCGCACGTGGCGGGTGTCGAACAGGGCGGTCACGGCGCGGGCACGCGGGCGAGGAACGGGGCGAGGTGCGCGGCCACCGCGTCGGCATGGGTCAGGAACGGGGCATGGCCGGCGTGTTCGACCACGTGCATGTCGCTGCCGGGCGCGCGCGCGGCCGCCTCGCGCATCGCGCGCGGATCCACCAGGCGGTCGCGGCGGCCGGCCAGCCACAGGCTCGGCACCGCCAGCGTCGGCAGCGCCGCGCGCAGGTCCGTGGTCTCCAGCAGCCCCAGGCCATCGGCGAGCACGTGCGGATCGGGTTCGCCGCGCGCGAGCAGGTCGTGGCGCAGCATCCGGATCTCGTCCCGGGCATGGTCGGAGCCGAACGCCTCCAGGGCGATGAAGCGCTCGAGCGTGCCGGCATAGTCGTGGCGCAGGCCGTGGGCGAAGTCGTGGAAGATCTCGGCCGAGACACCGTAGCGCCAGTCCTCGCCGCGCACGAAGCGTGGAGTCGCGCACAGCATCGCCAGCGCCGGCACCCGCGCCGGCGCGCGCGCGGCGGCATGCAGCGCGAGCAGGCCGCCGAGCGACCAGCCCAGCCACGGCGCCGGCGGCAGGATGTCGAAGAGCGCGTCCACGCAGGGCTCGAGCGCGAGCGGCACGCCGCAGCCGCGGCTGCGGCCGTGCCCGGGCAGGTCCACCACGTGCAGGGTCCAGTGCGCGCGCAGGCGCGCCACCAGCGGCGCGAACACGCCGCCATGCATCGCCCAGCCGTGCAGCAGCACCAGCGGCGGGCCGGCGCCCGCGCGCTCGACGTGCAGGTCGCTCATGCCTGCGCCGCGTCCGCGCGGTAGCCGCGTTCGACCGCCTCGCGCGCCCAGGCCAGCGCGTCGAGCAGCGCATCCACGTCGGACGCGGTGTGCAGGGCCGAGAGGGTGATGCGCAGGCGCGCGCCGCCCTCGGGCACGGTCGGCGGGCGGATCGGCGCGGCCCAGAACCCCTGCGCCTCGAGCGCCTGCGCCATCGCCACCGCGCGCGCGTCCTCGCCGCACAGCAGCGGCTGGATCGGCGTGTCGGAGGGCAGCAGCTCGAAGCCATGCCGGGCCGCGCCCGCGCGCAGGCGTGCGATGAGTTCGGCCAGCCGGTCGCGCCGCCACTGGTCCTTGCGCGCGAGCTTGACCGCGGCCAGCGTCGCTGCCGCCTGCGCCGGCGGCAGCGCGGTGGTGTAGAGGTACGGGCGCGCGCTCTGCGCCAGGTGTTCGATCAGCGCGGCCTCGCCGAGCACGACCGCGCCGTAGCCGCCGAGCGCCTTGCCGAGCGTGGCCAGCTGCAACGGCACCGCCTCGACTCCGAGCCGGGCCGCGGCCACGCTGCCGCGCCCGTCCGGCCCGACCACGCCGACGCCGTGCGCATCGTCCACGTACAGCAGCGCGTGCTGCACGCGCGCCACCAGCGCCAGTTCGCGCAGCGGGGCGATGTCGCCGTCCATGCTGAACACGCCGTCGGTGGCGAGCAGGGCCGCGCCGTCGGGCACGCTGCGCAGCTGGCGCAGCGCGCCTTCGGCGTCGGCGTGCGGATAGCGGCGCAGGCGGCAGCCGGCCAGGCGCGCGGCGTCGATCAGGCTGGCGTGGTTGAGCCGGTCCTGCACGCACAGGTCCTCGTCGCCGAGCAGCGCCTGCACCACCGCCAGGTTGGCCAGGAAGCCGCTGCCGAACAGCAGCGCGCGCGGATAGCCCAGCCAGTCGGCGAGTTCGCGTTCGAGCTGCTGGTGCAGGACGTGGTGCCCGCAGACCAGGTGCGAGGCCAGCCCGCCCGCGCCCTCACGCGAGGCCGCGTCCTGCAGCGCGTTGGTGACCGCGAAATGCTGGCCGAGGCCGAGGTAGTCGTTGCCGCAGAATCCGGTCAGCCAGTGCCCGTCCACTTCCAGGCGCACGCCGTCGCGGCGGGTGACGGTGCGGCGCGCGCGCGTGCGGCCGAGCGCGGCGCGCTGCACGCGCTGCTGCTCGACCCGCTCGCGCAGCGACGGCCGCATCAGGCGGCCTCGCCGGTGATCGCGGCGTGGACGGTGCCGCGGCAGGGGTCGGCCTCGGCCTCGGCGGCCGCCACCGGCATCGGCTTCAGGCCCAGGCGCGCGAACAGGGCCTGGTCACGGGCGGCGTCCGGGTTGCCGGTGGTCAGCAGCTTCTCGCCGTAGAAGATCGAATTGGCGCCGGCGAGGAAGCACAGCGCCTGCAGTTCGTCGCTCATGGTCTCGCGCCCGGCCGACAGGCGGACCATAGACTGGGGCATGAGCAGGCGCGTAACTGCGATGGTGCGCACGAATTCGAAGGGATCCAGTTCACGGGTGCCGTGCAGCGGGGTGCCCTCGACCTGGACCAGACGGTTGATCGGCACCGAGTCCGGATGCGCCGGCAGGTTGGCCAGCGCCTGCAGCAGCCCGGCGCGCTGTTCGCGCGACTCGCCCATGCCGACGATGCCGCCGCAGCAGGTCTTCAGCCCGGCCTCGCGCACGTGGGCCAGGGTCTGCAGCCGGTCCTGGTACTCGCGGGTGTGGATGATCTCGCCGTAGAACTCGGGCGCGGTGTCGAGGTTGTGGTTGTAGTAGTCCAGGCCGGCGTCCTTCAGCGCGCGCGCCTGGGTGTCGCTGAGCATGCCGAGGGTGGCGCAGGTCTCCAGCCCCAGCGCCTTCACCTCCGCGATCATCGCCGCGACCTTGGGGATGTCGCGGTCCTTGGGCGAGCGCCAGGCCGCGCCCATGCAGAAGCGGGTGGCGCCGGCGGCCTTGGCCTGGCGCGCCTTCTCCACCACCTGCGCGACCTCCATCAGCTTGGTCGCCTGCACCCCGGTGTGGTAGCGCGCGGCCTGCGGGCAGTAGGCGCAATCCTCCGGGCAGCCGCCGGTCTTGACCGAGAGCAGGGTGCTGACCTGGACCTCGCTCGGGTCGAAGTGCGCGCGGTGCACGCTCGCGGCGCGGTGCAGCAGTTCCGGGAACGGCAGGTCGAACAGCGCGAGCACTTCCTCGCGGGTCCAGTCGTGGCGGAGGGCACTGACGGCAGGCATGGGCGTTGTCCGACGGCGGCAGGAAGGCGGGGCGGGCAGTCTGGAAACCATGTCCGTCCCTGTCAACCAACCCGCCCCCGCCCCGGTTGACGGCCTGACCGCGCGGCTCGGCTTCTGGCTGCGCAACGACGCCAGCCGCCTGCTGCTGCCGACCCGCTGCCTGGTCTGCGGCGCGCCCGGCGGCGAGGCCCTGGACCTGTGCCCCGCCTGCGAGGCCGCCCTGCCCTGGAACCGGATCGCCTGCCCCGGCTGCGCCCAGCCGCTGCCGGCCCCGGCCGCACCCCGCTGCGGGGCGTGCCGGTCGGCCGCCGTGCCGCTGGCGGCGGTGCACGCCGCTTTCGTCTATGCCGCGCCGGTGGACGGGCTGCTGCGCCGGTTCAAGTTCCACGGCGACCTCGCCGCCGGCGCATTGCTGGCGCAGCTGATGGCCGGTTCCGGCGCCGGCTGGCCGCGCCCGCAGGCGCTGCTGCCGGTGCCGCTGCACGCCGCGCGCCTGCGCCGGCGCGGCTACGACCAGGCGCGGGAACTGGCCGCGCCGCTGGCGCGCGCGCTCGGCCTGCCGCTGCTCGACCGCGCGCTGGTGCGGGTGCGCGCCACCGGCGCCCAGTCCGAGCGGGATGCGGCCGAACGCCACCGCAACCTCGCCGGGGCCTTCGTCGTGCGGCCCGGCGCAGCGCTGCCCGCGCACGTGGCCCTGGTGGACGACGTGATGACCACCGGCGCGACCCTGCACGCGGCGGCGGACGCGCTCACGCGCGCGGGCGTGGCGCGGGTGGAGGCGTGGGTGTGCGCGCGGGCGCCCTAGCCAGCCCCTGTGGCCGGGGGCATGACTGGCGGGACGTAGGTCAGGGTGGTCCCCAGCAGCCACAACAGGCCCAGCACCAGCGGGATGTGCACCAGCAGCTGCACGAAGGTGAAGCCGACGATGTCGCGCGCCTTCAGCCCCAGCACGCCCAGCAGCGGCAGCATCCAGAACGGGTTGATCAGGTTCGGCAGCGCCTCGGCGGCGTTGTAGATCTGCACCGCCCAGCCGAGGTGGTACTGCAGCGCGTTCGCCGCCTGCATCACGTACGGCGCCTCGATGATCCACTTGCCGCCGCCGGAGGGGACGAAGAAACCGAGCACCGCCGAATACGTGCCCATCACCACGGCGAAGGTGTCGTGGGTGGTGATCCGCACGAACACCTCGGACAGCCGCTGCGCCAGGGTGGCGCCGTCGGCGCCGGGCACCTGGGTCAGCAGCATCGCGATCCCGCCGTACAGCGGGAACTGCACCAGCACCCCGGTGGTGGCCGGCACCGCATGGCCGACCGCATCCAGGAAGCTGCGCGGCCGCCAGTGCAGCAGCAGGCCGAGGGCGAGGAACAGCAGGTTGTAGGTGTTGAGGTCGGCGATCGCCACCACCGCCGGTTTCGACACGAACTCGCCGAGCAGCCAGCCGAACGCGAGCAGCGACAGCAGCACCGTGAGCAGCGGGCTGTACTCGAGCCATTCGCCCGGGCGGGTGCGCGGCGGCAGCGCCTGCCGCGTCGGCTCCGGCGCGAGCTCGAACGCTTGCGCCGTGCGCGCGGCCGCGCCGGTCGGCGCGGTCAACCACGCCACCCACACCGAGGCCGCGACCAGGATCGCGGTCAGCAGCAGCGACTGCCACAGGAAGATGGTCTGGGTGAACGGCAGCACGCCGGTGATCTCGACCAGCCCCGGCGGCATGCTGGCCGGGTTGGCCTGCAATTGCGCGGCCGAGGAACTGATCCCCATCGCCCACACCGCGCCCAGGCCCAGATAGGCCGCGGCGCCGGCCGCACGGTAGTCCATGTCGAGTTCCGCACGCCGCGCCAGCGCGCGCACCAGGAGCCCGGCGAACACCAGCGAGAAGCCCCACGACAGCAGCGAGGTCAGCATCGAGAGGGTGGCCACGAACGCCACCGCGCCGCGCCCGCTGCGCGGCACCCGCGCCAGGCGTTCGATCAGGCGCGCGACCACCGGCGCGGTCGCGACCACGTAGCCGCCGATCACCACGAACACCATCTGCATGGTGAACGGGATCAGGCTCCAGAAGCCCTTGCCGAAGCCCTGCGCGGTGGCCTGCGGCGTGGCGCCGGTGGCCAGCGCCGCCGCGGCCACGATCAGCACCGCGAGCGCGGCGAACACCCAGGCATCGGGAAACCAGCGTTCGGCGAAGGCCGCGCTGCGCAGCGCGGCGCGCACCGTCCAGCCCACTTGCGGCGCCCGCGGGTCCTGCATCGGCTCAGCCCCCCTGCCCCACCGCGTACTCCAGCGCCAGCCCGGCGAACACCGCCATTCCCACCCAGTGGTTGTGGAGGAAGGCACGGAAGCAGGCCGCACGCTCGCGCCGGCGCGCAAGCGCGAACTGGTACAGCACCAGCAGCGCCGCCACGCCCAGCCCGGCCCACCAGTACATACCGAGCTGCGCCTGCCGCCCGACCAGGATCAGCGCGATGAAGAACAGCGCGTACAGCACTCCCTGCGCGACCAGGTCGAGTTCGCCGAACAGGATCGCGGTGGACTTCGCGCCCATGCGCAGGTCGTCGTCGCGGTCCACCATCGCGTACCAGGTGTCGTAGGCGGTGGCCCAGAAGATGTTGGCCACGTACAGCAGCCAGGCGAGCGGCGGCACCTCGCCCTGCAAGGCCGCGAACGCCATCGGGATGCCCCAGCCGAAGGCCAGCCC
Organism: Vulcaniibacterium gelatinicum; assembly: GCF_008033445.1. Lineage (GTDB taxonomy): Bacteria > Pseudomonadota > Gammaproteobacteria > Xanthomonadales > Xanthomonadaceae > Vulcaniibacterium_B > Vulcaniibacterium_B gelatinicum. The sequence goes on from NZ_VNKO01000010.1 coordinate 15,368, forward strand.
CAGATAGACCTGCGGGAAGTACGTGTAGCGCTTCAGGTACGGATAGGTGGCCGCCAGCACCACCCCGACCACGCTCAGCAGCACGGTGAGCCGGTTCAGGGTCAGCACCAGCGCGAAGGCCACCAGCATCAGCACCGCGAACAGCGCCAGCGCTTCGCGCCCGGACACCGCGCCGGTGGCCAGCGGCCGCGTCCGGGTGCGCTCCACGTGCGGGTCGAGCCAGCGGTCGGCGTAGTCGTTGATCACGCAGCCGGCCGAACGCGTCAGCCACACGCCGAGGGTGAACACCAGCAGCGGCCAGGCCGGCGGCACGCCCCCGGCGGCCAGCCACAGGCCCCACCAGGTCGGCCACAGCAGCAGCAGCCAGCCGATCGGGCGGTCGCCGCGCACCAGCCTCCAGTACTGCCCCAGCCGTTCGCGCCAGCGCGGCACCGGTTCCGGGAGCGGGGGATAGTCGCGTTCGTAGCTCATCGCCGACAGCCTAGCAGCCGCACGCGCCGCGGCCGCCGTGGCCGGCGCCGGTGCAGCTGTGCGAGAATTGCGCCCCGCGCTCTCAAGGCGCGGCTGTTTTCCCGCGCGCCCGTAGCTCAGCCGGATAGAGTAGCGGCTTCCGAAGCCGTTGGTCGGGGGTTCGAATCCCTCCGGGCGCGCCACCTTCCCTCCCGGCGCTCGCACCGCTGCGGCGCTTCTGGAATAATTCGCGGTCTTTGGCCCCAGCCCTGCGCGGCGCGCGCCGCGCGACAGGACGGCACCGTGCGCAACTACGACCTCGACTTCCTCAAGAAATTCTCGATGGTGATCGGCTTCCTGGCGCTGCTCACCCTCGGCCTGATCCTGTTCGCCCGCCACCTGCACGGCGTGCTGCCGCAGGAGCCGGACCCGGCGGTGGTCAAGGCCACCGAGGCGCGGATCGCGCCGGCCGGGGCGGTGTACGCGGGCGCCACCGGCGCGGCCGAGCAGGCCGCGGCGCAGGCGGCGGCCGCGGCCGCGGCGGCCTCGCAGGTCGCCTACGGCGGCACCCTCGACGGCGCGGTGATCTACAACAACCTGTGCACCGGCTGCCACACCTCGGGCGCCGGCGGCGCGCCGACCCTGACCGCCGCAGGCATGGGCGCCCGCGCCGCCAAGGGCGTGGAGACCCTGTACAAGAACGCGATCGAGGGCTTCCAGGGCAGCGCCGGGGTGATGCCGGCCAAGGGCGGCAACCCGGCCCTGACCGACGAGCAGGTCAAGGCCACCGTGGACTGGATGCTGGCGAACGTGAAGTAAGCCGTCCGGCCCCGCCCGGTCTTTCCGACGCCGCCTGCGGGCGGCGTCGGCGTTTCCGGCCCCCGCGTCCGGCCGCGCTTGCGCACTGCCAACACGCCCTCGGGCATGATTTCCGGGATGAACACGCCCGCCTTCCCCACCATCCCGACCGCCACCGGCCATCCCCTGATGCTCCCGGGCCCCGCCGGCCCCCTCGAGCTGGTCGTGGATCTGCCCGAGCCGGAGGCCCCGCCGCGGCCGCTGGTGGCGGTGGTCTGCCACCCGCTGCCGACCGAGGGCGGGACCCTGCACAACAAGGTGGTGACGATGACCGCGCGCGCCCTGCGCGAATGCGGCGCGGCCACCGTGCGCTTCAACTTCCGCGGCGCCGGCCATTCCGCCGGCACCTTCGACCATGGCCAGGGCGAGGGCGAGGACCTGCGCGCGGTGGTGGCCTGGGTGCGCGCGCAGCGGCCGCAGGCGCAGCTGTGGCTGGCCGGCTTCAGCTTCGGCGCCTACGTCTCGCTGCGGATGGCGGCGCAGCTGCAGCCGCAACTGCTGCTGTCCATCGCCCCGCCGGTGGGGCGCCACTGGGACTTCGCCGCGATCGAACCGCCGAACTGCCCGTGGCTGGTGATCCAGGGCGAGGACGACGAGATCGTGGACGCGCAGGCGGTGCGCGCCTGGGCCGAGACCCGGCAGCCGCCACCGGAGCTGGTGCTGATGCCCGAGACCGGCCACTTCTTCCACCGCAAGCTGATGGACCTGCGCGGGGCGATCAAGAGCGGGGTGCGGCCGTACCTGCCCGAGCCGGACACGTGAGGCACCGGGCGGCTACCAGCAGCCTTCCTCCGGCGTCTTGCGGCCGAGGTGGTTGATGCCCATCGTGCCGCACGAGGTTTCGCGCTGCTGCCGCCCCTGCGGGGCGGCGGTGATGGCGAAACTGGTGGCGGTGGGCTCGCCGGCGGCAAATTCGATCGTGTAGTGCTCGGCCAGGCGCGCGGCACAACCCGGCAGGGCCGCGCCGGTGTAGCGCATGTTGAGTGTGTAGTGGCGCTCCATCGCCTGCGCGGCCTCGGTCAGGCAGGCCTGGGCCTCGCTGCGGCGGCTCTTGAGGATGGCGAACTCGTAACCGGCCACCGCCAGCGCGGCGAGGATGCCGACGATCGCCACCGCGATCATCAGCTCGATCAGGGTGAAGCCGCGCATCCTGCGCGGCCCGCCGTTGCGCTGTCCGCCGTACGCGCACATGTTCAATCCCGGATGATCTCGCGCCACATGATGCGTCGCGGCGCGCCGGTGACCCGGCCGGTCAGCACCGAGCCCACCTTGGCGTCGGAACCGCCGACCACCAGCAGCTCGTCGATCATCGTCGGCTGGGTGGGCATGCCGATGCCGAGCTTGATCGAGCCGGCCACCGTGCCATTGCTGTCGAGGTCGTCCCCCTTGTCCACCTTGTTGTCACGGTTCACGTCGAAGTAGCTGCTTGCGGTGCTGGATCCGCTGAAGGCATCCACCGCGTTGATGTAGCCGTCGCCGCCCGGCTCGCATGTCGCCGCCCTCGGCGGAATGATGCTGGCGATCACCAGCACGCTGCCGCGCAGGATGGGGCGGGTGGTGAACCGCTCGCCCGGCGAGGGATTGTCGAAGTCGATGTACCAGCCCTTCTTGCCGGACGGCAGCGCCGCATGCTTCTCGAACGCGCGCGCGCCACCGCTCACCAGCACGATGTCGCGCTTGACCAGGTCGGTCGCCGCCACCGGCGCGCTGCCATCGTCGATGAGCCCGTACAGGGACTGCACGGTGGTGTCGGTGAGGTCGGAGGTGCTCAGGAAGCGGCCGGTGCCGAAGAACACCCAGGCGCGGCCGTCGAGCGGATTGCGCGCGATCGCCACGCCGCCGGTGATCGGCTGCCCGCTGCGGGTGGTGAACAGCGGCCGGCCGCCGAGGGCGATCTTCCACTCGGAGGCGGTCGCTCCGCTGAGGTCGAACTTCCACAGGTTGCCCTTGAGGTCGCCGGCATAGACGTAGTCCACGACGCCGTCGGCGTTGACGTCGCGGCCGCGCGGCGCCATCAGCCCGTTGTCGCCGCCGATGCCGGTGTCGAGCTCGCGGATCACCGCCCCGGTGGTGAGGTTGATCAGGAACAACACCGCTCGGCCATTGGTGCTGTTGATGCCGTTGCCGACGACCGCGGCCTTGGCCCCGTTGTTGAGGGTCACGATCAGCGGTTCGCCCAGCACCATGCCCATGTTGGCGTTGCTGCCGCCGAGCTCCCACAGCACATCGTTGCGGCCGAAACCGGCCGGGTTGGTCACGTCGAGCCCGAACAGGCCTTTGCCGCCCCGGCCCAGGGCACCGACCAGGTAGTTCCTGCCCGGCGTCTGCTGCCGGGTGGAGACCGTGACCGGGCCATCCACGAAATAGCGGTGCGAATACTGCGGGTCGCTCAGCGTGGCCAGCGCGGCCAGATCGATGCCGCCAGGCACGTAGGCGAAGCGCTCGGCCCCGGTCGTGGCGTCAAAGGCGTGCAGCATGCCGTCGTTGGCGCCCACGAAAATGGTTTCCGTCTCCTTCACGTAGAACGGCGAGGAGTTCACGATGTCGCCCAGCAGGCCGTCGGGCGGGAACACGCCGTCGTCGCCGAACACGCCATGCCGGTCGCGCAGCGTGCCGCCCTTGCGGCGCTCCTTGGATGTGTCGCCGAGGAGGTAGGCCGCGTTGTCGCTGCCGCTCACCGGCGCCAGTCCGGTGGTGCGGGCGAGCGCGCTGGTCTGGGCGCTGGTCGGGAAGGTGTCGCCGTTGCGGCCGTCCCAGGTGAAGACCCTGCGGCCGGTCACCCGGATCTGGTGGCTCGCGCGCCACACCGGCTTGGTCGCCACGCCGGCATTGGTGGCGACGTAGGCGGCCAGCTCGCCGGCCCAGCGGCCCGGCTTGTAGCTGGCCTGGTACACGTAGTTGTTGTTGATGAAGGCCGTGCTGTTGACCGCCACGTTCGACGCGGAGCCCTCGCGCGTGGTCACGGTCAGCAGGGCGTCGGCCAGTCCCCGGGCGAATTCGGAGGGATCCTGCGCCGCGACGAAGTTGCCGCGGCCGTTGACGCTGGCGTGCCACAGGTCGTCGATGCGGTCGGCGTCCTCGACATCGGTCGGATCGCCCCAGCGCTTGCTGCCGTTGGTGATCGAGGTCAGATCACTTTTCGGATCCAGTCGGCCGCGCAGGCCGATGGAGACGCCGAAGGTGACCATGTGCTGCCAGAAAGCGGGGTCGGCGCTGGAGGTGGCGACGTTGTTTTCCAGGCCACCGCTGCCTGGCCGGAGGTCGCGCTTCCAGTAATGCATCGCCACGTCGGCCAGCGTGTCGGGCCGGGTGTTGGGAGTGGTGGCGAAGTTGTCCATGTACGGACGCGCCGGCGTGTAGGTGTACGTCTGGCCATTCGGGCCGGTGATGGTGGGGCCCGCGGTGCCGTCGGCATCGCCCACCGGGGTGTAGCCGCTGGTGCTGTTCCAGTAGCCGTCCGTGGTCAGGATCGCGAAGTTCTGCCGGCAGCTGACCTGCGCGCTGCCGGATTCGGGGCCGTACGGGCCGGCGGCATCGCTGCGCGAGTAGTATTCGCCCGCGCGCTGCAGGGCGCGGTGCAGCGGCGTGCCGCCGCTGGCCCTGGCGTCGTGCAGCCGCTGGAACCAGGTGCTGCGGTTGCTGCCGCTGAACAGGCCGTTGTCGGTGCCGACCGGAATCTCGAACGGGAGGCCGCCGATGTTGCGGTTGATCGTGTCCAGGCCCACCCGCATGCTGCCCGCCAGTTGCGAGAACGCCTCGCTGGCGCCGGCCTTGGCCACCTTCATGCGCGAGCGGTGGTAGGCGTACCAGTTGGCGTAGTTGGCCATTTCCTCCGCATCGCTGCGGCCGGTGGGCGTGGCGAAGGTGCAGTTGCGCCAGAAGTATTTTTCGGATGTGTTGCAGCCGGCGTTGTTCTGGCCGCGGTTGCCGCTGGTGACCTCGAGCCACTCGCTGCGCACCACCCGCAGCGTGCCGCCCACGTTGCGGATCTGGTAACGGTAGTAGTCGGCATTGTGGGTGCTGGTGGTGCCCGCGGTCTTGGGCACGTAGAAGGTCTGCACCGAGGCGGCCAGATCCTCCGGGTCGGTCAGCAACGCGGGATGACGCGAGGCAGCGCGGTAGGACGCATCCGGGTAGCGCGTGCCGTTCGCCTGCATCCACGGCCGGTAAGTGATCGCCGGGTTGTAATAGATGGTGTTGTGGACGTACGACGCATCGGTGATCCGGCTGTCGTCGAGGTTGCGTTCTCCGCTCACGCCCAGGCGGTAGTCCGGATCCGCGAGCGAGGCCGGCATCCCGATCCAGGTCATCGAGCCGGAGTCGTCGAGGATGAACATCACGTTCGGCGGCGGGGACTCGGTGCCGGACTGCAACGGGATGTTCGGGATCGTGACCGCATGCAACGGCAGCGCCAGCAGGGTGGCCAGGCAGGCGGCCAGCGCCGGCAGCCAGCGGGAGCCGAGGGCGCGCGACGGACGCGGGGCAGCAGTTCGCAGGGTCTTCATGATCCGTCCTCCCTTCGCTCAGGGCACGGCGTAGTGCGATTGCAGGATCACCTCGGCGCGGCCGGCGGCCTGGCTGCGCGCGGTGATGCGGTAGCGGTGCTCGCGTCCGCCGCAGGCGGCGTCGGGCGAGACGTCCTCGGCGGTGACGCACGATCCGCGCGGCGGCACGTCGTCCGCCAGCAGCTCGACGATGTAGCGCGGGCGCAGGGTGGTGCCGTTCACCTCCACCGCGATCTCGCGCGCGTCGGCCCAGACCGTCTCGTCCTCCCAGCGCGGAGGAGCGCTGGGGTCGGGGCGTGCGCACAGGCCGCCGCTGCAGCCGCTCGTCGGTATCGTGACCGCACCGGTGCGGGCGCTGCGAGCCAGCGCCTCGCCCGCGCGCAAGGCCGCCTCTGCCGCCTGGAAGCCCAGGCTGCGATCGAGCATGTTGCCGGCCATGCGTTCCTGCAGCAGGGTGCCGCGCAGGCTCAGGATCGCCAGCAGCGACATCACCACCAGCAGGATCAGGACCACGGCCAGGACCGCGCCGCGCGGGGGGTGGGGCGCGGGCCGCACGCGGGACACGCGGGGGAATGGAGCGGAGATCATGCGGCGCGATTCCGGAGGGTGACGGTATGTTCGAGCCGGCGCTCCAGGCGGCTGCCGTCGCCACCGATGCGGCCCGGGCCTTCCACGGTCAGCACGATCCGCACCGCCACGATCCGCTCGCCGAGCCAGTCGGCGGCCGGGATGGCGGCGGCATCCGCATAGGCAGCTTCGCCGGCACGCAGGTACTGCAGCTGCAGGTCGCGCACGCCATCCACGATTTCCTGCACCCGCACCTGCGGCGTGCCGCCGACGTTGACCAGTTGCGCACGGTAGAGCGAGCGTCCGCCGCGACCGTTGTGGCCCACATACCAGCGGCTCATGCGCAGCGGGGCGATGACCGAGTTGGGACCGTAGGCGTAGCCCACGCCGAGCGCGCTGCAGTTGACCGGATTGCTGAACCCAAGGCCCTTCGTGCAGTTGCCGGGGGAGCCGGTGCCGGTGTTGTGGACGATGGTGGCATTGATCCCGGGCGAGGCGTTCGTCACCTGGAAGATCGCGGCGTGGTCGAAATCGCACACCATCACGATGTCGCCGTCCGCCAGGCCGTGATTCACGGTGTTCACCTGGAAGGACGCTGCCGGCGCGTTGTGGCTGACCACGGTCACGCCGCGGCTGACCGCCGACTTGAGCTCGAGCGCGGCGGTGCCGGACACGCGCGCGCCGGCGCTGCTGCCGAATCCTGCGTCCGGGAATGCGGCGCTGCCGGCGTAACCGCGAACGCCGCCGCGGAAATCGGTCCACCAGCGGGTTTCGGCGCCGTTGACTACATTGACCACCGGCAGCCCGGCCTCGCAGGGGTTGCCGGCCGCCTCGCGCAGGTCGCGCGCCATCAGCTCGAAGGCGGTGCGCGCGGTCTCCTGCACCCGCCCGAGGCTCTCGGTGGCCTCGTAGATGCGCTTGTTGGCCGAGAACACCGCCAGCGCCGCGCCGGTCACGATCAGGCCCAGCACCAGCGCGATCATCAGTTCGACCAGGGTCATGCCGCGCGCGCCGCGCGCGCCCGCAACCCCGCCGCGTTCCGCAAGGCGCCTGCTCATAGCCTGGTCTCGGTCAACACCTGCTGTTCCCGCACGCCGCCGGCGCGCTCGTCGTTCCACTGCACGGTGACGGTGCAGTCCTCGCCCTCGCAGTCGATCGCGCCGCAGGCGGTGGCGCCCAGGACGCGGTCGCTCTGCATGCTCATGATCCAGTGGCGCAGGTCGTTGGCGACCAGATCGCCGGGCTCCGGCGGCGCACAGGTCAGCGGAATGTCGTAACGACCGATCAGCGCCTGGTCGCGGTTGGCGCGCATGGCGTCGAGGATGGCGTAGGCCTGCGCCACCGCCTGGCTGCGTTCGTACGCGCTCTGGCTGGTGCGCAGCGCGGTCAGCTGGGTGGCGGCGATGCCGAGTACGCCGACCGCGAGCACCAGGATCGCGATCAGCACTTCGATCAGGCCGGCGCCACGGGCCTGCCGGCGGGCGGGAGCGTGGAATGTCCGGGGCAGGCTCATGTCGGATTCGCCGGCGCGATGCAGGCGCCCCCCCCATCCTGCGACTCGATGCTCATGCGGCTTCCGGCGCCGATCACCACCCGGCGCACGTTCTGCGCCGGGCGGGTGGTGGGCAGGCAGACGCTGATCGCCGCCGTCAGCAGGCCGGTGCCGGCCGCGTCCGGGGCGAAACCGTCCGGGCGGAACGTGACCCGCCCCGGAGCCGGCACCGCCGGACTGGCCAGCAGGCGGATCCCGCCCGGTGCACGCGTGACGCGCAACAGGGTGTCGGTGCCGGCGCTGTAGTTGCGGTCGCGGTCGCGGTCCACGAATGCGATCCAGCCGTCCAGGCCGGTCGCGCCGGCCGGCGCGCAGCCGGGGGTGGCGGTGTGCGCGTTGGCACTCAGGCACAGCACCGTGCGCTGGTGGTAGCGCACCGCCTCGATGCGCGCGGTCTGCAGCGCGGCCAGCAGCTCGTTGGCCGCAGCCGTGAGGCGGTTGCCGTTGATCACCGCCTGGAAACCGGGCACAGCCAGTGCGAGGATGATCGCGGCCACGGCCAGCGTGATCATCAGCTCGACCAGCGTGAAGCCCCGTTCGTGTCGGAACGGAGTGCGCATGACGAAGTGGAATTCCTTTTCAGCCCCCCAAGGCCGGACCGTGATGTCTCGCACAGCATTTGCTGTTCATGCAACCATTCCGACCGTTCGTTCTGCCGGAAATGTGAGCAGTGTCACATCCTGGCGGCAGGGTTCCGCCCTCGGTCCAGCTCCCGCCTCCCGGTCTTTCCCGTCGTGCAACACGCTCCTGGCGTCTCGTCGTCCGTGAGCGGCACCCGGCCCGTCTCGGCTGCCTACGCCGCCGGCGTCGCGCGCGGCGACTGGCAGCACGACCCGGCGCAGCAGCCGGCGCTGCAGGCGCTCGACCGCATCCACGCCGCCCTGCTGCAGGCGCCGGAACGCCCCGGCCTGTGGTCGCGCCTGCGCGGCCGCGCCGCCGCGCCGCCGCCACGCGGGCTGTACCTGTGGGGCGGAGTCGGGCGCGGCAAGACCTTCCTGATCGACCTGTTCTTCGACGGCCTGCCTTTCGCCGAAAAACGCCGCACCCACTTCCACCGCTTCATGCGCGAGGTGCACGCGGCGCTGCGCGCGCACGCCGGCGAGCGCGACCCGCTGGCGGCGATCGCGCGACAATGGCGGCAGTCGCTGCGGGTGCTGGTGCTGGACGAGTTCTTCGTCGCCGACATCGGCGATGCGATGCTGCTCGGGCGCCTGCTCGAGCGCCTGTTCGCCGAGGGCGTGGTGCTGGTGACCAGCTCCAACGCCGCGCCGCAGGACCTGTACAAGGGCGGCCTGCAGCGCGCGCGCTTCCTGCCCGCGATCGCGCTGCTGGAACGGCACTGCGAGGTAGTGCACCTGGACAGCGCGCACGACTACCGGCTGCGCGCGCTGACCCGCACGCCGGTGTACCGCGCGCCGCTGGATGCCGACAGCGAGGCCTGGCTCGCCGCGCGCTGGGCCGAGCTCTCCGCCGGCAGCCCGCACGAGGCCGGCCCGCTGGTACTCGACGGCCGCGCGATCCCGGTGCGCGGCCTGGCCGAAGGCGAGGTCTGGTTCGACTTCGCCGCACTGTGCGAAGGCCCGCGCGCCAGCGCCGACTACATCGAGATCGCGCGCGAGTTCCACACCGTGCTGCTCGGCGGCATCCCCTGTTTCACCGCCCTGCAGGACGACGCCGCGCGCCGCTTCGTGCACCTGGTGGACGAGCTCTACGACCGCCACGTCAACCTGGTGTGCACCGCCGATGCGCCGCCGCACGCGCTGTACGCCGGCGAGCGCCTGGCCGGCGCGTTCGAGCGCACCGCCTCGCGCCTGATCGAGATGCAGTCGGCGGAGTACCTGGCGCGCGAGCACCGGCCCTGAGCCGGCCGGCGCGGATCACGACGCCGCCGGCCGCCGCGCGCGCCAGCGCACCAGTCCCGCGTACACCGCCACCAGCAGCGCCAGCGCGATGCCGATCGCGCGCCATTCCTGCGCGCTGAGCGTGGCCAGGATCGCGAGCATCGCGCTCGCCGACAGCAGCGGGATCGCGGCCCCGCCCGGCAGCACGAACGGCGTGCCGCGTTCGCGCAGGTCGCGCCGCTGCGCGCGCCATGCGGCCAGGCTCACCAGCAGGTACACCAGGCAGATCGCGCCGCCGGCGACCAGCGCCAGGGCCTCGAAGCTGCCGCCGATCGCGAGCGCGCAGGCCAGCGTCGCATGCAACGCCAGCGCCAGCAGCGGCACGCGGTGGCGCGCGCCGACCGCGCCGAACGCGCGCGGCAGGTAGCCGTCGCGGCCGAGCGCGTACACCAGGCGCGAGCTGCCGAGCAGGTTGCCCATCAGGAAGCCGGCCATCGAGATGCAGGCGGTGACCAGCAGCAGGCTGCGCCCGGCCGCGCCCCACAGCGCGCCGGCGGCGTCGGCGACCGGCACGCCGCTGGCGGCGAGGCCGGCGCCGAGCAGGCCCTGGCCGACGATCTGCAGGCCCAGGTACAGCAGCACCACCAGCACGATCGCGGCGAGCGTGGCGCGCGGCACGTTGCGCGCCGGATCGCGCACTTCGCCCGAGGGCACCAGCGCGATCTCCATGCCGGCGTAGGCGAACATCACCAGCACCATCGCCGCGCCGAGCGCGCGCCAGGACGGCACGTCGGCGGGCGCGAGGCTCACCTGCGCCCAGTCCACCCACCACAGCCCCAGCGCCACCAGCGCGAACAGCGGCGCGAGCTTGAGCGCGGCCAGGGCCATGATCGCGCGCGATCCCAGCCGCACGCCGAAGGCGTTGAGCGCGAACAGCGCGCCGTACACGCCGAGCAGCAGCAGCGCGCGCGGCCCCGGCGGCGCCAGCGCCGGCAGCAGCGCGGCCGCCTGCAGCGACAGCGCCGCGGCCACGCCGGCGCTGGCGGTGAGGTTGCCGATCCACATCAGCGCGCCGCCGACGAAGCCGGGGAACGGGCCGAAGGCCGCGGCCAGGTAGCTGTACGCACCGCCGGTCACCTGCACCCGGCTGCCGACCGCGGCGAAGCACAGCGCCACCGGCACGATCGCCACCGCGCCGGCCAGCAGCGCCAGCGGCGCGGCCGCCCCCATCTGCGCCGCCAGCGCCGCCGGCATGCGGAAGATGCCGCCGCCGACGATCACGTTGACCACCGCCGCGGTGAGCGCGAGCGCGCCGATCGCGCGGATCAGCGCGGCCTCGCCCAAGGGCGCGCCGGCAGGCGTGTGGCGGCTGGCATCGTGCATGACATCCCCCGGGGTGGCTCCGGCGGCGCAGGGTGGCACGGCGCGCGGCCGCTGGCGAGCCGCGGACCGGCGCACGGACCGCCGCCACGCACTGCCGTACCATCGGCCGGACCCCATCTCGCCGCCGCCGCCATGCGCCTGTCCTCCCTGCCGCTCCTGCTCGCCCTCGCCGCCGCGCCGCTGTCCGCGGCCGAGCCGTCCGGTCCCGACGTCGCCGCCGCCGCGCAAGCGCTGCAACCGAAAGTGCTGGCCTGGCGCCGCGACATCCACCAGCATCCCGAACTCGGCAACCGCGAAGTGCGCACCGCCGCGCTGGTCGCCGCGCACCTGCGCAAGCTGGGCCTGGAGGTGCGCACCGGCATCGCCACCACCGGCGTGGCCGCGGTGCTGCGCGGCGGCAAGCCCGGGCCGCGCATCGCCCTGCGCGCCGACATGGACGCGCTGCCGGTCACCGAACGCACCAACCTGCCGTTCGCCTCCAAGGCCACCGCCACCTTCCGCGGCGAGACCGTGGGCGTGATGCACGCCTGCGGCCACGACGCGCACACCGCGATCCTGATGGGCGTGGCCGAAGCCCTGGCCGGCATGCGCGCATCGCTGCCGGGCGAGGTGATGTTCATCTTCCAGCCGGCCGAGGAAGGCCCGCCGGACGGCGAGGAGGGCGGCGCGCCGCAGATGCTGGCCGAAGGCCTGTTCCGCGACTTCAAGCCGGAGGCGATCTTCGGCCTGCACGTGTTCAGCACCCTCCACGCCGGCACCGTCGGCTACCGCAGCGGCCCGGCGATGGCCGCCTCGGACCGCTTCAACATCGTGGTCAAGGGCCGGCAGACGCACGGCTCGCGGCCGTGGGGCGGAATCGACCCGATCGTCGCCGCCGCCGACCTGATCGACACCGCGCAGACCATCGTCAGCCGCCGCCAGAACATCTCCAGGCTGCCGGTGGTGGTCAGCTTCGGCGCGATCAAGGGCGGCATCCGCTACAACATCATCCCCGACGAGGTCGAGCTGATCGGCACCATCCGCACCTTCGACGAAGGCATGCGCGAGGCGGTGTTCGCCGACCTGCGCAACGTCGCCGAGAAGATCGCCGCCGCGCACGGCGCCACCGCGATCGCGAAGGTGCCCGACACCCGCGGCAACCCGGTGCTGGTCAACGACCCGGCGCTCACCGCGCGCATGCTGCCGAGCCTGCAGCGCGCGGTCGGCGCCGACAACGTGGTGCAGACCGACCTCAACATGGGCGCGGAGGACTTCGCCTACTTCGCGCGCGAAGTGCCGGCGCTGTACTTCTTCGTCGGCGCCACCCCGCGCGGGCAGGATCCGCTGACCGCGCCGTCGAACCATTCGCCGGACTTCTTCCTCGACGAATCCGCGCTCGACGTCGGCCTGCGCGCGCTGCTGCAGGTGACGCTGGACTACCTGCACGGCGCCCCCGCCGGCGGCTGAGCGCGGCATGGCGGCGGCGCGCCGGCAGCCGACCGGGGATAATGCGCGGATGACCCATGCCGACCTGCCCCTCGGCCGCGCCGTCGCCTATCCGCGGCACTACGACCCCGGCCTGCTGTACCCGATCGCGCGCAGCGTCGGCCGCAGCGCGCTCGCGCTCGACGGCGCGCTGCCGTTCACGGGCCTCGACCGCTGGCACGCCTACGAACTGTCGTGGCTGGACGCGCGCGGCAAGCCGGTGACGGCGACCGCCACCTTCACCGTGCCCGCGGACTCGCCGTCCCTGATCGAGTCGAAGTCGCTCAAGCTCTACCTCAACTCGTTCAACGCCGAACGCTTCGACACCGCGGACACGGTGCGCGCGCGCATCGCCGCCGACCTGTCCGCCGCCGCGGGCGCGGAGGTCGCGGTCGCGTTCGGCCTGCCGCCGGTGGTCGAACACGCCGACGGCATGCTGCTGGATGCGCTCGAGGTCGCGGTGGACGCCTACGGCCCGCCCGATCCGTCGCTGCTGCGGATCGTGGACGAAACGCCGGTCGAGGAAGTGCTGCGCTCGCAGCTGCTCAAGTCCAACTGCCCGGTCACCGGCCAACCCGACTGGGCCGACCTGCGCATCGTCTGGCACGGCCCGCGCCTGGACCACGCCGGCGTGCTGCGCTACCTGGTCAGCTTCCGCGACCACGCCGAGTTCCACGAGCAGTGCGTCGAACGCATCTTCACCGACCTGCTGCGCCACGGCCGCGCCCGCGCGCTGTCGGTGGAGGCGCGCTACACCCGCCGCGGCGGCCTGGACATCAACCCCTGGCGCGCCACCCCCGGCCTGCCGCCGCCACCGCCGACGCGCAGCCCGCGGCAGTGATCCCCACCGTGGGAAAGCCGCCGCGATCCCGCCTTCACCACCGGCATGCGACCGTGACCGCCCCTTCGCCCACCGCCGCCTCGTTCCGGAGCGTCCTGCGCATGTTCCGTCTTCGCCTTGCGCACCCGTCGTGCGCGCTGCTGCCCGCACTGCTCGCCCTCGCCGCCTGCCAGCGCCCGGCCGAACCGGCCGCGCCTGCGCCCGCCGCTCCGGCCACCGCCCCGACGCCGGCGCCTGCCGCGGCTCCGACCTCCGTCATCGTCACCGCGGTCGAACTCGGCAAGGCCCTCGACGCCCAGGGCCGGATCGCGACCCCGACCGCGATCTTCGCCCCCACCGACGCCTTCCACGCCACCGTCACCGCTCGCGCCGCCGACCCCGCCACGCCCGCCACCGCCACCCTCGGCGTGCAGTGGATCCACGCGGACAGCGGCCAGACCGTGCACGAGGACACCCGCACGCTCCAGATCGCCGGCGAGACCACCCACGCCTTCCACATCGCCCGCGCCGAAGGCTGGCCTCCCGGCAAGTACCGACTCGAGGTGCGGCTCGACGGACACCCCGTGTACAGCCGGATGTTCCAGGTGCAGTGACTCGCAGCACGCCTTGCCGACATGACCGCCCTGCCGCTGTTGCTCCTGGCCCTGCTCGTCCTCGGCGCGGTCGGCGCGTTGATGCTCTGGCACGCGCTCATCGCCGCCGCGTTGCGCGCGCTGCGGTGCGCCGGACGACGCGACCGCGGTTGACCCCGCTCGGATTCCGCCTGGTGCCGGACAGGCCCCGGCCAATGGCAAGCTTTTGAGACAGGCGCGGCGCCGGGACTCGAACCCGGATCATGGCGAAGCTGGCGCTTCCCCAACCGTTCCCTTGGAAACTACCGCGCCTGCCGTGGGCAGGATGTACTGCGTGCATGCCGAAGGCAATCCTGTTCTCCGCGCCGGCGTATGAACCTTGGCACGAGCCTCAATGCGCCCGCTGCATGACCGGGCTCGTTCAAGGTGCGGCCGAACCGACCGCGGAAGCTGAACCGGACGTCGTCGCCGGCCCCGTCGGCTACAGGGTCTTGATCTTCCCGCTGCGGATCATTTCCTGCGCCCACGCCGCCGAGGCCGCGAACTCGCGCCGCATCGACTCGAGCTCGGAGGGCGTCAGGTCCCGGACGATCCTTGAGGGTGAGGAGGAAGCGGGCTTCGGACTCGGTGAGGCCGTCGAAGCCGTGGCCGAACTGCTCGCGCCACCAAGGCTCGAGGGCACCGTATCGTTCACGGAGGCGGGCGAGTTGCGCATTGGACAAGGCGAGCTTGGCACTGTAGCCCTTGCCGGTCAACGCCGAGGCCAGCAGCACCCGCCCGCCATGATCCTCGAGGTGGGTCTTGAGCTGGGCCAGCGTCCCGCCTTGGGTCAGGGTGTCGTCGAGGATCAGGTAGTCCCCCGGCTCGACCGGGCCTTCGAACCGGGGTGGGTTCGCCAGCCGGTGGAAGCCGCCGCTGCCGCCGCGGCTGACCTGCTGGGCCTGCCGCGGCGGCTGAACCGGATGTCGGCATTCCCGGGATCGAACGTCCCCCGGTTCTCGCTCGCGCTCTTGACCTGCGTGGGCTCGAACGCGATCCACTGGCCGATCTCGGGCAGGTGGATGCCGTCGAAGCCCTGCCGTTGCAGCCGTGCCCGCAGGGCGCGCGCCTCGTCCTGCGACTCGATCGCCATCAGCGCATCGAGGGTCATGGCCTTCGGGTTCCGGATCGCGAGCACCGCATCGATCACCCGCTCGTCGGCCGGGACGCCGTCGGCCGCTTTCTCGGCATAGCGCTGCGCCTTGGCGCGGTCCTCGGCGAAGAAGAACCCGAGGGGGGCGGTCATGTGCCCGGTGCTGGCGGCCAGGCGGCCCTTGTCGAACGCCCAAAACGCCTCCGCGGTGCCGTGATAGACCACCTTCGGCGAGCCGTCCGGGTTGACCACCTGGGACCGGCCGAACCAGCGGCGGAAGGGCTCCGCGTCGAAGGCGGGGGCGACCTTGAACCGGGCCCCGCCTGCCGCGCGCAGCGACGGTGCCAGCGCGCGCGCATCGCCCTCCACGGCCCGGCGGGCACGCCGCAGCAGGTGCGCCAGCTCGGCGTCGGTGACCTGGCCGGCCAGCGTGGTGAAGCCGTGGCGCCGCAGCCAGGCCCGGATCGCACCGAAGAACTCGACCAGGCGCTGGCGCAGGGTCGGCGGCAGCCGGTTCTGCCGCTCGGCCATGTGCGCCAGCAGCTCGTCGAATAGGACGGCGGCCTGCTGTGCCTCGCTGAGGCGGTCGTCACGGCGCAGGGCTTGGTACGCCGACAGATCGATGTCATGGGCCCGGGCATAGCGCAGGATGCCGCCCCAGCCGCCAATGGCATTGACCAGCCGGCGCACCTGGCGTGGCGTGTCGTCACCGAACACCAAGCGCAGGCCGTGGTGGCCGAGCACCTCGTGGAACAGCGTGGTCTCGACGTCCAGCCGATCACGCAGGTTGGCCCTGACCAGGTAGACCGTGTTGTCGAGCAGGGAGTACACCCCGCGCACATCGGAGCCATCCGATCCCATGCGGCGGAAGATCCGCACGATCGGCTCGGGTAGGTCTTCGGCACGCTCCACCGTGCGGATCGGCGGTGCATTCACCCACCGCGCCGAGATCGTTTCGACCACGGCATCCACGTCGAAGTCCGGCGTGTCCGGCGCCGCGTCCGGCGCCGCGCGCATCCTCCATTCAGGCCGCGGATCGTGCTTGACGGCCTCGCGCAGTTGCGCTAGGGTCAGGTGCGTCGGGGTTGCGCCTGCTTTGGCAGCAGGAATGCCCCCCGAATCAAGCCCCGCCCCGGCGGGGCTTGTGCTTTCCAGGATCTCCGAGTTCTGGAGGTCGTACAGGAACAGCCCGCCGCCCGCGTCATGGGCGACCACCCGCGCGATCCGCAAGTCGCCCCCAATGCGCACCGGGGCATAGAGCGTTGCCCAGCGTTGCCGCCGGTCACGTGCGATTTCCGAGGTTTCGATCCTGGCCACAACCCCCTGCTTGGTGATCGCCGGCAGGGCCGCCAGCAACTCGATCGCCTCGGGGCGCGCGCTCCACGCCTTCAGCTCGCGGTTGCCGCGACTGGAAAAAGCGAAGACCAGCCCGGTGCGGGCATTCGTCAGGCGGGTGCCGCGCTGCCGCATGCGTTCGAGCCAGGCAAAGGCGCGGCTTCGTGCCAACGCGCATGCACGTTTGGCCTTGACCGAGCCGCTTCAATGAGTCCTCGGGATCACGCCGCGGATAACACCTGAGTTAAGCCGCGCCGCGAAGCGGCGTGGCTTGAATGAACAGTTGGGCCGCAACACAAGGACGCCGGGGTGTAACTGGAAGCTACTTGCTGTGGTCTGGCATGGCATAAAGAGTCTCCGACTTCTCAGCTCGAGATGTCACTGGCGCATCGCGTGCTCCATCGGAGACTTGCCGTGCTGCCATGAACCGGGGGCGCGATCCAGCGAACTCGTTGGCCTTCCGGGGTTCAGCACGGCAGAGGAAGACTAACTCATGCGCCTACCGATAGTCTTTTTGCAGCCCAACCCCGGCTTACAGCGCCAACACGGCGCAGCCAAGGATGCTTCAATGAGGCCGCGGCATCACGCCGCGGATCACTCGCGCGCCGCGCGCTGCTCGCCACCGACCGACCGCTTCAATGAGGCCGCGGCATCACGCCGCGGATCACATGAAGGCCCGCGGGCGCAAGAGCGCCGGCGAAGTCGCTTCAATGAGGCCGCGGCATCACGCCGCGGATCACCGGTTACGCCGCAGCCAGTGCCACAACCAGAGCACGGGAGCTTCAATGAGGCCGCGGCATCACGCCGCGGATCACTGCCTTCGCCCGCTGGCAGCGGGGAGTCCCCGCAGGAGGCTTCAATGAGGCCGCGGCATCACGCCGCGGATCACCGCACGGGGACACCGGGGATGGTGATGCCGGCCGCGCTTCAATGAGGCCGCGGCATCACGCCGCGGATCACCGGTCGTGGCGCTCAAGGCCGCGCTGTTCGGCGAGTCGCTTCAATGAGGCCGCGGCATCACGCCGCGGATCACTGCGCATCACTGGTTGGTTGTGCCCCATCATGGCGCTTCAATGAGGCCGCGGCATCACGCCGCGGATCACTCCCCGGCCAGTGGATGGGCACCTACGAGTCCTGTGCTTCAATGAGGCCGCGGCATCACGCCGCGGATCACGAAGGATGCGCCGGAGCGAGCCAGTCTGCCGCCGAAGTGGCTTCAATGAGGCCGCGGCATCACGCCGCGGATCACTGCGGACAGTAAGCGGTCCATGAGCTGAGTGAGAAGGCTTCAATGAGGCCGCGGCATCACGCCGCGGATCACTCCGGGTGCAGCGCCGCCCCCTCCGCGCCCGGCGTGGCTTCAATGAGGCCGCGGCATCACGCCGCGGATCACGCGCGAGCGCCATCACCACGAATGCCCGGTGGCAATGGCTTCAATGAGGCCGCGGCATCACGCCGCGGATCACTGCGTCACGCGCTCCGCGCTGGAGCTGCGAGTGCTCGCTTCAATGAGGCCGCGGCATCACGCCGCGGATCACCCGTACGACGGCGCGACCGCGACCTTGGCCCGTAGGCTTCAATGAGGCCGCGGCATCACGCCGCGGATCACGCTGCGTAGGCCCGCGCGCGAGTGATAAGGCTTTCGTGCTTCAATGAGGCCGCGGCATCACGCCGCGGATCACAGCCCGGCCGGCACCCGCCGGCGGTGAGTAGCCGGCAGCTTCAATGAGGCCGCGGCATCACGCCGCGGATCACGGGCCGAGGCCGCCGGCGCGGCCGTCAGCCTCGGCTAGCTTCAATGAGGCCGCGGCATCACGCCGCGGATCACGGCCTCCGCGCACCGCAGCGGCTGGGAGGGGCCGCTCGGGCTTCAATGAGGCCGCGGCATCACGCCGCGGATCACCTGGCCGAGAAGAGGCCGACAGCGAGACGATGCGGCGGCTTCAATGAGGCCGCGGCATCACGCCGCGGATCACGCTGCGTAGGCCCGCGCGCGAGTGATAAGGCTTTCGTGCTTCAATGAGGCCGCGGCATCACGCCGCGGATCACCACTCACGCTGGACACGGACGGAGATCCGGTGCGCCTGGCTTCAATGAGGCCGCGGCATCACGCCGCGGATCACAGTTCCGAGGAGCTGATCCAGAGATTCGGGAACAAGTCGCTTCAATGAGGCCGCGGCATCACGCCGCGGATCACATGGATCGTCATGCGCAACTGCGCATCGAAAATGAACGGCTTCAATGAGGCCGCGGCATCACGCCGCGGATCACAGTTCCGACTTCGCTGCACTGGCGCTGCAGCATCTGCTTCAATGAGGCCGCGGCATCACGCCGCGGATCACCAGCTGGGAGGACTGATTTTGGCCGCGATCAGGAATGCTTCAATGAGGCCGCGGCATCACGCCGCGGATCACAGGCGGGCGAGCCTACGAGCAGACAGGAAGCAAAGGGCTTCAATGAGGCCGCGGCATCACGCCGCGGATCACCTTCTTCCTCAAGTTCTGACATCTGGGCCTGTAAATGCTTCAATGAGGCCGCGGCATCACGCCGCGGATCACCCCGGCTGCGCTGCGGGTGCATGGTGGACCTGGCGGTGCTTCAATGAGGCCGCGGCATCACGCCGCGGATCACCCCCTCGGTCAAGTTACCTTCACCCCGCCGGCAAGAATGCTTCAATGAGGCCGCGGCATCACGCCGCGGATCACTAGTCAACCTCAAAAAAACATCAAGAAATACGTTCTGGCTTCAATGAGGCCGCGGCATCACGCCGCGGATCACCGCTGTATCGCGCCGTGGTCGAGCGCATCAATGCGCTGGCTTCAATGAGGCCGCGGCATCACGCCGCGGATCACTGCCTAGGGCGCCAAAATTGAAGTTGTAGGTTGTAAAGCTTCAATGAGGCCGCGGCATCACGCCGCGGATCACCGCCACGCTGCGCGAGGTGGAGGCGGCGGCGCGGCAGCTTCAATGAGGCCGCGGCATCACGCCGCGGATCACGGACTTTCATCGTCGCTCGTCGAATTCCAAAGTTCTGCTTCAATGAGGCCGCGGCATCACGCCGCGGATCACGGCCGCGCCGCGGGCCGCAGCTCCATGCCATCGACGGCTTCAATGAGGCCGCGGCATCACGCCGCGGATCACAGGATCGCCAACGAGGACTGACCCCTCCCACCCCTACTGCTTCAATGAGGCCGCGGCATCACGCCGCGGATCACACGCCACCTCTGAAGCCCCCCTGCCCGGAGCATGGCGCTTCAATGAGGCCGCGGCATCACGCCGCGGATCACGCTACACACTCGCGTTCGCTGTCGGCCTCTTTGCTACGCTTCAATGAGGCCGCGGCATCACGCCGCGGATCACTTCACCTGGGCGCTGCACGCCATCCACTTTGGCAAATGCTTCAATGAGGCCGCGGCATCACGCCGCGGATCACCTGCCGGCGCACGATGGCGTCGCGCACGCGGGTCTGGCTTCAATGAGGCCGCGGCATCACGCCGCGGATCACCGAGCGCGATGGGGATGCGTTTGAGAGTGAGCGCATTGCTTCAATGAGGCCGCGGCATCACGCCGCGGATCACGACCCGCCTTGCCCACTGGACGCCATCAAACCGCAGCTTCAATGAGGCCGCGGCATCACGCCGCGGATCACCCTCGATCGGCACGAAGAGGAAGGACTGATCGCGCAAGCTTCAATGAGGCCGCGGCATCACGCCGCGGATCACCCGGCCCGGACCTACGTGCACGTGCGATGCATCGGCGCTTCAATGAGGCCGCGGCATCACGCCGCGGATCACTACAACGCGGTCGCGAACGCCGTCACCGGCCTGACGCAGCTTCAATGAGGCCGCGGCATCACGCCGCGGATCACGGAACAGCGTGGAGAACAGACATGAGCGCCGTCATCAGCTTCAATGAGGCCGCGGCATCACGCCGCGGATCACGGCCAACCTGAGCGGGGCCAGTTTCACCGGCACGGTGCTTCAATGAGGCCGCGGCATCACGCCGCGGATCACCTCGGCAGACATCCCCATGTCGGCGCGGTAGATTAGCGCTTCAATGAGGCCGCGGCATCACGCCGCGGATCACGTCCCGTGTCTCGGGGTGGGTGGCGATGGACACGTCCGAGCTTCAATGAGGCCGCGGCATCACGCCGCGGATCACGGGCGGCGAAAAGTGCTCTTGAACGGGCGCGAATTGCTTCAATGAGGCCGCGGCATCACGCCGCGGATCACCCGTTCCAGTGCAGCCACGATCCGGCTCCGGTCGTAGCTTCAATGAGGCCGCGGCATCACGCCGCGGATCACCAGACGGCCGCTGGGTGCTGACCATGAGCACCGCGTCGCTTCAATGAGGCCGCGGCATCACGCCGCGGATCACCCGCAGCCGCAGGCGAAACACCTGTTCCTGCGCGTCGCTTCAATGAGGCCGCGGCATCACGCCGCGGATCACCTGGATCGTGCTGACGCTGGCGCTCGCGAGGAGTAGCTTCAATGAGGCCGCGGCATCACGCCGCGGATCACGGGCTCAAGCGCCGCATCCCGTTCGCGCTGGAGTTGCGGCTTCAATGAGGCCGCGGCATCACGCCGCGGATCACTGACCGATGCCCTACGTCTCGCTCCTGCAGCTCGCCGCTTCAATGAGGCCGCGGCATCACGCCGCGGATCACGTGCCAATTTCCAGCGCCAGCAGTCCGAGTGCGGGCTTGCGCTTCAATGAGGCCGCGGCATCACGCCGCGGATCACCGCCGGCATTCGTGCCATTGCCAGTGAAGTTATTGAGCTTCAATGAGGCCGCGGCATCACGCCGCGGATCACTCGTCGTTGCAGGTCACGTCCAGACTGTCAGGGTCAGCTTCAATGAGGCCGCGGCATCACGCCGCGGATCACGCCCCGTGATCTGAATCAGTCCGCGTCCGCGGTATCGGCTTCAATGAGGCCGCGGCATCACGCCGCGGATCACCCCGGTTTGTCCCTTGGTCCCAGTCGGCCCCATGGTGCTTCAATGAGGCCGCGGCATCACGCCGCGGATCACAACTTGTCGAAGCTCTTTTCCTCGCTCCGCCGCATGCTTCAATGAGGCCGCGGCATCACGCCGCGGATCACCTGCACAACGTGCTGCAGCGCAACAACGCATCCGACGCTTCAATGAGGCCGCGGCATCACGCCGCGGATCACGTACGCCCGGGATCCGGACGTGGATGTGCGCCCGGCGCTTCAATGAGGCCGCGGCATCACGCCGCGGATCACCACGCGCCGGTCTTTCCCGGCGTCAGCGGGGGCCTAGCTTCAATGAGGCCGCGGCATCACGCCGCGGATCACTGGCAGTCGAAGTGCTAGCAAATTCATTGTACGGGATGCTTCAATGAGGCCGCGGCATCACGCCGCGGATCACAGCCGGAGGTGCAGCTGCTGGCCCAGCTGTTGGGCAAGGCTTCAATGAGGCCGCGGCATCACGCCGCGGATCACGGCGCGGCTGCGAATCAGTGCGGTTTCGACGATTCTGCTTCAATGAGGCCGCGGCATCACGCCGCGGATCACCGCACGAGTCTCAGCGTGGCGTCCGCAAGCCCTGCACGCTTCAATGAGGCCGCGGCATCACGCCGCGGATCACGTCACCTTCTGCGCATTGCTCTCCAGTGCTGGCCGCATGCTTCAATGAGGCCGCGGCATCACGCCGCGGATCACGCCGCGCAGTCGCTTTTTCGCACGGTCATGTTAGCAGCTTCAATGAGGCCGCGGCATCACGCCGCGGATCACTTCCGCGCTAGGTTGTTTGAGCTATACAGACTGCCGCAGCTTCAATGAGGCCGCGGCATCACGCCGCGGATCACTCTTTCTGATGATGACGTATTTGTTTCTGCAGACAGCTTCAATGAGGCCGCGGCATCACGCCGCGGATCACCGCCACGAAGGCTTTAGTTTAATGGCTTCTTTGTTGACGCTTCAATGAGGCCGCGGCATCACGCCGCGGATCACACCGCGCGCGGCCTATCCAAGAGACCGTGACAGCGTCAGCTTCAATGAGGCCGCGGCATCACGCCGCGGATCACTTCGATAAAGCGACAGAAGCCGACAGGCTTCCGTCTCGGCTTCAATGAGGCCGCGGCATCACGCCGCGGATCACGACCGTAATCGGATTGACGAATCTTGATGCCGACAGCTTCAATGAGGCCGCGGCATCACGCCGCGGATCACCTGGGGGATGTGTTCTCCCGGTTCAACAAGTTCTATGCTTCAATGAGGCCGCGGCATCACGCCGCGGATCACCCTTGCGCGAGCTTGAGGTCGAACTCGCCAAGCGAGCTTCAATGAGGCCGCGGCATCACGCCGCGGATCACTCATTCAATCGCCAGACCGACCCAGACACGAACGGCGCTTCAATGAGGCCGCGGCATCACGCCGCGGATCACCCCTGGTCGGGTGGGCGGGTGTACTCAAGTTCGATGCTTCAATGAGGCCGCGGCATCACGCCGCGGATCACACGCTAGCGCGGCACTACGCGCTGCCTTGCGCGCCGCTTCAATGAGGCCGCGGCATCACGCCGCGGATCACAAGATCGGGATTGGATTGCTCGATCTCCCGCAGCAAGCTTCAATGAGGCCGCGGCATCACGCCGCGGATCACAGGTCACGAATAGCCTGCTCTCGCCGCGCGTAAGCCGCTTCAATGAGGCCGCGGCATCACGCCGCGGATCACGCCGGAATCGTACTCTCGCGTCGTCGCCCTGGCGGCGCTTCAATGAGGCCGCGGCATCACGCCGCGGATCACCAACAGCGGTGCTCCACGTCAGTTCAGCTCCGCACCAGCTTCAATGAGGCCGCGGCATCACGCCGCGGATCACGCTCACGCGGCCGGCCAGGTCATGCATCGAGTCAAGGCTTCAATGAGGCCGCGGCATCACGCCGCGGATCACGATGCGAGGTCGGCCGAACAGATATCAGACGCGCTATGCTTCAATGAGGCCGCGGCATCACGCCGCGGATCACAGCCCCGCCGCATCCGCTTGCCGAACAAGGCATTTGCGCCTTGTTGACGAGCGGTGTGCGATGCGGCGGGGGTCGGTTGCCGGCTTCGCGAGACAGCAGCCGAAGATTACGCGCCAACATCCGGATTTTCAAAGAGCTCGCGCCCGCGAGCGGTGGCCGGGGGTGCGCTTCGTCCCGGAGCGCTCGCGGGGCAGCGGCGCCTAGGAGCATAACCGGGCGGGCGGCGGGGGGCATGTCAGACGATCACGGGTTCGCGGGCGACCGGTTCGAACTTGCCGCCGAGGGTGGTCACGCGGGGCTTGACCTTGTCGGCGGGGCCCAGGTCAATGACCAGCAGGGCGTCGGTCTGGCGGGCGATGGCACCGTCCAGCAGTTGCAGCATCTCCGCGTGCCGGCGCCTGCTCAGGCGGCACTGGAACACGGACAGTTGCAACCATTCGCCGTAGCCGTTCATGAGCCGGAACACCTTGCGCCAGCGCTTGGGGTCGCGGATGTCGTAAGTCACCAGGTACAGATGATCGTCCATTGCGGTCTCACCGGTTGCGACGCGGTCAGCGGGTGGTGAAGTTCGGATAGTCGGGCAGCTCGCCGAGCAGGTGACGCCCGAGCAGCCTGGCTTGCAGCTCGATCAACCTGCGGTAGTCGAGGCGGTAGCCGAACAGGGGGTGGGTGATTTCGTGGCCCAGGCGCCGTTCGAAGGCGGCGATGAAGCGCTTGCGGCCGTCCTGGGTCAGGTTGACGCTGCCTGCGGCGCTGACGAAATCGGTGGGATGGATCTCGCCGTTGTTGATCACCTGCACCACCACCGAATCCGCCAGCAGCGGGCGGAACGGTTCCATCAGGTCCAGCGCCAGCGCGGGGCGGCCGTAGCGCGGCTGGTGGTAGAAGCCGCGGAACGGGTCGAAACCCACCGCCTGCAGGGTCACGGTCAGGGTGCGCACCAGCAGGGTGTAGGCGAACGAGAGCATGGCGTTGACCGGATCGGTCGGCGGCCGGCGGTTGCGCTGGGTGAAGTCGAAGCGTTGCACCATGGGTTCATCGTCCGCCGCGGCCCGCAGCATGCCGCGGAAGTGGGCGAAGTAGATCGCCGCGGCGTTGCCCTCGATGCCGAGCAGGGCGTCCAGCGATTCGGCGCGCTCGGCCTGGCGCTGGATGCGCTTGAGATCGGCGATCGCGCGTTCCGGCCTGTCCTCCGGCTTCCAGTTGCGACGCAGCAGGGTGCGCTGGTTGGCGATCTTGGCGGCGACGAAGCCACGCGCCAGACGCAGGCAGGCACGCTCGTCGAAACTGGCGCGGTACTGGGCGGTGCGCAGTTCCACGTTCTTGTGGCCGTTGCCCACGGTGTGTCCGTGGAACCAGCCGCCGTAGCTGTGCCAGGTGACCGGGATGTCGCGCTGCATGAGTTCGGCCAGACATGGGGCGGTGACGTACACGTTGCCCATCAGCACCACCTGCGAGACCTCGCCGATGCGCGCGGTGGCGAGCACGTTGTCGTCCTTGCTCACCTCCAGCACCTCGCCCTTTTTGCTCAGCTTGGCGTTGTGCTGCTGGACATACAGCGGCAGGGCCTCGTGCCGGGTGACGGCCAGCGGCCGCGGGGCCAGGTCCGGCTGCTGCTGCAGCCAGCGCACCTCGTCCGGCAGGCAGATCGTCACCAGCGAGCAGCGCGGGCATTTCGGGCTGTCCTCCAGCGGCGGCGGGATGCGGCCGCCGGCCGCCATCGCGCGCAGCTCGGCGATCGCGCGCCGGGTCAGCGCGAGCAGTTCCTCGTCGAAGGGCACGCGCACGCGCTCGCGGCTCTCGACGTAGTAGATCGCGCCCTCCTCGCACACGTAGCCATGCTCGCGCAGCAGCAGCCCCTGCGCACACAGCTGCACACGTTCGGGGTCGTACACGCCGCGCGCGGTGTGCGGGCGTTTGCCGCGCTTGTAGTCCACCGGGATCACCACGTTGCCCTCGCCCTCGATCAGGTCGAGCCGGGCGATGAGCCCCAGCTTGTTGGAGGACAGCGTGACCGAGCGGGCGTGGATCTCGATCCGCTCGGCCTGCGCGGTGTCCGCATCCGGCAGATCCCCGGCCGGCTTGTCCACCCGCTTGTGCCGGTGCCGGCCCTCGATCGTGTCGGCCGAGTCCATCCATTCGCCCTGCACCCACATCAGGTACGCCAGCCGCGGGCAATACACATGCTCGTTGAGCATGCGCACCGGGATCGGCGGCTGGTCGCCGGACAGCTCGGGGAACGGCAGCTCGAGTTCGCCTTGCCTGGGCTCCATGCGCATCCCTCCCTGGCGGCCGCCACGCCGCCATCCGGAGCGTTCACCGCGGGCGGCGCCGTGCCGCCGCGGCGGAATCACCAGATGCGTTCGATTCCGTAGGCATCGAACGCCGGATCGGCGCTGACGATGCTCAGGTGCTCTTCCTGCGCCTGCGCGATCAGCATGCGGTCGAAGGGGTCGCGGTGATGGAACGGCAACATGCCGACCCGGACGCAATGTGCGTGCGCAATCCCGAGCAGCTCGATGCGCCAGTCGGCATACCGTGCCTCGATCTGGGCCAACCAGTCCGGCGCGAGTTCGATCCTGCCGAGCGACTGCTTGATCGCCGTCTCCCAGGCCACGACCACACTGGCGAACAAGGCCGATTCGGCAGCGATCATGCACTCGCGTGCGCGCTGGCTGATGCGCTCGGGCTGCGCGAGCGACCACAGCACGACATGCGTGTCGAGCAGCAGCCTCATTTCTTCCGCTTCGCTCCAGATGGGCGCTTCGCGAGCTTCGCTTCGTCCGGCATGTAGTCCCTGAAGTCCTCGAGCTCGGCGTCGAAGTCGTCGGCCATCCAGAACTTGCCCTTCCAGCCGCCGAGTTTGCGAACGGGCGCGGCCGGCGGCTCGATCGGCACCAGCCGGACCACCGGCTTGCCGCCCTTGGCGATGACCACGTCCTCCCCGGCCAGCGCCTTCTGGATCAGCCTGGACAGGTGGGTCTTGGCTTCGTGGATGGTGGCTTGGGTCATGGGGCCGCCGGATTAGCTAATGCGCTTAGCTAACCTCGCCCGGAATGTGCTTGTCAAGGATCGGCCCGGTCGGGAAGTCAGGGCGATATCGCCTGCGCTTGGATGTGATATCGTTCCGCCATGCCCAGGACCATCATCAATCTCGACCCTGACGACAAGGCCTGGCTGGACCGCGAGGCGAAGGCGCGGCACGTGCCCATGACCGAAGTGGTCCGGCAAGCCATCCGCGGTTACCGCCTGGCGCAGGAGCGGCGGCGCCCTCCCCGGTTGCGGGACACCCTGCAGCGCACTGCAGGCCTGTGGCGACAAGGCGACGGTCTGGCCTGGCAGCAGCGGCTGCGTTCGGAGTGGGAGCGGTAACGGCGCATGAGGTTCCTGCTGGATTCGGTGATCCTGATCGACCACTTCAACGGCATCGCCGCCGCGACCGACTTTCTCGCTGAAACCGGCGCCGAGGCCGCCATCTCCGCCATCACCCGGGCCGAGGTGCTGGCCGGATTCGATGAAGCTGCCGCGCCGCTGGCGCGTGAACTGCTGGACCACTTCCCCAGCCTGCCGATCACCACCGAGATCGCCGACCGCGCCGCCGCACTGCGTCGCACCCAACGCTGGAAGCTTCCGGATGCGCTGCAGGCGGCCGTCGCGCAACATCATGGGTTGGCCCTGGTGACGCGCAATACCCGTGACTTCCAGCCGGGTGGGGAGCTGGAAGTGGTGGTGCCGTATCGGGTGTGATGCGTAGCCTGGCATCGAGCGCCTCCGAACGTCGTCCTATTCGACTCCGGCGGGTGCGAACAGGCCCAAGCCGAAGTGGCAGCCGAAGCCCAAGGCGAGCGGCCCGCGCACGGGCGCCGCGAAGCGTAGTTCGATCAGGCGGCCCAGCGTGTCGGGTTGAGTCAGGCCGCGCTTGCCGCGGAAGCGGTGGTAGTGCAGGGGTTTGAGGCGACGGCCGTCGAAATCGCAGTCGGGCAGTTCCCGGAAATCGAGGATCTCGGGAAGCCCTTCGCCACGGGCATGCCATTCCTTGCGCAGTTGCGCAAGCAGCGCCTGATGCAGGGCCTCGGGCGAGCGCAACGCCGGCTTCTTGAGGTGCCAGGGGTGCAGATAGGGTGTGACACTGCGCCAGACCGCGGATTCGCCGGCCAGCGGCGTGTGCTGGCGAAACAAGGCGGCGACGCCGAGGGCCTCGAGCATCACACGCAACGATTCGCCCTCGCCATAACGGACGGTCTTCAGGGCGGCAAGCACGCGCACGGAATCGTCGCTCAAACCAGCGGGCACGTGGATCAGGACGTGTGCGATCTCACCGCGCCGATCCGGATCCGGAAGCCAGAAGGCATGCCCGTGGCGATTGCCGTCTCCGAGTTCGTGGCCCGACAGCTCGCACGGAATCGCCTGTTCACCGAGCAGGCGCTTGGCCTTGCCCATGACGGCCGCGCGCAGGGCCTCGCCCACGCGGACCGCATCCTCGATGCGCGGCAGGGGCTTGCCGTAGAGGGCGAAGCGGGCGGTGGTGCGGGCGGTGACCGGACGGGATGAGACGCGCTTCGGCGCTGGCTTGCGTGCCACGGCGGGCAGCGCTTCGAGCGGACGCCGGTAACTGACGATCTCCGCAGCCGGGGGGCGATCCCAGCCGGCGGATTTCCAGTCATCCGTGTCCAAGCTCAGCGCGTCCAGCCAGTCCTCGGGAAGCGAACGGCGCAGCTTGGCAGGGGGGCTCTTCTTGCCACCCAAGCGGTCGGCCCTCAATGCGGTGTAGCGCGCGGGAGACACCGGCGCCAGCACACGCACGATTTCACCCAGAACCTCGCCGGTCTCGGTATCCACGTCCGGTGCATCGGGCAGGCAATTGAATCCGTCGCACCACTCGGCGCGGTGCGCCTGCACCCAGGATTCGGCACGCCCGAAGTAGGCCATCGCGTCCAGCAGCTCATCGAGCAAGGTCAGAGACTCGGGCTCCAGCACGAGATCCGGCCAGGCCAGCACGATTGGATCGTCCGGGTTCACACGCACGAAGGCGTCGAAGACGAGTGTGGGCTTGTCGCCCTTGGCAGGCATGTAGTGGCGCGTGTGCGCATGGACGACGTCCTCGGGCAACCGGATCCGGGGTGGCCTGGCTTCCGCCAGCCGCGCCAGCAGCCCGGCGAGATGTTCCCGCGGATAGCGCCCTTGGTCGAGCTTGCGGTGCCAAGTGGCGATCAGGGCTCGTGCCAGACGCCAAGTGTCTGGCGGCCAGGCGACATCCGCCTCGTTGACGTGCCGTCGCCAAGGCGTGGCGTGGTAGCGGCCGCCGGGGAAGGTGAACTGGATCGCCAGCATGGCACTTATCCGTTGGCAGCCTCGGTCTGCTCGTCCTGTTTCTTGTCTTTGGCTTTGCCGGCGCCTTCCCAGGTGACGGCGGTGACGCGTTTTTGCGGCCAACCATTCTCTTCGGCGACCTTGGCGATGAGAGTTGGAAGCTCGGCTTCAATCGTCTCTCGCGTCGGCACCGTGAAGCCTTCCGGCCGAGTCACGGTGAGCGATTCGCATTCGAGATCGCAGGCAGTGCGAAGACGCAGGCCTTCGTCGAGGAAGGCTCGAATCTTGAACAAGGCAAGCGTGATCAGCAGCCGTGTGACGTTTTCGCCGAGGCCGTAGCCTCGGATCTGGGCGAGATCAAGGTTGAAGTAAGCCGTGATCTTGGGCGCCGTGAACTCCGAACGCGCAAATGGAACATTGCCAAATCCGCGTGCTGTGTCACCGGAAGGATTGACTTGGTCGTTCTTGACGCCCCCGCTTTGCGCCTCGCGCACGTCCTCAGCCTCGATGAAGGCCGACAACGCTCGCGGAAGCCGCAGGCGACCCCCTGCGAGATCGGACTTGGCAAGAAAGACCCCATGCAGCAGGGCGTTGGTATCCATGCGCAGTAGCACAGCCGCCAGTTTGCGGATGTCAACCGGCCCCTCTTCCATGCCGGCGAGCTCCTGCTTGAGCAGGCTCAGGACTGTCGTGTCCTTGCCTTCCAGGATGTAGGGTGAATTCGTCCGATGCGCTTCGAGCACTGTGTTGGTGAGCGGCTCGCCGGTCTTGTTCACAACCTTGATGACGGGCAATCCCTTCAGTGGCGCGACCCAGTCGTCTGCGACCCTGTCCCAACACACGGTCTCGAGCCGGTTGGCCATGCTCTGCGCCGATTCCACGAGCAGCATGCGCTTGCCATCGGGGCCGTCGTAGGTAGCGGGACCGAGATTGGGGAAACCTGTTGGCTGGAAGCGCGTGCCTTGGAGCGGCTTCAGCCGTGCCTCAAGCAGCAAGCGGGGGGTATGGTCAAGGGCGCTCAGGTCGAGGGGCATGACGGGTCTCCTTCAGTCGGCGGTTTCGATGGTTGGTTCGAGTTCGGTTTCGGGCGCCAGATCGAGCCGATTCAACAGGCGGCGGGTCTCGCCGAAGGTCAGCGGAATCACAAGCGCGGCGAGCAGGCGGGGGCCGTCGCCGCGACGCGGGTAACAGGGCGGCTGCCGGCCCGGCAGCTTGATGCCGAGCGCGCGCAGACGTTGCCAAGCAAGTCGCAGGGCTGCCTCGACATCGTCGGCAACCAGTCGAGCCGGTATCTCGGCCGGCAGGCGCAGGCTGCGATCCCTGGGCAGCCAGTCGAGCGCGCGCAGCATTGACTCGGCGGTGAAGAACGGCTTGAGCAACCCATAGGCCGAGGGCAAGGCGATGGGGATATCGCTCTTCGGTGGATCGAGTTCGAGGCATTCGACGCAGGCGAGGCCATGGGCAAGCTCGGCGATGCGTCGATCGTCAGTGCCGCCTTCGAAGAAGTGGTGCACGTCCTCGAGGGTGGCGCCGGTGCGGCTTGCCAACAGCTCGTCTTCGGCACCGAGCCGGATCGCCTCGAGACGGCGGCGATGCAGCAACTGCGCGAGATTGCGCTCCAGCGTGCCCGCGTTCCAACAGACGAGGCCGCCGTTCTCGTCCCAACTGCGGCCATCCAGACGCACCGGGACCAGATGCGGGCGCAGTCCGAGCACGACGCGCTTTCCATCCACACCCGAACGAAAAGAGAGCCTGGCCAAGGCGGTTGCAATCCGGAATTCGGCGCTGCCGTCGTCGGCGCGACGCGCCCAGCCCGGCGTAAGCATGGGAAGCGGGGGAGGCACTTGCTCCCGCACCCGGGAACTGCGCGCCGCCACGATTTCGATGCGTCCGAGCAGCCTCAGCGTCTGTTCCACAGCCTGCCGATCCACACGCCGGGCCATTGCGAACAGGGCGGCGTCCAGTTGATTGGCCAGGCCGCGGAATGCGTTTGGCGCCTTGTCATCGCGTCCGAGACGCTGTACCCGCGAAAGCCAATCGTTGCGATCGAGGTCGTCGATCAAGTCCGCCTGTGGATTGCGGCACACCTCGTATCTTTCAATAGGCGTTGCGAAAAAGCTTTGCCCGTTTCGCATTAGAAAGCTGAATCGCTGAAACTGAGAGATACCACGATCGATACCAAGTTGTGCGATTGCGCGCGCAAAGTCGAGCCCCTTAGAAACTACTCTGCCTTTGAGAGTCGCTCTACCTTCTGAGAACAGGGACCTGATCTCATCGAGCGGGCACATCCGTTGCCAAAGTGGGAGCCATAGCTCCATGACCTGCCTTTTGGCCTTTTTAGGGCGCTCCTCGTCTGGAACATAACCGGCCGTGCCTCCTGCTAGCGGTGACACGACAAACGGGAAGTTGAAAGACGGGGCAGAGAACTCGCCGCGGCGGGTTGCACTACTTGCAAAAAGCAGAGTTCCCTCAAGTGCCAGCAAGTAATCCCATGGATTGGTCCAAGTGTCATCATCGAAACCAGTCGAAGCATTCGCGCCGCCAGCATCTGGTGGGGAAAAGTGCCCGGGCGTTTGATCTGTCCTGACCAGCGGCAGGTTAGAGGCAAACAATGATGTTTCTATTGCGTAGTCATAGCCGCGATCAACTATGCAAGCGACAACCTGTTGCGCGAAGCCAGATACATAGCTTCCACTACCTTCGTTTCCACCTGTTCCGAGCAATGGAGGAAACTTTCGGCCTTCTGCGGTCAATACATAACACGCATCAAGCCACGGCAAGATGTGGTCAGGAAGCTCTGATCGACAAATGCTTAGGAGATCAAGCTTCCTCTCATCAGAAGCCTTCACATCGAAGCCATGCTTCTTCAGAAGATTCTGAACAAGCCGGATTGCTTCACGGTATCTTTCTAGGCGCGGAATACTCGAGTTCGCAATGCGCGAAAGCGCCTCTCTGGCAGTTCGCTCTGACGAGCCGGAAAAGAATCCGGACCGCGCGCCCCACGGCGCGACCAGCGGCGTCGGCTGATAGCGCTCCAGGAAGAATTCCAGTAGCTCCTCACTCTTCAATCGGGTGCTCAGCACGAAAACGTCGTTGCGCCAGCAGCCGGTGGCGTCCGGGTCGTCCGCCTGCTCGGCGACCAGGCGCAGCACCGCAAGTGCCTTGAGGTAGGAGGCCAACGGTGTCGGCGTGCAGCCGTGCAGGACGATCTCGTTCGTGCCGCGGTTGTTCCGATACCCCGGGGTCGGTTCGCGGACGCCGCCGGCCTGGGGCCCCGCCGCCATGGCGCGGGTGCGCTCGGCGTGTGCGGTCAGGCGGTCGAGCGCTTCGAGGCGCTCGCGCAACGTCAGCGCGCGCCAGCGCCGCAATTGTTCCCGGCGGCTGCCATCGAAAGTCGTCTTCGACCAGTCGATGTGGTTCTGTTCGCTCATGGCCAGCCCTCGCTTTCGAGCATCCAGCGCAGATGCTGGATATCGTCCAAATCACGTGGCCTGCCCGCCACTTCCTTCATGCGGATCAGGGTGGGAATGGAAACGAAGCGTGCGGGCAGTCCAGGGGCGATCTCGCCCTGCATCGAAGCCTCGTACTCCTGCCGGAAGTCGAAGGGCTCGTAAACGAACACGTCCACGGAGGTCTCGGGGTGGAAGTTGCTGAAGAAATTGAGCACGCGCATGCCCTTGTCCTCGTACCAGTGCCGGCGTTGCTCTGCGCTGGCGAACTGCTGCGCGCTAATAGGGACGGCCGGTTGGTAACCGATCTTGGCGAGGGCCGCGAAGGCAGCGACGATGTTGTTCGCGTCGAGCGCGATGACGAGATCGATATCGGCGGTGAAGCGTAGGTAACCGTGAGCATTGACCGCCAGTCCGCCCGCCACGAGGTAGCGCACGCCTGCATCGTTGAGGGCCCTGGCGACCGCCTCGAATGCGTCGAGCTTCATGCCTGCTCCTTGCGCGAGGCACGCCAGTCGGCGATGCGCACCAATGCCTCGCACCACGCGAGCCGGAACGGCCCGAGGCTTGGGCTGGCGAGCAAGCGGTGTGTTCGCGTGGTCCACGAGGGGCCTTGCGCTCCCTCGCCAAGCTGCATCAACTCCAGATGCAACGGAGTTTCCGGAAGCGATTGCCCGTCGGCGAAGCTGAAGGCCGGAAGCACATCGCCGTCCCAGACGCCGCGTGCGAACAAGCGCCCATCTTCCGGCTCGGCCTCGCCGGGCAAGGCACGCAGCGACAGCCGCACCTTGCCGTGATGGGCGGCGATCAGATAGGCGACGAGATTGGTGCGCTCGTCGTCGGCATGGCCGTTTGCGTGTAGCCAGGCCAGCGCGGAGGCCAGTTCGTGACGGAAATGCCTGCGCTCGATCTCGCTCTCGCCGTCACGCACCAGATATTTGGCGCGCGGCGGCCTGCGGCCCGGCTTGCGGCCGGCCTTGGCCCAGTAACCCTCGCCAAGCTCTTCGTCGGTACCCTTGCGGTGTGCCTGACGCAGCATGCAGTCGAAGGCTTCGTGCAGCTTGCCGATGTCGTGCCAGCGGTCGGCGGTGACGATGATCTCGCGTTCAGGATCGTGGATGTCGAGAGCGGCGCAGAGCTGCCCAGCCTCGCTTTCGGCGTCGGCCAGATGCACAGGCAGCGGGACGGGCTTGCTGAGCAGGCTGCGCGGGTCCCCATCGTAGGCTTCTGGCTCCACCTCGGCCGCCGCTTCGGTAACCAACGGCGCAACCTCGGCTCTCTCGTCCGCTGCAAAGCCGAGATCGGCACGGTATCCGCCCGCCGCGGACGACAGCATCAGTACCAGACCGGGCCGCAACCGGTCGTTCCCGCCATGCCGTTGCCAGCGGCGCGCGAGCGGATCCCAGCGCCAGGCCTGGCCGTGCCCCAACCGGCCGAGCAAGGCCGGAGCCGCGGCCTTGCCAAGGCTGGCCCGGCAAAGTTCGTCCCGGGTGGGCGGTCGTTGCATCGGTTCGTTCGGGTCGTCGCCGAAGTCTCGCCAGAACAACAGCACGTCGGCGTCATCGGCATCGCGCACATAGGGCGCGATATCCACATCGAAGCCGGAAAGGTCGGGGTCGGTGTTGAAGAGGTCGAGGAAGTCCTTCCGGCGCAGTACCGCATACAGCGGCGCCGGCTCGTCGGTCGCCGGCAGGTCGGCCGGGCTGGCGCTGTCGAGGCCTGCTAGCTTTGCACGGGCCGCAGCGAGCTGCTCCGGAGAATATGGCTGCGCAGTTTCCTTGGTGGGCTGTGCGGTTTCCTTGTCGCCGGAAAAGTCGATCCAGACGATGTCCGCACCCTCCTCGTTGTGTTCTCCGTAGCGGTTGCAGCGGCCGAAACGCTGCACGAGCGAGGCCCAGGGAGCCAACTCCGTGAACAGGGTGCGGCAGGACATGTCCACACCAGCCTCGACGGCTTGTGTGGCGACGATGATGCGACCTTGTTCCGGCAGAGGCTGTTGCAGGCGGGATTCGATCGCGCGCCGATCCGGACCGCGGAAGCGGGAATGGATCAGCAGGCGCTCGGGGCTCGAGGATGCTTCAGATTCCCTCGAGGCTTTCCGGCCGCGTTTGGCGGGTGCCGGCCCCAGCCGCTCATAGAGCATCTGCGCACGCTCGACGGTATTGAGGATGACCAGGGTGGTCGCCCCTGGCTGATGCGCACGAACGACAGCATCGGCCAATGCATCGAGGTAACTTTCCAGATCGTGCTTCGTCACCCCTTCGAGGCGGAAGTCGGCGCGCTTCAATCGCTTGACGGCGCTCCGCCGCTCCTGGACGTCACGGCGGCTCACGTCGTCCTGTGCCAGTGGCAGTGACACCAGCGCTTTGGTGGAAAAATCCACAGTCTCGAGCCATTGCCGGTTCAGGGTGGCGGAGACCCACAGGCTGCGGCAGCCTTTCGCCAGCGGCAGACGCTGCCGAAAGGCCTCGAGCTGGGCGCTGGTCGGCAGCCCCGGGCCCATGAGCTGGACTTCGTCGAAGACCCAGAATGCATCGTTGTGCAGCAACGCAAAATGCATCGGCCACTGATAGCGGCTCATGCCGTAGCCGCGCATCAGCGCGCGCGACAGCAGCATGTCCTGGGTGCCGATCAGGATCGCGTCTTCCTCGGGGTACTCGGCCCAATCGGCGCGGCGCGCGTCCTCCGAGCCGCCCATCAGCAGATGCACCGAGACCTGGCCCTGCCCCGGTTCGCCAAGGATCTTCAGGTTCTCGAGCCAGTCCCTGACGTTGCGCTGGGTCTGCTCGACCAGGACGCGCATCGGCAGGCACCAGACCAGGCGGCGCGGGGTGTCCGGATCCGGTGGTTCCGCGCGCCCGCCCTGGCGCCAGCCGCGCTTCCACAGCCAAGCCAGCGTGACCGCCGCGGTCTTGCCCAGGCCGGTCGGCACTTCGAGCAGGTCGGGCCAGCTTTGTCCGACGTTTTCTCCGAAACCGCCTTCGGCCAGCCGGCGCTGATATGGGAAGGGGTTGGCGCCCGGCATCTCGACCCAACCCATCGCGATGCGGAAAAAGGTGTCGTAGTTCATGTTCATCCGATGAAGGCTTGCGCGTGCATCGTCCCGGTGTCCTCCAGGCAAAAGAGCTCTACGCGGTGGCGGCGTGATGCCGGCCACGCGGCGGAGGCAACGGCGATGCGGCATGGATAGCCGGCGGCCGTCTCAGATCCTGCGACGGCCGCGCCCGTGCACGGCTCAGGCGCGGGCTGGCAGCCCCAGCCGTTGGCGAAGGCGTTGGAACTGGTCGGTACTTGCACCCGGCACCGCCGAGCCACGCAGTTCCATGTCGCGCAGCAGGGCCTCGACCTGTTCGCGGCCGTCGGGGTCGGCGACGGCTTCGCGCGGGGTGCGGTTGTCGAGCGCGGGGAGGGCGGTGTCGGGCCAGGTTGCATAGTGCCGTTCGATCTGCTCGGCCAGCAGTGCCTCGATTTCGGCGTCCGGGGCATCGGAGACCGGTGCATGTGCAGCCACTGCGTCCTGCGCGAGCATGCGCTCCACCGATTGCAGCTCGTCCAGGCGCAACCGGGCGCGCTCGCCGAGGCGCTCGGCGACGATCTGCTTGAAGCGTTCGGCGCGTTCGCGCGAATTGACCTCGACGGTCAGACGCTGGCCGTGGATGAGCACCTCGCCGAGCACGGTGTTGTTCCAGTGCGCATGCGCCTGGTTGCCGGCCTTGGCCCAGGTCAGTTCGACGCGATGCAAGCCGCCGTCGGCATTCCGCTCGGCGCGCTCGAGCAGCTCGGCCTCGTCGGCCAGGATGTCGAGCGACTTGAGCGCGTCGAAGGCGGACTGGGCGGAGTCGATGTCGAAGACGAGCTTGTGGAATTCGACGTCCTCGCCGTCGGTGTTGTGGAGTTGCGGCGGTGCCGGGTACAGCGCCTGCTCGGCACAGCGGAGATAGTGCTCGCGCAGCATGTCGTCCGCGTCGCGCAGGACGTCGCGGTCGATGCGTCCGACATCTTCGCGAATCAGCCGGCGCAGTTCGATGAGATCGATCTTCTCGGCCGGCGACAGCGGGATCGGGCCGGTTGCCTCGAGGACGGTCAGGCCCTGCACGGTGACGAGCTGGGCGTACAGCAGTTCGCCGGGTTTCACGCTGCGCGATGCCGTGCCCTCGGCCACTTCACGGATTTCGCCGGTGAAGACATCACACAGGGTGATGCTGCGGCCCGGCTCGCAGCGCTCGACTTCATGGAACCCGAACGGGGCCTCCAGGCAAGCGGCGAGATACTCGCGCAGCAAGGGCGACAGCCGCCTGCCGTACCGATCGAGCCAGCATGCGGTGGGCCGCACGCCGTGCAGGTCCGGATCCGGCACGCAGGAATCGCCGGCTGCCGGCGCCCACGCATGGAACAGCCACGGCATGAAGACCGGAAGATGCGGCGTCTCGGGGTCGAACGGTTCTCGTTCCCCATCGGCCAGCATGAACTCGCCCCAGGCGGCGTCCAGCGCCGCCTCGCCGTAGGTATCGAGGAAGAAGCGGAACATCCGTGCCGGCAATCCCTCGAGCTCGGCGCGCAGACGGCGCCAGAGGAGTTGTTCGCGCGAGCTGACCTTCGCGGCCTCGGCCGCGAGGCAGCAGTGCTTGTACTTCCTGCCGCTGCCGCAGGGGCAGGGCGCGTTGCGGCTGGCGGTCGGCATGGGCAGGCGGGGGCGTCGCGAGGGGCGTCCAGTCTAGCCCGTGGCCCGCCGCCACCGCGCCCCGCGCCCATGCCCCTCGCGGCGCAGCCGGCCCTCCGCGCGCAGTTGGTCGAGGATGCGCTTGAGCCGTGCGGGCGGGGTGTCGGGGAAGCGTTGGCGCAGGCTCGCGATCGCGAAGCCGTCGGGCAGTTCGTGGAGGATCGCCAGGCGGATGCGGGTGTCCAGGCCGCCGTCGGCGGGGGCGGGGCGGTAGTGGGCGAGGGGTTCGCGCACGCTGTCGGGCGCGGGCTGCGCCAGGCTGGCGGCGACGGCGGCGAACCAGCGCTGGGTCCACAGGTTGGCGAGCTTGCGGTTGCCGGCGAACACGAACTGCACGTGCGGGAACAGCGCCGGCAGTTCCGCCAGCACGCGCTGCACGTGCGCCGCGGGCCAGCGGCCGAGCCTGGCCGGGTCGCCGAAATCGCGGTAGGGGGCTTCCAGCACCAGCGCGGCGTGCGGATAGGCGGCCAGTTCGGCGAGCTGTTGCTGCAGGCCCTTGAGCTCGGCCAGGTCGGTGAGGAAGTTCTCGCGCGTCTTGCGTTCGACCACCGCCACCGGGCGCTGTTCGTGCAGCAGGGCGTAGTCGCCCACCGGCAGCTTGCGCCGTGTCGCATGCGCGCCGGGGAACCGCCACGGGTAGCGCTCGGCGCTGTCCACCGCCACTTCGAGCGGCAGGTTGGCGACGAGTTCGGTGCGCTTTGACGAACGGTGTCCGCGCACCGCGGCCTCGGTGCGGAAGAAGATCTGTTCGTAGGTGCCGCCGTCCTTGCGCGGCTTGTCGAGCGTGAGGAACTCGCAGCGCTTGCGCTGCGGGCGGTCGAGCGTGACCGAGAGCTTGCGGCCCAGGCGCGCCAGGTGCGCGACGGGCACGCGCTCGTGCGGCGTCAGCGCCTCGGCGGGGTCGGCCTCGCGCTCGCGCAGGCAGAACACCTGGGCGCCGGCACCGGGCCAGGCGCTCTGCGCGCGCACGACGAGCAGGACGCGGCCATCCTGCTCGATCCGGATGCGCCAGGGAAAGCGCGCGTCCGCGGTGCGTTCGACGATCCACCAGGCCGGCATGGGGAATGAGGCTCGAAGGAAACGTCCTGTCCGGCGCAGCCCGGAGCGCCGATAATAGCCGGCCCGCCCACGCCCCCGCCCGCCGCCATGCCCAAGATCCTCTGGACCCTCACCGACGAAGCCCCCTTCCTCGCCACCGCCAGCTTGCTGCCGATCGTGCAGGCGTACGCGCGCACGGCCGGGGTCGCGGTGGAGACGCGCGACATCTCGCTGGCGGGGCGGATCCTGGCGCAGTTCCCGGAGCGGCTGTCGGCGGCGCAGCGGGTCAACGACGACCTGGCCGAGCTCGGCGAGCTGGCCAAGACGCCGGACGCCAACATCATCAAGCTGCCCAACATCAGCGCCTCGGTGCCGCAGTTGAAGGCGGCGATCGGCGAGCTGCAGGCGCAGGGCTATCCGCTGCCGGACTATCCGGAGGAGCCGCGCAGCGAGGAGGAGCGCGAGATCAAGGCGCGCTACGACAAGGTCAAGGGCAGCGCGGTCAATCCGGTGCTGCGCGAAGGCAACTCCGACCGGCGCGCGCCGGCCTCGGTCAAGGCCTACGCGCGCAAGCACCCGCACAGGATGGGGCAGTGGACCGCGGCGTCGAAGGCGCACGTGGCGCACATGGACGCGGGCGATTTCTACGGCAGCGAGCAGTCGGTGACGGTGGCGCAGGCGACCTCGCTGCGGATCGAGCTGGAAGGCGCCGACGGGCGCAGGCAGATGCTCAAGACCGGGATCAGGGTCGAGGCCGGCGAGGTGGTGGACGCGGCGGTGATGCGCCTGGCCGCGCTGGAGCGCTTCGTGGACGCGCAGATCGCCGATGCGCGCGCGCAGGGCGTGCTGTTCTCGCTGCACCTGAAGGCGACGATGATGAAGGTGTCGGACCCGATCCTGTTCGGCGCGGTGGTCCGCCGCTTCTACGCGCCGGTGCTGGACAAGCACGCGCAGGCGCTGGAGGCGATCGGCTTCGACCCCAACAACGGCATCGGCGACCTGTACGCGAAGCTGCCGGCGCTGCCGGCCGACGCGCGCGCGGCGATCGAGGCCGACATCGCTGCGCTGTACGCCGAGCGCCCGGGGCTGGCGATGGTCAACTCCGACAAGGGCATCACCAACCTGCACGTGCCCTCGGACGTGATCGTGGACGCCTCGATGCCGGCGATGATCCGCGACGGCGGCAGGATGTGGAACGCGGCCGGCGCGCTGCAGGACGCCAAGGCGGTGATCCCGGACCGCTGCTACGCCGGCATCTACCAGGCGGTGATCGACGACTGCAAGGCGCATGGCGCGTTCGACCCGGCGACGATGGGCAGCGTGCCGAACGTGGGCCTGATGGCGCAGAAGGCCGAGGAATACGGTTCGCACGACAAGACCTTCCAGATCCCCGCCGCCGGCACCGTGCGCGTGCTCGACGAGGCCGGCCAGGTGCTGCTGCAGCACGCGGTGGAGGCCGGCGACATCTGGCGCATGTGCCAGACCAAGGACGCGGCGATCCGCGACTGGGTCAAGCTCGCGGTGACGCGCGCGCGGCTGTCGGCCACGCCGGCGGTGTTCTGGCTCGATGCCGGCCGCGCCCACGACGCGCAGCTGATCGCCAAGGTGGAGCGCTATCTGCAGGAGCACGACCTTGGCGGCCTCGACCTGCGCATCCTGGCGCCGGTGGACGCGATGCGGCACTCGCTGGCGCGCATCCGCCAGGGCCTGGACACGATCTCGGTCACCGGCAACGTGCTGCGCGACTACCTGACCGACCTGTTCCCGATCCTGGAGCTCGGCACCAGCGCGAAGATGCTCTCGATCGTGCCGCTGATGGCCGGCGGCGGCCTGTTCGAGACCGGCGCCGGCGGCAGCGCGCCCAAGCACGTGCAGCAGTTCCTGGCCGAGAACTACCTGCGCTGGGATTCACTGGGCGAGTTCCTGGCCCTGGCCGCCTCGTTCGAGCATCTGGCCGAGCGCACCGGCAGCGCGCGGGCCAGGGTGCTGGCCGAGGCGCTGGATGCGGCCAACGCGATGTTCCTCGAGCACGACCGCTCGCCGGGACGCAAGCTGGGCACGATCGACAACCGCGGCAGCCACTTCTACCTGGCGCTGTACTGGGCGCAGGCGCTGGCCGCGCAGGACGCCGATCCGGCGCTGCAGGCGGCGTTCGCGCCGCTGGCGCAGGCGCTGGCCGCGCACGAGGCGCAGATCGTCGAGGAACTGATCGCGGTGCAGGGCCGGCCGGTCGAGATCGGCGGCTACTACCACCCGGACCTGGCCAAGGTGGCCGCGGCGATGCGGCCGAGCGCGACGTTCAACGCCGCGCTGGCGGGGCTCGGCGCGGGCTGAGCCCGCTGTCCGCCCCCGCACCCGGGGGCGGACGTTCCCGGGTTGGCCTCAGGCGGCGCGGCCGAACTCCGGCGCGCCGCGCGCGAGCAGCTCGCGCGCGACCTGCACCATCTGCAACGACGCCAGTTCGAACGGCCCCGGCGCCTCGGCCGGCGGGCGCCGCCGGCGCGCGTAACGCGGGCCGTAGCGCGACGGCCCGGGATAGGTCGGCTGCACACGCGTCTCGCGCAGCCACGGGGTCTGGAACAGGGGCATCGACATGCTCGGGCTCCTTGGGGGGAAGGGGCCGGCGCAGTCTGGTGGCCGCACGTGACTGGAAGATGCCCGTGCGGTTGCACCGGCGTGTCGCTGGCCCGCCATGCATGGCGGGCACCGCCAAGTGGGGACGCCGCGCACGGGCTTCAAGCCAGGCGAACCGCAGATGCGCACCGCCGCGCTGCCGGCGGTAGGCTGGCATCCCTGCTGCTGCCGGAGTCCGCCCATGTCCCGCCTGCTGCCCGCCCTGCTCGCCTGCGCCGTGCTCGCCGCCTGCGCCGCCACGCCGTCCGCCGACGAGCGCGGCCGCGGCGATGCCCCGATCAGCAACGCCACCGGCGCCGCGCTGGATGCGGCGATCGCCGGCCCCTGGCGCGATCCGCGCAACGTCGCCCGCGACGTGCACCGCCATCCGAAGGAGACGCTGCGCTTCTTCGGCGTCGACGCCGACGACACGGTGATCGAGATCACCCCCGGTGGCGGCTGGTACGCCGAGATCCTGGCCCCGTATCTGCGCGAGCGCGGGCGCTACGTGGCCGCGGTGTGGGACGACGCGATCCCGGGCCAGCCGCAGTACCGCTACGACCTCAACGCGCGCCTGCGCGCCAGGTTCGCCGCCGCCCCGGCGGTGTACGGCACGCCGGAGGTGCGCGTGTTCGACCCGAAGGCGCCGGTGTTCGGCCCGCCGGCCTCGGCCGACGTGGTGCTGACCTTCCGCAACGTGCACAACTGGGTGTCCGACGGCAACGCCGAGGCCTACTTCCGCGCCTTCTTCGACGTGCTCAAGGAAGGCGGCACGCTCGGCGTGGTGGACCATCGCGCCCGGCCCGGCACCGACCTGGCGACGATGAAGAAGTCGGGCTACCTCACCGAGGCGCTGGTGATCGGGCTGGCGCAGCAGGCCGGCTTCGTACTCGAGGCCCGGAGCGAGATCAACGCCAACCCGAAGGACACCACCGACCATCCCAACGGCGTGTGGACGCTGCCGCCCACGCGCCGCCACGATCCGGCGGACGCGGCCAGGTACGAGGCGATCGGCGAGAGCGACCGGATGACGCTGCGCTTCCGCAAGCCGCGCCGCGATTGACGAGCGAGCGGCCTTGCTGATCGCCCTCAACAAGCCCTACGGCGTGCTGTGCCAGTTCACCGACCGCAGCACGCCGCCGCGGCGCACGCTGGCGGCGTTCGGCCTGCCGGCGGGCGTGTATCCGGCCGGACGCCTGGATTTCGATTCCGAAGGGCTGCTGCTGCTCACCGACGACGGCGCGCTCGCGCACCGGCTCACCGATCCGCGCCACAAGCAGCCCAAGACCTACTGGGTGCAGGTGGAAGGCACGCCGCGCGCGGAACAGCTCGCGGCGCTGCGCCACGGCGTGGTGCTGGGCGACGGGCCGACCCGGCCGGCGCAGGTGCGCACGATCGCGCCGCCGCCGCTGTGGCCGCGCGATCCGCCGGTGCGCTTCCGCAAGACCGTGCCCGACGCCTGGCTGGAGCTGACCCTGCGCGAGGGCCGCAACCGCCAGGTGCGGCGCATGACCGCGGCGGTGGGCCTGCCGACGCTGCGCCTGGTGCGGGTGGCGATCGGGCCGTGGCGGCTCGCGGACCTCGCGCCGGGGCAGTGGCGGGCGTGCGCCTGAGCGCCCGTGCGGCGCCGGTCGCAGGCACGCGGTTCTGCTAAGGTCGCGGCGATGCGCATGGGGACGCGTGCGCGGGGAGGCTCGGCATGACCCAGCCCGGACTGACCGG
Organism: Vulcaniibacterium gelatinicum; assembly: GCF_008033445.1. Taxonomy (GTDB): domain Bacteria; phylum Pseudomonadota; class Gammaproteobacteria; order Xanthomonadales; family Xanthomonadaceae; genus Vulcaniibacterium_B; species Vulcaniibacterium_B gelatinicum. Next base: position 57,705 of record NZ_VNKO01000010.1, read on the forward strand.
ACGGATCCTGGTGGTGGACGACCAGCCCGCGAACCTGCGGGTGGTGAGCGCGCTGCTGTCGCGCCAGGGCCACGAGGTGCTCGGCGCCGCCACCGGCGCGGAGGCGCTGCGCCTGGCGCTGGAGCACACCCCCGACCTGCTGCTGCTGGACATGCTGATGCCGGGCATGGACGGCTTCGCCCTGCTCGCCGAGCTGCGCCGGCATCCGCCGCTGCACGACGTGCCGGTGGTGTTCCTGACCGCCGCGCACGACCGCGACGTGGTGCTGCGCGCGTTCGACGCCGGCGCGGTGGACTACGTGACCAAGCCGTTCACGCCCGAGGAACTGCTGGCACGGGTCAACTCGCACCTGGGCCTGAAGCTGGCGCGCGACCGGCTCGAACGCGTCGCGCGCGAACGCGAGGCGCTGGTCAACCTGGTCGCGCACGACCTGAAGAATCCGCTCACCAGCGTGCTGTTCGCCAGCGAGCTGCTGCTGCAGGGCCAGTGCCGGCCCGAGCGCGTGCCGCGCTACCTGCAGGTGATCCACGAGAGCGCGCAGGACGCGCTCGGCTACATCCGCCGCTACCTGGAGACGCAGAAGGCCGCGGCCGCGCAGGCGCCGGCGCAGGCCTCGGTGTGCCTGCGCGAGCTGCACGACTGGCTGGTGCGGCGCTACGAGCCGCAATTGGAGAGCCGCGGCATGCGCCTGCAGTCGCTGCTGCCCGAACCCGCGGGGCGGGTGGCGATCGACGGCCTGGTGCTGCGCCAGGTGGCCGAGAACCTGGTGACCAACGCGCTCAAGTACGCCGCCGGCGGCGGCGAGCTCACCCTCGAGGTGCGCGCCAGCGCGCCGGGCTGGCGCCAGCTGCGCGTGCTCGACCGCGGCCCCGGCATCCCGCCGCAGCGCCAGCGCGAGCTGTTCCGGCCGTTCGTGCGCCTGGCCGAGCACGACGACGGCACCTCCAGCGGCCTGGGCCTGGCGCTGGCGCGGCAGATCATCGCCAACGCCGGCGGCCAGCTCTGGTACGAGGACCGCGAGGGCGGCGGCGCGCAGTTCGTGATCGAGCTGCCCGAGGCGCCGGCCTCCGCCTGAGCGCGGCGCTCAGTGCGCGGTGCGGTCGGTGGCGGAACCGCGCGTGCGGCGGCGCGGTGGGCCGACGGGCGCGGCGCGGGGGGCCGCAGCGGCGTCGCGGCGCACCGCCTCGACCCGCCGCGCCTGGCCTTCGAGCGGCGCCTGTTCGGCGCGGCGCGCGCGTTGCCGCAGCAGGTACCAGGTGGCCACGCCCGCGCCGACCACGGCCGCCGCCAGCAGCAGCGGGTGCCGGCGCGCGACCCGGCCGGCGGTGCGGGTGCCGGCGCGCACCGCGCCGAGTGCGGCGCCGGCCTGCAGCCAGCGTCCGGGATGGCGCGGGATCTCGCGGCGCAGGGTCTCGCCGAGCTGGTCGAGCAGGTGCAGCGCGCGTTCCGACAGCGGCGGTCGGGCCAGGTCCTCGTTCATCGGCGCGTCGTGCTTCATCGTGGGCTCCTCCGGGACGGGATGCCGGCGCAGTGTCCGCACCGCGGCGTTCACGAGGCGTGATGCGCGCCGCGCTCAGCTCCCGCGCGGCTTGGCGCGGTGGGTCGGGGTCGCGCTCCAGGGATCGTCGGGCCACGGGTGTTTGGGGTAGCGGCCCTTCATTTCCTTCTTCACTTCCGGGTAGGTGCGGTCCCAGAAGCCGCGCAGGTCCTGGGTCACCTGCAGCGGCTTGCCGCCGGGCGAGAGCAGGTGCAGGGTCAGCGGCACGCGGCCGTCGGCGATGCGCGGGGTGTCGGCCAGGCCGAACAGTTCCTGCAGCTTCACCGCCAGCACCGGCGCGCGCGGGGCATCGCCGGCCTCGTCGTAGGCGTACTCGATGCGCCGCTCCAGCCCGGACGGCACCGCGATGCGCGTGGGCGCCAGCGCCTCCAGCCGCGTGCGCTGCGGCCAGTCGAGCAGCGTGTGCAGGGCCTGGGCGAATTCGGCTGCGTCCAGCGCATCGAGCCGGGTCTTGCCGGCGAAGGCCGGCCGCAGCCACTCGTCCAGGCGCGCGAGCAGCGCGGCGTCGGACAGGTCGGGCCAGTCCAGCTCCGGCATCCACGCGCGCAGGCAACGCACCCGCGCGCGCCACTGCGTGGTCGCCTCGTTCCAGGGCAGCACCGCCAGGCCGAGCGTGCGCACCGCGTCGGTGAGCGCCTGCGCGGCGCGCGCCGGATCCACCCGTCCGGCCGGGCGCGTCTCCAGCACGATGCCATCGAAGCGGCGCTCGCGCTGCGCGACCAGCGCGCGCCGGGCCGCGTCCCAGCGCACCGCATCCTCCTCGACGAAGCGTTCGGGGAATTCCTGCTGCAGCCGCGCCTCGTCCAGCGGCGCGGCGCGCAGCAGCAGCGCGTCCCGGGCTTCGAACCGCACCTCGCTCGCCACCAGCCACGGCTCGCCGTACAGCGCGCTGTCCTCGGCCAGGCGCGCGATGCGGCCGTTGGCGAGCTGGTAGCGGCGCGGGTCCTGCGGATGCTGGCGGGCGATGCGGTCGGGGAAGGCGTGCAGCAGCAGGTCGCCGAGCCGGTGCGCGGGCGCCTCGCGCGGCGGCGCGGCGTCCACGCGCAGGCGCCGGCGCCATTGCGCGGCGGCGGCATCGAGCGCGGCCAGGGCGCTGCGGCTGGCCTCGGCCGGGACGCGCCCGGCACGGAACGCGGCCAGTGCCTGCCAGCGCGCGTGCAGGGCGTCCGAACGCGTGCGCAGCGGATCGCGCGCTTCCAGCAGCGCGGCCAGGTCGCAGGCCAGGGCGCGTTCGTCCGCGCGCGCGGCGAGCAGCATCGCGGCCAGGCGCGGATGGGTGCCGAGCGCGAGCATGCGCCGGCCGAGCGGGGTGGGCGCCGTGCCTTCGAGCGCACCGAGCCGCTGCAGCAGGTCGCGTGCGGCGGCCAGCGCGCCCGGCGGCGGCGGATCGGGGAAGCACAGCGCGGCCTGGCCCCAGGCGGCCAGTTCGAGCGCGAGCCCGGCCAGGTCCACCTGCGCGATCTCGGGGCGCCGCTGCGGTTCCAGCCGCTGCGACTGCGGCCACAGGCGGTAGGCCCAGCCTTCCGCCACGCGCCCGGCGCGGCCGGCGCGCTGGTCGGCGGAGGCCTGCGAGACGGTCACCCGCTCCAGCCGCGAGAAGCCCGAGTTCGGATCGAAGCGCGGTTCGCGCGCCAGGCCGGTGTCCACCACCACGCGCACGCCGGGCAGGGTCACGCTCGATTCGGCGACGTTGGTCGCCAGCACCACGCGGCGCACGCCGTCGGGCGCCGGCTGCAGCACGCGCACCTGCTGTTCCACCGGCAGGTCGCCGTGCAGGGCCAGCACTTCGGCGGGCACGGCCGGGGCATCCTGCGCCTGCAGCAGCGTCTGCACGCGCGCGATCTCGCGCTGTCCGGGCAGGAACACCAGCACGTCGCCGGGATGCTCGGCGAGGGCGTGTTCGACCGCGCGCCGCACCTGGTGTTCGAGGGGTTCCTCGCGCCGCGCGGGAAAGTGGGCGATGCGGACCGGGTGGCTGCGGCCGGCGCTCGCCAGCCGCGGGGCGTCGAGGAACGCGGCGAGCCGTTCGCCGTCGAGGGTGGCCGACATCACCACCAGGCGCAGGTCGGGGCGGACCGAGGCCTGGACGTCGAGGGCGAGGGCGAGGCCCAGGTCGCTGGCGAGGTGGCGTTCGTGGAATTCGTCGAACAGCAGCGCGCCGACGCCGTCCAGGAGCGGGTCGTCCTGCAGCATCCGGGTCAGGATGCCTTCGGTGACGACCTCGATGCGGGTGCGGGCCGAGATTTTCTGTTCGAAGCGGATGCGGTAGCCGACGGTCTCGCCCACCGCTTCGCCGAGTTGTTGCGCCATGAAGCCCGCGGCCGCACGCGCGGCGACGCGGCGCGGTTCGAGCATCACCAGCTTGCGCCCTTGCAGCCAGGGGGCATCGAGCAGCGCGAGCGGCACCTGGGTGGTCTTGCCGGCGCCGGGCGGCGCTTCCAGCACCAGCCGCGGATGCGCGGCGAGGCGCTCGCGCAGCTGCGGCAGCAGTTCATCGATCGGGAACGCGGGGCGATTCACGGCAACAGGATACGGTGCGGGGTCGGGGAGGACCGAGGGCGTGACCTGTGTGCAGTGGAATCCGCGCGTGGGATGCAGGGGTGCGGAAGCGACGAACGCGCCTTGAAACAGGCGCGGATGAGATGGTCGGACCGGCTCCTGTTCGAGCTGCGGGAAGTTTGGGCGGCCCGGGTCCTGGTGTGATTGCGGGAGGCTTGGTCGGCCCGGGTCCGGTGCGCGGGGGGTGTCGCGTCGAGCGCGCCATGGATGGGGATGGCGCGCGGCCGCGTGTCGGAGCCGGACGCGGAGCCCACGCGGCGAACCCCACCCCAGGCAGACCGGCGCCCCCACACGAAGCGGCGAGAACATGCACGGGCAGCGCCAGCCCACTCCCGCCAACCCCGTAAAATCCGCGCCCATGCAACTGATCGACATCGGCGCCAACCTCACCCACGACAGCTTCGACCACGACCGCGACGCCGTGCTGGCCCGCGCCCGCGCCGCCGGCGTGGTGCAGATGGTCGTCACCGGCGCCAGCCGCGAACACTCGCCCAAGGCGCTCGCCCTCGCCCGCGCCCACCCCGGCGAACTGTTCGCCACCGCCGGCGTGCATCCGCACCACGCCAGCGAATACAGCGCCGAATGCGACGCCGAACTGCGCGCCCTGCACGCCCACCCCGAGGTCGTCGCCGTCGGCGAATGCGGCCTGGACTACTTCCGCGACTTCTCCCCGCGCCCGGCCCAGCGCCGCGCCTTCGAACTCCAGCTGCAGATCGGCGCCGACACCGGCAAGCCCCTGTTCCTGCACCAGCGCGACGCCCACGCCGACTTCATGGCGATGATGCGCAACTTCGACGGCCGCCTCGGCCCCGCCGTCGTGCACTGCTTCACCGGCACCCGCGAGGAACTGTTCGACTACCTCGACCGCGACTGGTACATCGGCATCACCGGCTGGCTGTGCGACGAACGCCGCGGCACCCACCTGCGCGAACTGGTCCGGCACATCCCCGCCGAACGACTGATGATCGAGACCGACGCCCCCTACCTGCTGCCGCGCACGGTGCGGCCGCCGCCGTCCCACCGCCGCAACGAACCGATGTACCTCGCCCACATCGTCGAGGAACTGGCCCGCGACCGCGGCGAGGACGTCGCCGTCACCGCCGCCCGCACCACCGCCACCGCACGCGCGTTCTTCCGCCTGCCGCCCGCGCCGGGCGCGGACTGAGCGCGGCCGTGCCGCTCAGCTGCGCAAACCCACCCCGCGCTCGAGCAGCCACAGCCCGAGCGCGGCCAGCACCACCACGAAGCCGAGCATCAGCGCGTAGGCCATCCACAGCGGCACGTCGCTCACGCCGAGCAAGCCGTAACGGAACGCGTTGACCATGTAGAAGATCGGGTTGAGGTGGGTCGCGGTCTGCGCCCAGTCCGGCAGCAGCCGCACCGAGTAGAACACGCCGCCGAGGTAGGTCAGCGGGGTGAGGATGAAGGTCGGCACGATCGCGATGTCGTCGAACTTCTTCGCGTACACCGCGTTGACGAAGCCGGCCAGGGAGAAGATCGTCGCGCCGAGCAGCACGGTCGAGAGGGTGACCAGCGGATGCGGCACCCGCACGCGGGTGAACAGCATCGCGATCGCGAGCACGATCGCGCCCACCATCAGCCCGCGCAGCACCGCGCCGGCGACGTAGCCGGTCAGGATCACCCAGTGCGGCATCGGGCTGACCAGCAGCTCCTCGACGTGGCGGCCGAACTTGGCGCCGAAGAACGAGGAGCTGATGTTGCCGTAGCTGTTCTGGATCACGCTCATCATCACCAGCCCGGGGACGATGAAGTCCATGTAGCGGATCCCGTCCATGGCGCCGATCTGGCGCCCGATCAGGCCGCCGAAGATCAGGAAGTACAGGGTCATGGTGATCGCCGGCGGCACCAGGGTCTGGCCCCAGATGCGCAGGATGCGGGCGACCTCGCGGCGGACGATGGTCGCCAGCGCGACCAGGTTGCGGCGGGCGATGGTGGGTTCGGCGGCGGTGGCGTTCATGCGGCCTGCTCCGGCGGCACCTGCGCGGTGCCGTCCTGCGCGTTCTCGCCGGTCAGGCGCAGGAACAGCTCCTCCAGGCGGTTGCTCTTGGTGCGCATCGAGCGCACCCGGATGCCGGCGTCGTTGAGCGCGGCGAACACGCGGTTGAGGTCCATCGCGCGCGGCATCTCCAGGTCGAGGGTGTGGTGGTCGGGCGCGTGCAGGGTGGCGCCGGCGATCTGCGGCAGGGTCTCCGGCAGCGTGCCCTCGACGTCGAGCAGGAAGCCCTCCACGTCGAGCTTGGCCAGCAGCGCCTTCATCGGCCCCTGCTCGACGATCCGGCCGCGGTCGATGATCGCCAGGTTCCGGCACAGGCTCTCGGCTTCCTCGAGGTAGTGCGTGGTCAGGATGATGGTGGTGCCGGCGGCGTTGATCTCGCGCAGCGTCTTCCACATGCCGCGGCGGATCTCGATGTCCACGCCGGCGGTGGGCTCGTCCAGGATCAGCAGCTTCGGCCGGGTCATCATCGCCCGCGCGATCATCAGCCGGCGCTTCATCCCGCCCGAGAGCGTGCGCGACATGACCTGGGCCTTGTCCCACAGCTGCGCCTCCTTCAGCACCTGCTCGGCGCGGCGCTGCGCCTCGCGGCGCGGGATGCCGTAGAAGCCGGCGTAGTTCACGCAGATGTCGAACGGCTTTTCGAACATGTTGAAGTTGAGTTCCTGCGGCACCAGGCCGATCAGGCGCATCGCGGCGCTGCGCTCGGCGTCCAGGTCCGTGCCGAAGATGCGCACGCGGCCCGAGCTCTTGTTGACCAGCGAGCTGACGATGCCGATCAGGGTGGACTTGCCGGCGCCGTTGGGGCCGAGCAGGGCGTAGAAGTCGCCCGGGCGGACCTCGAGCGAGACGCCCTTGAGCGCCTCGACGCCGTTGCCGTAGGTCTTGCGCAGGTCGGTGACGGCGAGGGCGGGCGCCATCGCGGCAGGGGGCTGGTCGGACATCGGAGCGGGGGATCCGGGCCGCGGTCGGCGCGGCGATGCCGGTAGTATAGGCAGCCTCCGGGGCCCGCTCCGGCAACACAGTTTCCCGATCCGTGCCCGTCCATTTCCCGCTCAAGCTCGTCGGCCGCCGCATGCTGGCGCCGACGGTGGCCCACCTCAGCTTCGTCCGCGACGACGGCCAGCCGCTGGACTTCATCCCCGGCCAGTTCATCCAGGTCCACTTCCGCTATGCCGACGGCACCCCGGCCAAGCGCAGCTACTCCCTGGCCACGATCCACGACCACGCCCTGGGTCCGGGCGAGGCGGTGGACATCGCGGTCAGCTACGTGCCGGGCGGGGCGGCCACCGCGCTGTTCGAGGCCCTGGGCGAGGGCGAGCGGATCGAGGCCAGCGGGCCCTATGGCCGCTTCTGCCTGCTGCCGAACGACGCCAACCGGCGCTACCTGCTGATCGGCACCGGCACCGGGGTCACGCCCTACCGTTCGATGCTGCCGCAGCTGGCGCAGCTGATGCGCGAGCGCGGGGTGGAGGTGGTGCTGCTGTTCGGCGTGCGCACGCCTGCCGAGCTGCTCTACGGCGAGGAGTTCCGCGCCTTCGCCGCGGCGCATCCCGGGTTCCGCTTCGTGCCCTGCTTCTCGCGCGAGCTGCCGGCCGCGGGCTCGCCACACGCGCACGCCGACGTGCGCCGCGGCTACGTGCAGCAGCACCTGGCCGAGTTCGCGCCCGACCCCACGCACGACATCGCCTACCTGTGCGGCAACCCGAACATGGTGGACGCCTGCTTCGAGGCGCTGAAGGGCCACGGCCTGCCGGTGCCGCACATCCGGCGCGAGAAGTACGTCAGCGGCAAGTAGCCGCCGCGCCCGGCGCGTGCGTCCGGCCGCCGAACACGACCACGGTCACATTTTCCGCGCCGCCCGGGTCGTGTACGGTGTTGCGCTTTCGCTAGGAGGACACATGGATCGTCGTTGCCTGATCGGACTCGCCGCGCTGGCACTCGCCGCCTGCGGCGGCGCGCCGCCCACTCCGACACCCGAGGCCAATGGCCTGCGTTACGGCCGCCTCGCCTTCACTCCGTGCGCCCTGACCGCGATGCGGCAGTCGGTCGAGGCGCAGTGCGCCACGCTGCAGGTGCCGGAAGACCACGACCGCCCCGACGGCCGCAGGATCGGGCTGGCGGTGGCCTGGATCCCCGCCCGCGGCGAGCCGGCCGAAGACCCGATCGTGTTCATCGCCGGCGGCCCCGGCCAGTCCGCGCGCGAGGCCTATCCGCTGCTGCACGACGCGCTCGCCGACGCCCGCCGCACCCGCCACGTGCTGCTGGTGGACGCGCGCGGCACCGGCGGGTCGCACCGGCTGCAGTGCGACCCGGACGAAGGGCTCGAGGCGCTGCTCGAGTCCTCGGCCGAAGCCAATGCCCGCTTCGCCGCCGACTGCCGCAAGGCGCTGGCGGCGAAAGCGGACCTGCGCCGGTACACCACCACCGACCACGTCCGCGACCTCGAACGCGTGCGCGAGGCGGTCGGCGCGCCGCGGCTGAACCTGCTCGGCGTGTCCTACGGCACCCGCGTCGCCCAGCAGTACGCCAAGCGCCATCCGCAGCACGTGCGCACCGTGACCCTGGATTCGGTGGTGCCCAACTCGCTGGTGCTCGGCCAGGAACACGCGCGCAACCTCGACGCGGCACTGCAGGCGCAGTTCGCCCGCTGCCGCGCCGACGCCGGCTGCCGCAGGAACCTCGGCGATCCGGCCGCGCACCTGGCTGCGCTGCGCACCCGCCTGCAGCAGGGCGGCCTGGCGCCGGTGCGCTACCGCGATCCGGTGGACGGACAGTGGCGCGAGGAGGTGCCGCGCTACGGCCACCTCGCCGCGCTGCTGCGCCTGTATGCCTACCAGCCGCAGGCCGCCGCGGTGCTGCCGTGGCTGCTGCACGAGGCCGCGCAGGGCCGTTACGAGAGCCTGCTGGCGCAGTCGCGCCTGCTGTACGCCGACCTCGGCGACGCGATCGCGCTCGGCATGCAGCTGTCGGTGCTGTGCACCGAGGACGCGCCCGAGCTGCGCGCGGACCCGGCCGACGCCGGCCGCGTGCTCGGCCCCGAGTTCGTCGCCTTCACCCTCGCCCAGTGCGCGCAGTGGCCGAAGGGCACGCGCCCGGCCGACTTCCGCGCCCCGCTGCGCGGCGACCTGCCGGTGCTGGCGATCAGCGGCGAACACGACCCGGTCACTCCGCCGCGCTACGGCCACGACGTGGTCCGGCATCTGCGCAACGGCCGCCACCTGGTGCTGCCCGGACAGGGCCACAGCGTGCTCGCGGTCGGCTGCATGCCGAAGCTGTTCGCGCAGTTCCTCGAGCGGGCCGACGCCCGCTCGCTCGACGCGGGCTGCCTGCAGCGCCTGCAACCCGTGCCGCCGTTCGCCGGCGCCTACGGCTGGGAGCCCTGAGATGATCGAAGTCCACGACCTGCACAAGACCTTCCGCACCAGGACCGGCCCCGTGCACGCGGTGCGCGGGGTCGGCTTCACCGCGCGCGACGGCGAGATCACCGGCCTGCTCGGCCCCAACGGCGCCGGCAAGACCACCACCCTGCGCATGCTCTACACCCTGATGGCGCCCGACCGCGGCAGCGTGCGCGTGGACGGCCTGGACGTGGCACGCGACGCCGCCGAGGTGCGCCGCCGCCTGGGCGTGCTGCCCGACGCGCGCGGCGTGTACAAGCGCCTGACCGCGCGCGAGAACATCGCCTACTTCGGCCGCCTGCACGGCCTGGACGATGCGGTCGTCGCCGAGCGCACCGCGCGCATCGCCCGGGCGCTGCAGATGGAGGATTTCCTCGACCGCCGCACCGAGGGTTTCTCCCAGGGCCAGCGCACCAAGACCGCGATCGCGCGCGCGCTGGTGCACGACCCGAGGAACGTGATCCTGGACGAGCCGACCAACGGCCTGGACGTGATGACCACCCGCGGCCTGCGCGAATTCCTGCGCCAGCTGCGCGCCGAGGGGCGCTGCGTGATCTTCTCCAGCCACATCATGCAGGAGGTGGCGATGCTGTGCGACCGCATCGTGGTGATCGCGCACGGCGAGGTGAAGGCCGAAGGCACGCCCGGCGAGCTGCGCGCGCGCACCGGCGAGGACAACCTGGAGGACGCCTTCGTCCGCCTGATCGGCTCGGAGGAGGGCCTGCACGCATGAGGGAATACCTGCATTCGCTGCTGACCGTCGCGCGCAAGGAGCTGGTGGACCTGTTCCGCGACCGGCGCACGGTGATGATCGGCCTGCTGATGGGCCCGCTGCTGTTCCCGGCGCTGATCCTGGGCATGGGCGGCATGGCCGAGAAGCGCGCCCGCACCCAGCTCGAGTCCACCCTGGCGCTGCCGGTGATCGGCGCCGCGCACGCGCCCAACCTGCTGCGCCACCTGCGCAGCGAGAACATCGAGCCCAAGCCGCCGCCGCGTGACGCGGTGGCCCAGGTGCGGGCGCAGGAGTTCGATGTGGTGCTGCGCATCCCGCCGGAGTTCGCCGCCGACTGGCGCGCCAGCCGCCCGGCCCAGGTCGAGCTGATCTACGACAGCTCGCGCCAGGATTCGCAGATCCCGGTCGAGCGCGTGCGCGCGGCGCTGCAGGGCTACGCGCAGCAGCTCGGCGCGCTGCGCATCGTCACCCGCGGCCTCAGCCCGCAGGTGGCCTCGCCGCTGCTGGTCGGGCAGCGCGACGTGGCCACGCCCGAGGCCAAGCGCGGCATGCTGCTCGCGTTCCTGCCCTACCTGCTGATCCTGAGCGCGTTCCTCGGCGGCGCCTACCTGGTGATCGACGTCACCGCCGGCGAACGCGAGCGGCAGTCGCTGGAACCGCTGCTGGCCACGCCCGCGGCGCGCGGCGCGATCATGAGCGGCAAGATCGTGGCCGCGTGCGCGTTCGGCATGCTCTCGCTGCTGCTGATCCTGCTCTCGTTCAAGGCCAGCTTCGCCTTCGCCCCGGGCCCGTTCCGGCATGTCAACGTCTCGCCGCGGGTGCTGGCGCAGCTGCTGCTGGTGCTGCTGCCGATGGTGCTGATCGGCACCACCCTGCTGACCCTGATCGCGGCCAGCGTGAAGTCGGTGAAGGAGGCGCAGAGCTACATGAGCGTGCTGATGCTGCTGCCGATCGTGCCGACGCTGGTGCTGCTGGTGAACCCGGTCAAGCAGCAGCTGTGGCAGTTCGCGGTGCCGTTCCTGGCCCAGAACCAGCTGATCCTGAAGCTGGTGCGCAGCGAACCGGTGGGCGCGCAGGAATGGGGGGTGTACCTGGCCAGCGCGTTCGGCCTGGGCCTGCTGCTGTGGCTGGCCGCGGCGCGGCTGTACCACCGCGAAAAGCTGGCGATCTCGGCCTGAGCGCCCGGCGCGGCCACGCCCGCAACGAAAAAGCCCGGCGTGCGCCGGGCTTTTTCGTGTCGCGGCGGGTGCGGTTCAGCCGCCCGGGTTGAACGCGATCGTGCGCCGGGTGGTGACCGGCTCGGACACCGGCTGGAAGCGCCAGCGACGCACGGCGGCCAGCGCGGCACGGTCGAACACGCGCGGCGGATCGGCGTTGATCACCCGCGCGTCGGTCACCGTGCCGTCCACACCGACGGTGAACTCGACCTGCACCTGGCCGCTGCGGCCGGCGCGCAGCGCCTCGGGTGGATAGGTCGGCGCGGGCGTGCTGATCGGGCGTAAGGTGGTCGCGCCCGCCGTGCGCGGCGCCGATGCGGCCGCCGGCTGCGGCGCGGCCGGCTGCGGTTGCGCCGGCTGCGGCTGTGCCGGTTGTGGCTGCGCGGCGGTGCGCTGCTCGGCCTCGCGTTGCGCGGCGGCACGCTGCTCGGCCTCGCGTTGCGCGGCCTGCTGCGCGGCGAGCTGGCGCGCGGCCTCTTCCTGCGCCTGCCGCTGCTGTTCCTGGCGCTGGCGTTCGAGTTCGGCCTGGCGGCGCTGCTCCTCCTCGGTGCGCTGCTCCTCCTGCTGCGCGCGCTGGGCCAGCGCCTGCTCCTGCTGGGCGATGGTCTGCTGCAGCCGCGGCAGCGCCGGCGCCTTCGGATCGGCCTTCTGCATCAGCGCGTACAGGCGCTTGGCTTCGGCGATGTCCTCGCGCGCGATGCTCTGCTCGGCGGCGATCAGCGCGTACGGCATCAGGTCGGTGAGCGCGCTGGCCACCGCCGGGTCGTTCGGCGCCTTGTCGCGCAGGGCCAGGTAGTACTCCATCGCGTTGTTGCCGGCCGGCGCGTACAGGCGCTGCTCCCGCAGCGCGGCGCTGGCGGCCTCGCGCAACTGCTCGGGGCTCATCGCCGCGACGCTGTCGGACACCGCCGGTTGCGGCGCGGCGGCCTGGCCCGTGGCCGGGCCCGCAGCCTGGTCGGGCGCGGCTTCTTCTTTCTTGCACGCGCCGAGCGCGACCGCCAGCGCGAGGGTGAGTATCAGCGGCAGCCGCGGCAGGCGCGCGGACAGCTGTGGCGATGTGTGTGACATGTGGAACCCCATATCCCCTGTGGTGTGCGGCTTCGCCGCACGTCCATCTAGCTCGCGCCAGTGGGCGCCGTTTGTCAACTCCCGCGGTCGGATGAACCCGCTGCCGGCGTTACTTGCCGATGCAGAAGGTGCCGAAAATGTGACCGAGTAGCTCATCCGGCGCGATCCGGCCGGTGATCTCGCCGAGCGCGTCGTGGGCCTGGCGCAGGGCCTCGGCGGCGAGTTCGGGCGCCTCCCGCGCCAGCTCGGCGCGGGCCTGGGCCAAGGCCTCGGCGGCCCGGCGCAGGGCCTCGACCTGGCGCGCGCGGGCGGTGAACGCGCCTTCGGCCCCCTCGCCCGCCTCGCCCAGGGCCAGGGCGCGCAGGCGTGCGTGCAGGGCCGGCAGCCCGGCCCCGGTCCGGGCCGAGACCCACACCGCCTCGGCCGTCTCCGGCGGCGGCGCGCCGGGCAGCAGGTCGGCCTTGTTGTGGATCCACAGCCGCCGCGGCACCGCCGCGACCGCCTCGGCCACCGCGGCCCGCCCCGCTTCAGGCGCGCAGGCATCGAGCACCACCAGCGCCAGGTCGGCGCGGGCCAGCTCGGCCCGGGCCCGGCGCATGCCCTCCTGCTCGATCGGATCCCCGCCGGCGCGCAGGCCGGCGGTGTCCACCAGGGTCAGCTCCAGGCCGTCCAGGTGCACGGTCTCGCGCAGCAGGTCGCGGGTGGTGCCGGCGATGTCGGTGACGATCGCGCGCTCGCTGCCGGCCAGGGCGTTGAGCAGTGAACTCTTGCCGGCGTTGGGCGGGCCGACGATCACTGCATGCACCCCGTCGCGCAGCTTCTGCCCGCGCTCGGCCTCGGCCAGCAGCGTCGCCAGCGCGCCCTGGGCCGCGTCCAGCCGCTGCCGCAGCTGCGCTCCGCCGAGCGTGTCCAGCGGCTCGTCGGCGAAATCAATGGCCGCCTCCACGTGCACCCGCGCCGTCAGCAGCGCCGCCGCCAGCGCCTCCACCCGTTGCGAGAACACCCCGTCCAGGGCGCGCCGCGCCGCGCGCGCCGCGCGCGCGTCGCCGGCCGCGATCAGGTCCGCCACCGCCTCGGCCTGGGTCAGGTCGAGCCGGCCGTTGAGGAACGCGCGCTCGCTGAACTCGCCCGGCCGCGCAGGCCGCGCGCCGAGCGCGCAGCAGCGCGCCACCAGTTCGCGCAGCACCACCGGGCTGCCGTGCGCCTGCAACTCGACCACGTCCTCGCCGGTGTAGCTGGCCGGCGCGGCAAACCACAGCACGATGCCGTCATCGAGCACCGCCCCGTCGGCATCGAGGAAGCGCGCGTGGTGCGCATGCCGCGGCCGCAGCCGGCGCCCGCCGCACACCGCCGCGCCGATCGCCCGCGCCTGCGGCCCCGACAGGCGCACGATCCCGACCCCGCCCGCGCCGGGCGGGGTGGCGATGGCGACGATGGTGTCGGTCTCGTGCATGGCGGGCCTGCCTTCCGTCCCCGCCCGGCGCCGCCGCGGCGCGTTACGGCTTCGCCGCCGGCTCGCTGTAGCGCCGGGTCATCCACCACTGCTGCAGCAGGCCGAGCGCGCCGTTGGTCACCCAGTACAGCACCAGGCCGGCCGGGAAGAAGATCATCAGCGCGCCGAACACCACCGGCATCAGCTGCATCATCTTCTTCTGCATCGGGTCCATGCCCGGCGCCGGCGTCAGCTTCTGCGTGACCCACATGATCGCCACGTTCAGCACCGGCAGCACGAAGTACGGGTCGCGCGCGGTGAGGTCGTTGATCCAGCCCGGGATCCACGCCGCGTGGCGCAGCTCGACCGATTCCAGCAGCACCCAGTACAGCGCCAGGAACACCGGGATCTGCAGCAGGATCGGCAGGCACCCGCCGACCGGGTTGATCTTCTCCTTCTTGTACAGCTCCAGCATCGCCATCTGGAACTTCTGCCGGTCGTCGCCGTAGCGCTCCTTGAGCTGCTCGATGCGCGGCTGGAAGCGGCGCATCTTGGCCATGGACTTGTACTGCGCCGCCGACAGCGGATACAGGGCGAGCTTGATCAGCACCACCAGCAGCACGATCGCCCAGCCCCAGTTGCCGGTCAGGCGCTCGAGCAGCGCCAGCAGCCAGTGCAGCGGCTTGGCCAGGAAGGTGAAGACGCCGTAGTCCAGCGACAGCCCGAGTCCCGGCGCGACCTGGTCCATCGGCCCGGCGAGCTTGGGCCCGACCCACAGCCGCGCCTGGCTGGTGACGGTCTGCCCGGGCGCGACGTCGAAGCGCGGCCCGCGCGCCTCGATCCCGTGCACCCGGCCCTGCACCGTCAGCGCGTACAGTGCCGGCTGATCCGGCTGCGGCACCCACGCGGCCAGGAAATGGTGCTGCACCAGCGCCACCCAGCCGCCGGTCACGGTCTTGTCCAGCGGGCCGTCGTCGAGGAAGTCCTCGTAGCGGCGCTTCTCGTACTTGTCCTCGGGGCTGTACCAGGCCGCGCCGCTGAGGCTGTAGGCCTCGGGATTGGTCAGCCCGCTCTTGGCCGCCGGCGGATCGCGCAGCAGCTGGCGGTAGACGTAACCCGACCAGGGCGCGGTCCCGGTGTTGCGGACCTCGTCGCGCACGCCGATCGCATAGCCGCCGCGCGGAATCGTGTACACCCGGCGGATGTGCACGCCGTTGCCCTGCCACACGAACGGCACCTCGACCGCCGTCGCGCCCGGCGCGAGCGTCACCTCGCGCACGCCGCCCTCGGGCACGAAGCCGGTATGTCCCGGGCTCGGCCCGGCGCTCGCGGTCCAGCCGCTGCGGGCGACGAAGTAATGCTCCGGCCGCGCATCCAGCAGCTGCACCGGCGGGCTGCCGCGCTCGGTGGTCCGGGCGTAGTCCAGCAGCTCGGCGCTGGTGATGCTGCCGCCGTCCAGGCGCAGGCGCAGCACGTCGGTGGTGACGGTGACGCTGTGCGCCGGGGCGGCCGCCGCCGGCGCGGGCACAGCGCCCGGCGCCGCTGGCACCACTTGCGCCCCCGGGGCGGCCGGCACACCGGCGCCGGAACCGGCGGGCACCGCCTCGGCCTGGGCCTGCGCCGTCCCCGGCACCGCGGCCGGCGGCGCAGCCTGCTCTTTGCTCCATTCCAGCCACAGCAGGGTCGCCACCATCAGCCAGGCGAAGATCAGGAAGGCGCGGATCTGGTTCATCGGGCAGGCAGGCTCGGCGCGCGCGGTCCGCGCGGCATCAGAGGGAAGGGGAAGATGGCGACTCGGGGAGGCCGGGCATTGTGCCGGCGGGGGGCGGCGCCGGCAACGCGCCGGCCCGCTGCAGCACGGCCGCGAGCGCGGCGCGCAGCGCCGCGGCCGGCACCTGGCCCGCGGCCGCGCGCGCGACGATCACGTAATCGCCGCCGGCCAGCCGCGGGCGCAGGCGGCGGAATTCCTCGCGCAGCGCGCGCTTGAGCCGGTTGCGCACCACCGCGCGCGGATCCACCTTGCGCGAGACCGCAAGGCCCAAGCGCGCGGGCGTGTCCGCGGCCAGCCAGTGCAGCGCGAGCAGTCGGTCGGAGCAACGGCGACCGCGCTCGAACACGCGGTCGAACTCGGCGCGCGCGCGCACCCGCGCGCTGCGCGGGAAGCGGGCGTCCATGACGGGAAGCGCGGCGTCGGCGCGGGGCGGCCGACGCGGGTCAGACGGCGAGGCGACGGCGGCCCTTGGCGCGGCGGCGCGCGAGGACCTTGCGGCCGTCGGCGGTCTTCATCCGGGCACGGAAGCCGTGGTCGCGCTTGCGCTTGAGGTTGCTGGGCTGGTAGGTGCGCTTGGTGGCCATGTCAGGCTCGTGCGTCGAAGCGGCGAAAGTAAGACCGGAAAGTGTAGCCGGCCGGCCGCGGGCGGGTCAACGCCGCGTTCAGGCGCGCCGCGTTGGCCCCGGCCCCGGGCCGGTGGTAGGCTGCGCCGCTCCCTCTTATCCACAGCGTGCACGATGCCTCGCCATCGTGCCGCTGCCGTTTCGACGAGACCGCAAGCCCCATGGATGCCTGGCCGCGCTGCCTGGAACGCCTCGAAGCCGAATTCCCCGCCGAGGATGTGCACACCTGGCTCAAGCCGCTGCAGGCCGACCGCCGCGAACACGGGATCGTGCTCTACGCCCCGAACGCGTTCGTGATGGAGGCGGTGCGCGCGCGCTACCTGGCCCGGATCCGCGAGCTGCTCGCCCACTACGCCGGCAGCGCCGAGGTCAGCCTCGAGATCGGCTCGCTGCGCCGGGCCGAGCCGGCCGGCGCGCCGCTGCCGTCGGCATCGGCCGCCCCGGCGCGCGCGCCGCTCGCCGAGCCGTTCCACGGCAACCTCGATGCGCACTACACCTTCGACAACTTCGTCGAGGGCCGCAGCAACCAGCTCGGCCGCGCCGCGGCCTGGCAGGCGGCGCTCAAGCCCGGCGACCGCGCCCACAACCCGCTGCTGCTGTACGGCGGCACCGGCCTGGGCAAGACCCACCTGATGTTCGCCGCCGGCAACGAGATGCGCCGGCAGAACCCGGCGATGCGCGTGCTGTACCTGCGTTCGGAACAGTTCTTCAGCGCGATGATGAAGGCGCTGCAGGACAAGGCCATGGACGCGTTCAAGCGCCAGTTCCAGCAGGTGGACGCGCTGCTGATCGACGACATCCAGTTCTTCGCCGGCAAGGACCGCACCCAGGAGGAGTTCTTCCACACCTTCAACGCGCTGTTCGACGGCCGCCAGCAGATCATCCTGACCTGCGACCGCTACCCGCGCGAGGTGGAAGGGCTGGAGCCGCGGCTGAAGTCGCGCCTGGCCTGGGGGCTGAGCGTGGCGATCGAGCCGCCCGACTTCGAGACCCGGGCCCAGATCGTGCTGAGCAAGGCACGCGAGCGCGGCGCGGCGATCCCGGAGGACGTGGCGTTCCTGATCGCCAAGAAGATGCGCAGCAACGTGCGCGACCTGGAGGGCGCGCTCAACACCCTGGCCGCGCGCGCCAACTTCACCGGCCGGCCGATCACGGTCGAATTCGCCCAGGAAACCCTGCGCGATCTGCTGCGCGCGCAGCAGCAGGCGATCGGCATCGCCAACATCCAGAAGACCGTGGCAGACTACTACGGCTTGCAGCTCAAGGACTTGTTGTCGAAACGGCGGACGCGCTCGCTGGCCCGCCCGCGCCAGATGGCGATGGCGTTGGCGAAGGAGCTCACCGAGCACAGCCTGCCGGAGATCGGCGATGCCTTCGCCGGCCGCGACCACACGACCGTGCTGCACGCGTGCCGGCAGATCCGGGGGTTGCTGGAAACCGACGGCAAGCTGCGCGAGGACTGGGACAAGCTGATCCGCAAGCTCAGCGAGTGAGCGCGGGGCGGCATCCACAGGCCTCGGCGCGCAGGCGGGGCACAAGCTGTGGACAACCGGGGGGCAGGAACCAGGCCGCGGAATTGTCCACAGGTTGCCCACGCCCCGCGGTGCGGCTTGTCCACGGCCTGACGGCGTGCGGAAAGCCGAAGCGGATCAGGCACTTGCCTGGCTTGTCCCCGGGTTTCCGCCGCTCCAGCACCACCAGCTTTTGAAGTTTTCCTCCGCTACACGCTGGTCCGACAACACATTCGAGGGCACGGGGTCCGCATGCGCTTTTCCCTGCAACGCGAAGTCTTCCTCAAGCCGTTGGCGCAGGTCGTCAACGTGGTCGAACGGCGGCAGACCCTGCCGGTGCTGGCCAACCTGCTGGTCCAGGTCCAGGGCGGGCAGCTGTCGCTGACCGGCACCGACCTCGAAGTGGAGATGGTCGCGCGCCAGGCGGTGGACGAGGCCCAGGACGGCGAAACCACGATCCCGGCGCGCAAGCTGTTCGAGATCGTGCGTGCCCTGCCCGACGGCAGCCGGGTCACGGTCAGCCAGAGCGGCGACAAGGTGACCGTGCAGGCCGGGCGCAGCCGTTTCACCCTGGCCACGCTGCCGGCTCACGATTTCCCTTCCGTGGACGAGGTCGAGGCCACCGAACGGGTGCAGGTGCCGGAGGCGGCGCTGAAGGAACTGATCGAGCGCACCGCGTTCGCGATGGCGCAGCAGGACGTGCGCTACTACCTCAACGGCCTGCTGTTCGACCTGCGTGAGCAGGCGCTGCGCTGCGTGGCCACCGACGGCCACCGGCTGGCCCTGTGCGAATCCGGCCTGGACGGCGGGCGCGGCACCAAGCGCCAGATCATCGTCCCGCGCAAGGGCGTGCAGGAACTGCAGCGCCTGCTCGAGGGCGGCGACCGGATCTTGGAGCTCGAGGTCGGGCGCAGCCACATCCGGGTCAAGCGCGACGATGTCACCTTCACCTCGAAGTTGATCGACGGCCGCTTCCCGGACTACGAAGCGGTGATCCCGATCGGCGCCGAGCGCGAGGTGCGGATCGGGCGCGAGACGCTGCGCGCCGCGCTGCAGCGCGCGGCGATCCTGTCCAACGAGAAGTACCGCGGCGTGCGGATCGAGGTCTCCCCGGGCCAGTTGCGGATCAGCGCCCACAATCCCGAACAGGAAGAGGCGCAGGAGGAAGTCGAGGCCGAGACCCGCGTGGACGGCCTGGCGATCGGCTTCAACGTCAACTACCTGCTCGACGCGCTCACCGCCCTGCGCGAGGAGCAGGTGGTCCTGCAGTTGCGCGACGCCAATTCCTCGGCGCTGGTGCGCGAGGCGAGCAGCGAGCGTTGCCGGCATGTAGTGATGCCGCTGCGGCTCTGAGCGGGCCCGCCGTGAGGTTCCACGTGGAACGCCCGGGTTTCCCCCGGGCGTTCTGTTTTGCAGCCCAGCGGTTCCTGCCCAGACAGGGAAGGCCTGCCCCGCGCCGGGCGGCAGGCGGGACAGGGCGGGCCGCGCTCCGGGGCGACCATTCATTGCGCGAAAAGTGCAGGATTGGTACCGATCGGCGCGCCAATGGCAGGGATCATGCCGGCAACCCCTCCTCTCGGACAGGATCCCGGTTCCGCTCCCCGGCGATTCGTGGCTAAATCCCGCCCATGCACGTCACCCGCCTCGACCTTCACCACCTGCGCCGGTTCGAGGCGGCCAGCCTGGCGCCGCACCCGGGCTTGAACCTGATCACCGGCGACAATGGCACGGGCAAGACCAGCCTGCTCGAGGCCCTGCATCTGCTGGCTTACGGGCGCAGCTTCCGGGGGCGGGTTCGGGACGGGTTGATCCGGGCCGGGAGCCCGGCGCTGGAGCTCTATGTCGAATGGCAGGACGGGGCCGCGCAGACTGCGCCGAGCTTGCCCCCGCGGACGCACCGCGCCGGTCTGCGCCATGCCGGCGGCAGTTGGACTGCGCGCCTCGACGGCCGGGACGTGGGCCACCTGGGCGAACTCTGCGCCGCCTTGGCGGTGGTCACCTTCGAACCCGGCAGCCACGCCCTGGTCAACGGCGGCAGCGAACCACGCCGCCGCCTGCTCGATTGGGGGTTGTTCCACGTGGAACCGGACTTCCTGGGCCTGTGGCGGCGTTGCGCGCGGGCCCTGAAGCAGCGCAACCAGTTGCTGAAAGGGCGGGCGGAGCCGGCCGAGCTGGAGGCGTGGGAACATGAACTGGCCACGACTGGGGAGGCCCTGACCCGGGCCCGAGAGCGCTACCTGGAGCAGCTGGCCCCGCATCTGGCGCAGATGGCGGCGCTCCTGCTGCCGGCCGGGGGCGAGGCCCGGCTCGAGTTCCAGCCCGGCTGGCGCCGCGAGGAGCTGCCGCTGGCCGACGCGCTCCTGCTGGCGCGCGAGCGCGACCTGGCCCTGGGCCACACCAGTGTCGGCCCGCACCGGGCCGACTGGCAGATCCGCTACACCGGCCTGCCTGGCCGTGAAGGCCTGTCCCGCGGCCAGGCCAAGCTCACCGCCCTGTCGCTGCTGCTGGCGCAGGCCGAATGCCACGCCGGCCTGCGCGGCGACTGGCCGGTGATCCTGCTCGACGACCTCGCCTCCGAGCTCGACCGCCGCCACCAGGCGGGCGTGCTGGCGTGGCTCATCGCCAGCGGCGCCCAGGTGATCGTGACCGGCACCGAGCCCCCCCCCGGCTGGGCCGCCCTGGGCACCCCCACGGCCAGGTTCCACGTGGAACAGGGGCGGGTGGTCGCCGGCTGAGCGCAGGGCGGATGGCGGGTTATCCCGTTCCGGCCCCTGGGGCCAAGACGCCACAGGTCCTTGAGCCCGCGCATAACAGCAGAAAACCAGGCCTGGATCCCCATCCGGGGGTTAGGCGGCAAAGGCGGGGGCACGTGTTCTCGATCGCAGAAGCTTGGTCAGCTCCTGTACGAGTTGCGGGAAGTTTGGTCGGCCCGGATCCGGGTTGATCGCGGAAGGTATGGTCGTCCCGGGTCCGGTGCGCGGGGGGGGGTTCTTCGCGCTTGGTCAGGGACACCGCTGCGCGGCTCTCCCGGCCCGGCGCAGCGCGCCGGGCGTTCGCCCAAGCCGCGCGGCAGTGCCGCACGAGCAGCCTGTGCTCACCCATGGCGGCTTGACGCGACCCCCCCGCACACCAGACCCTCGGGGGGCCTCTGGGCGCTTGAGTCGAAAGCAACATCCACATGGGTCCCGGCTTGCGCCGGGACGACGGCATCGAAGCTATGACACACAGATCCCCGAGGCGTCGGTCTGCCTGGGGTGGAGTTCGAGCGCGCCAAGGATGGCGCGCGGCCGCGTGTCGGAGCCGGACGCGGAGCCCACGCGGCGAACCCCACCCCAGGCAGACCGGCGCCCCCGCGCGAAGCCGCTGATGCACAAGTGCGCGCTGGCCTCTCACCGGACACGAAGCCGGCGGCACACGCGCCTGCACGCGTGCCTCACGTTGCCAATCGTGCAGGCGGGATCCAACCTGCATGTCGCCGAAATAAGCGTTTAAAATCAATAAGTTACAAGAGTACCCCAGCGGACTCCGCTCCCGCTGCGGCATCGCCCGCGCCCGGCCCACGTGCCCCTGCCCCCCGACCTTCCCCCGCCCCCTCGGGTATACTCTCCGCACCCATAGCTAATGTGTCCTGATGCACCGCCCACCGGCGGTGTCGTCGCGGGAGCCCGCATGTCGCAACACGAGCACGCCTCGCCCACCCCCGCCGAACCGGCGCCGGCCCAGACCTACGACTCCAGCAAGATCACCGTCCTGCGCGGCCTGGAGGCCGTGCGCAAACGGCCGGGCATGTACATCGGCGACGTGCACGACGGCACCGGCCTGCACCACATGGTGTTCGAGGTCGTGGACAACTCGATCGACGAAGCCCTCGCCGGCTTCGCCAACGACATCCAGGTCACCATCCACGACGACGGCTCGGTGTCCGTCTCCGACAACGGCCGCGGCATCCCGGTGGACATCCACAAGGAGGAAGGCCGCTCCGCCGCCGAGGTGATCCTCACCGTCCTCCACGCCGGCGGCAAGTTCGACGACAACGCCTACAAGGTCTCCGGCGGCCTGCACGGCGTCGGCGTGTCGGTGGTCAACGCCCTGTCCGAACACCTCTGGCTCGACATCTGGCGCGATGGCTACCACTGGCAGCAGGAATACGCCCTCGGCGAACCGCTGTACCCGCTGCGCCAGGGCGAACCCTCCACGCGCCGCGGCACCACCCTGCGCTTTCTGCCCTCGGCGCAGATCTTCACCGACACCGAGTTCCACTACGACATCCTCGCCAAGCGCCTGCGCGAACTGTCGTTCCTCAACTCGGGCGTGCGCATCACCCTCACCGACGAGCGCGGAGAGGGCCGCAGCGACGTGTTCCAGTACCAGGGCGGCATCCGCTCCTTCGTCGAGCACCTGGCGCAACTGAAGACCCCGCTGCACCCGAACGTGATCGCGGTCAGCGGCGAGCAGAACGGCATCACCGTGGACGTCGCCCTGCAGTGGACCGACGCCTACCAGGAAACGATGTTCTGCTTCACCAACAACATCCCGCAGAAGGACGGCGGCACCCACCTCGCCGGGTTCCGCGCCGCGCTCACCCGCACCCTGTCGAACTACATCGAGCAGAACGGGCTGGCCAAGAACGCCAAGGTCGCCCTGTCCGGCGACGACATGCGCGAAGGCCTGATCGCGGTGCTCTCGGTCAAGGTGCCCGACCCGAGCTTCTCCTCGCAGACCAAGGAGAAACTGGTCAGCTCGGAAGTCAAGCCGGTGGTCGAGAGCGTGTTCGGCGCCAGGCTCGAGGAGTTCCTGCAGGAGCATCCGGCGGAGGCGCGCGCGATCGCCGAGAAGGTGGTCGAGGCCGCGCGCGCGAGGGAGGCCGCGCGCAAGGCGCGCGAGCTGACCCGGCGCAAGGGCGCGCTCGACATCGCCGGGCTCCCCGGCAAGCTCGCCGACTGCCAGGAGAAGGACCCGGCGCTGTCGGAACTGTTCATCGTCGAGGGCGACTCGGCCGGCGGCAGCGCCAAGCAGGGCCGCAACCGCCGCAACCAGGCGGTGCTGCCGCTGCGCGGCAAGATCCTCAACGTCGAGCGCGCGCGCTTCGACCGCATGCTCTCGTCCGCGGAAGTCGGCACCCTGATCACCGCGCTCGGCACCGGCATCGGCAAGGACGAGTACAACCCGGACAAGCTGCGCTACCACCGCATCATCATCATGACCGACGCGGACGTGGACGGCTCCCACATCCGCACCCTGCTGCTGACCTTCTTCTACCGGCAGATGCCGGAGCTGATCGAGCGCGGCCACGTCTACATCGGCCTGCCGCCGCTGTACAAGGTCAAGCAGGGCAAGAACGAGATCTACCTCAAGGACGACGCGGCGCTGGATGCGTACCTGGCCGGCAACGCGGTCGAGGGCGCGAGCCTGGTGCCGGCCGCGGACGAACCGCCGATCACCGGCGCGGCGCTGGAGAAGCTGCTGCTGGCCTGGGCGGCGGCCAAGGAGACCATCGAGCGCACCGCGCACCGCTACGACCCGCAGGTGCTGGAGGCGCTGATCGACTTCACCCCGCTCGATGCCGCCTCGCTCGCGCGCAACACCGACGAGCGCCACGAGCTGGCCGCGCTCGAGGCGCGCCTGAACCGCGGCGGCCTCGGCCAGCCGCGCTACGCGCTCGAGGCCCAGGCCGGCGGCGAGGGCCGCCCGCCGGCGCTGATCGTGCGCCGCCGCCACATGGGCGAGGAGACGGTGCAGGTGCTGCCGCTGGCCGCGTTCGAGAGCGGCGAGCTGCGCGCGGTGCGCGAGGCCGCGGCGCTGCTGCACGGCCTGGTTCGCGAGGGCGCCCGGGTCGAGCGCGGCAACCGCAGCCAGCCGGTGGCGAGCTTCGCCGAGGCCCAGGCCTGGCTGCTGGAGGAGGCCAAGCGGGGCCGCCAGATCCAGCGCTTCAAGGGCCTGGGCGAGATGAACCCGGAGCAGCTGTGGGAAACCACGGTGAACCCGGAAACCCGGCGCCTGCTGCAGGTGCGGATCGAGGACGCGGTCGCCGCCGACCAGATCTTCTCGACCCTGATGGGCGACGTGGTCGAGCCGCGGCGCGAGTTCATCGAGGAGAACGCGCTCAAGGTGGCCAACCTCGACGTCTGAGGCCGCGTCCGCGCCGGCCTGCGCGGGGTTTGACGCCCGGTTCAGCCCGGCGCGGCTACAACCCGACGCAACGCTTCCGCCCGCCGAGGTGCCGATGCCCCGTTCCGCGCTGCCGTCGCTGCTGCTCGCGTTCCTGCTGGCCGGTCTGGTGGCCGCCTGCGCCACCACCACCTCGCCCACCGGGCGCCGGCAGGTGGTCGGCGCGGTGCCGCAGGAGCAGCTGGACCAGCTCGGCGCCCAGGCCTATGCCCAGCTCCGGGCGCAGAAGCCGCACAGCACCGATGCCCGCCGCACCGCGAGCATGCGCTGCGTGGTGGACGCGCTGGTGCGCGAGCTCCCGCCGGCCTGGCGCGGGCCGTGGGAGAGCACGCTGTTCGAGGACCCCAGCCCCAACGCCTTCGCCCTGCCCGGCGGCAAGATCGGCGTGAACACCGGGATCTTCCGCGTCGCCCGCTCCCAGGACCAGCTCGCCGCGGTGCTCGCGCACGAGATCGGCCATGTCGTCTCGCGCCATCACGACGAACGCGTCACCCGCCAGCTCGGCGCCCAGGGCGTGCTGCAGGTCCTCGGCCTGCTCGCCGGTTCGCGCTACGGCCAAGGTGCGGCGAACGCGGTGGTGCAGGGCGGCAGCCTGGCCGCCCAGGCCGGCTTCCTGCTGCCCAACTCGCGGGTGCAGGAGACCGAGGCCGACATCGTCGGCCAGGAGCTGATGGCCCGGGCCGGATTCGACCCGCGCCAGGCGGTGACCCTGTGGCAGAACATGCTCGCCGCCGGCGGCGCCCGCCCGCCCGAATGGCTCTCCACCCACCCCGACCCGCGCGCCCGCCTGGGCGAGCTGGAACGGCGCGCGGCCGGTCTGGTGCCGGTGTTCGAGCAGGCCCGCGCCAGCGGCCGCCGGCCGCAGTGCGACTGACTTAACGAACCCCGCATCCGGGCCGCGGGGACATGCCAGCGGCGGGGGTTTTCTGATAGCGTGGCCGCCCCCCGGGTTCGTTTCCGTACGCGCTGGCCCGGCAGCGTTTCGAGG
Organism: Vulcaniibacterium gelatinicum; assembly: GCF_008033445.1. Classification (GTDB taxonomy): domain Bacteria; phylum Pseudomonadota; class Gammaproteobacteria; order Xanthomonadales; family Xanthomonadaceae; genus Vulcaniibacterium_B; species Vulcaniibacterium_B gelatinicum. Next base: position 82,748 of record NZ_VNKO01000010.1, read on the forward strand.
TCTGGATCATGTCCCTCCCCGCTTTGCGTCGCCTCGCCGCCTCCGTCCTTGCTGCCGCCGTGCTTGCGGGGCTCGGGGTGCACAGCGCCCAGGCGCAAATCCCCCGCGAACCCGGCGGCAAAACGCGCGCCGCGCGCCAGGCAGCGCAGAAGCCGGCAGAGATCAAATACCCGGACGCCACGCGCTCCGAGCGCAGTGCCAAGGTGTCGCGCAAGGCGGCTTCCAAGCTGCAAAAGGCGCTGGATCTGCAGCGGGACGACAAGTTCGCCGAGGCCCGCGCCGAGGCCGAGGCAGTGCTGGCGATGGCCGACGCCACGCCCTACGACCGCGCCGTCGCCGCCCAGCTGGCCGCGCACTCGGCCTATCAGTCCGACGATTACGCCAGCGCCAAGCGCTTCCTGCAGCAGGCGCTCGAGCTCGATGCGCTCGACAACAACACGCACTACGACAGCATGTTGATGCTGGCGCAGCTGCAGATGGAGGACGACGCCTACGCCGAGTCCCTGGCCACGCTCGACCGCTTCCTCAGCGAGACCCGCACCCAGAAGCCGGAGCACCTGGCGCTCAAGGGCAACCTCCTGTACCGCCTCGAACGCTACCAGGATGCGGTGAAGCTGCTGGAGCAGGCTGCGGCGGCGCTGCCCGAGCGCAACGATGTCCAGCAACTGCTGATGGCGAGCTACTTCGAGCTCGAGCGCCCGGCCGAAGCGGCGCAGATCGCGGAGCGGATCGCAGCCAGGAATCCGGACGACAAGCGAGCGCAGCTCAATCTCGCCGCGGCTTACCTGCAGGGCGACATGCTCGACAAGGCCGCTGCGGTGCTGGAGCGGCTGCGCGCCGCCGGCAAGTTCAGCGAGCACAGGGACTACGAGCAGCTCTATGCCACCTACCTCAACATGGACGGCAAGGAGCGCGAAGCGATCGCGGTGATCAACGAGGGCCTGGACAAGGGCATCCTCAAGCCCGAGTTCAAGGTCTACCTGGCGCTGGCCCAGGCGTACTACTTCTCCGATCAGCCGGGGCCGGCGATCGAGGCCTACCGCAAGGCTGCGCCGCTCGACGACGACGGCGAGACTTGGCTCAACCTCGCTCGCCTACTGTGGCAAGAAGACCGCATCCCGGAGGCCAAGCAGGCCGCGCAACAGGCCCTGGCGAAAGGGCTGAAGAAGCCCGAGGACGCCCGCAAGATCCTGGCCCTCCCGGGTGGCAAGTGAAAAACCGTGCAGGCGTTCTTGGAACACGCCTGCCGGACTGGTATAAGCTTGGAGGTTCCCGTGGCCGTTTCCCGCGGCCGGGTCCCCGCATTTCCGGCGCGCCGTGGCGCGCCGCCCCCCACCTGAGCCGCAGCGCATGACGCAACACGTGCCTAGCACCGACAACCCGACCGAGCGCGAAGGTCTGAGCTGGCCGCGCATCACCGGTTTCTCCTTCGTGATCGCGTTCCACGTCGCCGCGATGATGCTGCTGCTGATGCCGGTGGCGCCGCCGAGCACCGCGGTCGAGGATGAAGAGGTCACCCTCGTCAACTTCATCAAGCCGCCGCCGCCGCCGCCGCCGCCGCCGCCGCCGCCGCCGGAGCCGCCCAAGCCGCTGACGCCCCCCAAGCAGCTCTCTCCACCGCGGCCGACGCCGGTGCCGCCGCCGCCGGACGAGCCGCCGGTGGTGTTCGACGAGCCGTCCCCGGTGGACACGCCGGCCCCGCCGCCGGCCCCGCCGGCCCCCCCGGCCGCGATCGCCGACATCGGTTCCAGCGTGGATCCGTCCTCGCGGCGCATGAACCCGCCGAAGTACCCGCCGCAGGAACTGCGGAACGGGATCGGGGGTACGGTGATCCTGGTGATCAGCATCGACGCCCAGGGCAACGTGCTCGACATCCAGGTCGAGCGATCCAGCCGCAACCGGAATCTCGACCGCGCCGCGGTCGAGGCCGCGCGCAAGTGGCGGTTCAACCCCGAGATCCGCAACGGGGTGCCCGTCGCCAGCCGCGTCCGGGTGCCCGTCGAGTTCAACCCGAACGGCTGACGCCGCCGGGGTCCTTGCAGTCCGTTACACCACTCTCCTTCCACGACATCCAAAGGTAAGCGTCATGTTGCAGGAACTTCTCACCGCTGCTGCTGCGACCGGAGGCAGCGCCGATGCCCTGAAGCAGATGGGCGTCGATCACCTCGCCCAGGAAATGCTGGGCAACCCCGGCGAATACATCGTCCAGCTGACCGTCGCCGCGACCCTGATCATCATGTCGGCGATGTCCTGGTACTGGATCGTCATCAACTTCATCAAAAACGTGCGCCTGCGCTCGAGCGCCGACCGCGTGATCAACACCTTCTGGGAAACCCCGAACGCGCAGGACGCGATCCGCTTCATGGAGGAGCAGCCCAAGTCCGAGCCGTTCTCCAAGATCGCGCTCGATGCCGCCCAGGCCGCCGCCCACCACCAGCGCCACGAGGGCTCGCGCCTGGTCGAGTCGCTGAACCGCTCCGAATTCGTGGACCGCGCCCTGCGCCAGGCCGTGACCCGTGAGAGCTCGCGCCTGGAGAACGGCTTGACCGTGCTCGCCACCGTCGGTTCGACCGCTCCCTTCGTCGGTCTGCTCGGCACCGTGTGGGGCATCTACGGCGCGCTGATCAAGATCGGCGCCACCGGCCAGGCCTCGATCGACGCCGTCGCCGGCCCGGTGGGCGAGGCGTTGATCATGACCGCGGTCGGTCTGTTCGTCGCCATCCCGGCGGTGCTTGCGTACAACTTCTTCGTGCGCCTGAACCGCGTCACCAACAACAAGTTCGACACCTTCGCGCACGACCTGCACGACTTCTTCGCCACCGGCTCGCGCGTCGGCGAAATGCCGGCCAAGCGCTAAGCCGCCCGAACCGCACCACGGAGTTCCGCCATGGCCTTCAGTACTGGCACCGAGAGCGGCGGCCCGATGGCCGAAATCAACGTCACGCCCCTGGTGGACGTGATGCTGGTGCTGCTCATCATCTTCATGATCACGGCGCCCTTGATGTCGCACAAGGTCAAGGTGGAACTGCCGCAGGCCAATCTCGACCAGCTCGACCTGGACAAGAAGATCACGGTGCCGCCGATCACGATTGCGGTCACCGAGGACGGCAAGCTGTTCTGGAATGACCAGCCGATCACCCGCGAGGTGCTCGAGAGCCGGCTCTCGACCGAGGCGCAGAAGACCCCGCAGCCGCAGGTCAACGTCCGCGGCGACCGCACCACGAAGTACCGGGTCGTGCAGGACGTGGTGAAGATCGCCCAGCAGCAGGGCATGCGCAAGGTCGGCTTCGTGGCCGAGAAAGAACGCGGCAACTGACCGGAGCACACGAGCATGGCATTCGCTTCCAAGTCCAGCGCGGGCCCGATGGCCGACATCAACGTCACGCCCCTGGTGGACGTGATGCTGGTGCTGCTGATCATCTTCATGGTGACCGCGCCGACCCTGTCGTACCCGATCGAGATCGACCTGCCGCAGAAGTCGCTCAACCCGCCGCCGCAGACCAAGGAGCCGCCGGAGCCGATCCGGCTGCGCATCGACGCCTCGGGCCAGGTGTACTGGAACGAGGCCGCGCAGCCGATCGCCGCGCTGCGCGGGCTGATGGAGGCGGAGGTGCAGCGCGACCCGACCAACCAGCCCACGCTCGAGATCGACACCGACCCGAACGCCGACTACGGGGTGCTGGCCAAGGTGCTGGCCTCGGCCAAGAACGCGGGCATGGTCAAGATCGGCTTCGTCCAGGAATAACCGAGCCGCAACGCACACCGCTTACCGATTTGTGGACGCCGCCCGCCCGGGCGGCGTTTTTTTGTGCTTCACCCGCGGCCGGGAGATGGTCCTGGCCCCGCAGCGTGCGATTCAGGCAGGCGCGGCCTCCACGATCCGGCGGTAGGCCGCCACCGTGGCGGCGAGGCCGGCGTACAGGGCCTCGCCGATCAGGGCGTGGCCGATCGAGACCTCGAGCACGCCCGGCACGGCATGCAGGAACGGGCCGAGGTTGGCCTGGTTGAGGTCGTGGCCGGCATTGACGCCCAGGCCCACGGCCTGCGCCCGGCGCGCGGTCTCCGCGCAGCGCGCCAGCTCCGCCGCCGGGGTGCCGGCGGCGAAGGCCTCGGCATAGGGGCCGGTGTAGATCTCGATCCGGTCGGCGCCGAGCGCGGCCGCGCGCTCCAGCTGTGGCGCGCCGGCATCCACGAACAGGCTGACCCGGCAGCCGAGCGCCTTGAGCGCGGCGATGTGCTCGCGCAACGGGCCGAGCTCGCCGCTGAAGTCGAAGCCGTGGTCGGAGGTGAGCTGGGCGTCGCTGTCGGGCACCAGGGTGGCCTGCGCCGGCCGCGCCTGCGCGCACAGGGCGAGGAAGCCCGGGTAGCCCGGCCGCGGCGGCGCGAACGGGTTGCCCTCGAGGTTGAACTCGACCCCGGCCTGCCGGGTCAGCGCGGCCAGGGCGAGGACGTCGTCGGCGCGGATGTGGCGCGCGTCCGGGCGCGGGTGCACGGTCAGGCCGTGCGCGCCGGCGGCCAGGCAGGTGCGCGCCGCGCGCAGCACGTCGGGCTCGCGGCCGCCGCGCGAGTTGCGCAGCACCGCGACCTTGTTGAGGTTGACGCTGAGCGCGGTCATGCGCCGATTGTAGGGCGCGTGCCGCGCCGGCGTTCAGCCCTGCGGTGGTCCTTCCGGAGGCGTCTGCGCTGCGGCGAGCTTGCGCGCCTCGGCCTGCTCGCGCAGGCGGCGCAGCTCGGCCGGGTCGATCATCGCGGTGGCGTCGCGGCTGCGCGCGCTCATCCGCGCCGAGTACCAGCCCAGCGCCCACAGCACGAACAGCACCAGCGCCGCGAGCAGGCACACGGCCATCAGGGCGACCGAGGCGGTCTTGAGTGCGACGGCGAGCGCGCCGATCCCCAGCAACAGCAGCAGCCAATGCATCGTGCCTCTCCCGCAAGAAGGCGGTTTCGGGCGCGAGTGTACGCCGAAAGCCGGCCCGCGCAGCAGCCGGGCGCGCCCTGCGCGCGCGGCCGCGACGCGCGGTCACAGCACCGGCGAGACCAGCCGCGCCAGCGCCTCCGGCAGGCGCACCGTCCACAGCGGCCGGGGCCGGTCCTCGCGCACGCGCGGGGCGTGGCGGAACTCGCCCTCGATCAGGCGCGCCAGCGCGCCGGCCACGCCGTGGTCGTGGAACAGCACCGAGACCTCGAAGTTGAGGCGGAAGCTGCGGTGGTCGAAGTTGGCGCTGCCGACGATCGCCAGGTCGTCGTCGCACAGCAGCGCCTTGGTGTGCAGCAGGCGCGGCCCGTACTCGTACACCTTCACCCCCGCGGCCAGCAGGTCGTCGAAATACGAGCGCGCGGCGTAGGTGACCAGCAGGCTGTCGCAGCGCCGCGGCACCAGCAGGCGCACGTCCAGGCCACCCAGCGCGGCCGAGGTCAGGGCCATCATCGCCGCTTCGCCGGGCACGAAATAGGGCGTGACCAGCCACACCCGCCGGCGTGCGGCGTGGATCGCGCCGACGTGCAGGCGGTGGATCGGCTCCCAGGGCGAGTCCGGCCCCGACACCAGCACCTGCGCCGCGACCGGGCCCGGCCGCGGCGGCGGGTGCGGCAGCAGCAGCGGCGGCCGGCCGGTGGCGTAGGCCCAGTCCTCGACGAACACCAGCTGCAGCGCATGCACCACATCGCCGGTCAGGCGCAGGTGCAGGTCGCGGTAGGCGTCGGGCCGCAGCCGCTCGTCCTCCTCGTCGGTGATGTTGATGCCGCCGGTGAACGCGACTTCGCCGTCGATCACCACGATCTTGCGGTGGGTGCGCAGGTTCAGCCACGGCCGGCGCCAGAACCGGCGCAGCTTCATCGGATGGAACCAGGCCACCTCGCCGCCCGCCTCGAGCAGCGGCCGCAGGAAGCGCGCGGGCGTCTGTCCGGAGCCGACCGCATCCAGCAGCAGCCGCACCTGCACCCCGGCACGGGCGCGCTCGATCAGCGCGTCGCGCAGCGCGGTGCCGGTGCGGTCGGGCTGGAAGATGTAGTACTCCAGGTGCACGTGGGCGCGCGCCTGCGCGACCGCGGCGAGCAGGGCCTCGTACTTGGCCGCGCCGTCCACCAGCAGGCGCACCCCGGTCGCGGTGGTTGGCGGCAGCCCGGTGGTGGCCTGGGCCAGGCGCGCCAGCTCGATCGCCTCCGGGCTTGGCGCCAGATTCTCCGGCGGCGGCGGCAGGCCGGCGCGTGCGCGGGTGCGGCGCAGGCGCTGGCGGCGGATCCGCTGCGGGCCGAGGAAGTAGTAGATGACGAAGCCGACATAGGGCAGGGCGGCCAGGCTCAGCAGCCAGCTCAGCGTCGCCACCGGCTCGCGCTTCTGCAGCACGATCCAGCCGCCGAGCCAGACCAGGTACAGCAGCCAGCCCAGCAGCAGGAACAGGCGCAGCTGCGGATGCGCCAGCAGCGTGTCCCACAGGGCGTGCAGCGGATCGAGCATGTGCGGGATGCGGTCGCGGCGGATGAGACCACGCGAGCGTACCCTAAGCGGCGTGGACGATCCCCGTACTCCGCAGGCGCCGATCAAGGGCCGGGGCGCCGCCGGCAATGTCCGCGGCCGCTACGAGAAGACCGTGCGCACGGGCGTGGACGACGGCTGGGGTTCGGCCTGGGACGCCGCGCCCGTGCCCGGCGAGGCCGCGCCGCCGTCGCACCCGGACACGCAGGTGACCGAGGAACGCGCGCGCTCGATCCTCAGCCGCAACGACTCGCCCGACGTCGGTTTCTCGCAGTCGGTCAACCCCTACCGCGGCTGCGAGCACGGCTGCGCGTACTGCTTCGCCCGGCCCTCGCACGCCTATCTCGACCTCTCGCCCGGGCTCGACTTCGAGACCCGGCTCTACGCCAAGGCCAACGCTGCCGAGCGCCTGCGCGCCGAACTCGCCCGGCCCGGGCACGTGCCCACGCCGATCGCGCTCGGCATCAACACCGACGCCTACCAGCCGATCGAGCGCCGCTACCGCATCACCCGCGCGCTGCTCGAGGTGCTGGCCGAATGCCGGCATCCGGTCGGCATCGTCACCAAGGGCGGGTTGATCGAGCGCGACCTCGACCTGCTCGCGGCGATGGCGCGCGAGGCGCTGGTGCACGTGTACTTCTCGGTGACCACGCTCGACAACCGCCTGGCCGCGCGCATGGAACCGCGCGCGACCGCGCCGCACGGGCGGCTGCGGGCGATGCGCGCGCTGGCCGAGGCCGGGGTGCCGGTCGGGGTGCTGGTGGCGCCGGTGATCCCGATGCTCAACGACCGCGAGCTCGAGGCGATCCTGGAGGCCGCGCGCGAACACGGCGCGCGCGCGGCCGGCTACGTGCTGCTGCGCCTGCCGCACGAGCTGAAGACGCTGTGGCGCGACTGGCTGCGCCTGCACTACCCCGAGCGCGCCGCGCACGTGATGAGCCTGATCCGGCAGATGCGCGGCGGCCAGGACTACGACAGCGTGTTCGGCACGCGCATGCGCGGGCAGGGGCCGTTCGCCGACCTGCTCGAGCAGCGCTTCCGCAAGGCCCGCGCGCGCCTGGGCTACGGCGCGCTGCCGCCGCTGGACGGGACCCGGTTCGTGCCGCCGCGCCCGCCCTCGCCGCAGGGCGAGCTGTTCTGAGCCCGCAGGTCAGCCCGGCCACGCCGGCCACAGCGGACCGCCGAGCCACAGCCACTGCGCCATCCACGCGCTGGTGAGCGCGATCAGCACCGTGAGCGGCAGGCCGATGCGCAGGAAGTCGGCGAAACGGTACTGGCCCGGGCCCAGGATCAGCAGGTTGCCGTGGTGGCCGATCGGGGTCAGGAACGCCACCACCGCGCCGAGCGCGGTCACCACCACGAACGGCGTCACCGGCTGGCCCAGCGACTGCGCCAGCGCCAGCGCGATCGGCCCGAGCAGCACCGTGGTCGCCGCGTCCGACATCACCTGGGTGAGCAGCGCGGCCACGCCGAACAGCACCAGCAGCACCGCCAGCACCGGCCAGTCGGCGACCACGTGCAGCAGGCCGTTCGACAGCAGGTCGGCGGTGCCGGTGCGTTCCATCGCGATGCCGAGCGGGATCACGCCCGCGATCATCACGAAGATGCGCACGTCGATGCTGCGGTAGGCCTGCTCCACGTCCACGCAGCGGGTGACCACCATCGCCACCGCGCCGAGCAGGAATGCCAGCGGCGCCGGCAGCCATTCGCCGGCTGCGACCAGGACGGTGAGCGCGAGGATGGTCAGCGCCAGCGGCGCGCGCGCGCGGCGCTTGGCCTCGCCGGCGAACGGCACCAGCATCAGGAAGCCGTGGTGCGCGGCCAGCTCGGCAAAGCGCGAGGGCCGGCCCCACAGCACCAGCAGGTCGCCCTCGCGCAGGCGCGCGTCGGCCAGGCGCGGCGGCAGGCTGCCGTCGCGCCGCCACAGCCCGGCGATCACGGTGTGGAACACGCGCGCGAAGTTCAGCTCGCGCAGGCTGCGGCCGATGAACTCCGAGCCGGGCGCGACCACCGCCTGCACCAGCGCCTCCTCGCCCTCGCCGCTGATGCGGTCGGCGAAGCGCGCGATCGCGTTGAGGTCCAGGCCGGGGTCGTCGTGCAGCGACATCAGCTCGTCGGCCGCGGCCTCGACCAGCAGCACGTCGCCGGTCAGCAGCGGGCTGGCGTCGGTGAGGTCCTCGCGCGCGCGGCCGTCGCGCAGCCAGCCGTGCACGCGCAGGCGGCCGGCATAGGCCTTCTGCAGTTCGGCCAGCGGCCGCGTCGCCCAGCGCGAGCCTTCCACCACCAGCAGCTCGGTGCGGTAGCGGTCCAGGCGCAGGTAGCCGTCCTCGCCGTGGAAGCCGCTGCGCCGCGGCAGCAACCAGCGCGCGAGCAGCATGTACCCGGTGCCGACCACGACCAGGGCCAGCCCGATCGGGGTGATCGAGAAGATGTCCAGGCCGCCGGCGCCGTAGCTGCGCTCGATCATGTCGTCGGCGAGCAGGAACGCCGGGGCGCTGACCAGGGTCAGGGTGGTGCCGAGCGAGGCCGCCAGCGACATCGGCATCAGCAGGCGCGAGGCCGGCAGCTTCCGCTCGCGCGCATGGCGCAGCAGGATCGGCAGCATCATCGCCGTGACCATCACGTGATGGGTGAATGCGGCCATGGCCGCGACCGCCGGCATCAGCACCGCGATCGCGCGCCATTCACTGTGCCCCGCGGCGCGCCCCACCCACTGGCCGAGGCGCTCGGTGACCCCGGTGGCGGCCAGGCCGCCGGAGAGCACGAACACCGCCGCGACGATGATCGCCGGCTCGCTGGCGAAGCCGGACAGCGCCTGCTGCGGCGTGAGCACGCCGGTGAGCACCAGCGCCAGCAGGATCAGCATGGCCGTGACGTCCACCCGCAGGCGTTCGCTGATGAACAGGTACAGGCCACCGGCCAGGATCGCCAGGAACAGCAGTTGCGCGCTGTGCATCGGTCCATTCTCCGGCGGGCCGGGCGGCCGCCGTCCACGGCGCCTACACAATACCGTCACGTACACTCGCCAAGCCTTCAGCATCACCCGGACCGCCGTGCTCGTGCTCTCGCCCCAGCCTGATGCCGCCGACGACGTGCGCCTGCGCCAGGACCTGGAGCGGCGGCTGGCGGAGTGCGAGGCCGCGCTGGCCGAACTCAACCGCCAGCTCGAACTGTTCGCCTTCGGCGTCTCGCACGACCTGCGCGCGCCGTTGCGCGCGATCGACGGTTTCGCCCGGGTGCTGGAGCAGCGCCAGGCCGAACGGCTGGATGCGGAGGGGCGCGAGCAGCTGGCGCGGATCCGCGCCGCGGGCGCGCGCATGGCGCAGCTGATCGACGGCCTGCTCGAGTTCTCGCGCGCGCAGCGCGCCGAACTGCGGCCGGCGCCGGTGGACTTCAGCCTGCTGGCCGAATGGGCGGGCGCGGAACTGCAGGACGCCGAGCCGGCGCGCGCCGGCAACATCCGGGTGATGCCCGGGTTGCGCGTCGAGGGCGACGAGCGCCTGCTGAAGGTGCTGCTCGAGCGCCTGCTCGGCAATGCGTGGAAGTTCTCGCGCGGGAGTGAGGCGGTGGAGATCGAGGTCGGTGGCATGCGCGACGGCGCGCGCTGGCAGTTGTGGGTGCGCGACCGTGGTGTTGGCTACGATCCAACCTACGCCGAGCGCCTGTTCCTGCCGTTCCAGCGGCTGCACACGCCCGAGCAGGGGGGCGGGGCGGGGCTGGGGCTGGCGATCGCGCGCTGCATCGTGGAGCGCCATGGGGGCCGGATCCGGGCGCGCCTGCGCGAGGGCGGCGGGACGGAGATCGCGTTCGATCTGCCTGCGGCGGAGGCCGAGGCCGATGTCCCGGGCTGAGATCCTGCTGGTCGAGGACAACCCCGACGACATCGAGCTGACCCGGCTCGCGTTCGCGGAGGCGAACATCGATCACCAGCTGGCGGTGGTGCGCGACGGGGCCGAGGCGCTGGACTGGCTGTTCGCGCGCGGGGCGCATGCGGGGCGCGATCCGGCGCAGTTGCCGGCGCTGGTGCTGCTGGATCTGCATCTGCCCAAGCTCGGGGGGCTGGAGGTGGTGCAGGCGTTGCGCGCCGATCCGCGCACGCGCACGTTGCCGGTGGTGGCGCTGACCACCAGCGCGGAACCGAGCGATCTCGCCGCCGGGTATGCGCACGGGATCAACAGCTACATCCAGAAGCCGGTGGATTTCGCCCAGTTCACGGCGGCGGTGCGGCAGCTCGGGCTGTACTGGCTGGTGCTCAATCGCAGTTGTGCGTGAGCTCAGCAAGCGGACGGGATGGTCGTCCCGCGCACCGAACCCTCGCGTGGCATTCGGGCGCTTGCGGGGAAGGCAACGGCGTATGGCGCGCACGTAGCTTTGACACCCAGTCCCCCGAGGTGTCGGAGCGATGAAACGCACACCGAGCGCACCGGCGCCCCCGCCAGAAGCGACAAAGACACGCACGCTCAGCGGCGCGTCACTTCGGGAACAGCACTTCCGCGCGCTGGAACAGCACCCAGCTGGTGGCGATGTACTTGTCGCCGCCCTGCGGACGGTTGCCGCGGTGGGTGTGGGTGAAGGCGGTCGGGGCGATCAGCAGCGAACCGGTGCGCGGCACGATCTTGCGCCGCTGGTGCGCGAACTCGGTCTCGCCCTCGGTGAACTCGTCGTTGAGGTAGATCGTCCACAGCAGGTGCCGGTACAGCGTCTCCGCGCTGGCGTCCTTCGGATACAGCTCGCAGTGCCAGTACGGATAGCCGCCCTCGCCGGCGCGGTAACGCTGCAGGTTGATCCGCCCCGGACGGAACACCGTCATCGCCAGCTGCCCGAGCTCGCCGTCGTCCATCGTGGCGAAATCGTCGAGCGTGATCCGCTTCGGCTTCTCCGCCCCCCGCTGCAGCATCAACGGCGCGATCAGCGCGAACGGATAGCGCCGCAGGTAGCGCAGCAGCCCGCCGAACACCACCTGGTTCAGCCGCGTCTCCACGTCCTGCCACTCCGGCCGGCCGGTGATGCTGATGTCGCGGCTGTTCTTCAGCTCCGGGAACAAGCCGCCGCCGACCAGCCCTGGCTGGGCCTGGCCGCTGGCCTCGAACCGCTGCACGATCGCCGCGCAGGTGTCGGCATCCAGCGCCGCCGGATAGACCTCGATGAAATCGCCGTCGGCGCCGGGGATCATGCTCAGGCCACCTGCGGCTGCGGCTGCGCCGCGTCGTGCTCGAGGTGGTAGCGCACCGCGGCCTCCACCTCGCGCCGGGACCCCAGGAACACCGGCACCCGCTGGTGCAGCTGCGTCGGTGGCACCTCGAGCAGCCGCTGCCGGCCGGTGCTGGCCGCGCCGCCGGCCTGCTCGACCAGCAGCGCCATCGGGTTGGCCTCGTACATCAGTCGCAGCCGCCCGCCCTTGGCTGCGCACTTGGCGTCGAGCGGATAGCTGAAGATGCCGCCGCGGGTCAGGATCCGGTGCACGTCGGCCACCATCGAGGCCACCCAGCGCATGTTGAAGTCCTTGCCGCGCGGTCCCTCCGCCCCGGCCAGCAGGTCGGCGACGTAGCGCTGCATCGGCGGCTCCCAGAAACGCTGGTTGGACATGTTGACCGCGAATTCCCTGGTCTCCTCCGGAATGCGGATGTCGCGCCGGGTGAGCATGAAGCTGCCGACCTCGCGGTCGAGCGTGAAGGCGTGCGTGCCGTGGCCGATGGTCAGCACCAGCATCGTGCTCGGCCCGTACACGCAATAGCCCGCCGCCACCTGCGCCGTGCCCGGCTGCAGGAAATGCTCGTCGCGCGGTTCGGTCACCCCGTCCGGGCAGCGCAGCACCGAGAAGATGGTGCCGACCGAGACGTTGACGTCGATGTTGGAGCTGCCGTCGAGCGGATCGAACAGCAGCAGGTAGTTGCCGCGCGGATACACGTCCGGGATCGGTTGGCTGTGGTCCATCTCCTCCGAGGCCAGCCCGGCCAGATGCCCGCCCCAGGCATTGGCCTCGAGCAGGATCTCGTTGCTGAGCACGTCGAGCTTCTTCTGTGCCTCGCCCTGCACGTTGCCGGTGCCGGCGTCGCCGAGCACCCCGCCCAGCGCGCCCTTGCCCACCGCGATCGAGATCTGCTTGCAGGCCCGCGCGACCACCTCGATCAGCAGGCGCAGGTCGGCGCTCACCTGCCCGGCGCGCTGCGCCTCGAGCAGATGGCGGGTCAGGGACACGGGGGGCGCGGCAGGGTGGGACATGGCCGATGGCGCGGGTTGGGACGAAGGCGCTATTGTCGCGCACGGGCGGGCCCGGCGGGGGGCGGGGGCGGCCGGACATCCATCCACAGGGAGCGTGGCGGCAATGCGGATTCTTCCGTTGTTTTTCGTGACCGGGGGGTTGCTTGCCTCCGGGGGCCGGCAGGCCGATCCGGCAGAACCAGCCCAGAGCGCTGCCGCCGGGAGTCCGCTCCGGGCCGAATACTCGGTTTGTCTGGACGAAGCGGCCGGGGCGACCTGGGCGATGCAGGCGTGCATCGAGGCCGAATTCATCCATCAGCAGCAGCGGCTGGACGCAGCGTACCGCGCGCTGGAGACGCGGTTGTCGGAACGAGCCCGCGCACGGCTCGCCGCCGAGCAGGACGCGTGGCGGGCAGAAAAAGAAGCCCGCTGTCGCTGGAATGCGGAGGAAGAGGGGCAGGCGCAGCGTCTTGCCGCCAACGATTGTGCGCTGGAGATGATCGCGGCCAGGGCTGCCGAGCTCGAGCGTGGACTGAAGGATCTCGTGGATCCGGTACAGGGGCAGGTGCCGTGCGAAAAGGTGGCCTATGCGGCGTTTTTTGAGCGTTTCGCCGAGGACGACGCATTGCGGCGCAGCCACACGTTGCGCCAGCGCGCATCGGGGCGTTCTCGCACCGATGGCGATGGTGATGCATTCAGGGTCGGCATCGTTGACAACCGTTGGGTCTACCTCACACCTGGCATTGAGGACCAGAGTGGTTACCAAACGCTGGACCTGCGCATCCTCCCGCCACAGGGAGACGAGTTTCAGGTGCGCTTCCAGCGCGCGAAATTTGATGCGGACGACCAGATCGTGAGCAGATCGGGGGAGATCGGAACCTATCGCTTCAGGCACGTGGAAGGATGCTGGCGATTGCTCGCCGGCGAATGACGCGCTTTGCGCCATGGTCAAGGAGGAGGCAAAGACGATGACGACAAACCGTAATCTGGGAAGTGCTGGCACGCGACGGCAAGGCAGTATTGGTTTGCTGGCCACGATCTTGCTGGCCATGGGCTGCCAAGCAGCCACCGGCGAAGATGCGGGCGGACGGCGGGAGGCTGCGCGTGCCGTTCCGGTTCCGACTTCCGTCGCGCCTGCCACGGTCGCCGAGCAGGTGATGCGCGAGCACTACGGGGCAAGGTTCGACACCCGCCATCAGTGCTGGCAGTACACCCCTGCGACGGAGGCCGATCTCGGCGGCCCCTACTGCATGAAGCTGCGCGCGGTGGAGCCGGTGCTGGTGGGCGGCAAGCGGATGCTGCATGTGCTGGCCGTCAGCGAAATGGACTGGACCGGTGAGGGTTCGGTTTCTGCCGGAAGGGCGGAGCCTGGCCTGATGGGGGCCTTTCTGCTGGACCTGAGCGCCTCTCCGTGGCGGTACGTGGCGCAATCGCCGGCGTTGCCGTTCGGCAGCTTCGGCGCGTGCGGATGCGAGCAGGCCCGGCTGGTGAAAATCGGTGAGGAGCGGCATGCCTGGACGTTCACGACGGGTGGCGTCTGGCAAGGCATCGTCGTGAGCTGGCACCACATCGTAGCGCCCCTCGATGGGAAGTTTCAGGATGTCAGCGGCATTCCGGAGATCACCGAGGAGGCGCAGGACGCGCGTTACGAATGGCAGCCGATCGCCACCCATGGACAGGCGTGGTACCCGCTGCTCGTGACAAAAAAAATGGACGGAGGCGCCACGGAGAGCAAGCGGATTCAATACGACCCCGAGAAGGCGACGTACCTCCTCCCCGCAGGCTGGTGATTCCGAACGAAGGGGCGTGTGCGCAAGGAGAGCGCCGTGACAATGCAGGCTACCCGACGACAACATTGGGAACAATCACAAGAAGCTTTGCTTCAAGCCTCTGTCGAGGTAGGTATCGATATCGGCATTCTGGTCAAGATCGCCGGTTTCGAATCGGGGTTCGATCCCGAAGCAAGGCCAGTCGCGCGGGATGGTCGCCGCAATACGGTGCGCCAGTTCGATGGCGCGATGGCGATTTCCTCGGCGCATGGGTTGGGGCAGTTCCTGGACGGAACCTGGCACGACATGCTTCGCCGCCATGGGCGGAAGCATGGAGTTCCGGGCGCATCCTCGCTCACGAGGGAGGATGCGAACTCGCCCGAGTTCCGGCAGAACCTGCGTCTGCAGGCGCTGATGCTGGCGGAGTTCACACGGGAGAATGTCGAGCGCGGCGCGCGTCTCGGAGGTTCCGATCCGGACGCCGACGCCTATGCGTTCCACAACCTCGGAGTCCGCGACGCGTCACGATTGTTGCTCGCCTTGCGCAACGCTCCGGAATCTCGCGTTGGGACCGTGCTGTCGCCGGTGGTGATCCGCAACAACCCGGCGCTGTACGGAGACGGCACCCGGACGGTCGCGGATGTCTATGGAAGGTCTGAACAACTCCCATGATCTCGGCGACAATAGCGCACCGCGATTGGGGTGACGATCGATGCAGCTGACGTTCGGTGACGCCGAGGGCATGGGCAAGCGCAAGCGTACCCGGCGGGAGATC
>NZ_VNKO01000011.1 GCF_008033445.1 Vulcaniibacterium gelatinicum
GGCCGGCCGCGCCACGACAGGGCGGCAGCGGCGCACGCGCGGCGGTGGCGCGCGCGGCCCCGGTCCAGGTCGGCGGCCTGGGCTGGCCGGTCGCCGGCAGCCTGCTCGCCGGCTACGGCGGCCGCCTGCCCGACGGCCGCCCCAGCCAGGGCGTGCTGATCGCGGCCGATGCCGGCACGCCGGTCAAGGCCGTGGCCGACGGCCGGGTGGTGTTCGCCGACTGGATGAACGGCTACGGCCTGATCCTGATCCTGGACCACGGCGGCGGCACCATGAGCCTGTACGCCCACAACGACGCCCTGCTGCGCGACGTGGGCGACACGGTGCGGCGCGGCGAGGCGGTGGCCACGGTCGGCAACTCCGGCGCCCAGGGCCGGCCGGCGCTGTACTTCGAATTGCGCCGCAACGGCCGCCCGGTGGATCCCGGCGGCTGGCTGCAGCGGCGCTGAAGACGCGGCGGCGCGGTGCGCACCCGGTGCGCGCGGGCACGCATAATCGCAGCAATCCCCCGTCTCGTCGCGGCCGCGCCCGTCCGGAGTTCCATGTGATGTCCCGTATCCGTCTGCCGTTGCTGTTCTGCCTGGGCCTGGCGCTCGCCGGCGCGCCCGCGCTGGCGCAGGAGCGGGCCGCCGGGGTCGCGCCGGCCGACGATCCCGACGCGGTCGAGAACGCCCCGGCGAAGGTGCCGCTGGCCGAGATCCAGCGTTTCGTGAGCGTGTTCAACGCGATCCGCCAGGCCTACGTGGATCCGGTCGAGGACCGCGCCCTGATGCAGTCGGCGATCGAGGGTCTGCTGCTCGACCTCGACCCGCACAGCGCCTATCTCGAGCGCGCCGACGCCGAGGACTTCGACGAGGCCACCCGCGGCGCCTACGACGGCATCGGCGTGGAGCTGGTGCAGTTGCCCGACCGCACGCTGAAGATCGTCGCGCCGATCGACGACACCCCTGCCGCGCGCGCGGGGCTCAAGCCGGGCGATGTGATCGTGGCCATCGACGGCAAGCCGATCGGCCCCGACAACGATCTCGGTTCCGAACCGCTGCGCGGCCCGTCCGGAAGCAAGGTGGTGCTCACCATCCGGCGCGAAGGGCGCGAGGCGCCGTTCGACGTCGCCCTGGTGCGCGAGACGATCCGCATCACCAGCGTGCGCAGCCGCCTGCTCGAACCCGGCTACGGCTACGTCCGGATCAGCACCTTCCAGGCCGACACCGGCGCCGACTTCGCGCGCGCGCTCGACAGCCTGCAGGAGCGCGGCCGCCTGCGCGGCCTGGTGATCGACCTGCGCAGCAATCCCGGCGGGCTGCTGACCACCGCGGTGCAGGTGGCCGACGAGCTGCTCGAGCGCGGCGGGATCGTGAGCACCCGCGGCCGGGTCGCGGTCAGCGACGCCGAATTCCGCGCCACCCCCGGCGACAAGCTGCGCGGCGCGCCGGTGGTGGTGCTGGTGGACGCCGGCTCGGCGAGCGCCGCGGAAGTGCTGGCCGGCGCGCTGCGCGACAACGGCCGCGCGCGCATCGTCGGCAGCCGCACCTTCGGCAAGGGCTCGGTGCAGACCCTGCTGCCGCTCGACAACGGCGACTCGGTCAAGCTCACCACCGCGCGTTACTACACGCCCAACGGCATCTCGATCCAGGCGCGCGGGATCGAGCCCGACGTGGTCCTGCGCGCCGATCCGAAGGCGCGCAACGGCGGCCGGCCCGACGTCACCGAGGCGATGCTGCCGCGCCACCTGCGCGGCGACGGCGAAGGGGCGGCTGCGCACGTCCCGGGCGAGGTGCTCGAGGGCGAGGCGCCGATCGCCGAGGCGCTGGCCGAACTGAAGAAGCTGGCCGCGGCCGCGGACGCCCCGCGCCGCGGCTGAGCCGCTACGGCGTCTCCACCCGCACCCGCTTGTGCCGCCCGGCGGCGCCGCCGCGGATCGTCACCGCGGATCTGGCGCAGCCGAAGTGGCGTGCGACCAGCGCGATCAGCTCCGCGTTCGCGCGGCCGTCCACCGGCGGGGCCTTCAGCGTCGCCCGCCAGGGGCCGTGTGCGGCGGGCACGAGCGCGCTCACCGGCGCGTTCGGCCGGACCTTGACCTCGATGACGACGGTGGGCATCGGCGGCGCGCGGGTCAGCGCGGCTTGGCCGGCATCGGGAACGGGGTGACCACTTTCTCGCCGGTGGCCGCGTCGCGGATCGCCGACTGGCCCTTCTTCTCCACTTCCTCGATCCGCACGATGCTCTGCATCGGCAGGTGCAGGCTGCGGGTGCCGGCGAACTCGTCCCGCAGGCGTTCCTCGGTCGGATCGATCACCACGCCCGCGTGCACGTCGAACACCAGGTCGGCGACCTCGGTGAAACCCCACAGTGCGCTCGAGCCCACCCGCCCGGCGTACAGCTCGTAGATCCGGCCGGCATTGAGGAAGGTGACCTTGTACAGCGTCTTGGCCATGTGCGACGGAAGGGAGCGGCGGGAAGGACGGCCGGGGAGCCTGCAGCGGCGATGGTGGGGCCGGCGCGGCGGCTTCTCAAGCGCGGCCGGTCACAACCCGCGCTGGCGCCGCAGCCGGCGCGCGATCGCCGGACGCGCCAGCAGCGCGAACACCACCCCGAACACGAATCCGGCCAGGTGCGCGGCCCAGGCGACCGCGCCGAAGTTCGGCCCGATGTACACGAACACCAGCTGCAGCAGCGCCCACACCCCGATCAGCAGCGAGGCCGGCGCGCGCACGAACTCCAGGAACAGCCCCAGCGGCAGCACCAGCCCGAGCCGTGCGCGCGGGAACAGTGCGAGATAGGCGCCGATTACCGCCGAGACCGCGCCGCTGGCGCCGATGATCAGCCGGTCCGGCGCGCCGATGGCCAGCGCCGCGGCCAGGTTGGCGGCCATCCCGCCGAGCAGGAACAGGGCCAGGAACCGCCATGCGCCCATCGCCTTCTCCGCCGACAGGCCGAAGAGCAGCAGGAACACCAGGTTGCCGAGTAGGTGCGCCCAGCCGGCGTGCAGGAACAGGGCGCTGAGCAGGCGCAGCACGCGGCCCTCGGCGATCCAGGCCTGCCAGGTGTCGGGGCCGCCGGAGAGCGCGCCCCAGGTGAGCAGCAGCGCGCGCTGGTGCGCGTCGGTGCGGGTGCTGGCCCACACGAACGCGCCCCACAGCAGCGCGAGCAGCAGCGGCGTGGCCCAGCGCAGGCTCGGCCGGGCGCGGGGAGGCAGGGCGACGAACATGCGCCCAGCCTAGCGGCTTCCGTGACCAGCGGCGGTTGTTAGCGTCCGGTTAAGGTCCGTATAGTGCGTACGGTGTCGTACGTCGGGCCAGGCTCGGGTGCGGCCCGTCCCAGCGTCCAAGGATCATTCGGAGAACGACATTCCCATGCAGAACCAGAATTTCGCGCGCGTGAGCGCGCTGGCCCTCGGCATCGCCGGTGTCCTGGCCCTGGGCCAGGCGCAGGCAGCGGGCTTCCAGCTGAAGGAGAACAGCGTCAAGGCGATGGGCCGCGCCTTCGCGGGCTCGGCCGCGGTCGGCGGCGACGCTTCGGTGGTGGCGAACAATCCCGCCGCGATGGGCCAGTTCGAGCAGAACACGGTCCAGGCCGACGTCACCGTGGTGGATGTGGACGCCACCTTCAGCGGCGGCGGCACCGACGCCTTCGGCAATCCGCTCACCGGCGGCAACGGCGGCAACGCGGGCGATGTGACCCCGATCCCGGCGATGTCGGCGATCTTCCCGCTCGGCGATACCGGTCTGACCTTCGGCGCCATGGTCAGCGCGCCGTTCGGGCTGAAGACCGAGTACGACCCGGGCTGGGTCGGCCGCTACCACGCGCTCAAGTCCGAAGTGAAGACGGTGGACCTCACCCTCTCGCTCGCGCTCGACGTCACCGATCGCTTCTCGGTCGGCCTGGGCCTGGTCTATGAGCGCGCCGAGGCCGAGCTGACCAAGGCAGTGGACTTCGGCACCGCGATCTGCGCCAACCCGAGCAGCGCCGCGCTGTGCGTCGCGTTCCCGACCGTGTACGGCCCGCAGCGCAATGACGGCTTCGCCGGGATCAAGGGCGACGACACCGGCATGGGCTGGCTGGCCGGCGTGCACTGGCGCCCGACCGACCGCCTGACCATCGGCTATTCGCACCGTTCCGAGATCGACCACGAGCTCGAGGGCGCCGCCGACTTCGAGGTGCCGGCGGCGGTGCGTTCGGTGTTCAACGCCAATCCGTTCCCGCCCGCGCGCAACGTGTTCACCGACACCCAGGGCCGCGCCAAGCTCACCACCCCGAGCATTGACACGCTCAGCGTCGCCTACGCCTTCACCGACCGCTTCACGCTGATGGGGGATGTCGTCCGCACCGACTGGCATTCGCTGCAGTCGGTGGTGATCGAGTTCGACAACCCGGTGCAGCCGGATTCGGTCGAGGCCTTCGAGTGGGAGGACACCTTCTTCTACTCGCTCGGCGGCGAGTGGGCGTTCAGCGACGCCTTCACCTTCCGCTTCGGCCTGGCCTACGACGAGACCCCGACCAACGACGAGCACCGCACTCCGCGCCTGCCCGACGCGAACCGCAAGTGGCTCTCGCTCGGCCTGACCTGGAACGCGACCGACGCGCTCGAGCTCAATGCCGGTTACGTCCGGATTGATGCCGACCATCCGACCATCAACGATCCCGAGAACAGCAGCGGCGCCCATCTCGTGGGCCGGTACGACTCGGAGGTGAACCTGTTCGGCGTGTCCGCGCAGTACCGGTTCTGACCGGAGCGATCCCCGGAAACACGAAAGCCCCGCCTTGCGCGGGGCTTTTCGTTGGGTGGCATGCACCGTTCGCCGCGGCGGCGCTCAGTCGCCCAGGGTCAGCAGCGAGGCGTTGCCGCCGGCGGCGGTGGTGTTGATGGTCACCGTCTTCTCGGTGGCAAAGCGCGGCAGGTAGTGCGGGCCGCCGGCCTTGGGGCCGGTGCCGGACAGGCCCTGGCCGCCGAACGGCTGCACCCCGACCACCGCGCCGATCTGGTTGCGGTTGACGTAGACGTTGCCGACCTTGGCCCGCGCCACGATCCGGGCGATGGTCGAGTCAATGCGCGAGTGGATGCCGAGGGTCAGGCCGTAGCCGGTGGCGTTGATCGCATCCACCACCGCGTCGAGCTGGTCGCCCTTCCAGCGGATCACGTGCAGCGCCGGGCCGAAGTTCTCGCGGGTGAGGCGGTCGAGCGAGTCCAGCTCCCACGCGGCGGGGGCGAAGAAGGTGCCGTGGCGGGTGCTCTCGTCGAGCGGGGCGCGGGCGATCAGCCTGGCCTCCCGGGCCATGCGCGCGGCATGCGCCTCGAGCAGCGCCAGCGCGTCGGCGTCAATCACCGGGCCGACGTCGGTGGACAGCAGGCCCGGGTCGCCGACCTTCAGCTCGGCCATCGCCCCGGCCAGCATCGCGATCACCTTGTCGGCGATGTCCTCCTGCACGAACAGCACGCGCGCGGCCGAGCAGCGTTGGCCGGCGGAGGTGAAGGCCGAGGCCAGCGCGTCCTTGACCAGCTGCTCCGGCAGCGCCGAGGAGTCGGCGATCAGCGCGTTCTGGCCGCCGGTCTCGGCGATCAGCACCCCGATCGCGGCCTCGCGCGCGGCCAGCGCGCGGTTGATCGCGCGCGCGGTCTCGGTCGAGCCGGTGAAGGCCACGCCCGCCACGCGCGGATCGCGGGTGAGCGCGGCGCCGACGGTGGCGCCGTCGCCGGGCAGGAACTGCAGCACCGCCTCCGGCACGCCGGCCTCGTGCAGCAGCTTCACCGCGTAGTAGCCGGTGAGGTTGGTCTGCTCGGCCGGCTTGGCGATCACGCTGTTGCCGGCGGCGAGCGCGGCCGCGACCTGGCCGGTGAAGATCGCGAGCGGAAAGTTCCAGGGCGAGATGCACACGAACACGCCGCGCCCGGAGAGCTGCAGCTCGTTCGACTCGCCGGTGGGGCCGGGCAGCGGCTCGGGCTTGAACAGCGCCCGCGCCTGGCCGGCGTAGTAGCGCAGGAAGTCCACCGCCTCGCGCACCTCGGCCACGCCGTCGGCGATGGTCTTGCCGGCCTCCTTGGTGCACAGCGCGATGAACTGCGGCATGCGCGCCTCGAGCAGCCCGGCGGCGTGCTCCAGGATCGCCGCGCGCGAGGCCGCGGGGGTGGCGTTCCAGGCGTCGAACGCGGCGGCCGCGTTGTGCAGCGCGCGCTCGACGGTGTCGCCGTCGGCGGGCCGCCAGTGGCCCACGGTCTCGCGGCGGTCGGCGGGGTTGGTGACCGCGATCTCCGCGCCGGACGCGGCCGCGCCCGGCACCAGCGGCGCGGCGCGCCACGGGCCGGCGGCCGCGGCGTTGACCTGCGCGGCGAGGGAACGGAGCTGGTCGTCGTTGGCGAGGTTCACGCCCATGGAATTGGTCCTGTCGAGGCCGAAGCTGCGGTAGAGGTCCGCCGGCAGCGGGATGCGCGGGTGCGGGATGGAATCGAACGCGGACACGGTCTCGACCGGGTCGCGCACCAGGTCTTCCACCGCGATGTCCTCGTCGGTGATGCGGTTGACGAAGCTGGAGTTGGCGCCGTTCTCGAGCAGGCGCCGCACCAGGTACGGCAGCAGGTCCTCGTGCGAGCCCACCGGCGCGTACACGCGGCAGGGCACGTCCAGGCGGTCGGACGGGATCACCTCGGCATACAGGTCGTCGCCCATGCCGTGCAGCTTCTGGAATTCGTACGCCTGCCCGCGCGCGAGGTGGTGGATCGCCGCGATCGTGTGCGCGTTGTGGGTGGCGAACATCGGGTACAGCGCGTCGGGCGCGGCGAGCATGCGTCGCGCGCAGGCGAGGTAGGACACGTCGGTGTTCGGCTTGCGCGTGAACACCGGGTAGCCGGCCTGGCCCTCGACCTGGGCGCGCTTGATCTCGCTGTCCCAGTACGCGCCCTTCACCAGCCGCACCGGGATCCGGCGGCCGCTGCGGCGGGCCAGGGCGGTCAGGAAGTCGAGCACGTACGGCGCGCGCTTCTGGTAGGCCTGCACGGCCAGGCCGTAGCCCTCCCAGCCTTCCAGCGACGGGTCGGCGTAGGCGCCGGCGACCACCTCCAGCGACAGCTCGAGCCGGTCGGCCTCCTCGGCATCCACGGTGAAGCCGATGCCGTAGGACTTCGCCAGTTGCGCCAGCTCCAGCACGCGCGGGGTGAGCTCGGCCAGCACCCGCGCGCGCTTGGCGTGCTCGTAGCGCGGATGCAGCGCGGACAGCTTGACCGAGATCGAGGGCGCGGCGAACACGTCGGCGGGGCGCGCGCCGACGCTGCGGCCGATGGCGTGGATCGCGGCGCGGTAGGCCTCGAGGTAGCGCTGCGCGTCCTTCGCGGTCAGCGCGCCCTCGCCGAGCATGTCGAAGGAGTAGCGGAAGCGGGCGTTGTCGCCCTTGCGCGAGCGCGCCAGGGCTTCCTCGATGGTCCGCCCCATCACGAACTGGTGGCCCATGATCCGCATCGCCTGGCGCACCGCGAGCCGCACCACCGGCTCGCCGACCCGGCCGAGCAGGCGCCGGAACGCGCCGTACACGTCGCGGCGGGTGTCCTCGGCCAGCTCCACCAGGTGTCCGGTGAGCATCAGGCCCCAGGTCGAGGCGTTGACCAGCAGCGAGTCGGACTGGCCGACGTGCCGCTTCCAGTCGGCCTCGCCGAGCTTGTCGCGGATCAGCCGGTCGGCGGTGTCCTCGTCGGGGATGCGCAGCAGCGCCTCGGCCACGCACATCAGCAGCACGCCTTCCTCGCTGCCGAGGTCGTACTGGCGCATGAAGGCCTCGATCGCGCCCTGGTCCCGGGCCCGCGCGCGCACCCGCCGCACCAGGTCGGCGGCGGTGGCCTGGACCGCGCGGCGCTCGGCCTCGGGCAGGCGCGCGGCCGCGAGCAGCTCGCGCACGTGCGCGGTCTCGTCGCGGACCCAGGCGGCGGTGATCGCCGCGCGCAGCGGATCGGGCGCGGGCGGCAGCTCGGGGGAGAGGATCGGCGCGAGGCCGGTGGCGCCGGCGGCCGCCGGCGGAACGGAGGGGTCGGCAGTCATCGGGCCCGTGGGGAATGCGCCGTGGCGAGCCGCATAGTGTAGCGGCCGGCCCGGAGGCGGGCAGCGTCGGCTTGCTCCCGGGGGCGGGCGGCGGCTACCATTTCGCGGTTTCCGCGCCCTGTGGGACGCGGGTTTCGGCATGATCGAAGTGGTCTCGCCAGCGTCCGGATCCGGCGCGCGGTTCACGCTGCGGCCGCCGCGGGCGCTGACGGCCCGCCAGTTCGTCGGCCTGTTCGCCGCCCTCGCGGGGGCGATGTGGCTGGTGGCCCTGCTCGGATGGTGGGGCGGCAATGCGTTCGCCCCGGCGTTCGCGCTGTTCGACAGCGCGCTGGTGGCGGTGGCCTTGCGCTGGCTCTGGCGCCAGGGCCAGCGTGCCGAGACCGTCGTGTTCACGCAGGACGCGGTGGAGGTCTGGCGAGCGGGCCAGGCCCGGCCCGTCTTCCGCGCCCACCCCTACTGGGTGCGGCTGGAAGGCGGCGACGAGGCCGATCCCGTGTGCCTGGCCAGCAGCGGCCGCCGCTGCGAGGTCGGCGCCTTCCTCGGACCGGACGAGCGCCGGCAGCTGCGGCATTCCCTGCGCGCGCTGCTGGCGGCCTGCCACTAACCGTTGGATTTCACGCAATCGGGGCTCGGAGTGATGAAAGCCTGGTTCGACAAGTGGGGCGCAAGGCACGGGGGCATGGCCCTCGCCCTGGCGATGGCGCCGGCGACGGCCGCGATGGCGCAGGCCGCCGATCCCGAGCGCTGGCAGCTCAACATGGGCCGCGGCGTCACCCAGAGCGCGCAGATGGCCTACGACGCGCACATGATCGCGCTGTGGGTCTGCGTCGTGATCGGCGTGATCGTGTTCGGCGCGATGGCGGTGGCGATGTTCCGCTTCCGCAAGTCGAAGGGCGCCGTGCCCGACACCCGCTTCACCCACAGCACCCGGCTCGAGATCGTCTGGACCCTGGTGCCGGTGATCCTGCTGGTGGCGATGGCCTGGCCGGCCACCGCCAAACTGATCG
This sequence comes from Vulcaniibacterium gelatinicum, assembly GCF_008033445.1. Classification (GTDB taxonomy): domain Bacteria; phylum Pseudomonadota; class Gammaproteobacteria; order Xanthomonadales; family Xanthomonadaceae; genus Vulcaniibacterium_B; species Vulcaniibacterium_B gelatinicum. Next base: position 9,029 of record NZ_VNKO01000011.1, read on the forward strand.
CCATGTACGACACCCGCAACGCCGAGATGACGGTGAAGGTCACCGGCTACCAGTGGATGTGGAAGTACGAGTACCTCGGCGAGGGCGTGGAGTTCACCAGCCGCCTGGCGCGCGAGAGCGACGCGCTGCGCCAGAGCGGCAAGGTGCCGGACGCCGCGAGCCATCCGCACTACCTGCTCGAGGTGGACAACGAGCTGGTGCTGCCGGTGGACACCAAGATCCGCTTCGTGATCACCGCCGACGACGTGATCCACGCCTGGTGGGTGCCGGCGCTGGGCTGGAAGCAGGACGCGATCCCGGGCTTCATCAACGAGGCATGGACCGAGATCCGCACCCCGGGCCTCTACCGTGGCCAGTGCGCCGAGCTGTGCGGCAAGGACCACGGCTTCATGCCGATCGTGGTCAAGGCGGTGCCGAAGGCCGAGTTCGCGCAGTGGCTGGCGGCGAAGAAGGCCGAGCAGGCCCCGGCCGAGAGTGCGCCCGCCCCGGCCGCGCTCGCCGCCGACGCCGCGCCTGCCGCGGCCCAGGGCGACGCCGGAACCGCGCCGGCCGCCCCGGCCGCGGACGCCGCGCCCACGTCCGAACCCGCCGAGCCCGCGGCCCGCTGACGCGGACCGCACTCGTCACGCACCGTCTCATACCGAGGTAGGCCATGGCCACGCATTCCGCCGCCGACCACCACGACGCCCACGACCACAAGCCGGGTTTCGTCGAGCGCTGGTTCTTCTCGACCAACCACAAGGACATCGGCACGCTGTACCTGGTGTTCAGCTTCCTGATGTTCATCGTCGGCGCGGCCTTCTCGGTCGTGATCCGCGCCGAGCTGGCCACGCCGGGCCTGCAGTACGTGGACCCGATGTTCTTCAATTCCATGACCACGATGCATGCGCTGGTCATGATCTTCGGCGGCGTGATGCCGGCCTTCGTCGGCCTGGCCAACTGGATGGTCCCGCTGCAGATCGGCGCGCCGGACATGGCGCTGCCGCGCATGAACAACTGGTCGTTCTGGATCCTGCCGTTCGCGTTCGCGCTGCTGCTGCTGACCTTCTTCCTCCCGGGCGGCGCCCCGGCCGCGGGCTGGACCCTGTACCCGCCGCTGTCGCTGCAGGGCGGCGCCAACGTCGCGTTCGCGATCTTCGCCATCCACATGATGGGCATCAGCTCGATCATGGGCGCGATCAACGTCATCGCCACCATCCTCAACATGCGCGCCCCGGGTGTGGACCTGCTGAAGATGCCGATCTTCTGCTGGGCGTGGCTGATCACCGCGTTCCTGCTGATCGCGGTGATGCCGGTGCTGGCCGGCGCGGTGACCATGCTGCTGACCGACAAGTTCTTCGGCACCACCTTCTTCAGCGCGGCCGGCGGCGGCGACCCGGTGATGTTCCAGCACATCTTCTGGTTCTTCGGCCACCCCGAGGTCTACATCATGATCCTGCCGGCGTTCGGCGTGGTCTCGGAGATCATCCCGACCTTCGCCCGCAAGCCGCTGTTCGGCTACCAGGCCATGGTGTACGCGATCGCCGCGATCGCCTTCCTGTCGTTCATCGTGTGGGCGCACCACATGTTCACCGTCGGCATGCCGCTCGGTGGCGAGATCTACTTCATGTTCGCCACCATGCTGATCGCGGTGCCGACCGGGGTGAAGGTGTTCAACTGGGTCACCACCATGTGGCGCGGCGCGCTGACCTTCGAGACGCCGATGCTGTGGGCGATCGCGTTCGTGATCCTGTTCACCATCGGCGGCTTCTCCGGCCTGATGCTGGCGATCGTGCCGGCCGACTTCCAGTACCACGACACCTACTTCGTGGTCGCCCACTTCCACTACGTGCTGGTGACCGGCGCGCTGTTCTCGATCATCGCCGCGGTGTACTACTGGTGGCCGAAGTGGACCGGGCGCATGTACAGCGAGAAGCTGGCCAAGTTCCACTTCTGGTGGAGCGTGGTGTTCGTCAACCTGCTGTTCTTCCCGCAGCACTTCCTCGGCCTGGCCGGCATGCCGCGCCGGATCCCGGACTACAACGTGGTGTTCGCGGACTGGAACTGGATCAGTTCGATCGGCGCGTTCGGCATGTTCGTCACCCCGTTCATGATGGCCTATGTGCTGTGGCACTCGCTCAAGTACGGCGAGAAGGCCGGGGCACGGGCCTGGGAGGGCGCGCGCGGCCTGGAGTGGACGGTGCCCTCGCCGGCCCCGCACCACACCTTCACCACCCCGCCGGTGATCAAGGACGGCGATCTCGCCCACGGCGACTTCGCCCACCTGGACTACGACTGAGCGCGGACGCATCTGCACCATGCGCGAATCCCTGCCCCCGCTGACCGAGGCCCAGGCCGCCGCCCGCCGCAAGGCGGTGCGCCGCACGGCCTGGCTCGTGGCGCTGGCGGCGCTGGCGATCTACGCGCTGTTCCTCTGGCGCGGAGTGAGCGGGGCATGAACCGGGCCGGCCTGGGCATCGGCAAGCTGGTCGGCGTGGCCGTGCTGGCGTTCGGCTTCAGCTTCGCGCTGGTGCCGCTGTACCGCATCGCCTGCGAGAAGGTGTTCGGCATCCGCCTGGAGCGCGGCCCGGCCGAGGACGAGGCGCGCGCGGCCGCGCCGGCCTCGCGCACGGTCACGGTGCTGTTCGACGGTGCCGTGAACTCGAAGCTGCCGTGGGAGTTCGAGCCGCGCCAGGCGAGCATGCAGGTGCGCGTGGGCGAGCCGTACGAGGCCGTGTACTACGCGCGCAACGTCAGCGACCGCGCCATCGTCGGCAATGCGGTGCCCTCGGTGGCGCCGGCACGGGCCTCGGCGTACTTCAGCAAGACCGAGTGCTTCTGCTTCACCGCGCAGACCCTGCGGCCCGGCGAGGGCCGGGAGATGCCGGTGCGCTTCATCGTCGACCGCGACCTGCCGGCCGACGTGCACACCGTGACCCTGAGCTACACCTTCTTCAAGAACGAGGCGCAGACCGCGCAGCTCGCCGCGCCCGCCGAGCGGGCCGCGGCGGGGGCGCCGCACGCCGCACCGTAACCCCGGATTCGAACGACGGAAGACCGCCATGGCCCAAGCCCACCACGACGCCAACGTCTATTACGTGCCGCACGGCAGCAAGTGGCCGGTGCTGGCCTCGATCGCGCTGTTCGTGACCATGGTCGGCCTGGCCAGCTGGCTCAGCGGCTTTGGCGGCGGCAAGGTCGCGTTCTTCGTCGGCCTGGCCGGCCTGGCCGCGGTGCTGTTCCGCTGGTTCGGCGACGTGATCCGCGAGTCGCTGGCCGGGTTCTACAACCGCCAGGTGGACATCTCCTTCCGCATGGGGATGATGTGGTTCATCTTCTCCGAGGTGATGTTCTTCGCCGCGTTCTTCGGCGCGCTGTTCTACGCGCGCCAGTTCGCGCTGCCGTGGCTGAGCGGCGAGGGCGACGGCATGGCCACGCACACGCTGCTGTGGCAGGGCTTCAGCGGCGGCTGGCCGACCAATGGGCCGGCGGAGATCGGCGGCAGCTTCCAGACCATCCCGGCCTGGGGCATCCCGCTGCTCAACACCCTGATCCTGCTGTCCTCGGGCGTGACCGTGACCATCGCGCACCATGCGCTCAAGGCCGGCCAGCGCACCAGGCTGCTGGTGTTCCTGGGCCTGACCGTGGCTCTGGGCGCGCTGTTCCTGTTCTTCCAGGCCGAGGAGTACATCGAGGCCTACCGCGAGCTCAACCTGACCCTCGGCTCGGGCATCTACGGCTCGACCTTCTTCATGCTCACCGGGTTCCACGGCGCGCACGTGACGCTCGGCACGATCATGCTGGCGATCATCTGGCTGCGCTGCGCCAAGGGCCACTTCAGCAGGAACGACCACTTCGCGTTCGAGGCGGTGGCCTGGTACTGGCACTTCGTGGACGTGGTGTGGCTGGGCCTGTTCATGTTCGTGTACGTGCTTTGAGCCGCGTCCACATCCGGACGGATCCCGCCCAGAAGGAAACGGGCCGGCAATGCCGGCCCGTTGCGTGTCCGGACTTCGCCGGACTCAAGCGGGGTTGCGGCCGATGCCGTGCGGGGTGACCCAGCCCATGTACATGGCCAGGATCAGCAGCAGGATCAGCGCCACCGACAGGGCGATGCGGCGGGTGAGCGCGTTGACGGTGCGCTTGGTTTCGCCACGGTCGGTGAGCATGTAGTACAGGCCGGCGCCGAGATTCCACAGGATCAGGATGAGGAAGCCGACGATCACCAGGGTCTTGAGCGAGTCGTTCATGGCGGGTTCCTCGTCGCCGCGCGCCTGCGCGATGCCGGCATTATCGCAGCCGGCGGGGAAGACCGCGTGAGCCGGCGCGGCACGCTGCTGGCCGGCTGGGCGTTGGCGCTGGGCGCGATCGCGCTGTTCTGCACGCTCGGCCTGTGGCAGGCCGGACGCCGGCAGGAGAAGCAGGCGATGCTCGAGGCCGTGCAGCGTGTGCTCGAGGCGCGCCGCGCGCAACCGCTGGCGGTCGCCGCCGATCCGGCGCGCGTGCGCGGCTACGATTGGGCGGCCGGGGTCGGGCGCTTCGCGCCGGGGCCGGCGGTGCTGCTGGACAACCAGCAACGCGGCGGCCGGGTCGGCGTGCGCGCGTACCGGGTGTTCGTGCCGACGGACGGGACGACGCCGCTGCTGGTCGAACTGGGCTGGCTGCCGCTGCCCGGCGACCGCACGCTGCCGGCGGTGCCGACGCCGCAGGGACCGTGGCGGCTGGAAGGGCTGGTGCTGCCGCCGCCGTCGGCGGGGCTGGTGCGCGCCGAAGCCACGCGCCGGTCCGGCGATGCGCTGCTCGCGGTCGCGCTCGATCCGTTGCAACTGGCCGCACCGCTCGGCCAGCGCGCGCTGGCGCCGCGCGTGCTGCGGCCCGACCCGGATCTCCCGCTCGGCTACGCGCGTGACCTGGACGTGCTGCCGAACACGCTGCCGCCGGAACGCCATCTCGGCTATGCGCTGCAGTGGTTCGCGCTCGCCGCCGCCACCCTGATCGTCGCCCTCGTGCTCACCTTCCGCGGACGCAAGCCATGAACGTTCCCGTCCCTCCCGACCTGCGCCGCCGCAACCGCGGCATGCTGATCGCGCTGGCCGCGCTGTTCTTCGGCGCGCTGATCCTCGCCGGCGTGCTGCGTTTCACCGGCTGGCGCCCGCAGGGCTCGGTCAACAAGGGCGAGCTGCTGCAGCCCTATGGCGACCTGCGCGAAGTGACGCCGCGCCTGGCCGACGGCGGCGACTATGGCTGGAGCCCGGTCGCGCGCACCTGGCGCATCGCCGCTTGGGCGCCGGGCTGCGACGGGGCACGCGCGGCGGACTGCGCGCGGTTGCTCGGGCAGCTCGACACCGTGTGGCGGCTCGCCGGCAAGGACGCCGACCGCGTGCACCTGCTGTGGATCGGCGCGCTGCCGGCGCAGGGTCCGCGCCCGCGCTCGCTGCGGGTGCTGGTGCCGACGCCGGCGCTGCGCGCCGGGCTGCCGCGCGCGGACGACCCCCGCGGCGCGGTGGTGTACCTGATCGACCCGAACGGGTTCGTGGTTCTGCGCTACGCTCCCGGCTTCGACCCGGGCGACCTGCGCGCGGACCTGGCCCGACTGCTCAAGCTCAAGTGATGAACACGCCCGCCACGCCCGCCGCCCACAAGCCCGCTGTCCACAAACACTTCCACCGCATCGCCTGGCTCGCGGTCGCGCTCGCCCTGGGCGTGATCGTGTTCGGCGCGTTCGTGCGCCTGTCCAACGCCGGCCTGAGCTGTCCCGACTGGCCGACCTGCTACGGCCGCGCCACCTGGCCGCAGGCCGCGCACGAGGCCGCCGACCACGCCGCCACCGCGATCCGCCCGGTCGAGCCGCACAAGGCCTGGCGCGAACAGGTGCACCGGCACCTCGCCGCCACCCTCGGCACGCTGGTGTTCGCGCTCGCGCTGCTGGCGGTGCGCCGGCGCCGCTTCGGCATCGCCTCGGTGCTGCTGGCGAGCGGCGCGATCGCCGCCGCGATCGGCGCGTACATGGCCGGACATCCCGGCGTGGCCTCGCTGCTCGCCGCCGCCGGCAGCGGCCTGCTGCTGGTGCAGGCTGCGCGCTGGTCGAACGCCGACCTGGCCCGGATCTCCACCCTGCTGCTGGCGGTGATCGTCGGCCAGGCCCTGCTCGGCATGTGGACCGTGACCTGGCTGCTCAAGCCGATCGTGGTGATGGCGCACCTGCTCGGCGGCCTGCTCACCTTCGCCCTGCTGACCTGGACCGCGTGGCGCGCCACCGGGCTGCCGATCCGCCTGGCCGAGGCGGGCGCGCTGCGCCGCTGGCTGTGGCTCGGCCTGGCGGTGCTCGCGCTGCAGATCGCGCTCGGCGGCTGGGTCAGCGCCAACTACGCTGCGCTCGCCTGCGGCACCGATTTTCCGAAGTGCGTGGGCCAATGGTGGCCGCCCGCCGACTTCGGCGAGGGCTTCGTGCTCTGGCGCGGGATCGGCGTGGACTACGAGGGCGGGATCCTCGACGGCGCCTCGCGGATCGCGATCCAGCTCGCGCACCGGATGATGGCGGTGGTGGTGGCCGCGTACCTGCTGTGGCTGGCGGTGAGGTTGCTGCGCACGCCCGGCATGCGCGGCTGGGGCACGCTGCTCGGCCTGCTGCTGCTCACGCAGCTGGGCCTGGGCATCGCCAACGTCAGGCTCGGCCTGCCGCTGTGGGTGGCGGTGCTGCACAACGCCGGCGCGGCGCTGCTGCTGTTCGTGCTGGTCTCGCTGCTCGCGCGGGTGCGCGCGCCGGACGCCTGAGGATGGCCGGATCCGTCGCCGCGCAGTACTGGGCGCTGACCAAGCCGCGCGTGGTCGCGCTGATCGTGTTCACCGCGCTGGTGGGCATGTTCCTGTCGGTGCCGGGGCTGCCGCCGCTGCGGCAGACCGTGTTCGGCCTGCTCGGGATCTGGCTGGCGGCGTCCTCGGCCGCGGCCATCAACCACCTCATTGACCAGCGCATTGACCGGGTGATGAGCCGCACCGCGCACCGGCCGCTGCCGAGCGGGGCGCTGAACCCCTCGCAGGTGCTGGCGTTCGCGGTGCTGCTCGGCGCGGCCTCGATGGCGATCCTGGTCGCGCTGGTCAATCCGCTCACCGCCGCGCTCACCTTCGCCTCGCTGATCGGCTATGCGATCGTCTACACCGGCTTCCTCAAGCGCGCCACGCCGCAGAACATCGTGATCGGCGGCATCGCCGGCGCGGCGCCGCCGCTGCTCGGCTGGTCGGCGATCACCGGCATGCAGGACCCGTGGGGCTGGGCGCACGCGCTGCTGCTGGTGCTGATCATCTTCGTCTGGACCCCGCCGCACTTCTGGGCGCTGGCGATCTTCCGCCGCGAGGACTACGCCAGGGCGATGGTGCCGATGCTGCCGGTCACCCACGGCGTGACCTACACGCGCTGGCAGATCCTGCTGTACACCGTGCTGCTGGTCGCGGTGACCATGCTGCCGCGCGCGGTGGGCATGAGCGGCAATTTCTACCTCGGCGGCGCGCTGGTGCTGGGCGCGGTGTTCCTATGGTACGCTTGGCGCCTGCTCGATCCGCCGGACGAATTCTTCGCCATGCGCGTGTTCCACTACTCGGTGGTGTACCTGATGGCGCTGTTCGCGTTCCTGCTGCTCGACCACTGGCTGATGCCGTGGCTGCAGCCGGCGCCGGCGGTGGAGTTCGCGCCGGCGGGGTGAACCCCGGCGCGGCACGGACGGCCCGCAGCAGGCGGGCCGTCTCGTCACACGGGCGTGGACTCATTCACCGGCGCCAAGCAGGTGCTGCTGCCAGAACAGCATCATCGCCGCGGTGAAGTAGTCGTTGTTGCTCTTCTTGCGGAAGCCGTGGCCCTCGTCGGCGAACAGCAGGTACCACACCGGCTGGCCGGCGGCGCGCACCGCCTTGACGATCTGCTCGGCCTCGGTCCAGGGCACGCGCGGGTCGTTGCGGCCCTGGGCCACGAACAGGCGCGAGCGGATCTTCGAGGCGTTGTTGAGCGGCGAGATCTGCTCGAACAGGGCGCGCATCGCCGGGTCGCGTTCGTCGCCGTACTCGGCGCGGCGCAGGTCGCGGCGGTAGCTTTCGGTGTTCTGCAGGAAGGTGCCGAAGTGGGAGATGCCGACTACGTCCACGCCGGCGCGGATGCGCTCGCCGTAGTGCACGAGCGAAGCCAGCACCATGTAGCCGCCGTAGCTGCCGCCGTACACGCCCACGCGCGAGGCGTCGAGCTCGGGCCGCCTGCCGATCCAGTCCAGCAGGGCGCCGATGTCGCGCACCGAGTCCTCGCGCTTGTCGGCGTTGTCGAGCGCGAGGTAGGTCTTGCCGTAGCCGCTGGAGCCGCGCACGTTCGGCACCAGCACCGCCACGCCGAGTTCGTTGACCAGGAACTGGATGGTGGGATTGAAGGCCGGCAGGGCCTGGCTCTCGGGGCCGCCGTGGATGCTGATCACCACCGGCAGCCTGCGGCCCTTCGGCAGGTGCGCGGGGCGGTAGTAGAACGCGGGGATGGTGCGGCGCTTGCCGCCGACGCGGTCGAAGGTGGGGTAGCGGACCAGGCTCGGGCTGACGAACCGCGCCGGGTCCAGGCCGCCGGTCTCGCTGCGGGTCCATTGCGTGAGCTGGGCGCGGGCCAGGTCGAGCACGTACACGTCGCTGGGCGAGGTGGCGGTGTTGAGGGCGAGCGCCAGGCGCGCGCCGTCGGGCGAGAACGCCAGGCCGCCGATCACGCCCAGCGGCAGCGCCGGCAGTGTCAGTTCGCGGTGCCCGGGCAGGGCCAGCACGTGCAGCTTGCCGATGCCGTCCTCGTTGGTGACGTAGGCCAGGTGGCGGCCGTCGTCGGCGATGACGAAGCCCTCCACGTCCCACGGGATGTGCGCGCTGAGCACCTCGAGCGTGCCGGTGGCCGGGTCGTGGCGGCGCAGGGTGCGGAACTCCTGCGGCTTGCCGTCCACCGGTTCGTCGGAGACGTAGTACACGGCGCGGCCGTCGGGAGCGAAGCGGAAGTCGCCGAACGCGGCCTTGCCGCCTTCGACCGGGAACAGGCGCAGCTCGCCGCTGTCGAGGTCCACCACGCCCGGATACGACTCGGCGGCGGAGACGTACTTCATCACCAGCAGGCGCTTGCCGTCCGGCGAGAAGTCCTGCGCGCTCCAGCTGCCGCCGGCGGTGACCACCGCGCGCGCCTGGCCGCTGGCGAGGTCGCGCACCCACACGTCGGTGTCGGTGCCGTTGCGGGCGGTGCTGCTGTAGGCGAGCAGGCGGCCGTCGCGCGAGAACAGCGGGTTGCGGTTCTGGGTGCGCTGGCCGTCGGTGAGCCGGTCCACCTGGCGGGTGTCGAGGTCGAACCAGTACAGCTGCGAGAACTCGTCGCCGCCCTGATCCTTGCCGAACACGAAGCCGTCGCGGCCGGAAGCCGCCGGCGCCGGCAGCAGGCTGCCCAGCGGTTCGGGGTAGAAGGTGAGCTGTTCGCGCATGCCCAGCGGCTGGCACACGCGGTGCGCCTGCGCGGTTTCGGCGAAGCGGGTGGAGACGAGCAGGCAGCCGTCCGCGGTCCAGCCGGCCAGGGCCGCGCCACGGGTGTTCAGGTAGCGCTCGAGCCGTTCCAGCAGCTCGGGCGGGATCGGCGGGATGTCCTCGGTGATCCGGTTGCCCTGCTCTTGGCGCACGACGGCGGGTGCGTCCGCGCCCTGGGCGAACGCGGCCGGGGCGAGGGCGAGGAGGGCGAAGGCGAGCAGGCAGGTGCGGGCTGTGGGCATGGGAACGCTCCCCGGGTGGACGACCGAGCTTAGCCTGCAGACCGGGAGGGGCCAGTAGCCGAAGGTCATGCAGCCCCGGTTCATGCACGAGGGGGCGTGGGCCGGGACGCGCTGGTGTGCCCATCGTGCGTTGCGGCAGCGCATGTGTGCCTTCGTCGCTTCGGGCGGGGGCGCCGGTATGCCTGGGGTGCGGACCCAGGCAGCCCAAGCCTCACGCGCGCGCAAAACCCTGCTTGCAGCCGTCGTGTAGGGCGGCGAACACAGCCGCTCAGCCGCGCCGCGCCGCCGCGGCCTGCAGTTCCAGCAGCTCGGCCTTCTCCGCCGCCGACAGCGCGGCGAAGCCGCCGGCGCGCACCTGTTCCTGCAGCTCCTCGATCCGCTGCAGCAGGGTCTGCTTCTCCAGCTGCGCCATCGCGTCGAGGAACTCGGCGCGCCAGGCCTCCTCCTCGCCCGGCAGCGACTGCGCCGCGAGCTTGTGCAGCGCGGCCTGCTCCTCGCGCCCGGCGAAGTGTTCGAGCAGCGCGCCGGTGCTGATCCCGGGCCGTTCGCGCACCAGCGAGACGATCTCGGCCAGCAGCGGCACGCCGGGCTGGCGCAAGGCGGAGAAGCGGTACGGCGGTTCCAGCGCCAGCGCCAGCGCCGGCCGCTGCAGCAGCAGCGCGATCGCGTGCCGCACCAGGCTGCGCCTGGGCGCGGGCGTGGCGCCCGCGTGTGCGGCCTGCGCGCGCCGCGCCGGCACGTGGGTCTGCGGCGGGCTGCTGCGCGCGCCGACGCCGGTGAGCTCGGTCACGCGCTGGCGCATCAGGTCGGCGAAGGCGCCGTCGGGGATCTGCGCCAGGTACGGCCTGCAGCGTTCGGCCAGGCGCGCCTTGCCGTCCAGGCTGGCCAGGTTCACGTCGTGCGAGACGTGGGCGAAGAAGAACTCCGACAGCGGCGTGGCCTGGCGCAGCCGCTCCAGGAAACCGTCGGCGCCTTCCTGCCGCACCAGCGTGTCCGGATCCTCGCCCTCGGGCAGGAACAGGAAGAACGCCTGGCGCCCCTCGCGCATCCGCGGCAGCACCGACTCCAGCGCGCGCCACGCCGCGCGGCGGCCGGCCGCATCGCCGTCGAAGCAGAACACCACGTCCGGCGCGTTGCGGAACAGCAGCTCGGCGTGCTCGGGCGTGGTCGCGGTGCCGAGCGTGGCCACCGCCCAGCTCACCCCGTACTGGGCCAGTGCGACCACGTCCATGTAGCCCTCGACCACCACCACCCGCTCCAGCGCAGCCTGCGCCTGTCGCGCCTGCCACAGCCCGTACAGCTCGCGGCCCTTGTGGAACAGCGCGGTCTCCGGCGAGTTGAGGTACTTCGGCGAGTCCTCCGGATCGAGCACGCGCCCGCCGAAGGCGATCACGCGCCCGCGGCGATCGTGGATCGGGAACATCAGCCGGTCGCGGAACTTGTCGTAGACGTGGCCGCGTTCGTTCTTCGACAGCAGCCCGGCGCGGTCGAGCAGGGCGAGGCGGCGCGGATCGGTGCCGAGCGCGTCCTTGAGCGCGGAAAACCCGTCGGGCGCGTAGCCGATCGCGTAGCGTTCGGCGATTTCGGGCGCGATGCCGCGCCGCTCGACGTAGGCGCGGGCCTTGTCGCTGAGCGCGAGCTGCCTGCGGAAGAAGCGCGCGGCGGCCTCGAGCGCGGCGTACAGCTCGCGGATCTCGCCGTCCTCGTGGCGGGCGCGGGTCTCGCGCGGCACCTCCATGCCGGCGCGGCGCGCGAGCTCCTCGACCGCGTCGAGGAACTCGAGCCGGTCGTAGTGCATCAGGAACGAGATCGCGGTGCCGTGCGCGCCGCAGCCGAAGCAGTGGTAGAACTGCTTGGTCGGCGAGACCGTGAACGAGGGCGAGCGCTCGTCGTGGAACGGACAGCGCGCGGCGTATTCCCGGCCCTGGCGCTTGAGCGGCACGCGCGCGCCGATCACCTCGACGATGTCGGTGCGCGCGAGCAGCTCGTCGATGAAGGCGTCGGGGATGCGGGCCATGCGGGGTCCGGGGAGGCTGCCGCTACCCTACCGCGACCGCCCGTCCGTGTCGGCGGGGTCGGCCTGCGCGGCCAGGCGCTGCAGGGCTTCGCCGCTGAGCCGCTGCACCGTCCATTCCTCCATGCCCACCGCGCCCAGGCGGCGGTAGAAGGCGATCGCCGGCGCGTTCCAGTCCAGCACCGACCACTCGAAGCGGCCGCAGCCGCGCTCGACCGCCAGCCGCGCCAGGTACGCCATCAGCCGCTGGCCGAGGCCGAGGCCGCGGTGCTCGGGCAGCACGAACAGGTCCTCGAGGTACAGCCCGGGCCGGCCGAGGAAGGTGGAGAAGTTGTGGAAGAACAGGGCGAAGCCGGCGGGCCGGCCGTCCACCTCGGCGAGCACCACCTCGGCCGCCGGGCGCGGGCCGAACAGCTGCGCGGCCAGGCCCGCCTCGTCGGCGACGACCTCGTGCGCGAGCCGCTCGTACTCGGCCAGGGCGCGGATGAAGGCCAGGATCTGCGGCACGTCCTCGCGCCGCGCCGGGCGCAGGACGATGTGCCGTGCGGCCGCTGCCTCGCCCATCGCCGTCAGCCGGCCAGGCGGCGCTTGACCAGGGCCGAGACCTGGCCCATGTCGGCACGGCCGGCGAGCTGGGCCTTGAGCACGCCCATCACCTTGCCCATGTCGGCCGGAGCGGCGGCGCCGGTCTGCGCGATCGCGGCCTCGACCGCGGCCTGCAGCTCGGCCTCGCCGAGCTGCGCCGGCAGGTAGCCCTGGATCACGCCCAGTTCGAAACGCTCGGCCGCGGCCAGGTCCTCGCGCCCGGCGGCCTCGTACTGCGCGATCGAGTCCTTGCGCTGCTTGACCATCTTCTCCAGCACGCCGAGCACCGCGGCGTCGTCGAGCTGGATGCGCTCGTCCACCTCCTTTTGCTTGATCGCGGCGTTGATCAGGCGGATGACGCCGAGGCGGTCCTTCTCGCCGGCCTTCATCGCCGCCTTCATGTCCTCGGTGAGCTGCTGCTTCAGGGTCATGGGATGGTTCCGGTCGGAAATGGCGGGGACGGGGCGCGGGACGGCTGCGATGCAGGGCCCGCATAACGCAAGAAGCCGGCGACGCTCGCGCGCGGCCGGCTTCCGAAAGCCGTGGGGCGTGGGGCCTTGCGGCCCGTGCGCTCAGTACAGGCGCTGACGCTTGGTGGCGTCGCGCGCGACCCGGCGCGCCTGCCGCTTCACCGCGGCCGCAGCCTTGCGCTTGCGCTCCTGCGTGGGCTTCTCGTAGTACTCGCGCTTGCGGGTCTCGGCCAGGATGCCGGCCTTCTCGCAGGTGCGCTTGAAGCGGCGCAGGGCAAACTCGAACGGCTCGTTTTCGCGGACTTTGACGCTGGGCATGCAGGGGTCTCGATGGTGGGCCGCACGGCGGGGCCGGGCGAGCCGCGTATGATACGGGGCGTTCACTCGACCACGCAAGTCTCGGGCCGGCCCACGGCCCGCGGCCCGACCCCCGCCCTTCACCATGCGCGTCCTCGGCATCGAAACCTCCTGCGACGAAACCGGCGTGGCCGTGTACGACACCGCCCGGCCCGGGGCGGACGGGCTGCGCGCGCATGCGGTCTACAGCCAGGTGGCCCTGCACGCCGAGTACGGCGGGGTGGTGCCGGAGCTGGCCAGCCGCGACCACGTGCGCAAGCTGCTGCCGCTGGTCCGGCAGACCCTGGCCGAGGCCGGGCTGTCGGTGCGCGACCTGGACGGGGTGGCCTACACCGCCGGGCCGGGGCTGGTCGGGGCGCTGCTGGTCGGGGCCGGGGTGGCGCGGGCGCTGGCCTGGGCGCTGGAGGTGCCGGCGATCGGCGTGCACCACATGGAAGGCCACCTGCTCGCGCCGATGCTCGAGGACCCGGAGCTGGCGCCGCCGTTCGTGGCCCTGCTGGTGTCCGGCGGGCACACCCAGCTGGTCGCGGTGGACGGGATCGGCCGTTACCGCCTGCTCGGCGAGACCCTGGACGACGCCGCCGGCGAGGCCTTCGACAAGACCGCCAAGCTGCTCGGCCTGCCGTATCCGGGCGGGCCGCACCTGGCGGCACTGGCCGAGCAGGGACGCCCCGGCACGTTCCGCTTCGCCCGGCCGATGACCGACCGGCCGGGGCTGGATTTCAGCTTCAGCGGCCTGAAGACCCAGGTGCTGCTGGCCTGGCAGAAGAGCGACCAGGGCCAGGCCACCCGCGCCGACCTGGCGCGCGGGTTCGAGGACGCGGTGGTGGACACGCTGGCGATCAAGTGCGAGCGCGCGCTGGAGGCCGCCGGCTGCGACACGCTGGTGATCGCCGGCGGCGTGGGCGCCAACAAGCGCCTGCGCGCGCGGCTGCAGGCGATGGCGCAGGCGCGCGGTGGACGGGTGCGGTTCCCGCGTCCGGCGCTGTGCACCGACAACGGCGCGATGATCGCCTTCGCCGGCGCGCTGCGGTTGCAGGCCGGGCAGCATGACGACACCGCGATCCGGGTGACCTCGCGCTGGGACATGGCGGCGTTGCCGGCGGTGTCCGGATAGGGAGACAGGATGGACAGGGTTTTCATCGAGGGCCTCGAGATCGAGGCGCTGATCGGCATCTACGACTGGGAGCGGCGGGTGCGCCAGCCGCTGGTGTTCGACATCGAGATGGCGTTCGACAATCGCCGGCCCGCGGCCAGCGACCGGATCGAGGACACGCTCGACTACAAGGCGGTGAGCAAGCGCCTGATCGGGTATGTGTCGCAGACCGATTTCGGCCTGGTGGAGACGCTGGCCGAGCGTTGCGCGGAGTTGATCCTGGACGAGTTCGGGGTGCATCAGGTGCGGCTGAAGCTGAGCAAGCCCGGTGCGGTGCGCGGGGCGCGCGCGGTGGGCGTGATCATCGAGCGCGGGCGCGCGGAGGGCGGATGAGCGCGACCGCGAAGGCGTACCTGAGCCTGGGCAGCAACATCGAGCCGGAGCGGCATCTGCGGTCGGCGGTGGCGGCGTTGCGGGCGCGGTTCGGGGCGGTGGTGCTGTCGCCGCTGTACCGGATGCCGGCGGTGGGCTTCGCGGGGCCGGATTTCCTCAACGCGGCGGCGATCGTGGACAGCGATCTGGATCCGTTCGCGTTGACGGAGTGGCTGCACGAGCTCGAGCGTGAGCACGGGCGGCAGCGCGGCAGCGTGCGCAACAGCAGCCGGACGCTGGATGTGGACATCGTGTATTTCGACGATCTGGTGCTGGACGGGCCGGGGCACCTGCAGCTGCCGCGGCCGGAGCTGCGGCATGCGTTCGTGCTCAAGCCGCTGGCCGACATCGCGCCGGAGTTCGTGGACCCGGTGCGCAAGCGCACGCTCGCCGAACTGTGGGCGGCGCATCCGGAGCACGGGCGGGCGTTCGAGACGGTGGCGTGGTGAGTCGTCGCCTGCGCTGGAGCTGACCGGCTTCGGTTTCGGGGATGCCGAAGCGGCGGGTTGCATGGTTGGCCCGGAGCTGGTCTGGTTGCGAGAGGCTTGGTCGGCTCCTGTTCTAGTTGCGGGAAGCATTGGTCGGCCCGGGTCCGGTGCGCGGGAGGTGTCGCTCTCCGCTCGGTCAGGACATCCTGTCCTGACTCGCGCGCCGGCCATCCATGGCCGGCTTGACGCGACACCCCCCGCACACCGGACCCTTGGGTGGCCTCTCGGCGCTTGAGCCGAAAGCAACAGCCACAGCCACAGCCAAATGGATCCCGGCTTGCGCCGGGGCGACGGCGTCGAAGCTTTGACACGCACACCCCCGAGGCGTCGGTATGCCTGGGGTGGGGTTCGAGCAGGCCAAGGATGGCCTGCGGCCGCGTGTCGGAGCCGGACGCGGAGCCCACGCGGCGAACCCCACCCCAGGCATACCGGCGCCCCACCCGAAGCGGCAAAGACACACATGCACTGCCGCAGCGCACGATGGGCATACCGGCGCCCCCGCCGGAAGCGACGAAACATGCACCGCACGACAGGCACACTGGAGGAGTGCGGGCGGGCTCGCGCGGACTCAGGCTTCCAGCATCCGCCCGCCGTCCACGCGCAGGATGTGGCCGGTGACGTAGCCGGCGTCGCGCAGCAGCCAGCGCACCGCCTCGGCGATCTCCTCGGGCGTGCCGATGCGGCCCAGCGGCGTGCGCGCGAGCATCGCCGCCTTCGCCGCCTCGTCCTTGCCCCCTTCCGGCCACAGGATCGCGCCCGGCGCGACCGCGTTGACCCGCACCTCGGGCGCCAGCTCCAGCGCCAGCGCCCGGGTCATGTGCACCAGCGCCGCCTTGCTCATCCCGTACACGACGTGGTCGCGCAGCGGACGCTCGGCGTAGATGTCGGCGAGGTTGACGATCGCCCCGCGCGTGGCGCGCAGGTGCGGCGCCGCCGCCTGGGCGAGGAACAACGGCGCGCGCGCGTTGGCCGCGAACAGCAGCTCCCACTGCGCCGGCGTGACCTGCCCGAACGGCGTCGGCACGAAGCTCGAGGCGTTGTTGACCAGCGCGTCGAGCCGGCCGAACCGGCCGACGGCCTGCGCGACCAGTTCCGGCAGCCGGTCGCACTCGGCCAGCTCGGCCTGCAGCGCGAGCACGCTGCCCGCGCGTGCGCCTTCCAGCTCGGCGACCAGCGCCTGCATCGCCGCCGTGCTGCCGCGGTACTGCACGGCGAGATCGTAGCCATCGGCGTGCAGGCGGCGCGCGATCGCCGCGCCGATGCGGCGCGCGGCGCCGGTGACCAGGGCGACGGGGCGGGAGGACATCGCGGGGCTCCGGGACGGAACAGGGGTCAGGGTACGTTTTCGCACGCGAAAATGTACCCTGACCCCATGACGCAGACCCCGCCCCCGCCCGATCCCGAAGCGCTCGCCCACAGCGAGCGGCTGCGCGCGCTGATCGTCGAGCAGATCCGCGCCGCCGGCGGCGCGATCCCGTTCTCGCGTTTCATGGAGCTGGCGCTGTACGCGCCGGGGCTGGGCTACTACAGCGCCGGCGCGACCAAGTTCGGTGCCGCCGGCGATTTCGTCACCGCGCCCGAACTCGGCCCGCTGTTCGCCGCCTGCGTGGCCGATGCGCTCGCGCCGGTGCTGCGCCAGCTCGGCCCCGATGCCGGGTTCCTCGAACTCGGCGGCGGCAGCGGCGCCTTCGCCGAGGTGGTGCTGAAGAAGCTGATGGCGCTGGATGCGCTGCCGGCGCGCTACGCGATCCTCGAACCGAGCGCCGACCTGCGCCAGCGCCAGCAGGCGCGCCTGCGCGAACGGCTGGGCCCGCTGCTGTTCGACCTGGTCGAATGGCTCGACGGGCCGCCGCAGCACGCATGGAGCGGTGTGCTGTTCGCCAACGAGGTGCTGGACGCGCTGCCGACCCCGCGCTTTTCGATCCATGGCGGGCAGGTGTACGAGGAGCACGTCGCGCTCGATCCGCAGGGCCGCTTCGTGCGCAGCGAGCAGCCGGCCGACGCGCTGCTCAGCGCCGCGGTGCGGCACGTGGAGCGCCAGCTCGAACAGCCCTTCGCCGAAGGCTACCGCTCCGAGCTGCTGCCGCAGCTGCCGTACTGGCTGCAGGCGGTGACCGGGCCGATGCAGGACGGCGCGCTGCTGTTCGTGGACTACGGCTATCCGCGCCGCGAGTACTACCGGCCGCAGCGGCGCGAGGGCACGCTGCGCGCGTTCCGCCGCCACCACCTGGTCGAGGACGTACTGGCTTTCCCCGGCCTGCAGGACGTCACCGCCTCGGTGGATTTCACCGCCCTGGCCGAGGCCGGCACCCACGCCGGCTTCGACTTCGCCGGCTACTGCTCGCAGGCGAGCTTCCTGATCGGCAATGGCCTGGAACGCAACCTGGCCGAGGCCGAGGCGCGCGCGGCCGACGAGACCGCGCGGCTGAAGCTGCGCCAGCAGGCCAAGCTGCTGACCCTGCCCTCGGAGATGGGCGAGCGCTTCCAGGCGATGGGCTTCGCGCGCGGGGTCGGCTTCGACCACGCGTTCGTGGTCGGCGACCTGAGCTGGCGCCTGTGATGTGGGGCGAAGGCGCGCTCAAGCCGCTGCGGCGGCCGCGGCTGTGGCTGGGCCTGTGGTGGGCGGCGGTGTTCGCCGGGATCGTGGTCTCGCTGGTCCCGCCGCCGCCGGTGCCCGCGCCGCCGGGATCGGACAAGGCCGTGCACGCGCTCTGCTACGGCCTGCTCGGCGCCGGGGCGGTGCAGCTGTTCGCCACCGGCGCGGCGCTGTGGCGCGCCGGCCTGGGGCTGGTGGCGCTGGGCCTGGCCCTGGAGGTCGCGCAGGGCTTGCTGACCGAGACCCGTCAGTTCGACCTGCGCGACGCGCTGGCCAACACCCTCGGGGTGGGCCTGGGCCTGCTGACCCGGGCCACCCCCTGGTGTGACCTGCTGCTGCGCTGGGAGCGGCGCTGACCGGTCGTCGGCCGGCGCTGCGGCGCAGCTTGTGAACGCTTCGTTAAGCGGCTAGATGAATGGCCACGGGGAACTGTCACCCAAGGGGAGCCATCCATGCGCCGCACCATTCCGCACCGTCTGACCGTCGCCATCGCCCTGGCCCTGGCCGCGCCCGCGCTGGCCGCGCAGGAAACCGCCACGCCGTCCGACGCCGGGCAGGACGAGGCCACCACCCTCGACACCGTGACCGTCACCGGCACCCGTACGCCGGGTCGCTCGCCGATCGAGTCGCTGTCGCCGATCGACGTGTTCCGCCCGAACCTGCTCGAGCGGCAGGCCTCGGCCGAGTTCACCGACCAGCTCGCCAACATCGCGCCGTCGTTCAACACCCAGCGTTTCCCGATCGCCGACGGCACCGCGTTCGTGCGCCCGCCAACCTGCGCAACCTGCCGCCGGACCAGACCCTGGTGCTGATCAACGGCAAGCGCCGCCATCGTTCGGCACTGGTGAACCTGCAGACCGAGCCGTTCGGCACCGTCAACCAGGGCGCGCAGGCGGTGGACTTCGGCCTGATCCCGGCCGCCGCGATCCAGCGCGTGGAAGTGCTGCGCGACGGTTCCTCGGCGCAGTACGGTTCGGACGCCATCGCCGGCGTGATCAACATCCTGCTCAACGACAGCCCCGAGGGTGTGCGCATCGACACCCAGTACGGCTCGACCTACGAAGGCGACGGCGACAAGTTCCGTTCCTCGATCAACTTCGGCCTGCCGCTCGGCCAGGGCGGCTTCTTCAACATGACGGCCGAGTACTTCGAGAGCGACTTCACCTCGCGCGGGGTGCCGCGCGCGGACGCCGCGGTGGTCGCCGCGGCCCGCCCGGGGCAGGTGCCGTTCAACGGCCTCGGCCAGCGCTGGGGTGATCCCAATGCCGAGGGCATCCGCTCCTTCATCAACGCCGAGTCGCCGCTCGGCGAAAGGATGAGCCTGTACGGCTTCCTCAGCCATGCGGACACGGAGTACGACTCGAGCTTCTTCTACCGCACGCCGGTCGGCGTGGCCGGCGTCACCCCGCGTGGCACGCTGTTCGTGGACGGCAACGGCGACGGGCGGGCCGATCCGGTGGCGCAGTCCATCGTGGACGCCATCCGCGCGCGCGGCCTGAACCCGGACGACTATCTGACCCGCGACGCCACCAGCCCGTCCGGCTACATCGCCCTCAACCCGATCCACGTCCGGTTCCCGGGCGGCTACACGCCGACCTTTGGCGCCGAGATCGAGGATTACGAGGGTGTGTTCGGCGCCAAGGGCGAGACCGGCGCCGGGCTGCGCTGGGACGTGAGTCTGCGCCAGGGCGAGAACGAGATCGTCTATACCCTGGTGGACTCGATCAACCCGAGCCTGGGCCGGCTCAGCCCGACCACGTTCACGCCCGGGCACCTGACCCAGCTCGAGCGCGGCCTCAACCTGGACTTCGTGTACCCGTGGCAGACCGACCTGTTCGCCTCGCCGGTGAACGTGGCCTTCGGCGCGGAGTGGCGCGAGGAGACCTACAAGATCGCCGCCGGCGATCCGGCGTCGTACGAGCGCGGACCGACCTTCATGCTGTTCGGCTTCGGTTCGGATGGCTTCCAGGGCGATGAGCCGCAGGCGGCCGGCGAGTTCAGCCAGTACAGCCGGGCCGTCTATCTCGACCTCGAAGCCGACGTGACCGGGCGGTTGACGATGGGCCTGGCCGGGCGGTTCGAGGACTCCTCCGCGTTCGGCAGCACCCTCGACGGCAAGCTGTCGGCACGTTTCGAGGCGAGTGACGCGGTGGCGCTGCGCGCCACGGTCAACACCGGCTTCCGTGCGCCGACGCCGGGCCAGATCAACACCCTGGACATCACCACCACGGCCGACGCCAGCGGCAGGCTGATTCCGCTCGGCACCTTCCCGGTCAACAGCCCCGTCGCGATCGCGCTGGGCGCACAGCCGCTGCGGGCGGAGGAATCGTTCGCCTACTCCGTTGGCCTGGTGTACACGCCCAGCAGCAGTTTCAGCTTCACCGCCGACTACTACAACATCGACATCGACGACCGGATCGCGCTGCGCAACTTCAGCATCGCGCCCGGCTCGCCCGAGGAGCGGGCGCTGCTCGACGCCGGCATCCCGCTCGCGGCGCTGCCTCGGCAGGTGTCGTACTTCAGCAACGGCTTCGACACCACCGTCCAGGGCCTGGACCTGGTGGCGATCTACCGCGCCGACTTCGGCGAGTGGGGCACCGGCACCTTCGACGTGCGCCACAGCTGGAACAGGCAGGAGGTGGACCACGTTGACCTGGTGCCCGGCACGACGACGCCGATCATTGACGCCGAGCGCGTGGCCGACCTGGAGAACCAGTTGCCGAACCACCGCACCGTGCTGACCTTCGACTGGCGTTCGCCCTGGAACTTCAACCTGACCGCGCGCGCGAACCGCTACGGCGGCTGGGAGGACTTCACCTTCGGCGAGAAGGCGACGTTCGGGTCGGAGTGGCTGTTCGACCTGGCGGTGGGCTTCGACCTGTTCGACGACCGCGTGCACGTGACCGTCGGCGGCAACAACATCTTCGACAACTACCCCGACAAGGAAACCAACGCGGTGCTGAACTTCCTCGGCGCGCAGTACCCGCTGTCCTCGCCGTTCGGCTTCAACGGCGGCGAGTGGTACGTGCGGGTCGGCGTCGAGTTCTGAGGGATCACTGCCGGCAACGGGGCGACGGGCGGCTGCGGCCGCCCGTCGCGTTTCCGGGGGGCGACGACGACGGCACGCCCCGCGGTCAGGGGCGCTTGCCGGTGGCCGCGGCGATCGCGGCGATGCGCGCGCGCTCGAGCGCGGCACCGAGCGCGGGGCCCTGCAGGCCGTCATCGGCGACCTGCCCGGCGCGCACCGACTGCGCAGCGGCGAGCGCGGCGAGCAGGGCGCGGCCCTGCGGATAGTCGTCCTCGGCATGGCCGGCGCGGCCGCGCTTGTCGGCCTCGCACACCAGGGCGAAGCGGCGCACGCGCTCCGGCCGGCGCAGGCCGTCGCAGCGCTGCAGCAGCGCGTACACGGTCGTGGCGCGCAGTTCGTCGAAGCGGTGCATCACCAGGTGCTCGCGGCAGGCCAGTTCGGCCAGCGCGCGATGTTCGTTCGGCACCTTCAGCCGTTCGCACAGGGCGCGCAGCGGCGCAAGGCCGGCGCGTTCGTGGCCGACGTGGCGCGGCAGCACGTCGGCCGGGGTCAGCGCCTTGCCGAGGTCGTGGGTCAGCGCGGCGAAGCCGACGATGTCGTCGCCGGGGGCGAGCCGCGCGGCCATGTCGCAGACCAGTTCGATGTGCACGCCGGTGTCCACCTCGGGGTGGAATTCGGCGCGCTGCGGCACGCCGTACAGGGCGTCCACCTCCGGCAGCACCACGGCGAGCGCGCCGCAGGCGCGCAGGGTATGCAGGAACGCCGAGGGCCGCGGTGCGGCCAGGGCGCGCGCCAGTTCCTGCCACACGCGTTCGGGGGTGAGGTCGGTCAGTTCGCCGGCGGCGACCATCTCGCGCATCAGGGCGAGCGTCTGCGGGGCGAGGGTGAAGCCGAGCGGGGCCAGGCGTGCGAGGAAGCGTGCGGCGCGCAGGACGCGCAGGGGATCCTCGACGAAGGCCGGGCCGACGTGGCGCAGGACGCGCGCCTGGAGGTCGGGCAGGCCGCCGAAGGGATCGAGCAGTGCGCCGGTTTCGTCTTCGGCGATGGCGTTGATGGTGAAGTCGCGGCGTTCGAGGTCCTGTTCGAGGGTGACCGAGGGGTCGGCGTGGACGACGAAGCCGCGGTGTCCGCGCCCGGTCTTGCGTTCGGTGCGGGCGAGGGCGTACTCCTCGCCGGTGTCGGGGTGCAGGAACACGGGGAAGTCGCGGCCGACGGGCCGGAAGCCGCGCGCGAGCATGGCCTCGGGGGTGGCGCCGACGACGACGAAGTCGCGGTCGCCCGGCGGCAATCCGAGCAGCCGGTCGCGCACGGCGCCGCCGACGAGGTAGGTCTTCATCCGCGCGAGTGTATCGGGGGGCGGTTGGGTTGGCAGGAACCAGGATTGATTGCGGGAAGCATGGTCGGCCCGGGCATACCGGCGCCCCCGCCCGAAGCGACAGCAACGCCCCGCCCGAAGCGACCGACACGCGCACACGCGCCGTCACGCCGTACGATGGGTCTACCGGCATCTTCGTCCCGCAGGCGTCGCCATCACCCCGCAGGCTGCGCGGCGTCGGCGTTGGTGTCGGCCAGCGGGCACACGAAGCGCTTGCGCGGGCCGTCGGTGCGGCCGCGCAGGCGGTCGCTCAGGCGCAGCGCGTCGCCGTTGAGGCGCCAGTCGTAGATCACGCTGAAGGCGAGCACGCGCGCGACGTAGTCGCGGGTTTCCTTGTAGCTGACGGTCTCGATCCAGAAATCCGGATCCATGCCGGGCCGCTGCGTTCGCCAGCGCCGCAGCGGCGCCGGCCCCGCGTTGTAGCCCGCGATCGCCAGGTACGGCGCCCCGTATTCGTCGAGCAACTGCCGCAGATAGGCCGTGCCGAGCACGATGTTGGTCTCCGGCTCGTACAGGCTCGCCGCCCCGCGCCACGCCAGCCCCAGCCGGCGCGCCACCGCCATTCCCGTCTCCGGCAGCACCTGCATCAATCCCATCGCGTTGGCGTGCGAGCGTGCGGTCGGGTCGAACACGCTCTCGGCGCGGATCTCCGCCGCCACCCACGCCGGATCGAGCCCGTGCCGCGCCGCCTCGCGCCGGATCACCTCGGCATGGTGCAGCGGAAAACGCAGGTGATACAGCCGCAGCTCGTCCGGCTTCGGCACCCCGGCCGGATCCTTGCCGAGCGCGAACACTGCCCGGTCGAACCACCCGTGCTCCTGCGCCACCTCCACCGCCAGCCGCCGCCGCGCGTCGTCGAACCGCGCCAGCGCCGCGTCCCATTCGCGCAGGGCCCAGCCGCGGCGCTCGATCCGGTGCAGCGCCAGCGCCCGCCGCAGCCCCGCATCGGCCGCCACCTGCGCCTTCAGTGCCGGCGGATCGGCCGGCCGCCACGGGCACAGCGCGTACGGCTGCTCGAGCCGGTCGGCGGCGAGGAAACCGTGGAACTCCGGCTTGCGCGCCGCACGCGCATAGGCCGCGCGCGCGGCGTCGCGCTCGCCGGTGAGTTCGAGCAGGCGCGCCTCGAAGTAGGTCCAGCGCGAGTCCGCGCGCTGCGCCGGCGGCATCTTCCGGACCGCCGCCAGCGCCGCGTGCCAGTCCGCGCGCGCCAGTGCCTCGCGCACCCGCCACTCGTGCAGGCGCTCGTCGTAGGCCGTCTCCGGCACCGCGGCGAGCCGGCGCGCGGCGTCCGGCTCGTACGAGGCCACCGTCCACAGCGCGATCTGGTACAGCACCCGGCCACGCTCGGCTTCGTCGAAGCCGAGCGCCTCGGCGTATTTCGGCAGCAACGCCTCGGCCACCGCCGGTGCCGATTTCGCCAGCCGCGCCAGCCCGTGCGAGGCGACCAGCCGGCTGCGCGCCGACTTCGGCCAGGCCAGCGCGCGCTCGTGCACCGCCTCCAGAAACGCGGCGTAGTCCCCGGCGAGCCGGGCCTCGTCGGCGGGCAGGCCGCGCGCGGCGGCGCGCATCACCGCCGGTTCGCCCTCGATCGCCGCCAGCTCGATCCGCTCCCAGCGCAGCGCAGGTGGCAGCCCGCCCTGTGCGGCCAGCAGCGCGAACGGCGCATCGCAGGTCGGCGGCAGCGAGCGGCCGCTGCCGCGCCACAACGCCTGCGCGTCGCGTACCCACTGCGGGTCGGTGCCGGCGGTGGCCTGGCGCGCGTCGAGTTCGGCGCAGCGCAGTGCCGGATCGGTGATCGTCGGCGACCACGCGGCGCGGAACGCCGGCCAGTCCTTGCGCCGCGCCAGCGCCGCCAGCCAGACCTCGCGGAATGCCTCGCCCACCGCCTCGCCGCGGTGGCGGGCGAGGAACGCCTCGGCGCGTTGTCGCGGCAGCAGGTCGGCATCGCGGCGCAGCGCGGCGAATTCGATCCAGCGATAGAGGGGATGTGCGGCCAGATGCCCGTGCCGGCGGGCGTCGAACTCGCCGCGCGCGGCGGCCTCGATCGCCGCCTGCACCTGCGGCAGCAGCGGATCGGCGGCCGGCTGCGCACGGCCGGGGCCGGCGCAAACCACGCCGGCAAGGAACAGCAGGGGGAGCCATCGTGACATGCGCGCGAGCATAGCCGTGCGCGGATGAACGCCCCGACCGACGGGCCTTGTTTGTCGCGATGCAGCAAAAAACGGACGCCGCCCACAGCCCGCCGACCGGTGGCTGCCGCGACCCTTGCCGCCCATTCACAAATTGTTTACAAGTGCCCGGACGCCGTCGGCAGGGGCAGGGGGATGCCGCCGGTGCATCCCGCATCTATGGAGAGGACTCATGAAGCTGCGCCGTAACCGGCTGACCACAGCCGTGCAGTTGTCGTTCTTGCTCGCCTTGCCGATGGCGGCCGTCGCCCAGGACGCCCCGCAGGCCCAGGAGGCCGTGACCCTCGACCGCGTCCAGGTCACCGGCACCCGCATCAAGAAAGCCGAGATCGAGGGCCAGGTGCCGGTGCAGACCGTCACCCGCGAGGACATCGAACGCACCGGCCTGAATTCGCTGGGCGACATCGTGCAGGCGCTCACCGCCTCCGGTTCGGCGCTCAACACCCGCTTCAATTCCTCGGGCAACTTCGGCTTCCCGCCGGACGGCAGCGGCGTGGGCGCGGGCTCGGCGCAGGTGGACCTGCGCCACCTCGGCGCCAAGCGCGTGCTGGTGCTGGTGGACGGGATGCGCTGGGTCAACGAGTCCTCGGCCTCGGGCGTGGGCGCGGCCACCGACCTCAACACCATCCCGCTGGCGATCGTGGACCGGATCGAGGTGCTGGAGGACGGCGCCTCGGCGCTGTATGGCTCCGACGCCATCGCCGGCGTGGTCAACATCATCACCCGCCGCGACTTCGACGGTGCTTCGGTCAGTGTGCAGTACGGCGAGTACGAGGCCGGCGACGGCGAGACCACCAAGGCGGACCTGGCCTGGGGCTGGAACGGCGAGCGCAGCAACCTGTTCCTCGGTGCCAGCTACACCGAGCAGGAGCGGGTCAGCTCCGCCGACCGCGAGCAGTCGCGCTTCCCGGTGCCGGGCACCGGCGTCACCTTCGGCAGCTCCGCCACGCCCACCGGGCGCTTCGTATTCCGCCATCCCGGCACCGGCGCCACCTACAACATCACGCCCAACACCGGCGCCAGCAACCCGCGCTTCGACGCCACCCAGACCGGCTGCACCCGCACCGACGACTACCACTGTTTCACCGACGCCGACCGCTTCAACTTCTCGCCCTTCAACCTGCTGGTCACGCCGTCCGAGCGCGCCGGCCTGTTCGGCCAGTTCCGCTTCGACCTGAGCGAGAACAGCAGCTGGTACGTCAAGGCGCTGTACAACCGGCGCGAGTCGGTGAACCAGGCCGCACCGGAGCCGATCTTCCTCGGCCCGTCCGGCGGCACCGGCAATCCGCTCGCCGACAACATCTTCATATCCCGCAACAACCCGTTCAATCCGTTCGGCATAGACCTCGACGCGCGCCTGACCACGCCGCCGGCGCAGCGCAACCTGTTCCTGATCGGGCGCCGCCCGATCGAGGGCGGCCCGCGCGTGTTCATGCAGGAGGTGGACACCTGGTACGTCGGCACCGGTTTCGAGGGCATCTTCGACGTCGGCGGCAGCACCTGGTTCTGGGACGTGAACCTGGCCCACAGCGACAACAGCGCCGAGCAGACCAACTACGGCAGCTACAACATCCGCAACATCGGCATCGCCCTGGGCGACCCGGCGGTGTGTGCGGCCACGCCGGGCTGCACGCCGCTGAACATCTTCGGCGGCCCCGGCACCATCACCCAGGCGATGCTGGCGTGGATCCAGCCGGTGGTGCGCGACCGCAGCGCGAACAAGCTCACCCAGTTCACGGCCAACCTCTCCGGCGACCTGTTCTCGCTGCCGGCGGGGCCGCTGTCGTTCGCGGCGGGCGTGGAGCACCGCCGTTATGAGGGCTGGTACCAGCCCGATCCGCTCACCGTCGCCGGCTTCTACAACGGCGTGCCCTCCAAGCCCACGTCCGGCGAATACGACGTCAGCGAGCTGTACACCGAGTTCAACGTGCCGCTGATGGCCGATTCCGCCTGGGGCAAGAAGCTCGACCTGAGCATCGCCGGCCGCTACTCGGACTACTCCACCTTCGGCGGCGAGTTCACCGGCAAGCTCGGCCTGCGCTGGCAGG
The DNA here is from genome assembly GCF_008033445.1 of Vulcaniibacterium gelatinicum. Classification (GTDB taxonomy): domain Bacteria; phylum Pseudomonadota; class Gammaproteobacteria; order Xanthomonadales; family Xanthomonadaceae; genus Vulcaniibacterium_B; species Vulcaniibacterium_B gelatinicum. The sequence goes on from NZ_VNKO01000011.1 coordinate 35,444, forward strand.
TGGCCGACGAGCTGCTGTTGCGCACCACCTTCGCCGAGGGCTTCCGCGCGCCGTCCATCGGCGAGCTGTTCGGTTCCGACAGCCGCTTCGACGCGGTGCTGGCCGATCCTTGCTCCGAGCCGCTGGCCGACCCGTCGCTGCTGTCGAACTGCCGCGCGCTGGGCGTGCCGGCGGGCTTCCAGCAGGCCAATCCGCAGATCTCGGTGACCACCGGCGGCAACCGCAACCTGCAGCCGGAGACCGCGGACAGCTTCACCGCCGGCCTGGTGTGGAGCCCGGGCTTCCTCGAGGATTCGGCCGTGGCCGAGCGCGTGGACGTGGAGGTGACCTTCTACCGCCACACGATCACGGGCGCGATCCAGGCGGTGGACGCGCAGACCCAGCTCAACCTGTGCGTGCGCACCATGTCGCCGCTGTACTGCGACGGCATCACCCGCGCCTCCACCGGCGCCATCAACGGCTTCAACAACCGCCTCACCAACCTCGGCGTGATCAAGACCGACGGCTGGGACGTGGACCTGTTCTGGACCCTGCCCGAATCCCGCCTGGGCAAGCTGCGGGTGGATTGGCGCAATACGTTCGTGACCCGCTACGAGGCCTACGGCGCCGGCGGCCAGCGCCAGCCGCAGCGTCCGGGCGTGGAGGTGAACAACAGCGCGATCCCGGAGTGGACCTCCACCTTCGTGGTGGACTGGTCCCGGGAGAACTGGTTCGGTTCCTGGACGGTGCGGCACATCAGCGAGCTGCGCGAGGCCTGCGGCCGCGCGATCAACTTCCCGGTGTGCAGCAACCCGGCCCTCAACCGCAACGTGCTGCCGGAGACCACCTACCACGACCTGCAGCTCGGCTACAACTTCGAGTGGCTGCGCGGGTTGAAGGTGACCGCGGGCGTGAACAACGCCTTCGACAAGGATCCGCCGATCTGCCTGAGCTGCTCGCTCAACGGCTACGACGCGTCCACCTACGACATCCCCGGCGGCCGTTTCTGGTACCTGCGCGCCGACCTGAGGTTCTGAGCAGGAAAGCCGCAGTCGCGTTGCGCACGAACGGCCGGTGGTCCGCCACCGGCCGTTTCGTTTGCGCGCGGATCAGGCCGCCTCGCCGACCTGCAGCGCGGCTTCCGGCACCTCCAGTTCGACCGCGAGCGCGAGGTGGTCCGAGTGCGCGGCGGGGAAGGCGGCCGGCGGCGGCGCGGGCAGCTCCTCGCTGACCAGGATGTGGTCGATCGCCCGCTGCGGACGCCAGCTGGGGAAGGTGGGCACCAGCCGCGGCGGCGGCTGCAGCCGGGTGCGGCGGTAGAGTGCCTGCATGTCGGTGCAGTAGGGGTCGCAGTTGAAATCGCCCATCAGCACCGCGCGCGGGTGGTCCTGCAGCAGCTCGGCCAGGAATCCGATCTGGGCGCGGCGCGAGACCGCGCCGAGGGACAGATGGGCGACGGCGACGGCAAGCCCCCCGCGGCCTTCCCCGAAGCGCGCCAGCAGCACGCCGCGGCCACGCACCCGGCCGGGCAGCGGGTAATCGTGGACCTCGACCGGCTCGAGCTTGCTGAGCAGGCCGTTGGCGCTGGAGGCCACGCCGCCGACCCGGCGGTTGGGCTGGTGGCTCCACCACGGGAAGCCGCCGCGCTGGGCCAGGTAGTGGGTCTGGTTGGTGAAGCCCGAACGCAGGCTGCCCGGGTCGCTCTCCTGCAGCCCGACGATGTCGTGCTGCCCGGCCAGGCGCGCGATCGCATCGAGGTTGTCGCGTTTGTTGCCGGCCGGCAGTACGTGCGACCAGCTGCGCGCGACGTAGTCGTGGTAGCCGCGCGTGCTGGAGCCGGCCTGGATGTTGGCGCTGAGCAGCTTGAGCCGGCGGGTGGCCATCGCCGCAGTATGGCGCGGTGCCGTCATCGCGGGGAGGCGCCGCCGTGCGGAGCGGCGGCGCCGGCGATGCGGGTCACTGGCCGGACGCGGGCGGGGCGGCCTCGGGCGCGGGCGGTTCCGCGACGGGCGCCGCCGGGCTCGCGCCCGCGGCCGCGCGCTCAAGCGCGACCAGCTGCGTGGCGATGCGGACGGAGTCCTCGAGCGTGCGGGCCGTCACGCGGTACTTGCCGTTGATGATCAGCGTCGGCGTGCCCTCCACGCCCGTGCGCTGCAGGAACTGCCGCGCGCGGTTGAGCTTGGCATTGATGGCGAAGCTCGACATCGTCTCGGCGAACTGCTTCGGATCGGCGCCGTAGCGGGCGTAGAACGCCGCGATCTGCGCGTCACTCGGCAGCGGCTGCACCGGCAGGGTGCGCTCGAGGTGGATCGCCTGGAACACCGCGTCATGGGTGCGGTCGAGCAGGCCCAGCGCCTCGGCGGTGTAGTAGGCCTTGGCGTAGGGAACCCAGTAGCCGCCGAACGGCGCGGCGACGTAGGTGAAGCGCACGTCGGGCGGCAGCTGCTCCTTCCACGCGTTGACCAGCGGCTGGAAGTTCGCGCAGTGCGGGCAGGTGTAGCCGAAGGCCTCGACGATCTCGATCTTGCCGTTCAGCGGCTCGAACGGCTGGCCGCCGGGGATCTCCACGTAGTCGGTGCCGGCCACCGGCGGCGGTGCGGTCTCGGCCGCGGCCAGGATCCGGGTGATCGCCTCGCGCGCGGCGGGATCCACGGCGGGGGCGGCCGGCGCGGCGGCCGGGGCCTGGGACGCGGTGGCGGCGGCATCGCCGGCCGGCGCGGCCGGGGCGGGTTCGTTGCGGTTGCAGGCGGTGGCGAGCAGCAGCAGCGCGGGCAGGAGCAGATGCAGTTTCATCGGCAGATCCTTTCGGGCAAGGCGGGAGACGATCATCGGCGCGTGCGCAGCATCGCGACCAGTTCGCCGGCGATGCGCAGGCTGTCGTCGAGGGTGCGGCCGAGCACGCGGTAGCGGCCGGCGACGACCAGGGTCGGGGTGCCCTCGACCCCGGACTCGATCGCGAAGCGGCGGGCGCGGGCGAGTTGGTCGGCGAGCGCGGGGTCGAGCAGGGCCGCGCGCACCTTCGCGGCATCGAGGCCGAAGCCGGCGTAGAACGCGGCCATCTCGTCGGCGGTGGGATTGCGCGGCAGCGATTGCTGTTCGTGGATCGCGCGGTAGGTGGCGGCGTGCACCCGCGGCAGCGCGCCCAGACGCTCGGCGACGAAGAAGCCGCGCGCGAGCATGTCGTCGCGGCCGCCCGGCAGCGGCACGTAGGTCACGCGCACGTCCCTGGGCAGGGTGCGCTTCCAGGCCTCGAGCTTGGGCTGCATGGCCGCGCAGTGCCCGCACCAGTAGGCGAACACCTCGGCGACCTCGAGCGTGCCCGGCTGCGGCTGGAACGGCGCGCCGCCCTCGATCTCGACGTAGTCGGTGCCGGCGACCGGCGCGGCCAGCGCCGCCGGCAGCGGCAGCCACAGGCACAGGCCGAGCAGCAGGGAGCGGAGGAAGCGGGAAGGGAGGCACATGCGGGCTTCGTCCGGACAAAAAAACGCCGGCCGAGGATAGCGGCCGGCGGACAGTTCGAGGAGAGCGACGGCTTCGACCACGGGCCGAGGCCGGAAGTTCCGGTTCAGCGGGCCGCGACGTCCGCGGCGGGACGGCGGTGCAGGCCCTGCACGTAGCTGGCCAGGGCCGCGATCTCCTGGTCGGTCAGCGGCTTGGCCACCTGGGCCATGATGTCGAACAGGCGGCGGTCGCCCAGGCTGGTGGTGCCGGCGCGGTACTCCTGCAGGCGGCGCTCGACGTAGGCGGCCTGCTGGCCGGCGAGCGCGGGGTAGGCGGGGCCGGGGTTGCCGGCGCCGGCCGGGCCGTGGCAGGCCATGCACGCCGGCACGCCGCGGCTCGCGTCGCCGCGGCGGTAGAGCTGCTGGCCGATCTCGTAGAACTTCATGCCCTTGTACGGGCCGTCGGCGACCACGGTGTCGTCGGCGACGCCGGCGCCCGGCTTTTGGGTGGCGTAGTAGGCGCCGATGTCGCGCATGTCCTGCGCGCTGAGCATGTCGGCGAAGGGCTTCATCACCGCGGCCATGCCGGTGTTGCGCTCGCCGCTCTTGAACGCGGCCAGCTGGCTGGCGATGTAGCGCTCGGACTGGCCGGCCAGGCGCGGGTACTGCGGATCGGTGGGGTTGCCGTCCACGCCGTGGCAGGCGGCGCAGGCGCCGGCCTTGGTGGCGCCGGCCTTGGCGTCGCCCCAGGTGGCCTTGGCTTCGACGAGCGGCGCCGCCTGCACCGGGGGCTGCTCCGGCAGGGGCGTGACCGTGGTCTGGGCCAGGGCGACGGCGGTGGCCGCGGCAGCGGCGGCACCGGCGAGACCGAAGACGCGGGCAAGGCGCATGCAGGGACTCCGGGAAACACGGGGAAGCGCAGCCGGACGCGGCCGCGAAGACGCGGAATTATCCGGGCCTGCCGCAGCACGGTCAAACCGCGTCGGGCCCGGGGCGCGGCCGTGCGAAGCTAGAAGGATGGCCGCTTCCACCCCGCTCGCCCGCGCCCGCTACCTGCTGGCCGCACACACCCCCCGCCAGCTGCCGCCCGACGGCGGCTTCGAGGTCGCCTTCGCCGGGCGTTCCAACGCCGGCAAGTCCAGCGCGCTCAACGCCTTGTGCCGGCAGAACGCGCTGGCGCGGGTGTCGCGCACGCCGGGGCGGACCCAGCAGCTGGTGTTCTTCGAGGTCGAACCGCAGCGCTACCTGGTGGACCTGCCGGGTTACGGCTACGCGCAGGTGCCGCGCGAGCTGCAGGCGCACTGGCAGGCGTTCATTGACGGCTATTTCCGCAGCCGCGAGGCGCTGCGCGGGCTGGTGGTGGTGATGGACATCCGCCACCCGCTGCGGGACTACGACCGGCAGATGCTCGGCTACGCGGTGCAGCGCGGGCTGCCGGCGCACGCGCTGCTGACCAAGGCCGACAAGCTCGGCCGCGGCCAGCAGGCGCAGACCCTGCAGGCGGTGCGGCGCGAGCTGGCGGCGGCGTTCGGCGACACGGTGGGCGTGCAGCTGTTCTCCGGCGAAACCAGGCAGGGCGTGGACGAGGCGCGGGCGGTGGTCGAGGGCTGGCTCGGCTTGTAGCGCGCATCGCGCAATGCCGCACGCCTGGCGATGCCTGCCGCCAAGGCGGGGCAGGCGCGCGGCTCAGGCGTCCCGCAAGCGCGGATCCAGCCACGCGCGCGTGGCGTCCACCGCGGCGTTGATCGCCACGATCAGCGCGCCGACGACGAGCACCACGCCGAGCACGAGGGTGTAGTCGCGGTTGAGCGCGCCCTGCACGAACCAGCGGCCCATGCCGGGAATGCCGAACACCTGCTCGACCACGGCCGAGCCGGTGACCACGTTGATCAGCGCCGGCGACAGCCACGCCACCACCGGCAGCAGCGCGGGCCTGAGCGCGTGCGCGCACAGCAGGCGCGTCTCCGACAGGCCGCGCGCACGGGCGGCGCGCAGCCAGTCCGCCGACAGCGTCTCCAGCAGCGCGGCGCGGGTCAGGCGCGCGCACCAGGCCAGGTTGGGCAGGGCGAGGGCGACCACCGGCAGCACCAGGTTGCGCCACTCGCCCCAGCCGCCGGCCGGCAGCCAGCGCAGGCTCACCGCGAACAGCAGCACCAGCAGCGGCGCGGCGACGAACTTGGGAATCGCCAGGCCCAGGCCGGCGAGGAACATCAGCACGCGGTCGGCGGTGCGGCCGGCGCGCAGCGCGGCCCAGAGCCCGAGCGGCACGCCCAGCGCGAGCGCGAGCAGCAGCGCCAGGCCGCCGGTGAGCGCCGACACCGGCAGTGCCTGCGCCACGAGCTGGTTGACGGTGTAGTCGGGGTACTGGAACGAGGGGCCGAGGTCGCCGCGCGCCACGTCCGCGAGCCAGGCCGCGTACTGTGCCGGCAGCGGCCGGTCGAGCCGGTACTGCGCGGCGAGCGCGGCCTGCACTTCGGGCGGGGCGGCCTTCTCGCTGTCGAACGGGCCGCCGGGCGCGGCGCGCAGCAGCACGAAGCACAGCGTGGCCAGCAGCCACAGCGTGAGCAGCGCCTCGAGCAGGCGCGCGGCCAGGCGCTTCATCGCGCCTCCTCCAGCCGCAGCCAGCGGCTGGCGTGGCGGTCGAGCGGGTTGGGCGCGAAGCCGTGCACCACCGGTGCGACCAGATGCTTGGAGCTGTAGAAGTACAGCGGGATCACCGCATGCGCGTGCAGCAGGCGCAGCTCGGCGGCGTGCAGCCAGGCGTTGCGCGCGGCCTCGCTGCGGGCGGCGTCGGCCCTGGCCAGGCGCATGCGGAAGCCGGGGTCGTCGTAGCCGGTCCAGTTGAGCGGGCCGTCGCTGCCGAACGCGGCCAGGAAGTTGCGCGCGTCGGGCACGTCGGCGATCCAGCCGCCGCGGAAGACCTGGGTGATCGCGCGCTGGCGCCGGTTCTGCACGAACACCTTCCACTCCTCGTTGCGCAGCCGCACGCGCACGCCGAGCACCTGCCGCCACATCGCCGCGACCGCGAGCGCCAGGCGCCGGTGCGGGGTGGAGGTGTTGTAGCGCAGCTCGAGCGTGAGCGGGCGCGCGCGCGAGTAGCCGGCGGCGCGGTACAGGGCGCGGGCGCGCGCCTCGCGCTGCGCCTGGGTCCAGCGTGCCCATGGCAGCGCGGCCGGCGTGTGGCCCGGGATGCCGGGCGGCACCACGCCGTAGGCGGGCCGTTCGCCGAAGCCGGTGACGTGGCGCACCAGCAGTTCGCGGTCAATGGCCAGCGACAGTGCCTCGCGCAGCGCGGGATCGTCGCGCAGCGGCGGCCGGGTGAGGTTGAGGCCGAGCCAGAACGCGCCGAGGTAGGGCGCGATCCGCAGCTGCGGGCCGAAGCGCGTGCGCAGCGCCGGCAGCGGCTGCGGCGGCACGGTCTCGGTCAGGTGCAGGTCGCCGGCCGCGTAGCGTTGCAGCTCGGCGGCGGCGTCCTCGGTGACGTGGAAACGCACGCGTTCGATCGCCACGCTGCGCGCGGCGTGGAAATGCGGATTGCGCGCGACCTCGAGATGGGCCTGCGGCGTCCACGCCACCAGCCGGTAGGCGCCGTTCGACACCAGCCGCCCCGGCCGCGTGTGCTGCGCGCCATGGCGCTCCACCGCCGGCAGGTACACCGGGAACGCGATCGGCAGGGTCAGCAGCGCCGGCAGCGGCGCGCCGCGGGTGAGTTCGAACACCACCGTGCGCGCATCCGGCGCCGACACGCCGAGCGCGGACGGCGGCAGCGCGCCGGCCTGCACCGCGCGCGCGTTGCGCAGGGCGTCGAACAGTTCCGCGAACGGCGCCGCGGTCGCGGGGGCGAACGCACGGCGGAAGCTGGCCACCACCTGCGGCGCGTCGAGCGGCGCGCCGTTGCTCCAGCGCAGCCCGGGACGCAGGACGAAGGTCCAGGTGCGGCCGTCGGCCGAGACGCGCCAGCGTTCGGCCATGCCGGGGATCAGGCGCCCTTGCGCGTCCTCGGTCACCAGGCCTTCGTACAGGTCGCGCAGGACGTTGCCGCAGGCCACCTCCTGGCACTTGTGCGCGTCCAGGGTGGATGGCTCCGGCCCGTTGCCGCGTTCCAGCCGCGCGGCAAGCGCAGCGCTGGAACACAGACACAGCAGCAGGGCAACGATGCGGGTCATGCGGCCGGGCTATGCTCCATGGCTTGCGGTGCCGGGGCGGCGGCCCCACATCGCCCATCCTTCCGCAGCGAGCGCGTCCATGTCGAGCCCGAGCAGCGTCGCCGAACAGCCGATCACCGACCGGCGCCAGCTCGTCGAGTACCTCGCCGCGGGCGGCAAGCCGCGCGCGGACTGGCGCATCGGTACCGAGCACGAGAAGTTCGGCTTCCGCCTCGACGACCTGCGCCCGCCGCCGTTCGACGGCGAACGCGGGATCGAGGCCCTGCTCAAGGGCCTGACCCGCTTCGGCTGGGCGCCGGTGGAGGAGCATGGCCGGGTGATCGCGCTGACCCGCGGCGGCGCCTCGGTGACGCTCGAGCCCGCCGGCCAGCTGGAGCTGTCCGGCGCGCCGCTCGAGCACATCCACCAGACCTGCTGCGAGACCAGCAGCCACCTCGACGAGGTCGAGACGGTCGCGCGGGAGCTGGGCCTGGGCTTCCTCGGCATGGGCTTCCAGCCCAAGTGGCGGCGCGAGGACATGCCGTGGATGCCCAAGGGCCGCTACCGGATCATGCGCGCGTACATGCCCACGCGCGGCACGCTCGGCCTGGACATGATGACGCGGACCTGCACCGTGCAGGTCAACCTCGACTTCGCCGACGAGGCGGACATGGTGAAGAAGTTCCGCGTCTCGCTCGCGCTGCAGCCGGTGGCGACCGCGCTGTTCGCCGATTCGCCGTTCACCGAGGGGCGGCCGAACGGCTACCTCAGCTACCGCTCGCACATCTGGACCGACACCGATCCGGACCGCACCGGCATGCTCGACTTCGTGTTCGAGCCCGGCTTCGGCTTCGAGCGCTATGTGGACTGGCTGCTCGACGTGCCGATGTACTTCGTGTACCGCGGCGGCGAGTACCTCGACGTCGCCGGGCAGTCGTTCCGCCGCTTCCTGCGCGGCGAGCTCGAGGCGCTGCCGCGCCAGTTGCCGACCCTGCGCGACTGGTCCGACCACATGACCACGGCGTTCCCCGAGGTGCGCCTGAAGCGCTATCTCGAGATGCGCGGCGCCGACGGCGGCCCGTGGAACCGGCTGTGCGCGCTGCCGGCGTTCTGGGTCGGACTGCTGTACGACGACGCAGCGCTGGACGCGGCCTGGGACCTGGTCAAGGACTTCACCCGCGAGGAGCGCCACGCGCTGCGCGACGGGGTGCCGAAGCACGCGCTGAAGCTGCCGTTCCGCAACGGCACCCTGCGCGACCTGGCCCTGGAGGCGCTGAGGATCTCCGCTGCGGGCCTGCACCGGCGCGCGCGCCGCAACCGCCACGGCGCGGACGAGTCCATCTTCCTCACGCCGCTGATCGAGTTCGCGGAGGCGGGCCAGACCCCGGCCGAGCGCAAGCTGGAACTGTTCCACGGGCCGTGGGGCGGGGACATTGACCGGGTGTTCGCCGAGTTCGCCTACTGAGCCGCCCCGCGGCGCAGCATGAGCCGGCGGCGGCGATCTGCTAGCGTGCGGGCTCGCATGCGCTTCCGGGAGCCCGTCATGTCCGTCCTGCGTCCGTGGGTGGGGTGTGTGTTCGGCCTGCTGCTCGCCGCGCCGCTGGCGGCGCAGCAGGTGCAATCGCTGCAGCCGCGGGTGGCGCCGGTGCAGACCCAGGGGCTGCAGATCGACTGGAAGGCGCAGTTCGAGCAGGAGCGGGCGAAGAACCAGGAACTGCGCCGCCAGGTGGACAGCCTGCAGGCGCAGCTGGCCGAATGGACCCGCAAGGGCGGCAGCCAGGTGCATGCCTACTGCGAGTCGCCGACCGTGAGCCGCAACAGCGCCGGCGCGGTCAACGACTGCGCCGCCGGCGGCTACACCTGCGAGCCGGTCAGCGGCCTGTGCCGGACCAGCGCCGCGCACACCGGCGAGTGCGCGCCGGGGCGGGTGTGGTGCGTGTACGGCAACCGCTGCGTGAGCTCCGCGGAGGAGTGCACGCCCTGACCGGCCTCACGCCGGCAGCAGGTCGGTGTAGAGGAAACGGCCTTCGCGCAGCACCTGTTCGCCGCGCACCAGCGGGAGCGGCGCGGCGAACATCGGCCCGGCGTGGACGCAGGTGTGGAACTCGCCGCGTTCGCCGCAGGGGTCGCAGCCGGGCGGCAGGTCGGCGAGCAGGGCGGCGTCGAAGTCGCGGCCGCCGAAGGCGGCATCGAGCTGCTGCGTGTCCACGCAGGTCAGGATCGCGCGCAGGCCGCCGGCGAGCATCTCCCGCGCGAGCCGCGCGGTGTCGGCGCCGAACAGGGGGAAGCGCGGGGTCCAGCCCAGGCGCGCGCACAGCGCCTCGCGGTAGGCGCGGATGTCGGCCAGGAACAGGTCGCCGAAGGCGATCGTGGCCAGCCCCGGCCAGCGTTCCCGCGCCTGCGCCAGGGCCGCGGCGAAGGCGGCCTCGTAGACCTCGTTGCTGGCCCGCTGCGGCAGCCGCGCCTGGATCACCGGCAGCCCGGCGGCCTGCGCCTGGGCGTCCAGGATCGCGGTGCGGATGCCCTGCATCGCGATCCGCTCGTAGCCGTCGGTGACCGTGGTGACCAGGCCGACCACCTCCACCTCGGGCTGGCCGCGCAGCACGTGCAGGGCCCAGGCGGCGTCCTTGCCGCCGCTCCAGGACAACAGGACAGGGGTCGGCATCGGCAGAGGCCTGGGTGGGGAGGGGATCGGGATTGTGCCGCTCGTCGGAGGTCCGGGCGAACTGTGACGGATCGCACGGTTCATGCGGCGAGGCACGTCCCGAACCGTGAAACGTTGCGCGGATTGCGGCGGCGCAGCACGGGACGATGCCCCTGCCGCCGGCCCGCCCCCGCGCGTCGGCGGCGCGGAGCACGGAGGCTGCGAGGGATCGACCGCTCCCGCCGGCCCCAGGAACACGCGACCGGCCCCGGCAGGACGCCGGCTCCCCTGTTCCACTGCCCGGTACCGCCATGACCCGCACCTTCCGCGGCGCCACGCGCCTGCTGCTGTCCTTCCTGCTGTTGCTCTGTTCCTTCGCCGTCCTCGCCCAGTCCCTGCCGCGCACCACCGGCGAGCAGAAGACGGCGGTGATCCTGGTCAACTTCCAGGACGACGCCTCCCAGCCGATCAGCCCGTCCGCCGCCCATGCGCTGGTGTTCGGCACGGTGAGCGATTTCTACTGGGAAGCCTCCTACGGCCGCACCCTGCTCAGCGGCAACACCTACGGCTGGTACACGATTCCGGTGTCCAAGGCCGGCTGCGACCGCGACCTGATCGCGCTCGAGGCCGACCGCGCCGCGACCGCGGCCGGCGTCGCGCTCGGCAACTACCAGCGCATCGTCTATCTGTTCCCGCAGAACGGCTGCAGCGCCTCCGGCTACAACTCCGGCGCCGGCAGCGTGCCCACCCGCACCTGGATCAAGGGCAACAACTACAGCGCCTACGTGATCGCGCACGAGCTCGGCCACAACTTCGGCCTGCTGCACTCGCAGAGCCTGGACTGCGGCGCGGTCGTGCTCGGCAGCGACTGCGCGGTGAAGAGCTACGGCGACCCCGCCGACACCATGGGTTACGGCGCGATCCCGCATTTCAACGCGTTCCAGAAGCAGTTGCTGGGCTGGATCGGCGGCAGCGGCCAGCCGGGCCTGACCACGGTGACCGCGAGCGGGCGCTACCGGATCGAGCCGCTGGCGGCCGCCGGCACCGGCGTGAAGGCGCTGCGCATCGCGCGCGGCGCCGATCCCACCACCGGCCGGACCCGCTACTACTACCTCGAGTACCGCCAGCCGGTCGGCTTCGACACGGTGCTGGGCGGCATCGGCAACCTCACCGCCGGCGTGCTGGTGCACAGCGGGGTGGAGGGCGACGGCTTCTCCAGCTATCTGCTCGACATGACCCCGGACAGCGTGCCGGGCTCGAGCTACAGCGATGCCGAGGACGGCGCGCTGGCGCCGGGCCGGCGCTACGTGGACAGCGCGGCGGGGGTGAGCTTCGAGGTCGTGGCCGTGGACGCGACCGGCGCGACCGTGGACGTCACCCTCGGCGCCTCGTCCTCGCCGCCGCCGGCGGATCCGCTGCCGCTGACCGGCAGCATCGGCACCAGCAAGACCAGCTACGTGCGCGGCGAGACCGTGGCCATGAGCATGCTGGTCAAGCGCGACGGCGTGCCGGTGGCCGGTGCGGCGGTGCGCTTCACGGTCGCCTCCCCGAGCGGGACGACCAGCACCTACAACGCCACCACCGGCAGCGACGGCTACGCGCGCGCCTCGTTCAAGCTGGGCAAGGCCAAGTCGCTGATCGGCACCTGGAGCGTGCAGGGCGAGGCGAGCAAGGACGGTGCCACCGTCGTCGCCTCCACCGGGTTCAGCGTGCGCTGATCCGGCGCCGCACAAGGCAGAGGGCGGCGGAGTGACCCGCCGCCCTCCTCGCTGCATGGAGGGGAGAGCATGCAGCGGTGGCGGAGGGGCGCCGCGTGCGGGCGGCGCCCCTCGTCACATCCCGGCGTCCATTCCCTCAACCCTCGTCACTCGCACTCCGGACAGGTCGGGCACAGCTTGCAGGTCGCGGTGTCCGAGGCCTCGGCCGTGGTCGGGACGATCACACCGCGGCCGTTGGCGCTGGCCGTGTCGGAGTAGGTCGCCAGGCCCGGATCGGTCTGGTTGCCGTCCGGTGCGGTCGGACTGTAGCACCCGGAGACGATGATCGAATCGCCGGTCGTGCCCATCGGCGCCAGTGTCCGCCGGCCCTTGCCGTCGAGCGGGATCTGGGTGAGCAGCGAGCCGAGGTCGGTGTCGCCAAAGCCCAGGATCTCCATGCGCTGGTCGGCCGTGGTGTTGGACAGCCGGATGTCCACGCACACCTCGGGCTTGTAGCCGGTGCTCGGATTCAGGAACACCGAGCGGTTCGGCTGGCCGGCCTGGGCGCGTGCCGCGTAGGCGGGATTCTCGTCGCCCGATGCGCCCGGATCGCCCTGGCACCACTTCTGCATCCGCAGTCCGGCCGACAGGGTCAGCGCGCAGACGTCGGCTTCGGCCTGGGTCTCCAGGTCGCTGTCGGTCACGCTTGCGGTGCTGGTCGGTGTCGGCTTGGAGCGCACGCTGACGCCGTTGCGGAACGGGTTGTCGCCGGTGGAGCAGATCAGCGTCACCGTCATCGCGTTGCCGGCGCCGGGGTCGAGCCGGTTGGCGACCTCGATGAACGTGCTGTTGTCCGGGAACAGGATGCCGCCCGACGGGATCGTCGGCGTGCCCACGCCGCCGCTGATCGCCGAGATCGCGCACACCTTCGGCGGGTTGCCGCCGGCGACGGAGTCGTCACGCAGCTCCACGTCGTAGATCGCACCGAAGCCGGTGTTCTGGATCGTCACCGTGTGCTTGGTCGAGAACGTCTCGTTCAGCGGATCCACCTGCGGGAAGCCGCCGGCGCCTTCGTTCACGCACACCTTCTCGACGTTCACCGAGCACAGGTCGAAGTCGCCGAGGGCGAAGTCCTTGAGCTCCGCGGTCTCCGAGTGCGAGCTGCGGGTCTCGGCCATGAAGCTCGAGAAGCAGACCTCGCCGACCAGGGCGGTGATGTCGATGCCGGCCTCGAAGAAGCTCTCGGCCGGGAACACGTTGGCGCTGCCGGACTTGGGCGTGTAGGCCCAAGGCGAGTTGGCGGCCGCGTTGTTGGTGACCGCGCAGGCCGCATCGTCCGGGGTGCACACCACGAAGCCGTTGGAGGCGGCGAATTCCAGTTCGTCGAGCGCGCCGTGGCTGCCGCCGCTGCCGACCCACTGGAAGATCTGCACCTCGCTGCTCCTGCCGCCGGAGACGAAGTCCACCTGGACCAGGATGTCGCCCACCGCATGCTCGCCGGTGAACGTGCCGTTCGGGCCCAGGCCCACGTCGTTGCGGAAGAACCAGAAGCCGAGCGCGGCGTCGCCGTTGTTGGCGAAGCGGTCGGCGCCGAAGTAGATCACCAGATGGTTGGGCGTGTCGCCCGGGTCGTCGCTGCCGTCGCCGTCGTGATCCACTGAGTAGGCCTTGGCGTAGGCGTTGGTGATGTTGTCCTTGTCGGGCACGACTTTCGCAGGCTTGTGCTCCCAGGTGCTGATCAGGTCGATGTCCTTGTTGCTGCCTTCCCAGGCCGAGGTTTCCTTGCCGCCGGCAAGGTTGGGGCCGTCCGCGACGAAGGTCTCGCCCGCCCCCGCGCTCGGGATGCCGCGCGGTGTCGGATAGGGTGTGCTGAGGCCGAAGACGGAATCCCAGTCGTCCAGCGCCGAGGTGTCGGTGGCGTTGCCGTCGAGTTCGAACGGGGTTGGCGCGTCGTGCACCGCCAGGGCGGGCGGCGCGGTGAGCAGGGCCGTGGAGGCGGCCAGCGCAGTGACCGCCGCGGCCATCAGACAGGTGGCCCACGGTGCCCGTCGGCTGCCTTGTTTGCGTGTGGCCATGATCGTGCTCCTCTCGAGAGGGGGATGCGCGGCGCGGACGCCCCTTTCCGCCCCACCGCGTCGCTGCGAGCATCGACCGGAGGGGGGAGGCGGGGAATCGCGCGGGCGGGGGAGGGAAGATCTGGCCGGTCGTGGCGGCGGCTGCCGTTCCGGAAGTATCCCGGGCGGACAGGGGCGCCAGCGGGAGCACGCGGGGGAGGTCTGCGATGACCGCGATGCCCGTCCTGGTGATCGGCCGCGACCCGGTCTGGCGCGCGCGGATGCAGCGCATGCTGGCCTTGCGCGCCGAACTCGAATGGCTGGGCGCCTACCAGCCCGCGCAGCCGCGCCGCGCGGCGTCGCACCCGGCGGCGCTGTTGCTGCTCGACGGCGACGATCCGGAGGTCGAACGTGAACGCCGCCGCCCGCGCCTGCCCGCGCCGCGGCGCTTGTATTTCTTCCGCCACCCCACCCTGGCCTGCCTGCAGCGTTGCATCGACGGCGGCGCCCATGCCTGCCTGAACAAGCAGGCCGAGCCCGAGCGGGTGCTGCATGCGATCCGTGCGGCGGAGGCGGGCCTGTTCGTCACCCATCCGGAACTGCTGCGCGCGGCGTTGCGGATCCCCGTCGTGGCGCTGCCGGCCGAGCCGCCGGGGGACTGGTCGCTGCTGACCGGTCGTCAGCGCGAGATCGTGCGCTGGGCCGCGCGCGGGTTGAGCAACAAGCAGATCGCGCGCCAGCTCGGGATCAGCCCGGAGACGGTGAAGACCCACCTGCACCACATCTTCGAGCGCGAGGGCGTGCACGGCCGGGTGGCGCTGCTGGCAGCGGCGCGCCGGCTCACCGAGACCGACGCCGTGCACGGGACGGCGGCGCAGTGAGCGCTCGCTGCTCAGGCCGCAGTGACGTCCACCAGTTCCCAGGCGCTGCCGGCGAGCAGGCGCATGCGGTGCTGGAACACGCGGCCGGGCAGACGGGTGGTGGCGACGAGGTCGATGTGCAGATCGTGCTGGCTGCCGCTCACAGTCGCGTCCGGGTCGGTGGCGGCCAGGGACCGGTCCACCGCGTCCGGATCCTCCTGCGCCTGCCGCCAACGCTCGAACAGCGCATCGCTGCGCAGCGCCTGCTGCAACTGCGCGGCGAACTCCTCGGCCCCGTGCGCGGTGAACGGGAACTGGCCGCCGGCGCGGGCGCGGGCCGGATCGCGCAGACGCAGGTAATAGCGGGTGGCCATGCCCGGTCCTCGTCCCCGCCCCGCGCTCACTCGAATGCGTGCGGCTCGGCCGCGAAGCCGACCACCAGCGCGCCCTTGCCCACGTTCACCATCCCGGTCAGGCTCATCACGCTCTCGTACAGCTCGATGTTGTGCTCCGCGCAGGCCGCGCGCAGCGACTCGTAACCGGGCAGCGCACGCATCTCGGCCAGATCGCCGCCGTAGCTCAGGCACACCGTCGGCGTCATCAGCCCGGCGCGGATGCGGCCGATGGTGAACTCGAACAGCTTGCGCACCGCCGGCTCGAAGCCCTTGATCTTGGCCACCGCCCCGGTCTCGCCGCGGTTGCAGTGCAGCACCGGCTTGATGTCGAGCGCGCTGCCGAGCGCGGCGCTGAGCAGGCCGACGCTGCGGTCGCCTTTCTTGCGCGCACGGGCGCGCAGGTAGTACAGGTCCGGCGGCACCATGTAGCCGTGGGTGTGCAGCGCCAGGTGCTCCAGCCGGGCGCGGATCTTCGGCGCGCCCTCCCCGGCATCGCGCAGGCGCACCGCCTCCACCGCGGTCACGCCCTGCGCCGCGAACAGGTTCTGGGTGTCGATCACCCGCAGCGCGAACGGCGTGTCGTGCCCGGCCGCGGCGCGGATCGGGCGGTACTCGTTGAGGATCGCGAAGCTGGCCTGCTGCGCGTTGTCGAAGATCGGACTGCGCGTGCGGGTGATGGTCAGGCAGAACACGTAGTCGTAGTCCATCACCAGCTTCTGCAGGAACAGGTCCTGGATCTGCTGCACCGTGAACGGCGTGGTCTCGGCGTCGGCGCCGCGCTCGGCCACGTGCGCGTGCAGGAAGTCGAGCGTGGCCTTCTCGTCGCGCACGTCGGCCAGCACCGCATCGCCGATCCGGACCGTGATCGGCAGGATGGTGACGTCGTGCTCGCGGAAGAAGCGCGCGGGCAGGTCGCAGGCGGAGTCAACCACGATGCCGATCCGCATGGGGTGGTCCTTTCTGGCGGGAGTCTCCGCAATGATGCCAGAGCGGATGCCGTGTCCGGCGTGTGCGCGCAGGGCGGGACGTCAGCAGCCGACCGATGCGTGGTGCGCCACCTCGCGCACCTGCTCGTTCGCCGCCGCCGGCGAGGACAGCAGCAGGGTCGGGCGCGAGACGTTGTAGTGATCGGTCAGATCGAGGAGCAGGTCGAGCCGGCCGTCGCGGTCGAGGTCGCCGGCGAACAGCAGCGTGGGCGCCGCGTCGTCGCCGAGCAGGACGGCCGTGCCGCCGGCCTCGCGGTAGCCGCCCAGGCGCGCCAGCGTCTGCGTGCGGCCATCCGGCGCGTGCAGCACGAGCTGGCAGTCGAAGCGCGCCTGCCCGGCCTCCGGCGACGGCGGGGCCGGCGTGCATTCGGCGGCGAGGCGATGGCGCGCGCCGCGGAACAGGAGCTCCAGGTGTTGGCCGGCCTGGATCAGCGAGGTCTCGCCGGATGCCGGCTGCGCGGCCTCGACCTCGCCGGCGCGCAGCGCCGGCCCGCGCAGGAACGCGACCACGCCCTCGCCCAGCGGCGAGGCGACGTCCATGCCGGTGGTCTGCCCCGGCGCGTCCAGCAACGCATCGTGCACCGGACGCACCTGCAGGCGCGTGGCGACCAGCGCCGCCGCGGTGCCCTGCACGCGCAAGGCCAGCCAGCGCTCGCCGTCGCGCGCCACCGCTTCGCCGGCGTGGAACTGTCCGGGGGGCTGGATCGCGTAGGCGGCGCTGAGCAGCAGCGCGGACAGGATCGGCGGCATGGGCACTCCCTGCGGTGCGCCGAGGATACGCCGCAGGCCTCGCCCCCGCCCCTGCGCAGGGGCGGGGGCGGGTGCGCTTACTGCGCCGCGGCCGGATACGCCCGCGGCAACGCGCCGTCCGCACGCAGGTAGCGGTCGCGCAGCTCGGTCTGGCGCGAGCGCATCGGGATCGCGCGGCCGTCGAACCAGACCTGCTCGGCGATGCTGCTGACCTCGAGCGGATCGCCGCTCCACAGCACCAGGTCGGCGCGCTTGCCGACCTCGATGGTGCCGAGCTCGCCGGCCACGCCCAGCGTCTCCGCCGGCACCCGGGTCAGCCCGGCCAGGCCGTCCTCCCACGGCAGGCCGTTGGCCACCGCGTTGCCGGCGAGCTGGCGCATCTTGCGCGCGTTGTGCGAGGGGTCGTTGCCCTGGGCGAAGGCCACCGCCACGCCCGCCGCGCGCAGCCGCGCCGCGGTCTCCAGGCTGGCGCCGATGCGGTCGAAGTCGGCCGGCAGGTTGGCCAGCGGATCCACGAACACCGGCACCCTGGCCGCGGCCAGCGACGGCGCCACCTTCCACGCCTCGCTGCCGCCGGCGACCGCCACGCGCACGCCGTGGCGGCGGCTCCAGCGCAGCAGTTGCAGGATGTCGGAGGCACGGTGCACCTCCACCACCACCCGCCCGCCGCCGCCGAGGTAGCGCGCCAGCGCGGCGCGTCCGGCCGGCGTCAGCAGCGCATGCGGCGAATCGGCGGGAATGCGTCCGCGCGCCTCGTCCACCAGCTGGTCGAGGATCATCCACTGCGCCGCGCGCGACTGCCCGGTGAGCCCCGAGGCGTCGCTGCCGAGCTTGACGAACAGCGCGCGCGGACCGACCGGATCGAGGCTGCCGTCCAGCCGCACCACGCCGCCCTGGCCGCCGACGATCGAGCCGCCCGGGCCGCTGCCGGCGCCGAGCAGGGTGAAGCCGATGCCCTCCACGCGCGCCACCGGCACCAGCACCGACTCGGGGTTGTAGGCGAGGGTGACGTCGAACTCCGGCCGCACCGTCATCTGCGTGGCGTTGCCGCCGAGCGTCTGGGTGGCGTCCACGGTGCTGCGCTCGCCGGAGACTTCCTCCAGGCCGATCGCGGTGATGCCGCCGAACAGGGTCGGCGTCAGCGGCCGGCCCTGCGCGTCCACCACCGGCACCTCGGCGCCGGCGGAGAGGTTCGCGCCGATCGCGGCGATGCGGCCGCCGCGTACCAGCACGTCGGCCTCGCGCAGCGTGCCGCGCGTGCCCGCGGTGTGCACGGTGGCGTTGCGGATCAGGACATCCTGCGCCGCGGCGGCGCCGGCCAGCGCGAGCGCGCCGGCGGCCGCGAGCGCGGTGACGAGACGACGGCTCATCGCACACCTCCCTGGCCGTTGTCGTGGCCGAGCATGAAGTCCGAACGCGGCTGGCGCGCCGGGTCGTGGCGGTCGTACACGCGCGCGCCGTCCACGTACACCTGCTCGGCCTTGGCATAGACGCTGAAGGGGTTGCCGTTCCAGACCACCACGTCGGCCATCTTGCCGGGCTCGAGCGTGCCGGTGCGGTCGAGGATGCCCATCGAGCGCGCCGGGTTGGCGGTGATCCAGCGGATCGCGCGCTCGGGCGGGATCTCCATGCCGGCGCGGCGCGCCTGCGCCATCACCTTGGCCGCCTCCTGGTTGAGGCGCTGGATGCCCTCGGACGAATCCGAATGCACGATCGCGCAGCCGCCCTGCGGCCGGTCCACCAGCGCGATGTTCTCCTGGATGCCGTCGAAGGCTTCCATCTTGAAGCCCCACCAGTCGGCCCACAGCGCGCCGCACACGCCTTCGGCGGCGAGCCGGTCGGCGAGCTTGTACGCCTCCACGCCGTGGTGGAAGGCGGCGACCTTGAAGCCGAACTCGCGCGCCAGGTCCAGCATCGTCGCCATCTCGTCGGCGCGATAGCAGTGGATGTGGACCATGATCTGCCCGCTCATCGCGCCGGCGAGGGTGTCGAGCTTGAGGTCGCGCTTGCTGCCGTTGTTGTTGCCGTTCCCGTTGCCGTCGCCCTTGCGCTTGCGCATGTACTCGGCGGCCTCGATGAACGCGGCGCGGTAGCCGGCGACGTTGCCCATGCGGGTGGCCGGGCCGCTCTTCTGCCCGTACACGCGCTTGGGGTTCTCGCCGCAGGCCATCTTCAGGCCCCACGGCGCGCCGGGGAACTTCATCGCCTGGTAGGTGGTGGCGGGCACGTTCTTGAGCGTGACCCCGCGCCCGCCGATCAGGTTGGCGCTGCCGGGCAGGATCTGCAGCGAGGTGATGCCGCCGGCGAGCGCGGTGGCGAAGCCCGGATCCTGCGGCCACACCGAGTGCTCGGCCCAGACGTTGGGCGTGACCGGCGCGGTGGCCTCGTTGCCGTCGCTGTGGGCGTTGACGCCGGGGCTCGGGTACACGCCCAGGTGCGAGTGCACGTCAATCAGGCCCGGCGTGACCCACTTGCCGGTGCCGTCCACGCGCACCGCGCCGGCGGGCGCGGCCAGGCCGCGGCCGACCGCGACGATGCGGCCGTCCTGCATCAGCACGTCGGTGCCGTCCAGGCGCGCGCCGGTGCCGGTGAGCACGGTCGCGCCCGCGATCAGCACCGGCGGCGACGGGATCGGGCGGTAGGTGCTGGGATACGGGTCGTCGGTGAAGGACACGCCCACGGCCCGGTCGGCGGGCGGGGTGTCCTTGGTCTGCCCGGCGGCGCAGCCGGCGAGCAGGGCCGTCGCGATCGCTCCGGCCAGGAGCGGGGCGGCAAGCGGTTTGGGCATGGCGGTCTCCCCTGGGGCGTCCCGCAACCTAGCCCGGGCCCGCGGCGCTGCCAACCCTGACGTTGGTCATGCGCGGGCGTGACAGAATTCCGCGGCACGCATTCAGCGAGGCCCCGATGAAGGACAAACCCGAGATCGTCGCCAACTGGCTGCCGCGCTACACCGGCGTGCCGCTGGAACGCTTCGGCCAGCACGTGCTGCTGACCAACTTCAACGGCTATCTGGGCCACTTCAGCCGCCTCACCGGCGCCGAGGTGGTGGGCCTGGACCGGCCGATGCCGAGCGCGACCGCGGACGGCATCACCCTGATCAACTTCGGCATGGGCAGCCCGAACGCGGCCACGGTGATGGACCTGCTCTCGGCGGTGGAGCCGCGCGCGGTGCTGTTCCTGGGCAAGTGCGGCGGGCTGAAGCGGAAGAACCAGCTCGGCGACCTGATCCTGCCGATCGCGGCGATCCGCGGCGAGGGCACTTCCGACGACTACCTGCCGCCGCAGGTGCCGGCGCTGCCCGCGTTCGCGCTGCAGCGCGCGGTCTCGACCTCGATCCGCGACGCGGGGCTGGACTACTGGACCGGCACGGTCTACACCACCAACCGGCGGGTGTGGGAGCACGACGAGGCGTTCAAGGCGCGGTTGCGGGCGATGCGCTGCATGGCGATCGACATGGAGACCGCGACCATCTTCGCCGCCGGCTTCGCCAACCGCATTCCCTGCGGTGCGCTGCTGCTGGTCTCCGACCAGCCGATGATCCCGGAGGGAGTGAAGACCGAGGCCTCCGACGCGCGGGTGAGCGCGGAATACGTCGAACGCCACATCCAGGTCGGGATCGAGGCGCTGCGCCTGATCCGCCGCCACGGCAAATCGGTGCGGCATCTGCGGTTCGACGAGTGAGCGAAAGCGGCGGGCGGGATGGTCGTCCCGGGTCTGCGGCCTCGTGCCGGAGCCGGACGCGGAGCCCACGCGGCGAACCCCACCCCAGGCAGACCGGCCTCCCGCCCGAAGCGATCGGCACGAACCCTCGCGCACGCCCGCACTACACAACGGGCATACCGACGCCCCATCCCGAAGCGACGAAACACGCATGCGCCTCCCGCAGGACGCGCGGCACGCGTCAGCCGACGGAGACGAGGGCTCAGTACGTCGGAATGGACGGATCGTGCTCCGCCCAGGCATCAATCCCGCCGGTCACGTTGTAGACCTCGCGGAAGCCGAGCTGGCGGAAGTGCTCGGCGGCCTGCTGGCTGCGCCCGCCGTGATGGCACAGGAACGCGAGCGGGGTGTCCTTGCCCAGCGCCTCGATCGGCGCCAGCCCCTCGTCGAAGCTCAGGAACGCCAGCGGCACCGACGCCAGCGCGCGCTCCTCGCGCGGACGCACGTCCACCAGCGTGAGCGTGCCGGCGCGGATCCGCGCCTCGGCCTCGGCCGGATCGAGCGCGCGCACCGGCGGCGGCGCGTTCGGGTTGTCCACCACCAGGCCGCGGCCGCGCGCATCGTCCACGAAATCCAGGCGCAGGCCCTCGGCACGGCGCGCGCCGGCCAGGTCGAACTGCACGCGGATGCCCTCGGCCTCGGCGGTGATCGCGCCCGGGTCGGGCGGCGTGAGCTGCAGGCGGGTGCGGAACTGCGCGTCTATCTCGACCCGCACCACCACCTCGCCGCCGGCGCTTGCGATCGCCTCGCGCAGCATGCGCGCCGCGGCGGGCGTGATCGCGATCCGCGGCGGCGTGCGGTCCGGCGCCGGCAGGCCGAGCGCCGCGTGCAGCTCGCCGCTCTGCGCCATCTGCACGATGATGTCGCTGCCGCCGACCAGCTCGCCGCCGATGTACAGCTGCGGGATCGTCGGCCAGTCGCCGTAGCGCTTGATCCCCTCGCGGATCTCCGGATCGGCGAGCACGTCCACGTGCGCGTACTCGATCCCGAGCGCGTCGAGCGTGCCGGCCGCGCGCGCGGAGAACCCGCACTGCGGCGCCTGCGGGCTGCCTTTCATGAACAGCACCACGTGATGGCTGGCGAGCAGCGACCGGATGCGGTCGCGCAGGGCGGGATCGAGGGACATGGCGGCATCCGGCGGGGGAGGAAACCGGGATTTTACGCCGCGCCCCGTCCCGGCCGCGGATGGCATCATCCGCCGATGCCCGCCCCGTCCCTGCACCGCCCGCCGCGCCGCCCGCATGCCTGGGCGGGGTGCCTGCTGATCTCGCAACTGCTGGTGGCCGCGCTGTGGTGGCGCTACGGCTGGGCACTGGGCCTGCCGGCGCTGCTGGCCTCGCACGCGCCGTTCTGGTGGGGAACGATGAAGGCCGACTCGGCCCTGTTCAGCCCGGTGCTGGCGCGCCTGCCCACCGCAGCGCCGGTGGTGTGGCTGACGATCGACGACGGCCCGTCCGACGACACCGCGGCGATGCTCGACCTGCTCGACGCGCACGGCGCGCAGGCCACCTTCTTCGTGGTCGGCGCGCGCGCCGCGGCGCGGCCCGACCTGGTGCGCGAGATCGTGCGCCGCGGCCATGGCCTGGGCAACCACAGCGCCACCCATCCGCAGGCCTGGTTCTGGGCCCTGCCGCCATGGCGCATCGCACGCGAGGTGCACGCGACCCAGGACACGCTGCGCGCGATCGCCGGCGTCGCGCCGTGCTGGTTCCGCGCCGTGGTCGGCATGGCCAACCCGTTCGTCGCTGCCGCGCTGAAGGACGCCGGCCTCACGCGCGTGGCCTGGAGCGCGCGCGGCTACGACGCGGTGCGCGCCGATCCGCGCGCGACGGTGGCGCGGATCGAACGCGGCCTGCGCCCCGGCGCGATCGTGCTGCTGCACGAAGGCGCACGCCATGGCCGCAGCGTCGAGACCCTGGCCCTGCTGCTGCAGCGGCTCGACGCGCGCGGCTACCGCTGCGTGCTGCCGGAGACGCTCGCGCTGCTCGCGGTCACGGCCGCGTCGCCACGATCCGCCAGTTGTTGAACGGGGTACGGCCGTGCAGCGGCGCGAACTCGGCGTGCAGGCCGGCGGCGGCGAACCGCGCCTGCAGCGCGTCGGGGTCGGGGTAGCGCTGCGGGCCGGCGTTCATCCAGCCGAGCAGGCGCGAGAACGCGTCCATGCCGCGGGTGATCCGCGCACGGCGGCTGCCGTCGTCCAGGCCGGTGCGGATCACCAGCTTCGCGCCCGGGGTGAGCATGGCGATCGCGCCGTCGAGGATCGCCGGCTGCGCCGCAGGCGGCACGAACTGCAGCACGTCCAGCAATGCCACGCTGCCGCGGTGCGCGGGCAGCCCGGCGGCCAGGTCCTGCACCTCGAATGCGACCTGCGGCAGCGCGGCGGCCCGTGCCGCCTCCCGTGCCCGGGCGATCTTGCGCGCGTCGTTGTCCACCCCGCGGTAGGGCAGCGCCAGGCCGGCGCGGCGCAGCGCATGCGCGAGCAGGCCCAGGCCGCAGCCCAGGTCGAGCAGCGGCGCGTGCGTGTCGCGCAGGGCCTCGAGCACGCCGGGATAGAGCGGATCGCTGCCGAGCTTGAGCCGGGCGTAGTGGTAGTGCCAGCGGTTGTGCCACCAGCGCGCGGGCAGGAAGGCGCGGGCGATGGCCGTGGCCTCGCCGCGCGGCAGCGGATGCGGATGCGGCGTCATCCCAGCAGCCGGTGCGCCACCGGCAGCGCGTGCCGCGCCCAGGCCGCATACATCGCGGCCGAGGGGTGCAGGCCGTCGTCGGCGAGCATGGTGCGCTCGGCACCGAACGCGCGCGACACCGGGGTGATGTCCACGAACGCGACCCCGCGCCGCTCGCAGAGCGCGTGCGCGGTGCCGTTGTAGGCGTCGATCGCGGCGGCGATCGCCCGCCGGTCGCGCCCGGCGGCGAACGGGGTCACGCCCCAGTCGGGGATGGACAGCACCAGCACGCGGCCGGACTGCCCGCCGGCATAGCCGATCGCGCGCTCGAGCAGGGCCGCGAACTCGCGTCCGTACTGCTCCACCGCGCGGCCGCGGTACTGGTTGTTGACCCCGATCAGCAGGCTGACGAAATCCCACAGGCCGAGCGGCTCGGCGGCGTCGAGCGCGGCGGCGAGCTCGTCGGTGGTCCAGCCGGTGGTGGCGATGGTGTGCGGATCCTCGATCGCCAGGCCGTCGGCGCGCAGCTTCGCCGCGAGCTGATGGGTCCAGCGGCCCGCGGGCGGCACGCCTTCGCCAATGGTGTAGCTGTCGCCGAGCGCGAGCCAGCGCAGCGGCGCCTGGGTCCGCGCCATCGCTCAGGCCACCGCGCGCGCGCGGTGCGCCTGCGCGCGGCGTTCGAGCACGCGCTCGACGCGCGCGAACACCTCGCGCAGCACCTCCGCCTCCGGCAGCAGGGTCACGCGGAAGTGGTGGCGGTAGGGCACGTTGAAGCTCGAGCCCGGCACGATCAGCACGTCCTCGGTCTCCAGCATCTCCAGCGCGAAGGCGTGGTCGTCGAAGCCGTGCGCGGCCTCGCCGACCACGCCCGGGAAGCCGTACAGCGCGCCGGCCGGCGTCACCAGCGACAGGTGCTCGCTGGCCGCGCAGCACTCGACCAGCGCGCGCCGGGTCTCGTACAGGCGCCCGCCCGGCGCGGTCAGCGCGGAGATGGTGTCGGCGCCGTGCAGCGCCTGCTCGATCGCGAACTGGCCCGGCACGTTCGCGCACAGGCGCAGCGCGCCGAGCAGGTCCATCGCGTGGTGGAAGTCGCCGCTGGCGAGCGGATCGCCCGAGAGCACCGCCCAGCCCACGCGCCAGCCGCAGGCGCGGTGCACCTTGGACAGGCCGCCGAAGCTCAGGCACGGCAGCTCGCCGGCCAGCGGCGCCAGCGGCTCGAACCGCGCCCCGTCGTAGAGGATGCCGTCGTAGATCTCGTCGGCCATCAGCAGCAGGCCGTGCCGGGCCGCGATCGCGACGATGCGCTCGAGCAGCGCGCGCGGATACACCGCGCCGGTGGGGTTGTTGGGATTGATCAGCACGATCGCGCGGGTGCGCGGGGACACCAGCGAGGCGATCTCGTCCGGATCGGGCAGGAAGCCGTGTTCCGGCAGGCAGCGGTAGTAGACCGGGCGGCCGTCGTTGAGGATCGTGGCCGCGCTCCACAGCGGATAGTCGGGCGAGGGCAGCAGCACCTCGTCGCCGGGGTTGAGCAGCGCGCGCAGGCTGAGGTCGATCAGCTCGCTCACGCCGTTGCCGACGAACACGCGCTCGGGGCTGGCGTTGGGCGTGCCGCGGGCCTTGTGGAACGCGGCGATCGCCTCGCGCGCGGCGGGCAGGCCCTGCTGGTGGGTGTAGGGGTCGGCCTGGGCGATGTGGTCGGCGATCGCGCGCTGCAGGTGCTCCGGGGCGCGGAAGCCGAACGCGCCGGGGTTGCCGATGTTGAGCTTGATCAGGTGCCGGCCCTGCGCCTCCAGCTCGCGTGCGCGCCGGGCCAGCTCGCCGCGGATCTCGTAGCGGACTTCGGACAGGCGGGCGCGGGTTTTCAGGCTGGGCAGGGACATCGGAACACGGCACGGAGGATCGAGTCCGCCAGCCTAGCGGAAATCGGCGGGGGAGGGAGCCTAGAATCCGGGCATGAGCACCGTCCGCCCCGCATGACCGCCGCCGCCACGTCGCCCCTGCGCGCGATCGGCTGGCCGTTCCCGGACGCCCCCGACGATCCGGCCTGGCGTGCCCTGCTGGCCGCGCACCCGGCGGCGCGGCCGGCACGGGTGATCGAGCAGCACCGGTCCGGTTACGTGGTGGCGGAGGGGCCGGGCCAGGGCGCGGCGGCCGAGTCGCCGCCGGAATGGCAGCGCCGGGTCGGCTACCGCAAGGACCGGATCGCGCCCGAGGACCGCGCCGTGGTCGGCGACTGGGTGCTGGTGGAGGGGCCGCCGGCGCGGCCGCGCATCCTCGCCCTGCTGCCCCGCCGCACCACGATCAAGCGCGGCGCCGCCGGCGAGCACTACCGGCAGCAGCTGATCGCCGCCAACATCGACACCGCGTTCGTGGTCTGCGGCCTGGACGCCGACTTCAACCCGCGCCGGATCGAGCGCTACCTGCTGCTGGTGCGCGGCGGCGGGGTCGAGCCGGTGGTGGTGCTGACCAAGGCCGACCTGTGCCCCGACCTCGCCGCCGCACGCGCCGCGCTCGACGACCTCGTCGCGCAGGGGGTCGCGGTGCTCGCGGTCAACGCCAAGGACCGTGCCAGCGTCGCCGCGCTCGACCCCTGGCTGCGGCCGGGGCGCAGCATCGTCCTGGTCGGCTCCTCCGGCGCCGGCAAGTCCACCCTCACCAACACCCTGCTCGGGGTGGAGAAGATGAAGACCGGCGCGGTCCGCGAACGCGACGCGCGCGGCCGCCACACCACCACCTACCGCGCCCTGATCCCGCTGCCTTCCGGCGCCTGCCTGATCGACACCCCCGGCATGCGCGAACTCAAGCCCACCGGCGAGGAGGACCTGGCCGAGGCCTTCGAGGACATCGAGGCGCTGGCCGCGCAATGCCGCTTCCGCGACTGCGCGCACGCGCAGGAGCCGGGCTGCGCGGTGCGCGCCGCGCTCCAGGCCGGCAGCCTCGATCCCGGCCGTTACGCCAACTACCGCAAGCTGCGCGAGGAGGTGGCCGGTGCCGCCGGCCAGCTTGCGGTGCGGCAGACGACGAAGAAGGCCGGGGCGAAAGTGCCCGGCAAGGCGCCGAACAAGCGCCTGGAGGGGAAACATGGGCGGTACTGACGCCGGGCTCGATGCCGCCATCGCCCACCATGCCGCGCTCGATGCGCGCCTGGTCGCCGCGGTGAAGGGCATCCGCCTGCTCGAGGCGGTGAGCTGGCCGGCGCAGACCCAGGAGCGGTTCCTGGCCGCCTGGCGCATCGGCCGCATCCACCTGCCGCAGGTGGAGTACCCGCGCCACGACTTCCGCGAGGTGCGCGCCGAGCTGGCCGCGGTCGCCGCCGCCGCCGACCCCGCCCATCCGCTCGGCCGCTACCTGGCCCAGACCGCCGAGAGCTGGCGCATCGCCACCCGCCTGCTCGACGTGCTCGGCAGCCATCGCGTCACCGCCTATTCCACCCGCCTGTTCGGCCGCCCGGCCGAGCTGCTGCCCGGCGACGGCCCCACCAACCTCGAGGCTGCGCTGCATTTCGTCCATCTCGCCGACGAGCTGGACCAGGAGCTGCGCGAGGTCGAGCCCGACCGGATCCTGCTCGCCGAGGCCGTGCGCGACGAGCTGCAGGCGGCGGTGGACGCGTTCTTCACCGACCACAAGGTGACGGTGGAACTCGACCCGACCCTGCTCGCCAAGGCCGCCGCCAGCCCGACCCGGATCCGCCTGCGCACCAGCACCGGCTTTTCCGACTACGACCGCAACCAGCTGCTGGTGCACGAGGCCTTCGTCCACACCCTCACCGGCCTCAACGGCCGCGAGCAGCCGCACCTGAAGTCGCTCGCGCGCGGCTCGCCGCGCACCACCGCCACCCAGGAGGGGCTGGCCACCTTCGCCGAGCTGATCTCCGGCTCGATGGACATCGAGCGCATGAAGCGCATCAGCCTGCGCATCGTCGCGATAGACAAGGCGATCCACGGCGCCGATTTCGTCGAGGTGTTCCGCTTCTTCCTGGAGGCCGGGCAGACGCCGGCCGACAGCTTCGCCTCGGCGCAGCGCATCTTCCGCGGCGTGCCGGTCACCGGCGGGGCGGCCTTCACCAAGGACACGGTGTACCTGCACGGCCTGCTCGCCGTGCATACCTTCTTCCGCTGGTGCCTGCGCCACCACCGCCTGCTGCAGGCGCGGCAGCTGTTCGCCGGCAAGCTCGCGCTGGAGGACGTGTTCGCGCTGGCGCCGCTGTTCGAGGCCGGCGCGATCGCGCCGCCGCACTACCTGCCGCCGTGGATGCAGCGCGCCAACGGCCTGGCCGGAATGCTCGCGTTCTCGCTGTTCGCCAACAGGATCCGGCTCGACCGCGTGGACGCCGACGACCTGGTGCTGGGCCTGGGCCTGGCCGAATGAGCACGGCCGGCGGGCGCGCCCGCGAATGCCGCTAGAATCGGTTGCCCCGTCCCGCTGGCACGAACGATGTCCGACACTCCGCGTCCAGACGACCTCAAGCAGGCCGCGCTCGACTACCACCGCGCCGAACCGCAGGGCAAGATCAAGGTCGTTCCGACCAAGCCGATGGTGACCCAGCGCGACTTGTCGCTGGCGTACTCGCCCGGCGTGGCCTACGCCTGCGAGGTGATCGTCGCCGACCCCAACGCCGCCAGCGAGATGACCGCGCGCGGCAACCTCGTCGCCGTGATCAGCAACGGCACCGCGGTGCTCGGCCTGGGCGACATCGGCCCGCTCGCCGGCAAGCCGGTGATGGAAGGCAAGGGCGTGCTGTTCCGCAAGTTCGCCGGCATTGACGTGTTCGACATCGAGATCGCGGAGAAGGATCCCGACAGGCTCGTTGACATCATCGCCGCGCTCGAGCCCACCTTCGGCGGCATCAACCTCGAGGACATCAAGGCGCCGGAGTGCTTCATCGTCGAGCGCAAGCTGCGCGAGCGGATGAAGATCCCGGTGTTCCACGACGACCAGCACGGCA
The DNA here is from genome assembly GCF_008033445.1 of Vulcaniibacterium gelatinicum. Taxonomy (GTDB): domain Bacteria; phylum Pseudomonadota; class Gammaproteobacteria; order Xanthomonadales; family Xanthomonadaceae; genus Vulcaniibacterium_B; species Vulcaniibacterium_B gelatinicum. The sequence goes on from NZ_VNKO01000011.1 coordinate 63,725, forward strand.
CCGCGATCATCGTCGGCGCCGCGGTGCTCAACGCGCTGGAGATCGTCGGCAAGAAGATCGGGGAGGTGAAGCTCGCCACCTCCGGCGCCGGCGCAGCCGGCATCGCCTGCCTGGACATGCTGGTGGCGCTGGGCATGAAGCCGGAGAACATCCTCGCGGTGGACCGCGACGGCGTGCTGCACACCGGCCGCACCAACCTCGACGCCGACAAGCAGCGCTACGCGCGCGACACCGACAAGCGCAGCCTGGCCGAGATCGTCGAGGGCGCCGACATCTTCCTCGGCCTGTCCGCCGGCGGCGTGCTCAAGCCGGAGATGGTGGCGACCATGGCCGAGCGCCCGATCATCCTCGCGCTCGCCAACCCGACCCCGGAGATCCTGCCGGAGGAGGCCAAGCGCGTGCGTCCCGACTGCATCGTCGCCACCGGCCGTTCGGACTACCCGAACCAGGTCAACAACGCGCTGTGTTTCCCGTACATCTTCCGCGGCGCGCTCGACGTCGGCGCCACCGGCATCAACGAGGCGATGAAGCTGGCCTGCGTGCACGCCATCGCCCGGCTGGCGCGGATGGAGGCCAGCGACCTCGGCGGCGCCTACGGCGGCGAGGTGCCCAAGTTCGGCCCCGACTACCTGATCCCGCGCCCGTTCGACCCGCGCCTGCTGACCGTGCTCGCGCCGGCGGTGGCCAGGGCGGCGATGGATTCCGGCATCGCCACCCGCCCGATCGCCGACCTGCGCGCGTACGAGGAGAAGCTGGCCCAGTTCATCTACCGCACCGGCCTGCTGATGAAGCCGGTGTACGACCGCGCCCGCGCCGACCTCAAGCGCGTGGTCTACGCCGAAGGCGAGGAGGAGACCGTGCTGCGCGCGGTGCAGACGGTCATTGACGAGCAGCTCGCGTACCCGATCCTGATCGGCCGCCCGGAGGTGATCGAGGCGCGGATCCGGCGCCTGGGCCTGCGCATGCGCGCGGGCGTGGACTTCGAGCTGACCAACATCAACTCCGACCCGCGCTTCGACGCCTACTGGCAGCAGTACCACCGCCTGACCGAACGCCGCGGCGTGACCCCGGCCGCGGCCAAGAACCTGATGCGCTCGCGCCCGACCCTGATCGCGGCGCTGATGGTCGAGCGCGGCGAGGCTGACGCCATGATCTGCGGCCTGGTCGGCCGCTTCCACAAGAAGCTCGGCTACCTGCGCTCGGTGTTCGACTTCGACCGCGGCGTGACCGGCACCGCGGCCATGACCGGGGTGATCAACGAGCAGGGCGTGTGGTTCTTCCTCGACACCCACGTGCAGGTGGACCCCAGCGCCGAGCAGATCGCCGAGGCCACCCTGCAGGCCAGCTACCGCCTGAAGCTGTTCGGCGTCGAGCCCAAGGTCGCGTTGCTGTCGCATTCCAACTTCGGCAGCCACGACAACCCCAGCGCGGCCAAGATGCGCCGCGCGCGCGAGATCCTGGCCGCGCGCGCGCCGCGCCTGGAGATGGACGGCGAGATGATGGCCGACACCGCCTGGGACGAGGAGCTGCGCCACCGCATCTTCCCCAACACCACGCTCAAGGGGCGCGCCAACCTGTTCGTGATGCCGAACCTGGACGCGGCCAACATCGTCTACAACATGGTGCGGGTGATGACCGACGGCGTGGCGATCGGCCCGATCCTGATGGGCCTGGACCAGCCGGCGCACATCCTGACCCCGGCCAGCACCCCGCGCCGGGTGGTCAACATGACCGCGATCGCGGCGGTGGACGCGCAGATCCGCGCGGCGCGGCGCGGCTGAGGCCGCGCCGCCTCAGCGCCCGCCGTCCCAGCCCAGGCCGAGGGTGAAGGTGCGCCCGGCGGCGGGCTCGTACCAGCGCGCGTTGCCCTCGTTGACGATCACCGAGCCGGCGTACACGCGGTCGGCCAGGTTGTCCACGCGGGCGAAGCCGTGCCAGCCACCGCGGCCGCGCCACTGCAGGCGCAGCGCGAACGCGGCGTAGCCCGGCGCGAATCCGGTGTTGCGGTCGTCGGCGGCGATGCGGCCGCTCAGGCGCGCCTCCAGCGCCGCCGACACGCGCCCGTCGGCGCGGCTCCATTCCAGTTCCGCGTAGCCGCCGGCGCGGGCGATGCCGGGCATGCGGTTGCCGGCGGCGACGGTGCGCACCTGCTCCACGCCGCCGGCCGACACGCGGTAGGCGAACGGCGTGGCGAAACGCGCGCGCAGCCAGTGCGCGGCGAGCGCATACGACCAGCGCGCGCCGAGCCGTCCGTCCAGCGCCAGTTCCACCCCTTCGCGCCGGGTGCGGCCGGCGTTGGCGAAGCTGGCGCGCCCGCCGCGGTTGTCCGCCGGCACGATCTCGTCCGTGCCCTCGATCGCGTACAGCGCCGCGCTGCCGCCGCCATCGGCATGGCGCCAGCGCGCGCCGAGCTCGGCCGAGACGAAGCGCGCCGGGCGCAGTTCGCGGTGGAAGCCGGCGCCGCCCTCGGGCCGGTAGGCGAGTTCGGTGGCGGTGGGCGTCTCGAAGCCGCGGCCGATGCTGGCGAACACCTCGCCGGAGGGGAACGCGCGCGCCACGCCGAGCGCGGCCGCGGTTTCGCGGTAGCGCACCGCGCCGCTGTCGTCGCCGTTGCCGGGCGCGAGGTAGCGGTCGTCGGAACGGAAGCGCAGGCGCGCATGCCGCACCGCCGCCAGCGCGCTCCAGCCGTCGCCGAACCGGCGCTCGCCGCTCGCCCACAGATCGTGGCTGCGGATCGTGTTGTCCTCGTCGCGGCGCAGCCGGCCGCGCACGCCCAGGCGGCGCGCGGCGCCGCTGCCGGTGAAGTTCTCGTAGCCCTGGCGGTCCTCGGACAGGCGTCCGCCTTCCAGGCCCAGCGCGAACGCCCCGCGCGCGCCCTGCCAGCGGTGGCCGAGCTCGAACCCGAACGTCCGCCGCGTGAATGCGATCACCCCGCCGGCGTGGGTCGGCGCGAGCTGCGCGTTCACCGGCACCGCGAGGAACTGCTCCACCGCGCGCTGCACGCCGTAACCGCCGAACCACCAGGCGCGCCCCGGCGCGTAGTCGTCCTCCCAGCGCAGGCCGAGCTGCGCGTGGGCGATGCGCTTGCGGGTGTCGAACGCGAGCGCGGCCGGATCGGTGCCGTGCGGCGTGCGCTGCCACTGCGCGCGGTCCAGGCCGAGCGGATCGTCGGTGTCGGGTTGCTGCAGCGCTCCGGCCACCAGCCGCAGCCGGCGCCCCGCCTGCGGCGACCACTGCAGCACCGCGTCGAACTGGCTGCGTTCGGCCGCGCTGTGCGGGCGTGCGCCGTCGGTGACGAAATGGCTGCCGTAGGCGTGGCCGCGCCAGCGGCCGTCCGCGCTCGCCCCGCGCGCGCCGAGTGCGACCCGGCGGCTGGCGTGGCTGTCCCACCAGGCCTCGCCGCGCACGCCCTCGGGCCCGTCGAGCGCGGTCTCGGCCACGATCGCCCCGCCCGCGGCGTTGCCGTACTGCAGCGCCAGCGGCCCGCGCAGCACCTCGATCCGGTCGAGCATGCCGAGTGGGAAGTTCGCCGCCTGGCCCTGGCCGTCGAGCGCGCTGGCGGGAATGCCGTCCACCACCAGGCGCAGCCCGCGGATGCCGAAACTCGCGCGTGCGCCGAAGCCGCGGCTCTGCAGCTGCAGGTCCTGGGCGAAGTTGCCGCGGTCGAGGATGCCGATCCCCGGCACCCGCACCAGCGCCTCGGCCAGGCTCACCTGGCGCTGGCCGGCGCGCAGCGCCCGGCCGTCCACCACGCTCACCGCGCCGGGAAAGTCCGCCAGCGCCCGGCGCGCGCCGAGCACCCGCACCTCGTCCAGGGTGACCGCCTCCTGCGCCGCCGCGCCGGTGCCCGCCCCCAGCAGCGCCAGCGCCAGCACCGCGCGCGCGGTGTCCCGCGATCTTCCGATCCTGCCCATGCCAGCCATTGTCGCCGCCGCCCGTGCCGGGCGGACCGCGACTGCGGTCACCACCCGCGTCCGGGCCGCACCGCCCCCGCTGCTAGAATCCGGACTCTAAATCACGCCAACGCAAGCGCGCCGTGCGGCGCGGAGCCCCTCCCCCCATGAACTGGCTGAACGAGCTGCTGCACAACGATCCCGATCCGGTCGAGACCCGGGAGTGGATCGAATCCATCAAGGCGGTCATCGACCACGCGGGCGCCGAGCGCGCCCACCACCTGCTCGAGCGCATGGTGGAGGTGACCCGCCGCGCCGGCGCGCACCTGCCGTTCGCACCCACCACCGAGTACGTCAACACCATCCCGCCGCACCTGGAGGCCAAGAGCCCGGGCGATGCGGCGATGGAATGGCGGATCCGCTCGATCATCCGCTGGAACGCGATGGCGATGGTGGTGCGCGCCAACCGCAAGCCCGGCGAACTCGGCGGCCACATCGCCAGCTTCGCCTCCGCGGCCACGCTCTACGACGTGGGCTTCAACCACTTCTGGCGCGCCCCGCACGACGGCCACCCCGGTGACCTGCTCTACATCCAGGGTCATTCCTCGCCCGGCATCTACGCCCGCTCGTTCCTCGAAGGCCGCATCAGCGAGGACCAGCTCGACCACTTCCGCATGGAGGTGGACGGCCGCGGCATCAGCTCCTATCCGCACCCGTGGCTGATGCCCGACTACTGGCAGACGCCGACCGTGAGCATGGGCCTGGGCCCGATCGCCGCGATCTACCAGGCGCGCAACTGGAAGTACCTGGAAGCGCGCGGCCTGATGCCGAAGACCGACCGCAAGGTCTGGTGCTTCCTCGGCGACGGCGAGACCGACGAGCCCGAGTCGCTGGGCGCGATCAGCGTCGCCGGCCGCGAGGGCCTGGACAACCTCGTGTTCGTGGTCAACTGCAACCTGCAGCGCCTGGACGGCCCGGTGCGCGGCAACGGCAAGATCATCCAGGAACTCGAGGGCGTGTTCCGCGGCGCCGGCTGGAACGTGATCAAGGTGATCTGGGGCAGCTACTGGGATCCGCTGCTCGCCCGCGACGGCACCGGCCGCCTGCGCCAGCTGATGATGGAGACGGTGGACGGCGAGTACCAGAACTGCAAGGCCTTCGGCGGCGCGTACACGCGCGAGCACTTCTTCGGCAAGTACCCGGAGACGCGCGCACTGGTGGCCAACCTCAGCGACGAGGACATCTGGCGCCTGAACCGCGGCGGCCACGACCCGCACAAGGTGTACGCCGCCTACCACGCCGCGGTGCACACCACCGGCATGCCCACCGTGATCCTGGCCAAGACCGTCAAGGGCTACGGCATGGGCGCGGCCGGCGAGGCGCTCAACCCCACCCACCAGACCAAGAAGCTCGACGACGAGGCGATCCGCGCCTTCCGCGACCGCTTCCAGATCCCGGTCAGCGACGAGCAGCTCAAGGACGGCCAGGTGCCGTTCTACCACCCCGGCGAGAAGTCGCCCGAGGTGGAATACATGCTCGAGCGCCGCCGCGCCCTCGGCGGCTTCCTGCCGCAGCGCCGGCGCAAGGCCAGCCAGACGCTGGAAGTGCCGAAGCTCGACGCCTTCGAGCGCCTGCTCAAGAGCAGCGGCGAGCGCGAGATCAGCACCACCATGGCGTTCGTGCAGGCGCTCAACATCGTCCTGCGCGACAAGCAGGTCGGCCCGCGCTGCGTGCCGATCGTGGCCGACGAGGCCCGCACCTTCGGCATGGAGGGCCTGTTCCGCCAGCTCGGCATCTATTCGCCGCAGGGGCAGAAGTACAAGCCGGTGGACCGCGACCAGCTGATGTACTACCGCGAGGACGCGGCCGGCCAGGTGCTGGAGGAAGGCATCACCGAGGCCGGCGCGTTCGCCTCGTGGATGGCGGCGGCCACCAGCTACAGCACCAACGACCTGCCGATGCTGCCGTTCTACATCTACTACTCGATGTTCGGCTTCCAGCGCATCGGCGACTCCGCCTGGCAGGCCGCCGACATGCGCGCGCGCGGCTTCCTGCTCGGCGCCACCGCCGGCCGCACCACCCTCAACGGCGAGGGCCTGCAGCACGAGGACGGCCACTCGCACCTGCTCGCCGGCGCCATCCCCAACTGCCGCGCCTACGACCCCACCTTCGCCTACGAGGTGGCGGTGATCCTGCAGCACGGCATGCAGCGCATGCTCGCCGAACAGCGCGACGAGTACTTCTACATCACCCTGATGAACGAGAACTACGCGCACCCCGACATGCCGGAGGGCGCGCAGGACGGGATCATCAAGGGCATGTACCTGCTCAGGGACGCCGGCAAGCCGAAGAAGGGCGAGCTGCGCGTGCAGCTGCTCGGCTCCGGCACCATCCTGCGCGAGGCCATCGCCGCCGCGGAACTGCTGGACAAGGACTTCGGCGTCACCGCCGACATCTGGTCCTGCCCCAGCTTCACCGAGCTGCGCCGCGACGGCTTCGACGCCGAGCGCTGGAACCGCCTGCATCCCGAGGCCGCCCCGCGCAAGCCCTACGTCACCCAGCTGCTCGAAGGCCGCGCCGGCCCCGCGATCGCCGCCACCGACTACGTGCGCACCTTCGCCGACCAGATCCGCGCCTTCGTGCCCATGTCCTACACCGTCCTCGGCACCGACGGCTTCGGCCGCAGCGACACCCGCGCCAACCTCCGCCGCTTCTTCGAGGTGGACCGCTACCACATCGCCCACGCCGCCATCGCGGCGCTGGCGGCGGAGGGCAAGATGACGGCCAAGGACGTGGCGCGGGCGATCAAGCTGTACAAGCTGGATCCCGAGAAGCCGAATCCGCTGACCGTGTGACCGCATCGCGCCTCACTCCCTCTCCCGCTTGGGGCGGTCACCGCTCAGGTCGCAGGACGGCGCTCCGGGGTTGATACGCCTTCCGGGCAGCAGGGCGATGCCATCACTACTCACCCCTTGGCCGCGCGATTCGGTTCGCCTCCGGCCTTGGGGCGGCCACGCCGACGCAAGCCGGTGTTGCCATTTTCGGAGCAGGGAAAGGGGCAAGGATGCGCACGCTGGCCTACGTGGACGGCTACAACCTGTATTACGGTTGTCTCAAGGAATTGCGGTAAATGAACCTGACCCTTTTGCCCGCACCGGCCGCACCGCGCCCCACAACCCCAGCACCAGCAGCGCGAACGCGGTGTAGGCGGCGACGAAGACCCACCACGGGGCTTCGAAGAAGATCAGGCGCGCGAGCCAGTATTCGATGAAGGATTCGTCGTAGACGGCTTGGCCGGCGTGGCGGCGCAGGTCCTGTTCCCACACCGTCAGCGGGCACAGTGCGCCGAGCCAGGCCTGGAGGGCGATGTAGGCCATCAGCAGCAGGTGGGTCAGGCGCCATCTGAACCCGCGCACCCAGCGCCAGCGGCGCCAGGCACCGAGCACGATCAGCAGGGTGCCGAACACGACGAACGCGACCACGCCCACGTGCAGCACCAGCAGGGCGTCGGCGAGCAGGGCGGCGGTGGCGGGCGGCAGATGCATCACGGGACGAGCGGTCGGGGCGAGGCGACGTCGGCCAGCACTCCGGCGTCGGCGAGGAAGCACCGCAGCCGGGCCATGAACGCGGCGTCGAAGAGCGGGCAGTCGTTGTGGCCGCAGGCGAGCGGGACCAGGGTCGCCCCGCGCGCGGACCGGGCCAGGCGCTGGCTGTGGTGGAACGGGATGATGTCGTCGTGCCGGCCGTGGAACAGCAGCACCGGGCCGTCGAACGCGCGCAGCGCGGCGCGGTTGTCGTAGCGGTCGCGGATCAGGAACGCCGGTGCCCCCATCCGGTGCGCGAACTCGTCCAGCGACGCGAACGGCGCCAGCAGCACCAGCGCGCGCAGCGGGCGGCGCGTGCCCAGCGCCACCGCCGGCCCGGCGCCGACCGAGCGGCCGATCGCGACGATGCGTGCGGGATCCACGTCGGCGCGCGCGGTCAGCCAGTCGTGGGCGCGCAACGCGGCCTCGTCGAGGCTGGCGCGCGAGGGACGGCCGTCGGTGCCGGCGTAGCCCGGGTATTCGACCAGCAGCACGTGCAGGCCGAGCGCGGCCAGTGGCGCGAGCAGGTCCAGGTTCTGGTCCACGAACTCGGCGTTGCCGTGGAAGTACAGTGCGGCCGGGGCGCGCGCCGGCGTGCCCTGCGCGCGCAGCAGCACGCCCTGCACGCGGCCGAACGAGGCCGGGATCGCCACCGCCTCGGCCTGCGGCGGCAGCGTGCGGCCGACGCCGTCCCAGGCCATGTGCGCGCCGGGGAACATCGCCGCGCGCTGCTGCAGGAACAGCATCGTCAGGTACACCGCGTAGGCGGCGAGCAGGGTGCCCAGCAGGATGCCTGGCAGAAACGGCGCGTTGCGGAACATCGCGTCCCCGTGCGGCGGAGGAAACCGGGGCCGGCTGACGTGCTGCGTCCACATCGCCGGCGCAAGAGCGGCGTGTCAAGCCTGGCGGGGTTCGCATCCCGCCCACCGCTCTCTGTGATGCGCAAGGGTACGCAGGGATGCGCAGGCCGGCGTGAATCGCCGGACGCGCGGCTCAGCGCAGCTCGGCCAGCGCCGGGATGCGCACCGTGGGCGCGTCCTCGTAACGCCCTTCCAGGCGCTTGGCGGCGGTGACGTCGAACATCAGGCCGCGCAGCTTGACCGGGCGGCCCTGCGCGTCGTGCAGCACGGTCACGTAGTCGGTCAGCCACACGATGCCGCCGTCGCGGCGGCGGGCGCGGTATTCGAAGCGGTGGTCCTGGCCGCGGCGGGTGGTGAGGGCGCAGTACTCGATCACGTCCTCGCGATCCTCCGGGCAGACCACGGTGTCGGCCCAGAACGAGGGCGTCATGTACCAGGCGGAGACGGGGTAGCCCAGCAGGTATTCGGCATCGCCGCCGACGTAGGTGAAGGCGAGGGGGTCGGCGTCGGCCTCCCAGACGATCAGCGGCGTGGTCGGGAACAGCGTGCGCGCGCGCAGCTCGACCGCAGTCATGGGGTCCGCGGGGTCGCCGAACACGGTACGGATGATCTCGGGGATCGCGGGCGTGGGCATGGCGGTGTGCCGGGGGACGGACTGGGGAGCACTGTAAACCGGATCGCCGCCTGCGGGGCAGGGGGCGCGTCGCTGCGGCCGCCCTGCGGCGCGCGCCGTCCGGGCGGCGGGATCCCTACAATTGGTCGATTCCCCGCCGTCATCCCTGCGGCCGACCCACAGGAAGATCCTCCCCGATGGATGAGGCAACGATCGACAGGGTGCTCGAACGAGAGCCGTTCGATGTCCGTGCCCTGGTGCTGAAGGGCGATTGCCGCAAGCAGGCCGGCGACGATCGCACGGCCGTTGCCTTCTACAACGCCGCGCTGCGGGCCGCTGCGAAGCAGGACCGCCTGCCGATCGCGCTCGAGCCCTACATCGTCCGTGCCCAGCAGGCCTTGCAGGAATCGGCACAGGTCTTCGAGCGCCATCTGGAGGCGGACCTGACCCGGCGCGGGTTTCCCCCGGACGCGCGCCCGCCGCGGTTCCAGGAATCGCTCGAGATCCTGACCGGCCGGCGCCAGGCACGGCTGCAACTGCAGCGGCCCGGCGGCTACTACTACCCGGGATTGCCGCAGCGGCGTTACTACGAACGCGACGAGTTCCCCTGGGTTGCCGAACTCGAGGCCGCGGTGCCGCGCATTCGCGCCGAGCTCGAGGGCTTGCTGGCCAGCGGGGAGGATCGTTTCACCCCGTACATGGTCAGTGACCCCAACCGTCCGCGCCGCGACGTGCACAGCCTCGTGGACAACCCCGACTGGAGCACGCTCTACCTGTGGGAGAACGGGCAGCCGATCGCCGATCACGTGGCGCGCTGCCCGGAAACCTTCCGGATCGTCTCCGCGCTCGACCAGCCGCGGATCACGGTGCGGGCGCCGGTGATCATGTTCTCGCGCCTGAGCCCCGGAGCGCATATCCCGCCGCACACGGGCGTGCTCAACACCCGCCTGATCTGCCACCTGCCGTTGATCGTCCCTCCGGGCTGCGGGTTCCGTGTCGGCGGCGAAACCAGGCAGTGGAAGGAAGGGGAGCTGCTGGTCTTCGACGACACCGTCGAGCACGAGGCCTGGAACCACGGCAGCAGCGACCGGATCGTGCTCATCTTCGACATCTGGCGCCCGGAGCTGAGCGAGCAGGAGCGGCGCGCGATCACCGCACTGTTCGAGGCGGTGGACAGTTATCACGCCTGACCGCGCGTCCTGACTGCGCCAGTCGCACCGTTGCAGGCATGCCACAAAAAATACGGCCCCTTGCGGGGCCGTATAAAGGGTCGTATCGGGAACGATGCGATCAGAACTTCTGCGTGTAGCGCATGTACACGAAGCGACCGATGTCGTATTCGCCGTTGAAGGAGAAGTTCGAGTTCGGCTGCGAGTACATGACCGCCGGCTGCTTGTCGAACACGTTGTTGGCACCCAGCGCGATGGTGGCGTTCCACGGCGCGTTCCAGCGGAGCTGGATGTCGTTGAACGTGTGCGAACCCACCAGGTTGCGACGCGACAGGCTGCTGGCCGGGGTGCGGCCGTCAGGCAGGAACGCGCCGTTGGGAGCGAACCGGATCTCCTCGCACTCCAGGTGCGGCACGGTCACGTGCGGGGCGCCGGCACCGGTCGGGGTGAAGTAGGTGCAGCTCTCCTTCATCCGCGAGTAGTAGCGGGCGATCCAGGTGACGCCGAACGAACCCATCTCCCAGGTCGCGTTGAAGGTCGAGCGGATCCGGTGCGAGTTGCCGGAGGTGCCGACCGACGACAGCGCGTAGCGCGGGTCGTTGGTGGAGACGAAGTAGTCCTTCGCCGTGTAGGTGCTGTTGGACGAGAAGCGGAAGTCGCCCCAGTTCTCGGTGCTCAGACGGTACGAGAAGTCCACGTCGAAGCCTTCCACCTTGCGGAAGCCGGCGTTGCGGCCGCCGAAGGTGACCGTCGGGATGCCCAGCACGGGGTCACGCGTGAACAGCGCTGGCGAGCAGCGGCTGGCGATGGCCTGGACGTAGCAGTCGTTCAGGATCGCGGACGGGCTGTCGGCGACGATGGTCTCGGCGATGCGGATCTTCCACCAGTCCACCGACATGCTGAAGCCCTCGAGGAACTCCGGGCTCCAGACCGCGCCGATGGTCTGCGACTTCGAGATCTCCGGCTGCAGCAGCGGGTTGGAACCGCTGGTGAAGGCGATCGGGGTCTGCGACGGCTGGGTGCCGACCGGGGTGAAGCCCTGGCCGAGCTGGCGGTAGGTGTTGCCCAGCGCGCCGAGGGCGCCGTTGCCACCGACACCGTTGATGCAGTTGTTGCGCACGGTGGGGTTGGTGGCCGCCTGGCCGAGCACGGTGTCACACGGGTCGGAATAGAACGAGAACGTCTGCGAGCCGCCGCCGAACAGGTCGGCGATGGTCGGCGCGCGGAAGCCGTCGGCGTAGGTGGCGCGCAGCAGCAGCGAGTCGAACGGCTTCCACTTCAGCGCGAACTTGTTGTTGGTGGTCTCGCCGAAGGTGTCGTAATCCGAGAAGCGGCTGGCGACGTTGAGGGTCAGTTCCTTGGCGAAGGCCACGTCCGCCAGGATCGGGATCTGGAGCTCGGCATAGACCTCGTCCACCTTGTAGCCGCCACGGGTCGGGCCGGCCGAGAGGTTGGTGGAGCCGCCGGTCACCGCAAGCGCGTCGGGCACGAACTCGCCCTTCTCCTTGCGATGCTCGTAGCCGATCGCGAACGAGAGCTCGCCCGCGGGCAGGTCGAACAGGCCACCGGTCAGGTTGGCGGACATCACCGTGGTGGTGGTCTCGCCGGTGGAGTGCTCTTCCTGGAACAGGAACCGGTGCAGGGCATCATTGCCGGTCAGCGCGCCGGGGCCGGTGACGCCGAACGGCAGGAACGGGTTCCACGGCACGCAGGTGGACAGCGGGATCGGCGCCGACGGCGTACCGCACTGGACCTGGCCCTGGGCGTTGAGGAACGAGGGGCCCACGGCGGCGCGCACGTTGGCCAGGTTGAGGTTGCCGAACGCCGACTGCACCAGCCGGTTGGCATTGTGCAGGTAGGAGGCATCCCAGTCGAAGGTGCGGCCGAACATCTCGAAGCTGCCCTCGAACGCACCGGTGAAGCGGTACGTGGTCAGGTCGCTGTCGCTGATGCGCGGCTGCTCCCAGGTCCGGCGCCACCACGTATCAATATCCGCGCCGGTCGGGTTGAAATAGCTGTTGGCCGACATCGGCGTGCTGAAGGGGGCCGCCTGCATCGGATAGCCGGCGATGTCGCGGCGGCTGATCCGGTGGCTGTACAGCAGGTTGGTGCGGAAGCGGACGTTGTCGGTGAGGTCGTACGTGCCGTCCACGTACAGCGACTGGCGCTCCAGCGGGGCGCGCAGGGTCATCTGCTCGTTGGGGTTCGACTTGTGCAGGGTCGAACCTGGGGTGCAGGTGCCGGGGCCGGGGTTGGCGATCGAGTTCGACGCGCAGGAACCGGTGGCCAGGTCCTGACGGATGTAGTCGGCCGGGTTGCGCGGGTTGCCGCCCGGCCGCAGCACCAGACGGGAACCGGCCGGGTTGGGGTTGGTGGCGGTCGGTGCCGGGAACGCCGCCTGCGGGAACAGGGCGCGCTGGTTCCAGCGCGGCTGGAAGCCACCGAACTGCCCGACGGCAGTCCAGTTGTCGGTCGGGTGCAGGTGCGACCGCGGGAAGGCGCTGTACGGCCGATCCTTCGCCCACACCTCGTCTTCCTCGGCCCACTCGGCGGCGGCGGTGATCGAGCCGCGGTCGCCGGTGAAGCCCATCACGAACTCGCCCTTGGTGATGTCGCCGTCGCCCTCGCCGTACTGGCCGAAGTAGGCGCTGGCCTGGGCGCCGTCGTAGTTGGAGCGGGTGATGATGTTGATCACGCCGGCGATGGCGTCGGAGCCGTAGATCGAGGAGGCGCCGTCCTTCAGCACCTCGATGCGCTCCACGGCCGAGGCCGGGAGGGTGGAGATGTCGGCCAGGCCGCTGGTGGTGATGCCCAGGCGCTTGCCGTTGACCAGGATCAGGGTGCGCGCGGCGCCGAGGTTGCGCAGGCTGATGTAGGTGCCGCCCGAGGCCTCACCGGCCGACAGCGGCGCCTGGCGGCTGATCGGCGGCGTGCCGGTGGCGGAAATGTTCTGCAGGATGTCGCCCACCGACTGGAAGCCCTGCTTCTCGATGTCGGCGCGGGTGATCATCAAGACCGGCTGTGCGGTTTCGACGTCGACCTGACGGATGCGCGAGCCGGTCACCTCGATGCGGTCGAGGGTGACCGCTTCCTCCTGCTCACCCTCCTGCTGCTGGTCGGCCTGCTGGGCGAACGCGACGCCCGTGCCGGCCACCGTCATGGCGCTGGCGGCGAGTGCGAAGGAGATCGCCTCACGCAGCTTGGTGGTTCTGAAAGTCATCTCTCTCTCCAAGTCATGTCTTGGTCCCATGGGAACCTCTCCGGTGGCGGCGTGAACGCAAAGGCCAAAACCGGCAAGGTCCGCCGATCCTAACCGCCGGGGGAGGAAAGTAAAAGAGCCGTTAAGGCGGGGTCGGCGGGGTGTCGACGAGGAGGGCTGGCTGAATCCGTGGCCGGGCGGCCGGGGCCCTTGGGATCCGCCGGCCCCGGCCGGGCGGGTGGGCCGCCCCTGGTCCCGACCGTTGGTCGGCACCCCTTGCCGTTGGAAGGGATATCCGGCCGCGAAGGCGCGGTCGCACTAGGCTTGGGGCCATGAAGATCCCGGTCGAACGCCGCCAGCATCCGCGCCAGGACGTGGTGCGGACGGTGATGGTGCGCCCCAACGGCGACCGCCACGAGGCGTACCTGCTCGACATCTCACGCGGCGGCGCGCGGGTCAGCCTGCCGGAGCACTGGGTGCCGCAGCGCGGGGCGGTGTTGCGGCTGTACTTCGAGGAACTGGGCGGCGGCCTGGTCGGGCTGTGCGGCCGGGTGGCGCGGGTGGGCATGGACGACGTCGGCGTGGAGTTCGACACCGCGCAGGAGGAGGACATCCGCGCCTTGTTCGTGGGGCTGGGGATCGAGAGCTGAGCAGGTGGCGGCGCGCAGGCCGCGGCCTCATTCGCAACCCACGCCGTCGCCGTGCGCCGGGACCTCGTGGCCTGCGAAGAGGAATGCGCAACGGCAAGCGCCAAATGGATCCCGGCTTGCGCCGGGACGACGGCAGCGGATGGCGCCCGTGCCCGAAGCAAACTGAGGCAACGCCCACGCCCACGCGCACGCACCATGCGGTGACGACTCACCCCGGCATCAGGCCCCAACCCGCCGCCGCACCGCGTCCATGTCCCGAACCGGCCGCACCTCGATGCTGCCGGTGCGGATCCACGGCCACTCCTGGGCCATGCGCACGGCTTCCTCCAGGCTGTCGGCCTCGATCAGGTTGAAGCCGGCCAGCACCTCCTTGGTCTCGGCGAACGGACCGTCGGTGACCGTGGTGCGGCCGTTGCGGACCCGCACCGTCCGCGCCGTGGCCGGGGCCTCGAGCTGGCGTGCCTCCAGCAGCCGGCCCTCGGCCTTGAGCGCGTCGGCATGGTGCAGGCAGCCGCGCATCATGTGCTCGAACTCGCCCGGGGCAGGGCGTCCATCAGGGCATCGTCAATGTAGACAAGGAGCAGGAACTGCATGGCGAACCCTGCGCGATGGGGGAGGCGGGATCATGTCGCATCCGCCACGGGGCGGGGAGGCGGACATTTTTCCGCGGCGATGTCGATTCCGCCCCCGCGCATCCGTCGTCCCTCCCGGGAGCCCGGCTTCCGGGCCCGTGTCCCACCCCAAGGAGATGCACGATGCGAGTGATGGTGCTGGTCAAGGCAAGCCCGGAGACCGAGGCCGGGAAGATGCCCGCGCGCGAGATCCTCGACGCGATGGGCCGCTACAACGAGGAACTGTTCAAGGCCGGGATCCTGCTCGCCGGCGATGGCCTGCACCCGAGCCGGAAGGGCGTGCGGGTGCGGTTCGAGGGCGGCCGGCGCACCGTGATGGACGGCCCGTTCGCCGAGACCAGGGAGCTGGTGGCCGGCTACTGGCTGTGGCAGGTGCGCTCGCTCGAGGAGGCGGTGGAATGGCTCAAGCGCGCGCCTTTCGACGGCGGCGCCGAGGTCGAACTGCGCCCGGTGTTCGAGCCCGAGGACTTCGGCGAGGCGCTGGACGAGGAACTGCGCGTGCGGGAGGAACGCATGCGCGCCGAACTCGCTGCGCGGTCCTGCTGAAGCCGATGTGAGCCGCGCCGCGGCTTGCGGTCGCCGTCGCGCGGTGGTGTGATCGGGCGCGATGTCCACCCCCGCGCCCGACCACATCCATCGCACGATCGATGCCGTGTGGCGCATGGAAGCCCCGCGCATCGTCGCCGCGCTCACGCGCATGCTGCGCGACCTCGACCTGGCCGAGGAACTGGCCCAGGACGCGCTGGTCGCCGCGCTCGAGCGCTGGCCGCGCGACGACGTGCCGGACAAGCCCGGCGCCTGGCTGATGGCGACCGCCAAACACCGCGCGATCGACCGCCTGCGCCACCTGCGCCTGCAGCAGGACAAGCACGCGGGCCTCGCGCTCGAAGCGGGGGATGCGGCCATGCCCGCGCCGGACGACGAGGACCGCCTGCAGGACGACATCGGCGACGACCTGCTGCGGCTGATGTTCGTGGCCTGCCATCCCGTGCTCTCGCAGGAGGCGCAGGTGGCGCTCACCCTGCGCCTGCTCGGCGGGTTGGCCACCGACGAGATCGCGCGCGCGTTCCTGGTGCCGGAGCCGACCGTGGCCCAGCGCATCGTGCGCGCCAAGCGCACCCTGGCCGAGAAGCGGGTGCCGTTCGAGGTGCCGCGCCGCGAGGAACTGCCGCAGCGGCTGGCGGCGGTGCTCGGCGTGATCTACCTGGTGTTCAACGAGGGCTACACCGCGACCGCGGGCGAGGACCTGATCCGGCCCGCGCTGTGCGAGGAGGCGCTGCGCCTGGGCCGGCATGCCGAGGCCCGCGCCGAGTTCGAACGCGCCGCCGCCCTCACCCGCAACGCCCGCGAGCAGGCGCTGCTGCGTGCGCGTGCGGTGGCGTGTGGTCAGCGTGGGGTTTTGGCCACGGATCAAGGCGGATGAACACGGATGAAAAAAATCAGGGAGAAAGCGCCGCAACCGGTCACGACGCGGATGCGCCGGAATGACGTTGCGGCACCGGCTTTACGCCGGAATCAACGGTCGTCCCCTCGAAAGCTTCCTTGCGCCACCCGGCTTCGATTCTGGAGCAGGCGCTCGCTTTTATCGGTGTTCATCCACCTTGATCCGTGGCAAACAACGCGCGCCGCCCGTCATCGCGACAGCGCCGCCTGGATCTCCTCGAGGCGGTGGCCGCGGGTCTCGATCCCGCTGCGCCAGAGCATGACTGCCGACACCGCCATCGGCAGCGCGATCAGCAGCGCCGACAGGGTGAAGTGGGAGAAGAAGCCGAGCACGCCCAGGCCCGCGCCGAGGATGCCGCCGGCCTTGGAACTGGCCGCGATCACGCCCGAGCCGGTGCCGCGCAGGTGCACCGGATAGATCTCGGCCGCGTACGGGATCAGCATCGCGATCACGCCGCTGATGCTGGTGAGCAGCAGCGCGGTGGCGGCGGTGGTCAGCGCTTCCGAACGCAGGCCGAGCGCGCCCATCGCCGCGAACAGCAGCAGCGACAGCGTGCTCAGGACGATGAACAGCACCAGCGAGCGGAAGCTGCTCCAGCGGTGGTACAGCCAGATCACCACGGCGATGCCGGGCAGCGCCCACAGCGCCGACTTCGCCAGCAGCGCGCTCGCCGCCTTCGGATCCACGCCGAGCTCGGTCAGGTTCACCGGCAGCCACAGCAGGAAGCCGAAGTTGGCCAGGCCCCAGGCCACGCCGCAGGTCAGCAGGCCCCAGCTGATCGGCGCGTGCCGGCCGTGCAGCAGCGCGCGCGCGCCGCGCACCGGATGCTGCTCGTCCAGCGCCGGCGGCGCCGGGTGCGCGGCGTCCTCGCGTTCGATCCCGGCGGCGTCGCCGGTGAAGCGGCGCAGCACCGCGCGCGCCTCGTGCGCCAGGCCCATGTTCGACAGAAAGCGCGGCGATTCGGGGATGTAGCGGTCCAGGAAGATGATCAGCGCGCCGGTCGGCAGCCCGAGCAGCCACAGCACGCGCCAGCTGAACAGCGGTTCCAGCGTCGCCGCGGCGCCGGCCGCGAGCAGGTAGCCGGCCGAGGTGCCGATGCCGCCCAGCGCCACCAGCAGCCAGCCGCGGTGCGCGGCCGGCACCGTCTCCGCCATCAGCGTGAACGCGATCGGCAGCAGCCCGCCGGCCGAGGCACCCATCAGGAAGCACATCGCCAGGTTCCACTCGAACTCGGGCATCGCGCCGCAGATCGCGGTGCCGATGAACATCAGCGCGCCGAGCAGGATCGCGGCGCGGCGGCCGAACAGGTCGCCGATCCGGCCCCACACCACCGAGCCCACCGTGGTGCCGGTGAGCGCGAACAGCGCCAGCAGGCTCGCGGTCGGCTTGGAGATTTCGTATTCGGCGCTCATGCCCGGCATGACGAAGCCGAGCGTGGCCGGCTTCATCACGTCCACCGCCAGCGCGATCACCAGCACGACCACCAGCTTCCAGTGCTCGCGGTTGAGCGGCACGCCGTCGGCGACGTGGAAGTGCAGCTGGCCGGCGTCGCCGCGCAGTGCGGCGCGCATCTGCGCGATGCGCGGCATCAGGCCGTAGCACGCCAGCGCCAGGCCGAGCGGGATCAGGCCCATGCCGAGCCACATCTCGGCGGTCATCGGCATGCCCACCATCTGCCAGTGGGTGTGCCGGCCCATCAGGAACATCGGCATGTGCGCCAGCACGCCGGCGACGATCAGCGCGCTGCCGAGCCAGAAGGCCACGGGGTGGTGGAAGGAGAAGCCGCCGGCCTTCATGGCGATGCCTGTCGGGATGTGCTGCGCGGGGCGCGGCTCAGGTCAGGAACCAGGCCTCGACCGTGCCCTTGACCTTGATCGTCATCGGCTGGCCGCGGCGGTCCTTGCTCTTGCCCACCGGCAGCCGCACCCAGCCCTCGCTGATGCAGTATTCCTCGACGTTGTGCCGCTCCACGCCGTTGAAGCGGATGCCGATGCCGCGGGCGAGCAGGGCCTCGTCGTAGTAGGGGCTGCGCGGATCGTTGGACAGGCGGTCGGGCGGGGTGTCGGACATCGTCGTGCGGCGGCGCGGAAGGAACGGGCCGGGGATTGTAGCGGCCCGGGGCCGCGCGGGCGGTCACGGCGCCTCGCCGCGGCCCTGGGCGCGGGCGCGGGCGATCACTGCCTTGACCAGCGCGCGGTCGCGGTGGCGCGAGATCGCCACCGCGCCGAGCGCCAGCGCCTGTTCGCGCAGCTCGGCGGTGATGTCGTAGTGCGCGCCGCTGGTCTTGTTCTGGAACGCGCGCCGCGGCAGGCCCAGGCGCGCCGCCATCGCATGCAGTTCCTCGAGCGTGTCGGCCATCAGGTGCGCCCAGCGCCGGCCGCGCCAGAGGGTCACGGGGTCGTCCACGTACACGGTCATGGGCGCCAGTGTGGCCGATTGCGGGCGCAAGCGGGCTACCATCGCCGCATGTGCCTGATCGCCGTCGCCTGGCAAGCGCATCCGCGCTACCCGCTGGCCCTGATCGCCAACCGCGACGAGCTGCACGCGCGCCCGAGCGCGCCGGCCGGGCCGGACCCGCAGCGTCCGGACGTGTACGGCGGGCGCGACCTGCAGGCCGGCGGCAGCTGGCTGCTGGTGTCCGCGCGCGGCCGCCTGGCGGCGGTGACCAACGTGCGCGTGGGGCCGGTCGCCGCGCTCGCGCCGCGCTCGCGCGGACAGTTGGTGCGCGAGTTCGCGCACGCGACGGCCGATGTCGAGGACTGGCTGCTGCGCCTGTCGCCGACCGCGCCCGAGTACGGCCGCTTCAACCTGCTGCTGTGGGACGGGCACACGCTGGCCTACGCGACCAACCATCCGCGCTACGCCTGGCAGCCGCTCGCGCCCGGCGTGCACGCGGTGTCCAACGGCGCCTTCGACGCGCGCTGGCCAAAGAGCGGCCGCGCCACGCATGCGCTGGAGACCTGGCTGGCCTCGCCATTGGCGCAGCGCGAGCCGGGTGCGGACCTGGTCGCGCCGCTGTTCGCCGCGCTCGCCGACACCGTGCCGGCGCCCGACGCCGAGCTGCCGGACACCGGGGTCGGCCTGGCCCTGGAGCGGCACCTCTCGCCGCCCTTCGTGCGCGATCCGCACTACGGCACGCGCTGCAGCAGCGTGGTGCTGGCGGGAGCCGACCGCATCGTGTTCGCCGAACGCCGTTACGGCCCGGACGCGGTGCCGCTCGGCGCGAGTTTCGTGCAGTGGCCGCGGCAGGAAACCGGTCCACTGGCCGCCGCAGCGCCCGATTCACGTTGACTTCGACACCTGGATTCCGTGCCGCGTCCGACAGGGGGGAGCGCACATGGCAGTCACACGCGAGCTGTTCGACGGTGAAATCCTCTACCGCCAGGGTGATCCGGCCGATTGCGCCTGGCTGATCGAACGCGGGGCGATCGAGCTGACCTCGCAGCAGGGCCGGCGCACCGTCCACCATGGGGTGTTCGGCCCGGGCGAGCTGATCGGCGAACTCGGCATGCTCGAGGGCGCCCCGCGCAGCGTCACCGCCACCGCGCGCGGCGACACGGTGCTGCTGGCGATCGACCGCGACCAGTTCCACGAGCGGCTGGAGAACAGCGACCCGATCGTGCGCACCCTGGTGGGCAGCCTGCGCCGGCGTGCCCGCCACCTGCTCGCGCACCTGCCCGAGGACGCGCCGCCCCCGGCCGAGGACCTGCCCGCCGAGCATCCGGGCGAGCGCGTCGGCCTGGACAAGATCCGGCTCGAGGCGCTGCTGCGCGAGGCCCTGCACCACGGCACGCTGGAAGTGCGCTACCAGCCGATCTACGACCTGCGCACCGCGCGCGTGAGCAAGTACGAAGCGCTGGTGCGCTGGCAGCTGCCCGAGCGCGGCGTGGTCTCGCCGGCGGAGTTCATCAAGCTGGCCGAGGAAACCTCGCTGATCGTGCCGGTGGGCGAGTACGTGCTCGACCGCGTGCTGGAGGTGCTGCGCGGCCTGCGCGCGGCGGGCGAGGACGCCCTGCCGAGCATCGCGGTCAACCTCTCCGCGCGCCAGCTGGTCGAGCCCGGGATGGCGCGCCACATCGTGCAGCGCGTGGACCGCGCCGGGCTGCCGCCGGGCGTGCTCAAGCTCGAGGTGACCGAGAGCCGCATGCTCGACTACGCCCAGGTCGCGGCGGTGATGGCGCATTGCCGCGCGCATGGCATCCCGTTCGCGCTCGACGACTTCGGCACCGGCTATTCCAACCTGACCCACCTGCACAAGCTCGAGTTCGAGTACGTCAAGGTGGACCAGGCCTTCGCCCGGCACATGTTCGACTCCGAGCGCGCGATGGCGATCGTGCGCGCGATCGTGGCGATGGCGCACGGCCTGCGCGCCGAGGTGATCATGGAGGGTGTGGAGACGCGCGAGCAGCTCGCCCAGCTGCGTGCGCTGGGGGTGCGCTTCGCCCAGGGCTACCTGGTCGGGCAGGCACAGCCGGCCGAGGCGGTGCTGTCCGGCGAGGCGGCACGGTTCAGCGACGCCGATGCCCTGGTCTGAACGGGGCGGGCCCGGACACAGCCAAGGAGTGACTTCCGGCCCATGCGCGGGAATCTTGGTGTGTTACTATACCAGCACACCAAATCACGAGGTTCCCGCTATGACCGCCCCCCGCACCCGCGACCCCCGCCCGGCGCTGCGTCTCCCGACGCCCGCCCCGGCGGCCCCCGCCATGCGCACCTACCCCGAGCGCGACTTCGGCGTCGGCTACGGCCGCAGCAGCGGCTATGCCAGCGAGCGCCGTTATGCCGACGGCCGCGGCGGCCCGAGCTACTTCCGCTGCCGCTGAGGCGGCCCGTCGGGGCACCGCTCAAGGTACGTATTCGGCCGGCATCGCCTCGAACCGGCGCGGATAGTCGCGTTCCTCGCTGATCCGGCGCACCTCGGCGTCGGCCAGCGCCGGCGCCGCGTACACGGCATAGACGATCTCGTCCTCGCGCCAGCCGATGTGGTGCAGCGTGTAGCGCGGCTGGCCGCTGCCGGTGTCGGGGGGATAGTGGGCCGGCGGCGGCCCCTCCAGATCGAGTTCGCTGTTGTCCACCGGGCCGCCGACGAAAAGGGCTCGCATGGCTCGCGCTCCTGGGTGACGTGTCCGCCAGCGTGCCAGCGGACACGTTTGCACAGGGTCAAGACCGGCGCGAATGCACGATTCAGCGCAGCCCGGCGTGCATCGCCGCCACCAGCCCGCCTTGCGCGTCGTCGCCGCTGAAGTCCCACAGGAACGCCCCGCCCAGGCCCTGCACGCGCGCGTAGGCCATCTTGTCGGCGATCGTGACCGGATCGTCGAAGCTCCAGAACGTGCGCCCGTCGTAGATCCAGCGCGCCTTGGAGTCCGGCTCGGCGTACACCGGCCAGGCCAGCGTGCGCAGCCGGCGGTAGCTCTCGATGCCCTCGCCCAGGCTGCCCGCGGCGGCACTGCCGCCCTGGTACAGGCCGTTGTTGGCGCTGCCCACGCCGGTCCAGCCGCGGCCGTAGGAGGCGATGCCCAGGTGCAGCTTGGAGGCCGGCACGCCGCGGTCGAGGAAGGCCTGGATCGCGTCGTGCGTGTTGTAGTAGCGTGCATCGCCCGTGGCCGGATCGCCCGGATCGTTGAACAGCGCCGAATGGAAGTTGGTGCGCGGCTCCCACGCACCGTGGAAGTCGTAGGTCATCACGTTGATGAAATCCACCGACGGGTGGTACTGGTCGGGACGGGTGACGCGGATCTTGTCCACGCCCGCGCCCACCGCCACGCTCAGCAGCAGGCCCGGCCGCACCGCGTCGAGCTGGCGGCGGAATTCGGCCAGCAGGCCGGTGAAGTTGTCGGTGTCCTCGCTGCCGCCGCAGGTCAGGCCGCACGCGGCCGGGTACTCCCAGTCGATGTCGAAGCCGTCGAACACGCCGGCCGCCGCGCCGGGGCCGCCGGCGTTGTCGAACAGGGGCAGGTTGCCGCGGATGTAGGCGTCGATGCACGAGGCCACGAACGCGGCCCGGTGCTCCGGCCGCGCCGCGCTGGCGAAGCCGCGCGACCAGGTCCAGCCGCCGAGCGAGATCAGCACCTTCAGGTTCGGGTACTTCTGCTTGAGCTTGCGCAGCTGGTTCCAGTGCCCGCGCAGCGGCTGGTTCCACAGGTCGGCCACGCCGTCCACGCTCTCGGCCGCGGTGTAGGTGCGCGAGTAGTCGGCGTAGGCGTCGCCGCCCTCGCCGGTGGCCGGGTCGGTGGCCTTGAGCACGCCGACCTCGCAGCGGTTGTCGCGCACGTTGCCGAAGGCGTAGATCAGGTGGGTCAGGCGCGCGGCGGTGCCGCTGGTGTCGAGCATGCGCACCGTGTAGCCGGAGTTGTAGATGCCCCACTGGGTGAAGTAACCCACCACCCGCGCCGGCGCGGCGCCGTCGGCGGGCGTGGTGGCGGCGATCAGTGCGGCGCTCTGCGCGGAGGCGTTGCCGGCCGCGTCGCGGGCGCGCACGGTGTAGCCGTAGCCGGTGTCGGCGGCCAGGCCGCTGTCGGTGTAGCCGGTGCCGGCGGTGCTGCCGACCAGCACGCCGTTGCGGAACACGTCGTAACCGGCCACGCCGCTGCCGCCGGCGTTGTCGGTGGCGGCCTGCCAGGCGAGGGTGATGCTGGCGCTGGTGCGGCCGGCCACGCTCAGGCCGGTGGGCACGCTCGGCGCCACGGTGTCGGCCGTCGGCTGCACGGTGATGGTGACGCTGGCCGAGGTGGTGCGCGCCTTGCGGTCGTCCTGCGCCACCGCCTTGAGCACGTGCGTGCCGGCCGGCGCGTTGCTCCAGGCGAACGCATACGGCGCGGTGCTGTCGCTGCCGAGCCGGGTGCTGCCGGCATAGAACTCGACCCGGGCGATGCTGCCGTCGGGATCGCCGGCCTCGGCGGTGAGGGTGATCGCCACCCCCTGCGGGATGCTGGCGCCGTCGCCGGGCGCGGTCAGGCGCACGCTCGGCGGCGCGTTGGCGGTGCGGGCGGCATGCGCGGTCAGCGCCAGCAGGGCAAGGATGGCAAGGAGAACCAGGGCGCGGCGCAGCACGCGCGCGCGCAGACGGGGGAACAGGGAAGTGGTCGGCACGGCAGGATCTGGACAGGGGTGGACAGGGGCCCGGGGGAAGGCACCAGCGACGGGCCGCGGGGGCGGGCACCGTGCGCCATCCGTGGACGGCTGGCCGGGGGCAGTCTCGGCAGCCCGCACCGGGCGGGTTGCCGAGCGCGTCACAGATCGAGCGTGGATCGGAAAAACCGCGGACGAGTGGTGTGACCGCGGTCAAGGAACGCGCCGTGGGGCGGCGCAGGCCGGGCCCGGCGGCAGCCGTGTGCTGCCGCGGGGCCGGCCGTGGCGGGGTCAGCCGAGGCGGCGCGAGAGCGCGTAGAAGGCCAGGTTGCCCAGGCCGGTGGCGCCGAGCAGCACCGCGATCACGCCGGGGGTGACGTCGGTCCAGCCGGCGGCCTCGACCAGGCCGAAACCGACCGCGAGCGCGGTCAGGGTGATGCCCCAGCGCAGGGAGCCCTGGCGCTGGCGCTGCTCCTCGCCCTGCAGCATCGCCCGGATCAGGTCCTCGGCGCCCTGCGAGGCGAGCATCTGCTTGCGCACACGGGCGTCCACCACGGCCTTGATCGCATAGGCGATGCAGATGAAGAGGGTGATCGGGATCAGGATTTCGAAGTTCATGGCGGCCTCGCGGAAGGGAAGTGGCGGGTTCGAGGCAGGGGATACGGCGGACGCGCCGGCGGTTGCAGCGGGATGCGCCGTCCGTCCGCGCGGGACGGCCTGCAACCGCGGCCGCACTGGCCGTATCCCGGGTCGGCATGCAGGATGTCCCCATGTCCGACGACCGCGCCCTGGCGGAGGCGGTGCTGGCGAACGCGCCGGGCGCGTTCGAGCGCCTGGTGGCCGCCTACCAGGGGCTGGTCTGGCACGTGATCCAGCGCATGGTCCGCCACCCCGAGGACACCCGCGAGCTGTGCCAGGAGGCCTTCCTGCGCGTGCACCAGTGCCTGCACCAGTACCGCGCCGAGGCGCCGCTGAAGGGGTGGGTCGCGCAGGTCGCCTACTCGGTCGCCAAGCGCCACCTGGAGAAGAAGCGCATCCCGCTCGCCGAGGCGGCCGACGGGGAGGCGCACGCGGCGTTGCTGGAGCACGTCGGCGACGGCGCCGACCTCGAGCGCGACCATGCCGAGGCCGAGCTCGACCGGCTGCTGCACGCCGAGGTCGAGCGCCTGCCGCCGCTGCAGCGCACGATCCTGACCCTGTACCACCTCGACGAAGTGCCGATCGCGGAGATCGCCGCGATCACCGGCCTGGCCGAGGGCACCATCAAGAGCCATCTGTTCCGCAGCCGGCTGCGCCTGAAGCAGGCGCTGGAGGCGCGGATGGGAGTCGCCGCATGAACCCGCACGACGAACATTTCGACGAACGCGAGTGGCAGGCGCAGGAACGCGCGCTGCACGAGGAGCGGCTGCACCTGGCCCAGGGCGATCCGCGCGCGGCGTCCTACCGCCGCGTGGTGCGCGCGCTGCGCGCGCCGCTGCCGGCGGAGCTGCCGGCCGACTTCGCCCGCCGGCTGGCGCGGCAGGTGGGCGCCGCCGCGCTCGACCTGCGCCTGGAGCAGCGGCTGCAGCAGGGCCTGGTGCTGGTGCTGCTGCTGGCGATCCCGGTGGCGCTGGCGCTGTACGGCGGGCGCATGCTGGCCGCGTTCGCCGCGGCGTTCCCCGCGCTGTCCTCGCACGACGCGCTGGGCTGGACGCTGGTGCTGGCCGCCTGCGTCGGCCTGTCGTCCATGGTCGAGCTGCTGCGCGGGCGGTGGCGCGCGGCCGGCTAGCGGGGGCGGGCCAGGCGGGCGGGCTAGAATCCGCGCCCCCTTCCGCCCGCTGCAGGCCGTGACCGCCACCGACGATCCCGCGCTGCACGCGCTGCTGCGCCCCTTCCACGACGGCCTGCTGGATTGGCCGGCGGAGGGGGCGCTGTTCCTGGGCGCGCGTGCCGGGACCGCATTGCAGGCGCGGCCGTGGCCGGGGCTGGTCTGGCGCCAGCCGGTCAAGCCGCTGGCCGACGCGCTGCAGCGCGCGGGCCATGCCGCGGCCGGGGACGAGGCCACGCGCCGCTGGCCGCTGGTGCTGGTGCTGCCGCCGCGCCAGCGCGAGCAGGCGCGTGCGCTGTTCGCGCAGGCGCTGGCCGCGCTCGCGCCGGGCGGGCGCGTGCTCGCCGCGGCGCCGAATGCCGCCGGCGCGAAGAGCGCGGAGGCCGACCTCGCCCGCCTCGCCGGGCCGCTGGGCACGCTCTCCAAGCACCACTGCCGCGTGTTCTGGACCGCGCCGCTGGCCGCGCCGCCCGACCCGCGGCTCGCGGCCGAGTGGGCCGCGCTCGACGCCCCGCGCCGGATCGCCGATCCGCGCGCCCACGGCGGCGGATTCGTCAGCCGCCCGGGCGTGTTCGCCTGGGATCGGGTGGATGCGGCCTCGGCCCTGCTCGTCGCGCACCTGCCGGCCGAACTCGCCGGGCGCGGCGCCGACCTCGGTGCCGGCTGGGGCTACCTCGCCACCCAGGTGCTGGCGCGGTACCCGCGCGTGACCGCGTTCGACCTGTACGAGGCCGACGCCCGCGCGCTCGCCTGCGCACGCGAGAACCTGGTGCCGTTCGCCACGCGCGTGACGCTCGGCTTCCACTGGCACGACGTCGCCGGCGGCGTGCCTGGCGGCTACGACTTCGTGGTCTGCAACCCGCCGTTCCACGGCGAGGGCCCCGACGCGCGCCCCGAGCTCGGCCGCGCCTTCCTGCGCGCCGCCGCCGCCGCGCTGCGCCCGGGCGGGCGCCTGTTCCTGGTCGCCAACCGCCAGCTGCCCTACGAGCGCACCCTCGCCGAGGGCTTTGCCGACGTGCGCACGCTGGCGCAGGCAGGCGGCTACAAGGTCTGCACGGCGGTGGCGCGATGAAGCTGCTCCGGCTGATCGCCAACCTCGGCTACGGCAGCCGCAAGGACGTGCAGCGCATGTTCCGCGACGGCCGCATCACCGACCCGCGCGGCGTGCCGCTGGACGCCGACGCCACCGTGCCGCACGCCAAAATCCGCCTCGACGGCGAACCGCTCGATCCGCCGCCGGGCTTCACTTTGATGCTGCACAAGCCGGTCGGCGTGACCTGCTCGACCCACGACGTCGGCCGCCTGGTGTACGACCTGCTGCCGCCGCGCTTCCGCCTGCGCCGGCCGGTGCTCTCCAGCGTCGGCCGGCTCGACCGCGACACCAGCGGCCTGCTGCTGATGACCGACGACGGCGCGCTGCTGCACCGGATCATCGCGCCGAAGTCGCACCTGCCCAAGGTGTACGAGGCCACGCTCGCGCAGGACCTGCGCGGCGACGAGGCCGCACTGTTCGCCGCCGGCACGCTGCGGCTCGAGGGCGAGGCCACGCCGCTCGCGCCCGCGCATCTGGAAGTGCTGGACGCGCGCCGCGTCCGGCTCACGCTCACCGAGGGCCGCTACCACCAGGTGCGGCGCATGTTCGCCGCCACCGGCAACCGCGTGACGACGCTGCACCGCAGCCGCATCGGCGGACTGGCGCTCGGCGACCTGCCCGAGGGACGCTGGCGCGCGCTGGACGCGGACGACCTGGCGCGGCTGTGGGGCTTGGAGCGCGGGGACGACGGCACTGGCGGCCCCCCCATGCCCGCTTGCTAGGCTGGGCGCATGCCCCGCGCCCTCGCCGCCAACGGCGCGACGCATCGCGCGCGCGCCGTGTTCATGATGCTCGCCGCCGTCGGCCTGTTCTCGCTGATGGACGCCGGGCTCAAGCTGCTGTCCGCGCACTATCCGCCGTTCCAGGTCAGCGCCCTGCGCGGCGCGGCCTCGCTGCCGTTCGTGCTGCTGTGGGTGGTGGCGCGCGGCGCGCACCGTTCGTTGCTGCGCGTGCGCTGGCCGCTGCACCTGCTGCGCGGCGCGCTCGGGGTGATGATGATGGCCGCGTTCGTGTACGGCGTGCGCCGGCTGCCGCTGTCCACCACCTACACCCTGTTCTTCGTTGCGCCGCTGCTGATCACCGCGCTGTCGGTGCCGGTGCTGGGGGAGAAGGTCGGGCCGCGGCGCTGGACCGCGATCGCGATCGGCCTGCTCGGCGTGCTGGTGGTGCTGCGCCCGACCGGCGAGGGGCTGGCGAGCCTGGCCGGGCTGGCGGTCCTGCTGGCCGCGTTCGGCTACGCGGTCTCGGCGATCACCGTGCGCGTGCTCGCGCGCACCGATTCGAACGCGGCGATGGTGGTGTGGCTGCTGGCCCTGCTCGCGCTCGGCTCGCTGGCGCTGGCGTGGCCGGCGTGGGTGCCGCTGCGCGCCGAGCACGCCTGGCTGATCGCCGGCGTCGGCCTGGCCGGCGCGCTCGGCCAGTATGCGATCACCGAGGCGTTCCGCGTCGGCGAGGCCTCCCTGGTCGCACCGCTCGAGTACACCGCGCTGCTGTGGGGCGTGGGCCTGGATCTGGCGCTGTGGGGCGTGCTGCCCGACCCGATCACCTGGCTCGGCGCCGCGATCATCGTCGCCAGCGGCCTGTACCTGCTGCAGCGCGAGCGCACGCACCTGGAGGCCGAACACCCCTGAGGCGGGGGCGTGCCGCGTCGTGTCCGTTCCGCCGGCGTTCCATCGTTATCGCCGGGTGCGCGTTTCGCGCATGTCCAGGGGAGAAACGAACATGAAGCACGGAATGATGTTCGGCGCCGGCGGGCTGGCGCTGGCGCTCGCGGCCGCGTTTGCCTATGCCCAGCGGGGTCACGGTCTGCCGGATGGTGAAGTGGCCGGGTCGGATCTGCTGCCCGCGCCATCGCAGCGGGCGCTGTCGCGGCACAAGCCGGTGGCGCCGGCGGCGGCCGGGGTGACCGTGGAGGACGTCGGCGACGTGGATTCGTTCGGCCGCAACCTGCGCTGGCTGGGCGTCACCCAGATGAACGTGCGCCTGACCGATGACTGCTCGGCCACGCCCCCGGCACCCGGGGCCGCCTGCACCGAACTGCTGCCGGCACCGGCGCTCACCAGCTTCAACCACCAGGACGTGGCGTCCATCACCCTGCCGCCGAAGGCGACCCATTCGCTGCTGTGCTACTGGCTCTCGCCGTTCCTGACGGTGCGCTACGACAATCCGACTGCCGCGCCGGTGGTCGCGCGCCTGACCCTGTCGCCGACGCTGACCGTCGAGAATTCCGTGCTCGACGACCCGGCGCTGATAGACCCCACCACCGGCCTGCCGTTCGGCGGCCGCCTGCGCACCGGCATGACCTCCTCGGAGATGTTCGAGGTGCCGCTCGCACCGGGCGTGGCGTTCACCGAACGCACCCGCGACTCGGCGGTGTGCATCGCCGGGTTCCTCAACCGGCGCACGCTGGTGGACACCTTCGGCCTGACCGACGCGCAGGCCACCGAGTTCTTCAAGCGCCGGACCACCGTGCGCATGAACCTCACGGGCAGCGCACGTTACGTCGCCGACGCGAACCTGATCTTCGGCTTCCGCATCATCGGCGACTGAGCGGCATCCGGCGCCTGCGCCTGCACGCGGCAGTCCGCCGGCGCCGCATCGGCGGGGTCGGGGATGGGCCGCGCCACGCCGACGCTGCCGATGCCGAGGGCGAGCAGGCTCAGCGCCATCGCGCCGCGCCAGAACACGTGTCGTAGCGAGTACATGGGCATGCCTTCGCGGGTGGGGCCTCACCGGAAGGGATGCGGCGGGAAGCGGCGGCGTTGCGGCGCCGGCGCGCCCGGGACGAAGGTCATGCCCGCTTCCGGCACGGGGCGCCCGGCCGCGTGCGCGGCAGGATGCGCGCACAGACGGCCACCAAGCCGCCCGCCCCCGTTTCGCGCCGGTCACGGCGCTTGCCCCAGCCTCCCGCTCCCGGGAGGCTTTTTCTTGGCGCTCCCGCCGCGCACGGCCACAATAGCCCTCTTTCCCCGCGACGGATCCCCCCATGGCCGAACTGAAGGAAGCGCGCGTCCCCGACATCGGCGGCTACGAGGATGTGCCGGTGATCGAGCTGCTGGTGCAGGTCGGCGACCGCGTCCGGCAGGACCAGGGCCTGGTCACGCTCGAATCGGACAAGGCGACGATGGAAGTGCCCGCGCCGTTCGCCGGCGTGGTGCGCGAGCTGAAGGTGAAGGTCGGCGACACGGTGAGCGAAGGCGCGCTGATCGCGCTGATCGAGGCGGCCGAGGCGGCCGAGGCGGCCGAGGCGGCCGAGGCCGCCG
>NZ_VNKO01000012.1 GCF_008033445.1 Vulcaniibacterium gelatinicum
GTTCGGGCGTGATGGGGAGAATCCGACGTGGGGACCATGCTCAGTCACGGTCGCAAGACCCAGGCGCAATCGGTCGCCCACGTCGGCTCTCGACGCCTACCCTCTCAGAAACTCAAGAGATAAGGCGATGCTGTTCCGCTACGAGGCGATAGACCCCTCCGGCAACAAGGTCTCCGGCAGCCTCGACGCGCCGGGCGAGCGCGAGGCCGCGCGGCTGCTGGCGGGGCAGGGGCTCACCGTGTTCGCCCTGCGCGAGCAGAAGCCCGGCCTGCTGTCCTCGCGCCGCCGCCGCCGCGCCTCCACGCGCGAGCTGCAGCTGGTGCTGCAGGAGTTCACCACCCTGCTCGAATCCGGCGTGGCGCTGGTGATCGCGCTGTCGTCGCTGGCCAAGTCCAGCCACCATCCGCAGCTGACCGCGGCGTTCGCGGACATGGAACGCGCGGTGCGGCGCGGCGAGAGCTTCAGCGCCGCGCTGCGGCAGTCGCAGTTGCCGGTACCCGAATACGTGCACCAGCTGGTGCACGCCGGCGAGGCCACCGGGCGGCTGGCCGAATCCCTGCGCAGCGGCGTGGAGCAGTTCGAGTACGACCAGCGCGTGTCCGCGGAGCTGCGCTCGGCGCTGGTCTATCCGACGGTGCTGGTGGGTTCGGGCATCGCCGCGGTGGCGATCATCTTCCTGTGGGTGGTGCCGCGCTTCGGCGGCCTGCTGACCCAGCACGGCGACCGCATGCCCGCGCTTTCGCGCTGGACCATCGGCACTGGCGTGTGGCTGAGCGAACACGCCTGGTGGGTCGGGCTGGCGCTGCTGGCGGCGGTCGTCGCCCTGCGCACGCTGTGGCGGCAGCCGGGCGTGCGCGACCTGTTCGCCGAGCGCGCCGCGGCACTGCCGGTGCTGGGCGACTGGCTGGTGGAGGCCGAGGTGGGGCGCTGGTCGAGCACGCTCTCGGCGCTGCTGGCCGGGCGGGTGGAGCTGATCCGGGCCCTCGGGCTGGCCGCCGGCTCGGTGCGGCTGGCGTTCCTGCGCAACCGCCTGGCGCAGGTGGCCAAGGCGGTGAAGGGCGGTTCGACCCTCTCGGCGGCCCTGCGCGAGCACCGCGCGCTCAACCCCACCGGCTACGACCTGGTCGCGGTGGGCGAGGCCAGCGGCGAGCTGCCCAAGCTGCTGGCCGCGCTCGCGCGCCTGTACGAAACCACCGGCCGGGACCGCATGAAGCGTGCGCTACAATTGATCGAACCGCTGGCGATCATCGTCATCGGCGCGGTGATCGGCGTGATCGTCACCGCCATCATCCTGGCGATCACCAGCGTCAACGACGTGCCCCTGTGACGCCGACTCCCGGAGCCCGCATGCCCGCATCCGCGACCCACCGCGCCCCCCGCCCGCCGGCCGGCTTCACCCTGCTCGAGATGCTGGTGGTGCTGGTCATCATCGGCCTGATCGCGAGCCTGGTCGGCCCGCGCCTGTTCAGCCGCGTGGACGCCTCCAAGGTGCAGGTGGCCGAGACCCAGGTGCGCATGCTGCGCGGCGCGGTGGAGACCTTCCGCCTCGAGGTCGGCCGCCTGCCGACCGTGGAGGAGGGCCTGGAGGTGCTGACCAAGCCGCCGGCCGACCCGCGCACCAGCGCGCGCTGGCGCGGGCCGTACCTGGACGAGGCGGTGCCCGCCGATCCCTGGGGCAACCCCTACCAGTACGCCATCCCCGGCCGTGACGGCATGCCCTTCGCGCTGTATTCGCTGGGCGCGGACGGCAAGCCCGGGGGCGAGGGCAACGATGCCGACATCGGCTTCCTGCCCGCGCAGTGACGCGCGCCCGGCGATCCGGCGGGCGGCCGGCTTCACCCTGCTCGAGCTGCTGATCGTCCTCGCCTTGATCGCGATGGCCGCGGCCGTGGTCGCGCCCCGCCTGCAGCGCACCTACGAGGCCATCGCCGGCAGCGGCGAGCGTGCCGAGGTCGTGCGCCAGCTGCAGCGCCTGCCGCTGCTGGCGCGCGATGCCGGCGCGGCGATCGAGGTCCCGGTGCAGGGCGGCGCCGCGCGCCTGGCGGAGCTGCTGGCCCTGCCCGAGGGCTGGAGCGTGAGTCCGTTGCAGCCGCTGCGGGTGGAAGCCAGCGGCGTGTGCCATGCGGCGCGGCTGCGTGTGAGCGGGCGCGGTGTGGCCGAGGTCTGGGCGTTGTCGCCGCCGGATTGCGGGGTGGGCGATGCACCGTAAGCGCATCGCCGGGTTCTCGCTGCTCGAGGCGATCGTCGCCCTGGCGATCCTGGCCGCGGCGGGGCTGGCGCTGTTCGCGGCGATGTCGCAGTCGCTGCAGATGGCGGCCCGCGCCGAGCGCGCGCGCGAGGTGGACGCGGCCCTGCGCAACGCCCTGGCCTGGATGGAACGGGTCAATCCGATGGAGACGCCGCAGGGCGAACAACCACTGGGCGCGTTCGTGCTGCGCTGGCAGGCCGAGCCGGTGGAGCCGCCGCGCGACGGTGCCTCGGGCTACCTGCACCCGGGCCTGTACAAGGTCGGCCTGTACCGCGTGACCCTGCAGCTGTGGCGCGCGGGCCGGCTCGAGCGCGAAGCCACGCTGCGCCGCGCCGGCTACCGCCAGGTCCGCCAGCCGCCCCGGGTGTAGCCATGCGCGCGCCCCGCACCGCCGCCGGATTCACCCTGCTCGAGGCGATCGTCACCCTGGTGATCGTCTCGCTGCTGGTGACCTTGCTGATGCAGGCGCTGGGCCAGTCGCTGCGCCTGCGCGAACGCCTGCTGCACTACGCCGGCGAGACCCGGCGCGCCGCGCTGCAGGAGGCCTGGTTCCGCGACAGCGTCGCGGGTGCGGTGGCGGACCTGCCGGATGCGCTCGGGCCGATGCGCGGCGGCGCCGAATCACTGGAGCTGGTGAGCGCCGCGCCGCTCGGCGGCGGCAGCCTGCAGCGGGTGCGCTGGACCTTGCGCAGGGAGTCGGGCGGGTTCGCGCTGCACTACGCCGATGCCACCTGGCCGGACCTGGTGGTGCTCCCCGGCCCGCTGCGCGAGGCCGCGTTCGACTATCTCGACGCGCAAGGCCAGTGGCAGCGCGAATGGGCGCCCGAGTGGACGCCGCCCGCGCTCGCGCCGCCGCTGCTGCCGCGCATGGTGCGGCTGCGGGCCACCACCGCCGCCGGCGGCGAACTGCTGTGGCTGGTGCCGATCGCGAGCGAGGGCAAACTGCCGGAGATGCTCAAGCCGGAGGCGCCCAGTGGCCTCTAGGGAAGGCCCGAACATGCCGTCATCCCGGCGGCGGCTGTGTCCCGGGCGGGCGCCCGGCGGCCGGCGCGGGCGTCAGTCCGGCTTCGTGCTGGCGGTGACGCTGTGGCTGCTGGCCGCGATCGCGGTGGCGGTCGGGCTGATGACGCTGTGGGCGCTGCAGGAAGTGCGCGAGGCCACCGTCGCGCGCGAGCGCACCGAGGACGTCCTGGCCATGCACGGCACGCGCGACACCGTGCTGTACCTGGCCGCCACCCGCGACCTCACCCTCGCCGGCCTGCCCACGCGCGCACTCGCCGACGACGAACGCGCGATCCGCCTGCTGGACGAGTTCGGCGCGTTCAAGCACGACCCGGTCGGCGGCGAGCTGCGGCTCGACGGCCAGCCCTACGCCGGCCTGGGCCATGCGGTGTTCGCGCTGCAGGACGAGGCCGGGCTGTTCCCGCTGGTCTGGCCCACGCCGGAGGCGCTGGATGCATTCCTGCTGGCGCAGGGCGTGGAGCGCGAGCAGGTGCCGCGCCTGCGCGATGCGTTGCTGGACTACATCGACCTGGACACCCTGCGCCGCCTCAACGGCGCCGAGGCGCGCGAGTACGAGCTCGAGAAACGCCCGCCGCCGCCCAACCGCCGCCTGCTGCTGCCCGGCGAGGCCCTGCGCGTGCTCGGCTGGGAGCAGTTGCCGGCCGCGCGCCGGCAGGCGCTGCCGGACCTGGTCAGCACCTTCCACGGCACTGCGGTCAACCTCAACACCATGCCCGAGGCGCTGCTGCCGATCTGGATCCCCGGGTGCCCGGAGAACTGCACCGCGCTGGTGGAGCGGCGCCGGCAGCGTCCGTTCACCTCCAGTTTCGAGTTGCAGAACCTGCTCGGCATCCGCCTGCCCGGCGACGACGGCGTCGACTACCGCTATCTCGCCTCCGAGCATCTGCGCCTGACGTTGTGGGGCCGGACGGGCAGTGCCTGGCGCATCCATGTACGATTGACGCCCTTCGCGGACCAGGCGGCGCCCTGGTCCGTGCTCGCCGCCTATCCGGTTCCCCGTCCCGCCCTGCATGCACCTGCGCAAGACCCTGGCAGCGATCTTTTCGCCGACGCGGCGTCTGATCGGCCCTGACCCCGCCACGCTGCAGCGCGGCGGGCCGCTGGGCGCGCTCGAATGGGTGGTGCCGCGGGCCGAGTGCCATTACCGCCGCCTGGACTTCGCCGCGTTGCCGGCGCGGCAGCGTCCGGCCGCGGCGCGCATCGCCGCCGCCCGCCACGAACCGGTGGCCGGGGCCGCGGCCTGCATCGC
This sequence comes from Vulcaniibacterium gelatinicum, assembly GCF_008033445.1. Taxonomy (GTDB): domain Bacteria; phylum Pseudomonadota; class Gammaproteobacteria; order Xanthomonadales; family Xanthomonadaceae; genus Vulcaniibacterium_B; species Vulcaniibacterium_B gelatinicum. The sequence continues at coordinate 4,521 of NZ_VNKO01000012.1, forward strand.
CTGGACCGGCCCGGTCGCGCACGTCTGGTACTGGCCGCAGCCGCAGCCGGCGGCGGGCGGCGAGGAGACGCGCTGGATCCCGGAAACCCTGTTGCGCGCGCCGCCGGCCGCCGACGGCCCGCGCCTGCTGCGCCTGCTGCGCGGGTTCGAGGGGCAGTTGTGGCGCGAGCGGCAACTGGTGTGCAGCCAGTGGTGGCCGCAGTTGCCCGACCTGGAGGACTGGCGCCGCTTCCTGCGCGCCTGCGGCCTGGGCACCGAAGAGCTGCACGCGGTGCCCGAGCCGGTCACCGAGCCCTGGGTGGAGACGCCTTGGGCCGACCTGCGTCGTGGCCTGCTCGGTTCCCCGGCGGCCGTGGAGCGGCTGGCGTGGACGGGCGGCCTGGCGGTGCTGGCGCTCGCCCTGGGCTGGCAGCTCGCGGCGCAGGCGACCTGGGCCGCGGCGCACCGCGACCTGCAGGCCCGGATCGAGGCCCTCCGCGCCCGCGCCACGCCGCTGCTCGACGCGCGTGAGCGCGCCGAGGCCGCGCGCCAGGCGCTGGAGGAGTTCAGCAGCTTCCAGCGCGGCGTGAACGACTACGCCCTGATGGCCGAGATCGCCGCGCGCCTGCCCAAGGATTCCCGGTTCGCCGCCTGGCATCGCGAAGGCGTGCGCCTGCAGGTGTCGGTGCGCTCGCCCGATGCCGACCCGCGCCATTTCGTCGCCGCCTTCGACAAACACCCCCGGCTGGCCGACGTGGTCGCCACGCCCGCCGAGGCCGGCGTGATGCGGCTGGACTTCACCCTGCCGGGCGGCCCGGCGCCGGAGCCGCGCCAGTGATGCGGGCGCAATGGGAGCGGGTGCGCCAGGAATGGCGACAGAACCGGCGGCTGCGGCTGGCCACGCTGGTGGTCGTGCTGATCCTGGGCCTGCATGCCGTGCTCGGCCTCTCCGACCGCCGGCAGGCGCTGGCGCGCGAGTACGCGCGCGACGCCGAGCTGCTGGCCCGGCTCGAGGCGGTGAGCCGCGAACGCGCCTGGCCGACCCGGGCGCGCGCCGCGGAAGGGCTGCTGGCGGCCGTGCGCAAGTCGGTGCCGGCCGCGCGCAGCCCCGGCCTGGCCCAGGCGGAAGTGCAGGCCTGGCTCACCGAGCAGGCGACCCAGGCCGGCCTGCAGGAGCCGCGCGTGCGGGTGGAAGACACCGTGGACGTGCCCGGGCACCCCGACCTGTGGCAGGTGCTGGCGCGGCTGGACGCGAACGTGCCGGCCGGCCCGGAATCGCTCCAGGGCTTCCTGCGCGCCCTCGCCGAGGCCCTGCCGTGGGTGCAGGCCGAACGCCTGGAGATCACCGAGGCCATGCCCACGCGGCTGGGGCTGGTGGTGCGCGCCTACTACCGCAAGGCGACCGAGGCCGAGGCGCAGGCTGCCGAAGCCGCCGAAGCGGCCGCCGGTAGCCAGGGCGGCGCTGCTCCGCCCCCCCCGGCCGTGCCCGGAGGGGCGACGCCATGAAGCCGCTGCTGCGCCCCCTGCTGGTGATCGCCGGCGCGCTGCTCACGGGTGCGTTGGCCTACCTCGGCTTCGGCGCCCGTCCGCCGGCGCCCCAAGCCGCCCGGCCGGTCGCGGACGCCTGGCGCCTGCCCAAGCCGCCCACTGCGGACCTGGCCGCCGCCGAGGCCGCCTGGCAGGTGCACACGCCCTGGGGCGCGCCGCCCCCGCCCGCCGGCAGCACCGAGCCGCCGCCCCCCCCGCCGCCGGTGCCGGTGGGGGTGATCCGCGTGCGCGGCGGTGTCGAGGCCCTGTTCGTCCAGCCCGGCGTCGGTGAGCAGCGTGTGCGCGTCGGCGGCAAGCTGGCCGACGGCGGCCGGGTCACCGCGATCAAGGGCTTCCGGGTGGAATGGGTGGACGGCGAGGGCCGCCGCTTCCGGCGCGAGCTGTTCGCCGATCCGCCGCAGCCCATCCCGGTCGGCGAGGCCGACGGCCGCTGAGCCGGCCACCTTCCTTCTTCAAATGTCGAGTGGAAAGCGCAGTCCCATGAACGTCACCGTCCCGCCCCACCGCCACCCCGTCGCGCCGCGTCCGTCGGCGCGGCCGCCGGTGGCCCGGCCGACGACGGCCTTCGTCGCGGCGCTGCTCGCCGGCATCCTGGCCGGCTGCGCGACCAGGCCGCCGCGCTTTCCCGAGCCGCTGCGCGCGCCCAAGCAGGAGGCGCCGCAGGCCGAGGTGCTGACCCAGGACCAGGGCGCCGGCGGGCGCACCCGTCCGCGCATCGAAGAGGGGCCGAAGATCGAACGCCCGGCCACCGCCCAGCCGCAGCAGGCCGCCGCGGCCGAGATCCCGCCGATCCCGGCCAAGAAGCCGGTGTCGCTGGTGCTCGACGGCGTGCCGCTGCCGACCTTCATCAACGTCGTGTTCGGCACCGAGCTGGGCTTTGCGATCGAGATCGACCAGGCGGTGCGCAACCGCACCGACCTGGTCAGCCTGCGCCTGACCGAGCCGACCCCGCCCGAGCGCCTGTACGCGATCGCGGTGGAGGTGCTGAGGAACTACGGCGTGCAGGTGCGCGAGCTCGGCGGCGTGCTGCGCTTCTTCCCGCCGCCGACCACCGCCGGCATGCCGCAGGTGGTGGTGGCGCGCTCGACCGCGGAAGTGCCCTACAGCCAGCGCCCGGTGTTCGTCGCCATGCCGCTCGACGCGGCCGTGCCGGGCCAGATCGCCGGCGTGCTGCGCAACATCTTCGGCGCCCAGTCGAACGTGACCCTGACCGAGCTGCCGGAGCAGAACGCGCTGCTGATCAGCGGCCCGCCGGACGCGGTGCAGGCGACGATGGAGGCGGTGGACGCGCTCGACCGCGCCGCGCTCGGCGACAAGCGCTCGCTGCGCATCAACCCGCTGTACCTGCCGGCCGAAGTGCTGGCGAAGGAGCTGCGCGAGGTGGTGGCCGCGCAGGGCTACAGCGTGCGCCTGGGGCCGGGCACCTCGGGCGTGCTGACCTTCGTGCCGGTGGCCTCGGCCAACGCGCTGATTCTGTTCAGCGAATCCGACGAGGCCCTGCGCGTGGCCGCCGAATGGGCCGAACGCCTGGACCAGCCCAGCGACGCCAGCGCCGGCGACGGTGGCGTATACCTCTACGCCGCGCGCCACACCACGGTGGAGACGCTGGTGCCGGTGCTGGAGGCGCTGATCGGCGGCACGGTGCCGGGGGGAGGTGTGGGCAGGGGCGGCGCGGGTAGTGCGCCGTCGCCAGGTGGTGAGATGGCGGCGCCGCCTCCACAGGCCCAGGGCGCCTCGCCGCGTAACGTGAGCGTCATCAGCGGCCAGGGCGCGCAGCTCGCCGTGGACCCGGTGCGCAACGTGATCGTGTTCCAGGGCGACGCCCAGCGCTGGCGCGCGATCCAGGGCGTGCTCGCGCGCCTGGACCAGCCGGCGCGGCAGGTGGTGATCGAGGTGACCGTGGCCGAGGTCACCCTCACCGACGAGTTCGAGCACGGCATCGAGTGGGCGCTGCGCAACATCAACTTCGCCGGCATGTCCGGCCCGGTGACCGCCCTGCGCGGCGGCGAGCCCAACAGCGGCGGCCTGGTGTGGCGCGCGCTGTCCGGCTCGGGACAGGTCAGCGCGCTGGTCAACCTGTTCGCGCGCGACAGCCGGGTCACGATCCTGTCCACCCCGCGCCTGCTGGTGAAGAGCGGCGAGCAGGCCAGCATCGACGTCGGCACCGAGGTGCCGGTGATCACCCAGCAGGCCACCGCGCCCGACCTGCCGCGCAACCAGCCTTCGATCCTGCAGTCCATCCAGTACCGCAAGACCGGCGTGCTGCTGAACATCCAGGCGGTGGTGCACTCGGGCCAGCGGGTGGACCTCAAGCTCACCCAGGAAGTGAGCGAGGCCACCACCACCGACACCAGCGAGATCCCCTCGCCGAGCATCTTCAGCCGCCGCCTGACCACCAGCCTGAGCCTGGCCGACGGCGAGAGCATGCTGCTCGGCGGCCTGATCTCCTCCAGCCGCAGCGACGGCAAGACCAAGGTGCCGCTGCTCGGCGACGTGCCGCTGGTCGGGCGCCTGTTCCAGAACCGGCGCAAGTCCGGCACCCGCACCGAGATGCTGATGCTGATCACGCCCTACGTGGTCGAGGACGCGGGCCAGGCCCGGGCGATCACCGACGCCATCCGCGAGCGGTTCGGGAGCGAAACCAGCCCGCGCTGGCTCCGCCCGCGCCCGCAGCCCGCACCGGCCGCCCCGCCGGCCCCGGCCCCGGCCCCCGCGGTGCCGCCCGCCGACGAGCGTACGCAGCCCGCCGATGGGCGCGCTGCCCCGTCGTCGCCCCCTGCACCGGCCACCCCTGCCGCGCAGGGGCGGCAGCCCTAGTCCCGGGGCGCTGCCCGGGGCTGCGCCTGGAAGCGTGAATCCCGTAGCGATTCGATGCTGCGCCGCCCCGAAACTGAACGCCCGGCCCGAAATTTCTTCTTAACGAGCCATTGACGTTTGAAAAACGCGCGTACTACCATCGGCGGGCGTTTGGGGACTGCGCAGTGCTAGAGCATGCGCAGGAAGGGGGAGGTTCTCGAACGGGTTCGGCGGGTCACGACGACTCCACCGCCCGGGAAGGAGCCGAACCCGGTGCCGGCGCCGGCACGCGCGTGCAGGCGGTGGGCGGTGTCCAGACGAATGCTGTTCCAAACACCATTCCTAAGCTTAGGAGCAATTGAATGAGTCTCAACAAGAATGCTCTGTCGATCGCGATCGCCGGCGCACTCGTCTTCGCCGCCTCCAGCGCGCATGCGGCGGTGACGCTGGGCGTGACCCCGACCAACACTCCGGTCACGGTGGCCACCGAAGCGTTCGGTACCGCCGACGCCTCCGGCACGACCTTCACCAACGCGGGCAGTGCGCTCGACATCATCACCCCGGTGAACTACGCCTTCTCCAACGGCGAAGTGCGCTATGCGCGCATCGAGTGCCCCTCGAACGTGAAGTTCAACGCCGGTTCGGCGGTGAGCTACACCGATGGCGGCGGCGGTGTCGGCACGGTCGCGCTGGGCGCGATCAACGGCCTGGGCACCAATGTGATCTTCTTCTCCGTGACCGCCACGGCGGCCGGCGTGGGTGACAACGCGCTCGATCGCTTCACGATCAACGGCGACCGCACCATCACCCTCGGCTCGGCGGCGAGCTGCTCCTACTCGCTGTACGACCAGCCGTCGCAGGCCCAGGCCGGCGGCAGCAACGGCCGCATCACCGTCACCAGCGGTGCCTACATCAACTTCGCCTCGGGTTACACCTTCTTCACCAACGGCCAGCAGACCCTGACGGCCGACGTCGAGGCCAACACCGGCGCGTTCACCAAGTTCACCTCCGCCGGCCCGGTCAGTGCCACCCTCGGCCGCCTGACTGCGATGCGCTACGACAACGCGCCTGGCGTGCAGATTGACGAGGACGGTCTGGACATTGACCTCACCGATATCTTCGGTGCGACCACCTCGATCAACGTGGCAGGCGATTTCAGCTTCGTGACCGGTCTGGCCAATGCGTTCCTGGCCAGCGACACGGCCTGCGCCACGGTCGTTGCCGGCGGTTCGGCCGACGCGCTGACGGCGACTGCCGCTTCGTTCACGGTGGGCTCGACCGCGCATCTGGCCGGTGCCGACGTCTACCTCTGCGTGGCGCCGAACACCACGACGCCGATTCCGGCTGGCAGCTACAACGCCACGCTGAACGCCGTGGTCGCCAACCCCGCCGAGTACTCGGCGGTCAGCACCGGTCCGCTGGCGGCCGGCTCCATCGTCCGCAACGGCACCCAGCTGCAGGCGCCGCTGGTGCAGCTCCCGAGCGGCTGGCTGAGCCGCATGGTCCTGACCAACACTGGCTCGGCGGCGCGTCCGTACACGATCACGGTGCAGGGTGAGAGCGGCAACACGATCACCACCAACGGCGCCAACCTGACCGGCACCGTGCCGGCCAATGGCACGATCGTGGTGGATCTGAACACCGTGCTGACCGGCTTCACCGGTTCTCCGCGCGCCACCCTGAACGTGACGGTTGCCGGCCCCAACAGCCAGATCCAGGGTCTGTACCAGATCGTGAATCCGGCCAGCGGCTCGATCAGCAACCACGTGATGGTGCGTCCGGGCACCAACTGATCGGTTCCCTCGGTCAGTGCTTGATCGGAAAGGCCCGCTTCGGCGGGCCTTTCCTTTTTCCGAAGGACCTGCGCGGACGGAGACGGGCCAGGCCGGGGATGGCGCGGCCCGGGGTGTCATGTCCGGTCACGCGCTGTCATCATCACGGGCCGGCGCCAACGGATGCCCAGTGATGCCCCGAGCCCTTGCGGCCGCCCTTGCCATGCCTTTGCACCGTGCTGCTTTCTGGCCGCTGTTCCTCGGCCGCCCCCGCACCCGTCAGGATCACCTCGATGCGCTCGATGGGTTGCGCGGGCTGGCGGTGCTGATCGTGCTCGCCTCGCACCTGTCCAATGCCGGACTGCTGCCCGCGCCGGGGTTGTCCGGGACGGGCAAGAGCGGGGTGTACCTGTTCTTCGTGCTGAGCGCGTTCCTGCTCACGCGCGCGCTGCTGCAGCGAACACCGGCGGGCTTTGCCGATGCCCGCCTGTGGGCGGACTACGCCCTGCGACGGGTGCTGCGGATCTGGCCGCTGTACCTCGTGGTCCTGCTCGGGAGCTGGGCGCTGACCGGGGCGGGCATCAGCGGCTGGCACTACCAGCTCGACACGGGGGCGCTGGGACGACACCTGCTCCTGCGCGAGGGGCAGAGCGTGCTGTGGAGCATCCCGGTCGAGTTCACTTTCTACTTCTGGCTGCCCCTGGTCGCTCTGGCCCTGGCCTGGACCCAGGCGCGGCGCTGGCCGCTGTGGGCGGAGGGGGTGGCCGCCGGGCTGGCGTTGGCGCTGGCGACCTGGTGCTGGCCGCCGTCGCAGACGGAGGTCAACGACGTGCGGCTGGGGCCGTATCTGGTGGTGTTCCTGTGCGGTGCGTTCGCGGCGCGGTTGGATCACCGGTTGCAGGCGGGGAAGGCACACTGGGCGGCCTGGGGCGTGGCGGGGCTGCTGGCGGCGGCGGCGGTCGTGGTCACCGTGCCGGCGCTGTGGTCATGGCTCAGAGGGGCGGATTTTGCGGGGGACGTCAATCACACGTGGTTCGTGTTCTTCGGGCTGGTCTGGTCGGTGCTGCTGCTGGCGATCCTGCACGGGCCACGCTGGCTGCGCGCTCCGTTCGGGTCCGCGCCGATGCGCCTGGTGGGGGTGGTGAGCTTCAGCGCCTATCTGTGGCACATGCCGGTGCTCGATGGGTTGCGCGCCGCGGGGGTGGAGCGTTGGCCGCTGCTGGCCCCGTGGCTCGTGCTCGCGGCCGTACTGGGGGTCTCCATGGCCTCGTTCCTGCTGTTCGAGCGGCCGTGGCGCGAGATCCGCATCCGGCCGCGATGCCGGGCCTGAGTCTGCGCGTGTCGCGGCATCGGCGGGTGGGGCAGGCGCTTCGGTATGATGCCGGGGTTTGACCCGCCCCCACGGAGCCCCATGGCGCATCGTCCCGGCACCCTCGCCATCCATGCCGGCCAGTCGCCCGATCCGGCGACCGGCGCGGTGATGACGCCGATCTACGCGACCTCGACCTACGCTCAGTCCAGCCCGGGCGTGCACCAGGGCTATGAGTACTCGCGCAGCCACAACCCCACCCGCTTCGCCTACGAACGCTGCGTGGCGGCGCTGGAGGGCGGCACGCGCGGCTTCGCCTTCGCCTCGGGCTTGGCGGCGACGTCCACGATCCTGGAGCTGCTCGATTCGGGCAGTCACGTGATCGCCATGGACGATGTCTACGGCGGCACCTACCGGCTGTTCGAACGGGTACGCCGCCGCTCGGCCGGGCTCGACTTCAGCTGGGTGGACCTGACCGATCCGGCCGCGTTCGAGGCCGCGATCCGGCCGCACACGCGCATGGTCTGGATCGAAACGCCGACCAACCCGCTGCTGAAGTTGGTGGACATCGCGCAGATCGCGGCGATCGCGCGCCGGCGCGGACTGCTCGTGGTGGTGGACAACACCTTCGCCTCGCCGATCCTGCAACGCCCGCTGGAACTCGGTGCGCACATCGTCATGCACTCGGCGACCAAGTACCTCAATGGTCATTCCGACATCGTCGGCGGCATGGTCGTCGTCGGTGACGACGTCGAGCTGGCGGAAAAACTTGCCTTCCTGCAGAACGCGGTCGGCGGCGTCCAGGGCCCCTTCGACAGCTTCCTCGCCCTGCGCGGCCTGAAGACCCTGCACCTGCGCATGCGTGCCCACTGCGAGAACGCGCAGGCACTTGCGGAGTGGCTGCAGGCGCATCCGGCGGTCGAGCAGGTGGCGTACCCGGGGCTGGCCGCGCATCCACAGCATGCGCTGGCGTGCAGGCAGATGCACGGCTTCGGCGGCATGGTGTCGATCTGGCTCAAGGGCGGCTTCGAGGCGGCGCGACGGCTGTGCGAGCGCACCGAACTGTTCACGCTGGCCGAGTCGCTCGGCGGCGTGGAAAGCCTGATCAACCATCCGGCGGTGATGACCCACGCCTCGGTGCCCGTCGAGCGCCGCGCGGCGCTGGGCATCGGCGACGACCTGGTGCGCCTGAGCGTGGGCGTGGAGGATGTGGCCGACCTGCGCGAGGATCTGGCGGCCGCGCTCGGCGGCTGACCCGGCAGTGCGATGACCACCGCGTCCACGTCGTTCCCCGCCGGGTTGCCGCATCTCGTCGCGTCGTTGCGCCACCACCGCGGCCTGATCCGGCAGCTCGTCCGCCAGGAGATCGTCGGCCGCTACCGCGGCTCGTTCATGGGCCTGGCCTGGAGCCTACTCACGCCGATCCTGATGCTGCTGATCTACACGTTCGTGTTCAGCGTGGTGTTCGGCGCACGCTGGGGCGGGCTGCCGCAGGGAGGCAAGGCCGCCTTCGCGGTGGTGCTGTTCGCCGGCATGGCGGTGTTCAACGTGTTCGCCGACGTGGTGGTGCGGGCGCCCACGCTGGTGGTGGCCAACGCCAATTACGTCAAGCGGGTGGTGTTCCCGCTCGAGGTGCTGCCGGTGGTGCAGATGGGCAATGCCCTGTTCCACTTCGGGGTGAGCCTGCTGGCGTGGCTGGTGGCGGCGTGGCTGGTGCTCGGCGGCGTGCCGTGGACCGCGTGGCTGCTGCCGCTGGTGCTCGGGCCGCTGGTGCTGGGCACGCTGGGCCTGGCCTGGCTGCTGGCTTCGCTGGGCGTGTTCGTGCGCGACCTGGCGCAGACGGTGGGCCTGCTGGTCACCGCGCTGCTGTTCCTGACTCCCATCTTCTATCCGCTCGAGGCGATCCCGCCCGAGTACCGCGCCTGGTTCGGGCTCAATCCGCTCGCGCACGTGGTCGAACAGGCGCGCGCGCTGCTGATCGCGGGCGAGGTGCCGGGCGCGGGCGAGCTGGCGCTGGCGTGGGTGGTGGGCGTGCTGGCGATGTGGCTGGGCTTCGCCTGGTTCCAGAAGACGCGCAAGGGGTTCGCCGATGTCCTCTGAGCGCGTGGCCATCGCGGTGCGCGGACTGGGCAAGTGCTTCCCGGTCTATGCGCGGCCGTCCGACCGCCTGCGCCAGTTCGTGCTGCCGCGGGTGCAGCGCTGGGCGGGGCTGGCGCCGCGCCGCTACTACGAGGAGTACTGGGCGCTGCGTGACGTCTCCTTCGAGGTGCGCGCCGGCGAGCAGCTCGGCATCGTCGGCCGCAACGGCGCCGGCAAGTCCACCCTGTTGCAGCTGATCTGCGGCACGCTCACGCCGACCACGGGCACGGTGGAGGTCGCCGGCCGCGTCGCCGCGCTGCTGGAGCTGGGCGCGGGCTTCAACCCGGAACTGACCGGCGCCGAGAACGTGTTCCTCAACGGCAGCGTGCTCGGGCTGAGCCAGCAGGCGCTGGAGGCGCGCTTCGACAGCATCGTCGCCTTCGCCGACATCCCCGGGTTCATCGACCAGCCGGTCAAGCACTATTCCAGCGGCATGTTCATGCGCCTGGCGTTCTCGGTCGCGGTGCACGTGGAGCCGGACGTGCTGGTGGTGGACGAGGCGCTCGCGGTCGGCGACGAGGCCTACCAGCGCAAGTGCCATGCGCGCATCCGCCGCCTGCGCGACGCCGGCGCCACGATCCTGTTCGTCTCGCATTCGGCCGGCCATGTGACCGAGGTCTGCGACCGCGCGCTGCTGCTCGACCGCGGCGAGCTGCTGTGCATCGGCCGCGCGCGGGACGTGGTGGCGCGCTACCAGAAGCTGCTGTACGCGCCGGCGGAACGGCAGCAGGAAGTGCGCCAGGCGATCAGGGGCGAGACGGGCCGGTGGCCGGCCGATGAGGCCGGGGCGGCCGGCGCTTCGGCGCCGGCGACGGTGGCTGCGGTGGCGCGCAGCACGTCCGACGAACCGTACTGGGACGAGGGGCTGGTGCCGAAGAGCACCGTGGTCTATCCGCCGCGCGGCTGCACCATCGAGGATGCGCGCATCGAAACCCCGGAGGGCGCGCGCGTGAACGTGCTGCGCCCCGGCGACGAGTACGTGTTCGCCTACCGCGCCTGCTTCGACGCGCCGGCGGTCGGGGTGCGCTTCGGCATGATGGTGCGCAGCCTGACCGGCGTGGAGCTGGCGGGCGCGGTCAGCCATCCGGCGTCGCGGCCGCTGGAATTCGTGGCTTCGGGCAGTCGGGTGGAGGTGCGCTTCCGCTTCCGTAACCGGCTCAACGCCGGCACCTATTTCCTCAACGCCGGGATCGTCGGCATGCAGGGCGAGACCGAAACCTACCTGGCGCGCTACGTGGACGTGGCGATGTTCCGGGTGCTGCGCGATCCGGAGGCGCTGGCCACCGGCTTTGCCGATCTGGGCGTGCAGCCGCAGGTGGAGGCCGGCTGATGGCGGCCGCGACCGGCGGACTCGATGCGGTGCTGGTGCTGGGCATGCACCGCTCCGGCACCTCGGCGGCGACGGGTGCGCTGGCGCGGCTCGGCCTGCATCTGGGCGAGCGCCTGGTGCCGGCCGCGGACGACAACCCGGCGGGCTATTTCGAGCACGCCGACGCGGTGGCGGCCAACGAGGATCTGCTCGACGCGCTGGACCGCAGCTGGGACGACGTGCGCGCGCTGCCGCCGGGCTGGCTGCACTCGCCGGCCGCCGATGCCGCGCGGGCGCGGATCCGCGATGAAACCCTGGCCGGGCTCGCGCCCCATGCGCCGTGGGCGCTCAAGGATCCGCGCCTGTGCCGCTTGCTGCCGCTGTGGCGGCCGTTGCTGGAGGCGGCCGGCGTGCGCGCCGGCGCGCTGTTCGTGCTGCGGCATCCCGACGAGGTCGCGGCCTCGCTGCAGGCGCGCGACCGGCTGCCGGCGGCGCTGGCGCACCTGCTGTGGCTGCGCCACGTGCTGGAGGCCGCGGAAGGCTCGGCGGGCATGCCGCGCGCGACGCTCACCTACGCGCGCCTGGTCGAGGATCCGGCGCGGGCGCTGGGCGAGGCAGCGGCGCGGCTGGGGCTGGCGCTGGCGGTGGACGCGCACGCACTCGCCGGTTTCGTGCGTGCCGACGCGCGCCATCATGCGGTGGCGGAGGCCGCCGCGCGCGATCCGTGGCATGCGCTGGCGCTGGAGGCGTACGCGGCGCTGGCGGCGGACGAACCGGCGTGGTCACAGCTGGACGCCGTGCGGGTGCGCTTGGAGGCGCAACTGGCGCAGGACGGGACGTGGGTGGAACTGGCCGGCGCGACCCTGCGCGCGGCCGACGTCCGCCGCCGCGCGCTGGCGGCGCAGGCGGTGGCCACCGAGGCACGGCTGCACCAGGCGCTGGACGCGGTGACCGCGCAGTCGCTCGAGCGGCTGGCCACGATGCAGACCTTGCGCGGCGAGCTGGACGAGACCCAGCGCGCGCTGGCGCGGGTGGAGGCCTTGTCACTGGAACGCCTGGCGGAGATGGAGCGGCTCGACCGCGAGCTCGGGGAGGCGCGTGTCCGGATCCAGGAGACGTCGGCCGCCCTGGCCGCCATGGAGGCCAGGACGCAGTTGGCCGAGGCGCGCCTGGCGCGGATCGAGTCCACCTGGTGGTGGAAGACCGCGCAGCGCGTGCGCCGCCTGTGGCGGCGCGGGGGCTGAGCGTGGCGCATCGTTTCGGACTGGACTCGCTGGTGGTGCGCGAGGGCCGCTTCTACGGCTGGGGCTGGTTCCTGGACGACGCCGCGCGCGCGGTGCAGTGCGAGCTGCGCCTGCCGCTGCGCGACGGCGGCGAGCAGGCGGTCACCTGCGTGCCGGGGGGCACCCGCGAGGACCTGCGCCGGGCCTATCCGCAGGTGCCGCACGCGGTCTCGTCCGGATTCCTGCTGCAGGGCAAGCTGCGTGACGCGCTCGATCCGCAGCGGCCGGCCCGGCTGGTGGCCACGCTCGCCAACGGCGAGGTCCGCTATTGCGAGGTGCATCGCCTGCCGCACCCGGCCACGGCCGGCGGCGCGCTGCGGCGGGCGCTGGGCAAGTGGCGGCGCGAAGGGGGGCGGGCGTTGCTGGCGGCGCTGCGCGCGCGGGGGCAGGCGCGGTTGCATGGCGCCTGGGCGCGACGGCGCCTGCTGGGGCGGCTGCGGCGCTGGGGCGCGCGGCCGCTGACCCTGGTGATCGACCACGGCATGGGCGGGGGCGCCAACCGCTACCGCCACGCGCTGGTGGATCGCCTGGCGGCGGCCGGGCCGGTGCTGGTGCTCGCGCCGGTGCTGCACGAGCTGCAGTACCGGCTCGACCTGCATGCGGACGGGCGATCGCTCGAATGCCGGCTGCCGCGCCTGCCGGACCTGCTGGCGCTGCTGCAGCGCCTGCCGCGCCTGGACATCCAGGTCAACGAGCTGGTGTCCTACGACGACCCGCTGGCGCTGCTGGACTGGCTGCGCGTGCAGCGTGCGCGCGGCGCCGGCGAACTGGTGTTCCACCTGCACGACTACCACGCCGCCTGTCCGGCCTGGACCCTGGTGGACCACACCGGCGCCTACTGCGGCGTACCCGACACCGACGTGTGCCGGCGCTGCCTGCCGGCCAACACCGCCAACACCATGGGCTTCACTCCGGGCGTGACCGTGCCGCAGTGGCGCGCGGCGTGGGGGCCGTTCCTGCAGGACTGCGACCGCATCGTCGCATTCTCGCAGGCGTCGGCGGAGATCCTGGCCAAGGCCTACCCGCGGCTGCCGCGCGAGAAGATCACCGTGCAGCCGCACACCGTGGACGCGAGCCGGCTGCGCCCGGTCCGGCCGCATCCGGGCCCGCCGCTGGTGATCGGCGTGGTCGGCCACATCAGCGCCGCCAAGGGCGCGCTGGTGCTGCGCGACATGGCGCGGTTGATCCGCGAGCGCGGGCTGCCGATGCGCATCGTGGTGTTCGGCACGCTCGAACACCACGACGTGGCCGACGGCATCGAGGTGCTGGGCGAGTACGTCGCCGCCGAGCTGCCCGACCTGCTCGAACGGCAGCGGGTGGGCGTGTGCCTGCTGCCGTCGGTGTGCGCCGAGACCTACTCCTTCGTCACCGACGAGCTGATGGCGATGCGGGCGCCGCTGGCGGTGTTCCCGATCGGCGCCCCGGCCGAACGCGTGGCCCACTACAATCGCGGGCTGGTCATCAGCCGGATCGATGCGGCGACCGCGCTCGACGAGATCGCCGCCTTCGCCGCGCGCGTGCTGCCCGCCGCGGCTCCACCAGGACAGTGAAATGGGAAAGACAGTCGCCTTCACCTCCGCGGCGGTGAACTACCTGCCCAAGGTGCGCAAGCTCTGCGCCTCGATCCGCCGCTACCACCCCGAGTTCGAGATCGTGCTCGCGCTCGCCGACGAGAAGGCCGCCGGGGTGGAGTTCGGCGCCGAGCCGATCGACCGCGTGATCGCCGTGGACGAGCTGCCGATCCCGGACCGCCGGCGCTGGATCTACTTCCACACCATCGTCGAGCTGGCCACCGCGATCAAGCCGTTCGTGCTGTGCGAGCTGCTGGCCGACCCGGAAGTGGACCGGGTGCTGTACTTCGACCCGGACATGGTGCTGTTCTCGCGCCTGGACGACCTGCTGGCCGCGCTCGACGGTTCGAACCTGGTGCTCACCCCGCACCTGACCAGGCCCGAGGCGACGCTGGAGGCGGTGCGAGACAACGAGATCAGCGCGCTCAAGCACGGCGTGTACAACCTCGGCTTCCTCGGCGTGCGTCCCACGCCCGAAGGGCAGCGCTTCGCACGCTGGTGGGCCGACCGCATCTACCACTTCTGCGTGGCCGACATCCCCGGCGGCCTGTTCACCGACCAGCGCTGGATCGACCTGGCGCCGGCGTTCTTCGACGGCGTGGGCATCCTCAAGAACCCGCGCTTCAACGTCGCCACCTGGAACATCACCACCCGCCAGGTCGCCGGCGACCTGGCCTCCGGCTTCACCGTGGACGGCGAGCCGCTCGGCTTCTACCACTTCACCGGCTTCGACAGCGGCGCGCACAAGGTGATGGCCGACAAGCACGGCGCCGGCAACCCGGCGGTGGCGGCGCTGGTGGCGTGGTACGCGCACGAGGCGCGCTTCGACGCCGACGAGCCGGCGGCGCAGGTGGCCTGGCGCTACGGCCGCTACAGCGACGGCACGCCGATCCCGCTCGGGCACCGCCGGCTGTACCGCGCGCGCCCCGACCTGCAGGCAGCGTATCCGGACCCATTCGACGCCACTGGTTTGCTGCGCTGGATGAACACCCAGGGGGCGATCGAGCACCCGGAGTTCTGCGCAAAAAAAGCCCATGGCTGAGTCGGGCGGCGCGGCGCATCCGCCACCTGTGCCGCGTGCTCGCACTCAGCCTGACCGATGCCGAGGCCCGCAGGGCGCGCCGCGAGGTGCTCGCCCGCACCATCACCGAGCGGGGATGGCGCGGCGCCCTGCAGCTGATCCTGAAAGGACGGGACGATGGGAATCTTCTCCAATGACTTGATGGTCGAATGGACCTGCTACGAACGTGTCTCCGGGCTGCTGCGCGCGTTGATCGCGCTGCCGCAGGCGGGGGTGCCGGCAACGCTGCGGGTCACGGTGGACGGCGCCGAGATCCATGCCGCGCCGGCGGTGCCGAAGTCGGACGGCCGCGTGCACGTCAACTTCCACACCCATCTGCTCGCCGACGGCGAGCACACGTTCGGCCTGCAACTGACCCAGGGCGGGCGCCGCTGGACCGCGCGTGCGCGCTACCGGGTCTGCAACGACGGCGGCGTCGCCGGGCAGGTGCGCGCGGCGTTGCGCGCGCACGGCGTGCCGCTGGTGTTCCAGGGCGATTGCGACGCTTCCCATTACGCGGCGGCGCAGGCCGGCCTGGTCCACTGGGTGGACGCGCCCGACGCCGAGGCGCGGATCGCGGCCAAGGCGGCCGACGGCACGGTGACCGCCAACGAGGCGGAACTGCTGCGCCGCTTCGTCCGCGACGGCTTCGTGATCCTGGACGCGCCGCTGCCGGAGCCGATGGTGGAACGCGCCAATGCGGCGCTGGATCAGGCCATCGCGCAGGGCTACCAGGGCTACCGCTACGGCGACAGCACCCGCCTGGAGCAGATGCACGTGCACTTCCCGGCGATCCGCGACATCTGGCTGTATCCGCCGGTGCACCGGTTCCTGTCGCTGGTGTTCGAGGCGCCGTCGCGGCCGTGTCAGTCGCTGGTGTACGTGTTCGGCAGCCAGCAGGACGCGCACCAGGACACCATCCACCTCA
This sequence comes from Vulcaniibacterium gelatinicum, assembly GCF_008033445.1. Classification (GTDB taxonomy): domain Bacteria; phylum Pseudomonadota; class Gammaproteobacteria; order Xanthomonadales; family Xanthomonadaceae; genus Vulcaniibacterium_B; species Vulcaniibacterium_B gelatinicum. Next base: position 20,215 of record NZ_VNKO01000012.1, read on the forward strand.
CGCCGTTCCCGGCCGGGATGATGTGCGGGGTGTGGATCGCGCTGGAGGACGTGCGCCCCGGCTCCGGCGAACTGGTCGTGTATCCGGGCAGCCACCGCCTGCCGCGGGTGTACATGCACCAGGTCGGCTGCGCCAAGGTGGAGGGCGACTGGAGCGAGTTCGGCGCCAAGGTGGTGGGCCGCTGGGCCGGGCTGCTGCGCGAGAGCGGCATCGAGCCGGTGCCGTACCTGGCGCGGCGCGGCCAGATCCTGGTCTGGCACGAGAACCTGATGCACGCCGGCAGCGTCCGCCGCGATCCGTCGCTGTCGCGGCGCTCGGTGGTGACGCACAACTTCGCCGAAGGGGCGATCGCCTACTACGACTCCTCCGGCGACGTCGGCTACATCCACCCCGAGCCGGTGCCGGGCGCGGGCTGATCTCAGCGCGTCGCGGCTGGCCCGGCGGGGGCACTGCGCCAGGTGGGGCGTGATGGGCGGCAGGTCGCTGAATAGGGCGTTGTGATCCGGCCGCCGATCAGTGGCCGGAGACCGGCGATCGAGTGTGACGGCGTTCGAGGAAACGAGGCCGGACGGACTTATGATCCTTGACATTGTGGCCGCGAGGATTTCACGACAACATCTGCTCCCGGGGCAAGCGGCTGCCCTGGCTTTACGCCTCGACCATCCATAGGGTTTTGCCATGTTGAACCGTTTCGTGCTCGCCGCCGTGCTGCTGCTGGCTGCGGGCTGTTCGCGCGACTGGGACGGCCGCCGCAGCGGCCTGCAGGCGCGAGATGCCGATGCCACCCCGGCCACGCTCCAGGCCATTCCCGCGGTCCGCAGCGCCGCGCTGGGGGTGCGCACCGGCCAGGGCTTCGCCACGCTGCCCGACCGCGGCGAACTGCTGGCCTACGACCGCGCCCGCCCGGTGCAGCGGCACGGCGCCTACACCCTGCATCCCGTCCAGCTCAGCGAGGAGCATGCGCTGCGCGCGATCGCCACCGGCGAGCTGCGCCTCACCGCGCCCGACGGCACGCCGTTGCGCTTGCACTACCAGCGCCACGTCGAGCACCCTGACGGCAACTGGACCTGGGTGGGGCGCGACGACTCGGGCAGCGACGCGGTCATCACCTTCGGCGAGAAGGCGGTGTTCGGCAGCATCGGCCAGCCCGGCCGCGAGGCGCTGCGCCTGATGACCCAGGCAGGGCGGTCGTGGCTGATCGAGACCGATCCGTCCAAGGTCGCCGACCTGCGCACGCGCAGGCCCGACTACCTGGTGCCGCCGTCCCTGGCCACCGCGGCGGCCGATGCCGCCGGGCCAGCGCCGCCGCTCTCCCCGTCCGGCGCGACCACCAGCACCACGGCGACCACCGTGGACGTGGCGCTGGGCTACACCCCCGGATTCGCCAGCGCCAAGGGCGGCAGCTCGCAGGCGGTCACCCGTCTGTACAACCTGGCGGAGATCACCAACACGGCCTACGCCAACAGCGGGATCAATGCACGCATCCGCGTGGTGCGCACCGTGCTGGTCAATTATCCCGACGCCACGTCCAACCAGGATGCGCTGGAGAAGATGACCGGCTACAAGTCGGGCACCGGACAGATCCCGGTGGATCCGGCCTTCAGCGAGCTGCGCAGTGCGCGCGACCAGTATGGTGCGGACCTGGTGTCTCTGGTCCGCCAGTTCCGCACCCCCGAGAACGATGGCTGCGGCATTGCCTGGCTGATCGGCAGCGGCCTATCCGGCATCAGTCGCAGCAACGCACCGTTCGGTTATTCCGTGGTCAGCGACGGCAGCGACCTGGACGAAGGCGACAGCAAGACGTACTTCTGCCGCGAGGAGACGCTGGCGCACGAGCTCGGGCACAACATGGGGCAGGTGCACAACCAGGAGGACGCCGGGGGGGCCGGCGCGCACGCCTATTCGTACGGCTATCGCGAGGCTTCGGCCAGCGGGTTCTACACGGTGATGGCGTACCGGATGAAGGACAGCAGCCAGTTCCCGATCCGTCATTTCGCCAATCCCGCGGTCAGCTACCAGGGGCGTCCGACCGGCGTGGCGGACACGGCGGACAACGCACGCAGCCTGGCCGTCACGATCCCGATCATCGCTACCTTCCGCGCCACGGTAGTCGGCGACGCACCCATTCCCAGACCGCGCAACGACATCGACGGCGACGGGAAGTCCGATTTGATCCTCCGCAACGGTACGCTGTGGGCCTACTGGCTGATGAACGGCGCCAGCGTGCGTCAGGGGGTGATCGTGGGCGGGGCTGGTGGCGGGTATGCGGTCGAGTACGCCGGCGACTTCAACAACGATGGCCGGACCGAGGTGGTCTACAAGCATCCCGACAACAGGAACATGTGGGTGTGGTTCATGTCCACGTCGGGTGTAGTGACGCCGACGGAGATTGGCACGCCCCCCACTGGCTGGGATGTATTTGCCACTGCCGACATGAATGGCGACGGCAAGACCGATCTGGTGCTTCGCAACGGCAACCAGCTCGCCACCTGGGTCATGAATGGTGCGACGGTGGTGCAGGGCATCGTGTATTCGAACGTCGGAACGCAGTACCGACCCGTCCAGGTCGGCGACTTCGACGGCAATGGTGCCGCCGACGTGATCTACGCCGACGGTACGGGTGGCCTGTATCTGGCCGCTCTGGGGGACAGCGTGACCCTGACCAGGGTCGGGCAGATGGATCCCGGCTACGAACCATTCGCGGCCGATGATATTGACCTTGACGGTCGGGATGACTTGTTGCTCCGCAACGGCAGCTCGCTTGCGTACTGGCTGCTTGACGGTGCGCGCTTGAAAGCGGCCGTCAACCTGGGGAGTGCCGGCGGTACGTACCGGGCGATCCTGGTTGGCGATTTCGATGGTGACGGGTCCGCCAGCGTCCTGTTCCAGAACGACAGCCGGCACATGATGCTGTGGACATTGCGCAGCAGTGGGGTCGTGAGTCGGGCGGTCGGCTCGCCGCCGCCGGGCTGGGTGCTGCTGCCCTGATCCGGTCCGGATGCCGGTGATACCGCGAAGGCCGTCATCGCACGGCCTTCGCGGGTGCGGGAGTTGCGCGCGAACGCGTGGAGCGGCGGTCCGCGCGCCGCAGCGGGCTTACAGCCGCGCCTGCAGCTCCGGCAGGATCTGGAACAGATCCCCCACCAGCCCGATGTCCGCCACCTCGAAGATCGGCGCGTCGGGATCCTTGTTGATGGCCACGATCGTGCCGGCGTCCTTGATGCCGGTCAGGTGCTGGATCGCGCCGGAGATGCCGACGGCGATGTACAGCTCGGGGGCGATGATCTTGCCGGTCTGGCCGACCTGCAGCTCGTTGGGCACGTAGCCGGCGTCCACCGCGGCGCGCGAGGCGCCGACCGCGGCGCCGAGCTTGTCGGCCAGGGCGAAGATGAGCCGGAAGTTCTCCGCCGAGCCGACGCCGCGGCCGCCGGAGACCACGCGCCTGGCGCTCTGCAGGTCCGGGCGGTCGGAGGCGCCGGCGGCCAGGCCGACGTAGCGGGTGTGGGTGGGCAGCGCGGCGTCCACGGTCACGGCCTCGATCGCGGCGCTGCCGCCGCGCGGCGCTTCCGGCCACGAGGCGGTGCGCACGGTGGCCACCACGGTGCGGTCGGCCGGGGCCTCGACGGTGACGATGGCGTTGCCGGCGTAGATCGGGCGCTTGAACGTGTGCGGGCCCTCCACCGCCATCAGGTCGGATACCTGCGGCACGCCGAGCAGCGCGGCCACGCACGGCATCAGATCCTTGCCGAAGGTGGTGCTGGGGCCGAACACGTGGGTGTACCCTTCCGCGAGCCGCGCGACCTGCGGCGCCAGCACCTGGGCGATGGCGTGGGCGTTGGCGGGGTGGGCGACGGTGAGCACCTTGCGCACGCCCGCGATCTGCGCCGCCTCGGCGGCGACCGCGGCCGGGTCGGCGGCCAGCACCACGATGTCCAGCGCCTCGGGCGAGAGCGCCTGCGCCGCGGAGACGCACTTGGCGGTGGCGGCGTTGAGCCTGCCGTCGAGGTGTTCGGCGACGATGAGAACCCTGGCCATCACAGCAACCCCTTCTGCTTGAGCGCGGCGACGAGCTCGGCCGCATCCTTCACCATCACCCCGCGGCTGCGCCTGGGCGGGGGCGCGTACTGCACGGCCCTGAGCCCGGCCGCGGCGTCCACGCCGAGGTCGGCGAACGGGATCGTCTCCAGCGGCTTGCTCTTGGCCTTCATGATGTCCGGCAGCTTGATGAAGCGCGGCTCGTTCAGGCGCAGGTCGGTGGTGACCACGGCCGGCAGCTCGACTTCGAGCGTCTCCAGGCCGGCGTCCACCTCGCGCACGACGGTGGCCTTGCCGCCGGCGACCTCGAGCTTCGAAGCGAAGGTGGCCTGCGGCCGGCCCCACAGGGTGGCCAGCATCTGCCCGGTCTGGTTGGCGTCGTCGTCGATCGCCTGCTTGCCCAGGATCACCAGGTCCGGCCGCTCGCGTTCGACCAGCTTGAGCAGGGCCCGGGCCGCGGTCAGCGGCTGGAGCTCCTGGCCGGGCTCGGTGACCACGTGGATGGCGCGGTTGGCGCCCATCGCCAGGCCGTTGCGCAGGTGCGCCTGGGCGTCGGCGGGGGCGAGGGTGGCGACCACGACCTCCGTGGCGATGCCCTTGTCGCGCAGGCGCAGGGCCTCCTCCAGCGCGATTTCGTCGAAGGGGTTGGCCGACAGCTTGACGCCGTCGGTGACCACGCCGGAGCCGTCCGGCCGGACCTGGATGCGGACGTTGTAGTCCACCACGCGCTTGTAGCCGACGAGGATCTTCATCGTGCAGGGAATGGGGATGCGGCCGGCGGCCAAGAGCCGGCCATTTTACCGGACGCCCCCGCACGGCGCAGGGCGCGGCGCGGTGTTGCCCGAAAGGACGATGAGCCGCCCGGCCCGGCACGCTAGACTCTGCGGTCTTTCGGCACGGGAGACTTTCATGGCTGGACCTGCCGCCGCGGCGCCCAGGGGCGCCGGCAAGCTGTACCCGGACGCGCGCAGCGCGCTCGCCGACCTGGTGGCCGATGGCCAGACCCTCGCGGTCGGCGGCTTCGGCCTGTGCGGCATCCCCGAGGCGCTGATCGCCGCGCTGCGCGATTCCGGGGTGAAGAACCTGACCGTGATCTCCAACAACGCCGGCGTGGACGGCTTCGGCCTCGGCCTGCTGCTGGAGACGCGGCAGATCCGCAAGATGATTTCGTCCTACGTCGGCGAGAACAAGGAGTTCGAGCGCCAGTTCCTGTCCGGCGAGCTCGAGCTCGAGTTCAACCCGCAGGGCACCCTGGCCGAGCGCCTGCGCGCCGGCGGCGCCGGCATCCCGGCCTTCTACACCCCCACCGGCTACGGCACGGTGGTGGCCGAAGGCAAGGAGACGCGCCAGTTCGGCGGCCAGTGGTACGTGCTGGAGACCGCGCTGCGCGCCGACGTCGCGCTGGTCAAGGCATGGAAGGCCGACAAGGCCGGCAACCTGGTGTTCCGCAAGACCGCGCGCAACTTCAACCCGGCCTGCGCGATGGCGGGCAAGGTGTGCGTCGCCGAGGTCGAGCAGCTGGTGGAGATCGGCGAGATCGACCCCGACCACGTGCACCTGCCGGGCATCTACGTGGACCGCATCGTCGTCAACCCGCATCCCGAGAAGCGCATCGAGCAGCGCACCGTGCGCGCCGCGTAAGGAGTCCGCAATGCCCTGGAATCGCGATCAGATGGCGCAGCGCGCCGCGCAGGAACTGGCCGACGGCATGTACGTCAACCTCGGCATCGGCCTGCCGACACTGGTGGCCAACCACATCCCCGAAGGCGTGGACGTCTGGCTGCAGAGCGAGAACGGCCTGCTCGGCATCGGCCCGTTCCCGACCGAGGACGAGGTGGACCCGGACCTGATCAACGCCGGCAAGCAGACCATCACCGCACGCCCGGGGGCGAGCTTCTTCAGCAGCCACGACAGCTTCGCGATGATCCGCGGCGGGCACATCGACCTCGCCATCCTCGGCGCGATGCAGGTCACCGACAAGGGCGACCTGGCCAACTGGATGGTGCCCGGCAAGATGGTCAAGGGCATGGGCGGGGCGATGGACCTGGTGGCCGGCGTGCAGCGCGTGGTGGTGCTGATGGAGCACACCGCCAGGAACGGCGAGCACAAGATCCTCCCGCAGTGCACCCTGCCGCTGACCGGCGTGGGCGTGGTGGACCGGATCATCACCGACCTGGCGGTGTTCGATGTCACGCCCGACGGGCTGGTGCTGCGCGAACTCGCACCCGGCGAGAGCGAGGAGGGGGTGCGCGCCAGAACCGGGGTTCCGTTCGGTCGCAGTTGAACAGCGCCGACACAGGAACGAAAAAACGCCGCCTCCGGGCGGCGTTTTTTCTTCAAGGATCGCGTCCTCTAAAGGTTCTGGTAATTGGGCCCCGCGCCCCCCTCCGGCGTCACCCAGTCGATGATCCGGTAGGGATCCTTGATGTCGCAGGTCTTGCAGTGGACGCAGTTGGCGGCGTTGATCTGCAGGCGCTTGCCGGCGGCGTCCTCGACGATCTCGTACACGCCGGCGGGGCAGAAGCGGGTGCAGGGGTTGGCGTATTCCTCGGCGCAGCGGGTGACGCAGACCGAGGTGTCGGCGACCTGCAGGTGCACCGGCTGGTCCTCGTCGTGCTCGGTGGCGGCGAAGTACACGCCGGCCAGGCGGTCGCGCGGGGGCAGGGTGCGCTCGACCCAGTCGCGTTTGGGCGATTCGTATTCGCCCACCTTCTCCAGCGAGGACCAGTCGGGCTGGTTGCGCAGGGTCCACGGCGACAGGCCGGCAGTGGCGGTCTCCCAGGCGGCGTTGAGCAGGCCGAACCACAGCCCGCGCTTGAAGCCGGGCTTGATGTTGCGAACCTTGCGCAGCTCGGCCATCGCCGGCGAGGCGCGCAGCCTGGCGTCGAAGCCTTCCGGCGCGAGTTTCGATTCGACCAGGTGCTCGGCGGCGAGCATGCCGCTGCGGATCGCCTGGTGGGTGCCCTTGATCTTGGGCACGTTGAGCAGGCCGGCGGTGTCGCCGATCAGCAGCGCGCCGGGCATCTCCACCTTGGGCAGCGACTGCCAGCCGCCGGTGACGATCGCGCGCGCGCCGGCGGAGAGGATGCTGCCGCCCTCGAGCAGGGGTTTGACCAGCGGGTGGTGCTTCCACTGCTGGAACGCCTCCCACGGCTGGTAGCGCGGGTCGCGGTAGTCCAGGCCGCTGACGTAGCCGAGCGCGATGCGGTCCTGGTCGAGGTGGTAGAGGAAGCTGCCGCCGTAGGTGCGGCTGTCGGCGGGCCAGCCGATGCTGTGCACGATCCGGCCGGGGGACACGCGCCCGGCCGGCACCTGCCACAGCTCCTTGATGCCGATCGAGTAGCCCTGCGGGTCGCAGTCGGCGTCGAGCCGGAAGCGCTCGATCAGGCGCTTGGTCAGGTGCCCGCGCGCGCCCTCGGCGAGCACGGTGACCTTGGCGCGGATGTCAATGCCCGGGGTGTAGCCGGGCTTGTGCGAGCCGTCCCGGGCCACGCCCATGTCGCCGATGCGGACGCCGACCACCCGGCCGCTGTCGTCGTGCAGGGTCTGCGCCGCGGCGAAGCCGGGGTAGATCTCCACGCCCAGGGCCTCGGCCTGCGGCGCGAGCCAGGCGCACAGCGCGCCGAGGCTGACGATGAAGTTGCCGTGGTTCTTCATCCCCGGCGGCACCGGCAGCCGGCGGCCGCCGGTCCTGGTCAGGAACCAGAACTCGTCCTCCTGCGCCGGCACGCAGATCGGCGGCGGGGCGTCGCGCCAGCCGGGCAGCAGGGTGTCGAGCGGGCCGGGCTCGATCACCGCGCCGGACAGGATGTGCGCGCCGATGGTGCTGGCCTTCTCGATCACGCACACGCTCAGGCCCGGATCGAGCTGCTTGAGCCGGATCGCGAACGCGAGCCCGGCCGGGCCGGCGCCGACGGTGACGACGTCGTACTCCATCACGTCGCGTTCGACCTGTCCGTCCTCGCTCATGCTGGCAACTCCGCTGGCAATCCGGGGATTTTCCCCGGTTTCCGCGGGGGGCGGCAAATGCGCGGGAGGGAGCGGGGCGGGATGCGGTAGCGTGGGCGCATGCCGCTGCACGCCATCCCCCTGCCCGAGGCCGAACTTGCCTTCGACCCGCACTGGCTGCCCGCGGCCGAGGCCGACGCGCTGTTCGCCGTGCTGCACGCCGGGCTGCCGTGGGAGGTGCACCGGATCCGGCTGTTCGGGCGCGAGGTCGCCTCGCCGCGGCTGTCGTGCTGGATCGGGGATCCCGGGGCGGCCTACACCTATTCCGGCACCCGCTTCGAGCCGCGGCCGTGGCCGGCGCCGCTGGCGCCGCTGCGCGCGCGGCTCGCGGCCGAGCTGGGGGTCGCGTTCAACAGTGTGCTGGCCAACCTCTACCGCGACGGGCGCGACCGCATGGGCTGGCACGCCGACGACGAGCCGGCGCTGGGCCCGGTGCCGGTGATCGCCTCGCTCAGCCTGGGCGCGGCGCGGCGTTTCACGCTCCGGTCGCGGCGCGAGCCTGCGCTGCGGCACGAACTGGTGCTGCCGCACGGCAGCCTGCTGGTGATGGCCGGCGCCACGCAGCGGGCCTGGAAGCACGCGCTGCCGGCGACGGCGCGGCCGGTGGGGCCGCGGATCAACCTGACCTTCCGGCGGATCCTGGACGGCTAGGGCGCGGGCGCCGGATGCGTGCGCTCGTGCGCCTCGCCGCTGGCCAGCACCCAGCCGGCGAGCTCGCCGGTGACCGCGACGAGCGAGCGTTCGAAGGCGGCCACCACGTCCGGCACGGCCGGGCTCGCGGCGGGCGCGGCGTGGACGAAGGTGCGGGCGGCGACCACCTGCGCATCGCGCGCGTGCAGCAGCTTGGCGTTGACCTCGACCACTGCCGCGGGCACGGCGTTGCCGGCGTAGTCGGACTCGAACCGGCGCAGGTCGAGCACCAGCCGGTAGTCGGCGTTGACCCCGCTGCCGCGGCGGGCGACCGCGGGGATGCGGCCGGAATCCTCGAGCGCGCGCAGCAGCGCGTCCTCGAGCATGTCGCTCGGCCGCTTGGCCCAGCCCGCGCCCTTGTACACCTGCAGCTCGTGCGGGGTGGGGCGGACCGCGATGCGCAGGCCGTCGGTCATGGACGCGGCGGTGGGCGAGGCCAGCGCGAGCTGCCAGCGCACCGTCGGCCAGGCGGGATCGGCGGGCACGCGCGGATCGGGCGCGTACAGCGTGGCCGGGGGGCCGTTCGAGGCGCCGAGCAGGGCGCAGCCAGCGAGGGCGGGCAGGGCCAGGGCGAGGGCGAGGGCAGCCCCGCGCAGGGCGGCAGGACGTCCGGGACGGGCGTTCATTCCGGTTCGAACTCCTTGGTGGCGTCGCGGCCGAGCAGGTAGCCGGCGGGGTTCTGGTCGAGGCGGTCGCTGATCCGGCGCAGGCTCAGCACCAGCGCGCGCAGTTCGACCAGGGTGGGGCCGAGCTGGGCCAGGCCGTCCCCGGCGAAGCTGCCGATCGCGCCGCGGTTCTCGGCCAGGATCCCGTTGGCATTGGCCGCGGCCGATTCCAGTTCGCGCAGGGTGCGATCCAGGCGCGAGGTCAGCGCCGGCAGCTTGTCCACCAGTTCGCGGTCTATGTCCTGCAGCGCGGCGTTGGTGGTGCGCAGGGTGGTCTCGAGCTGTTCGCTGGACTTGCGCGCCGCCACGATCAGCGCGCGCAGGTCCTCGCGCTGGCCGGCGACCGCGCCGGTCATCGCTTCCAGGCTCTCGAGGGTGTTGGCGATGCGGCGCACGTTCTGCTCGCTCAGCACCTCGTCGAGGCGCGCGACCAGGCGGTTGGCGGTGTCGGCGATGTTCTGCAGCGCGGACGGCTCGGTGCGGATCAGCGGCAGGTCGTCGCGCTCGCGCGGCAGCAGGCGCGGCGCGCCGGGGGTGCCGCCGCTGAGCTGGATGAAGGTCGGGCCGGTCAGGCCGTCCTGCGAGATCTTGGCGCGGGTGTCGGTCTTGATCGGGGTCTGGGCGTCGATGCGCACGATCGCCAGCACCTGGCGCGGGTCGTCGGGCGCCAGCTTGAGCTCCTGCACGGTGCCCACGGTGATGCCGTTGTAGCGCACGCTGCCGCCCACCGACAGGCCGGTGACGGCCTCGTTGAAGATGATCCGGTAGCGGATCCACTCGCGCTCCGAGGACCAGTTCGCCGCCCACAGCGCGAACAGCAGGCCGAACACGCTCACCACCAGGGTGAAGGCGCCGATCAGGACGTAGTTGGCTCGGGTTTCCATCGGCCGGTCTCCGGTGTGGCCCGCCTCATGCCGGCAGCGGACGCGCCGCGCGCGCCGCCCGCGCGCGCGGGCCGTGGAAGTACGCCTGCACCCAGGGGTGGTCGAAGCGCTCGACTTCGGCGACCGGGGCGGTGACCAGGACCCGGCGGTCGGCGAGCACCGCGACCCGGTCGCAGATCGTATACAGGGTGTCGAGGTCGTGGGTGATCAGGAACACGGTCAGCCCCAGCGCCTGCTGCAGGGTGCGGATCAGCGCGTCGAACGCGGCCGCGCCGATCGGGTCCAGGCCGGCCGTGGGCTCGTCCAGGAACAGCAGCGGCGGATCGAGCGCGAGCGCGCGCGCCAGCCCGGCGCGCTTGCGCATGCCGCCGGAGAGCTGCGCCGGCAGCTTGTCGAGCGCGTCGGCGGGCAGGCCGGCGAGCTTGACCTTGAGCAGCGCCAGCTCGTAGCGCAGCGAATCCGGCAGCTCGGGATAGTGCTCCTTGAGCGGCACTTCCACGTTCTCGCCGACGGTCAGCGAGGAGAACAGCGCGCCGTCCTGGAACAGCACGCCGGTGTTGCGCTCGATCAGGGCGCGCGTGGCCGGGTCCTCGCTGCGCGCGTCCACGCCCAGCACATCGATCCGGCCGGCGTCGGGCCGGCGCAGGCCCAGGATCGAGCGCATCAGCACCGACTTGCCGGTGCCCGAGCCGCCGACCACGCCCAGGATCTCGCCGCGGCGCACGTCCAGGTCGAGCCCCTCGTGCACGACCTGCGCGCCGAAGCGGTTGAGCAGCCCGCGCACGCGGACGATGGGTTCGGCCTCGTGCATCACCAGTCCATCCGCATGAACCACAGCGCCATCAGCGCGTCTATCACGATCACCAGCGAGATCGTCTGCACCACGCTCGAGGTGGTGCGCTCGCCCACCGACTGCGCGGTGCCCTCGACCTGCAGGCCCTCCAGGCAGCCGATCAGCGCGATCACCACCGCGAACAGCGGCGCCTTGCTGATCCCGACCAGGAAGTGCCGCACTTCCATGGTCGCGTCCATCCGCGCCAGGTACGCCTGCGGCGGGATCTCCAGGCTGAAGGCGCCCACGGTCAGGCCGCCGAGCAGGCCGAAGATCATGGCGATGAACGCCAGCAGCGGCAGCATCACCAGCAGCGCGATCACCCGCGGCAGCACCAGCAGGTCGATCGGATCCAGGCCGAGGGTGCGGATCGCGTCCACCTCCTCGCGGCTCTTCATCGCCCCGATCTGGGCGGTGAACGCGCTCGCGGTGCGCCCGGCGAGGATGATCGCGGTCAGCAGCACGCCGAACTCGCGCAGGAACGCGATCGAGACCAGTTCGACCACGTAGATCTCGGCGCCGAAGTCGCGCAGGATGTTGGCGCCGAGGAACGCGATCACCGCGCCGACCAGGAACGACAGCAGCGCCACCAGCGGCACCGCGTCCAGGCCGACCTGCTCCATGTGGAAGACGGTGGAGGTGAGGCGGAAGCGGCGCGGCTCGGCGAACAGGCGCGCCGCCTTGACCAGGTTCTCGCCCAGGAACGCGACCAGCGCGGCGATCTCGCGCGCGTTGTCGTGCACCGCATAGCCCAGCCGCGCCAGCGCCGCGGCCACGCCGTACTCGCGCTTGCGCGGCGGGCGCTCGTCGGCGACGTCCTCGATCGCCGCCACCAGCGCGCGGTGCTCGTCGCGGAACGCGAACGCCTCCAGGGGCAGCCCGCGGCGGCGGGCGAAGCGCAGCAGCTGCAGCACGCCGGCCGAGTCGAGCCGCTCGATGCCGCGCGCGTCCACCGCGCTCACGCCCTCGGGCGCGCCGCGCAGGGTCTCGGCGATCGCGGCCGCATGCGCCAGCACCCAGTTGCCGAGCAGGCGCAGGCGCGAGGGATCGCCTTCGTCCAGGGCGACTTCCGGCGGCAGGCTGGGATCGAGAACCATCGCCGCGAGCATACCGAAAGCCGGCGCGCGCTTGCGCCCGAGGGCCGGACGCATGCGATGCTGGGGCCATGTCGCCCGCCGAATCCGCCAGCGTCTCCCAGCGCGTCGCCTTCGTCATCGAACTGGCCGAACGCCTGCACGCCTACGGCACCACCGCGCAACGCCTCGAAGGCGCGATCGCGGCGGTGGCGCACAAGCTCGGCCTGGCCTGCGAGCCGTGGGTGAACCCGACCGGGATGATCCTCTCGTTCAGCGACCGCAGCCGCCCGGGCGGCGAGTCCATCACCCGCGTGATCCGCACCGGCCTGGGCGAGACCGACCTGTCCAAGCTGTGCCGGGCCGACCGCATCGCCGAGGAGGTGATGGCCGGGCGGATGGGCATCGCCGAGGGTCTGGCCGCGCTGGAGGTGCTCGACCGCGCGCCGCGCCGGCGCGGCCGGGTGCTGCAGGTGCTGGCCTTCGGCCTGGCCTCGGCCGCGGTCGCCGGGCTGCTGCGGCTGCCGTGGCTGGACATCGCCACCGCCGGCCTGATCGGGCTGATGATCGGCCTGCTCGAGCAGCTCGCGGCGCGGCGGCCGCGGCTGCAGGAGGCCTCGGACGCGATCGCCGGGCTGGTGGCCGGCTTCACCGCGATCGCGGTCGCGAGCCTGGTCGGCCCGCTCAACCTCAACACCGTCACCATCGCCGCGCTGGTGGTGCTGCTGCCCGGCATGGCGCTGACCAACGCGGTCAACGAACTCACCAGCCGGCACCTGGTCTCGGGCACGGCGCGCTTCGCCGGCGCGCTGACCACGATCTTCAAGCTCACCGTCGGCACCGCGATCGCACTGACCATCGCGCAGTTCATGGGCCTGGAACCGGCGGTGCGCGCCTGGCGGCCGCAGCCGGACTGGGTGGAATGGAGCGCGGTGGCGCTGGGTGCGTTCGCGTTCGCGGTGCTGTTTCGCGCGCACCCGCGCGACTACCTGCTGGTGATGCTGGCGGCGGCCAGCGGCTACGTGATCGCGCGGCTGGGCGGGCAGGCGTTCGGCAGCCCGGCCGGGGTGTTCCTGTCCGCGCTGGCGACCACCGCCGCCGGCAACGCCTACGCGCGCTGGGTGCGGCGTCCCGGCGCGCTGATCCGGGTGCCCGGCCTGATCATGCTGGTGCCCGGCAGCGTGGCGCTGCGCGGGGTGATCAACCTGGTCCAGCAGCAGAGCCTGGACGCCGGCCAGGACGCGCTGATCGCGGCGCTCAACACCCTGATGGCGCTGGTCGCCGGGCTGCTGTTCGGCAACCTGCTGGTGTCGGCGCGGCGCAACCTGTAGCGCGGCGCGCAAGCGCGCAGAGTGGAAACGGAAACGCCGGCTTGCGCCGGCGTTTCCATCACTTGATCAGGAATTCCTCGAGCTTGCGGCCCTGCGCCAGCAGCGCCGCCAGCCAGCGCGGCGGCACGCCGCGGCCGGCCCAGGTCTGCGCCGGGTCGTCCGGGTTGCGGTACTTCGGCGGCACCTTGCCGCCCTTGCGCGCCTTGCCGGGCTTGGCCGCGGCCTTGCGCGGCGCGGCGGGCGCCCTGGCCGCGCCACCGAACAGCTCGGCCAGGGTGTAGCCCTCGGCCTTGAGCAGCGCCAGCACCTTGCGCCGCACGGCCGCGGCCGACTTGCGCTTGCTCAGCTGGGTCTTGCGCTTCTTCGCCTGGTTGATCAAGGCCTCCAGCTCCTTGGCCGACAGGCCGCTCAGGTCAATGGACATGCAGTGCTCCGGGAAGTCGTTGGGGGAAACGGGAGAGGGGGGTGGTATTGCCACGGATTTACACGGATGGACACGGATAGAACAAGTCAGGGAGAGAGCAACGCCGACAGGCGCCGAAGCCGATGCAACCCCTCGCAATCCACCGTCTTCCTGGTTGCTCCTGATCCGTGTTCATCCGTGCAGATCCGTGGCAAAAAACGCTTTTACCCCCGCCCGGCCAGCCGCGCCAGCAGCGTCGCGCGGTCGAGCTGTTCGGACCCGGCCGCGGTGCGGGCGCGGTATTCGAAGGTGCCGGCGGCCAGGCCGCGTTCGGAGACCACCACCCGGTGCGGGATGCCGATCAGCTCGATGTCGGCGAACATCGCGCCCGGGCGCAGGCCGCGGTCGTCGAGCACGGTGTCCACGCCGGCCGCGGTGAGTTCGCGGTACAGCGCCTCGGCGGCCTCGGCCACGGCGGCGTCCTGCTTCGGGTTGATCACGCACACCGCCACCTGCCACGGCGCCATCGCCTCCGGCCAGACGATGCCGGCGGCATCGAAGTTCTGCTCGATCGCCGCGGCGACGATGCGCGAGACGCCGATGCCGTAGCAGCCCATCGCCGGATGGACCGCCTTGCCCTCGGCGTCGAGCACCGTGCACTGCATGGCCTCGGAATACTTGCGGCCGAGCGCGAACACGTGGCCGACCTCGATGCCGCGGGCGATGCGCAGCACGCCCTGGCCGTCGGGCGAGGGATCGCCCTCGACCACGTTGCGGATGTCGGCGACGAGGTCGGGCTCGGGCAGGTCGCGGCCCCAGTTGACGCCGGTGAGGTGGAAGCCGGCCTGGTTCGCGCCGACCACGAAGTCGGCCATCGCCGCCACGCTGCGGTCGGCGATCACGGTGATCGGGCGCTGCGGCGCGACCGGGCCGAGGAAGCCGGGCTCGCTGCCGAGGTGTTCGCCGATCTCGGCCTCGGTGGCCAGGCGGTATTCGGCCAGGCCCGGCAGCTTGGCCAGCTTGATCTCGTTGACCACGTGGTCGCCGCGCACCAGCGCGAGCACGAAGCCCTGCTCGCCGATCAGCGCCACCGACTTGACCGTGCGCGCGAGCGGAATGCCGAGCAGCGCGGCCACGTCCTCGCAGGTCTTCTGCACCGGCGTGGCCACCTTGCGCATCGGTTCGGCCGCGGCCGGGCGCGGGCCGGGCGCCACCGCCTCGGCCAGCTCGACGTTGGCGGCGTAGTCGGAGCGGTCGGAAAAGGCGATCGCGTCCTCGCCGCTGTCGGCCAGCACGTGGAACTCGTGCGAGGCGCTGCCGCCGATCGCGCCGGTGTCGGCGGCCACCGGCCGGAACTTCAGGCCCAGGCGGGTGAAGATCCGGCAGTAGGTGTCGTACATGTTGCGGTATTCGCGCGCCAGGTCGGCGTCGTCCACGTGGAAGGAGTAGGCGTCCTTCATCAGGAACTCGCGCGCGCGCATCACGCCGAAGCGCGGCCGGATCTCGTCGCGGAACTTGGTCTGGATCTGGAAGAAGTTGACCGGCAGCTGCTTGTAGCTGGACAGCTCCTGGCGGGCGAAGTCGGTGATCACTTCCTCGTGGGTGGGGCCGTAGCAGTACTCGGCCTCCTTGCGGTCCTTGAGCTTGAGCAGCTGGCCGCCGAACTTCTGCCAGCGCCCGGTTTCCTCCCACAGTTCCTTCGGCTGGATCGAGGGCATCAGCAGCTCGATCGCGCCGGCGCGGGTCATCTCCTCGCGCACCACGGCCTCGACCTTGCGCAGCACGCGCAGGCCGAGCGGCGACCAGGTGTAGATGCCGGCGGCGAGCTTGCGCAGCATGCCGGCGCGCAGCATCAGCCGGTGGCTGACGACCTCGGCGTCGGCGGGGGTTTCCTTGACGGTGCGGAGATGGAACTGCGACAGGCGCATCGGCGGCGTTCGTGCGGCGGAAAAGCCGACATTCTGCCATGCGCCCGGGCGCATCCCGGCGCGCGCGATCCGCGCCCTCCCCCGCGTGCGGGGGAGGGGTGGGGGCCGTCAACCGCCGCGGCAGTAGGCCTTGATCGCGGCCTGCGCCAGTTCGGCCTGGCGCGCGCGGGCGGCCTCGTCCAGCGGCGCGTCGGGCTGGCCGTCGCCGTTGGCGTCCAGGCCCACCACCGCGCCGCTGCGCAGGTATTCGAGGTTGCGGCGGGCCTGTTCGCAGCGGGCGCTGTCGCCGGCCGCCGGCGCGGCGGCGCTGCCTGCCGGGGCGGACGCGGGCGCGGGCTCGGCGGCGGGGGGCTTGGCGCGGTCGCCGGCCACCTCGCGGCGCTGGTACTTGGCGCCCTTGGGCGGCGGGGTGCTGGAGTAGTGGGTGACGCCGTTGGCGTCCTTCCACTGGTAGATGGTTTCCGCGGCCTGCGCGGCGAACGCGCCGCAGGCCAGGACCGCGCACAGCAACGGCAGGACACGACGCATGGCGACCTCCGGGGGCAGGCACCCGGGCCGATTGCAGCACCGCCGGCGCGTGCCCGCAAGCGGCTAGACTGGGGGCATGGACGAACGCGCCCCGACCCGCCCGCGCGGCATCTACCTGCTGCCGAACCTGTTCACCACCGGCGGCCTGTTCGCCGGCTTCTTCGCGATCATCGCCGCCTCGCAGGGGCGGTTCGAGGCCGCGTGCGTGGCGATCTTCGTCGCCGCGATCCTGGACGGCATAGACGGGCGGGTGGCGCGCCTGACCAACACCCAGAGCGAGTTCGGGGTGCAGTACGACTCGCTCGCCGACCTGATCAGCTTCGGCATGGCGCCGGCGCTGGTGATGTACCACTGGGCGCTGTCGGCGATGAAGCTCGACGGCGCCACCCTGGGCAAGGTCGGCTGGCTCGCCGCGTTCCTGTACGCGGCCTGCGCGGCGCTGCGCCTGGCGCGCTTCAACACCCAGGTCGGGCAGGTGGACAAGCGCTGGTTCATCGGCCTGGCCAGCCCGGCCGCGGCCGGGCTGATGGCCAGCTTGGTGTGGACCTTCCACGACCTGGGCTGGAGCGGCGCCGAGCTGCGCTACGTCGCGGCGGTGCTGACGGTCACCGCCGGGCTGCTGATGGTGAGCCGGATCCGCTACCACAGCTTCAAGGGCGGCGGCGAAGGGCCGCGCGCGGAGCGGGTGCCGTTCGCGGCGATCGTGGTCGCGGTGGCGGTGATCATCGCGCTGGTGATCGATCCGCCGCGGGTGCTGTTCGCGGCCGCGGCGCTGTACGCGCTGTCGGGACCGGCGCTGTGGCTGGTGCGGCGCTGGCGCGGGCCGGCGGCGGGCTAGGCGATGACGTGGGATCCGTTCCAGCGCGAGGTGCTGGCCGCGCTCGGGTTGCGGCTGTACGTGCCGGCGGCAACACCGCGTGAGGCGCCGGTGGCCGAGGTGTCGCGACCGCGCGCGCCGGATCCGGCGGCGCGGCGCGGCGATGCGGCGTTGCTCGCGGCGCTGGCCCGCGCGGCCGGGGTGACGGTGGAAGCGCTGCCGCCGCTGGACCTGCCGGCGCTGCGCACTCCGGCGGCCAAGCGCGCGCTGTGGCCGACCTTGCGGGCGCTGCGGCGGGCGCGCCACTAGCGGGAGGCGGGATGAGCGCGATCGCGGTCGAACCGGCTCCATCCCCGGCGCAGCTGCGGCCGATGCGCGAGGACGATCTGGAGGCGGTGCTGGCGATCGAGCAGCGCGCCTATGCATTCCCGTGGACGCGGGGGATCTTCCGCGACTGCCTGGCCGCGGGTTATCCGGCCTGGGTGCTGGAGCAGGACGGGGCGGTGATCGGCTACGGGGTGCTGAGCGTGGCCGCCGACGAGGCGCACGTGCTCAACGTGTGCACGGCGCCGGAGGCGCAGGGGCGCGGGCACGGGCGGCGGTTGCTGCGGGCGCTGCTGCAGGTGGCGCGGGCGCGGCGGGCGCAGCGGGTGTTCCTGGAGGTGCGTCCGTCGAACGCGGTGGCGATCGCGCTGTACCACAGCGAGGGGTTCAACGAGATCGGGCGGCGCCCGCGCTATTACCCGGCGCACGAGGGGCGCGAGGACGCGATCGTGATGGGGATGGAATTGTTGCCGCCGGGGTGAGGGGCGGCGGAGTGGCGCGCGTAGAAGCTTGGTCGCCGCCGCCCGCGACGGGGTGGTTCCCGTCAGGACACGCCGTGAATACGTCCATGTAGGCTCGTCCGCGGCATCCGTGCCGCGCGGTTCTGCCGGGAGCCACCCCGCCACGGGCGGCGGGGTGAGGCTTGGCAGGACCTTGCCGTGGACGCGTGTTATCCGCCCAACCGCGCCCGCTGCGCGGCCAGGGCGTCGCGCTGGGCGCTCCAGTCGGCCAGGCGCTGGCGTTCCTGTTCGACCACCGCGGCGGGGGCGTTCTGGACGAAGGTGGGGTTGCCGAGCTTGGTCTGGCACTTGCCGATCTCGGCTTCGACCCGCTTGAGTTCCTTGTCCAGGCGCGCGCGTTCGGCGCCCAGGTCCACCAGGCCTTCCAGCGGCACGAACAGCTTGAGTTCGCCGACCAGGCCGGCGGCGGCCGGGGGCGGGTCGCCGGCGTGCGTGGCGATGCGTTCGATCCGGGCCAGGAACTTCAGCTGCGCCTCGAAGCGGGCCACGCGCGCGGCGTCGGCGGCGTCGCCGCCCTGCAGCAGCAGCGCGATCGGCTTCGACGGCGCGAGGTTGAGCTCGCTGCGGATGCGGCGCAGGGCGGTGACCATGGCCTTGAGCCATTCCACGTCGGCCTCGGCGGCGGCGTGGTCGCCGGCGACGTCGGCCGCCTGCGGGTAGGGCCGCAGCATGATCGTGGTCTCGGTCAGGCCGAGCCTGGGCGCGAGGTGGCGCCACAGCGCCTCGGTCACGAACGGGACCAGCGGGTGCAGCAGGCGCAGCAGCGCCTCGAGCACGTACAGCAGGGTGTGGCGGGTGCTGGCCGCGGCGGCCGCGTCCTGGCCGTTCAGGGCCGGCTTGGCCAGCTCCACGAACCAGTCGCAGAACTCGTTCCAGGCGAACTCGTACAGGGCCTGGGCGAGCAGGTCGAAGCGGTAGGCGGCGAACTGGGCCTCGGCCTCGGCGCAGACCCTGGCCAGGCGGGCCAGGATCCAGCGCTCGGGGTCGGTCTGCGGCTGCGGCGCGCCGGCGGCCGTGAACCCGTCGGTGTTCATCAGCACGAAGCGGGTGGCGTTCCACAGCTTGTTGCAGAAGTTCTTGTAGCCCTCGGCGCGGCCGAGGTCGAACTTGATGTCGCGGCCGTGGCCGGCGAGCGCGGCGATGGTGAAGCGCAGCGCGTCGGCGCCGAAGGCGGGGATGCCCTCGGGGAACTCCTTGCGCGTGGCCTTCTCGATCTTCGCCGCCATCTGCGGCTGCATCAGGCCGGTGGTGCGCTTGCGCACCAGGTCGTCGGCCGAGATGCCGTCGATGATGTCGAGCGGATCGAGGATGTTGCCCTTCGACTTGGACATCTTCTGCCCGTGCGCGTCGCGCACCAGGCCGGTGATGTACACGTCGCGGAACGGCACCCGACCGGTGAAGTGGTCGGTCATCATGATCATCCGCGCGACCCAGAAGAAGATGATGTCGAAGCCGGTGACCAGCACCGAGGACGGCACGTAGCGCTCGAAGCCGCGCGCGCGCATGGCCGCTTCATCGGGCCAGCCCATGGTCGAGAACGGCCACAGCGCGGAGGAGAACCAGGTCTCCAGCACGTCGGTGTCCTGGCGCAGGGCGACGTCCGCGCCCAGGCCGTGCCGGGCGCGCACCTCGGCCTCGTCACGGCCGACGTACGCCTTGCCCGCTGCGTCGTACCACGCCGGGATGCGGTGGCCCCACCACAGCTGGCGCGAGATGCACCAGTCCTGGATGTTCTCCATCCAGTGCCGGTAGGTGTTGATCCAGTTGCCGGGCACGAAGCGGATCTGGCCGCGCTCGACCAGCTCCAGGCCGCGCCGGGCCAGGCCGTCCATCTTCACGAACCACTGGTCGGTCAGGTACGGCTCGATCACCTGGCCGGTGCGGTCGCCGCGCGGCACCTGCAGCTTGTGCGGTTTGGCCTCGACCAGCAGGCCCTGCGCCTCGAGGTCGGCCAGCACCGCCTTGCGCGCGACCATGCGGTCCAGGCCGCGGTAGCGCTCGGGGACGTGGTCGTCGAGCGTGGCCTCGGGGGTGAAGATGTTGAGCAGCGGCAGGCCGTGGCGCTGGCCCACCGCGTAGTCGTTGAAGTCGTGCGCGGGCGTGACCTTGACCACGCCGGTGCCGAACGCGCGGTCCACGTAGGCGTCGGCGATCACCGGGATCTCGCGCCCGGTCAGGGGCAGGCGCACCGTTTTGCCGACCAGGTGCGCGTAGCGCTCGTCCTCGGGGTGCACCATCACCGCGGTGTCGCCGAGCATGGTCTCCGGGCGGGTGGTGGCCACCACCAGTTCGCCGCTGCCGTCGGCGAGCGGGTAGCGGATGGACCACAGGAAGCCGTCCTCCTCCTCGTTGACCACCTCGAGGTCGGAGATCGCGGTCTTCAGCACCGGATCCCAGTTGACCAGGCGCTGGCCGCGGTAGATCAGGCCCTGCTCGTGCAGGCGCACGAACGCCTCGGTCACCGCCCTGGCCGCCATCGGGTCCATCGTGAACACGCTGCGCGACCAGTCGCCGGAGGCGCCCAGGCGGCGCATCTGCCGCTCGATGGTGTCGCCGGACTGCCGCTTCCACTCCCAGACCCGGGCGATGAAGCCCTCACGCCCGAGCGAATCGCGGGTCTCGCCCTGGCCCTCCAGGGCCAGGTTGCGGCTGACCACCATCTCGGTGGCGATGCCGGCGTGGTCGGTGCCCACCTGCCACAGCACATCAAAGCCGCGCATGCGGTGGTAGCGGATCAGTGCGTCCTGCAGCGTGTGCTGGAACGCGTGGCCCATGTGCAGGGTGCCGGTGACGTTGGGCGGCGGCAGCAGGATGCAGTACGGCGTGCCCTCGCCGCGCGGCTTGAACACGCCGCTGGCCTCCCATTCCTGGTACAGGCGGGATTCGAAGCTCGCGGGGTCGTAGCTGGGGGCCAGGGTGCTCATGCGTCACATGTCGTGCTTGTTCAGTTCGAAGCCGCGCGCCTGGTACTGCTTCCAGCGTTCGCGCAGCGGAGCGCGCGCGGCGGGGTCGGCGGGCACCACTTCGAGCACGCGCTCGAACGGGCCCTCCACCGCCGCGTCGCGCAGGTTGATCACCAGCGGCCGCAGCGGCACGTCGGCCTCGGGCGGGGCGATCAGCACCGCGGCCTCGTCCTCGTCCACGTCCAGGCCGGCGATCTGGTGCGGGATGTAGACGTCCTCGCCCATGTCCCACAGCAGGTCGTCCAGGGCCTCGGCCTGGGCCGCGTCGCGCGCCAGCACCAGGGTCCAGTGGCCGGCGTCGTAGGCCTTGCGCGCCAGCTCGCACACCAGCCGCAGCGGCTCGGCGCGGAAGCGCTCCTTCTGGATCAGGTAGAAGTCGGCGCGGGGCACGCTCAGGCCACGCGGTCGAGCAGCCACTGCGCGAGCAGGCCGACCGGACGGCCGGTGGCCATGCCGCGCTTGCCTTCCTCGTTGGCCACGCCGGCGATGTCCAGGTGCGCCCAGCGCTGGCCCTCGGCGAAGCGGGCCAGGAAGCAGCCGGCGGTGATCGCGCCGGCCCAGCGGCCGCCGATGTTGTAGACGTCGGCGAAGGTGGAGTCGAGCTGCGACTGGTACTCCTCCCACAGCGGCAGGCGCCAGGCGCGGTCGAAGGTGGTCTCGCCGGCGGCGAGCAGTTCCGCGGCCAGGTCGTCGTGCTTGCTCATCAGGCCGCTGGCGTGCTTGCCCAGCGCGACCACGCACGCCCCGGTGAGGGTGGCCACGTCCACCAGCGCGGCGGGCGAGTAGCGCTCGGCGTAGGTCATGGCGTCGCACAGGATCAGGCGGCCCTCGGCGTCGGTGTTGCCGACCTCGATGGTCCTGCCCGACATCGAGGTGAGGATGTCGGAAGGACGGTAGCTGCGGCCGTCGGGCATGTTCTCCACCGCCGGCACCAGCACCACCAGGTTCAGCGGCAGCGCCATCTCGGCGGCGGCGACGAACGCGCCGAGCACGCCGGCGGCGCCGCACATGTCGTACTTCATCTCCTCGATGCCGCCCTGCACCTTGAGGTTGATGCCGCCGGTGTCGAAGGTGATGCCCTTGCCGACCAGCACGTAGGGCCGGGCCTCGCCGCCGTTGTTCCAGCGCAGCACGATGAGCTTGGGCGGATTGGCCGAGCCCTGGGCCACGCCGAGCAGCGCGCCCATGCCGAGCTCGCGCATCTGCGCCTCCTCCAGCACCTCGCACGCGGCCTGCGGGTAGCGCGCCGCGCACTGCTGCGCCTGCTGCGCCAGGTAGGCCGGGTTGCAGATGTTGGGCGGCAGGTTGCCGAGTTCGCGGGCGAAGGCCACGCCGGCGGCGATGGCGCGCCCCTGGGCCAGCGCGGCGGCGTCCGCGCCGTGGATGGCCAGCGCCTCCAGGCCGCGCTCCTCGCGCTGCTTGTTCTTGGCGCCGAGGGTGGCGGTGTAGCGGTAGCAGGCATGGTCGGCGGCGATCGCGGCCTGGCGGATGTTCCAGGCGCCGTCGCGGCCCTTGACCGGCAGTTCGGACAGGGTCAGCAGCGCGCGCCGCACCGGCCCGAGCTTGAGCGCGCGCGCGGCGTCGCCCACCGCCTTGAGGTACTGCGCCACGCCGAACTTGTCCGCCTCGCCCAGGCCCACCACCAGCACCCGCGGCGCGGCCACGCCGGGCAGGTCGTGCAGCAGCGCGGTCTTGCCGGTCTTGCCGCTGACGTCGCCGCGCTCGAGCAGGGCCTTCAGGCGCCCGCCGCTGGCGGCGTCGAGGGCGTCCCCGGCCGGGGTCAGGCGGTTGTCGGCATAGGCGCCGACGATCACGCAGTCGGTGGCGACGGACGCGGGGGCGTCGTGGTTCAGGGTGAATTCGAGGGCCATCGAACGAAGATTCCGGGGGAGAGCGACGGGGTTCCGTACAATCGCGGGTTCGCACGGCCCGCCGGGGGGCCGTGCCGCGCAGAACCCGGAAGTCTAAGACACCAAGGCCCGATGCCGAAGCTCGACCGCTATCTCACCCGCGAATTCGCCCACTCCGTGTTCGCGGCGCTGGTGGTGCTGGGCATGGTCAGCATGAGCGCGATGCTGGGGGTGGTGCTGGACCGGATCGCCCGCGGCAAGGTGCCGGCCACGCTGCTGCTGTCGCAGATCGGGTTGCAGTTGCTGCGCTACCTGCCGCTGATCCTGCCGCTGGCGGTGCTGCTCGGCCTGCTGCTGGCGCTGGGCCGGCTGTACCGCGACTCGGAGATGCCGGTGCTGGCGGCGGTGGGGGTGGGGCCGCGGCGGATGCTGCGGCCGCTGGCCGGGCTGCTGCTGCCGATGCTGCTGCTGGTCGGCGCCTGCTCGCTGTGGCTGGGGCCGTGGGGGCAGCGGGTGTCGAACCGGATGATCGAGGAGGCCAACCGCGGCCTGGTGGTGGCCGGGCTGGAGCCGGGGCGCTTCGCCGAGCTGCCGGGCGGCGGAGTGGTCTATGTCGGGGCGATGTCGGCCGACGGCGAGCGTCTGGAGCGGGTGTTCGTGCACCGCCAGAGCGAGGACCGGGTGGACGTCACCACCGCGCGCGGCGGCAGCCTGTTCTTCGCCGGCCCGCGCGAGCGCTACCTGCGCCTGGAGGACGGGTTCCGGGTCGAGGGCCCGGCCGCCGACGGGCTGGACTACCGGCTGATGCGTTATGCCCGCAACGAGATCCGCCTGCCGGACCGTGAGCAGGCGGCCGCCCCCGACGATCCGGAACTGCTGCCGACCCTGGCCCTGCTTGGCGACCCGCGCCCGGCCGCGCAGGCGCAACTGCACCGGCGGCTGGCGCCGGTGCTGCTGACCCTGGCCTTCGCCCTGCTCGCCTTCCCGCTGGCCCGCAGCGGGCCGCGCCAGGCCCGCCATGGCCGGATCCTGCTCGGCATGCTCGCCTACCTGGTGTGCATGAACCTGGCCACGCTCGGCACCGAGTGGATCGCCGCCGGGCGCCTGCCCGCCGCGGCGGGCCTGTGGTGGCTGCTGCTGCCGCTGCTGGCACTGGCGACCTGGCTGTACTTCGCCGACGGCCGGCTGCCGCGGGTGCGCCGCCGATGAAACCGCTGCTGCGCCTCCACGATCTGTACGTCGGCCGGGTGGTGTTCGCCTCGGTGCTGCTGGCCTGGACGGTGCTGGTCGGGCTGGACGTGGTGATGGCCCTGTTCGGCGAGGCGGCCGACATCGGCAAGGGCCGCTACGGCATTCCCGAGGCGCTGGCCTACCTCCTGTGGACGATCCCGCGCCGCGCCTACCAGCTGTTCCCGACCGCGGCGGTGATCGGCTCGCTGATGGGGCTGGGCCAGCTCGCGGCCAGTTCGGAGCTGACCGCGCTGCGTGCGCTGGGGCTGTCGCGGCGCCGGCTCAGCCTGGCGGTGGCGGCCGCCCTCGCCCTGTTGACCGGGTTGATGGTGCTCAACGGCGAAACCCTGGGCCCGTGGGGCAACCGGCGTGCGGACGCGATCAAGGCCTCGGCGCGTTCCAACGACCTGATCGTGGCCCAGTACTCGGGCCTGTGGGCGCGCGAGGGCGAGATGTTCCTCAACGCGCAGACCGGGCGCGAACGCAGCGCTGGCGACGACCATTGGCTGGAGCTGCGCGAGGTGCGCCTGTACCGGTTCGACGCCGAGGGCCGGCTCCAGTCCGCCGCGCACGCGGCCAGCGCCGAACATCGCCCGGGCGGCTGGCTGCTGCGCGACGTGCGGCGCGTGCATTTCGGGGAACGGTCGGTGCGCGAGGAGCGCGTCGCCGAGGAGCGCTGGGCCTCGCGCCTGGACGCCACCGCGCTGACCGCGAGCGTGACCCGGCCGCGCTACCTGCGCTCGGACGAATTGCGCCGCAGCATCGAGTACCACCGCCGCAACGGCCTGGACGCCTCCGAGTTCGAGGAGGTGTACTGGGGCCGCTGGTTCTATCCGCTCAACGTGCTGGCGCTGTGCCTGGCGGCGGCGCCGTTCGCGTTCGGCGCGCTGCGCAGCGGCGGGCTCGGCAAGCGCCTGTTCCTCGGCATCGTGTTCGCGCTCGGCTTCTGGATGCTGCAGGAGCAGTTCGTCAAGCTGGCCAGCGTGTACCGCTTCGACTACCGCATCGCCTACCTGCTGCCGCCGGTGCTGCTGCTGACGGTGTCGGTGCTGCTGTTCAAGCGCCGCTCGGGCTGAGCCGCGCCCGCCGCTCAGACAGACTTGGGTTCGCGGACCAGGCGCGTGC
Organism: Vulcaniibacterium gelatinicum; assembly: GCF_008033445.1. Classification (GTDB taxonomy): domain Bacteria; phylum Pseudomonadota; class Gammaproteobacteria; order Xanthomonadales; family Xanthomonadaceae; genus Vulcaniibacterium_B; species Vulcaniibacterium_B gelatinicum. The sequence goes on from NZ_VNKO01000012.1 coordinate 45,422, forward strand.
CGCTGGCGCGGTCGTGCCACGTCAACCGTTCGCGATCCCACCACGCCCACCAGAACCCCAGCCCTGCCGCCAGCAGCGACAGCCCGCCGACCGCGTAGCGGAGCCACAGCGCGCGCGAGGACGCCGGCCCGCCGTCGGCGGCCACCACCCGCAGCCGCCACGGCCGCATGCCCAGGGTCTGCCCGCCGCGGCGCCAGCTCAGCACCGCATAGGCGCCGGTCACCAGCCACAGCGCGCCCAGTTCCAGCCAGCCGGCCAGGGTGTCGGCGCGCACCGGTTCGTTGCCGTGCAGCAGCAGCGCGAGCGCGGCCACCGCGAACCACAGTGCGCAGGCGGGGAAGAAGTCGTAGAGCAGGGCGAGCAGGCGCCAGCCGATCAGGGGGCGCGGGGCGGGCAGGGACATGCGCGGAAGGATACGGGAAGGCCGTCCCCCTCCCCGCGCAGCGGGGGGCTGGGGTGGGGGTGCACGCCCCGCGCGCAAGCAGGCACCATCGCGGCATCAGTGCTTCGTGACTGCCGTCATGCCCACCGCCGCCGACCGCCGCCAGCGTGCGATGCAGCGTCCGCCGCTCGCGGCCGAGGATGCCGCGCTGATCGAGGCCTTCCTCGATGCGTTGTGGGCCGAGAGCGGCGTGGCCCAGGCCACCCTGGCGAGCTACCGACGCGACCTGGAAGGACTGGCACGCTGGCGCCCCAACCTCGCCGCGGCCGACCGCGCGCGCCTGTTCGACTACCTCGCCCTGCGCAGCCGCGAAGGCTATTCGCCGCGCAGCAACGCGCGCCTGCTGTCGGCATTGCGCGCGTTCTACGCCTGGCTGCTGCGGCGCGGGACCCGCGGCGACGACCCGACCGCGTTGCTGGAGCCGCCGAAACTGCCGCGCGCGCTGCCCAAGGCGCTGTCGGAGAGCGAGATCGAGGCGTTGCTGGCCGCGCCGGATGCGGCCACGGCGTTGGGCCTGCGCGACAAGGCGATGCTGGAGCTGATGTACGCCACCGGCCTGCGGGTGGGCGAACTGGTGGCGCTGCCCGCGACCGCGCTCAACCTGCGCCAGGGCGTGCTGCGGGTCACCGGCAAGGGTGGCAAGGAGCGGCTGGTGCCGCTGGGCGAGGAGGCGCAGCACTGGCTCGAACGCTACCTCGAGCAGGCGCGGCCGCAGCTCGCCGGCAAGCGTGTGCTCGCGCCGCTGTTCCTGACCGCGCAGGGGCGGGCGCCGACCCGGCAGCAGTTCTGGCAACTGGTCAAGCGCTATGCCGGCGCGGCCGGGATCGAGCCGCGGCGGATCAGCCCGCACGGCCTGCGCCACAGCTTCGCCACCCATCTGCTCAACCACGGCGCCGACCTGCGCGCGTTGCAGCTGCTGCTCGGCCACAGCTCGCTCTCGACCACCCAGATCTACACCCTGGTCGCGCGCGAACAGCTGCAGAAGCTGCACGCCCGGCACCATCCGCGCGGCTGACGGTCCCGCCCCCGGCGGCTGCGCGCGCCGCGGCATGCCACAATCGGGAACCCGGCCGCCTGAGCGGCGGCCGTCCCCGATCCTCAATCACCACCCACGAGTCCCGAATGAAGCGTCTGACCCTCGCCCTGCTCGGCACCCTCAGCCTGTCCGCCTGTGCCCAGGGGCCGGGCCCGGCCGCCACCGCCGCCAAGCCCGGCGCCCAGTCGCAGGCGCCGGCGACCCCGGCGTCTGCCTCCGAGCCGGCCTATGCCGCCGGATCGCCCGAGGCCCGCGCGCGCGAGGCGCTGCGCGCGATCAATCCGGAGTTGAAGGTGGACCGGCTCGGTCCGGCACCGATCGCGGGGTTCCGCGAGGCGATCGTCGGCGGCCAGGTGATCTACATCAGCGACGACGGCAAGTACCTGCTGCAGGGCACGCTGTACGACATCGCGGCGAAGAAGAACCTGGGCGAGCAGAGCCTGGCCGCGCTGCGCAGGGAGCTGCTGGCCACGGTGCCGGCGCGCGACCGGATCGTGTTCGCGCCGCCGAACCCGAAGCACACGGTGACCGTGTTCACCGACGTCTCCTGCGGCTTCTGCCGCAAGCTGCACAACGAGATCGCCGAGTACAACCGCCAGGGCATCGCGGTCGAATACCTGGCGTTCCCGCGCATGGGCCCGGGCAGTGCCGACTTCCGCACCATGGAGTCGGTGTGGTGCGCGGCCGACCCGCGCAAGGCGCTGACCGACGCCAAGAACGACCGGCCGGTGCCGAAGAAGACCTGCAAGAACCCGGTGCAGATCCAGTACGCGCTGGGCCAGCGCATGGGCCTGACCGGCACGCCGATGATCCTGAGCGCCGACGGCACCCAGTTCGGCGGCTACCTGCCGCCGGCACAGCTGCGCGCGGCGCTGGACAAGCACGCTGCCGAGGCGGAGACGGCGCGCACCGCGGCCGCGCCCTGAGCCCGGATTTCCCGCCCCGCCGCCCGGCGGGGCGGGCCCGCCCGGGGGCGGGGCGGCGGCTTTCGCTACAATGGCCGGCCCGTTTGCCACGGTTTCCCCGGACATGATCGTCCTCGAGGGCCTGCCGGCCCTGTCGCCGTTCCGCCGTGAACGGCTCGAAGCCCGCCTCCAGACCGTCGTTCCCGCGTTGCGCATCACCGGTGCCTGGTTCACCTACTGGGTCGAGCCGGAATCCGGCGCACGCCTGGACACCGCCGCCCTTGCGCGCATCCTGCAGGCCGGCGAAGGCCAGGCGCCGCGCGCGCCGGAGTCAGTCTCGCGCTACGTGGTGCCGCGCCTGGGCACGATCTCGCCGTGGGCGAGCAAGGCCACCGAGCTGCTGCACGGCGCCGGCCTGGCGCTGAAGCGGGTCGAGCGCGGCACGCGCCTGGATCTGTCCGGCTGGCCCGACGATCCGGCCCGGCAGGCGGCGCTGGCCCGGCTGCTGCACGACCCGATGACGCAGTCGCTGCTGGCCGCGCGCGAGGACGGCGCGGCGCTGTTCCGCGCCCCCGCGCCCGGCGCGCTCGAGGTGGTGCCGCGCGAGGCGCTCGAGGCCGCCAACCGCCGCCTCGGCCTGGCCCTGGCCGAGGACGAGCTCGACTACCTGCGCGCCCGCTACGCCGAACTCGGCCGCGACCCGCACGACATCGAGCTGATGATGTTCGCGCAGGCCAACTCCGAGCACTGCCGGCACAAGATCTTCAACGCCAGCTGGACCATCGACGGACGCGAGATGCCCACCTCGCTGTTCAAGATGATCAAGCACACCCACGCGCAGACGCCGCAGCACACCCTGTCGGCGTACGCCGACAACGCGGCGGTGGTGGAAGGCCATCCGGCGCGCCGCTTCCGGCCCGACCCGCACACCCACGAATACCGCGCCGAGCCGCTGACCGAGAGCGCGTTCTGCATCAAGGTCGAGACCCACAACCACCCCACCGCGATCGCGCCGTTCCCGGGCGCCTCCACCGGCGCCGGCGGCGAGATCCGCGACGAGGGCGCCACCGGCCGCGGCGGCCGGCCGAAGGCGGGGCTGTGCGGGTTCTCGGTCTCGCACCTGCGCATCCCGGCCCTGGCGCAGCCGTGGGAGAGCCCGCGGCCGCTCAACCCGCGCATGGCCAGCGCGTTCGAGATCATGCTCGAGGGCCCGATCGGCGCGGCCGCGTTCAACAACGAGTTCGGCCGGCCCAACCTCGCCGGCTACTTCCGCAGCTTCGAGCTGCGCGAGGCCGACGGGCTGGTGCGCGGCTACGACAAGCCCATCATGCTCGCCGGCGGCGTGGGCGCGATTGACCGCCCGCTGGTCGAAAAGCGCCGGCTGCGCCCCGGCGATGCGGTGATCGTGCTCGGCGGCCCGGCGATGCTGATCGGCCTGGGCGGCGGCGCGGCCAGCTCGGTGGCCGCGGGCGACAGCGCCGAGGAGCTCGACTTCGCCAGCGTGCAGCGCGACAACCCCGAGATGCAGCGCCGCTGCCAGGAAGTGATCGACCGCTGCGTCGCGCTCGGCGCGGACAACCCGATCCTGTCCATCCACGACGTCGGCGCCGGCGGCCTGTCCAACGCGATCCCCGAGCTGCTGCACGACTCCGGCGTGGGCGGCGTGATTGACCTGGCCAAGGTGCCCAGCGACGATCCCTCGCTGTCGCCGATGCAGCTGTGGTGCAACGAATCGCAGGAGCGCTACGTGCTCGGCATCCCGGCCGAGCGGGTGGGCGAATTCGCCGCGTTGTGCCTGCGCGAACGCTGCCCGTTCGCGGTGGTGGGGCATGCGACCGCGGAACAGCGGCTGGTGGTCGGGTACGGGGCCACGGTCGAGGCGGTGCAGGGCACGGCCGCGCAGGGGCAGGACGGGGCCACGCCCTGGGCCATCGACCTGCCGATGGACGTGCTGTTCGGCAAGCCGCCGAAGATGCATCGCGACACCGCGCATCCGCCCGCGCCGCGCTGGCCGCAGCTCAACGGCGCCGCGCTCGACCTGCGCCAGGCCGGCCTGCGCGTGCTCGCGCATCCGACCGTCGCCGCCAAGGCCTTCCTGGTCACCATCGGCGACCGCAGCGTCGGCGGCCTGAGCGTGCGCGACCAGATGGTCGGCCCATGGCAGTTGCCGGTGGCCGACTGTGCGATCACCTTCTCCGGCTTCGACGGCACCGCCGGCGAGGCGATGGCGATCGGCGAGCGCACTCCGCTCGCCCTGCTCGACCCCGAGGCGAGCGCGCGCATGGCGGTGGGCGAGGCGATCACCAACCTGTGCGCGGCGCCGGTCGGGGCGCTGGACCGGATCAAGCTCTCCGCCAACTGGATGGCCGCCGCCGGCCACCCCGGCGAGGACGCGCGCCTGTACGACGCGGTCAAGGCGGTGGGCCTGGAGCTGTGCCCGGCGCTCGACCTCGCCATTCCGGTCGGCAAGGACTCGCTGTCCATGCAGGCGCAGTGGCCGCACGAGGGCGCGACGCACAAGACGGTGGCGCCGGTGTCGCTGGTCGTGTCCGCGTTCGCGCCGGTGGCCGACGTGCGCCAGGCGCTGACCCCGCTGCTCGCGCGCGAGGCCGACACCGAGCTGTGGCTGATCGGCCTGGGCGCCGGCCGGCAGCGCCTGGGCGGCTCGATCCTGGCCCAGTGCCATCCCGAGGCCGCGACCAACCCGGCCCTGCCGGCGTTCGCCGGCGACGTGCCCGACCTCGACGACCCGGCGCGCCTGCGCGCGTTCTTCGAGCTGATCCGCGACGCGCGCGCCGCGGGCCTGCTGCGCGCCTACCACGACCGTTCCGACGGCGGCGCCTTCGCCGCGCTGTGCGAGATGGCGTTCTGTTCGCACCTGGGCCTGGACATCTCGCTCGACGGCTGGGGCGAGGATCCGTTCCGCACCCTGTTCAACGAGGAACTGGGCGCGGTGGTGCAGATCGCGAGCGCGGACCGCGCCGAGTTCGCCGACCTGATCGCGCGCCACGGCCTGATTGATTGCGCGCAGCGCATCGCCAGGCCCACCACCGCGCCCGCGGTGCGCGTGCTGCGCGACGGCCAGGCGCTCGCCGAATGGCGCTGGGAGGAGCTGTTCGACGCCTGGTGGGCGGTGACCCACGCCATGCAGCGGCTGCGCGACAACCCCGAATGCGCCGACGAGGAGCGCGCCGTGGCGCGCGACTTCCACGCGCCCGGGCTGCGGCCGAAGCTCGGCTTCGATCCGGCCGAGGACGTCGCCGCCCCGTACATCGCCACCGGCGCGCGGCCCAGGGTCGCGATCCTGCGCGAGCAGGGCGTCAACAGCCAGGTCGAGACCGCGGTGGCCTTCGACCGCGCCGGCTTCGCCGCCTACGACGTGCACATGAGCGACCTGATCGCCGGGCGCGTGCGCCTGGACGGGTTCAAGGGCATCGTCGCCTGCGGCGGTTTCTCCTACGGCGACGTGCTCGGCGCCGGCCGCGGCTGGGCCACCTCGATCCTGGAGCGCGCCGAGCTGCGCGAGGCCTTCGCCGCGTTCTTCGCCCGTCCCGACACCTTCGCCCTGGGCGTGTGCAACGGCTGCCAGATGCTGTCGCAGCTCAAGGACATCATCCCCGGCGCCGCGCACTGGCCGCGCTTTTTGCGCAACCGCAGCGAGCAGTACGAGGCGCGGCTGTCGCTGCTGCAGGTGGAGGACTCGCCCTCGCTGTTCCTGCGCGGCATGGCCGGCTCGCGGATCCCGGTCGCGGTCGCGCACGGCGAGGGCCGCGCCGCGTTCGATGCCGGCACCGACCCGGCCGCCGCGCGCGTGGCACTGCGCTACGTGGACGGCGAGGGCCGCATCGCCAGCATGTACCCGCTCAACCCGAACGGCTCGGCCGACGGCATCGCCGGCCTGACCAGCGACGACGGCCGCGTCACCATCCTGATGCCGCACCCCGAGCGCACCCTGCGCCAGGCCAACTTCAGCTGGGCCCCGCGCGAGTGGCCGGACGACTCGCCGTGGCTGCGCATGTTCCGCAACGCGCGGGTGTGGGTGGGGTGAAGTCCGCGTGCAGTGGTGTGCGGAAGCACGAAGGCCCGGTCGCAGGACCGGGCCTTCGTCGTTGTGGCCGGGCTCACTTGGTGAGCTTGAAGTTGGCCACCCGCAGGCTGCCGTCGGCGAAGCGGATCTGGAGCTGGCGGCAGCTGCCGGCCCAGGCCTTGTCGGTCTTCCACACGTACACGTACTGCTTCGCGACCGCATCGTAGGTGAGCGTGCTGCCGCCGGCGGTGACGGTTTCCTCGACCACGTCCTCCACCGCGCCGCTGGCGCAGGCCATCAGCGCCGCGCGCGGATGCCCGGCGGCGAAGATCGCCAGGCCCATGTCGCCGCCGAGGCTGAACTTCACCGGCACCGCGCTGCCGGCGCGCACGGTGTTGAGCGTCGGCGCGTTGTCCACCGGGCGGAAGAAGCCGGTCCAGGCATAGCTCACCTGCACGATGAAACTCGAGTTGCCGGTGTTGCCGGCATTGTCGGTGGCCGAGCATTGCACGGTGCTGGGGCCGACCGGGAACGTGCTGCCGGAGGCGGGAGTGCAGGTCACGGCCACCGGGCCGTCCACCAGGTCGGTGGCGGTCGGCGGCGTGTAGCTCACCACCGCGCCGGCGGACGAGGCGGCGGTGGCGGACACATCCGCATGCGCCGCGATCACCGGCGGCGTGGTGTCTGCCACCGTGACCTGGAACTGCGTCGGCGTGGCGGCGTTGCCGGCGGCATCGGCGGCGGTGCAGGTGACGGTGCTGGTGCCGAGCGGGAAGGTGCTGCCGGAGGCCGGCAGGCAGGTCGCGGTGCCGACGCCGTCCACCAGGTCGGTGGTCGCCGGGCTGGTGTAGGTCACGACGGCGCCGCTCGGGCCGGTGGCCTCGATCGGGCCGAGGTCCGCGTGCGGTTCGATCGTCGGCGGCGTGGTGTCGTGCACCGTGAGGATGAACGCGGCGGGTGCAGCCGGGTTGCCGCGCGCATCGCTGGCGGTGCAGGTCACGGTGGTGTCGCCGAGCGGGAAGGTGCTGCCGCTGGGCGGCGTGCAGTCGGCCACGCCCGCGCCATCCACCACGTCCAGCGTGGTGGCGTCGAAATGGGCCACGGCGCCGTCGGCCCCGGTGGCTTCGACGCCGAGCGCGCCCGGCACCGTGATCACCGGCGGCGTGGTGTCCTGCACGGTGATGGTGAAGCCGGCGTTCGCGGTGTTGCCGGCGGAGTCCGTGGCGGCGCAGGCGACGGGCGTGGCGAGTGCCTTGGCCGGGGCGGCCGCGAGGGGGAACACGCTGCCCGAGGGCGGTGTGCACGCGAGCGGATACGGGAACTCATCGTCCACCGCGTCCTGCGCCGTGACGGCATAGCTGACCGCGGCACCGGCAGCGGAATCGGCCTCGACCGTGAGGTCGCCCGGCACCGTGATCAGCGGCGGGGTGACGTCGTGGACGAACAGCCCGCATTCGGCCGAGGCCGAGGCGCCCTGGTCGTCGGTCACCGTCAGACGCACCTGCAGCGCGCCGGTCTGCTGGTACCCCAGCGCCGGGGCGGAGAAGGCGATCGTCGGCGTCGCATGGGCGCCCAGGCCCAGATTGGGCAGGCCGGCGTACTGATCCCAGGTGTAGCTGGCGATGGTGCCGTCCGGATCGCTCGAGCCGCTGCCGTCGAGGGTGACCAGCGCGCCCTCGTCGGCCTCGATCAGTCCGCCGGGGCAGACCAGCGAAGCCACGGGCGGGTCGTTGCTCCAGAGGATGTTGACGATGCGGTTCGCGCTGGCCGAGAGGCTGCCGTCCGACACCGTCAGACGGAACGTCAGGCTGGTCGTCGCCGGCAGGTTGGGGGCGACGAAGGTGACGATGGAGCCGGCGGGATTGGCGCTGCTGAGCAGCACCGTGGGCGAGCCGCCGATCTGGGTCCACTGGTAGCTCAGGGTGGTGCCCGGGTCGAGGTCGTAGGAGGCGCTGCCGTCGAGGGTGACCAGGGTGCCTTCGGCGGCGTTCTCTGGCACCGCCACGGCGACCGGGGTCGGCGGCGTGTTGACCACCACGTCGGTGACGTTGATGGTGGTGGTCGTACTGCTGGTGCGCGTGCCGCAGGTGACGGTCAGCCGGAACTGCAGGCTGGCGCCGCCGACCGGGACGTTCGGGGCGGCGAAGCTGGCGGTGGCCGTGTTGGCTCCGCTCAGGCTGACCGTGAAGCCCGAGGGCGTGCTGCCGAGGTACTGCCAGGCATACCCCAGATCGGGCTGGTTCGGCGTGGACTTGCTGCCGTCGAGCACCACCACCGTGGGTGCGCCGCCGGTGGTTTCCGGCACGGTCTGGCTGAGCGGATCCACCCGGGCGTTGGGATTGCCGGTGCATGCGGCCTGGGTGGGGAAAGGAGCGGCCAACAGCGTGGCCAGGAGCAGGGGCGCCCAACCACGGAGCGCCGCCGGCGCGGAACCGGATGACATGTCGTCTCCCCCTGTCGGACCCGCGGCGACCGAGCGCCGCGCGGTGTTTTTTGTGACGCAAGTCTCATAACGGTGAGGGCGGTGGCCCTCGGCCATCCGCCGCACGCCATGCGCCTGGTACTGACCGGCGCGCCGGGCCGGATGGGCGACCTGCTAGAGTCGTCGCCTCCGCCCGGACAGCGGGCGCATGGCAGGCGTGACGAAAATGAATGCGGTCGCCAGCGACATTCCGGCGAGCGAAACCGGTCCCGAAGCCCGCGTGGTCGAGACCCTGCTCGCCCGCGGCCGCCTCAAGGAAGCCGACCTGGCCCGCGCGCGGCGCTTGCAGGAGGAAACCGGCGGCAGCCTGCCGACGCTGCTCGCCCGGCTCGGGCTGGTGTCCGAGCGCGACCACGCCGAGGCCTGCGCGGCGGTGCTGGGCCTGCCGCTGGCCAGCGCCAAGGACGCGCCCGAGCTGCCGCCGGAGGTGGCGCTGTCGGTCAAGTTCATGAAGCAGTTCCACCTGGTGCCGGTGGCCGAGTCGCCCGCGCACGTGGACGTGCTGATGGCCGACCCGTACGACAGCTATGCGCTCGATGCGCTGCGCCTGGCCTGCGGGCGCGAGGTGCGGCCGCAGGTGGCGCTGCGTTCGGAGATCGACGACCTGATCGAGCGCTGGCACGGCCAGGGCCGCAGCGCGATGGGCGCGATCGTGGAGACCGCCGAGGGCGAGGCCGCCGGCGAGGCCGACGACGTCGAGCACCTGCGCGACCTGGCGTCCGAGGCGCCGGTGATCCGCCTGGTCAACCTGATCATCCAGCGCGCGGTCGAGCTGCGCGCCTCCGACATCCACATCGAGCCGTTCGAGAACCGGCTCAAGGTGCGCTACCGCATTGACGGCGTGCTGGAGGAGGCCGAGAGCCCGCCGGCGAACCTGACCGCCGCGATCATCTCGCGGGTCAAGATCATGGCCCGGCTCAACATCGCCGAGCGCCGCCTGCCGCAGGACGGACGGATCATGGTCCGGGTGCAGGGCCGCGAACTGGACCTGCGCGTGTCCACCGTGCCGACCGCGTTCGGCGAATCGGTGGTGCTGCGCCTGCTCGACCGCGAGACGGTGGTGTTCGACTTCGCGCGCCTGGGCTTCAGCGCCGAGCTGCTGCCGCAGTTCCTGCACGTGCTCGAGCAGCCGCACGGGATCCTGCTGGTCACCGGCCCCACCGGCTCGGGCAAGACCACCACGCTCTACACCGCGCTGTCCCGGCTCAACACGCCGGACGTGAAGATCATCACCGTCGAGGATCCGGTCGAGTACCAGATCGAGGGCATCAACCAGATCCAGGTCAAGCCGCAGATCGGGCTCGACTTCGCCAATGCGCTGCGCTCGATCGTGCGCCAGGACCCCGACATCATCATGATCGGCGAGATGCGCGACCTGGAGACGTGCCGGATCGCGATCCAGTCGGCGCTGACCGGCCACCTGGTGCTGTCCACGCTGCACACCAACAACGCCGCCGGCGGCATCACCCGTCTGCTCGACATGGGCGTGGAGGACTACCTGCTGACCTCCACCGTCAACGGCATCCTCGCCCAGCGCCTGGTGCGCCGGCTGGAGCCGACCCACGCCGAGCGCTACGAGGCCTCGCCGGAGGAGATCGAGAAGTTCGGCCTGCGCCGCTGGCAGCCCGAAGGCCCGATCCACCTGTACCGCCCGCGCCCGTCCGCGCTCTCGCCCACCGGCTACCTCGGCCGCACCACGATCATGGAGTTCCTGGTGATGAACGACGAGCTGCGCCGCGCGGTGATCCGCCACGCCGGCATGGGCGAGATCGAACAGCTCGCGCGCACGCACGGCATGCGCACCATGTACGAGGACGGCATCGCCAAGGCCCTGGCCGGCGTGACCACGATCGAGGAAGTGCTGCGGGTGACCGAGGACGCATAGGGTAGGGGATTGACAAGGCTGAACAGGGGGGTGGCGTGCGCGGCGCACCCAAGCCGGGTGCTTGGCATACGGAGATGTCATGCTGCGTCACGCTGTCGTGTTCTTTGCTCTTCTGATGTTCTCGTCGAATGCCTTTCCCACGACGACGTTGCCCACGGTCAAGGTGGTCGGGTTTCGCGTCAGCGGCTGGGTGACCCTGTATGAGGGGAGCGGCTGCGACGTCTTTTTCTCGGTGCCGTCGCGCACGGAACCGCTGCCGGGGGAGGTGTCACTTCCACCGGAAGACTCAGACATCATGGAACTGTTGTGCAGCGGCGATTCGACCACCCGTGAGACGGCGGTGTGGATGGCGTATCGGACGGTGATGCAGGCACGATATAGTGCCCGCCTCGTGCAGCTTCTCGCGGATGATAAGAATAACCAAGGCCGCGAATTCATGGTCGTGTTCAATAACGGCTCGGTGGGGAAGTATTACCGGTCGGATTCTGGCTTTTTCGATAGCCACGGTATGTTCGAGACGGCAGCCCCAGACTGCGAGGCATGACAGGGATGAGCAGCGGACGACGATTTGCGGTAGCGGTGGTGGCCGCGCTGATGCTGGCCCTGGCGGGCCTGCTGGCGTGGCGGTTCGGGCAGGGAGCGGCCACGGGATCGGCCCCGGATGTCCCGGGGCAATTCGCGAGCGAGGCCCGGGATGCCGCCACGGCCGGAGCCGGCGCCGCGGAGTTGGCCGGGCAACGACACGCTGCCGGGTCGGGTGACACGCTGCCGGGCTCGCCCATGGACTGGGTCGAGCGGGCTGCCAGGATGAGCGACATCGAAGCGAAGCTGCTGCGGCAGGCGAGGCAGGGCGATACGCAGGCCATCGCGGCGGTGCTCACTCTCGACATGCTCTGCCGGCCTTTCTACCCGATGCGTGGCGACCGTGATCACCCACGGCACAAGGTGCGGCTCGCATCGGAAGGCGCCGCGGAGCGTTCGGCGAGAGAGGCCGCCCTGCGGGCGATGATGTCGTACTGCGACAGGCCGCCGAGCATCAGTCTCGAGGAGGCGCGCGCCTTGTCGGATCAGCTGCGGGTGGCTGCAATGAGCGGGGACGTGGCAGCCAAGGCTTACGATACTGAAACACTGGAAAGTGAGGAGGAGCTTTTGACCCTCCTCCGGGAGGCGGATGAGCCGTGGATGATCTGGCGTGCCTTGGAGAGCCTCGGGGGGCGTGAAGGGCGGCTGATACGGCAGGTGGAGCGGGAGGTGTTCTCTCCCGAGATCAGGCTCCTGATCCAGCCGAGTGACATCGGGCGCATCAAAGCGATGGCGGCGCGCTGGCGGGCCTGCGAGCTTGGGGCGCCGTGTGGTCCGAATCAGCACTACGAGCTGACACAGTGCCTGTATCTGGGCAATTGCGGCCTGGGGATGGATGTGCGCACCTACATCCGGGAGCGGGAACTGTCCGGCTGGCAGTTCGAGCTGATGCAGAAGTACCTTGCGGCGCTGGATGCCAGGCTCGCGGAGGCTGGCGTGCGGCGGTTTGCCACGCGCCCGCCAGGAGGCTGAGGCGGCGTGATCTCGCGGCGTTCGTGCTGCCGGGTCCCGTCTGCCGGCGACGCGGTGGCGGGCCATCGTGTGGCTACAATGGCCTTCCGGTTTCCCCGTCCATCGCTCGCGTGCCCCTCTACCGCTACAAGGCGCTCAACCCGCGCGGCGAACTGCTCGACGGCCAGATGGAGGCCGGCGACGAGCGCGAGGTGATCGCGCGGCTGCAGGAGCAGGGGCACCTGCCGGTGGAGGCGCGGCCGGCGGCGGAGGCCGGCGGCGAGTCGGCCTGGCGCGCGCTGCTGCGGCCCCGGCCCTTCGCCGGGGCGCGGCTGGTGCAGTTCACCCAGCAGCTGGCGACCCTGCTCGGCGCCGGCCAGCCGCTCGACCGTGCCCTGACCATCCTGCTCGAGCTGCCCGACGACGAGATCGCGCGCCGCACCATCGCCGACATCCGCGACGCGGTGCGCGGCGGCGCCTCGCTGTCGGCCGCGCTCGAGCGCCAGCACGGCACGTTCTCGCGCCTGTACGTGAACATGGTGCGCGCGGGCGAGGCCGGCGGCAGCCTGCAGGAGACGCTGCAACGGCTGGCCGACTACCTCGAGCGCAGCCGCGCGCTGCGCGGGCGGGTGGTCAACGCGCTGATCTATCCGGCGATCCTGCTGGTGCTGGTCGGGTTTGCGCTGCTGTTCCTGCTCGGCTACGTGGTGCCGCAGTTCGCGGCGATGTACGACAGCCTGGACGCGGAGCTGCCGCTGTTCACCCGCCTGATCCTGGGCCTGGGCCTGTTTGTGCGCGACTGGTGGATCGTGTTCCTGGTGCTGCCGGCGCTGGCGCTGTGGTGGTTGGACCGCAAGCGCCGCGACCCGGTGTTCCGCGAGCGGCTCGACGCCTGGCTGCTGCGGCAGCGGATCGCCGGGCCGGTGATCGCGCGGATCGAGACCGCGCGCCTGGCGCGCACGCTCGGCACCCTGCTGCGCAACGGCGTGCCGCTGCTGACCGCGCTCGGGATCGGCCGCAACGTGCTCGGCAACCGGCTGCTGGCCGCGGACGTGGAGGCCGCGGCCGAGGAAGTGAAGAACGGCGTCGGCCTGTCCACCGCGCTGGCGCGCGGCAAGCGCTTCCCGCGCCTGGCGCTGCAGATGATCCAGGTCGGCGAGGAGTCCGGCGCGCTGGACGCGATGTTGCTCAAGACCGCCGACACCTTCGAGCAGGAGACCGCGCTGGCCCTGGACCGCATGCTCGCGGCGCTGGTGCCGGCGGTGATGCTGGTGCTGACCTTCGTGGTGATGACCGTGATCCTGGCGGTGCTGACCCCGATCTACGACCTGACCAGCGCGATCGGCTGAACGCGGCCGCGCCGGGGCGTCTGCCGCCCGGCGCCGTGGAGTGGAACAATGCGCAGGATTCGCCCGACCCGACAGGATCGCCCCATGACGTTTTCCCGAGCCATCACCCGTTCGCCTTCCGCGTCCGCGCAGGCCGGCTTCAGCCTGATCGAGATCATCCTGGTGGTGGTGCTGATCGGCGGCATCGTCGCCTTCGCCGCGAGCCGGATCCTGGGCGGCGGCGACCGCGCCAAGGCCAACCTGGCCCGCTCCCAGGTGCAGACCCTGGCCGAGAAGGTGCAGCAGTACGAGATGGACACCGGCAGCCTGCCGAACGCGCTGACCGACCTGGTGACCGACCCGGGCGCCAGCGGCTGGCTCGGGCCGTACGCCAAGGAGTCGGAGCTGAAGGATCCGTGGAACCGTCCGTTCGAATACCGCGTGCCGGGCGACGGCCGCCCGTTCGACCTGCTCAGCTACGGCAAGGACGGCCAGCCTGGCGGAACGAGCGTGGACGCCGACATCGTCTACGAGTGACCCGGGGCGGGCGGTGGGGCTGAGGACATGACGCCGCGGCACCGCCCCGTCGGCCTGCACGCGCTCCGCGGCTTCTCGTTGGTCGAGGTGCTGCTGGTGGTGGCGCTGGTCGCCGTCGTCAGCCTGCTCGCGGCCGGCGCGGTGCGCGGCGGCTTCGAGGGCGTGGCGCTGCGCTCGGCGGCGAAGGAGGTCGCCGCGCAGCTGCGCTATACCCGGGCGCGGGCGATCGCGACCGGGCAGCCGCAGCGTTTCACCATCGACCCGCGCGCGCACGCCTGGACCGCGCCGGAAGGCCGCCACGGCGAATTGCCGGAGCAGCTCGGCATCGAGTTCATCGGCGCGCGCGAGGTGCAGCCGCGCGAGGGCGAGGGCGCGATCGTGTTCTTCCCCGACGGCGCCTCCACCGGCGGACGGATCCGGCTCGTCCGGCGCAGCGCGGCCTGGCAGGTGGACGTGACTTGGCTCACCGGCGAGGTGCGGTTGCGGCGCGCGGAGGCCATGCCGTGAACCGTCGCGCCGCCGGCTTCAGCCTGATCGAGGTGCTGGTCGCCTTCGGCGTGCTCGCGCTCGCGCTCACCTTCCTGCTCGGCACGCTCTCCAGCGGCACCCGCCAGGTGCGCTGGGCCGACGAGGCCGGACGCGCCGCGCTGCACGCGCAGTCGCTGCTCGACCAGGTCGGGGTGGGCGAGCCGCTGCGGCCGGGGATCGAGGAGGGCACGTTCGAGGAGGGCCGCTACCGCTGGACGCTGCAGGTCGAGCCCTGGCAGGACCCGGCCCGCGATCCGGCGCAGCCGCAGGATCCGGCCGCGCCGCAGCTGCTGCGCCTGGACCTGCAGGTGCAATGGCGCGACGGCGGTCCGCGCGAACGGCTGCACGTGCAGTCGCTGCGGCTGGCGGCGCCGGCGGCGGGGCAGGGGGTGCCGCCATGAGACGCGCGCGCGGCTTCACCCTGATCGAGGTGCTGCTGGCGACCACGCTGCTGGCGCTGGGCCTGGCGCTCGCGCTCGCGACCCTGCGCGCGGCCACCGCCACGGTGCAGCGCGGCGAGGCGATCGCCGAGCGCAGCGAGCGCATGCGCGCGGTGGCGCAGTTCCTGCGCCGGCGCCTGGCCGGGGCGCGCCCGGTCGCGTTCGAGGTGGATCCCGACACCGGCGTGCCGCTGCGCTTCATCGGCGAGCCCGACCGCCTGCGTTTCGTCGCCGACCTGCCCGACTACCTCGGCCGCGGCGGCCCGTACATGCACGACCTGCAGTTGCACGAAGGCCAGGACGGGCTGGAGCTGCGCGTGGACCTGAAGATGGTGCTGGCCGGCCTGCTGGTCGAGGAACGGCCGCCGCGCGAGCCGGAGCTGCTGGCCTCCGGGCTGAAGGAGGTGCGCTTCCGCTACCGCGCGCTGGACGAGCAGAACCGGCTCGGCGAATGGCAGGAGCGCTGGGAGTACGGCGACCGCCTGCCGCTGCAGGTCGAGGTCACCCTGCGCGACGCCGACGGCCGCGCCTGGCCGCCGCTGGTGGTGGCGCTGCCGCTGTCGGGCGGCGGCAACATCCTTGGAGGCGTGCCGTGAGCGCGCACGGCCAGCGCGGCGCGGCGCTGCTGCTGGTGCTGTGGCTGGTGACCCTGCTCACCGGCCTGATCGGCGCCTTCGCCCTGATCGCGAAGGTCGAAGGGCTGCAGGGCCGGGTGCTGCACCACGGCGTGATCGCCGCCCAGGCCGCGCGCGCCGGACTCGAATATGCAGTCGTGCGCGTGGCCGAGCAGGATCCGCGCCGGGCCTGGCTGGCCGATGGCCGCGAATATCCCTGGCGGTTCGGCGAAGCCGAAGTGCGGGTGCGGATCACCGACGAAGCCGGCAAGGTGGACCTGAACCTGGCCGACGCGCCGCTGCTGGCGGCGCTGTTCGAAGGCGCCGGCGCCGAGCCGTGGCAAGCGCGGCGGCTGGCCAATGCGGTGCTCGACTGGCGCGACGTGGATCCGCTCACCCAACCCGAGGGCGGCGCCGAGGATCCGGACTACGAGGCCGCGGGCCTGCCCTACGGGGCCAAGGACGCGGCCTTCGAGAGCGTGGCCGAACTCGAGCAGGTGCTGGGCATGACCCCGGCGCTGTACGCGAAGCTCGAACCGCACCTGACCGTGTACGCCGGCCGCATGCGCCCGGAGCCGGCGTTCGCCTCGGCGGAGGTGCTGGCGGCGATGGGGCTGGACGCGCAGCAGGTGCTGGCGCGGCGGCGGGCGTGGGATCCGGCTTCCGGCCTGCCCCCGCCGCAGCTCGACGGCACCCCGCTCGTGGCCGGAAACACCGGCACGTATAGTATCGAGAGCCGCGCACGCCTCCGCGATGGACGCGAGGCCATCCTGCGCGCCGTCGTCCGCAGCGGCGGGAATGCAGTGCCCGGATCGGCCTACACGCCGCTGCGTTGGGAGGAAGGAGCGATGCCACGATGAGCGCGCTGCGCGAGAGCGTCAGCCGTCTGCAGACCCGGATCCGGCCCGGGGCGGGCGGCTTTTTCGCGTGGTGGGCGCGCGCGCTCGCCGCCTGGCTGCCGGCGCGCTGGCGCCAGGCCTTGCGCGCCGGCCAGGAGCGCCTGCTGCTGGTGGAGCAGGCCGACGGCCTGCTGCTGCGGCGCCAGCATGCCGAGGGCATGGACGATCTCGGCCGGCTCCCGGCCGCCGCCGACCTCGCCTTCGCCGAGGACGCGCTGGGCCCGCTGCTCGGGCCGGCGGTAGCCGACCTGCCGCGCTGGCTGCTGCTGCCCGCCGGCGCCGGCCTGCGCCGCACCCTGACGCTACCGGCCGCGGCCGCCGAGCGCCTGCGCGAGGTGGTCGCGTTCGAGATCGAGCGCCAGACCCCGTTCGCCGCCGATGCGGTGGCCTTCGACGCGCGCGTGCTCGGCCGCCGTGGCGAGGGCCAGATCGAGGCCGAGCTGGTGGTGGTGCCGCGCGCGACGCTGCAGGCGCAGTTGCAGGGGCTGGGCCCGCTGGCCGCCACGCTCTCGGGCGTGGACCTGGCCGATAGCGCCGGCATGCCGCTCGACGTGAACCTGCTGCCGCCGGCCCAACGCGTGCGACGCAGCGACCCATGGCGGACCTGGAACATCGCCTTCGCGGCGGTGGCGCTGGTGGCCCTGGTGGCGGGCCTGTGGCAGGTGCTGGACAACCGCCGCGCCGCCGTCGAAGCGCTGCAGGCGCGGGTGAAGGCGCTCGAAGGCCCGGCCGCACGCGCCGCGGCGCAACGCCAGCGCCTGGCCGACGCGGTCGCCGGCCAGGTCTATCTCGACCGCCTGCGTGCCGGCCGCCCGAGCGCGATCGAGGTGATGGACGAACTCAGCCGCCGCCTGCCGGACAGCACCTACCTGGAGAAGCTCGCGATCGAGGGCGACCGCCTGTTGCTGATCGGCCTGAGCAGCGAGGCCTCGGCGCTGGTCGCGCGCCTGGAGGGCTCGAAGCTGTGGCGCGCGCCGGCGCTCACCGGCGCGCTGCAGCCCGACCCGCGCACCCGCCGCGACCGGTTCACCCTGACCGCGGAACTCGCGGTGACCGCACCGCCCAAGGAGGCCGCCGATGCCGGCAACGCCCGCGCCGGTCGCTGACCGCGACCGCTGGCTCGCGCTCGCGCTGCTGCTCGGCGCGCTTGCGCTCGCCTACCTGCTGCTGGTGCACCCGTGGTGGACGGTGCCGATGCGCGAGGCCAATGCGCGCATCCAGGCGCTGCAGCAGCGCGAACTGCGCTTGCGCACCGAGCTCGAACTGGCGCCGGAGGTCGAGCGGCGGCTGGCGGAGGTGGAGGCGCAGCGGCGCGTGCGCGCCGGCTTCCTGCCCGAGAGCACGCCCGAGCTGGCGACCGCCGGGCTGGTGCAGCGGCTGGAGACCGTGGTCGCCCAGGCCAGCCCCGGCAACCGCAGCTGCGCGATCACCAACCGCTCACCCCTGACCGAGTCGCGCCCGGGGCGCTTTCCACGCGTGACCGTGCAGGTGCGGCTGCGCTGCGGCGCGCCGGAACTGGCGGCGGTGCTGCACGCGCTCGAAGGCGGCACCCCGCGCATGTTCGTGGACAACCTCAACGTGCTCGCCCAGCGCTATTTCTTCATGGCCGGCCAGGCCGGCGGCGGCAGCGGCGGCCTGGACGTGAGCTTCGACCTGTACGGCTACATCGCCCCGGGCGGGGAGGCGGCGCGTGCGCGTTGACCGGATCGGCCTGCGCACCTGGCTGCTGGCGGTGCTCGCCGGCTGGGCGCTGTTGGTGTGGCTGCTGGCGCTGGCCGGCATGGGCGGGCGGATCGCGCCGGTCGCGCCCGATCCGGCGCGCATGCAGCGCCTGCCGGCCTTGCCTCCGCCGCCGCCGGAGCGGATCGGCCCGCTCGGCCAGTATGCCGAGATCGGCGCGCGGCCGCTGTTCTCGGAGAACCGCCGTCCGCAGCCGTTCGTGATCGCCGGTGCGGGCGAGGGCGAGGCGGGCGGCGCCAGCTTCGACTTTGTCCTGAGCAGCGTGCTGCTGACCCCGAGCGTGCGCCTGGCGATCCTGCAGCCCAGCGCCGGAGGCGAGCCGGTGCGGGTGCGCGAGGGCGAGGCGCCCAAGGGCGCCGAGAGCTGGCGGCTGGTGTCGCTGGAACCGCGCGCGGCGGTGTTCGTGGGCCCCGAGGGTGAGCGCCGCCTGGAGCTGCGCCTGTTCGACGGCCGCGGCGGGCAGGCGCCGGCGCCGCAGCCGCCGGTGGTGACCGAAACCGTGGAACGCCCGGGGCCGCAGGGGCCGGCCGAGGTGGATCCGGGCACGGGCGGGGCGGCCAAGCCCGAACCCGCGCCCACCCCCGCGCCGGCCACCGCCGCCGCGCCGACGATCACGCCCGAGCAGCAGATGGAAGCCATCCGCCGCCGCATCGAGGCGCGCCGCGCGCAACTGCGCGCCGAGGCCTTGCGGCAGCAGCAACAGACCCCGCCTCCCGTACCGGCACCGAAGCCGGACGCCCAGAACCGATGAGTGCGCGCATGAACGCCCGAACGCCCTTCGCTCTTCCGGCCCGTTTCACGGCCGCCATCCTCGCCGGGATCCTGGCCGGCTGCGCGAGCACGCCCACGCCGACCATGCAGCGCAGCCCGCAGCTGCACCGCCCCGCCGAGGCCGCGCGCACCGTGCCGCTGGCCGAATCCGCGCCGCCGCAGCCGGCCGGCGCGCAGCCGCAGCTGCACCGCGGCAGCGGCGAGGTGATCAACCGCAGCGCCGCCGCGGCCCCGCCGCCGAGCCTGGGCGCCAGCTCGGGTGCGGCCACCTTCAACTTCGAGGGCGAGTCGCTGCACGCCGTGGTCAAGGCGATCCTCGGCGACATGCTCGGCCAGAACTACGTGATCGCGCCGGGCGTGCAGGGCACGGTGACCCTCGCCACGCCCAGGCCGGTCAGCCCGGCCCAGGCGCTGAGCCTGCTGGAGATGGTGCTGGGTTGGAACAACGCGCGCCTGGTGTACGTGGACGGCCGCTACAACATCGTCCCCGCCGACGCCGCGCTCGCCGGCACCGTGGCGCCGCGCACCGGCCCGCCCGCGCTCGCGCGCGGCTTCGAGGTGCGGGTGGTGCCGCTGCGCTACATCTCCGCCACCGAGATGGAGAAGCTGCTCAAACCCTACGCGCGCCAGAACGCGGTGGTGAGCGTGGAGCCCGCGCGCAACATCATCACCATCGCCGGCACCCGCGCCGAACTCGAGAACTACCTGCGCACGATCGAGATCTTCGACGTGGACTGGCTCGCCGGCATGTCGGTGGGCGTGTTCCCGCTGCGCTCGGGCCGCGCCAGCAAGGTGGTGGCCGACCTGGAAAAGGTGTTCGGCGAGCAGAGCAAGTCGCCGGTCGCGGGCATGTTCCGTTTCATGCCGCTGGAGGGCGCCAACGCGGTGCTGGTGATCACCCCGCAGCCGCGCTACCTCGACCAGATCCAGCAGTGGATCGAGCGCATCGACGGCGCCGGCGACGCGGTGCAGCTGTTCTCCTACGAGCTCAAGTACGTCAAGGCCAAGGACCTGGCCGAGCGCCTGGCCGACGTGTTCGGCGGCGGCCGCGGTGGTGGCGGCGGCGGGGATGCTGGCCCGCCCTCGCTGATGCCGGGCACCGAGCCCACCGAGATCAAGGATCCGGGCATGCAGGGCGGCACCAGCAGCGCCCCGGTCGGCGGCCTGGGCCAGGGCCAGCTCTCGCTCTCCCAGCGCGGCGGCGGCGACGGCAGCGTCACCCTCGAGGTCAACGGCGGGCGCGTGGGCGTGTCGGCGGTGGACGAGACCAACACCCTGCTGGTGCGCGCCACCCCGGCGCAGTGGGCCTCGATCCGCGACGTGATCGAGCGCCTGGACGTGATGCCCTCCCAGGTGCACATCGAGGCGCAGGTGGTCGAGGTCGCGCTCACCGGCGACCTCAAGTACGGCGTCAACTGGTTCTTCGAGAATGCGATCACGCCCGACGCGCTGCGCCAGCGCGCGCAGGGCCGCGGCATCTGGGGCGACATCTCCGGCAGCGTCGGCGGAATCAGCGTGGACGAGGACGGCAACGTCAGCGGCGGTCTGACCTGGAGCTTCCTCGGCCGCAACGCGCTGGCGGTGATCAACGCCCTCGACCAGGTCACCGACCTGCGCCTGCTGCAGACCCCGTCGGTGATGGTGCGCAACAACGCCGAGGCCAACTTCAACGTCGGCAGCCGGATCCCGATCTCGTCGGTGAACTTCATCCCCGGCACCGGCGGCGACGCCGGCAGCCGCTTCAGCCAGGTGCAGTACCTGGAAACCGGCGTGATCCTGAAGGTGCGCCCGCGCGTCACCCGCGACGGCATGGTGTTCCTGGACATCGTCCAGGAGATCAGCTCGCCGGGCGGCGAACCCGACCAGAACGGCAACGTGCGCATCAACACCCGCCGGCTCAAGACCGAGGCCGCGATCCAGAGCGGCGAGACGATCATGCTCGCCGGCCTGATCAGCGACGGCGTGACCAACGGCTCCTCGGGCGTGCCCGGCCTGAGCCGGATCCCGATCCTGGGCGGCCTGTTCGGCACCAGGACCGCGCGCAACGACCGCAGCGAGGTGATCATCCTGCTGACGCCGACCATCCTCCGCGACCCGCAGGAAGCGCGGAAGCTGACCGACGAATACGGCCAGCGCTTCCGCGCCCTGGAGCCCTTGCGCCGCCCGCCGCAGACGCAGTGAGCCCGACGCCCGAAGCGCTGCCGGTCGTGCTGCTGCCGGTGGGCGTGGACGAGGACGCGCTGGACGCGTGCCTGGCCGCGCTCGAGGCCGGCACGCCGCCGGGTACCCGGGTCTGGCTCGCCGACGACGCCCAGGCCGGCCCGCGCGGACAGGCCATCGTCGAGCGCTGGCTGCGCCGCACCCGGCTGCAGGCGCACTACACGCGCCGGCAGCGCCCGGTGGGCGAGGTGGCGCACCTGCACGAGGTGCTGGCCGCCTGCGGTGAGGCCGACGTGGTGGTGCTGGCGCCGGACACGCGGCCGGCACCGGGCTGGCTGGGCGAACTCGCCGCGTGCCTGGCGCGCGATGCCGCGATCGCCACCGCCACGCCGTGGAGCAACGCCGGTGAGGCCGCGGCCTGGCCACGCTGCGGCGAGATCAATCCGCTGCCCGACGATCCCGAGCGCCTGGCCCGTGCCTGCGCCGCGCTGCCGCCGCGGCATCCGGAACTGCCGGCCGCGGTGAGCCACGCCGTGGCCCTGCGCGGTAGTGCGCGCCGCCGCGCGGGCGGGCTGGACGCGGAGAGTTTCGGCAGCTGGTATGCCGCGCTCACGGATCTGTCGCTGCGCCTGGCCGGCCTGGGCTGGCGCAACGTGCTGTGCGAGACCTGCTTCGTCGCGCGCTCGGGCGAGGGCGCGCCGGCCGATGGCGACCTCGACACGCTGGCCGCGCGCTGGCCCGGCTGGCATGCGCGCCTGGCGCAGTTCCTGATGGACGATCCGCTGCACGAGCTGCGCCAGGCGCTGGCGCGGTTGCAGGCGACGGTCGGCCCCGCCTCGCCGCAGCGCGAGCTGTTCCCCGCTCCGCCGGCTCCGCTCCCGTCCGCGGGGGAGGGCCGGGAAGAGGAGGACGCGCGTGCCTGACATCGCCGCCATCGTCGTCACCCACCGCAGCGTCGCCAGCATCGACGACTGCCTGCGGCGCCTGCGCGATGCCGCGGAGGTGGCCGAGATCCGGGTGGTGGACAACGCCTCCGACGACGGCACGCTCGCGATCGTGCAGCGCCATGCCGCACGCGATCCGCGCGTGCGCTTCATCGCCAATCCCGACAACCCCGGGTTCGCCGTCGCCTGCAACCAGGGCGCGGCCGACAGCCGCGCGCCGTGGCTGGCCTTCGTCAATCCCGACTGCCTGGTCGAGCCCGACACGCTGGCGCGCCTGCGCGCGCACGCGCAGGGCGCCAGCGCGGCGCTGGTGGGCGCCGACCTGGTGGACGAGCAGGGCCGGCGCGACGCCGCCGCGCGCCGGCGCGACCCCGACTTCGCCCGCATGCTGCGTGCGCCCGCGGCGGCCCGGCTCGGCGTGGCGATGGACCCCGCGTGCACGCTGCAGCCGGTGGATGCGGTCTCCGGGGCGCTGATGCTGCTGCCGCGCGCGCTGTTCGCGGCGCTCGGCGGCTTCGACGAGGGCTACCGCCTGCACGCCGAGGACCTGGACCTGTGCCGCCGCGCGCGCCTGGCCGGTGCCCGGGTCCTGGTCGCCAACGACGTCACCGTGGTGCACCTGCGCGGCGTGTCCTCGCGCTCGCGCCCGCTGTTCGTCGAATGGCACAAGCACCGCGGCCTGTGGCGCTACTTCCGCAAGTTCGAGGCCCCCCGCCACGGCCCCCTGCTCCACGCCGCCGTCTTCCTCGCCATCTGCCTGCACTTTCCGCTGGCGGCGGCCAGGCGTTTCCTGGCCACGGATTCACACGGATGAACCCGGATGGAACAAAAGCTTTTTTGCCACGGATTTACACGGACGAACACGGATAAAGCAAAAGCGCTTTTTATTCAAAAAGCCTTATCCGTGTTAATCCGTGGCCAAAAACGCTTCTCACCGATAGCGATTGATCTGATCGCGCAGCGCCCGCGCCGCGGCGGCCGCGGCGGCGGCGAAGTCGTCGCCTTGCGAGGCGTACAGGATCGCGCGCGAGCTGCTGACGATCAGGCCGGTGCCGTCGGCGGTCTTCGCGTTGCGCACCACCGCCGCGACGTCGCCGCCCTGGGCGCCGACGCCGGGGACGAGGAAGGGCAGGTCGCCGACGATCGCGCGCACCTCGGCCAGCTGCGCCGGCCAGGTGGCGCCGACCACCAGCGCGCAGTTGCCGTGCGCGTTCCACTCCCGCGCCACCAGCCCGGCGACGTGCTGGTACAGCGGGCGGCCGCCGACGCGCAGGTCCTGCAGGTCGCCCGCGCCCGGGTTCGAGGTCCGGCACAGCACCACCACGCCCTTGTCGGCGCGATCCAGGAACGGCTGCAGCGAATCGCGGCCCAGGTACGGGTTCACCGTCACCGCGTCGGCGCGGTAGCGGTCGAAGGCCTCGGCGGCATAGTGCTGCGCGGTGCTGCCGATGTCGCCGCGCTTGCTGTCCAGGATCAGCGGGATGCCGGGGTGCGCGGCGTGGACATGGGCGATCAGCCGCGCCAGCGCGTCCTCGGCGCCGAGCGCGGCGAAGTGGGCGATCTGCGGCTTGAACGCGCACACGTAGGGCGCGGTGGCGTCCACGATCGCGCGGCAGAATCCGAACACCGCGTCGGCATCGCCCGCGAACCGGGCCGGGAACCGCGCCGGCTCCGGATCGAGCCCGACGCAGACCAGCGACCCCGCCTGCTCCCACCGCCGTCGCAGCTGCTGCATGAACCCCATGTCGGACCCCCGGTTCCTGTTCCTGGCCACGGATCAAGGCAGATGAGCACGGATCAGGCTTTTTTGAATGAAAGCCCTTACTTGAGCGCCTTGAAGCGCAGGCGGTGCGGCCTGGCGCCTTCCTCGCCCAGGCGGCGCTTCTTGTCTTCCTCGTACTCGCGGTAGTTGCCCTGGAAGAACTCCACGTGCGAATCGCCCTCGAAGGCGAGGATGTGGGTGGCGATGCGATCCAGGAACCAGCGGTCGTGCGAGATCACGAACGCGTTGCCGGGGAACTCGAGCAGCGCGTCCTCGAGCGCGCGCAGGGTCTCCACGTCGAGGTCGTTGGACGGTTCGTCGAGCAGCAGCACGTTGCCGCCCTGGAGCAGGGTCTTGGCCAGGTGCAGGCGGCCGCGCTCGCCGCCGGACAGCGAGCCGACCAGCTTCTGCTGGTCCGGGCCCTTGAAGTTGAAGCGGCCGATGTAGGCGCGCGACTGGATCTCGATGCCGTTGATGTTGAGGATGTCCAGGCCGCCGGAGACTTCCTGGAACACCGTGTTGTTGGCGGCGAGCGCGTCGCGGCTCTGGTCCACGTAGGCCAGCTTGACCGTCGGGCCGATGACGATCTCGCCCGAATCCGGCTTCTCCTGCCCGGTGATCATCTTGAACAGGGTGGACTTGCCGGCGCCGTTGGGGCCGATGATGCCCACGATCGCGCCCGGCGGGACGATGAACGACAGGTCGTCGATCAGCAGCCGGTCGCCGAAGCGCTTGCTGACGTTGCGGAACTCGATGACGTTGTTGCCCAGGCGCTCGCCCGGCGGGATGAAGATCTCGTTGGTCTCGTTGCGCTTCTGGTACTCGACGGACTGCAGCTCCTCCAGCCGCGCCAGGCGCGCCTTGCCCTTGGAGCGGCCGCCCTTGGCGTTCTGCCGCGCCCACTCCAGTTCGCGTGCGATCGCCTTCTGCCGCGCCTTCTCCTGCGCCTCCTCCTGCTTCAGGCGTTCCTCCTTCTGCACCAGCCACTCGGTGTAGTTGCCCTTCCAGGGGATGCCGCGGCCGCGGTCGAGCTCGAGGATCCACTCGGCGGCGTTGTCGAGGAAGTAGCGGTCGTGGGTCACCGCGACCACGGTGCCGGGGTAGCGCTGCAGGAACTGCTCCAGCCACTCCACCGACTCGGCGTCGAGGTGGTTGGTGGGCTCGTCGAGCAGCAGCATGTCGGGCTTCTGCAGCAGCAGGCGGCACAGCGCCACGCGGCGCTTCTCGCCGCCGGACAGGTTGCCGATCTTCGCCTCCCACGGCGGCAGGCGCAGGGCGTCGGCGGCGACCTCCAGCTGCTGCTCCAGGGTGTGGGCGTCGCCGGAGGCCAGGATCGCCTCCAGCCGTTCCTGCTCCTTCGCCAACGCGTCGAAGTCGGCGTCGGGCTCGGCGTAGGCGGCGTACACCCGCTCCAGCGCGGCCTGCGCCTGCAGGATCTCGCCCACGCCTTCCTCCACCGCCTCGCGCACGGTGTGCTCCGGGTTGAGCTGCGGCTCCTGCGGCAGGTAGCCGATCTTGATGCCGGGCTGCGGGCGCGCCTCGCCGCTGAAATCCTTGTCCACGCCGGCCATGATCCGCAGCACCGTGGACTTGCCCGCGCCGTTCAGGCCGAGCAGGCCGATCTTGGCGCCCGGGAAGAACGACAGCGAGATGTCCTTGATGATCTGGCGCTTCGGCGGGACCGTCTTGGACACGCCGATCATGGTGTAGATGTACTGCATGCAGGCTCCGCAGGGCAGACGCCGGCGGCCTGCGCGGGGGCAGGGCCGGCGGAGGGAATCGGGATGGGGGCGATTATACCGGCCGTCGCGCCCGGCCCGCGGCCGCGCGCGGCGGCGTTCAGGCGCGGGCGCGCCCGGCCGGCCGCGGCGCGGCGCGGGGGGAGAAACGGCCAAAACCGCTACACTGGCGGCTTCCTTCCCCGCTTCCGGAGTGCCGATGTTTCCCCGCGACGCCCGCATCGAAGGTTTCGACCCCGAACTCGCCCAGGCGATCGCGGCCGAACGCCGGCGCCAGGAGGACCACGTCGAGCTGATCGCCTCGGAGAACTACGCCAGCCCGCGCGTGCTCGAGGCGCAGGGCAGCGTGCTGACCAACAAGTACGCCGAAGGCTATCCGCGCAAGCGCTACTACGGCGGCTGCGAGCACGTGGACGTGGCCGAGCAGCTGGCGATCGACCGCGCCAAGGCGCTGTTCGGCGCCGACTACGCCAACGTCCAGCCGCACTCCGGCTCGCAGGCCAACCAGGCGGTGTACTTCGCCCTGCTGGAGCCGGGCGACCGGATCCTGGGCATGTCGCTGGCGCACGGCGGGCACCTGACCCATGGCGCCAAGGTCAACCTCTCCGGCAGGATCCTCGACGCGGCCCAGTACGGCGTGAACGCCGAGGGCCTGATTGACTACGACGAGGTCGAGCGCCTGGCGCTCGAGCACCGGCCGAAGATGGTGGTGGCCGGGTTCTCGGCCTATTCGCAGGTGGTGGACTGGGCGCGGTTCCGCGCCATCGCCGACAAGGTCGGGGCGTACCTGTTCGTGGACATGGCGCACGTGGCCGGCCTGGTCGCTGCCGGGGTCTATCCGAACCCGCTGCCGCACGCGCACGTGGTCACCTCGACCACGCACAAGACCCTGCGCGGCCCGCGCGGCGGGATCATCGTCGCCAGCCGCGCCGGCATGGGCGAGCGCGCCGAGGAGATCGAGAAGAAGCTGCAGTCCATCGTCTTCCCCGGCATCCAGGGCGGGCCGCTGATGCACGTGATCGCGGCCAAGGCGGTGGCGTTCAAGGAGGCGCTGGAGCCGGAGTTCAAGGCCTACCAGCAGCAGGTGGTGAAGAACGCGCAGGCGATGGCCAGGACCATCATCGAACGCGGCTACAAGATCGTCTCCGGCGGCACCCAGAACCACCTGATGCTGGTGGACATGATCGGCAAGGGCATCACCGGCAAGGACGCCGAGGCCGCGCTCGGCCGCGCCCACATCACGGTCAACAAGAACGCGGTGCCGAACGACCCGCAGAAGCCGTTCGTGACCTCGGGCCTGCGCATCGGCACCCCGGCGGTCACCACCCGCGGCTACCGCGAGCCCGAGTGCGTCGCGCTCGCGAACTGGATCTGCGACGTGCTGGACAGCCCGAACGACGAGAACGTCATCGCCGCGGTGCGCGAGAACGTGACCCGCCAGTGCCGGCAGTTCCCGGTCTATGGCTGAGGCATGCACTGCCCCTTCTGCCAGCACGTAGACACCCGGGTCATCGACTCGCGCGTGTCCGACGACGGCGCCACGATCCGGCGCCGGCGCGAGTGCGCGGCGTGCGGGGAGCGGTTCTCCACCCTGGAGACGATCGAGCTCAAGCTGCCGGTGATCGTCAAGGGCGACGGCCGGCGCGAGCCGTTCGACGCGCGCAAGCTGCGCCTGGGCTTCGACCGCGCGCTGCACAAGCGTCCGGTGTCGGAGGAACAGGTGGAAGCGGCGGTGCGCGCGGTGGTGCACCAGCTGCGCATGACCGCCGAGCGCGAGGTCGCCTCGCGCCGGGTCGGCGAGTTCGTGATGGCCGAGCTGCGCAAGCTCGACCACGTCGGCTACGTGCGCTTCGCCTCGGTGTACCGCGACTTCCAGGACGTGGACGACTTCCGCGAGGAACTCGACCGGCTCGAGCGCGAACTGCCGCCGGGCGAGGCGCAGCTGCCGCTGCTGGACGAGGGGAATAGGGGTCAGAGTCATATTTCGCCAAAAAAGAAGGACCGATGACCGCTGCCTCGAGCGAAATATGACTCTCGAAATATGACTCTGACCCCTATTCCACCCGAAAGGGGGCAAGGAAAAATGACTCTGACCCCTATTTCGCCCGCCACCGACCACGCGCTGATGGCGCGCGCGCTGCGCCTGGCCGAGCGCGGCGCCTACAGCACCCGCCCGAACCCGATGGTGGGCTGCGTGATCGCGCACGGCGACGAGGTGGTGGGCGAGGGCTGGCACCGGCGCAAGGGCGGGCCGCACGCGGAGGTGCTGGCGCTGGCGCAGGCCGGCGCGCGGGCGCGCGGCGCCACCGCCTACGTCACCCTGGAACCGTGTTCCCACGACGGCAGCACCGGCCCCTGCGCCGACGCGCTGATCGCCGCCGGCGTGGCGCGGGTGGTCGCGGCGATGCGCGACCCGTTCCCGCAGGTCAACGGCGCCGGCTTCGCCAGGCTGCAGGCCGCCGGGATCGCGGTCGAGAGCGGGCTGATGGAGGCGCAGGCGCGCGCGCTCAACCGCGGGTTCCTCTCCCGTATCGAGCGCGGCCGGCCGTGGGTGCGGGTCAAGCTCGCCGCCAGCCTGGACGGGCGCAGCGCGCTGGCCTCGGGCGAATCGAAGTGGATCAGCGGCGTGCCGGCGCGGCGCGACGTGCAGCACTGGCGCGCGCGCGCCGGGGCGATCCTGACCGGCGCGGGCACGGTGCTGGCCGACGACCCGCAGCTCACCGTGCGCCTGCCCGAGGACGTGCCGGAGTGGCAGCGCGAATTCGTGCCGCCGCTGCGGGTGGTGCTGGACCCGGGCCTGGCCACGGTCGCGCGCGGCCGGGTGCGCGAGGGCGAGGCGCCCACCCTGTACGTGCATGCGCCCGACGCGCGCCTGCCGCGCGGCTTTGCCGCCGACCACGTCGCGGTGCCGGTGCGCGAGGGCCGCTTCGACCTGGGCGCGGTGCTGCGCATGCTCGCCGAGCGCGGCATCAACGAGGTCCAGGTCGAGGCCGGCGCCACCCTGGCCGGGGCCTTCGTCGCCGCCGGCCTGGTGGACGAGCTGCTGCTGTACGTGGCCCCGACCCTGCTCGGCGCGCACGCCCGGCCGCTGTTCGACGGCCTGGACGTGGCGACGATGGCCGAACGCCACGAGCTGCGCATCGTCGAGCTGCGCCGCCTCGGCGAGGATCTGCGCCTGCTGCTGCGGCCGGTGTCGCGATGAACTTCCAGGACCACTTCTCCACGGTCGCCGCCGAGTACGCCGGCGCGCGCCCGGACTACCCGCCGGCCCTGTTCGCCTGGATCGCATCCGTCGCCCCGGCGCGGGCGCTGGTCTGGGAGGCCGGCTGCGGCAGCGGCCAGGCCAGCCGCGACCTCGCCGCGCAGTTCGCCCGGGTGCACGCCACCGATCCGAGCGCGGCGCAGATCGCGCAGGCGCAGGCGCCGGGCAATGTCCGGTTCGCGGTCGAGGCCGGCGAACGTTGCAGCCTGCCCGACGCCTGCGCGGACGCGGTGTGTGTGGCGCAGGCGCTGCACTGGTTCGACCGCGCGGCGTTCTTCGCCGACACCGCCCGCCATCGCGCACGCACCGGGCAGGATCCGGTGGCGATGCACGCCGAGGCCCTGCGCGCGGCCTGGGGCGATCCGGAGCGGCCGCGCACGCTGCGCTGGCCGCTGTTCGTGCACGCGCGCAGGAAGGAGGCCTGATGTTCACGGGGCTGGTGCAGGGCGTGGGCCGGCTGGCCGCGCGCGAGCTGCGCGGCGGCGACGCGCGGCTGCGGATCGGGACCGGCACGCTGCCGTTCGCCGACGTGCGCGCCGGCGAGAGCATCGCCGTCAACGGCGTGTGCCTGACCGTGGTCGCGTTCGGCGCGGACTGGTTCGAGGCCGACGCCTCCAACGAGACCCTGGCCCTGACCACGCTCGGCACGCTGGCGCCGGGCCGGGCGCTGAACCTGGAGCGCGCGCTGCTGCCGACCGACCGCCTCGGCGGACACCTGGTCAGCGGCCACGTGGACGGCGTCGGCGCGGTGCGCGCGGTGGCCGAGGACGCGCGCGCGCAACGCTGGTCCTTCGCCGCGCCGCCGGCGCTGCTGCGCTACGTCGCGCCCAAGGGCTCGATCTGCGTGGACGGCGTCAGCCTGACCGTGAACGCGGTGGACGCGGCCGGCTTCGAGGTCGCGCTGGTGCCGCACACCCTCGCGCACACCGCGTTCGCGCACACCGCGCCCGGCGACGCGGTCAACCTGGAGGTGGACATGATCGCGCGCTACGTCGAGCGCCTGCTGGCGACGAGGGATCCCGCATGAGCTTCACCCCGGTCCCGGAACTGCTCGAGGAACTGCGCGCCGGGCGCATGGTCGTGATCGTGGACGACGAGGACCGCGAGAACGAGGGCGACCTGATCATGGTCGCCGAGCTGGTGCGGCCGCAGGACATCAACTTCATGGTCACCCACGCGCGCGGCCTGGTGTGCCTGTCGCTGACCCGCGAGCGCTGCCGCCAGCTCGGCCTGCCGCCGATGGTGCGCGACAACACCTCGCCGCACGGCACCAACTTCACGGTCAGCATCGAGGCCGCCGAGGGCGTGACCACCGGCATCTCCGCCTACGACCGCGCCCATACCATCCGCACCGCGGTGCGTCCCGACGCGCGCCCGGAGGACCTGACCCAGCCCGGCCACATCTTCCCGCTGATGGCCCAGCCCGGCGGCGTGCTGACCCGCGCCGGCCACACCGAGGCGGCCAGCGACCTGGCGCTGCTGGCCGGCTTCGAGCCGGCCGGGGTGCTGGTCGAGATCCTCAATCCGGACGGCACCATGGCGCGGCGGCCGGAGCTGGAGGCGTTCGCGCGCGAGCACGGGCTGAAGATCGGCTCGATCGAGGACCTGATCCGGCACCGGCTCGCCACCGAACACACGGTCGAGCGGGTGGACGAGCGCGAGATCGCCACCGAGCACGGTCCGTTCCGCCTGCACACCTACCGCGACCGGCTCAGCCGCGCGCTGCATTTCGCCCTGGTGCGCGGCACGCCGGACCCGCAGGCGCCGGCGCTGGTGCGCGTGCACGTGCACAACCCGCTCGCCGACGCGCTGCACTGGCGGCGGCCGGACTTCGGCCCCGCGGTCGGCGACGTGCTGGCCATGCTCGCGCGCGCGGGCAACGGGGCGCTGGTGCTGCTCGGCGAGGCGCAGGATCCCGAGGCGCTGCTGGCGCGGATCCGCGAGCAGCCCGACCCGCGGCCGCGCGGCGCGCTGGCCGAATGGCGGCGCACCGGCGCCGGTGCCCAGATCCTGGCCGACCTCGGCTACGGCCGGCTGCGGGTGCTGGGCGCGCCGCGCCGCCAGGTCGGCCTGGCCGGGTTCGGGCTCGAGGTGGTGGAGTACGTGGACCCGGACACGGGGCAGGCGCGACCGGCTTGAGCCGCGCCGGGCGATTACACTAGCCGCCCCCCGACCGACCGCCGTCCCGATGTCCCATTACGAAGGCGACCTGCGCGTGCACGAAGGCGCCCGCTTCGCGATCGTCGCCAGCCGCTGGAACCCCCGCGTCACCGAGGCGCTGCTGGCCGGCGCGCGCAAGGCCTTCGCCGACCACGGCGTGGCCGAGGCCGCGCTGGACGTGGTGCGCGTGCCCGGCGCCTGGGAACTGCCGCAGGCCGCGGCGCGGCTCGCCGCCGGCGGCGCGCACGCGGCGATCGTCGCCCTGGGCTGCGTGGTGCGCGGCGACACCCGTCACTACGAACACGTGGCCGACCGCTGCGCGGAGGGGCTGATGCAGGTCGCGCTCGCGCACCGCATCCCGGTGCTCAACGGCGTGCTGGCGGTGGAGCGGTTCGAGGACGCCGAGGCCCGCGCCGGCGGCAGCCACGGCAACAAGGGCGAGGAGGCGGCCCTGGCCGCGATCGAGATGTGCGACCTGATGCGGAGGCTGCCATGAGGCGCCAGGACGGCGTGGATCCCGTGGCCCGCTCGCGCGCGCGCCGGCGCGCGCTGCAGGCGATCTACGCCTGGCAGATGGCCGGCGGCGACGCGCGCAGCGTGATCGCCCAGTTCGCCCACGAGCAGGCGCACGAAGTGGCGGACCTGGAATATTTCGAGGACCTCGTCCGCGGCGTGCTCGCGCACCGCGCCGAGCTCGACGGCGCGCTGGCCGCGTTCGTGGACCGCGACATCGAGCAGGTGGATCCGATCGAGCGCGCCGCGCTGCGCATCGCCGCCTACGAGCTGCGCCACCGCCTGGACGTGCCGTACCGGGTGGTGCTCAACGAGGCCGTGGCCACCACCAAGCGCTTCGGCTCCGAGCACGGGCACACCTACGTCAACGGCGTGCTCGACCGCGCCGCCGCCGAATGGCGCGCCGCCGAGGTGCAGGCCGCGCGCGGGCGATGACCGCCGAGTTCGACCTGATCGCCCGCATCCGCGCCCGTGCCGCGGCGCGCGCGGACGTGGTGCTCGGGATCGGCGACGACGCGGCCCTGCTGCAGGTGCCCGCGGGGCACTGGCTCGTGGTCGCCACCGACACGCTCAATGCCGGCGTGCACTTTCCGCACGACGCCGCGCCGGCCGACATCGGCTGGAAGGCGCTGGCGGTGAACCTGTCGGACCTGGCCGCGATGGGCGCCGAGCCCGCCTGGTGCACGCTGTCGCTGTCGCTGCCGACGGGCGATGCGGCGTGGCTGGACGGCTTCCTCGACGGCTTCCTGGCGCTCGCGGCCGAACAGGGCGTGGCGCTGGTCGGCGGCGACACCACGCACGGGCCGCTGTCGGTGTGCGTGACCGTGCACGGCTTCGTCGCGCCGGAGCGCGCCCTGCGCCGCGACGGCGCGCGCGTCGGCGACGAGGTCTGGGTCAGCGGCACGCTCGGCGACGCGGCGGCGGCGCTGCGGCTGCTCGGCATCGGCACGCCAGCGGACGCGGCCCCGGTGCGCGCGGCGCCGGCGGAGCGCGCCTTCCTGCTCGCGCGCCTGCACCGCCCCGTGCCGCGTCTGGCGCTCGGGCGCGCGCTGGCCGGCCTGGCCCATGCCTGCATAGACGTTTCCGACGGCCTGCTCGCCGACCTCGGCCATGTCTGCCGGGCCAGCGGCGTCGGCGCGGAACTCATGCTCGCCGAGCTTCCTGCCTCGCCGGCATTGCGCGCCGCGTGCGAGACCGGGGTGCGCCAGGCGCTGCAGGCCACCGGCGGCGACGACTACGAGCTCTGTTTCACCGCCGCGCCGGCGCAGCGCGCCGCGCTCGAGGCGCTGGCCGCGGCCACGGACACGCCGCTGACCCGGATCGGCCGCATCGTCGCCGGCGCGGGCGTGCGCGCGCTCGCCGCCGACGGCCGGCCGTGGCAGCCGCCGCGGCGCGGCTACGAGCACTTCGGCTAGGGCGACAGCAGCGCGTGCACCCGCGCGCGCAGCATCGGCAGCACCTCGCGCTCGAACCAGGGGTTGGCCTTGAGCCAGCCGATGTTGCGCGGGCTCGGGTGCGGCAGCGGCACGTAGCGCGGCGCGTACTCGCGCCAGGCGCGCACGGTGTCGGTCAGGCGGGCCTTGCGCGCCGGGCCGAGGAAGTAGTCCTGCGCGTACTGGCCGATCAGCAGCACCAGCTCCACTTCCGTCAGCAGCGGGATCAGGCGCGGATGCCAGGTGGCGCGGCATTCCGGGCGCGGCGGCGCGTCGCCGCCGCCGCTGCGGCCCGGATAGCAGAAACCCATCGGCACGATCGCCACCCGCCGCTCGTCGTAGAACGTCTCCGGAGCCAGCGCCAGCCACTCGCGCAGGCGCTGGCCGCTGGCGTCGTTCCAGGGGATCGAGGTGGCGTGCACGCGCGTGCCCGGCGCCTGGCCGACGATCAGCAGGCGCGCGCTGGCCGAGGCGCGCAGCACCGGGTTCGGGCCCAGCGGCAGGGACGGGGCGCACAGCCGGCAGGCGCGGATCTCGCGCAGCAGGGCCTGGAGCCGGCGGCTCATGGCAGCAGCTTGCCGGGGTTGAGGATGCCGTCGGGGTCGAACGCGGCCTTGACCGTGCGCATCAGCGTGAGCGTGTCCGGATCCAGCGCCTGCGGCATGAACCCGCGCTTGAGCAGGCCGATGCCGTGCTCGCCCGAGAGCGTGCCGTCGAGCGCGATCGCGAGCGCGAACACGCGCGCCATCGCCGCCTCGGCGCGATCGGTCTGCGCGGCGTCGGCCGGGTCGTACAGGATGTTGACGTGCAGGTTGCCGTTGCCGGCATGGCCGAAGCACACGATCGGCAGCGCGACCTCGCGCGCCAGCGCCTGCACGCCCGCGACCAGTTCCGGCAGGCGCGAAACCGGCACCACCACGTCCTCGTTGAGCTTACCCGGCGCGAGCCTGCGCAGCGCGGGGGAGAGCGCCTTGCGCGCGGCCCACAGCCGCTCGCGCGCGGCCTCGTCGGCGGCGTCGTCGAGCGCGACCAGGCCCTCGCCCTCGGCCGCGCGCGCCAGCGCCTCCACCGCCCAGGGCAGGGTGTGCGCGTCGCCGTCGGCCTCCAGCATCAGCAGCGCGCCGGCTTCCACCGGCAGCTCCGCGCTGCCGCCGTCGGCGCGCATGTGTTCGCGCGCCAGGCGCACGCAGTCGCCGTCCATGAACTCGAGCATGGACGGGGTGACCGGCTGCGCCATCAGCCGCGCCACCGCCGCCGCGGCGCTGGCGACGTCGCGGTACAGCGCGCGCAGCGCCCGGCGCTGCGGCGGCAGCGGGGTGAGCCGGAGCGTGGCCTCCACGATCAGCGCCAGGGTGCCTTCCGAGCCGACCAGCAGCCGCTGCAGGTCGTAGCCGGTGGCGCCCTTGGTGGTCGCGCTGCCGCAGCGGACCAGCGCGCCGGTGCCGGTGACCGCGGTCAGCGCCAGCACGTTGTCGCGGCTGGCGCCGTACTTCACCGCGCGCGGTCCGCCGGCGTTGCAGGCGAGGTTGCCGCCGACGGTGGAGAAGCCGGCGCTGGTCGGATCCGGCGGCCAGAACAGGCCGTGCGCGGCGAGCGCGTGCTGCAGCTCGCCGTTGAGCACGCCCGGTTCGACCACCGCGCAGCGGTCGCCGGGACGGATCGCGAGGATCCGGTCCATGCGCTCGAACGACACCACCACGCCGCCGGCCACCGGCACCGCCGCGCCGGTGGTGTTGGTGCCGCGCCCGCGCGCGATCACCGGCACCCGGTGCGCGCGGCAGGCGCGCACGATCGCCTGCACCTGCGCCGCGTCGGTCGGCAGCGCCACCGCGTCCGGCAGCGCCAGCCGGCGCGAGTTGTCGTAGCCGTAGGCGAGCCGCTCGCTCTCGTCCGTGCGCCAGCCCGCGCCCAGCAGCGCGGCCAGGGTCGCATCGAGCGCAGCGGGCAGTTTCGTCGCGGTCATGGGTCTGTTTCAGCCACGGATGAACACGGATGCACACGGATAGGACAGGGAAAAAATCCCTCGTTTCCGCTCCTTCCGTGTCCATCCGTGGCCAAAGCGCTCTTTCCGGAACTCAATCATCCGCCCGGAACGCATCCCGCAGCCAGTGCAGGGCCGGGGCGGCGGGGTCGCCCTCGGCCTCGACCACGTCGAAGCGGCAGGGGACGTCCGCGTACTGCGGGTGGGCGAGCAGGAACAACTGTGCGGCGCGGACCAGGCGGCGGCGCTTGCGCGCGTCCACCGAGGCCGCGCCGCCGCCGAAGCGCGCGTCGCGCCGGTAACGCACCTCGACGAACACCAGCGTCTCGCCCTCGCGCATCACCAGGTCGAGCTCGCCGGCGCGGTAGCGCGCGTTCGCGGCCAGCGGACGCAGGCCGGCGCGGACCAGGTACGCGCGCGCGGCGGCCTCGACCGCGGCCCCGCGCGTGCGGCGGTCGAGCGGCTCAGCGCGCGGCATCGGCCAGCGGCACCGGCTGGCCGCCGCGGAAGGTGGACCAGGTCGGCGTGCGCAGCACGTTGCCGAACCCGTCCACGCGCAGCGTGCCGGTGGCGCCGGCGATCGCGGCGTCGGCCTGCAGCGCCAGCTTCTCCAGGTACGCGGTCAGCAGCCAGGCGTCGTGGCCGAAGGCGAACAGGCGCGCGGCCGGCCCGCGCGCGGTGCGCAGGCGCGCGGCCACGTCCTCGGCCGGCGGCAGCGCGGGCAGGCCGCGCACGCTCCAGGTTTCGGTGGGGAAGGCGATGCCGTCCAGCAGGCGGTCCTGCTCGGGCTTGCCGGTGCCGGAGGTCAGCTGCGAGGTGGCCACGCGCAGCGCGCCGCCGAGCCCGGCCTGGGCCAGCAGCGGCGCCGCCTCGCGCGCCCGCGCGCCCTTGAGCGCGAGGAACACCGCGTCCACGCCGCCCTGGGCCTGCGCCGCCTGCACGCGCGGCAGCAGGCCCTCGACCGTCTCGCCGACCTCGAGGCGGGCGACCACGCTGCCGCCGCGCTCGCCGAAGGCCTCGGCGAAGGCGGCGGCCGAACGCTTCATCGCATCGTCGTTGCCCGCCAGCACCAGCACCCGGCGCGCGTTGCGGTCCACCAGGTACTCGGCCGCGGCGATGCCCTCGTCCTCGGGCGAGAGCGAGAAGCTGGCGCTGCCGGCCGGCGGCGCGGTGCTGCCGCGGTTGAGCGCGAGCACCGGCACCGGCAGTCCGGCCTGGCCGAACACGGCGTCCACCTCCTCGCGCCCGAGCGGTCCGAGCACGAAGTCGTTGCCGTCGGCGACGGCCTGCGCATAGGCCGCGAGCGCGCCCGCCGGCGTGCCGGCGGTGTCGTAGAACTTCACCTGCGGCCGGCGCCGCGCTTCGCCGTAGTAGCCGGTCAGGAACCCGTCGCGCACCGGCGCCGCGGCGGCGGCACGGCTGCCCGACAGCGGCAGCAGCACCGCCAGCTTCAGCGGCGGGCGGTAGCCGTCGCGTTCGGCCGGCGGCCGCGCGCCGGCGTCGAAGCGCCAGGCGGAGCGGTCGAACGGCCGCGGCAGCGGCAGGCCGCGGCGCAGCAGCGCGCGCCCGGCGAAGTTGTACAGCGGGTCGCCCACCGGCAGCGCGGCGGCGTCGCGGGCGAGGGTGGCGTCGTCGAGCTGCGCCAGCAGGCGTTCGATCGCATCGGCATTGGCGGCGCGCGCCTGGCCGGCGAGCGCGGCGTCGTTGCGCGCCAGTTCGCGCGCCTGGGCGAAGGCGGGCGCATACGCGTGCGGGCGCTCGCCCGGCGTGGTCCGCACCGTCGCGCAGCCGGCGCCGAGCAGGGCCACGGCCAGCAGCAACCAGGCGGCGATGCGCGATGCGCGGCGTGGGGAGCGCAGATCCATTGGCGGCCTCGCAGGCGATGCAGTCCGCTAGGATTCTACCCGGGCCGCGCGACCTGCCGGGTCGCGGCCGCAAGCCTCCAGCCATCGGGACGACCATGTCGGGCGCACGCGCCGCAACGCCGGGAACGCCGGGAACGCTCTACGTGGTCGCCACGCCGATCGGCAACCTCGGCGATCTCTCGCCGCGCGCGCTGGACACGTTGCGCGGCGTGGACGCGGTGTGCGCCGAGGACACCCGCCACACCCGCCAGCTGCTCGCCCACTTCGGCCTGGAACGGCCGCTGCTGGCGCTGCACGAGCACAACGAGGCGGCGCTGGCGGAGCAGATCGTCGCCCGCCTGCGTGCCGGCGAGTCGCTGGCGCTGGTGTCCGACGCCGGCACGCCGCTGGTCAGCGATCCCGGTTTCCGCCTGGTGCGCGCGGCGCGCGCGGCCGGGGTGCGGGTGAGCCCGGTGCCCGGGCCGTGCGCGTTCGTCGCCGCGCTCAGCGTGGCCGGCCTGCCCAGCGACCGGTTCGTGTTCGAAGGCTTCCTGCCGGCCAAGCCGCGCGCGCGCCGCGAACGCCTGGCCCAGCTCGCGCACGAGCCGCGCACGCTGCTGTTCTACGAATCCGCGCACCGGATCGAGGACACGCTCGCCGACATGGCGGCGGCCTTCGGCCAGGCGCGTCCGGCGGTGCTGGCG
This sequence comes from Vulcaniibacterium gelatinicum, assembly GCF_008033445.1. GTDB lineage: Bacteria > Pseudomonadota > Gammaproteobacteria > Xanthomonadales > Xanthomonadaceae > Vulcaniibacterium_B > Vulcaniibacterium_B gelatinicum. The sequence continues at coordinate 83,091 of NZ_VNKO01000012.1, forward strand.
CGCGAGCTGACCAAGCTGTTCGAAACCGTGCTCGACGGCCCCCTGCAGGCCCTGCTCGACCGGGTGCGTGCCGACCCCGACCAGCGCCGCGGCGAGTTCGTGCTGCTGGTGCAGGGCGCGGAGGAGACGGCCGAGGCCAAGGTCGCCGAGGGCCGGCGCCTGTACGCAAAGCTGTGCGAACACCTGCCGCCGTCCACCGCCGCCCGGCTCGCGGCCGAACTGAGCGGCGCCCCGCGCAAGGCCCTGTACGGGGGCGAGGAGTCAGGTCCGTTCCGGTAAGCTGTCACCGCGGAGTCGGCCAGACAGTCGCGGCCCGTTTCGGCGGGCCGAGGAAAGTCCGGGCTCCACAGGGCACGGTGCCAGGTAACGCCTGGGCGGCGCGAGCCGACGGAAAGTGCAACAGAGAGCAGACCGCCGAACGGCGCCGCAAGGCGCGCGTGGCAAGGGTGAAACGGTGCGGTAAGAGCGCACCGCGAGTCCGGCAACGGACCGGCACGGCAAACCCCACCGGGAGCAAGGCCAAATAGGGACCCCATGACGCGGCCCGCGTCGGGTCCGGGTAGGCTGCTCGAGCCCTGCGGCGACGCAGGGCCCAGAGGAATGACTGTCCACGACAGAACCCGGCTTATCGGCCGGCTCCGCCCCTCTTTCTGCGCCCCTTGACCTGCGCGCGCCGCGGCGTCCTCTTGTTGCGCCGCAGCACGCGTCCGGCACCGACCGGAGACGGAGCCGGGGCCTCGCGACGCACGCGGCCAGTCTCAGAATTTGAGACAAAACAGCAGCTAGTGGATAAGTCTTGAACCACTCTCTGAAGTTCAGCGCAAGCCTTTGATGCGGCTGGAAAAATCGGTCGCGAAAAGTTGTTGACAACCCTGTGGGTCGCTCCTAAGGTGGCATCCTGTGGGAAAACCGGGGAATTCGTGGTTTTCCTCCCAACGAAGCCCGCGGCAGACGGGCACCACCGGGCAAGGCGATGTTCCAGGGCGAGACCGCCATCACGCTTGACGACAAGGGCCGGCTGGCGATTCCGACCGCCTACCGGGAGCTGGTCGCGCGCGAGGCCGGCAACCGCCTGGTCGTCACCTACAACCCGTTCGAGTCCGGCTGCCTCTACCTCTACCCGCTGCCGGTCTGGGAGCGCGTGCGCGACCAGGTCAACGCGCTGCCGCGCACCAAGAAGGTCAACCGCAGCTTCCAGCTCAAGCTGGTGGGCGCGGCGACCTTCGTCGAGCCCGACGGCAACGGCCGGATCACGATCCCGGCCAGCCACCGCAACGCGGTCGGGATCGAGAAACGCGCGGTGCTGCTGGGCATGGGCGAGAAGTTCGAGCTGTGGAGCGAGCAGGCGCACCACGAACAGATCCGTCAGACGATCAGCGACGAGGATCTGGGCGGGGAGCTGCTCGAGTTGCAGTTGTGAGCGGCGGTGGCCCGGATGCCCGGTCCGGCCACCCTTCCGCGCCGCATCTGCCCGTGATGTACGCGCAGGTCCTGGACGGCCTGCAGGTGAAAGGGAACGGAACCTACCTGGACGGCACCTTCGGGCGCGGCGGCCACGCGCGCGGGGTGCTGGCGAAGTTGGGCCCCGGAGGCCGGCTGCTGCTGATGGACAAGGATCCCGAGGCGATCGCGGTGGCGCAGCGCGAGTTCGGAGCCGATCCGCGCGTGGCGATCCTGCGCGGCAGCTTCGCCCGCCTGGCCGACTGGGACGCGACCGCGGCCGGCCTGGACGGGGTGCTGTTCGACCTCGGCGTGTCCTCGCCGCAGCTGGACCAGGCCGGGCGCGGCTTCTCCTTCGCCAAGGACGGGCCGCTCGACATGCGCATGGATCCCGAGGCCGGCGAGAGCGCGGCGCAGTGGCTGGCGCACGCCTCCGAGCGCGAGATCGCCGACGTGCTGTGGACCTACGGCGAGGAGCGCCACGCGCGCCGGATCGCGCGCGCGATCGTCGCCCGCCGCGCCGAGCGGCCGCTGGAGCGCACCGGCCAGCTCGCCGAGCTGGTCGCGGCGGTGGTGCCGCGCGGCGAACACAAGATCCATCCGGCCACCCGCACCTTCCAGGCCATCCGCATCCACCTCAACCGCGAGCTGGCCGACCTCGAGGCCGGGCTGGAGGCCGCGCACGCACGGCTGAAGCCGGGCGGACGGCTGGTGGTGATCAGCTTCCACTCGCTCGAGGACCGGATCGTCAAGCAGTTCATCGCCCGCCACGCCAAGGCCCCGCCGGCGAGCCGGCGCCTGCCGGCGGCGTCGGCGTTCGTGCCGACCCTGCGCGCGGTCGGGCAGGCGTGCAAGGCCGACGCGGAGGAGGTCGCCGCCAACCCGCGCGCGCGCAGCGCGGTGCTGCGCGTGGCCGAGAAGCTCGACACGGGAGGCGTGGCATGAGCCTGCGCCTGCTGCTCGCCCTGCTGGTGCTGGCCAACGTCGGCAGCGCGGTCGCGATCGTGCACGCGCGCCACGCGCACCGGCAGCTGTTCGCCGAGCTGACCCGGCTGGAGCGGGTGCGCGACGAGCTCGACATCGAGTTCGGCCGCCTGCAGCTCGAACAGGCCACCTGGGCCGAGAGCCACCGCATCGACCAGGTCGCGCGCACGCGCCTGGGCATGGCCTTCCCCAAGGCCGAAGACATCGTGGTGGTGCAGCCATGAACGCGCGCCTGTCCCGCCCGGCAGGACGCGGCAAGCCGCCGGCACGGCGCCAGCGGCTGCAGTTCGACCTGCGCCGCCGGCTGCTGCTGGTCACCGGCGCGCTCGGCCTGGGCGCGCTGGCGCTGGTGGTGCGCGCGGTGGACCTGCAGGTGCTGGACAACGACTTCTACCAGCGCCAGGGCGACGCGCGCTTCCTGCGCGAGCTGCCGATCGCGACCTCGCGCGGGATGATCACCGACCGCAACGGCGAGCCGCTGGCGGTGTCCTCGCCGGTGGAGTCCATCTGGGCCAACCCGCAGGAGCTGCTCAAGCACCCGCAGCGGCTGCCGCAGCTGGCGCAGGCGCTGGGCGTGCCGGCCGAGACCCTGACCCGCCGCCTGAGCCAGCGCGCCGACAAGGAGTTCGCGTTCCTCAAGCGCCGGATCAACCCCGACGAGGCGCGGCGGATCCTCGCCCTCGGCGTTCCGGGCGTGTATTCGCAGCGCGAGTTCCGCCGCTTCTACCCGCAGGGCGAAGTGCTGGCGCACGTGCTCGGCTTCACCAACATCGACGACCGCGGCCAGGAAGGGCTGGAGCTGGCCTTCGACGAATGGCTGCGCGGCCAGCCCGGGCGCAAGCGGGTGATCCGCGACCGGCGCGGGCGCATCGTCGAGAACGTGGACCTGCTCGAGCCGGCGGTGCCCGGCCGCGACCTGACCCTGTCCATCGACCGCCGGATCCAGTTCCTGGCCTACCGCGAGCTCAAGCGCGCGCTGCTGGAGCATTCGGCCAGCAGCGGTTCGGCGGTGGTGCTCGACGTGGCCACGGGCGAGGTGCTGGCGATGGCCAACCTGCCCTCGTTCAACCCCAACGCGGTCGGCGGCGGCGCGCGCGAGGCGCACCGCAACCGCGCGGTCACCGACCTGCTCGAGCCGGGTTCGACGATGAAGCCGATCACGGTCGCGGCCGCGCTCGAGGCTGGCGTGGTCACCCCGCGCACGATCGTGGACACCCGCCCGGGCAGCTACAAGCTCGGCCGCTACACCATCCGCGACACCCACGACTACGGCGTGCTCGACGTCACCGGCGTGATCACCAAGAGCTCCAACGTCGGTTCGATCAAGATCGCGCAGCGGCTGCCGGACCAGGCCTTCCACGACTACATCCGCCGGCTCGGCTACGGCCGCAGCACCGGCAGCGGCTTCCCCGGCGAGGCCGCGGGCGTGCTGCCGCCGCCGTCGGAATGGAGCGGTTCGACCAAGGCCACGATCTCCTACGGCTATGGCCTGAGCGCCACGCCGCTGCAGATCGCCCAGGCCTACGCCGCGCTCGGCAACGGCGGGCGCCTGATCCGGCCCAGCTTCGTCAAGGGCGAACGCGGCGAGAGCCGGCAGGCGATGGATCCGGACGTGGCGCGCGAAGTGCTGCGGATGATGGAGACCGTCACCCTGCCGGGGGGTACCGCGACCCAGGCGCGCGTGCTCGGATACCGCGTGGCGGGCAAGACCGGCACCGCGCGCATCGCCAGCGCCGGCGGCTATTCGCGCCGCTACGTCTCGTTCTTCGCCGGGCTGGTGCCGGCGAGCAATCCGCGTTTCTCGATGGTGGTGGTGATCAACGATCCCGCGCCGAGCAAGGCCTACTACGGCGGCCTGGTCGCCGCGCCGGTGTTCCACAACGTGATGGACGGGGCGCTGCGGCTGATGGACGTGGCGCCGGACGACCTCGACGCCTGGCTCGCCGCGCAGGCCGCGGCCCAGGCCCGGCGACGACGGCCCCGGCGCAGGCGACGAATGCGGTGCAGGACGGAGGTGCGCGATGAGCCGCCGCATGCGCCTGGCCGAGTTGCTGCCCGACATCCCCGGCATCGCCGCCGATCTGGAGATCACCGGCCTGGTGCAGGACAGCCGCGCGCTGCGGCCGGGCGATGCCTTCGTCGCGATCGCCGGCTTCGGCGCGCATGGCCTGGCCTACGCCGCGCAGGCGCAGGCGGCCGGCGCGGCCGCGATCCTGTTCGAGCCGCCGGCGCCGCCGGACCTGCCGGTGCCGCCGGGCGCGATCGCGGTGCCGGGCCTGCGCGCGCGGCTGGGCGAGATGGCCGACCGCTTCCACGGCCATCCGAGCAGCGCGATGACCACCGTCGGCGTCACCGGCACCAACGGCAAGACCTCGACCGTGCAGTTGCTGGCGCAGGCCTGGCAACGGCTCGGGCTGCGCAGCGCGACCATCGGCACGCTCGGCGCCGGGCTGTACGGGCAGACCGAGCCGACCGGCTTCACCACCCCGCTGGTGCTGCAGGTGCACGCGCTGCTGGCGCAGCTGCGCGACGCCGGGGCGCAGGCGCTGGCGATGGAGGTGTCCTCGCACGCGCTCGACCAGGGCCGCGTGGCCGGGGTGCATTTCGACGTCGCCGTGTTCACCAACCTGACCCGCGACCACCTCGACTACCACGGCGACATGGCCGCCTACGGCGCGGCCAAGGCCAAGCTGTTCGGCTGGCCCGGCCTGCGCGCGGCGGTGATCAACCTCGACGACGACTACGGCCGCGCGCTGTACGACACCCTCACCCCGGCGGTGGCGCACGTGGGCGTGAGCTCGCGCGGCGCGCCCGACGCCGACGTGCGCGCCGAACAGGTGCGGCTGGACAACCGCGGCATCGGCTTCGAGCTGGCGATCGGCGCGCACCGGCAGGCGCTGCGCTCGCCGCTGCTGGGCCGCTTCAACGTGGACAACCTGCTGGCGGTGGCCGGCGTGCTGCACGCGCTGGGCGAGACGCCGCAGCGCATCGGCGAGGCGCTGGCGGCGCTGACCCCGGTGGCCGGGCGCATGAATCGGCTCGGCGGCGACGGCCGCCTGCCGCTGGTGGTGGTGGACTACGCGCACACGCCCGACGCGCTGGAGCAGGCGCTGGCCTCGCTGCGCGCGCACGCGCCGGCGCGGCTGCTGTGCGTGTTCGGCTGCGGCGGCGAACGCGACCGCGGCAAGCGCCCGGAGATGGCCGCGATCGCCGAGCGCCTGGCCGACGTGGTGATCGTCACCGACGACAACCCGCGCGGCGAGGACGGCGAGGCGATCGTCGCCGAGATCATGGCCGGCTTCGCCGCGCCGCAGCGGGTCGTCGTGCAGCGCGACCGCGCCGCGGCGATCGCGGGTGCGGTGGCGATGGCCGCGGCGGACGACGTGGTCCTGATCGCCGGCAAGGGCCACGAGCCCTACCAGGAGGTGGCGGGCGTGAAGCATCCCTTCGACGACACCGCGGTCGCGCGCGCGGCGCTGGAGGCACGGGCATGAAGCCGCTGCGGCTCACGCAGATCGCGAACATGGTCGGCGGCCGGGTGGCCGGCGCCGACGCGGTGGTGGCGCGCGTGGTCACCGACACGCGGCAACTGGCCGCGGAGCAGGGCGGGCAGGCGCTGTTCGTCGCGCTCAAGGGCGAGCGTTTCGACGGCCACGATTTCGTCGCCGCCGCCGCCCGGGCCGGCTGCGCCGCGGCGCTGGTGGCGCGCGCCCTGGACGTGCCGATCCCGCAGGTGGTGGTGGCCGACACCGCGCGCGCGCTGGCCGCGCTCGCCGGCGCGGTGCAGCGCGAGCGCGCGGCCCGGGTGATCGGGATCACCGGCAGCAACGGCAAGACCACGGTCAAGACGCTCACGCTCTCGATCCTGGAGCGGGCCGGCCGCGCCTACGCCAACCCCGGCAACCGCAACAACGAGATCGGCCTGCCGCTGGCGGTGCTCGACGCGCCCGAGGACGCGCAGTTCGCGATCTACGAGATGGGCGCCGGCAAGCCCGGCGACATCGCCTACCTGTGCGCGATCGCGCGTCCCGACGTGTCGGTGGTCAACAACATCGCGCCTGCGCACCTGGAGCGGATGGGCAGCCTGCTCGGCGTGGCCGACACCAAGGCCGCGATCTACGACGCGCTGCCGCCGGACGGGGTGGCGGTGATCAACGCCGACGACGCCTTCGCGCCGTACTTCGGCGAACGCGCGCACGGGCACCGGATCCTGCGTTTCGGCCTGGAGGCCAGCGCCGACGTGACCGCGCGCGACATCGTCGCCGATGCCGAGGGCTCGCGCTTCACCCTGGTCGCGCCGGAGGGCGAGGCCGAGGTGACGCTGGCGCTGCCCGGCCGGCACAACGTGCGCAACGCGCTCGCCGCGGCCTGCCTGGCGCTCGGCGCGGGCGCGCCGCTGCAGGCGATCCGCGACGGCCTGGCCGCTGCGCGTCCGGTCGCCGGGCGCCTGGTCACGCACCGCCTGCACAGCGGCGCGGTGCTGGTGGACGACAGCTACAACGCCAACCCCGGCTCGCTCCACGCCGCGATCGACACCCTGGCCGCGGCCGGCGGCGAGGGCTGGCTGGTGCTGGGCGACATGCGCGAGCTCGGCGCCGACGCCGAGGCGCTGCACGCCGAGGCCGGCCGCCGCGCCCGGAGCGCGGGCCTGCGCCGGCTGTACGCGCTCGGGCCGCTCAGCGCGCACGCCGCGCGCGCGTTCGGCGCGGGCGGACGGGTGTTCGACAGCCACGAGGCGCTGGCCGCGGCGCTGCTGGCCGAGCTGCGCCCGGGGGTGCAGGCGCTGGTCAAGGGGTCGCGCGGCAGCGCGATGGACCAGGTGGTGAAGGCGGTGCTCGCGGCCGAGCCGCGTCCGCAGGGCAAGGGGGGCACCGATGCTGCTTGAGCTCGCGCGCTGGCTGGAACAACTGCAGAGCCTGTTCGGCCTGTTCGGTTACCTGACCTTCCGCGGCATCCTCGCCGCGCTGACCGCGCTGCTGCTGTCGCTGTGGTGGGGGCCGGCGATCATCCGCCGCCTGGCCCAGCTCAAGGGCGGCCAGCCGATCCGCAAGGAAGGCCCGCAGTCGCACTTCTCCAAGGCCGGCACGCCGACCATGGGCGGCGCGCTGATCCTGCTCACCGTGCTGGCCTCGGTGCTGCTGTGGGGCGACCTGCGCAACCGCTACGTGTGGCTGGTGCTGGCGGTGATGGTGGCGTTCGGCTGGATCGGCTTCTGGGACGACTGGATCAAGATCGTGCGCCGCGATCCGAACGGCATGAAGTCGCGCTGGAAGTACCTGCTGCAGTCGCTGTTCGGCCTCGGCGCCGGCCTGTTCCTGTGGTACACCGCCGACGCCCCGGCCGCGACCACGTTCTACATCCCGCTGTTCAAGACCGTGGCCCTGCCGCTGGCGGGGATCGCGTTCGTGGCGATCGCCTACTTCTGGATCGTCGGCTTCTCCAACGCGGTCAACCTCACCGACGGCCTCGACGGCCTGGCGATCATGCCGACCGTGCTGGTGGCCTGCGGCCTGGGCGTGTTCGCCTACGCCTCCGGCCACGCGGTGTTCGCGCAGTACCTGCAGATCCCGCAGGTGCCCGGCGCCGGCGAGCTGGTGATCATCTGCGCCGCGATCGCCGGCGCGGGCCTGGGCTTCCTCTGGTTCAACACCTATCCGGCGATGGTGTTCATGGGCGACATCGGCGCGCTCGCGCTCGGCGCGGTGCTCGGCGCGATCGCGGTGATCGTGCGCCAGGAGCTGGTGCTGGTGGTGATGGGCGGCATCTTCGTGATCGAGACGCTGTCGGTGATGATCCAGGTCGCCTCGTTCAAGCTCACCGGGCGGCGCGTGTTCCGCATGGCGCCGATCCACCACCACTTCGAACTCAAGGGCTGGCCGGAGCCGCGGGTGATCGTCCGCTTCTGGATCATCTCGGTGATCCTGGTCCTGGTCGGCCTGGCCACGCTCAAGGTGCGCTGATGGACGGAACGCCGCGCCAGGCCACGCCACTCGACGCGATCGAAGGCCGCTTCGATCCGTGGCTGCTCGGCTGCGCGCTGGCGCTGGCCTGCTTCGGCCTGGTGATGGTGGCCTCCAGCTCGGTGGCGATCGGCGCCACGCCCTACGAATACGCGCTGCGGCATGCGCTGTACCTCGCCCTCGGGGCGTGCGTGGCGGCGGTGGCGATGCGCACCGAGCTGAAGCTGGTCGAGGCCTGGAGCCAGTGGCTGCTGATCGGCTGCTTCGTGCTGCTGCTGCTGGTGCTGGTGCCCGGTCTCGGGCACGAGGTCAAGGGCGCGCGGCGCTGGCTGAACCTGGTGCTGATCAAGTTCCAGTCGGTGGAGGCGGTGAAGGTGCTGCTGGTGGTGTGGCTGGCCAGCTACCTCAAGCGCTTCAACGAGGGCATCGCCGCGACCTGGCCGGCGCTGCTCAAGCCGCTCGGCGTGGCGGGACTGCTGGTGGCGCTGCTGCTGATGCAGCCGGACTTCGGCTCGGCCATGCTGCTGCTGGCGATCACCGGCGGCATGCTGGTGCTGGCCGGGGCGAGCATGCCGCGCATCTTCCTGCCGGTGGCGCTGCTGCTGCCGACGCTGGCCGCGATCGCGCTGGCGGCGCCGTACCGGGTGCGGCGCCTGACCTCGTTCACCGATCCGTTCGAGGATCCGTTCGGCGCCGGCTACCAGCTCGCCAACGCGCTGATGGCGCTCGGCCGCGGCGAATGGTTCGGGGTCGGGCTCGGCGCCTCGGTGCAGAAGCTGTCGTACCTGCCGGAGGCGCACACCGACTTCATCCTCGCCGTGATCGGCGAGGAGCTGGGCCTGTTCGGCGTGCTCGCGGTGATCGCGCTGTACGCATTGCTGGCCGGGCGCGCGTTCTGGCTCGGGCTGCAGTGCGTGGAGATGCGGCGCCACTTCGCCGGCTACTGCGCGTTCGGCATCGCGCTGTGGATGAGCCTGCAGAGCCTGGTCTCGATCGGCGTGAACCTGGGCCTGCTGCCGACCAAGGGCCTGACCCTGCCGCTGATCTCCTCCGGCGGCTCGAGCGTGCTGATGACCTGCGCTGCGCTCGGCCTGCTGCTGCGCGTGTCCTACGAATACGAGCGCGCGCGCCGGCAGGTGGCGCGCCTGCGCGGCGAGGCGGCGCAGCCGGCGTCGGCCGGCGCCGCGCCGATCGCGGCGCCGCCGCCG
>NZ_VNKO01000013.1 GCF_008033445.1 Vulcaniibacterium gelatinicum
CGCACACTGTCAAAGATCCAAACAGGAGCAGCCTCAGCGCCGCCTCCCGCCCCCCAAGGCCAGTGCCCGAGGGAGCCCAACATCATACAGCCCTCCGCCGAATCGTCAACACCCCGCCGCAAAAAAACCACTCCGCTCAGGGCACTCCAGCCGGTCGGCCGCCCCGCCACCCGGCACGCCGGTCGGCAAGGGGCGCGCATTGTGCACGCTCCGGGGCCTGTCGTCGAGGTGATGCCGGGCGGCGGCATTTCAAGGGCCCGGGGCGGGGCCCGCCCCGACCCCGGCGCGGGCCGCGCGTTCAGCCGGCACTGACCAGGCGCACCCGGGCGAAGGTGCGCTTGCCGACCGCGAGCACGCCGGTGAACCCCGGGGCGAAGGTGCGGCCGGCGTCCTCGACCACCTCGCCCTCGACCCGCACCGCGCGCTCGCGCAGCTTGCGCATCGCCTCGGAGTTGCTGGGGGTGAGGCCGGCGGCGGTGAGCAGGGCGGCGATGCGCAGCCCCTCGGCCGGCACCACCACGTCCTGCAGCGGCAGCAGGGCGGTGTCGCCCTCGCCGCGCACCGCGGCGTTCCAGCCGGCCACGGCCTGCTCGGCGGCGGCCGCGCCGTGGAAGCGCGCGGCCAGCTCGCGCGCCAGGCGCAGCTTGACGTCGCGCGGGTTGAGCGCGCCTTCGGCCACCGCGCGCTTCAGTCGCGCCGCCTCCTCGATCGTGATCTCGAAGCTGAGCAGCTCGATCCAGCGCCACATCAGCTCGTCGCCGATCTTCATCGTCTTGGTGACGATGTCTATCGCCGGCTCGGCGATGCCGATGTAGTTGCCGAGCGACTTGCTCATCTTCTGCACGCCGTCCAGGCCTTCCAGCAGCGGCATGGTCAGCACGATCTGCGGCGGCTGGCCGTAGTGCTCCTGCAGGGCGCGACCCATCAGCAGGTTGAACTTCTGGTCGGTGCCGCCGAGCTCGACGTCGGCCTGCAGCGCCACCGAGTCGTAGCCCTGCACCAGCGGATAGAGGAATTCGTGGATCGCGATCGGCTGGTGCGCGGCATAACGCTTGGCGAAGTCGTCGCGCTCGAGCATGCGCGCCACGGTGTGCTGGGCGGCGAGCCGGATCATGTCGGCCGCGCCCATCTTCCCGAACCATTCGGAGTTGAAACGCACCTCTGTGCGCTCGGGGTCGAGCACCTTGAACACCTGTGCCTCGTAGGTGCGGGCGTTGGCTTCGACCTCTTCGCGGGTGAGCGGCTTGCGGGTGGCGTTCTTGCCGGTGGGGTCGCCGATCATCCCGGTGAAGTCGCCGATCAGGAAGATCACCGTATGGCCGAGGTCCTGGAACTGCCGCATCTTGTTGAGCAGGACGGTGTGGCCCAGGTGCAGGTCGGGGGCGGTGGGATCGAAGCCGGCCTTGATGCGCAGGGGGCGGCCCAGGCGCAGGCGCGCCTCGAGCTCGTCGCGCTTGAGGATCTCGTCGGCGCCGCGGCCGATCAGGGCAAGGGCTGGTTCGAGCGACACGGGGGCCTCGTCGGCGGCCAAAGTGTGACCGCGATGGTAAAGGGTCCGTTAAACGGAAGGGGGATGCGGCAGGCCCGAAAAACCCATTCAGCTCAAAGGTTTGACGCGCCCTGTTCGCGTGACTATGGTAGCGCCGCTACGCGCCCGTCACGCGGGCCGATGGGGATTCCATGATGACAGCGACGAGCGGATCGCGACAGCGCGCGCCCGAAGCCACCCCGTCCCGCGCCCTGCGCCGGATGCCGGCCGCGTTCAACGGCCGCTGGACGCGCCGCCATTGGGCCCACGCCAGCCTGTTCGCGACCCTCGGCGCTCTGCTCGCCGCGCTGGTGCCCGGCTTCTCCGGCGCGATCTCCGCACCGCAGCAACCTGCGCTGGTCACCACCACGATGGCGCTGGCGCTGCCGCCGCTGCCGGCCTCGCGCCGGGCCAGCACGCCCGGCGACAGCTGGCAGGTGGTGTCGGTGCGGCCGGGGCAGACCCTGGGCGCGATCTTCGAGGAGCTGGACCTGCCGGCGACGCTGATGCACCGCATCCTCGAGCACCCGGGCGCGAAGCAGGCGCTGACCCGGCTCCGGCCCGGCGCCGAGCTCGCCTTCGACCTGCCGGCGGACGGCGGGCTGCGCGCGCTGCGCTACGACCGCGACGAGACCCACCGGGTCGAGCTGCAGCTGCAGGGCGATGCGATCGTCGAACGCGTGATCGAGCGTCCGGTCGAGGCCCGCACCGTGGTGATCAGCGGCGAGGTGGGACGTTCGCTGTTCCATTCCGCGCGCCGGCTCGGCCTGTCGCCGAAGGCGATCAACCAGCTCACCGACGAGATCTTCAAGTACGACATCGACTTCAACGAGGACGTGGCCGCGTCCGACCGCTTCAGCGTGGTGGTCGAGCAGCGCTGGCGCGAGGGCGAGCTGATCGGCACCGGCCCGGTGCTGGCGGCGACCTTCACCGCGCGCGGCAAGCTGTATTCGGGCTTCCGTTTCGAACGCAACGGCAAGCCGGAGTACTTCACCGCCGACGGCCGGCCGCTGAAGAAGAGCTTCATCCGCATGCCGATCCCGTACGCGCGCCTGACCTCGGGCTTCGGCGCGCGCCGCCACCCGGTGCTGGGCCGCATGCGCATGCACAAGGGCGTGGACTACGCCGCGCGCAGCGGCACGCCGATCATGGCCGCGGGCGATGCGCGGGTGAAGTTCGTCGGCTGGAAGGGCGGCTACGGCCGCACCGTGGTGCTCGACCACGGCCGCGGCTACACCACCCTGTACGCGCACATGTCGCGCTTCGGCGACATCCGCGCCGGGCAGCGCGTGCCGCAGGGCGCGGTGATCGGCTACGTCGGCAGCTCCGGCCTGTCCACCGGCCCGCACCTGCACTACGAGTTCCAGATCAACGGCGTGCACCGCAATCCGCTGTCGGTGACCATGCCGCCGCCCGAGCCGCTCAGCGGCGCCGCCCTGGCCGCGTTCCGCGCCCAGACCCAGCATGCGCTGGCGCGGATCCAGGAGGTCGAGCGGGTGGTGTTCGCCGACGCCGCGCCGGTGAAGCCGGCCAAGGGCCAGGGCAGGAGCTGAGGGCAGCACCGCGTGCTGCGGCGTGACGTCGCCGCGGCGCTTGCCTATGCTCGTGCGGGGCGCCCGCGCGGCGCATGCGGCAAGGACCGACGTGGCGGACGCCGAACTGTTCCTCGGACTGATCTCGGGCACCAGCGCCGACGGCATCGATGCCGCGCTGGTGCGCTTCGAGCACGGGCGCTGCGCGCTCGTGCACGGGCGCACCTATGCCTGGGAGCCGGCGCTGCGGGCGCGGCTGGTGGCGCTGGGCCAGGGCGGGGACGCCGCGTCGCTGGACGAGTTGGGCCGGCTCGACGTGCAGGTGGCGCACGCCTTCGCCGACGCCGCGCTGCGGCTGCTCGACGAGGTCGGCGTGGCCCCGGCGCAGGTGCGCGCGCTCGGCTCGCACGGCCAGACCGTGCGCCATCGCCCGGGCCCGCCGCATCCGTTCACCTGGCAGCTCGGCGACGGCCACGTGATCGCCGAGCGCACCCGCATCACCACGGTCGCCGACTTCCGCCGCCGCGACGTGGCCGCCGGCGGCCAGGGCGCGCCGCTGGTACCGGCCTTCCACGCCGCGCTGCTGCATGCGCCGGACGAGGACCGGGCGGTGCTGAACCTGGGCGGGATCGCCAACTTCACCCTGCTGCCGCGCCGCGGGCCGGTGCGCGGCTTCGACACCGGCCCGGCCAACGCGCTGCTCGATGCCTGGTGCCAGCGCCACACCGGCGCGGCGTTCGACGCCGGCGGCGCGTTCGCCGCGCGCGGCACGGTGGACCAGGCCCTGCTCGCGCGCCTGCTCGCCGAGCCGTGGTTCGCGCTGCCGCCGCCAAAGAGCACCGGGCGCGAGCAGTTCCAGCTCGCCTGGCTGCAGGCGCACCTGCGCGGCGGCGAACGCGCCGAGGACGTGCAGGCGACCCTGCTCGAGCTGGCCGCGCGCACGATCGCCGAGGCCCTGCATGCGAGCCAGCCGTACACCCGGCGCGTGATCGTGTGCGGCGGCGGCGTGCACAACCCGCACCTGCGGGCGCGGATCGCCGCGCTGCTGCCGGAGGCGGTGGTCGAGTCGAGCGCGGTGCACGGTCTCGACCCGGACTGCGTCGAGGCGATGGCCTTCGCCTGGCTGGCACGCGAGGCCCTGGCCGGGCGCCCGGGCAACCTGCCCGCGGTCACCGGCGCGCGCGGCCCGCGCGTGCTCGGAGTCGTATTCCCGGCCTGAACGGCGCGCTCAGGTCGGTTCGTCCTGTTCCCCTTCCTTGCGCACCACGTCCTCGAGCCGGTGGTCGAGGATGTGCGGCGGCGGCGTGGGTTCGGAGGCGCGCCCGATCAGGCCGAAGCCCGGATCGTTCGGCACCTGCTCGAGCGCCGCGATCGCCTGCTGCAGGGCGGTGGACTCGCGGTCGTCCAGGCGCACCTGGGCCCCGCTCTCGCAGGCATACAGCCCCTGCTCGAGCAGGGCCAGGAGGGTCTGGTGCATGTCCCAGCCGCGCGCCTGGGCCACGCGACGGATGCGCTCGGCCAGGACCGGATCAATGTCGCGCAGGACGATGTCGGTCATGCCACCCTCCAGCGGCGCACATTGACGGTCACGGATTCAACGCTCCGTGACGGTCAACGGCGACCTATCCGGCCGCCGCCCGCACCGGGCCGGCGCGGTGGCCCGGGCCGCGCAGGGCGAGCCAGGCGCACAGCAGCAGCGCCGGGATGCCGACCAGGGCGGTGGCAGCGAAGAACAGGGCATACCCGCCCATTTCGCCGTGTCCGGCCTGGAACGTCTCCACGGCCACGCCCGACAGCCCCTTCAGCAGCTTGCCCGGCAGGGCATAGAACGAGCTCAGCAGCGCGTACTGGGTGGCGGTGTAACCCAGGCTGGTCAGGCTCGACATGTAGCCGACCAACGCGACCCCGGCGAACCCGCTGCAGAAGTTGTCGATCACCATCGCCGCGGTGAACACGCCGGTGTCGGCGCCCGCCAGCGCCAGCCAGCTGAACGCGAGATTGGAGGCCGGCCCGAGCACCGCGCCCGCGAGCAGGGTCGGCACGAACCCGAACCGGACCGCGCTCAGCCCGGCCGCGGCCACACCGAGCACGGTCGCGACCAGCCCGAACGAGCCGCGCACCGCGCCCACGGTCTCCTTGCCGATGCCGAGGTCGGCGTAGAACGGGTTGGCCATCGGCCCCATCAGGAAGTCCGGCAGCCGGTACAGGCTGATCGCGACCAGCATCAGCAGCGCCCACTGTCCGTGCTGGCGGAAGAAGGCCACGAACGGGCCAAGCACCGCGTCGTACAGACCCTGCGGCGTGTACAGCGCGGGCTGCGACGTCGCGGCGGCCCGCACGCTGGCGGCCGGCTCGCGCGCCAGCAGCACCGCGGCCATGCCCACGCCCATCAGCGCCGCCATCAGCCCGTACGACAGCACCCAGCCGACCTGCGCGGCCACGATCAGGATCAGCGCGTCGGTGACCAGCAGCGCGCCGCGGTAGCCCAGGGTCGCGGTCGAGGTCAGCAGCCCCTGCTGCTCGTTGCTGTCGGCGCTCTCGATGCGCCAGGCGTCGATCACGATGTCCTGGGTGGCCGAGGCGAAGGCCACCACCAGCGCCAGCGCGCCGAACACCAGCAGCCGGTCGAGCGCGACCCCTGCCAGCGACAGCGTGTCCGCGCGCGGCTCGACCAGCGCCATCCCCACCAGCGCCGCGGCCACCACCAGCTGCGACAGCAGCATCCAGCCGCGACGGCGGCCGAGCCAGCGCCCGAGCAGCGGCGCATCGGCCTTGTCCACCAGCGGCGCCCACAGGAACTTCAGCGAGTACGCCAGGCCGACCCACGACAGGAACCCGATCGTGGACAGCTCGATGCCGTTCTCGCGCATCCAGAAGCCGAGCGTGTTGCCGACCAGGTAGATCGGGATGCCCGAGCTGAAGCCGAGCAGCAGCATCGCCAGCACCTTCGGCTGGCGCAGGTTCTGCGCGACGAGGCGCCAGCCGGCGGGCGTGCGCTCAGAGGTCATAGTCCACCGTGTACGGGGCGTGATCGGAGAAGCGCGGCTCGCGGGCAATGGAGCATGCGCGCAGGCGCGACGCAAGTGACGGCGTGGCCAGCTGGTAGTCGATGCGCCAGCCCACGTCCTTGGCGCGCGCCGCACCACGGTTGCTCCACCAGGTGTAGTCCTGGCCCTGCGGACGCAGCCGGCGGTAGGTGTCCACCCAGCCGTGCGCAGCCGGCGGCGTGCCGTCGCTGCCGCCGTCCTCGGCGATCTGGGCGTTGAGCCAGGCGCGCTCGGGCGGCAGGCAGCCGGAGTTCTTCTGGTTCGAGGTCCAGTTGCGGATGTCGAGCCGGCTGCGAACGATGTTGAAGTCGCCGCACAGGACGTAATCGCGGCCGCTGCGCAGCCAGTCGTCGAGGATCGGCCTGAGCCACTCCATGACCTGGAACTTGAACGCCTGCCGCTCCTCGCCGGACGAGCCGGAGGGGAGGTAGAACGAGACCACGCTGAGCCTGCCGAAGCGCGCCTCGAGGTAGCGGCCCTCGTCGTCGAACGGCGCCCAGCCGAGCTCGGTGCGGACCTCGTCCGGCTCGCGCTTGGCGTAGATCGCCACCCCGCTGTAGCCCATTTTGGTGCGCGCGTCGCGGAACCAGGCGCGGTAGCCGTCGGGGCGGAACGCGGCCTCGCCGAGCTGGTGCTCCTGGGCCTTGGTTTCCTGCACGCACAGCACGTCGGCGCGCTGCTGCGCGAACCAGTCGAAGAACCCCTTGGTGGCGGCCGAACGCAGGCCGTTGGCGTTGAAGGTGACGATGCGCATGCAGCAGGGCGGCGGGACGGGGCAGCGCAGCGTAGCGCAGGCCGACGGAACGCCGCGCGGTTCCGGCACAATCCGTGCCTTCCGCTCCCGGTTCCGCGCCCGATGTCCGACCACCGCATCCGCTTCCTCCGCCTGGCCCTGCGCGCGCAGGCGCTGCGCTTCGGCGAGTTCACCCTCAAGTCCGGGCGGGTCAGCCCGTACTTCTTCAACGCCGGGCGCTTCGACCGCGGCGCGCTGCTGGCGGAGCTGGCGGCCTGCTACGCCGATGCGGTCGAGGCCGCCGGGCTCGCGTTCGACCTGCTGTTCGGCCCGGCCTACAAGGGCATCCCGCTCGCGACCGCGCTGGCCTGCGAGTTCGCCCGCCGCGGTCGCGACCTGCCGCTGGCCTTCAACCGCAAGGAGGCCAAGGCGCATGGCGAGGGGGGGGTGCTGATCGGTGCGCCGCTGGCCGGGCGGCGGGTGCTGGTGGTGGACGACGTGATCACTGCCGGCACCGCGATCCGCGAGGCGCTGGGGCTGATCCGTGACGGCGGCGGGGCTCCCGCCGGAATCGTGATCGCGCTCGACCGCCAGGAACGCGCCAGCGACGACGACCCGCGCTCGGCCGCGCAGGCGGTGGCCGCCGCACACGGCATCCCGGTGGTGGCGGTGGCCGGACTGGCCGACCTGCTTGCGTTCGCGGGCGAAAGCGCGGAACTTGTGCCGCACCGCGACGCCCTGCGCGCCTACCGCGAACGCTGGGGCTGCGCGGCGGATCTTTGACCTGCGGCCGGCAGGGGGCTGCCACCATGACCATCACCCGTTCGCTCGCCATCGCCGTCCTGTTCGCCCTGTCGGCAAGCGCACAGGCGCAGAAAGCCCGCCAGGAACCGGCCCCTGCCAAGAAGCTCTACTGCTGGGAAGAGAACGGCCGCAAGGTCTGCGGCGACGCGCTGCCGGCCGAGGCCGCGGGCGCGGCGCGCACCGAATTCAGCGCCCGCAGCGGCCGCCGCACCGGCCAGGTCGGCCCGGCCCTGAGCGAGGACGAACGCGCCGCTGTCGAAGCGGCCGAAGCCGAGGCCGCCCGCGCCGCGGCCGAGGAGCAGGCGCGGATCCGGCGCGAGCTGGCGATGGTGGAGTCCTACGCCACCGAGGACGAGCTGCGCCGCGCGTTCCACGAACGCATCACCCTGCTCGACGAGACGGTGAAGGCCTCCCGGCTCGGCGTGGACGGCCTGCGCCACAGCCTGATCTCGCAGCTGCGCCGCGCCGGGGAACTGGAGTTGGCCGGCAAACCGGTGCCGAAGACCCTGGCCGACAACATCCGGCACCAGTACGCCGCATTGCGCCGCCAGGAGCGCCTGCTCGTGCAGCAGGTGCGGGATCGGGCCGAACTCGACGGCGAGTTCACCTCGGCGCTGGAACGCTACCGCGCGCTCAAGCGCCAGGCCGCGGAGGCCGCGGCGGCCGCGGCCGCGCCGGAGGCCGGGCCGACGCCCTGACCCCCGGCCGCCGGCTCAGAACGGCAGCTTCAGGCCGGGCTCCAGCGCGAGCAGCTGCTCGCGGAATGCGGCCTGGATGCGGGCCAGGGCCTCGGCGTTGTCGGCGTCGAAACGCAACACCAGCACCGGGGTGGTGTTGGAGGCGCGCACCAGGCCCCAGCCGTCCGGCCAGTCCACGCGCAGGCCGTCCATGGTGGACGCCCGACCGCCCTCGAACCGGGCCGCGGCCCGGAACCGCTCGACGAAGGCATGCGGGTTGCCGCTCGGCGGCTCCACCTTGATCTCGGGCGTGGAGACCCCTTCCGGCAGCGCGTTGAGCACCTCGCTCGGCGACTCGGGGCGCGCGGCCAGGATCTCGAGCAGGCGCGCGGCGGCGTAGATCGCGTCGTCGAAGCCGTACCAGCGCTCCTTGAAGAAGAAGTGGCCGCTCATCTCGCCGGCCAGTTCGGCCTCGACCTCGCGCATGCGCGCCTTGATCAGCGAGTGCCCGGTCTTCCACATCATCGGGCTGCCACCGTGGCGCAGGATGTGGCCGGCCAGGCGTCCGGTGCACTTGACGTCGTAGACGATCACCGCGCCCGGGTTGCGCTCGAGCACGTCGGCGGCGAACAGCATCAGCAGCCGGTCGGGGAAGATGTTGCGGCCGTCGCGGGTGACCACGCCGAGGCGGTCGCCGTCGCCGTCGAAGGCCAGGCCGAGGTCGGCGTCGAGCCGCTGCACCATCTGCACCAGGTCGGTCAGGTTCTGCGGATCGCTCGGATCGGGGTGGTGGCTGGGGAAGGTGCCGTCCACCTCGCAGTACAGCGGCGTGACCTCGGCGCCGATCGCCTCCAGCACGCGCGGCGCGATCGCGCCGGCGATGCCGTTGCCGGCGTCCACCACCACCCGCAGGCGGCGGTCGAGCTGCACGTCGGAGGCGATGCGCTCGACGTAGTCGTTGGCGACGTCGTAGTGCTGCAGGGTGCCGGGCACGGGTGCGTCGTGCAGGCGATCCTCGGCGATGCGCGCGTACAAGCCGGCGATCGCCTCGCCGGCGAGGGTCTCGCCGCCGAGCACGATCTTGAAGCCGTTGTATTCGGGCGGGTTGTGGCTGCCGGTCACCACCACGCACGAGCCGGTGCGCAGGTGATAGGCGGCGAAATAGACCACCGGGGTGGCCGCCTGGCCGAGATCAATCACGTTGCAACCGGCCTTGCGCAGGCCCTCGATCAGGGCCGCGGACAGCTCCGGCCCGGACAGGCGGCCATCGCGGCCGACCACGATGTCGCGCAGGCCCTTGTCGTGCATCAGCGAGCCGATCGCATGACCGATCAGGGTCGCCACGCCGGGATCGAGGGTCTGGCCGACCACGCCGCGGATGTCGTAGGCGCGGAAGATCGAGCGGTCCACGCCCACCGCCTGTTCGCGCGGCGGCGCCGGCACCTCCTCGACTTTCGGCGGCGGCGGCACGGCCGGCTCCCGCTGCAGGGCCTCGGCCAGCGTGGGGGCCGGCTCGTCCGCGGCCTCGGCCGCCGCGGCCAGGGCCGGGCGGCGGTACAGCCACGCCAGCGCGCCGGCGAGCAGCAGGAACACGGCCGCCCCGATCGCGGCGCCGAGCGGGCCGAGCCCGAAGGCCGCGGTCCCGGCGTCGGGCACGCCGGCGGCGATGCGCCAGTCGGTGCCCGGCACCGGCGCGGCCAGCACCTCGGCGCCGTCGGCCAGCGCCGCATTGCCGCGCTCGAGCACGCTGTGGCTGCCCTGGCGCAGGGCGAGGTACCCGTCGTCGCCCGGCGTGGCGGCCTCCAGCGGCGCGGTCACCCGGGCCAGCGGAAACCGGACATAGGCCACGCCGACCACGCCCGTGCCATCGGCCACCGGCGCGGCCAGGGCGAATTTCGGCGCCTTGCCGTCGCGGACGACGGCGGCGACCGGCTTGCCGCTGGCCAGCGCCGCCTGGAGCAGGGCGAGCTTGCCGTAGCCGCTGGCGGCCGGATCGGCGAAGGCGGTGTCCAGCCCCGGCGGCCAGGCTTCGACCTGCTCGACCCCGGCCCAGCCGCGGCCGATCGCGCCCGCCACGGCGGCATGGTCGCCCCCGACCGCCGCCGACCGCACCGCGGCATCACCGACGCGGCGTTCGAGTTCCTGCACGTCCTTGCGCACCGTCGCGGCGATGCTCGCCACCGCGGCATCGCGGGTGGCGACCAGGGCGGCCTCGCCGCGCGCGGCCTGCCAGGTGCGCCAGGCGCCCCAGCCGAACCAGGCCGCCAACAGCACCAGCACCGCCGCGAGCGCCGGCAGCGCCGGGCGCAGTTGCGCGGCGGTCAGCCGCGGACGCTTGGAGTCGCTCATGTCCCTCTCCCCTTCAGCGCACGCCGGTGTGGCCGAAGCCGCCGGCCCCCCGCGCGCTTTCCTCGAAAGTATCCACCACCTGCAACACCGCGCGCACGATCGGCAGGATCACCAGCTGGGCGATGCGGTCGCCCGGCGCGATGGTGTAGGGCTCGCGGCCGCGGTTCCAGGTGCTGATCAGCAGCGGCCCCTGGTAGTCGGCGTCGATCAGGCCGGTGCCGTTGCCGAGCACGATGCCGTGCCGGTGGCCGAGCCCGGAGCGCGGCAGGATCACCGCGCACAGGGTGGGATCGGCGAGGTGGATCGCCAGGCCCGACGGGATCAGCGCCGCCTCGCCCGGGGCCAGGGTGAGCGGCGCCTCGAGCGCGGCGCGCAGATCGAGCCCGGCGCTGGCCTCGGTGGCATAGGCCGGCAACGGCCAGACGTCACCGAAGCGCGGATCGAGCAGCTTGACTTCGAGGGTGCGGCGCATCGGTGGGCGCTCCGTTGAGACGCGAATCAACGCGGATGGCCGCGGATCCAGCAACGATCCATGTTCATCCGCGTTCATCCGCGTCCAGGAACAAGGCCATCAGATCCAGCAATGCCTCGGCGACTTCGCGCTTGCCGGCCGGGCCGAGGGTGTGCATCGCGCCGTCGCGGGAGAACACGATCAGGGTGTTGTCGTCGGCCTCGAACCCGCTGCCGGCCACGCCGACGCGGTTGGCGGCGATCAGGTCGAGCCGCTTCTCGGCGAGCTTGCCGCGCGCGTAGCGCTCCAGGTCGTGGGTCTCGGCGGCGAAGCCGACCACCACGCGCGGGCGCTGCGGGTGCGCGGCCACTTCCGCCAGCGTGTCCGGGGTGCGCACCAGCTCCAGGGTCAGGATCTGCGCCCCCGGCATCTTCTTGAGTTTGTGCGGCGAGACCGCGCGCGGGGTCCAGTCGGCCACCGCGGCCGCGCCGATGTACGCATCGGCCGGCAGCGCGCCGAGCACGGCCTCGCGCAGCTGCGCGGCCGAACGCACGTCGATGCGGGCCACGCCGTCGGGGGTGGGCAGGTGCACGGGGCCGGCGACCAGCACCACCTGCGCGCCGCGCCGCGCCGCGGCCTCGGCCAGTGCGAAGCCCATCTTGCCGCTGCTGCGGTTGCCGAGGAACCGGACCGGATCGAGGTCCTCGTAGGTCGGCCCCGCGCTGACCACGATCCGGCGGCCGGCGAGCGCGCGGTTCAAGCCATCGCCTCCGCGAGTGCGGCGACGATCGCCTGCGGCTCGGCCATGCGCCCCGGCCCGGACTCGCCCTCGGCCAGCGGGCCGTCGTCGGGGCCGATCTGCTGCACGCCGCGCGCGCGCAGCGTGGCCATGTTCGCCTGCGTGGCCGGGTGCAGCCACATGCGGTGGTTCATCGCCGGCGCGACCGAGACCGGCGCGGTGGTGGCCAGGCACAGGGTGCTGACCAGGTCGTCGGCGAACCCATGGGCGAGCTTGGCGAGCATGTTCGCCGTGGCCGGCGCGATCACGATCCGCTCGGCCCAGCGCGCCAGTTCCAGATGACCCATCGCCGCCTCCGCCTGCGCGTCCCAGAGCGAGGTGCGCACCGGCAGGTGCGAGAGGGCCTGGAAGGTCTGCGCGCCGACGAAGCGCTGCGCGTCCTCGGTCATCGCCACCTGCACCGTGGCGCCGGCCTCGCGCAGGCGCCGCACCAGGTCGGCGGCCTTGTACGCGGCGATCCCGCCGCACACGCACAGCAGCAGGCGGCGGCCTTGCAGGCGGGACGGGGCCTCGGACATCGGTGCGGAAAATTCCTGCCGCGGAACGAGGGCCTAGCTTACCCGAACGTCCGCATCCGCCCGATCGGCGCGCGTGCCGTGCGCGGCGATCCTGTGCACGTCATCCGGGCGCGGCCGGGCGCCACCCGCCGACCCCCAGCGCCCCGAGGCCGGGCGGCCGCACGCCGCGCCCGGATGGCCTTCCGTCCCATCCCTCCCCTGCCGCCCGATGCACATCCGCGACTGGCCCGCCCACGAACGTCCGCGCGAGAAGCTGCTGACACGCGGCCCCGCCGCGCTCTCGGACGCCGAGCTGCTGGCGATCTTCCTCGGCTCCGGCCTGCGCGGGCGCGACGCGGTGGCGACCGCGCGCGAACTGCTCGTCGCGCACGGGCCGCTGCGCGCGCTGCTCGACCGGCCGCCGGCCGCGCTCGCCGCCCTGCCCGGCCTCGGCCCGGCCCGCGCCTGCGGGCTCGCCGCCGCGCTCGAGCTCGGCCAGCGCCACCTCGCCGCCGGGCTGGAGCGCGGCGAGGCGCTGGCCGACCCGGACGCCGCCGGGCGCTACTTCGCCCGGCGCCTGCGCCACCAGCCGCAGGAAGTGTTCGCGGCGCTGTTCCTGGACACCCGCCACCGCGCGCTCGCGTTCGAGGAGCTGTTCCGCGGCACGATCGACGGCGCCGAGGTGCACCCGCGCGAGATCGCCCGGCGCGCGCTGGCGCACAACGCCGCCGCGGTGATCGTCGGCCACAACCATCCGAGCGGGAACCCCGAACCCAGCGCCGCCGACCGCGCGGTCACCGCCCGGCTCAAGCAGGCCCTGGCGCTGGTGGACGTGCGCCTGCTCGACCATTTCGTGGTCGCCGACGGCCCACCGGTGTCGCTGGCGGCGAAGGGCTGGGTGTGAGGCCGGATCCGCGGCCGGCCGCGGCCCCGGCCGGCGCAGGCTTGGCCGTACAATGTGCGGCCTTTTGCAAGATCCGCAGACCGCTTCGTGAAAGCCCAGCTCCGCGCCCTCATCGCCCAGGGCCTCGATGCCCTGCGGGCGGCCGGCACCGTGCCGGCCGACGCGCCCGCGCCCGAGTTCGTCGTCGAGCGGCCGAAGGAACGCGCGCACGGCGATTTCTCCACCAACGCCGCGCTGGTGCTGGCCAAGGCGGCGCGCACCAACCCGCGTGCGCTGGCGCAGGCGCTGGTCGCGGCGCTGCCGGCGTCCGCAGACGTGGCCAAGGTGGAGCTCGCCGGCCCCGGCTTCGTCAACTTCCACCTCACCCCCGGCGCCTGGCAGCGCCAGGTGCGCGCGGTGCTCGAGGCCGGCGCCGCGTTCGGCCGCAACCCGCGCGGCGGCGGGCGCACGGTCGGCGTGGAGTTCGTCTCCGCCAACCCGACCGGCCCGCTGCACGTCGGCCACGGCCGCGCCGGCGCGATCGGCGACTGCATCGCGCGCGTGCTCGAAGCCAACGGCTGGCGCGTGGTGCGCGAGTTCTACTACAACGACGCCGGGGCCCAGATCGAGAACCTGGCGCGCTCGGTGCAGGCCCGCGCCAAGGGCATGACCCCCGAGCACCCGGACTGGCCGGCGGACGGCTACCGCGGCGACTACATCGTGGACGTGGCCAACGCCTACCTGCGCGGCGAGACGGTCGAGTTCGAGGGCCACGCCGTCACCGGCGCGCGCGATCCCGACGACCTCGAGGCGATCCGCCGCTTCGCCGTGGCCTACCTGCGCCGCGAGCAGAACCAGGACCTCGAGGCCTTCGGCGTGCGCTTCGACGTGTACTTCCTCGAGTCCTCGCTGTACGCCGAGGGCAAGGTGGAGGAGACCGTGCGCGAACTGGTCGCCCACGGCCATACCTACGAGGACGGCGGCGCGCTGTGGCTGCGCACCACCGACTTCGGCGACGACAAGGACCGGGTGATGCGCAAGTCGGACGGCACGTACACGTACTTCGTGCCGGACGTGGCCTACCACCGCAGCAAGTGGCTGCGCGGCTACGAGCGCGCGATCACCGAGCTCGGCGCCGACCACCACGGCTCGCTGGCGCGGGTGCGCGCCGGCCTGCAGGCGCTCGACTGCGGCATCCCGCCGGACTACCCGGAGTATGTGCTGCACCAGATGGTGACGGTGATGCGCGGCGGCGAGGAGGTGAAGCTGTCCAAGCGCGCCGGCAGCTACGTCACCCTGCGCGACCTGATCGACGAGGTCGGCCGCGACGCCACGCGCTGGTTCCTGGCCGCGCGCAAGCCGGATTCGCAGCTGGTGTTCGACATCGACCTGGCGCGCTCGCAGAGCAACGACAACCCGGTCTACTACGTGCAGTACGCGCACGCGCGGGTGTGCAGCCTGCTGCGCCAGGCCGGCGAGAAGGGCTACGCCTACGACCAGGCCGAGGCGTTCGCGCACCTGCACACGCTCGACGACCCGCACGCGCTGGCGCTGCTGCGCGAGCTCTCGCGTTATCCGGAAGTGGTGGAGGCCGCCGCCGACACGCTCGAGCCGCACCTCGTCGCGCAGTACCTGCGCGAGCTGGCCAACGCGTTCCACACCTGGTACCACGTGCAGCCGGTCCTGGTGGAGCAATCCGGCCCGCGCAACGCGCGCCTGGCGCTGAGCCTGGCCACCGGCCAGGTGCTGCGCAACGGTCTGGACCTGCTGGGCGTGTCCGCCCCGGAGCGGATGTGATGGCGGCGCGACGCGGCAGATCGCAGGCGCGGCGCACCTCCGGCGACGGCATCCCCGGCTGGGCCTGGCTGATCGCCGGGATCCTGATCGGGATCGTGGCCCTGATCGCGGCGCCGAAGTTCCTGCGCTCGGACGCCGCCGACGGCTTCTTCCGGCCCACGCCCAACCCCGATGCGAAGCCGGCCGCGGACAGCGCCGCGCCGGAGGCCGAGCCGATCGTGCCCGAGCCGGCCGAGCCGGCGAAGGACGCGCCGCGCAAGGAGCCCACCTACGACTTCTACACCCTGCTGCCGGGCGAGGAAGTCGCGCTCTCGGACGCCGAACTCGCCGCGCGCGAACGCGCCGAGGCCGAACGCGAGGCGGCCCGGCAGGACGCGGCGACCCCGGCGGCCGCGGACGCAGACGTGGCTGCGGCCAACGCCGCGCCGCCGGCCGCAGCCGAGGCCCCCACCGAGCGCCAGGCCCGCTACCTGCTGCAGGCCGGCGCGTTCGCCGCCAGCGGCGACGCCGAGGCGCTGAAGGCGCGCATCGCCCTGCTCGGCCTGAGCGCCCGGGTGGAGTCGGCGCAGCGGGACGGCAAGACCCTCTACCGCGTGCGCATGGGGCCCTACGGCACCGCCGCCGAGCTGGCCGAGGCCAAGCGCAAGCTGGCCGACGGCGGCCTGCCGGCGATGGCGATCAAGGTCAAGTAGGCCGTTCTCGACCGCTGAGACGGCCACCCCGCACACTGCGCCCTCCGTCCCCAGGATCCGGAAGCCGCGCGATGCCGATCGAAACCGCCCTCGTCAAACCGGTGGTGGACGCCCTGCTGGCGCTGCTGCGCCGCGGCGAGTCCCTCAAGCTCAAGCACGACGCCGAGCGCGCGCTGCGCGAGGCGATCCGCGAGCTGCTGCTGGCCAATCCGGACGAGAACAAGGCCGCGGCACGGATCGCGGTGGCCAAGGCCGCCGGGATCCTGTCCGAGGACGTGGCGCTGGCCGAGGACATGCTGCGCAAGCACCGCGCGACCAAGGCGCGCACCACCGGCAAGGCCGCGACCGGGCGCCGACGCAAGCCGGCCGTGGCCGCGAAACCCGCGCCGGCCGCGCCGAAACCGCGCAGGCCCGCCGCGCGTCCCGCCACCAAGAAGCCCCGTCCATGACCCGCACCGCCTTCATCACCGGCGCCACCTCCGGCTTCGGCCGCGCCGCCGCGCGCCGCTTCGTCGCCGGCGGCTGGCGCGTGGTCGCCACCGGCCGCCGCGCCGAGCGCCTGCAGGCGCTGGCCGCCGAGCTCGGCCCCGAACGCGTCCACACCGCCTGCTTCGACGTGCGCGACGAGGCGGCGATGCGCGCCGCGCTCGACGCCCTGCCGGCGCCGTTCCGCGACGTGGACCTGCTCGTCAACAACGCCGGCCTGGCGCTGGGCACGAAGCCGGCGCCGCAGGCCAGCCTCGCCGACTGGCACACGATGATCGACACCAACGTGCGCGCGCTGGCCACGCTCACCCACGCGCTGCTGCCAACCCTGATCGCGCGGCGCGGGGCGATCATCAACGTCAGCTCCACCGCCGCGCGCTATCCGTACCCGGGCGGCAACGTGTACGGCGGCACCAAGGCCTTCGTCAGCCAGTTCTCGCTCGGCCTGCGCGCCGACCTGCACGGCACCGGGGTGCGCGTGACCACGCTCGAGCCGGGCATGGCCGAGACCGAGTTCACCCTGGTGCGCACCCACGGCGACCAGGCGGCCTCGGACGCGCTGTACCGCGGCGCGCAGCCGATCACCGCCGAGGACATCGCCCAGACCCTGTTCTGGATCGCGACCCTGCCGCCGCACCTGAACGTCAACCGGCTCGAACTGATGCCCACCCGGCAGTCGTTCGCCGGCTTCCAGGTGCACCGCGAGGACTGACGCGCGCGCCGCGCGCGGCGTTCACAGGATGTAGCGGCTCAGGTCCGGATCCTGCACCAGCGCGGCCAGGTGCGCGTCCACGTAGGCGCGGTCCACCGTCACCTGCGCGCCGCCGCGGTCGGGCGCCTCGTAGCTGAGCGTGTCGAGCAGCCGCTCCATCACCGTGTGCAGGCGCCGCGCGCCGATGTTCTCCTGGCGCTCGTTGATCTGCGCGGCGATGTCGGCGATGCGCTCGACCGCATCGTCGGTGAAGCGCAGCTCCACGCCCTCGGTGCGCAGCAGCTCGCGGTACTGCACGGTCAGCGCCGCCTTCGGTTCGGTCAGGATGCGGACGAAATCGTCCTTGCCCAGCGCGCCGAGCTCGACCCGGATCGGGAACCGGCCCTGCAGCTCCGGGATCAGGTCGCTGGGCTTGGCCAGGTGGAACGCGCCGGAGGCGATGAACAGGATGTGGTCGGTCCTGACCGGGCCGTACCTGGTGCTCACGGTGGAGCCTTCCACCAGCGGCAGCAGGTCGCGCTGCACGCCCTCGCGCGAGACGTCGGCGCCGTAGCCCTCGGCGCGCCTGGCGACCTTGTCGATCTCGTCGATGAAGACGATGCCGTGCTGCTCGCAGGCCTCGATCGCCGCGGCGCGCACCTCGTCCTCGTTGACCAGCTTGCCGGCCTCCTCCTCGACCAGCAGCGGACGCGCGGCGCGGACCGTCATCCGCTTGCGCTGGGTGCGGCCGCCGCCGAGCTGGGAGAACATCTGCCGCAGCTGCTGGCCCATCTCCTCCATGCCGGGCGGGGCCAGGATGTCCACGCCGGCCTGCAGGGACAGGTCGAGTTCGATCTCGCGCTCGTCGAGCGCGCCGGCGCGCAGTTGCCGGCGCAGCTTGAGCCGGGTCTCGTTGTCCTCGACGCCCGGCTCCTCGCGCGCGGCGGCCTCGAAGCCGAACACGGCCGGCGCCTGGCGGCGCGGCAGCAGCGCGTCGAGGAGGCGGTCCTCGGCGCGTTCCTCGGCCTGGGTGCGGACGCGCTGCTTGGCCTGTTCGCGGTGCATCTTGACCGCAACGTCCACGAGGTCGCGCACGATCTGCTCGACGTCCTTGCCGACGTACCCGACCTCGGTGAAACGCGTCGCTTCCACCTTCACGAACGGAGCGTTCGCGAGCGTGGCCAGGCGCCGCGCGATCTCGGTCTTGCCCACGCCGGTGGGGCCGATCATCAGGATGTTCTTCGGCATCACCTCGTTGCGCAGCTCCGGCGGCAGCTGCATGCGCCGCCAGCGGTTGCGCAGGGCGATGGCGACGGCGCGCTTGGCGGCGTGCTGGCCGACGATGTGGCGGTCGAGCTCCTGCACGATCTCGCGCGGGGTCATGGTCGAGGATGCGGTGTCGTGACTCATGCGGGGGCCTGGAGTTCTTCGACCACGATGTTGCGGTTGGTGTAGATGCAGATGTCGCCGGCGATGCCCAGCGCCTCGACCGCGATGGTGCGGGCGTCGAGGTCGGTGTGGGCGAGCAGGGCGCGCATCGCGGCGAGGGCAAAGGCGCCGCCGGAGCCGATCGCGACCAGGCCGTCCTCGGGTTCGATCACGTCGCCGGTGCCGGAGACGATGAGCGAGGTTTCGCGGTCGGCGACGGCGAGCAGGGCTTCGAGTTTTCCGAAGCGGCGTTCGGTGCGCCAGTCCTTGGCCAGTTCGACGGCGGCGCGGGTGAGCTGGCCGTGTTTTTCGAGTTTGGCTTCGAACAGTTCGAACAGGGTGAAGGCGTCGGCGGCGGCGCCGGCGAAGCCGGCCAGCACCTGGCCGTCCTTGCCGAGCCGGCGCACCTTGCGGGCGTTGCGTTTCATCACCGTGTTGCCGAGGGTGACCTGGCCGTCGCCGGCGACGACGACGCGGCCATGGCGGCGGACGGAGACGATGGTGGTGGCGTGGAAGACGTGGGGGTCGCGGCTGGGGTCCATGCGGGGCTCCCGGGAAGTCAGGCAGAGGTGGGGCCGCCGGGGGCGGGGTTCAATGCCGTGATGTCAGCGCCGTGCCGGCGCGGTCGGCCCCGACTTTGGCCGGGGTGATGTGACGGCGCGGGCGGGGGGGCGGCCCGGGTCCGGCGTCGTTGCGGGAGGTTTCGTCGGCCCCGGTCTGCCCGAAGCGGAAACACTTGTACGCGCCGTCACACCGCGCACGCGAACTATGTGAGGGTCACACGCGCCGCGCGATCACTTCGGTTTGTGCTTGCGCTTCGCGCGCGGGTGCGCGGCGTCGTACACCTTGGCCAGGTGCTGGAAGTCGAGGTGGGTGTAGATCTGGGTGGTGGCGATGTCGGCGTGGCCGAGCAGCTCCTGCACCGCGCGCAGGTCGCCGGAGGATTCGAGCAGGTGGCTGGCGAAGCTGTGCCGCAGCAGGTGCGGGTGCACGCGCTTGAACAGCCCATGGCGCTGCGCCAGCACGCGCAGGCGCTGCTGCACCGCGCGCGGGGTGAGCGGGCCGTTGCGGCCCGGGAACACCGGCGCGTCGCGGGCCGGCCGCTGCGCCGCGCGCCAGGCCGCGAGCGCCGCGCGCGCGTGCGAGCCCACCGGCACGCTGCGCTGCTTGCGGCCCTTGCCCAGCACCGTCACCAGGCCGCCGTCGAGGTCCAGGTCGTGCCAGCGCAGCGCGCACAACTCCGACAGGCGCAGGCCCGAGGAATAGAACAGCTCCAGCAGCGCCCGGTCGCGCAGGCCCAGCGGCGCGTCGGCGGGCACCTCGACCAGCGCCTTGGCCTCGTCCGGATCGAGCACCTGCGGCAGCTTGCGCGGCGCCTTCGGCCCGCGCACCGCCGCCACGGGATTGGCCTGGATCCGCCCGTGCCTGACGAGCCAGCGGTAGAAACTGCGGCAGGCCGACAACCGCCGCTGCAGGCTCTTCGGCGACAGTCCCGCGCGATGCCCGGCGGCGACGAACGCGCGCAGATCCTCCGCATGCAGCCCCGCGAGATCGCCGCCGCGCCCCTGCGCCCATGCGGCCAGGGCCGCCAGATCGCGCCGGTATCCTTCCAGCGTGTGCGGCGACAGGCCGCGCTCGACCTGCAGGTGGGCGAGGAAGGCCGCGACCTCGGGAGGCGGCTCAGCCATCGAACCTGCGCAGCGCCGCCGCCAGCGCCTCGCCCATCATGCGCAGGAACAGCGTGCCCATGCCGGGGAAGAAGCGGTTCGGATCGCGGCTGCCGACCGCGACCAGGCCCAGGCCCGGCAGCGGCAGCAGCGCGCTCGACTGCACCTCCGCCGCGCGCTCGCCGTACAGCAGCGCGTGCTTGTCCGGGTGCAGCCGGCCGCAGATCGGCTCGCCGGCGGCGAGCGCGTCGCGGAACGGCGCCAGGCGCGGATCGAGCGGATCGAGCACCTGCAGCCACTCGGCGTCCTCGAGCCCGGCCACCGGCGCGAACAGCACGATGCGGACCAGGTCGCCCTGGAAATCCTCGGCCAGGCTCGCCGCCATCGCGCGCACGGTCCCGGCCGGGTCGGGCTGGCGCATCAGCGCCAGGGTGAGCTGGTGGGTGCGCACCGCCAGCCGCTCGTTCTCCTGCGCGTTGGCGAACAGCTCCTGCAGGCGCCGGCCGAGCTCGCGGTTCTTGTCGCGCAGCACCTCGAGCTGGTAGCTCGCCAGCGACGCCGCCGGGCCCTGCTCGCGCGGCACCACCAGGCTCAGCGCCAGGTCCGGGAACTGCTGCAGGAAGCGCGGATGCCGCCGCAGCCAGGCCGCGACTTCGTGCGCGCCGAGTTTCTCGCCGGTTTCGTTCATGACAGCCATTCCCCTTCGAACACGAATGCGGCCGGGCCGGCCATCACGATCGGCGCGTCGTCGCGCGGCCAGTGCAGCTGCAGCTCGCCGCCGGGCAGGGCCACCGTGAGGCTGCGTTCGACCCGGCCGCGCCGGATCAGGATCGCCGCCGCGGCGCAGGCGCCGCTGCCGCAGGCCAGGGTCTCGCCGGCGCCGCGTTCGTACACGCGCAGCTTCACCTGCGTGCGCGAGACCACTTCGGCGAAGCCGACGTTGACCGATTCCGGGAACGCGCCGGCCTGCTGCAGCGCCGGGCCGAGCGTGGCGACCGGGGCGCGGGCGAGGTCGTCCACCTCGATCAGCGCATGCGGGTTGCCCATCGAGACCGCGCCGAAGCGCAGCGTGCGGCCGTCGAGGTCGAGCGCGTATTCGTCCTGCGCGTCCTGCACGCCGCGCAGCGGGATCGCCTGCGGCGCGAACTGCGGCATGCCCATCGCGATCGCGTAGCGGTCCCCGTCCAGAACCTGCACTTCGTGCGTGCCGGCGGGGCTGTCGAGCACGAAGCGGTCGCCGCGCGCCTCACCCGCGCGCCGCAGCCACGCGGCCACGCAGCGGGCGCCGTTGCCGCACTGCTGGGCGCTGGAGCCGTCGGCGTTCCAGATCCGGTAGGCGGCCACGGCCTGCGCGCTGCGCGGCGCTTCGACGGTCAGGATCTGGTCGCAGCCGACGCCGAAGTGGCGGTCGGCGATGGCCCGGCACAGGGCCAGCGACGGCGACGGCAGCCCCGGCCGCAGGTCGAGCACGACGAAGTCGTTGCCCGCGCCGTGCATCTTGGTGAAACGCATGGCGCGGCTCAGCCGGACCCCTCGCCTGCCGGCGGCGTGGTCGGAGCGGGCGGCGGAGGGGCGGTCTCGGGGTCGGCCGCGGTGGTGTCGTCGGTGGTCTCGGCAGTGGCCGGATCCCCCGCAGGCGCGGTCTCGGCCGGGGCCGCGGCGGGCCGCGTCGGCAACACCAGCGGGCCCTTGTTGCCGCAGCCGCCGACCAGCAGCACGACGGCGGCGAGGAGTGCGATGCGCAGGTTCATGCAGGCAGTGTAGCGCTCAGGTGCGCGGTTCGGGGCGACGCCAGAGCCAGGCGGCGACGATCGCCATGATCGCGGTGCCGAGGCCGGCCATCCAGACGCGCGGGGCGGTGAGGAACAGGAGCACGGCGCACAGGCCCATCATCGTGGTCGCGAGCCGTTTGGCGCGGCGGCTGACCGCGCCGTGGGCCTGCCAGTCGCGGATCATCGGCCCGAAGTGGCGGTGGGCGTGCAGCCAGTCGTGCAGGCGGCGCGAGCCGCGGGCGGCGGCGAACGCGGCCAGCAGCACGAACGGCACCGTCGGCAGGCCGGGCACGGCGATGCCGATCAGGCCGAGGCCGAGGCTGGCGTAGGCGAGCAGCCACCAGGCCCAGCGGGAACGCAGCGGTGTGGGGGCGGGGTCGTGCATGGGCGGACCAGGCGCGGCTGCGCAGTGTCGCATTCGCGCGGGGGCGATGCTTGCGTGCGGTTCCGTTGCTTCGGGCAGGGCGCCGCCGCGAGCGACACCTCCGCGCACCGGACCCGGGACGACCGTGCTTGCCGCCTCTCTCATCGGACGAGCGCCTTCGAAAGCATCAGGCCCGCCCCC
Source organism: Vulcaniibacterium gelatinicum (assembly GCF_008033445.1). Lineage (GTDB taxonomy): Bacteria > Pseudomonadota > Gammaproteobacteria > Xanthomonadales > Xanthomonadaceae > Vulcaniibacterium_B > Vulcaniibacterium_B gelatinicum. The sequence continues at coordinate 22,399 of NZ_VNKO01000013.1, forward strand.
CGCGACCGGGAAACGGGACTGATCGGTGCATTCCCCGCGGCGTGGGCGCCGCGGGAGCGCGTCATTGCGCGGCGGTGGCCTGGCCGCCGCCTTCCACGCCCAGCTGGTCGAGCAGGAACGCGTACATCTCGGCCAGCTCGCGGTAGCGGCGGAAGCGGCCGGACTTGCCGCCGTGGCCGGCGTCCATGTTGGTGCGGAACACGACCGGCTGGTCGGAGGTGTTCAGATCGCGCAGGCGCGCCACGTACTTGGCCGGCTCCCAGTACTGCACCTGCGAATCCCACAGCCCGGTGCCGACGAACATCGCCGGGTACGCCTGCCTCGAAAGATTGTCGTACGGCGAGTACGACAGCATGTACTCGTAGTAGTCCTTCTGCTCCGGGTTGCCCCACTCGTCGTACTCGTTGGTGGTCAGCGGGATGCTCGGATCGAGCATCGTCGTCACCACGTCCACGAACGGCACCTGCGACAGGATCACGCGGTACCTGTCCGGCGCCAGGTTGGCGATCGCGCCCATCAGCAACCCGCCGGCGCTGCCGCCGTAGGCGGCGACCCGGTCCGGCGCGGCGTAGCCTTCCTTCACCAGGTGCGCGGTGACGTCGATGAAATCGGTGAAGGTGTTCTTCTTCTTGAACAGCTTGCCGTCCTCGTACCAGCGCCGCCCCAGCTCCTGGCCGCCGCGGATGTGCGCGATCGCGTACACCACGCCGCGGTCGAGCAGGCTCACCACCGGCAGGTTGAAGTTCGGGTCCATGGACGCGCCGTAGCTGCCGTAGCCGTACTGCAGCAGCGCGGCGGTGCCGTCGCGCTTGAAGCCCTTGCGGTACACCAGCGACACCGGGATCCTGGTGCCGTCGCGCGCGGTGGCCCACACGCGCTCGGTCACGTACTTCGACGGGTCGTAGCCCAGCACCGGCTGCTGCTTGAGCAGGCGCCGCTCGCCGCTCTTCACGTTGACCTCATAGGTGGTCGGCGGCGTGGTCAGCGAGGTGTAGGTGTAGCGCAGCCAGTCGGTCTCGGGCTCGGCGTTCACCGAAAGGCCCATGCTGTAGGCCGGCTCGTCGGCCTTGACGTGCTCCTCGCGGCCGTCGGCGCGGATCAGGCGCAGGCGCTCCAGGCCGTCGGAGCGCTCGGCGACCACGGTGAAGTCGCGGAACAGCTCGAAGCCCTCGATGAACACGTCCTCGCGGTGCCCGATCCACTCCTGCCACTGCGTGCGCGAGGTCGCGCCGGTGGGCGCGGTCATCAGCTTGAAGTTCTTCGCCCCGCCCGCGTTGGTGCGGATCACCCAGCGCCCGCCGTAGTGGTCTGCGTCGTACTCCACGTCGCGCTCGCGCGGGGCGAGCACCACGAACTCGCGCGGATCGGCGGCCGGCGCGCAGCGCAGCTCGTCCGACACCGTGCTGCTCACGCCGATGCAGATGAACCTGTCGTCGCGGGTGCGCGAGATGCCCATGTAGAAGCTGTCGTCGGGCTCCTCGTACACCAGCACGTCCGCGGACGCCGGGGTGCCGAGCACGTGCTTCTTCACCCGCTTGGTCAGCAGCGTCTCCGGATCGTTCTCGACGTAGAACAGGGTGCGGTTGTCGTCGGCCCAGACCAGGTTGGGCGAGACGCCCTTGATCTCGTCCGGGTACAGCTCGCCGGTCTCCAGGTTCTTGATCCGGATGACGTACTGGCGGCGGCCGACGGTGTCCTCGGCGTAGGCGAGCAGGCGGTTGTCCTGGCTGACCTCGAAATCGCCGATGTTGTAGTAGTCCTTGCCGGCGGCGAGCGCGTTGACGTCGAGCAGGACCTCCTCGCCGGCGAAGTCGCCCGCGTCGTTGGCCTGCTGGATCGCCTCGGCGCGCAGGCCCGCAGCGTCGCGCCGGCGGGCGTGGACCGGGTAGTCCTTGCCGGTCTCGTAGCGCGAGTAGTACCAGAAGCCGCGCTCGCGGTACGGCACCGAGCTGTCGTCCTGCTTGATGCGCGCGACGATCTCGTCGTAGAGCCGGTCCTGCAAGGGCTTGAGCCGGGCCATGACCGCGTCGGCGTAGGCGTTCTCGGCCTCGAGGTAGGCGAGCACGTCCGGAGCCTTGCGGCGGTCGTCGCGCAGCCAGTAGTACTCGTCGTTGCGCTCGGCGCCGTGCGGCGCGCGGACCACGTGCGGGCGGCGTTCGGCGTCGGGCGGCGGCGGCAGGGACTGCGGGCTGGCGGCGGCGGTGACGCTGGTCATGAGCAGGGTGGCGAGGAGCAGGGAAGTGGGTTTCATGGATGGGGTCGAAGGTCGGGAATGCAACCGCGGCGCGCTCAGCGGCTCAGCTGCCGCCAGAGGAAGGTGTAGGCCAGGGCCTGCATGTGCGCGAGCTGGGCGTTGTCGGCGGCGCCGCCGTGCCCGCCCTCGATGTTCTCGTAATAGCGCACGTCCAGGCCCATCGCCTGCATCTTCGCCATCATCTTGCGCGCGTGGCCGGGGTGGACGCGGTCGTCGCGGGTCGAGGTGGTGAACAGCACCGGCGGGTACTTCACACCCTCGCGCAGCAGGTGGTAGGGCGAGAAGTTCCGGATGAAGGCCCACTCCTCCGGCTTGTCCGGGTCGCCGTATTCGGCCATCCACGAGGCGCCGGCGAGCAGCTTGTGGTAACGGCGCATGTCGAGCAGCGGCACCTGCACCACCACCGCGCCGAACAGCCCGGGGTAGCGGGTGAGCATGTTGCCCATCAGCAGGCCGCCGTTGCTGCCGCCCTGGATGCCCAGGTGCCGCGGCGAGGTGATCCTGCGCGCGACCAGGTCCTGCGCGACCGCAGCGAAGTCCTCGTAGGCCTTGTGCCGGTTGGCCTTGAGCGCGGCCTGGTGCCAGCGCGGGCCGTACTCGCCGCCGCCGCGGATGTTGGCCACGACGTACACGCCGCCGCGCTCGAGCCAGCCCTTGCCGACGCCGGCGGAGTACGCCGGGGTGAGCGCGATCTCGAAGCCGCCGTAGCCGTACAGCAGGGTCGGCGCGGTGCCGTCGTACTCCAGGTCCTTCGGCCGCACCAGGAAGTACGGCACGCGGGTGCCGTCCTGGCTGGTGGCGAAGTGCTGCTCGATGACGTGCCGGGAGGCGTCGAAGAAGGCCGGCATGCGCTTGAGCACTTCCGGCGCCTGGCCGACCTCGGCCAGCGACAGCGTGGTCGGGGTCAGGTAGTCGGCGGCGGTGAGCCAGACCGCGTCGCTCTCGTCCGGATCCACCGCCGACACGCCGATCGTGCCGAACTCCGGCGCGCCGACGAAGGGCGCGCGCGTCCACTCCGCTCCGGCCGCGGCGTCGGCGGCGGGCGGGGTGAGCACGGCGAGCCGGTTCTTGACGTCGTCGAGCACGTTGAGCACGAGGTGGTGCCAGGTCCAGGCGAAACCGGCCAGCGAGGTACGCTCGGTCGGCTCGAACAGCACCTCGAACGCGCGCTTGCCGGCCATGAAGTCGTCGAAGCGCGCGGCGATCAGGCTGCCGGCCGGGAACGTGCGGCCGCCGGCCTGGTACGGCTCGCGCAGCTCCAGCAGCAACCATTCGCGGTGCACGGTCTTGTTGGCCGAGTTGGGCGCGTCCACCTTGACCAGGGTGCCGTCGCCGCGGCGCAGGGACAGCTCGTCGTTGTAGAAGGCGATGGTGCGGCTGACGAAGTCGCGCTCGAAGCCCGGGGTGTGGTCGTGGAACGCGGCGATGTACATGTCGTCGGCGCGGCCCTCGTACACCGTCCGGGCCGCGGCCAGCGGCGTGCCGCGCTTCCATTCCTTGACGATGCGCGGGTAGCCCGATGCGGTCATCGTGCCGGGGCCGAAGTCGGTGTACACGTACACCGTGTCGCGGTCGATCCACTGCAGGCCGCCCTTGGCCTCGGGACGGAAGAAGCCGTCCTCGACCCAGGCCTTGCGGGTCAGGTCGAACTCGCGGGTGACATCGGCGTCGGCGCCGCCGCGCGAGAGCGCGATCAGGCAGCGCTCGTAGGCCGGCTTGAGGCACTCGGCGCCGTGCCAGACCCAGTTCTCGCCCTCGGCCTGATTGAGCGCGTCGAGGTCGAGCACGGTCTCCCAGCGCGGGTTCGGCTTGCGGTATTCCTCGAGCGTGGTGCGGCGCCAGACGCCGCGCGGGTTCTGCCGGTCCTTCCAGAAGTTGTAGTAGTACGGGCCGAGCTTCTCGACCGCGGGGATCCTGTCCTCGGAGTCGAGGATCGCGCGCAGGTCGGCCTCCAGGCGCTGGAACTCGGGCGTGGCGGCGAGTTCGGCGTGGGTCTGCGCATTGCGCTCGCGCACCCAGGCCAGGGCGCGCTCGCCCTCGACGTCCTCGAGCCAGAGATACGGATCGGCGGATTCGGCCATGGGGTCCTCCGCGCCGGCCGCGGCGGCGTATGCGCCGGCGGCCAGGCCCGCGGCCAGGCCCAGGGCGCGGCAGGTGTGCGACAGCTTCGGCATCGTGATCGGGTTCCGGTGGATCGAACCGGCAACGCTAGCACGCCGCGGCCGCGGCGCCGGCCTGCCGAAGGTTGGGCGTACTCAGGCGGCCTGCGGCAGGCGCGGCCGCGTCCACAGCGGCCGGCCGCGGCGGCGGGCCTGCGGCCGGCGCCGGGGGCGGGCGCGGCCGTCGCGGGACAGGCGCGGCAGGCGGAAGCGGTGCAGCGCCCACCAGGCGCTGGCCGGCATGGCCACCAGCCACAGCGGTGCCCAGCCGAGCAGGGGCAGATGGCCGCGCGCGGCCGGCAACAGCAGCACCAGCAACAGGCCGCCGAGGGTCAGGCGGCGCAGCAGGCGGTCGAGGCGGGGGTCGAACGGCGGCGGGGCGGGCGTGGACATGGCGGGCTCCGTGCGTGGACGGCGCCAGTCTGGAAAGCGGGCATCTCACGGGTTGCGACCGCGCGTCCGGCTCCGGACGCGGCGGCGCCGGCGGGCTGGGGCACGGCTTCGGGTGGGGCGGCACCCCCGGGGACGCCGCATCGCGTCCGTGTGGCGCTGCTTCGGATCGCCGCAGGTTGCGGACGACCGACTCAGTAGCCCGCCGCGTCCAGCGCCTTCTCCGCCTCGGCGCGGCCGAGTTCGATCAGTTCGCGCGCGCGCCAGAACTCGTAGAACTGGCAGGCGTCGCGCGGGATGCGGATCACCAGCTCGGGCGGGTCGAGCGCGAGCTGCACGCGTGCGATCTGCGCCTGCATGGTGTCGAGCGAGCGTGCGACCACCTCGGTGAGGCCGAGCTGGGTGCGGCGGCCGCTGCGTTCGGGGCCGCGCCAGCGCGCCAGCCAGCCGTTGCCTGACTCCGGCGGCTCCTCCTCGGCCGGTTCGCCGGGTGGATGCTGCGGCCAGCCGTGCATGTCCACCGCGATCAGGCGGTGCGCGTCGGACAGGCGGGTGGCGGCGATCGGCAGCGGCGCGAGCAGGCCGCCGTCCACCAGCTCGCGGCCATGCACGGTGTGCGGGGTGAACACGCCGGGGATCGCGAACGAGGCGCGGATCGCGTCCCACAGGTCGCCCTTGCGCAGCCACACCTCGCGCTGGCGCAGCAGGTCCACCGCGACCGCGGTGAAGTCGATCGGCAGCTCCTCGATCCGCGGCGAGCCGGCCAGCTCGCGCAGCGCGGCGATCAGGCGCGTGCCCTGGAACAGCGCCGGCCGCCCCAGCCCGGGGTCGAGCAGGCGCAGCATCGCGTTGCGGTCCATCGCGCACAGCCAGTCGCGGTACGCATGCAGCTTGCCGGCCGCGTGCAGCCCGCCGACCAGCGCGCCGCTGGAGGAGCCGGCGATCGCGACGATGTTGAAGCCGCGCCGCTCCAGCGCCTCGATCACGCCGATCTGCGCCAGTCCGCGCGCGCCGCCGGCGCCGAGCACCAGCGCGACCTTCTCGCCGGCATGGATCTTCGGCGGCTCGGCGGGCGTCATCGGTCGTAGTTGCTCAGGGCCAGGGCGAGCAGGGCGCGCGCCTGCTCGCGCAGCATCGGCGGCTCGACGATCTCGGCGTCGGCGCCGTAGTGCAGCACGTCCATCAGCAGCTCGCGGGTGCCGCTGTAGGGCACCTTCAGCTCGTAGCGTCCGTCGGGCAGGAACCGGCCCTGCTGGCGCGAATGCCAGCGCTCGTCGGCCACCCAGCGCGCGGCCTTGGCGCTGAACACGATCGTGGCCCAGCCCTTGGCCGGGCCGGAGAAGATGCCGTAGCTCGCGGCCAGGTGTTCGTCGAGCGCGGCCTCGTCGAGGTCGCGCGCGGCCGCGTCCAGGGTGCGCACCGCGGAGATGCGGTCCACGGCGAAGCTGCGCAGCGCCTCGCGGTCGTGGTCGAAGGCGTCGAGGTACCAGTTGTCGCGGTAGTGGGTGATGCGCTGCGGGCTGACCGTGCGCCGGGTCTTCTCGTCGGTGGAGCGGGCGCGGTACTCGAACGAGAGCTGCCGGCGCCCGAGCACCGCCGAGGCGACCTGGCGAAACACGTGTTCGTCGAGCCGGCGCGGGCGGCTGGCGATCACGCGCACGCGCTCGACCGGCCAGCGCGCGCCGCCGCTCTGCGCCTCCAGCAGCTTCTCGATCCGCGTCTGCAGCGGCGCGAGCGCGCTGGAGAGCAGCCCGCCGCTGCTGCGCGCGAGCAACTGCTGGGCGACCAGCAGTGCGTGCAGCTCCTCCGAGTTCAGCCACAGCCCCGGCAGTTCGAAGCGCTCGCTTTCCTTGGGGTCGTAGCGGAACCCGGCCTCGCCGTCGCCGACCACCGGCGCCATCAGCGCGTCGCGCAGGAAGGCGAGGTCGCGGTACACGGTGGCGCGCGAGCAGCCGAGCTCGTCCTGCAGCCGCGCCACCGTGACCGGCACGCGCGCGGCCTTGAGGGTGCGGTGCAGTGCGTTGATGCGTTCGTAACGTTCCATGGCCTGCGTGTCCGTGCCTTCCGCGCGACGGCGTTTAGGATGGCATCGGCGCCGCCGGCGCCGCCAGTCCACAAGGAGCCGCGCATGTCCGTCCCTCGCCCCGTGACCGCTTCCCTCCTCGCCGCCGGCCTGGGCCTCGCGCTCGCCGCCTGTTCGCGGCAGCCCGCTGCCGACACCGCCGCCGCGGCCGAGGCGACGGCCACACCCCGGGACACGGTGGCGGCGGCCGCCGCGGCCGCGGCCGAGGCGGTCGCGCCGGCCGACCCCAAGCAGGCGATGCTCGATTCGATGCGCAGGTTCAAGGCCGCGCGCAGCTGGCACGCGCGCATGGAGACCGACGGCGGCCCGCAGGGGCCGATGCACAACGAGATGACCTTCGTCGCGCCCGACCGCTACCGCATGGTGATGCGGATGGGGAACATGGAGATGGAGCAGGTGCGGATCGGCAACGACCTGTACATGGTGATGGACGGCCGGAGCCAGAAGATCACCATGCCGCCGGGCAGCATGGACCAGTGGCACGACCTGGCCGAGAAGAGCCAGCAGACCATGACCGTCGAGGCCCAGGGTCGCGAGGTGGTGGACGGGGTGCCGGCACGCAAGTACCTGCTGCGCCAGACCGAGCCGGCGCCCAGCGAGGTGACCGTGTGGCTGGGCACCGACGACCTGCCGCTGCGCGCGCGCGTGGTCAACCGGCAGCAGGGCCGCGACCTGGTCACCACCATCCGTTACACGCGCTACAACGACCCCGGCCTGACCGTGGACGCGCCGCGATAGGGCTCAGAACGCGCGCTCGAGCAGCAGGAAGGTCTCACCGCGGTTGCGGCCATGGGTGTCGCCGTTGGACAGGTGGCGCAGCGACACGCTCCAGCGCCGTCCCCGCCAGCCGGCCGCGGTCAGGAACTGGCCGTGGCCGGAGAGCACCTCGTTGTCCTCGCTGACCCAGGCGACCCCGCCGCTGGCGAACCAGCCGCGCCAGGTGAAGCGCTTGCTGGCGGCGAGCAGCAGCGCGTCGGACAGCGGCGCGCGGCCGGCGTAGTCGCGCTGGGCGATGTAGCCGAGCATCAGTTCCCACGGGTGCCGTTGCTCGCTGCGCCAGGCCAGGGTGAGCACGTGTGCGGGTTCGCCATCAATGGCCTTGGCCGCGCCCAGCCCGACCGCGGTGTCCGCACGCGCCGGCCCGGCCGGCCACAGCAGCGCCAGCACCGCGCCCATCACCATCGCCCTGCGTCCCATCGCGGTCTCCCCCTGCCCGGCCCGTGCGCATCAGTGTGACTCGCCGCGGCCGGCCGTGCACGGGCACAATGCGCGCCTGCGCGCCCGCCCGCCCCGGATCCCGATGAAGCAGCCGCCGCTGAATCTGTCGCCGTCCCCGGGGGACGAGGTCAAGGCGACCACCTGCTACATGTGCGCCTGCCGCTGCGGCATCAAGGTCTGGCTGCAGGACGGGCGGATCCGCTACCTCCAGGGCAATCCCGAGCACCCGGTCAACCGCGGCGTGCTGTGCGCGAAGGGCTCGGCCGGGATCATGCAGCACGCCTCGCCCGCGCGGCTGTGCAAGCCGCTGCTGCGGGTGGGCGAGCGCGGCGCCGGCGAGTTCCGCGAGATCGAGTGGGACGAGGCGCTCGACATCGCGGCGTCGTGGCTCAAGCCGATCCGCGAACGCAACCCGGACGCGCTCGCCTTCTTCACCGGCCGCGACCAGTCGCAGGCGCTGACCGGCTGGTGGGCGCAGCAGTTCGGCACCGTCAACTACGCCGCGCACGGCGGCTTCTGCTCGGTGAACATGGCCGCCGGCGGCCTGTACACGCTCGGCGGCAGCTTCTGGGAATTCGGCGAGCCGGACTGGGAGCACACGCAGTACCTGATGCTGTGGGGCGTGGCCGAGGACCACGACTCCAACCCGATCAAGCTCGGCCTGGGCAAGCTGAAGCAGCGCGGCGCGAAGATCGTCGCGGTCAATCCGGTGCGCACCGGCTACGGGGCGATCGCCGACGAGTGGATCGGCATCCGCCCCGGCACCGACGGCCTGTTCGCGTGCGCGCTGATCCACGAGCTGCTCAAGGCCGACCGCATCGACCTGGAGTACCTGGTGCGCTACACCAACGCGCACTGGCTGGTGATCCGCGACCCGGGCGGCGCGCAGGACGGCCTGTTCGCGCGCGACGACGCCGGGCAACCCCGGTGCTGGGACCGCCAGGCGCAGGCCCCGGCCCGCGCCGACGCCACCGGCATCGCGCCCGCGATCGTCGGCGACTACGCCCTGCCCGACGGCCGCCGCGCGGTGCCGGTGTTCCAGCTCGTCGCCGAGCGCTATCTCGACCCGCAGTACGCGCCGGAGGCGGTGGGCGAACGCTGCGGCGTGCCCGCCGCCACCATCCGCCGCATCGCGCGCGAGCTCGCCCGGGCCGCGTTCGACAGCGACCTGCGCCTGCCCGTCGCCTGGACCGACGCCTGGGGCCGCGAACACGCGGAGATGCCCGGCCGCCCGGTGGCGATGCACGCGATGCGCGGCATCAGCGCGCATTCCAACGGCTTCCACACCTGCCGCGCCCTGCACCTGCTGCAGCTGCTGCTGGGCGCGGTGGACGCGCCCGGCGGCTTCCGCTTCCAGCCGCCGTACCCCAGGCCGGTGCCGCCGGCCAACCGCCCCGGCAAGGCGCGCCGCGCCGACGGCACGCTCGACGCCGCGCCGCTCGGCTTCGTGCACGGGCCCGAGGATCTGCTGGTGGATGCCGACGGGCAGCCGCGCCGCATCGACCATGCGTATTCGTGGGCCTATCCGCTCGCCGCGCACGGCATGCTGCACACCGTGCTGCGCAACGCCTGGGCGGGCGATCCGTACCGGATCGAGGCCCTGCTGCTGTTCATGGCCAACATGAGCTGGAACTCGGCGATGAACACCGCCGAGACGATCGGCTGGCTCACCGACAAGGACGAGCGCGGCGACTACCGCATCCCGCGCATCATCTACGCCGACGCCTACGCCAGCGAGATGGTGGCCTACGCCGACCTGGTGCTGCCGGACACCACGTACCTGGAACGGCACGATGCGATCAGCCTGCTCGACCGGCCGATCTCCGACGCCGACGGCGCCGCCGACGCGCTGCGCGTGCCGGTGTTCGACCCGGCCACCCAGCCCGACGCCGACGGCCGGCCGCGCGACGTGCGCGGCTTCCAGTCGGTGCTGATCGAACTCGGCGCGCGGCTCGGCCTGCCGGGGCTGGTGGACGAGCACGGCGCGCCGAGGTACCGCGACTACGCCGACTACATCGTGCGCCACGAACGCGCGCCCGGGGTGGGCCTGCTCGCCGGCTGGCGCGGTGCCGACGGCTCGCTGCACGGCAAGGGCCCGCCGAATCCGCACCAGCTCGAACGCTACCTCGAACACGGCGGCTTCTGGCGCGCGGAGATCCCGGCGCACGCGCGCTACTTCAAGATGGCCAACCGCGGCTATCTGCAGTGGGCGCAGGCGATGGGCTTTCTGGCCGCGCCCGAGCCGATCGTGCTGCAGCTGTACTCGGAGACGCTGCAGAAGTTCCGCCTCGCCGCGCAGGGCCACGGCGCGCACCAGCCGCCGCCGGCGCACCGCGAGCGGGTGGCGACGTACTTCGACCCGCTGCCGCTGTGGTATCCGCCGTTCGAGGAGGCGCAGCTGGCGGAGGCGCAGGCGTCCTTCCCGCTGCACGCGATCACCCAGCGGCCGATGTTCATGTACCACGCCTGGGGCTCGCAGAACGCCTGGCTGCGGCAGATCGCCGCGCGCAACTGGCTGTACCTGCACCCGGACACCGCGGCCCGCCACGGCATCGCCGACGAGGACTGGGTGGTGGTCGAATCGCACCACGGTGCGATCACGGTGCAGGCCAGACTCGCCGCCAACGTGCAGCCGGACACGGTCTGGACCTGGAACGCGGTCGGCAAGCGCCGCGGCGCATGGCGGCTCGATCCCGACGCGCCGGAAGGCACGCGCGGCTTCCTGCTCAACCACCTGATCTCCGACCTCACCCCCAGGGGCGACTACGCCAACGCCGATCCGGTCACCGGCCAGGCGGCGTGGTTCGACCTGCGGGTGCGGCTGCGCAAGGCCGGGGACGCGACGATGAGCCAGCCGCAGTTCCCGCCCCTGGCGCTCGGCGCCGCCGACCCGCGCCCGCTGCGCTACGGCGCGGAGCTGCGCGCGCGCGAACACCGCAGGAAGGACTGAGCATGACCGCACTGCCGCCGCCATCGCCGAAGAAGCTCGGGCTGGTGATCGACCTGGACACCTGCGTCGGCTGCCACGCCTGCGCGGTGGGCTGCAAGCAGTGGAACAGCGGCGGCATCGCCGGCCCGCTCACCGACGAGGACGCCTACGGACGCGCGCCCTCGGGGGTGTGGTTCAACCGTGTGCACAGCTACGAGGTCGCCGGCACCGACGGCGGCGGGGCGGGCGCGGCGCAGCCGGCGATGACCCTGCACTTCCCGCGTTCGTGCCTGCACTGCGAGCAGCCCGCGTGCGTGACCGTGTGCCCGACCGGCGCCAGCTACAAGCGCGCCGAGGACGGGATCGTGCTGGTGGACGAGGACAAGTGCATCGGTTGCAAGCTGTGCTCCTGGGCCTGCCCGTACGGCGCGCGCGAGTACAGCGCGGTCGAAGGGGTGATGAAGAAGTGCACCCTGTGCGTGGACCGGATCTACAACGAACACCTGCCCGAGGCCGAGCGCGTGCCGGCCTGCGTGCAGGTGTGCCCGACCCGCGCGCGCCACTTCGGCGACCTCGGCGACCCGGACTCGGCGGTATCGAAGCTGGTGGCCGAACGCGGCGGCGTGGCGCTGCTGCCCGAACTCGGCTACGCGCCGGTCAACCGCTACCTGCCGCCGCGGCCGCGGCGCGCGGACGAAGCCGGGGACGAGCCCCCACCCCTGCCCTCCCCCGCAAGCGGGGGAGGGCGCATCGCACGCTGGCTCGACCGCATTCTCAAACGATGAGGACTCCCATGAGCACGACTCCGCTGCTGGTCTCGACCACGCCCACCCTCGAAGGCCGCCGCATCGTCGCCTACAAGGGCCTGGTCGGCGGCGACGCGATCCTCGGCGCGAACATGTTCCGCGACTTCTTCGCCGGCATCCGCGACCTGGTCGGCGGCCGCTCCGGCAGCTACGAGAAGGTGCTGCGCAAGGCCAAGCAGGAGGCGATCGAGGACATGCTCGAGCAGGCGCGCGAGCTGGGCGCGAACGCGGTGGTCGGCGTGGACCTGGACTACGAGACCATCCAGGTCCAGGACGGCGGTTCGATGCTGATGGTGTCGGCCTCCGGCACCGCGGTCGTGGTCGAATGACGCCCGCGCGCTGACGCATGCATCCGGCGCTGTCGGTCATCTTCTTCACCACCCTCTCGGGCGCGGGCTACGGCCTGCTGGCCTGGTCCGCGTTCGCGGCCGTGGGCGGCCGGGTGCCGGGCTGGCCGCTGCTGCTGGGCCTGGCGACGGGGCTGGGGCTGGTCACGGCCGGCCTGGTCAGCTCGCTGTTCCACCTCGGCCAGCCGCGGCGCGCGTGGCGCGCGTTCTCGCAATGGCGGACCTCGTGGCTGTCGCGCGAGGGCGTGCTGGCGCTGCTGACCTATCTGCCGGCGCTGGCGCTGGCGGCCATGCTCTGGGGCGACGCGGCTGCTCCGGCCCATCCCGGGCCCGGCCCGGCGCCGCGCGCGGGGCTGTGGGCCGCCGCGCTGCTGACGATCGCCGGCGCGCTGGCCACCGTCGTCTGCACCGCGATGATCTACGCCTCGCTCAAGCCGATCCCGGCCTGGCGGCACCGGCTGGTGGTGCCGGGCTATCTGCTGTTCGCGCTGCTGACCGGCGGGCTGCTGCTGGCGGCGATCGAGGCGGTGGCCGGTTCACGCCTGGAGAACGGGCCGGCGCTGGCCGCGATGGTGCTGGCGCTGGCGCTGTGGCGGCTCAAGCGCCGCTATTGGCGCGACCTGGACGCGCCGCTGCCGGCCACGCGCGGCGACGCGGTCGGCCTGCCGGGCCGGGTCGTGACCCCGTTCGAGCGTCCGCACACCGAGGCCAACTATGTCACCCGCGAGATGGCCTTCGCACTCGCGCGCCGGCATGCGCAGCGGCTGCGGCGGCTGGCGGTGCTGCTGTTCGCGGCCGTGCCGGTGCTGCTGATGCTGCCGGTGTGGATCTTCGTGCACCTGGACGCGGCGCCGTGGTACGCCGCGGCCGCGCTCGGCGCGCTGGCCGGCGCGTTCGTCGAACGCTGGCTGTTCTTCGCCGAAGCCAGGCATGTGGTGACGCTGTACTACTGAGCGCGCGGTCGCGCTCAGGCTTCGTACGGGCCGGTGTCCGGCTCGGCGCCGGCCGCGATCAGCGCCCGCGCGCCCTGCGCCAGCAGGCGTTCGGCGACGGCCAGGCCGAGCGCTTCCGGCGCCTCGCGCGGGCCGGTGTCCTCGGCGCGCACCAGACGGCCGTCGCGGACCGAGCCGACCAGCCCCTGCAGGTGCAGGCGGGCCCCGTCCAGGCGCGCGAACGCGGCCACCGGCACGTGGCAGCTGCCGTGCAGGGCGCGGTTCATCGCCCGCTCGGCTTCGACGCAGGCGCGGGTGGGGGCATCGTCGAGGGGGGCGAACAGGGCCAGGGTGGCGGCATCGCCGGCGCGGCATTCGACCGCGATCGCGCCCTGGGCGGGGGCGGGCAGCCAGTGCGGGGCGTCGAGGCGGGCGCGGATGCGGGCGTCGAGGCCGAGCCGCTGCAGGCCGGCGCAGGCCAGGACGATGGCGTCGTAGTCGCCGGCGTCGAGTTTGGCCAGGCGGGTGTTGACGTTGCCGCGCAGGTCGCGCAGGACGAGGTCGGGGCGCCGGGCGCGCAGTTGCGCCTGGCGGCGCAGGGAGGAGGTGCCGACGCGCGCGCCGGGCGGCAGGGCGGCGAGGTCGGGGTAGCGGTCGCTGACGAAGGCGTCGGCGTGGTCGGCGCGGGCGAGGATCGCGGCCAGGGCGAAGCCGGGCTCGAGCTCCATCGGCACGTCCTTGAGCGAGTGCACGGCGCAGTCGGCATCAAAGCGCTGCATCGCGAGCTCGAGTTCCTTCAGGAACAGGCCCTTGCCGCCGATCGCGGCCAGGGAGCGGTCGAGCACCTCGTCGCCGCGGGTGGACAGCGGCACCAGCTCGACGCGCAGTTGCGGATGGCATGCGCGCAGCCGCTCGGCGACGTGTTCGGTCTGCCACAGCGCGAGCGGGCTCTTGCGGGTGGCGATGCGCAGGGTCGTCATCGGCACATTATCGCGTGCGGGGACGGGCAAAACCTGCCGAAGGGCGGGGCGGCGATGTGCCCGTCGCTTGGCGCGTGTGCGGTTGTCATTCGCTTCGGGCGGGGGCGCCGGCCTGCCTGGGTGGGGTTCGCCGCGTGGCCTCAGAGATGCTTCACCGTCTCCCGCAGATGCGCCACGCAGCGCCGGCTCACCTCGAGCGGGTGCGGGCCGTGGCGCAGTACCGCCTGCACGTGGCCGTCGGCGGCGCGGCGCAGCTCGACGATCTCGTGCCGCGCCACCAGGCAATTGCGGTGGATGCGCACGAAACGGTCGCCGAACTCCTCCTCCAGCGACTTCAGCGACTCCTCGATCAGATCCTCCCCGCGCGCGTGGTGCACCACCACGTACTTCTCCTCCGCGCGCAGGTAATGCACGTCCTCGATCGGGATCAGGCGCAGACTGCCGCGCAGCCGCGCGCACAGATGGGTGCGGCGCTGCGCGCTCGGCGCCTGCGCCGCGCGCTCGCGGCCGGCGGCGAAGGTGCGCACGCGCTCCAGCGCCGCCGCCAGCCGCTCCGGCCGCACCGGCTTGACCAGGTAATCGATCGCCTGCGCCTCGAACGCCGACAGCGCGTGCGCGTCGTAGGCGGTGCAGAACACCACCGCCGGACGCGGCTCGAACGCGGCCAGATGGCGCGCGGCCTCCAGCCCGTCAATGCCGGGCATGGCGATGTCGAGCAGGACCAGGTCGGGGCGCAACTCGGCGCAGGCGTGCAGGGCCTCGCGGCCGTCGCCCGCCTCGCCCACCACCTCGACGCCCGGCTGCTCGGCCAGCAGGTCGCGCAGGCGCTGGCGCGCGAGCGGCTCGTCGTCGGCGATCACTACCCGCATGGGGCACCCCCGTATCGCTGGTCAACGCAGCGGCACCCGGAACTCGGCCAGATAGTAGCCCCCGTCCCAGCGCGCGGCCATCCGCGCGCGCGGGCCGAACGCATAGGCCAGGCGGTGCGCCACGCTGGCCTGCGCGTGGCCGTGGCCGCCGTCGCCCGCATCGCGCTCGCGCGGCGCCGGCGCCGGGTTGCGCACCGCCACGTGCAACTCGTCGCCGCTGCCGGCGAGCGCGATCTCGACCGTGCCGCCTTCGGGCAGGCGCGAGATGCCGTGCAGCACCGCGTTCTCGACCAGCGGCTGCAGCACCAGGCGCGGCAGCGGCAGGTCCCAGGGCAGCGGCTCCTCGCGCCGCCACTGCACCCGCAGGCGCTCGCCCAGGCGCAACTGCTCGATCGCCAGATAGCGCTCGGCCAGCTCCACCTCCTCGCGCAGGCTCGACTCGCCGCTGCCGGCGCCGAGCGCGGCGCGGAACAGATCCGACAGGTCCAGCACCGCGCGTTCGGCCACCGCCGGATCGCGCCGCAGCAGCCCGGCGATCGTGTTCATGCTGTTGAACAGGAAATGCGGACGGATCCGCGCCTGCAGCGCATCGGCCTCGGCGCGCGCGCTGGCCCGCACCTGCGCCTGCCAGCCGTCCACCGCGTACAGATAGCGCAGCACCACGGCGACGATCAGCCCGGCGATCGCCGCACTGCCGGCCGTGAAGCGTTGCCACGACACCGCCGCCGGCACCAGGCCGGTGGCCAGGCTGCGGTCGATCGTGTGCACCAGCACCGCGCCGCAGGCCGCGACCAGCGCCGCCAGCAGCACCGCCAGCGCCCCGCCCAGCGCCCGCGGCAGACGCGAGAGCCGATGCCGGGCCACGCACAGCAGCACCGACACGGTCAGCGCCAGCCACAGGGCGAAGCCGCTGGCCGAGGCGAAGCGCACCGGCGTCCACGGCATCACGGCGTTCGGCGCGAGCGCGACCACGACCACCACCAGCTCGGCCACGCCGAGCATGGTCGCGAGCCGGCCCAGCCGGCACAGGTCGGGCAGCCAGGGCTCGCGTGCGGGAGCGGGCGCCATCGTCAGCCGGCCGCGAACCGCGCCGCCAGCCACGCGCGCAGGTCGGCGATCTCGGCCGCGCAGACCTGGTGCGCCATCGGATAGGCGTGCCATTGCACGTCGAAGCCGAGCCGCTCCAGCCACTGCGCGCTGTGCGCCCCGGCCGCGCACGGCACCACCGGGTCGGCGGTGCCGTGGGCCATGAACACCGGCTGGGTACGCGCCGCCGGGGTCAGCTCCGCCGCCGCCTGCGCCGCTTGCGGCAGATACGCCGAGAGCGCGACCAGCCCCGCCAGCGGCTCGCGCCGGCGCAGTCCGGCCGCGAGCGTGATCGCCCCGCCCTGCGAGAACCCGGCGAGCAGCACGCGCGCCGGCGGGATGCCGCGCGCGCGTTCGCGGTCGATCAGCGCCCCGACCTGCGCCACCGACTGCGCGATGCCCTCGGCATCGGCGCGGTTGGCCAGGTCGAAGTCGCGGATGTCGTACCAGGCGCGCATGCGCATGCCGGCGTTGATCGTCACCGCGCGCACCGGCGCGTGCGGGAACACGAAGCGCAGCGGCGGCCAGTCGCGCGCCACCAGCTCCGGCACGATCGGCTCGAAGTCGTGGCCGTCGGCGCCCAGGCCGTGCAGCCACAGCACCGTCCACTGCGGCGCGGCGCCGGTTTCGATCTCGACGGTTTCGAGCAGATCGGTGCT
Source organism: Vulcaniibacterium gelatinicum (assembly GCF_008033445.1). Taxonomy (GTDB): domain Bacteria; phylum Pseudomonadota; class Gammaproteobacteria; order Xanthomonadales; family Xanthomonadaceae; genus Vulcaniibacterium_B; species Vulcaniibacterium_B gelatinicum. Next base: position 39,111 of record NZ_VNKO01000013.1, read on the forward strand.
GTGCATCTCCATGCGCTCGGTTGGTGGGCCCACCAGGACTCGAACCTGGAACCAAAGGATTATGAGTCCTCTGCTCTGACCATTGAGCTATGGGCCCGTGTCGCCGCGGCATGATAGCGCGGCCGAAACGCAGAGGGCCCGCACGAGGCGGGCCCTTCGGAACGGCACGGGGGACGCGCTTATTCGATGTCGAGGAACGAGCGCAGCTGCTCCGAACGGCTCGGGTGGCGCAGCTTGCGCAGGGCCTTGGCCTCGATCTGGCGGATGCGCTCGCGGGTGACGTCGAACTGCTTGCCGACCTCCTCCAGGGTGTGGTCGGTGTTCATGTCAATGCCGAAGCGCATGCGCAGCACCTTGGCCTCGCGCGGGGTCAGTCCGGCGAGCACGTTGCGCACGGTCTCGGTCAGGCTGATGTTGGTGGTGGCCTCGATCGGGGACTCGACGTTGGTGTCCTCGATGAAGTCGCCGAGGTGGGAGTCCTCGTCGTCGCCGATCGGGGTCTCCATCGAAATCGGTTCCTTGGCGATCTTCAGGACCTTCCGGATCTTGTCCTCCGGCATGTCCATTTCCTTGGCCAGCTCCTCCGGCGTGGGCTCGCGGCCATACTGCTGCAGCATCTGGCGCGAGATGCGGTTGAGCTTGTTGATCGTCTCGATCATGTGCACCGGGATGCGGATGGTGCGCGCCTGGTCGGCGATCGAGCGGGTGATGGCCTGGCGGATCCACCAGGTGGCGTAGGTCGAGAACTTGTAGCCGCGGCGGTACTCGAACTTGTCCACCGCCTTCATCAGGCCGATGTTGCCTTCCTGGATCAGGTCGAGGAACTGCAGGCCGCGGTTGGTGTACTTCTTGGCGATCGAGATCACCAGGCGCAGGTTGGCCTCGACCATCTCCTTCTTGGCCTTGCGCGCCTTGGCCTCGCCGTAGGCCATCGCGCGGCTGATCTCCTTGATGTCGGCCAGGGTCAGGCACAGCGCCTTCTCGATGGCGATGGTGGCCTCCTGCTCGGCGATGATCTGGTCCTTGACCTCGCGCAGGCCCGAGCCCCACTTCTGCTTGCGCTTGAGCAGCTCGTCCACCCACTCGAGGTTGGTCTGGTTGCCTTCCCAGGCGCGCAGGAAGTCCTTGCGCGGCATCTTCGCCACGCGCGTGGCCAGGTCGAGGATGCGGCGCTCGTGTTCCTTGATCTCGCCGACCACGTCGCGCAGCTTCTTGACCAGGGTGTCGGTCAGCGGCAGCGGCAGCTTGAAGGTCATGAACTGCTCGGCCATCTCCTCGCGCAGCTTGACCACGCTCTTGTGGCTCGGGCCGTGCTTGGCGTAGGCCTTCTGGAACTTGGCGTAGGTGGCGGCGAGCTGCTCCATGCGGCGCGCGACCTCGGCCGGGTCGGGGCCGGTCGGGGCGGGTTCCTCGACGGCGCCGCCTTCCTCTTCCTCCTCGTCCTCGTCCACGTCGGCCTCGGCCTCGAGCGCCTCGACCGGGAGTTCCGCGGCCGGCTCCTCGACGTCGTTGAAGCCGACCACGACCTCGGCCAGGCGCTTCTTGCCGGCCTTGTGCAGTTCGTATTCCTCGAGCAGCAGCTGGATGGACCAGGGGAAGCTGGCCAGCGCCGAGAGCATCTGGTTCAGGCCTTCCTCGATGCGCTTGGCGATCGCGATCTCGCCCTCGCGGGTGAGCAGCTCGACCGTGCCCATCTCGCGCATGTACATGCGCACCGGGTCGGTGGTGCGGCCGCCTTCGGCGTCGAGCGCGCTCAGCGCGGCGGCGGCTTCCTCGGCCGCGGTGTCGTCCACGTCGCGGCCGGCGGTGCCGGTGCCGGCCAGCAGCAGCGTCTCGGCATCGGGTGCGACCTCGTGCACCTCGATGCCCATGCCGTTGATCATGCCGATGATGTCCTCGATCTGCTCGGGATCGACGACGTCGTCGGGCAGGTGATCGTTGACTTCGGCGTAGGTCAGGTATCCCTGCTCCAGGCCCTTGCTGATCAGCTGCTTGATGTCGGACTGGGGGGCCTGTCGTTCGTTGGCCATGAGTTGCGCCACCGTCTGGGAGTGTCAGGGGAACCGTGCATTGTACCAGTCGGGGCAACGTCCCGCCGGGGCGGGAGCGGCCGGGACCTGGGGTGCCCGGGGAGGGGCCCGGGACGAGGCTGCCTACGGCCTGAGGAGGAAGGTCACGGGGCCGTCGTTGACCAGGCTGACTTGCATATGGGCGCCGAAACGGCCGGTTTCCACTCTTCCGGCGTGCCGTTGGCGACAGACGGCGACCAGGCGGTTGAAGCTGCGTTCAGCCTCGTCGGGTGGGGCGGCGGTGCTGAAGCCGGGACGCATGCCGGAGCGGGTGTCGGCGGCGAGGGTGAACTGGCTGACCAGGAGCAGGCCGCCGCCGGTGTCGGTGAGCGAGCGGTTCATGCGACCGGCGGTGTCGGGGAACACGCGGTAGCCGAGCAGGCGCTCGGCCAGGCGCACGATCTGCGCCTCGCTGTCGCCGGGCTCGGCGGCGACCAGGGCGAGCAGGCCGGGACCGATCTCGCCGACGGTGGCGCCGTCCACGGTGACGCGGGCTTCGGTGACGCGCTGGATCAGGGCGAGCATCGGGCGTCCGGGCGGCGGGGGACGTCCCTATTGTGGCGGGTGGGCCGGAGTACCTGTCGCTGGGCGCGTGTGCGGTTGTCAGTCGCTGCGGGCGGGGGCGCCGGCTGCCTGGGGTGGGGTTCGCCGCGTGGGCTCCGCGTCCGGCTCCGACACGCGGCCGCAGACCCGTGCCGCTGCGCGGCCCGATCCGACCATCTCCCCGCTGCTTCCTCCACTGAACCTCACCGCAATCCGAGCCCGCTCGACCAAATCACCCGCCGACACACCCGGCCCAACAGTCACCACAGCCGCCCCCGCTACACTCGCGCGATGCCCGCGCTGCTCGCCCGTGTGCTGTCCCTGCTCGCCGCCGCCGTCGCGCGGCTGCCGTGGCCGTGGCTGCGCGCCCTCGCCGATGCGCTCGCCGACACGTGGCGGCGGCGCGACGCGCGCCTGGCGCGGATCGCGCGGCGCAACCTCGAACTCACCTACCCGGAACTGCTCCCGAGCGAACGCGACGCCCTGCAGGCGCGGATCCTGCGCACCACCGCGCGCCAGATCGTCGAGACCCTGCGCCTGTGGACCCGCCCGCACGCCCACAACCTGGCCCGCATCCGCGACACGCACGGCGTCGAACTGTTCGACGCCGCCCTCGCCGCCGGGCGCGGCCTGATCGTCGCCGCCCCGCACTACGGCAACTGGGAACTGCTCAACCAGTGGCTGGCCTGGCGCACCCCCCTGGCGATCCTGTACGCCCCGCCCGGCTCGCGCATCGGCGAAGCCTTCCTCCAGCGCGTGCGCGCCGCCTCCGGCGACGCCGCGCGCGTGCAGCAGGTGCGCGCCGAAGGCCCGGCGATCCGGCAACTGTTCAAACTGCTCCAGGGCGGCGGCGTGGTCGGGATCCTGCCCGACCAGCAACCCAAGCTCGGTGACGGCGTGTTCGCCCCCTTCTTCGGCCGCCCCGCGCTGACCATGACCCTGCTGCCGCGGCTGGCGCAGCGCACCGGCGCGACCGTGCTGTTCGCCTGCTGCGAACGCATCGGCGAGGACGCGGACGGGCCGCGCTTCGCCCTGCGCTTCGAACCGGCCCCGGCCACGATCGCCGACCCCGATCCCGCCGTCGGCGCCGCGGCGCTCAATGCCGGCGTCGAACGCATCGCCCGCCGCGATCCGGCGCAGTACCAGTGGACCTACAAACGCTTCAGCTACACCCCGCCGGAGAGCGCCGCCGGCAACCCCTACTGGCCCGACTGCTACCCGCCACGCACCGTGCGCCGCGCCATGCGCGAGGCCGCGCGGGCCGACGAACTGTCCTGACCCGGGCGGCGCCTCCCGACCGCCGCCGCATCGCCCGGGGGATGACGCTGCGCGCGATTCGGCGATGATGGTGCGCCCCCTGCACGAGGCCCGCGCATGCCCCCCGACACCGCCGTCGACGCCGCCGACGCGGCCTGGCAGCCGCTGCCGCCGCGCGCACAGCGCCTGTTCGCGCTCACCGACGCGCTGGTGCTCGCGCCGATGGGCGCAGTCGGCGGCTGGTTCCTGGCCGACGTCGGCGAGGTGCTGCTGCCGCCGCAGCTCGCGCTGGCCGGGCTGGTGCTCGGCCTCATCGCCGGCCTGCTCAGCGGCCGGCACCGCTTCCGGCACACCCGCTGGCGGCTGGACGCCGACGGCTTCGCGGTCGCGCGCGGACGCTGGTGGCGGCGCGAGACCCTGGTCCCGGCCACGCGCGTGCAGCACCTGGACCTCAGGCACGGTCCGCTGGAACGGCACTGGGGGCTGGCGACGCTGGTGATCCACACCGCCGGCACCCGCGACAACGCGGTCAGCCTCGGCGGCCTGGAACAGGCCGAGGCCGAGCGCCTGCGCGAGTCGCTCGCGCGCCAGCCCGGGGACGACGATGGCGCCGTCTGATGCCGCCGCCCCGGCCGAGCGCCGCCTGCACCCGTGGTCGTGGCTGTTCGTGCTGATCGCCCAGCTCAAGCAGTTCGTGGTGCCGCTGCTGGCGGTGTTCTTCTTCGGCGGCGACCGCAACGAGCTGTGGCCGCTGCTCGGCGTGGGCGTGCTGGCGCTGGTCTCGCTGCTGCAGTACTTCACCTACCGCTATGCGGTGGGCCGCGACGCGCTCACCATCCGCAGCGGCTGGCTGCACCGCAGCCGGCGCGAGATCCCGTTCGCGCGCATCCACAACGTGGAAGTGCAGCAGTCGCTGCTGCACCGGCTGTTCGGCGTGGCCGAGCTGCGCCTGGAATCGGCCGGCGGCACCCGGCCCGAGGCGCAGATGCGGGTACTGCGGCTGGACGAGGCGCTCGCGCTCGAACGCCTGTTGCGCCAGCGCGGCGCGTCCGAACCGGCCGCCGCCGAGGCGCCGGCGGCGACGCCGTTGCTGCGCCTGTCCAGCGCCGAGCTGGTGCGGCTGGGCCTGATCTCCAACCGCGGCCTGATCGTGGTCGGCGCGCTGGCGGGCGCGGCCTCGCAGGTCAGCCCGCGCTTGCTGCCGGACCTGGTCGCCGTCTGGGGCGAGCTCCTGTTCGGCTGGATCAACGGCCAGCACTTCGACCTGCTGCAGACCGGGATCGCGGTGGCCACGCTGGTGCTGGTCGGCGTGCTGCTGCTGCGGCTGCTGTCGGTGGTGCTGGCGCTGGTGCAGTACCACGGCTTCACCCTCGTCGAACACGGGCGCCGGCTGACCGTCGAACGCGGCCTGCTGGCGCGGCTGCGCACCAGCACCTCGCGGCGCCGGATCCAGGCCTGGACCCTGCACGAGGGCGTGCTGCACCGCTGGTTCGGCCGCCGCAGCCTGCACGTGGACAGCGCCGCCGGCGTGCAGAACGACGCCGCGCAGCAGCGCGCGCTGCGCGAGCTGGCGCCGATCGCCACGCCGGCGCAGTGCGACGCGCTGATCGCGCACCTGCTGCCCGACGCCGGCTGGAACACGCTGCAGTGGCAGCCGCTGCATCCACGCGCATGGCGGCGGCTGGCGCTGCCGGGCGTGCTGTTCGGGCTCGCGCTGACGCTGGCGCTGGGCTGGCGGTTCGGCGCCCCGGGCCTGCTCGCGCTGCTGTGGCTGCCGTGGGCGGTGTTCGCCGCGCGCCGGCATGCGCAGCTCGCCGGCTATGCCTGCAACGGCCGCCTGGTCGCGGTGCGCGGCGGCTGGCTGCAGCGGCACTGGCGCTTCGCCGAACTCGCCAAGCTGCAGGCGCTGCGCTGGACGCAGAGCCCGTTCGACCGCCGCCACGGCATGGCCACGCTGTGGCTCGACACTGCCGGCGCCTCGCCGCTGGCGCCGCCGCTGCGGATCCGCTACCTGGACGCGGCGACCGCGCGCGCGCTGCAGCGCGAGTTCGCCGCCCGCATCGCCCGCCGCGCCGCGGCCACCTCCGCATGACCCGCCCCCTGCCCCTGTCCGGCGTGGTGATCACCCGCAACGAAGCCGACCGCATCGGCCGCTGCGTGGGCTCGCTCGCGCAGGTGTGCGCCGAGGTGATCGTGCTCGACTCCGGCTCCAGCGACGACACCGTGGCGGTCGCGCGTGCCGCCGGCGCGCGGGTCGAGCACCAGGACTGGCTCGGCTTCGCCGCGCAGAAGAACGCCGCGATCGAGCGCGCGACGCAACCGTGGGTGCTGCTGCTGGACGCCGACGAATGGCTGGAGCCGCCGGCGCTGGCCCGCCTGCGCGCGCTGTTCGACAGCGGCGAGGTCGAGCGCGCCGACGTCTGGCGCCTGCTGCGGCGCACCCATTTCCTCGGCCACCGGATGCGCTTCGGCAGCTTCGCGCGCGAGCCGGTCGAGCGCCTGTTCCGCGCCCGCTTCCGCCACGCGCCGCGCCTGGTGCACGAATACCTCGACATCCGCGGCGCGCGCGTGGCCACGCTCGACGCGGCGCTGGAGCACGACACCGCGCGCAGCGAGGCCGAGTACTGGCGCAAGCTCGAGGGCTACGCCCGGCTGTGGGCGCAGGAGCAGCGCGCGCGCGGGCGCCGCGGCTTCCCCGGCCGCGGCGCGCTGGCGGCGGCGGCCTACTTCCTGCGTAATCTGGTGCTGCGCGGCGGCCTGCTCGACGGCCGCGGCGGCTGGCGCCATCATCGCCTGCACATGCGCTATGCGGCGCTGAAGTACCGCCTGCTGCGCCAGGATCCCATCGAGACGACCGATCCCCACCGATGAGCCCCCGCCCCCACAGCGTCAGCCTGGTGGTCACCACCTACAACTGGCCGCAGGCGCTGGCCGTGGTCCTGGACAGCGTGCGCGGCCAGCGCCACCTGCCGGACGAGGTCATCGTCGCCGACGACGGTTCGGGCCCGGACACCGCCGCGCTGCTGCAGACGATCGCCCGCGACTTCCCGGTGCCGCTGCGGCATGTCTGGCAGGAGGACCGCGGCTTCCGCGTCGCCCGCTCGCGCAACCGCGCCATCGCCGCCGCGCGCGGCGAGTACGTGCTGCTGCTCGACGGCGACATGGTGCTGCACCCTGCGTTCGTCGCCGACCATCTGCGCTTCGCGCGGCCGGGCGCGTTCGTGCAGGGCTCGCGGGTGCTGACCACGCCCGCGTTCAGCCAGCGCATGCTCGCCGATCCGCGCCTGCGCCCCGGGCTGTGGACGGGCGGGATCCGGCGCCGCCGGCACACCCTGCGCCTGCCGCCGCTGGCCGCACTCTACTTCCACTTGCGGGGTGGGGCGCCGCGCATGGTCAAGACCTGCAACCAGGGCTGGTGGCGCGCCGACCTGCTGCGCCTGAACGGATTCGACGAACGCATGGAGGGCTGGGGGCGCGAGGACGAGGAACTCGCCTGGCGCGCCTGGCACGCCGGCCTGGAATGCCGGCAGTTGCGGCTGGCCGGGCTCGCCTTCCACCTGCACCACCGCGAGCGTCACCAGGGTGGCGCCAGCCCCAACGACGTCTATCTCGCCGAGACCCGCGCCCGGCGCCTGACCCGCTGCGAACGCGGCCTGGATGCGCACCTGGCCGAGTTCGCGGCGCATCCGGCGCCGGACCTGCGCGAGGGCGCCGCGCGTGCGCCGGCTCAGCCCCTGCCCAGCGCCGCCAGCTCGCGGCGGTAGAAGGCCTCCAGCTCGGCCAGCCGGGCCTCGAGCGAGAACCGCTGCATCGGATAGGCGCGCCGCGGCGGCCGCGCCGCGGCCAGGGTGTGCAGCGCGCGCGCCAGCGCCTCGACGTCGCCGAGCGGCACCAGCGGCGTGCCGATCGCGTCGGCGAGGTGGCGCGCGCCCTGGCTGGCGGTGGCCACGATCGGCAACCCGGCCTGCATCGCCTCGAGCAGGACCAGCCCGAACGGCTCGTCGCGCGCGGCGCTGACGAAGGCGTCATAGGCCGCCAGCCAGTCCTGCGGCCGCTCGACGAAGCCCGGCAGCACGATCCGCGGGTGCCCGGCCGCGCGCGCGCGCAGCGCCTCGAGCTCGCGGCCCTGGCCGGCGACCACCAGCCACACGTCGGGCGCGTCGAGGCGGTGGAAGGCCTCGAGCAGCAGGTCGAAGCCCTTGTTGCGCTCGGCGCGGCCGAGCGCGCCGAGCACGTAGGCGTCCGCGGGGATGCCGTGCGCGGCACGCAGGCGCGCACGCGCGTCCGCGGCCGGCGCGACCGGCAGGGTCCAGTTGTCCATCTGCACCGTGTGCGCGCGCAGCCGTTCCGGGATCGCGGCGAGCTGCCACGGCGCGATCGCCACCAGCGCATCGAGCCGCGCATGCTGCTGCGGCTTGTAGGCGATGTGCAGCGTCGCCACCCGCAGGCACACCCCGTCCAGGCCGTGCAGCGCGCGGCAACCGCCGGACAGGTGCGCGTGGGCGACGTCGGGGCGCAGCCGGCGCACCCGCCGGCGCGCCTGCCAGCGTGCGAGCAGGTCGGAGACGACCTCGACCCGCACCCGCGGATCCACCCGGTGCGCGATCGCGTCCGGCCGAGGCTGCGCGCCGGCGCGGCGCAGGATCAGGGTCACCTCGTGCCCGGCCGCGGCCTGGGCGTTGGCCAGCTCCACCGCGTAGCGTTCGCTGCCGGCGAAGCGTCGGGTCAGGAGCAGATGGACGATGCGCATCGCGGTTCAGGGCGCGGTCGCGGCGGGCCGGCACGCGGGCGCGATCGCCTCCGGCCCGACCAGGAACCAGGTGCGGCGGTTGGCGGTGCCGACCTCCTGCGCGCGCGCGCGCAGCACGCACTCGCCCAGCGCCTCCTCGAGCACGAACAGGCGCCGATGTTCCGGCGCCTGGCGCAGCCAGGCGATGCCGGCGGCGAGCTGCTCCGGGAACGGCCGCAGGAAACCGAACTCGGCCACCGGCCCCACCGCCTGCAGCAGGTTCTGCTCCTTCCACGCCACCAGCCCGAGTTCGGTGCGCGGCCCGGCCAGCACGCGCGCACGCTGCATCACCGCGCGCGCCGAATTCTCGTCGTCGAGCAGCAGCGAGACGCCGCCGTACAGCAGCACGATCAGCACCGCGTAGGCCGCGGCCGCACCGGCCAGCGCACGCCGGTACAGCACCAGCTGCGCCAGCAGCATCGCTGCACCGGTGGCGAGCAGCCACTGCCACAGCGCATCGTCGCCGGGGGCCAGGCCGCGTTCGGCCTCGATCCGCAGCTCGAACCGCGGCTCGCCGCCCAGCGCCGCCGCGCCGGCCGCGAGCAGCACCACGGCCAGCAGCGCGAACAGGCCGGCCAACACGCGCCGGAACCACGGCCGCGCCGCGATTCCGGCCAGGTACGGCGCCGCCGCCAACGCCACCATCGGCAGCGTCGGCAGGATGTACATGTCGCGCTTGCCCGGGCTCAGGCTGAAGAACCCGACCACCAGCAGCGCCCACGCCAGCGGCAGCCACACCCGCGCCTCGCGCGCGCGCAGCGCCTCGCGCCAGCGCGGCAGCAGCCACGGCAGCGCCAGCGAGAACGGCAGCCAGCGCAGCGCGATCACCTCGAGGAAGTACCAGGCCGGCTGGTGGTGGATCCAGGCGTCGGTGTAGCGGGTGGCGGTCTGCCGGAACAGGATCTCGTGCAGGTAGGCGCGGTGTTCGGGGTTGTCGCTGGCCAGCGCGGTCGTCGCCATCGGCACCAGCCACAGCGCGATCGCGCCGAGGAACGCGAGCGCGCCCAGCGCCCAGCGGCCGCCGTTGCCGCGGCCGAGCGGCGCCAGCCCCGGCCAGCGCCGCGCGCGCATCACCCCGTACGGCAACAGCAGCAGCAGGGCCAGGAAGCCCACGCCCTTGCTGATCACGCCCAGCCCGGCGGCGAAGCAGCCCAGCCAGTACCAGCGCCACTGCGGTCCGAGCAGGGTGTGGCGCAGCAGGCCGTACACGCCGAGGGTGATGAAGAAGGTGACGGTCGGATCGATCTGCGCGCGCTTGGCCTGGTGGATGAACTGCGCGCACACCAGCACGCCGATCGCGGCCCACAGCCCGGCGCGGGGCGACCACAGCCGCCGGCCGAGGTCGTACGTCAGCGCCAGGGTGCCGAGCGCGGCCAGCAGCGAGGGCAGCAGGAAGGCGAGGTTCCAGTCGCGCACCAGCGCGTAGGCCGCGCCGAGCAGCCAGAAGTACAGCGGCGGCTTGTCCGGGTACAGCTCCTGGCCGCGGTGCGGGAACAACCATTCGCCCGATTCCCACATCTGCTTGGCCACCAGCACGAAGCGCGGCTCGTCGGCGGGCCACGGCGCGCGCAGGCCGATGCCGAAGGCGAGCACGACGAAGGCGATGGCGAGGAACCAGAGCAGTTCGCGGCGATGTTGGTGTGCGGCGGTCGCAGTCATGCGCGGGATGATACGGGAGCGGAGAAGAAGCTTTTTTGGACGCGGATCGGCGCGTCAAAACACCTCTTTCCTCAGCCGCGCGTAGAAGAACCCGTCCATGCCGTCCTCGCCGGGCAGGCGCTGGTGGCCACTGCCGCTGGTGCGGCCGAAGCGCGCCGGCAGCGGCTCGACGCGCGCGTCGGCGGTGCGGGCGAGGAAGGCGGCGATCTGGCGGTCGTTCTCCTCGCGCAGGAGCGAGCAGGTGGCGTACAGCAGCGCCCCGCCCGGGGCGAGCGTGGGCCACAGCGCGTCGAGCAGGCGCGCCTGGGTGCGGGTGAGCGCGGCGAGGTCGGACGCGCGGCGGTGCAGCAGCACGTCGGGCTGCCGGCGGACGATGCCGGTGGCGGTGCAGGGCGCATCGAGCAGGATCGCGTCGAAGGGCTCGCCGTCCCACCACGCGGCCGGCACGGCGGCGTCGGCCGCGGCCAGGCGCACGCCCGCGCCCAGGCCGAGCCGTTCGAGCGTGGCGCGCACCTGCGCCAGGCGCGAGGGCTCCACGTCCAGCGCGGTCAGCCGCAGCGTCGGCTCGCGTTCGAGCAGGTGCGCGGCCTTGCCGCCGGGCGCGGCGCAGGCATCGAGCACGCGCGCGCCGGGCGCCGGCGCGAGCGCGTCGGCGACCAGCTGCGCGCTGCCGTCCTGCACCGAGACCTCGCCCGCGGCGAAGCCCGGCAGGTCGGCGACCGCGCAGCTGGCGTCCAGCCGCAGCGCATCGGGCGCGAGCGCGCTCGGCGTCGCCGCGATCCCGGCCGCGGCGAGCCGCTGCGCATAGGCTTCGGGCGTGGTCCGGCGGCGGTTGACGCGCAGCCAGGTCGGCGCGGGCTCGGCGCTGGCGGCGAAGATCGCATCGGCGTCCGCGGGCCAGTCCGCCCGCACCTGCGCGCGCAGCCAGGAGGGCCAGTCCGCGCCGGGCTCGGCCGGCGGCAGGCCCTCGCGCAGCGCACGCCGCAACAGCGCATTGACCAGGCCGGCCTGGTGCGCGCGGCCGAGCGCACGCGCGGCCTCCACCGTGGCGTCCACCGCCGCGTGCGCGGGCAGGCCGAGCGCGAGCTGGGCGAAGCCGGCGTGCAGCAGGGCGCGCAACACGCCGTCGCGACGCCCGAGCGGACGCGCCAGCCACTGCGCCAGCGCGGCCTCGGCGCGCGCACGCTGGCGCAGGGCGGTGAATGCGATCGCCTCCAGCAGCGCGCGGTCGCGCGGATCGGCCAGCAGCGGCAGGGCCGCGGCCAGCTCGGCCTTGAGCGAACGGCCGCGGTGCAGCACCGCGTCGAGCAGCTGTGCCGCGTGCACGCGCAGCGCCACGCCGGGCGCCGCGCTCATGTGCGCCTCAGGTCGGGACGGGCGTTGAGCCAGTCGGCGGCGCTGATCGCACGGCCGCCCTCGCGCTGCAGGGTGCGGATCCGCAGCACGCCCTCGCCGCAGGCCACGTCCACGCCCTCGCGCCCGGCGCGCAGCAGCGTGCCCGGCGCGGCAGCGTGGGCCTCGTCCAGCGCGACGGCGCCGTGGATCCGCACGCGCTCGCCGGCCAGTTCGGCTTCGGCGACGGGCCAGGGATGGAACGCGCGCACCTTGTTCGCCAGCACGCGCGCCGGCCGCGTCCAGTCGAGCCTGGCTTCGTGCTTCTCCAGCTTGTGCGCGTAGGTCACGCCCTCGTCCGGCTGCGGCTGCGGCACCGGGCGCAGCCCTGCGCGCAGCAGGCCCAGGCCGTCGGCGAGCAGCTGCGCGCCGAGCTCGGCGAGGCGGTCGTGCAGCTGGCCGGCGGTCTCGTCCGCGCCGATCGGCGTGCGCCGCGAGAGCAGCACCGGGCCGGTGTCCAGGCCGCGCTCCATCTGCATCAGGCACACGCCGGTCTCGGCGTCGCCGGCCTCGATCGCACGCTGGATCGGCGCCGCGCCGCGCCAGCGCGGCAGCAGCGAGGCATGCACGTTCCAGCAGCCGTGTTGCGGGATGTCCAGCACCGCCTGCGGCAGGATCAGGCCGTAGGCGACCACGACCATCAGGTCGGGCTGCAGCGCGCGCAGCGCGTCCCGGGTCGCGGCCGACTTGAAGTGTTCCGGCTGGCGCACCTCCAGCCCGCGCGCCAGCGCCTCGCGCTTGACCGGCGAGGGCGTGAGCGCACGGCCGCGCCCGGCAGGCCGGTCGGGCTGGGTATAGACGGCCACCACCTCGCCGCGCTGCGCGGCCACGCGCAGGCAGGGGACGGCGAACTCGGGCGTACCCGCGAAGACGATCCTCATCGCGTCGGGGACGGCCGCCGCCTACGCGGCCGCATGCCGCCGCTGCTTGGCCAGCTTCTTGCGCACCATCTCGCGCTTGAGCGGCGAGAGGTAGTCCACGAACAGCCGGCCCTCGAGGTGGTCCATCTCGTGCTGGATGCAGACCGCGAGCAGGCCGTCCACGTGCAGCTCGAACGGCGCCCCGGTGCGGTCGAGCGCGCGCACGGTGATCTCGTTGGCGCGGGTCACGTCGGCGAAGATCCCCGGCACCGACAGGCAGCCCTCCTGGTACACCTGCTCCCCGGCCCGGGCCGTGATCTCGGGGTTGATGAACACCAGCGGCCGGCTTTTGTCCTCGGTCACGTCAATCACCATGAAGCGCTGGTGCACGTCCACCTGGCTGGCGGCCAGGCCGATCCCGGGCGCGGCGTACATGGTCTCGAACATGTCGTCGAGCAGCCGCTGGAAGGCCGGGTCGGCCACCCGCGCCGGATCCACCGGCACGGCCTTGGTGCGCAACCGGGGATCGGGGAACTCGAGGATCGGGAGCAGGGCCATGGCGGGGAAAAGGTGGCGCCGGTCACAGGCGCGGACAAGGGGGCGGGCGGTACGCGGATTGTAGCGCCCCGCGGCTTGCCAAGGGCTGAGGATTGTGGGCTATAGTCCCCCGGCAACACGGGGAAATCTCAAGGGGAGCGGGCAGATGGCCTCCATGTTTAAGCGCCTTTCTCAAGGGCTGCGGCCCGCGCTGGCGGCCGCGCTGCTGACCGTGGCCGCCTACGCCGCCGCCGTCGAGCTGCGCGAGGACCACCCGGACACCTACGTGGTCCAGCGCGGCGACACCCTGTGGGACATCGCCGGGCGCTTCCTCAAGCGGCCCTGGCTGTGGCCGGAGATCTGGCAGGCCAACCCGCAGATCCAGAACCCGCACCTGATCTACCCCGGCGACGTGATCTCGCTGGCCTACCTCAACCGCGTCGCGGTGCAGGAAGGCCCGCGCCAGGAAGCGCCGGTGAACGCGATCCCGCTCTCGGAGGTCGAGGCCTTCCTCAAGGACCTGCGGGTGGTGGACGGCTTCGACCACCTGCCCCACGTGGTCGGGCTCGAGGAAGACCGCCTGCGCAGCAGCAAGGGCCAGGTGGCCTACGTGCGCGGCCTGTCCGGCGCCCAGCCGGGCCAGCGCTACCTGGTGGTGCGCCCGTCCCTGCGCTATACCCGGCTCGACCGCTCCGGGATGTGCTGCGACCTGCTCCACAAGGACGATCTCGATTTCCGCGGCCGGCGCACGCTCGACTTCCACCAGTACTGGACCAACGTCGTGACCCCGGACCGCGGCCACGAGCTGCTCGGCTACGAGCTGGTCAAGCAGACCACCGGCACCGTCACCCGCGGCGAGGTCGGCGGGATCGAGGCGGCGACCCTGCTGCTCGACGACGAGGGCCGCGAGGTCCGCGTCGGCGACCGCCTGATCCCGGTCGAGGCCCAGCCCTACGACCTGCAGTTCTTTCCGCACCCGCCCAAGCAGCAGCTCGAGTACGGCCGCGCCCGCATCCTGGCCGTGGCCGACAGCCTCACCAGCGGCGGTCCGCGCGATGTGGTGGTGCTCTCGGTCGGCGCCCGCGACGGGGTGGACAACGGCACCGTGTTCTCGGTCTGGCGCGAGGGCAGCAACGTCGTGGATCGGGTCGAGAAGGGCCCGGACCGCGAGGCCGACACGGTGTCCTTCGACGACAAGGTGCGCCTGCCCGACGAATTCGCCGGCCACGTGATGGTGTTCCGCACCTTCGACAAGGTCAGCTACGGGCTGGTGATGGAGAGCGTCAAGCCGACCCGCGTGGGCTACCACCTCAAGCATCCGGACGCGCCCTACTGAGCCGGCGCGCTCCTGCCCTGCCCCCGACGGCGCCGCGAGGCGCCGTCGCCGTTTCCGGCCCCGCCCAGCCGCCTGCGGCACGGGCGCGGTGCTTTCCGACCCGCCAGTGCGGCCATGGCCGACACAGGGCGCCCGCATGCCGGCCTAGGGTGTGCGGATGCGCCCCGACGACACCGACGCCCTGCTCCGGCTGGTCCTGTGCGCCGGGCCGCTCGCGCCGCGGCGCGCGCTGCTCGAGGGGCGCACCCCGGCCCAGGCGCTGGCGGGCGGCCCGCCCCTGTGGCGCGCGGCCGGCCTGGACCCGATCCAGCAGCAGGCCCTGCAGGCCCCCGACCGCGCCGCGCTGGCGCGGGCCCGGGCCTGGCTCGAGGCGGCACCGGGCCGCCACCTGCTCGGCTGGCACGACCCCGATTACCCCGCGCTGCTGCGCCGCGGCCCCAGCCCGCCGCTGGCGCTGTTCGTGGCCGGGGATCCGGCCCGGCTGTGGCATCCGGCGGTGGCGGTGGTCGGCAGCCGCGCCGCCAGCGCCGGCGGACGCGAGAACGCCGCGCGCTTCGCCGCCGCCTTCGTTCGCCAGGGCCTCGCGGTGGGCAGCGGCCTGGCCGCCGGCATCGACACCGCCGCCCACCTCGGCGCGCTGGAGGCCGGCGGGCTGACCGTGGCCGTGCTCGGCACCGGCGTGGACGTGCCCTATCCACGCAGCAACCGGGGGCTGTACGCGCGCATCGCCGAGACCGGCGCGGTGGTCAGCGAGCACCCGCCGGGCACCCCGGCGCGGCGCGCGCAGTTCCCCAGCCGCAACCGGATCCTGGCCGGGCTCAGCCTGGGCACCCTGGTGGTCGAGGCGGCACTGCGCTCCGGCGCCCTGATCACCGCGCGCCAGGCCGCCGAGGCCGGGCGCGAGGTGTTTGCCCTGCCGGGCTCGATCCACCACCCCCTGGCCCGCGGCTGCCATGTCCTGCTGCGCGAGGGCGCAGCCCTGGTCGAGGATCCGGAGGAGGTCGCCGCCGTGCTGGCCCCGCTCGCCGCCAGCCTGGCCGAGGCCCTGCGGGCCCGGCTCGCGGCCGCGCCGCCCGCCCCGCCGGGGCCGGCCGCGCCCGCACCGCCCGACACGCCGCTCCACCAGCGGTTGTGGAAACACCTCGGCCCCGACCCCATTTGTATGGATCAGCTGGTGGCACGCACCGGATTGACGCCCGCGGAACTGTCCTCCATGCTGCTGCTCATGGAGCTTGAGGGCCGCGTGGTTGTCGAACACGGCCGCTACACCCGCAAGGCATCCTGATCCCTAACGCGCCCCAGAGCGCAGGCCGGGGGAAATGAAAGAGAGCATCCTGGACGTCCTGCTGTACCTGTTCGAACACTACTTCACCAACGACGCCTCCCTTCCGCCGCTGGACGACGGCGATTCCCTCCACAACAGCCCGCTGTTCCAGGAACTGACCGCGGCCGGGTTCAGCCCCGCCGAGATCGACAAGGCCTTCGACTGGCTCGACGCGCTGGCCGAGCAGCGCCCCGAGCTGGCCCCCGCCCGTCGCGGCGGCCCCACCCGCGTGTTCCACGGCCCCGAGCTGGACAAGCTCGACCTGGAGGCGCGCGGCTTCCTGTTGTTCCTGGAGCAGCACGGCATCCTGACCCCGGAGCAGCGTGAGCTGGTCCTGGATCGGGCGATGGCCCTGGACCAGGAGCAGGTCGCCCTGGACGACCTGAAGTGGGTGGTGCTGCTGGCCCTGTTCAACCAGCCCGGCAGCGAGGCCGCCTACGCCTGGATGGAAACCCAGATGTTCCTGGACGAGCCCGAACCGGTGCACTGACCGGGCCTGCGCCCAGGCCCGTGCTTGACACGGCGGGCCGCCGCGTGATTCCACTGTAAAAAGACCCCGACGCCCGTGGCCCCCCGCGCCCCGGGCGTTGCCTTCTGTGCCGCCCGTGCCGCGCCGCCGCTTGCGCCGGCCGCCGCCCCGCCTCCCCGAGCCCCCGCGCATGGCCAAGAACCTGCTCATCGTCGAGTCGCCCGCCAAGGCGCGGACGATCAACAAGTACCTCGGCAAGGACTTCCAGGTCCTGGCCTCGTACGGCCATGTCCGCGACCTGGTGCCGAAGGAGGGCGCGGTGGACCCCGAGCGCGGCTTCGCCATGCGCTACGAGCTGATCGAGAAGAACGAAAAGCACGTGGAGGCGATCGCCAGGGCGGCGAAGGCGGCCGAGGCCCTGTACCTGGCCACCGACCCCGACCGCGAGGGCGAGGCGATCTCCTGGCACATCGCCGAGATCCTGCGCGAGCGCGGCCTGCTCGAGGGCAAGCCGCTGCACCGGGTGGTGTTCACCGAGATCACCCCGCGCGCGATCCGCGAGGCGATCGCACATCCGCGCGCGATCTCCGCGCCGCTGGTGGATGCGCAGCAGGCGCGGCGCGCGCTCGACTACCTGGTCGGCTTCAACCTCTCGCCGGTGCTGTGGCGCAAGGTGCAGCGCGGCCTGTCGGCCGGGCGCGTGCAGTCGCCGGCGCTGCGCATGATCGTCGAGCGCGAGGAGGAGATCGAGGCGTTCGTGCCGCGCGAGTACTGGACGGTGGAGGCCGAGTGCGCGCATCCGGTGCAATCGTTCACCGCCAAGCTGATCAGGCTCGACGGGCACAAGGTCGAACAGTTCACCATCACCGCCGCCGCGCAGGCCGAAGCCGCGCGCGCGCGCATCGCGGCCGCGGCGGGCGGCACGCTGTACGTCACCGACGTGGCCAGCAAGGAGCGCAAGCGCCGCCCGGCGCCGCCGTTCACCACCTCCACCCTGCAGCAGGAAGCCTCGCGCAAGCTCGGCTTCACCACCAAGCGCACCATGCAGGTGGCGCAGAAGCTGTACGAGGGCGTGAACCTGGGCGAGGAAGGCACGGTCGGCCTGATCACCTACATGCGTACCGACTCGGTGCACCTGTCCGGCGAGGCGCTGCACGAGCTGCGCGACGTGATCGCGCGCGACTTCGGCACCCAGGCGCTGCCGGACAAGCCGAACGTGTACCGCACCAAGTCCAAGAACGCGCAGGAGGCGCACGAGGCGATCCGCCCGACCTCGGCGCTGCGCACCCCGGCGCAGGTCGCGCGCTACCTGTCCGAGGACGAGCGCCGCCTGTACGAGCTGGTGTGGAAGCGCGCGGTGGCCTCGCAGATGGTGCCGGCCACGCTCAACACCGTGAGCGTGGACCTGGCCGCCGGCAGCGAGCACGCGTTCCGCGCCACCGGCACCACGGTGGTGGATCCGGGCTTCCTCGCCGTGTACGAGGAGGGCCGCGACGCCAGGGGCGCCGAGGACGAGGACGAGGGCCGCAAGCTGCCGCCGATGCGCCCCGGCGACCGCATCCCGCTCGAGCGCATCCACGCCGACCAGCACTTCACCCAGCCGCCGCCGCGCTACACCGAGGCCTCGCTGGTCAAGGCGCTGGAGGAGTACGGCATCGGCCGGCCGTCCACCTACGCCTCGATCATCCAGACCCTGCTGTTCCGCAAGTACGTGGAGATGGAGAGCCGCAGCTTCCGGCCCACCGACGTCGGCCGCGCGGTGTCGAAGTTCCTCAGTTCGCACTTCACCCGCTACGTGGACTACGACTTCACCGCGAAGATGGAGGACGAACTCGACGCGGTCAGCCGCGGCGAGGAGGACTGGGTGCCGCTGATGGAGAAGTTCTGGGGCCCGTTCAAGGAGCTGGTCGCGGACAAGACCGAGAGCGTGGACCGCAGCGAGGCCACCGGCGCGCGCGAGCTCGGCACCGACCCGAAGACCGGCAAGCCGGTCAGCGTGCGCCTGGGCCGGTTCGGGCCGTACGCGCAGATCGGCAGCGCCGAGGACGAGGAGAAGCCGCAGTTCGCCTCGCTGCGCCCCGGCCAGAGCATGCACACGCTCACGCTCGAGGAGGCGCTGGAGCTGTTCAAGCTGCCGCGCAAGCTCGGCGTCAGCAACGGCGAGGAGGTCACGGTCGGCATCGGCCGCTTCGGCCCGTTCGCCAGGCGCGGCCAGACCTACGCCTCGCTCGGCAAGGACGACGATCCGCACACGGTCACGCTCGAGCGCGCGGTCGCCCTGATCGAGGCCAAGGAGGAGATCGCGCGCAACCGGGTGATCAAGTCGTTTCCGGACAGTGACATCCAGGTGCTCAACGGCCGCTACGGCCCGTACATCAGCGACGGCAAGCGCAACGGCCGCATTCCCAAGGACCGCGACCCGGCCTCGCTCACCCTGGAGGAAGTCACCCGGCTGCTGGCCGAGACCGGCAAGCCGGCGCGCGGGCGCTTCGGACGCGCCGCGGCCAAGACCGCCGAGGCGAAGAAGGCGGCGAAGCGGGCGGCGAAGCAGGCCGCCGGCGCCGCGACGAAGAAAACCGCCACGAAGAAAACCGCGGCGAAAAAGGCGGTGAAGAAGGCGGCGAAACCGGCCGCGGCCACCGCGCCCGCCGCGCCGCCGTCGCTGCTTACGCCCAAGCCGTTCACCGGCCGCAAGACCGTGGTGAAGAAGGCGTCCTGAGCCATGGCCGGGATCCTGTCCATCGCCGATTGCGTGCAGGCGCTGCGCCGCGGCGGGGTGATCGCCTATCCCACCGAGGGCGTGTGGGGCCTGGGCTGCGATCCGTTCGATCAGGCCGCGGTGCTGCAGCTGCTGGCGCTCAAGCAGCGTCCGGTGGAGAAGGGCCTGATCCTGATCGCCGGTGATCTGGCCCAGCTCGACGGCCTGCTCGCCTGGGACACGCTGGCGGAGGAGCGCCGCGCCGCGGTGCTGGCCAGCTGGCCCGGGCCCAACACCTGGATCGTGCCGGCCACCCCGCGCGTGCCGGCCTGGATCAGCGGCGGCCAGGCCGGGGTCGCGGTGCGGGTCAGCGCGCATCCGGAGGTGGTCGCCCTGTGCGCCGCGTTCGGCGGGCCGCTGGTGTCCACCAGCGCCAACCTCAGCGGCGCGCCGGCCGCGCGCACCCGCGCCGAGCTGGATCCGGCCCTGCTCGCCCGGCTCGACGGCATCGCCCCCGGCGAGACCGGCGGCCGCGCCGGGCCGAGCACGATCCGCGACGCCCGCACCGGCGAGGTGCTGCGCGCCTGAGCGGCCGCGCGCCGCCGGCGTGAACCGGCGATGAGCGCTGCCCGCGCGCCGGCTGCCGGCGCGCGCGGAATCGCGCACCATGAGGGCGGATGCCCCGCTGCCTGCGCCTGCTGCTGTCGCTCCTGCTCGCCTGCGCGGGCCCGGTGGCGGCCGCGCCGCCTGCGCCGCCGGCCGCGCCGGCGGGCCAGGTCACGATCTACCGCTGCGTGGACGCCAAGGGCCGGCTGACCCTGCGTGATTCGCCCTGCGCCGCGGGCGAGCGCCAGCAGATGCGCACGATGCAGCGGCCGCAGGATCCGCCGCCGCGGCCGACGTCCGCGCCGGCCCCCACCGCGCCCGCCGCCCCCGCGCTGGTGCGCGACCGGGTGGTCGTGGCCTGGCCGCCGCAGCCGCTGTACGAATGCATCCGTCCCGACGGCAGCCGCTACACCAGCGACAGCGGCGAGGGCAATCCGCGCTGGGTGCCGCTGTGGACGCTGGGCTATCCGCTGCTGGTGCCGCGCAACCCGCTCGGCGACCGGGTCGGCGCGCCGCCGCCGCGGCCGGGCGATCCACCGCTGGCGGTGGTGTACGGCCCGCCGCCGATGACCTTCGTGCGCGACGAGTGCCATCCGCTGCCGCAGGCCGAGGTCTGCGCGCGCCTGCGCGACCGCCGCGACGAGATCCGCCGCCGGTTCTTCAACGCGATGCCGTCCGAGCGCGATGCGCTGCGCGTGGAGGAGCGCGCGATCAACGCGCGCCTGGCCAGCGATTGCGACTGAGCGCCGCGCGCCGGCGCGCATGACGTAAGCTCGCCGCGATGCGCTCGCGCCTGCTGCCCCTCGTGCTGCTGTGCTGTGCCCCGGTCCTCGCCCAGGACACGGTGATCTACCGTTGCACCGCCGCCGACGGCACGGTGACGCTGCAGAACGATCGCCCGTGTCCGGCCGGCACGCGCCAGGAGATGCGGCGCGTCGGCGCGCTGCCCGCGGCCCCGCCGCCGGCGTCGGCGGCGCCCGTGCCGGCGGCCTCCCGTCCGCCGCCGCCCGAGGCGCAGTTCGAGCTGGTGCGCGGCCCGCTGCAGGCGCCGGCATCGCCCGCCCCAGCCGCCGACGCCACGCCACGCCCGCCGCCTCCGCCGCTGTTCCTGTGCCGCAGTTGGGACAACGACGACTACTTCAGCGACACCGCCACGCCCGAGCCGCGCTGCGTGCCGCTGGCCACGGTCGGCATCGGCGGCGATCCGCGCCTGGGCGCGGGCAGCGCCTGCGAGGTGCGGACCGACACCTGCGCCGCGGTGCCGGCCGAGGCGCTGTGCCGGGCCTGGCGCCAGCGCGTGGACGAGGCCGAGTTCCGCTGGAAGTTCGCCGGCGCCGGCGACGGCGATCCGCGCAAGGCCGAGTATGAACGCCTGGCGCAGGTGCTGCGCGGCAGCGCGTGCGCGCCCTGAGCTAGAAGCCGTAGCGCAGGAAGCCGCCGTCCACGGCGATGCACTCGCCGGTGATGTAGCTCGCCGCCGGCAGGCACAGGAACGCCACCGCCGCGGCCACTTCCTCCGGCTCGCCGACGCGGCCCATCGGGGTGCGCAGCAGCACGTCGTCGAGGTAGTCGGGGTCGGCCAGCTTGGCCGAGGTGCGGCGGGTGCGGATGTACCAGGGCGCGACCGCATTGACGCGCACGCCGTCCTCGGCCCATTCGACGGCGAGGTTCCTGGTCAACTGGTGCAGGGCGGCCTTGCTCATGCCGTAGGGCGAGCCGGTGCGGACGTGGGTCAGGCCGGAGACGCTGCCGACGTTGACGATGCAGGAGCTGGCGTGGCGGGTCAGCAGCGGGTGGGCGTAGCGCGAGAGTTCGAAGGCGGAGAACAGGTTCACTTCGAAGATCGCGCGCCATTCGTCCTCGGTGTACTCGACGGTCGGCTTGCTCTGGTTGCCGCCGGCGTTGTTGACGAGGATGTTCAGGCCTTCGCCGTGGTCCTCGACCCAGTCGAGGATCTCGCGCCGCTGTTCGTCGTCGGCGACGTCGGCGGCGAAGGTGGCGATGCGGCGGTGCGGGAACTCTTCCTCGAGTTCGGCGCGGGTGGCGTCGAGGGGGGCGGATTCGCGCGCGACGAGCAGGACGTCGGCGCCGAAGCCGAGCAGTTCGCGGGCGATGGCGCGGCCGATGCCGGCGCTGGCGCCGGTGACCAGGGCGAGTTGTCCGTCCAGCCGCCAGCGGTGCGGGTCCATGTCGCCTGTCTCCGTGCGGGTGCGGGCGTAGGATAGCCCGCAGCCCTGCCGTGGAGGGATCTCCGATGCGTCTGACCATCCTGAGCTGTGCGTTGGTGCTCGCAGCCTGTTCGCGGCCCGAGCCGCCGCCCACCGACCAGCCGCCCGAGCCGCAGGCGGAATCGCACACCGAGCTGCGCGACGCGATCCAGCAGCCGCTGGACAAGGCACGCGCGGTCGAGCAGACGGTGGAGGATGCGGCGGAGAAGCAGCGCGAGGAGATTGACGCGCAGACGGGGGGGGTGAGCGTGGCTCCGGTCAACTGACCCCCGCTGCCCGGGTCGCGACGGCCTCGCGTCCCTGTCCCCGCAGCGGGTCGGGCGTGGCGCGAAGGCCGCGCCGGCCTGCTCCATCCCCTCCCGCGACTGGCTGCTCACATCCGCATGGCGGGCGTGCGCACCGCCAGCGGCGCCGGCGCGTGCTCGCCGGGCGCAGGGGGCGCCTGTCGGGCCTCCTGTTCACGCAACGCCCGCACGCACTCGGCCTGCTGCCGCTCCCAGGCCTGGCCGTCCGGCGTGCGCCGGTACTCGGCCATCACCTGCGAGAACGCGCGGCCGTCGTCGCGCAGGTAGGCGGCCAGCGCGCGGTCGAGCAGATCGTCGGTGGGCGAGCGCGCGGCGGCCGGCTGCGCGGCCGGTTGCAGGGCCTGGCAGCCGAACCCGGGCATCGCGCCCGGCGCGGTGCGCCGCTCGACCAGCGCGTCCAGCCCGGCATCGATCGGGTCCTTGCCCTGGAGGCCCGCGGCCGGCGACTGGTCCACCACGCGCCTGCGCTCGCCGGTGCGGTCGAAGAACGAGGTCCGGTACAGCCCGGCCATGCCGAGCTCGGAGCGGTGCACCACGGACATGGACGGATCGTCGGGCACCGGCTGCTCGCGCAGGAACGGCCGGTCGCTCAGGCGGTTGAGGAAGGCGACGCCGAGGTTGAAGCTGAGCACGCCCAGGCCGTTGCGCGCGTAGGTGTTGCCGATGTCGCTGTGGGCGCCGCCGACGGTGACGTGGAGGTTGCGGCAGTCCTCGCTGAAGCCGGGCGGGACATGGTCGCTGACCGGAAACAGGTTGCGCTTCTCGTCCTGCGCGCTGATCTGGAACGTGCTCAGGGCGGAAGCCGGCAACCGGCGGTCGTGGTCCTCGGCGCCGGTGGCGACCGGATCGAACAGCAGGGCGGCCTGCAGGGTCTTCCCCGGCGGCACCAGCGGCGGGCGGTCGGCGTATTCGATGCGGGTGATGAGGCCTTCGCTGTCCCTTAGGACCCTGGCGTCCGTCGGATCGCGAATGCCGCGCTCCTCGATCATCCGCAGCAGCGCCGCGGCTTCTTCCGAACCGCGACTGAAGCCGAGGCCGACCACGCGAATCTGCGCAGCGGGATCCGCGTCCAGCCACTTCTTCGCCTGTTCGCAAAGCGCGTAGTACAGCGTTTCCACCCGTTCGTCGAAGGTATGGGCGAAGCGCCCATCCCAGAGCCGTTCGGGCGTTCGCAACACGCCGTTCTGGGTGAACGTGCCTTCGACGTAGTCGCCGGCGATGTTGGTGATGCCCGCGGCTTTCAGGTCGCGAACCTGCTGGTAGATTCTGGCGACCGCGCTCCAGTTCTCGGGCTTGTCGTCGTACAGACTGTTGCCGGTGCCGTCGAGCGCGGCGACGAACAGGCGCTCGTGCGGGTTGTCGCTGCGCACGAGCACCGGCACGCGAAGCTGCTCCAGCGCGGCGTGCGCGCGACGATAGCTGTCCAGATCGTCGCGATCGGCGGGATAGGCGTCGCCGCCCGGGGGCCTTCCGATGGTGCCCATGTTCTAGCGTCCGTGTTCAATAGGTGCGGCTGAAGACCTTGATGATGTCGTCGCGGTAGTTGCTGTGCGGCCGTTCCGGATCGCGCGGTTGCTTGAGCCAGATCATCGCCCGCATGTACACGTTGATCGTGCGGTCGTTGACCTCGAGGATGATGCCGGGCGCGCCGGACGTCGCGTTGGAAGTGGCGTCCTCGCGCGCGACGTTGTGGCGGATCAGCTCGTCCCTGAAGATCTCCCCGATGTCGATTTCCGCTTCCAGCGGCGTGCCGTCCTTGGCGCGCCAGGTCACCTTGGCGGGCGGCGGGAAGTTCGGAATCGGGCCCATCCCGGCGCTGAGGATGTCCGGGTACTTGTCTCCCAGCGCCTCCGAGGACGGACGCAGCTCGTCATCCGGATGGTCGACGCGCAGCCTGCCGCGGTAGTACACCTTGCAGCCGTAGGTGCTGAAGCAATACGCGTCGAAGTAATGCGCCTTGAACTTCAACGGCCACTCGACGTCGGTGTCGAAACGCGGGCTTGAGGAGGGACCCGAGGCAGCGGTGCTCATGGCGGCGGAACATCCTGTCAGTGCGAGGGAGACGGCCACCAGGGCCGCGCCATAGCGGCTCCGTCGGGAAGCGGTCATCGCGGTCGTCCTTGGCGATTGGCCGGGCGATCGTAAGCGGGCCCTGTGCGGCCGTGCAAGGTCGGGGCCCGCGTGCCCGATGCGGACGCGGCTTGGCGCTCGAGTCGGAAGCAACGGCAACGGCCAAATGGGTCCCGGCTTGCGCCGGGACGACGGGCTTCACCCCGACCATGGCGGCGTCCTCCCTCGCAGCGGCAGGGACACACACTCACCACTGCGCCCTGCGACGGGCATCCCTCTCCCGCGCGGGAGAGGGACGTCATCGCAATCGCATCAGAACCCGCAGAAGCAGTACGCCAGGGTCTGCACCGGGGCGCTGGCGCGCGCCAGGGCGCGTTCGAGCACGCGCAGGTCGCGGTCCAGCTCCGGTGCGGCGCGGGTGAGCAGTGCGCGCGCCAGGCCGGACTCGCGCGCCCACGCGCTGCCGGCGCGGCTGGCGATCAGGTTGGCGAAGAATCGCTCCACCGGCGTGGCCTGCTTCTCGACGTAGCGCACGCGCCATGCGTCCGGCTTGCCCAGTTTGGCCTGCTTCGCCGCCTCGGCGATCGCCGCCTGCAGCCCGCCGAACGCGTCCACCAGCCCGCGCTCCTTGGCCTGCGCCCCGGTCCACACCCGCCCGCGCGCCACCGCGTCGATCTGCGCCACCTCGCGCTTGCGCGCCTGGGCGACCTTGCCGGTGAAATCGCGGTAGCCCTTCTCGATCACCGACTGGATCAGCGCTCCCACCGCCGGATCGAGCGGCCGGGTGATGTCGAACGCCCCGGCCAGGCGCGTGGTGCCCACGCCGTCGGCGTGGATGCCCATCCGGTCGAGCGTGCGCGGTATGGTCGGAACCAGGCCGTAGATGCCGATCGAGCCGGTGATGGTGGACGGATCGGCGTAGATCCGGTCGGCGTTCATGCTGATCCAGTAGCCGCCCGAGGCCGCCAGGTCGCCCATCGAGACGATCACCGGCTTGCCGGCCTGCTTCAGCGCCACCACCTCGCGTCGGATCTGCTCGCTGGCGAACACCTCGCCGCCGGGCGAGTCCACCCGCAGCACCACCGCCTTGACCTTCTCGTCCTCGCGCGCCTCGCGCAGCAGCGCGCTGGTGGACTCGCCGCCGACCGTGCCGGGCGGCTGCTCGCCGCCGGTGATCTCGCCTTCGGCCACCACCACCGCCACCTGCGGGCGCGGATCGGCCGCCACCGGCGCGCGGTCCAGGTGCGCCAGATAGCCCTCGAACGAGATCTGGCGGAAGCCGCCTGCGGCGTCCTCGTCGGCCACGCCGCGCCTGGCCAGCAGTTCCTCCACTTCCGCCTGCGTCTTCAGCCCGTCCACCAGCTTCTGCCGCAGCGCCAGCTGCGCCAGGTCGCCGCCGGCGGCGGCCACGCCTTGCGGCAACTGCTCGATGCCCGCGGCGATCGCCGCCGCATCCAGCTTGCGGGCGCGCGCGACGTCGTCGAGATAGCGCTGCCAGACGTCGTTCATCCAGAACAGGTCGGCCTCCTTGGCCTCGGGCGAGGCGGCGTCGAGCACGAACGGCTCGGCCGCCGACTTGTACTCGCCGACCTTGAACAGGTGCACGTCCACGCCGAGCTTGTCCTGCAGGCCCTCGCGGAAATACAGCCGGTAGCGGTCCAGGCCCTCCAGGAACACCAGCCCCATCGGATCGAGGTACACCTCGTCGGCCTGCGCGGCGAGCAGGTACTGGCCCTGCATGTAGCCCTCGCCGAACGCGACCACCTGCTTGCCGGCCTTGCGCAGCGCCGCGATCGCCTCGGCCACCTCGCGCAGCGAGGCGTAGCCGGTCGGTTCCAGCCGGTCCACGCGCAGCAGCACGCGTTCGATGCGCTTGTCGTCCTTCGCCGCTTCCAGCGCGCGCAGCAGGTCGCGCAGCTGCACTTCCATCGCACTGCGGTCGTTGGTGGCGCGGGCGATCGCGCGCGAGATCGGATCGGTGCTGTACTGCTCGACCAGGCGCCCCTCCGGGGCCAGCACCAGGGTGGTGCGCTCGAGCAGCGGCTTGGCACCCTCGTGGGTGGCGATCGCCACCAGCAGCACCAGCAGCAGGCCGAAGAACAGCAGGTTGAACACCAGCCGGCGGGTGAAGTTCATCACCGTCCAGGTGCCGACGAAGAAGCGCGCGATCGGGCCGCGGCGGGTCTCGTTCATGAGGATGCTCCGAAGTCCTGGCCGGCAGGGTACCCGCCGGCGAAACCGCGATTATCGGCCATCGGTCATGGTCGGCGCGGCTCGGCGCAGGCGCCGGCTGGCGCGCCAGAAGCGGGTGCCGAGCAGCAGCGCCGCTGCGGTCAGGCCCACGATCAGGCCGAGCCACATCCCCGGCGGCCCCCAGCCCAGGCCAAGGCCGAGTCCGGCGCCGAGCGGCATCCCCAGCCCCCAGTAGGCGAGCGCGGCCAGCAGCATCGGCACGCGCGTGTCCTTCAGCCCGCGCAGCGCGCCGGCCGAGAGCACCTGCACCCCGTCCGGGAACTGGAACGCGGCCGCGTACAGCAGCAGCGTGGCCGCGAGCGCGGCCACCGCGGCATCGCCGGTGTACAGGGCCGCGATCGCCTCGTTGCCGAACAGCAGCAGCAATCCCGAGCACAGCTGGGTGCCGAGCACGATCGCGTAGCCGGCGCCGGCGGCGCGCCGCACCCGGCGCGGATCGCCCGCGCCGAGCGCGTGGCCCACCCGCACCGTGGTCGCCTCGGCCACGCCCATCGGCACCATGAAGCACAGGCTGGCGACGTTGATCGCGATCTGGTGCGCCGCTGCCGGCACCTCGCCCAGGCGCCCGATCAGCAGCGCGGTGACGATGAACAGCCCGCCTTCCATCGCCACCGTCACCCCGATCGGCAGGCCGGTGTGGAGCAGGCCGCGGATCGCGGTCCAGCGCGGCGGCTCGAAGCGCGCGAACAGGCGCAGGCCGGCGAAGCGCCGCGCCCGCGCCAGATAGCTCGCGAACACCGCCACCTGCGCCCACAGCATCACCGCCGTGGCAATGCCCAGGCCGCCGGCGCCGAGCTCGGGCAGGCCGAACGCGCCGTAGGTGAGCCCGTAGCCCAGCGGCACCAGCACCAGCAGGCCGCCGAAGCCGACCAGCATCGTCGGCAGGGTCCAGTGCAGGCCCTCGCTCAGGTACCGCAGCGCGAAATACAGCGTCAGCGCCGGCGCGCCCCAGCGGATGCCGTGCAGGAACGCGGTCGCGCCGGGCCGGATCTCCGCGGCGATGCCCATCGGCGCGAGCGCGTGCACGGCCAGGCTGAGGAACGCGAACACGACCACGCCGAGCGCCAGCGCGAGCCACAGCGCCTGGCGGAACAACGGCCCGATCTCGTCGCGGCGGCCGGCGCCGTCGAGCTGCGACACCGAGGCCGGCACCGCCAGCAGCGTGCCCATCGGGACCAGCATCGGCAGCCACCACAGCGCGGTGCCGACCGTGACCGCAGCCAGCGTGGCGGTGCCGTGATGGCCGGCGAGCACGTTGTCCACGAACCCGATCAGGCCGGTGGCGACATGGCCGAGCACCAGCGGCGCGGCGAGCGCGGCGGTGGTGCGCATCTCGGCGAGCAGGCGCGGGCGGGCGGGAACGGCGGACATCGGCAGACGAGCCTCGGCGCGGCGCGGATCACGCACGCGCGAGGTGGCGAGGATGGGTGCGGGGCGACGGGGCAGCTCGGGTATCTTAGCCGCGACAAGGGGGATGCATCCGATGACCGACACACCCGCCGCGTCCGCCGACGCCTCCGCGTCGCCGCCCGCGTGCCAGAACTGCGGCACGCCGCTGCTCGGCCCGCACTGCTACGCCTGCGGCCAGCCGGTGAAGGGGCTGGTGCGGCATTTCTCCAGCATCCTGGGCGATTTCCTCGACAGCGTGTTCAACCTCGACACGCGCATCGTGCGCACGCTCGGGCCGCTGTTCGCGCGCCCCGGCTTCCTCAGCCTGCAGTACTTCGCCGGCCACCGCGTGCGCTACGTCAGCCCGGTGCGGCTGTTCTTCTTCCTCAGCCTGATCACCTTCTTCGTCGCCCAGCTGGCCCTGGACTTCGGCGACAGCACGGTGCGCTTCGACGGCGACGACCGGATCTCGCGCGCGACCACGGTGGAGGAAGTGCAACGCCTGCGCGACGAGGCGGTGCGCGAGCTGGAGCAGGCGCGGGCCGAGGTCGGGCAGGCCCCGCCGGGCGCGCTGGTCGGGTTCGACACCGGCATCGCCGCGGTCCGCGCCCGCGCCGAACGCCGCATCGCCGAACTCGAGCGCGCGCAGCGCCGCGGCGAGCCCCCGCCGCTGCCGCAAGCGGACAAGCCGGAACTCGACTTCGGCAACGGCCCCTGGCACCCGGAACGCAATCCGGTGCGCATCGGCGGGCTTCCGGGCTTCGCCAATGACTGGCTCAACCGCCAGATCGGCCGCGCCGAGAAGAACATCGTGCGCATGCAGGAGGATCCGTCCCTGTTCAAGGACGCGCTGCTGGGCGCGGTGCCCTCGACCCTGTTCGTGCTGCTGCCGGTGTTCGCGCTGATGCTCAAGCTCGCCTACCTGTTCAAGCGGCGGCTGTACATGGAGCACCTGATCGTGGCCCTGCACAGCCACGCCTTTCTGTGCCTGGCGCTGCTCGGGGTGTTCGTGCTGGTGGCGCTGCGGCGGGCGCTGGGCGAAGGGGTGGTTTCCACGCTGCTCGGCTGGGCCGAGACCGCCCTGTTCATCTGGATGCCGGTGTACCTGCTGTTGATGCAGAAGCGGGTGTACGGCCAGGGCTGGTTCGCCACCCTGGCCAAGTACTGCGTGCTGGGCACCAGCTACCTGGTGCTGCTGGCGTTCGGCGCGGTCGGCACGGTGCTGGCCAGCCTGGTGTGGATGTGAGCCGATGACGCGCGCGGACGGCGTGATCTATGAGGTCAACCTGGAGGTGGACCTGGCAGTGGCCGACGGCTACCGGGCCTGGCTGGCCGGGCACGTGGCCGAGATCCTGCGCCTGCCGGGGTTCCACGGCGCCGAGGTGCTGGAGGTCCTGGATCCGCCGCCGACCGCCGGCCGGCTCGGGCTGAGCGTGCGCTACCGGCTGCGCGACCAGACGGCGCTGGAGGGCTACCTGCGCGAGCACGCCCCGCGCCTGCGCGCCGAGGGGCTGGAACGCTGGGGCGAGGCGGTGCGGATTCGCCGCCGGATCCTGGCGCCCGCCCGCCTGGCCTGAGCCGGCCTCCGATTCCGTCAGCGGATCCACGCCCGGCGCGGCTCCGGCGGAACACCTGTCCGGAGCCCTTCGATACGGTTGTGCACAGCATCAAGAGCGCGACACGGCGGGCTGGCCCTTACCGGCGGCGGTTCGTGACGCGGCTTGGTTTCACGGGCAACTCATTGATTTTCCAATGACATGCTGGCATGGCACTTTTTTCGCCAAGACGGCTTTTTGGCTTTTGTTCACGCTGTGTTGAGCGGCCTGCGGGCGTTCATGCACACCCTTATCCACAGGCGATGTGGATAAGGACGAAAACCGTTTCCATACCGTGACTTGTCGCCGATTCGTCATGCCATTGCCAAACAGTGCGCGCGAAACATCAACCGTGCCGTGACCTGTGCGGCTGCGGCTAGACTGCGACCGATGTCCACCGATCCCGTGCTGCGCGTCGCTCTCCCGGTTCCCCTGCCGCGTCTGTTCGACTACCGGGTGGCGCGGGCCGATCCGGCCCTGGTCGGCTGCCGGGTGCAGGTGCCGTTCGGGTCGCGCAGCCTGGTCGGGGTGGTGGCGGAAGTGGGGCCGCCCGCGGTGCCCGACGCCGAGCTGCGCCCGGTCGAGGCGGTGCTCGATCCCGTGCCCTTGTTCCACGGCGAGCTGCTGGCCTCGCTGCGCTGGCTCGCCCGCTACACCCACGCCCCGCTGGGCGAGGTCCTGGCCACCGCATTGCCGGCGGCGCTGCGTCGGGGCGAACCGCTGCCTGAAGCCGTGCCATGGGGCTGGGGCCTGACCGAGGCCGGCCGGACCGCGCTGCCCGGCCTGCGCGCCGGGCGGCCGCGGCGGCTGGCCGAGCGGCTGGCGGCGGGGCCGGTGCCCGAGGCAGTGCTGGCGGCCGAGGGCGAGGACTGGCGCGCCGCCGCGCGCGCGCTGGCCCGGCGCGGACTGGCCGAGCGGGTGCGCTGCACGGCCGATCCGGTCGTCTCCGCTGCCTCCGCGCCGCCCGTGGCCGCGGCGCCGGCGCCGACCCCCGAACAACAGGCGGCGATCGCGGCGGTGCGCGCCGCGCACGGCTTCGCCCCGCTGCTGCTCGACGGCGTGACCGGCAGCGGCAAGACCGAGGTCTATCTGCAGGCGATCGCCGACTGCCTGGCGCGCGGCCGGCAGGCGCTGGTGCTGGTGC
The DNA here is from genome assembly GCF_008033445.1 of Vulcaniibacterium gelatinicum. GTDB lineage: Bacteria > Pseudomonadota > Gammaproteobacteria > Xanthomonadales > Xanthomonadaceae > Vulcaniibacterium_B > Vulcaniibacterium_B gelatinicum. Next base: position 69,634 of record NZ_VNKO01000013.1, read on the forward strand.
CGGAGATCGGGCTCACGCCGCAGACCCTGGCGCGCTTCCGCGCGCGGCTCGGGGTGCCGGTGCACGTGCTGCATTCGGGCCTGAACGACGGCGAGCGGGCGCGGGTGTGGGCCGCGGCCTGGCGCGGGCAGGCGCGGGTGGTCGTGGGCACGCGCTCGGCGGTGTTCACGCCGCTGCCGCAGGCCGGGCTGATCGTGGTGGACGAGGAGCACGACGGCAGCTATAAGCAGCAGGACGGGATCCGCTACCACGCACGCGATTTCGCCCTGGTGCGCGGCAAGGCGCTGGAGGTGCCGGTGCTGCTGGGCAGCGCCACGCCGTCGCTGGAATCGCTGCACAACGCGCAGGCCGGGCGCTATGCGCACCTGCGCCTGTCGCGTCGCGCCGGCGGGGCGCAAGCGCCGACGGTGCGGGTGCTGGACGTGCGCAAGCGGCCGCTGCAGGCGGGGCTGTCGCCGGAGCTGCTGGCGGCGATCGAGGCGGCGCTCGCCGAGGGCGGGCAGGTGCTGGTGTTCCGCAACCGGCGCGGCTACGCGCCGGTGCTGCTGTGCCACGACTGCGGCTGGAGCGCGCAGTGCCGGCGCTGCAGCACGCCCGAGCGCGGCAGCGCGCTGACCGTGCACGGCGCGGGGCGGCGCCTGCAGTGCCATCACTGCGGCGCGCGCGCGCCGGTGCCGGCGGCGTGTCCGGCCTGCGGCGGGCTGGCGCTGCAGCCGCAGGGAGTGGGCACGGAGCGGCTGGAGGAGCTGCTGCGCGCGCGGTTCGCGCAGGTGCCGGTGCTGCGCGCCGACCGCGGCAGCACGCGCCGGCGCGATGCGCTGGAGGCGCTGCTGGCGCGACTGGGGGAGCGGCCGGGGATCCTGGTCGGCACGCAGATGCTGGCCAAGGGCCACGATCTGCCGCACCTGACCCTGGTCGCGGTGGTGGGCGTGGACGAGGGCCTGTTCTCGGCCGATTTCCGCGCCGGGGAGAAGCTGGCGCAGTTGCTGGTGCAGGTGGCCGGACGCGCGGGGCGCGCGCAGCGGCCGGGCACGGTGGTGCTGCAGACGCACCATCCCGAGCACCCGTTGCTGCGCACGCTGGTGCACGGCGGATATCACGCCTTCGCCGAGGGCGAACTGGCGCAGCGCGAGGCGGCCGGGTTTCCGCCGTTCGCGCACCTGGCGTTGCTGCGCGCTGAGGCGAAGCATGCCGAGCCACCGCTGTCGTTCCTGTCCGCGGCGCGAGCGCGGTTCGACGGCGTGGCCGGGGTCGAAGTGCACGGCCCGCTGCCGGCGCCGATGCCGCGCCGCGCGGGGCTGCACCGCGCGCAGCTGCTGCTGGCGGCGAGCGCGCGCGGCGCGCTGCACGCCGCGCTCGACGCGGCGCTGCCGACGCTGCACACCCTGCCCGAGGCGCGGCGCGTGCGCTGGTCGCTGGACGTGGATCCGGTGGAACTCACGTGAGCGCGCGGCTGACGTAGCCGCGGTGTGCTTGTGTCAGCGGCTTCGGGCGGCGTCCCCGATCGAGCGAAAAGCGCCCCCGCGCACCGGACCCGGGCCGGCCAGGCTTCCCGCTTCGCCTTCACCACCACGTTCGGCAGTGATGGCCAAGGCTCAACCGAACAGCGCGCGCTGATATTCCGCTTTCTGCTCGCGCGAGAGCAGCAGACGCAGGCCCTCGGCCGGCGTGATCTCGCCGTGCAGCACCGCGCGCACGGCGCTGGAGATCGGCAGTTCGATGCCGTGACGCTCGGCCTGGCGCATCACCTCGTCCGCGGTCTGCACCGACTCGACCACCTGGCCGATCTCGCGCACTGCCTCCTGCAGCGACTGCCCGCGCCCGAGCGCCAGGCCCAGGCGGCGGTTGCGCGACAGGTCGCCGGTGCAGGTCAGCACCAGATCGCCCAGCCCGGCCAGGCCCATCAGCGTCTCGGCCTTGCCGCCGATGGCCAGATTGAGCCGCAGCATCTCGTTCAGCCCGCGCGTGATCAGGCCCGCGCGCGCATTCAGCCCCAACTGCATGCCGTCGGCCACGCCGACGGCGACCGCGAGCACGTTCTTCATCGCCCCGCCGAGCTCGGCGCCGAGCATGTCCTCGCCGGTGTAGGCGCGGAACGTCGGGCCGTGCAACACCTCGGCCACGCGCTGGGCGAAGACGGGCGTGGCGCTGTGCACGGTGAGCGCGGTCGGCAGGCCGAGCGCGACCTCCTTGGCGAACGAGGGCCCGGTGACCACCGCGAGCGGCACGTCAGGGCCGAGCACCTCGGCCGCGACCTCGTGCAGGAAGCGGCCGCTGCCCGGCTCGAAACCCTTGGTGGCCCACGCCACCCCCGCCTGCGCCGGGCGGTGCGGCGCGAGCGCGCGCAGGGTCTCGGCGAAGGCGTGCGAGGGCACCACCACCAGCACCAGCGCCGCAGCGCGCAGCGCCGCGGCCAGGTCGGTGGTGGCGCGCAGGTTGCCGGGCAGGGCGATGCCCGGCAGGTAGCGCGGATTCTCGTGCGTCCGGTCGATGGCGCCGACGATCGCCGGATCGCGGCCCCACAGCACCGGCGCGGCGCCGTGGCGGGCGAGCAGCGCGGCGAGCGCCGTGCCCCACGAGCCCGCGCCGAGGACCGCGATGGCAGGCGCTGCCGCCGTCATCGCCCGGCCCGGATCAGGCGTTGCCGGCCGCGTCCGTGCCCGCGAGCGGGCTCTGCTCGCCCTGCTGCTGCGCCATGCGCTGGCGCAGGCTCTCGGCGTACAGGGCCTCGAAATTGATCGGCTGCAGCAGGAACGGCGGGAAACCGCCGGCCTGGATCAGGTCGCTGACCATCTGGCGCGCGTAGGGGAACAGGATGTTCGGGCAATGCACGCCCAGCATCGCGTCGAGCGCCTGCGGTTCGAAGCCCGCGAGCTGGAACAGGCCGGCCTGCTCGACCTCGGCCAGGTACACGGTGCGCTCCTCGGCCTTGCAGGTCAGGGTCACGCCCAGCACCACCTCGAACACGGTCTCGGCCAGGCGCTGTACGCGCTGGTTGAGGTTGAGCTGCAGCTGCGGCTGCACGTTCTCGTTGAACACGTGCGGCGAGTTCGGGGCCTCGAACGAGACGTCCTTGACGTAGATCTTCTCGACGGTGAACACCGGGCCGGCGGGCTGTTCGGCGGGCGCGGCGGCGCCGTTCAGGGTTTCCTCGGACATCTCGTTGACTCCAGCAAGCGGAAAAGAAGTGGATTATCGCATCCCGGCGGGGGTGGCGCGGGAACGGCTCAGGCGCGGCCCTTGACCAGGGGCAGATCGGCCTGCTGCCAGGCCTGGATCCCGCCGTCGAGCAGGTACACGCGCTCGAAGCCGGCCTTCTTCAGCCGCTTGGCGGCATCGGCCGCGCTGATGCCGGTACGGCACACGACCACCACCGGCAGGGCGCGGGCGGCGGCGAGCTGCTTGTGCTCGGGGTCGAACTGGCTGGGCAGCACGTTCTTCGCGCCGGCGATGTGGCCCTTCTCGAACTCGGCCGGAGCGCGCAGGTCGATCACGAGGGCATTGTCACGGTTGATCAGCACGGTGAGCTCGCCCGGGCGCACCAGCTTGTAGCCGCGGAACAGGCCGGACAGCTCGTGGTAGACGATGGCGAGGGTCAGGCCGACCAGGGCCAGGGACAGGAACGGGTGGCGGCCGGCGAAGGCCAGCAGGGTTTCGAGGTCCACGGAGGGTACGGCTGAACGGATCGGGCCGGGATTGTCGCCCGCGGCCGCGGCGGGCGCAAAGCGGGCGCGCCTGCCGGGCGCCTCACTCGCCCGCCCAGAAGTCCGGCAGCCCCGAGGTCAGCCACCAGACCTTGGCCTCGGGGTCGTAGCGCCAGCGCTCGGTGTAGCGGGTGCTGCGCTCGGTCAGGGTGTGGCGGTTGACCACACCGATCTCGATCTCGCGCAGGGCTTCGAATTCCGACGGCATGGTGCTGGCGAGGTCGCGGTAGGCCGAGACCTGGATCTGCTTGTAGCGCTCGAACTCCAGGTCCGTCATCGGATGCTGCTCGCGGTACTTCGGGTCCACCAACTGCCAGGCGCCCTCGAAGTCGCCCCAGCGGATCGCCGCCGAATAGGCGTACTGCGCCTTGTCGAGCTGGTCCTTGCGAGTGCCGCCGGTGGCGCAGGCGCCGAGCAGCAGCGGCAGCGCGAGCAGGGCGATCAGGAGTCTGCGCATCACGAACCCTCCGGGCGACGTCGCCGCATCCTACCCTTTCGCGATCGCGACGTAGCGGCCCTCGAAGGTGCACGCCGCGGCCCCGTCGGGCAGGCGCACCCGCGCCAGCAGTTGCGCACGGGCGCGGCCGCGGCTGCGGAAGGTGGCCAGGAACACGTCCCAGTCCTCGTCCGGGGCGAGTTCGGCCTCGGCCTCGAGGTCGGCGTACAGCGGCTTGAGGTAGCGCAGCTGGCTGTCGGCCACGTACACCTCGGCGGCCAGCCCGGCCTCGCCCAGGCGCAGCGACACCAGGCCCCAGGCCGCGAGCGTCATCAGCGAGGCCAGGCTGCCGCCGAACGCGCAACCCTTGTCGTTGACGTTGGCCGCCAGCGGCGCGCGCAGGCGCAGGTGGCGGCCGTCGTAGCCGGCGATGGACAGGCCCAGCGCCGCCACCGGCGGCATGCTCCGGTAATGCGCATCGAGCGCGCGCAGCAGGGATTGGTCGGTCATCGGAACGGGAGGCGGGGGATGGTTGCGGTGCCGGCGCGGGGCCGACAAGCTGCGGGCATGCCGTCGCCGACGCCCGCGCTGACCGGATGGTACGTGATCTCCCTGCGCCCGCAGGGCCAGCACGCCGCGTTGCGGCGCGCGGCGGCCGCGCACGGCGCACGGCTGCTGGCGGTCTCGCCGTGGCGGATCGCGGTGCGGGACGATGCGGCCACGCGCGCCGCGCTGCGCGCCGCGCTGGCGGCGCCGCGGGTGGTGTTCACCAGCCCGAACGCGGTGCGCGCCGCGCTCGCACTGGCCCGGGCGCGGCCGCGCGGCACCTGCCTGGCGGTCGGTGCCGGCACCGCGCGCGCGCTGCGCCGCGCGGGGATCGCCGCGCTCGCGCCGCAGCGGATGGACAGCGAAGGCGTGCTCGCGCTGGCCGCGCTCGGCGTGGTGGCCGGCCAGCGCGTGGGCCTGGTCACCGGCGCGGGCGGCCGCGACCGGATCGCGCCAAACCTGCGCGCACGCGGCGCGACGGTGCTGCGCGCCGACGTGTACGCGCGCGAGCCGGTGCCGCTCGCGCGCGCGGCGCTCGCCCGCCTGCGCGCCGCCGACGGCCCGTGGCTGCTGGCGCTGAGCAGCGGCGAGGCCTTGCAGCACTGCCTGGCGCAGCTGCCCGACGACCTGCGCGCGCGCCTGCGGCGCGCACGCGTGGTGTGCGCGAGCGCGCGCCTGGCCGCGCTGGCGCGGGACCTCGGGTTCGCCGAGGTGGCGACGGCCGCGAATGCGCAGCCGCGCGCGCTGCTCGCCGCCGGCGTACACGCCGCTTCCGGTAGCATCGCCGCACCGTGACGGACCCCCTGCCCGTGACCGACGACCCCGCTCCTGCCGCCCGGCCCGCGCGCGCGCGCCGCTGGCCCTGGCTGCTGGCCGTGATCGTGCTGGCCATCGCCGGCGCGGGCGGCTGGCGCTGGTGGCAACAGCGCCAGGCCGCCGCGCACACCGCGGCCGCCGGCCTCGAACAGCGGGTGGAGGCGCTGGAGCTGCGCATGGCCGGCCTGCGCCGCGAGCTGCGCGGGCAAAGCCAGCGCCTGCAACAGGCCGAGGCCACCAACCGCGTGCTGCGCGACGAGCTGCTCGGCCTGGGCCAGCGCGCGGCGCTGCTCGAGGACAGCGTGTCGAAGCTGGCCGACCCCGACCGCCACGGCGCGCAGGCGCTGCGCCTGGACGAGGTCGAATGGCTGCTCACCGCGGCGCAGCAGCGGCTGACGCTGGCCGGCGACCTCGACGGCGCGCGCCGCGCCTATGCCCTCGCCGCCGGCCTGCTCGACGGCATCGACGATCCGGCCTACCTGAGCCTGCGCCAGACCCTGGCCCAGGAACGCGCCGCGCTCGACGCGCAGGGCGCCGACCCGCGCCTGGCCGCCGCCGCGCGCCTGGATGCGCTGCTCGCCGCCCTGTCGCGGCTGCCGGAACAGCCCGATCCGGCTGCGGCCGCGCCGCGCGCACCGTGGTGGCAACGCCTGCTCGGCCGCTTCGTCGAGGTGCGGCGCAGCGGCGACGTGCTGCTGCGCGCGCCGTCCGAACGCGCCGCCGCGCAGGACGCGCTGCAGCTCGAATTCACCCTCGCCCGCGCCGCGCTCGAGCGCCGCGACGAGGCCGCCTGGCGCGCTGCGCTGGCCCGCGCCGAACGCTGGCTGTCGCGGCTGTGGCCGGACACGCCGCAACGCCGCGCGCACGCAGCCGAACTGCGCGCGCTGCAGGCGCTGCCGTTGCGCCCGGTGCTGCCGGTGCTCGGCAGCACGCTGGCGCAGCTGCGGGCGATGCGCGCCGCGCGCTGACCGGCACGCCGAACCCTGCGCCGGCGACGGCGCCGCATGCGAAGGAGGACGCCATGACCCTGTTCCGCTGGCTGCTGTTCTGGCTCCTGCTCGCGCTGGCCGGCGCGCTGGTCGCGCAGTTGCTGGTGCAGGATCCGGGCGCGGTGCTGATCCGCTTGCGCGGGATGGAATACCGCTTCACCGTGGTCACCGGGCTGGTGCTGCTGGCGCTGGCCGGGGTCGTGCTGTGGCTGCTGTGGTCGCTGCTGAGCCTGCCGCTGCGCGGCTGGCGCCGGCGGCGCGAGCGCCGCGCCCGGGCCCGTTTCGGCGAAGGCCTGCTGGCCCTGCACCACGGCCAGTACGAACGCGCGCAGGCGCTGCTCGTGCAGGCCGCCGAGCTGCCCGACCAGGCCGTGGCCGCGCACCTCGCCGCGGTGCGCGCCGCCGACGCGCGCGGCGATGCCGAAGCGGCCGCGACGCTGCTGGCCACGCTGGCGACGGCGCATCCGGGCGCGCACGCGGTGCTGGTCGCCGAGCGCGCGCTGGCGCGCAGCGACGCCGCGGCCGCGTTGCAGGCGCTGGACGCGCCGGCCGCGCAGCCGCTGCCGCCGCGCGGGCTGTTGCTGCGCGCCGAGGCGCTGGCTGCGCTCGGGCGCAGCGGCGAGGCCTACGGCCTGCTCGGGGCGCTGCGCCTGCAGCAGGCGTTGCCCGCCACCGAGTTCGAGGCGCTGCAGGTGCGCCTGGCGGCCGCGGCCTTGCGCGAAGCCGCCGATCCCAACGTGCTGGCCGACACCTGGGATGCGCTGCCGCCGGCGCTGCGCCAGACGCCGGCGGTGGTCGCCGCCTATGCCGGACGCGCCGCCGCGCTGCGCTGGGACGAGGCGGCATCGCGCAGTCTGGAGCAGGCGCTGGAGGCGCGCTGGGACGAGGCGCTGGTGGCACTCTACGGCCGGCTCGGGATCGGCCGGCTGGAGGCGTGCCGGGCGCAGGCCGAGCGCTGGCTGTCGGCGCATCCGTCGAGCCCGGCGCTGTTGCTCACGCTCGCGCGCCTGGCGCGCCAGGCCGGACAATGGCCGCAGGCCGAGGCGCTGTTGCACCGGGCATTGGCGCAGGGGGCGGGCAGCGAAGCCTGGGAGGAACTGGGCGCCGGCCATGCCGCGGCCGGCGACGAGGCGCTGGCCCGCCAGTGCTACGCCAACGCGCTGCGCGTCCTGCGCGGCGAGCCGCCCATCGCGCTGCCCGGCCGCGATCTGCGCCAACGCATCCACGACAGTGCCGCCATCGAGGAACGCGACGAACACGGCGTGCCGCGCTTGCGCGAGTGAGTGCGTGGCGACACTGAAAACGGCGGTTGCTTGGTCGGCCCGGATCCGGGTGGATTGCGGGAGGCTTGGCCGGCCCGACTCCGGTGCGCGGGGGGTATCGCTCTCCGCTCGGTCTGGGACGCCGCCCCTCGCAGGTTCGCTCTACGCTTCCTCCCCACGCTCGGTCGCCCTTACGCAGTTGCGCTTCACTTCGTTCGCTGTGATCAACTTACGGCAGGACTTCCAGCCGCAAGAGTGCGCCCATGCCGGGCGCACCAAAAGAAGCCCGGCCGGAGCCGGGCTTCCGATCGCGACCTCGGGGGAGAGAGAGGGGTCGCGAATGCCTGGAGAGGCTTACCAGGTAAAGCGCGGGCCGACGAACCACTGGGTGTCGCCGTCCACGAACTTGACGTCGCCGCTGACGCCCCAGTTCCGGGCGAACTTCACCTGCGCGCCGAGCCGGCCGTAGAACTCGCCGTCGGCCTGCTCGTAGTCCTCGTAGCCGGCCATCGCCCAGCCCTCGAAGCTCGGCGCCAGCGCGCCACGCACGCCGACCTCGGTGCTGTAGCCGTCGAAGTCCAGGCCGCTGCCGGCATCGAACTTCTCGTAGGCCACGCGCGCGACCAGGTCGGCCTTCGGCGCGATCTGGTGGTTGTAGCCCACACCCACGCGCCACTGGTCGAAGTCGAAATTGGTGCCGTCGAGCTCCTGGTTGGAGTAGGCGCCGAACAGGTGCACGTTCGGATGCACCGCGACCGAGCCGCTCAGACCGAAGCCGTCGGCGTCGCCGGCGTCGGTGTCGGTGGCCACGTAGCCGCCCTCGACGAAGTTGTACGACACGCCCTCGGCCGCGGACGCGGCGAACGGCAGCGACGCCAGCAGGGCCAGGGCAATCAGGGAACGCTTCATGGAAAACCTCTTCTCGTTTGTTGTCGTGCGAAGACCGGGCGAAGGGAGAGGGAGCGGCCCGGCGCGGCCCATTCTTCGCAGCGGCCCGCAACCGCGACTGAATTCAGAACCCGCCGGTTCAGGAACTTTTCGGGAAGCGCGTGGTCGGCGCGCGGCCGCGCTCAGCCGCCGCCGGCGAAACCGTGCTGGCGCCAGGCCTCGTACACCACCACCGCGACCGCGTTGGACAGGTTCAGGCTGCGGTTGTGCGGGCGCATCGGCAGGCGCAGGCGCTGCGCGGGCGGCAGCGCCTCGAGCACCGCGTCGGGCAGGCCGCGCGTCTCCGGGCCGAACAGGAACGCATCGCCCGCGCGGTAGGCGATGCGGTCGTAGCGCACCTGGCCGCGGGTGCTGAGCGCGAACACCCGCGCCGGCGCGACCGCGGCAAGCGCGGCGGCGAGATCCGGGTGCACGCGCAGCGTGGCGTACTCGTGGTAGTCGAGCCCGGCGCGGCGCAACTGCTTGTCCTCGAGCGAGAAGCCGAGCGGCTCGATGAGGTGCAGCTGCGCGCCGCTGTTGGCACACAGCCGGATCACGTTGCCGGTGTTGGGCGGGATCTCGGGTTGGTAGAGGATGACGTGGAACATCTTCACCAGGCGATCGGCTGGCCCTGCCAGTCGAAGAACCGGCCGCTGTCCGCCGGCGACACGCGTTCGAGCACCTGCAGCAGCCCGGCCACTGATTCCTCCGGCGCCAGCGGCGCGTCCGGGTTGCCCATGTCGGTGCGCACCCAGCCGGGATGCAGCGCCACCACCACGATCCCGCGCGGCGCCAGCGCGTGCGCGAGCTGCACCGTGGCCATGTTCAGCGCCGCCTTGCTGATGCAATAGCTCGGCGACCGGAACTCGGTGCGGGTGGCGATCAGGCCCATGGTGCTGGACACGTTGGCCACACGCGCGCCGTCGGCCAGCCGCGGCGCCAGTGCCTGGGTCAGCAGGAACGGGCCGGCCGCGTTGGTGCGCAGGCTGTCCTCGAGCAGCGCCGGCTCGATCCGCCCCCAGCGCTCGCCCGAGTGCAGCACGCCGGCGTTGTTCAGCAGCAGGTCCAGGCGCCCGTCCTCGCCCAGCACCCACGGCAGCTCGCGGGCGAGTTCGGCGCGCGACTTCTCCGCGGCCACGTCCAGCGGCAGCACGTGCAGGCGGCCGGGGTGCTCGCCGCTGAGCGCGTTGAGCGCGGTGGCCCGGCCGGGCTGGCGCGCGGTGGCGACCACGTGCGCGCCGCGGGCCAGCAGCGCGCGCACAAAGGCCAGGCCGAGGCCGCGGTTGGCGCCGGTGACCAGGCAATGGCGGAACATGGCAGGGGCTCCATTCAGGGACGCCACAGGATATCCGCCGGGGGCGGAGGGACTTGTGGCCTAGTGCCCGCCGGGCGCGCGCCCGCTAGGATGGCTGGTTGCCCGAACGGGGATTCGGGCCTTTGCCACAAGGAGCGTTCCCATGTCTGCAGTTCCACGGCCCCGTGCCGTCCTGAGCTTCGCCCTCGCCGCCGCGCTCGGCGTCGGCGCCGGCCTTGCCCTCCTCGCCCCGCCGGCCCATGCGCGTACCGCACAGGCCGCACGGGTGGATATCCCGTACGAGCAGTTCACCCTGCCCAACGGCCTGCGCGTGATCGTGCACACCGACCGCAAGGCGCCGATCGTGGCGGTGAACCTGTGGTACCACGTCGGCTCCAAGGACGAACCGCCCGGCCGCAGCGGCTTCGCCCACCTGTTCGAGCACCTGATGTTCAACGGCTCCGAACACCACCGCGGCGAGTTCTTCGAGCCGTTCGAGCTGGTCGGCGCCACCGACATGAACGGCACCACCAACCAGGACCGCACCAACTACTTCCAGAACGTGCCCACCACCGCGCTCGACATGGCGCTGTGGATGGAGTCCGACCGCATGGGCCACCTGCTCGGCGCGATCGACCAGAAGACGCTCGACGAGCAGCGCGGCGTGGTCCAGAACGAGAAGCGCCAGGGCGAAAACCAGCCCTACGGCCAGGTCTGGCAGCTGCTCGGGCGCACGATGTACCCGAAGGGCCACCCGTACCACCACCCGGTGATCGGCTCGATGGCCGACCTCAACGCGGCCACGCTCGAGGACGTGAAGAACTGGTTCCGCACCTGGTACGGCCCGAACAACGCGGTGCTGGTGCTGGCCGGCGACATTGACGTGGCCACGGCGAAGGAGAAGGTGGCCAAGTACTTCGGCCACATCCCGGCCGGCCCGACCATGGCGCAGCCGAAGCCGGATCCGGCCAAGCGCCGCCAGGACACCCGCAGCACCTTCCAGGACAAGGTGCCGCAGGCGCGCGTGTACCGGGTCTGGAACGTGGCCGAATACGGCAACCCCGACATTGACCGGCTGCAGCTGCTGGCGCAGGTGCTCGGCGGCAGCAAGTCCTCGCGCCTGGACAAGCGCCTGGTGCACGAGGACAAGCTCGCCGACAACGTCAGCGCCTTCGCCTGGGCCGGCCAGCTCGGCTCGACCTTCCTGGTGATGGCCGACGTCAAGCAGGGCGTGGATCCGGCGAAAGTGGAGGCCGCGATCGACCAGGAGCTGAAGAAGCTGCTCGCCGACGGCCCCACCGCGGCCGAGACCGAGCAGGCGCGCACCGTGTTCAAGGCCGGCTTCATCCGCGGCATCGAGCGCATCGGCGGCTTCGGCGGCAAGGCCGACGCGCTGGCCGAATGCGCGGTGTACACCGGCGACCCCGGCTGCTTCCGCGACAGCCTGGCGACGATCGAGTCCGCCACCCCGGCCGATCTCCGCGCCGCCGGCCGGCGCTGGCTCGACGTCGGCAGCCACACCCTGGTGGTGCTGCCCGGCGAGCGCCAGACGCTGGCCGAGGAGCCCGCGGCCACGCCGACCCCGCTGACCCTGCCGCCGGTGGATCCGAAGTACACCACCCTGCCGAGCACGGTGGACCGCAGCCAGGGCGTGCCGAAGACCACCGCCTTCCCCGAACTGAAGTTCCCGCAGCTGCAGCGCGCCACGCTCAGCAACGGCACCCGGGTGATCCTGGCCGAACGCCACGACATCCCGGTGGTGCAGATGAACTGGCTGTTCGGCGGCGGCTACGCGGCCGATGCCGGCAAGCTCGGCGCGATGAGCTTCACCATGGGCATGCTCGACGAGGGCGCGGGCGAGTACGACGCGCTCGCGTTCGGCAACCGCGCCGAGGCGCTGGGCGCCAACCTCGGCGCCGGCGCCTCGCTGGACGGTGCCAGCGCCTACCTGTCGGCGCTGAAGGAGAAGCTCGACGAATCGCTGGCCCTGTACGCCGACATGCTGCGCCGCCCGCGCTTCGAGCAGAAGGAGATCGAGCGGGTCAAGGCCACCTGGATCGCCGGCATCGCCCAGGAAAAGGCGCGGCCGCAGGGCGCGGCGATGCGCGTGCTGCCGCCGCTGCTGTACGGCACGGGCCATCCGTACGCGGTGCCGTTCAGCGGCACCGGCACCGAGGCCTCGATCGCCGCGCTCGGCCGCGAGGACCTGGTCGCCAAGCACGCGCAGTGGGTGCGCCCGGACGGCGCCACGCTGGTGATCGTCGGCGACACCACGCTGGCCGAGATCGTGCCGCTGCTGGAGAAGCACTTCGGCGACTGGAAGCCGGCCACGCCCGCCCCGGCCAGGCCGGACATCGCCCAGGTGCCGCTGCCGCCGCAGCCGCGCGTGTACCTGATCGACCAGCCGGGCGCGGTCCAGGCCAACCTCTACGTCGGCCAGCTGGTGCCGCCGACCACCGACCCCGGCGCGGTCAAGCTCGAGATCGCCAACGCCGTCCTCGGCGGCGAGTTCTCCTCGCGCCTGAACATGAACCTGCGCGAGGACAAGCACTGGGCCTACGGCTCCTACAGCATGTTGCAGAACGCGCTCGGCCAGCGGCCGTGGCTGGCGTTCGCGCCGGTGCAGATTGACCGCACGGTGGACGCGCTGAAGGAACTGCGCCGAGAGATCACCGACTACGTCACCGGCAAGGCGCCGCCGAAGCCGGAGGAAGTGGCCAAGATCCAGGCCACCGAGATCCGCGGCCTGCCCGGCGCGTACGAAACCGCCGGCGCGGTGATGAGCACCATCGCCGGCATGGTCCGCTACCAGCGTCCGGACGACTGGGTGTTCCGGCGCAAGGCCGAGATCGAGGCGCTGACCCCGGCCCAGGTCGCGGCCGCGGCCGCGGCGATCAAGCCCGAGGCGCTGACCTGGGTGGTGGTCGGCGACCTGAAGGTGATCGAGCAGCCGGTGCGCGCGCTGAACTTCGGCGAGGTGCGCGTGGTGGATGCCGACGGCAAGCCGGCCGCGACCGCGCCGGCGACGAACGCGGCGAAGTAAACCGCCGCGCAAGTCACCGGCGGTTCATCGCCAACGACGGCAGGCCGGGCCACAATCCGGCCTGCCGTTTTTTCATCGGGAGTTGCCCATGCGCCGTGCCGCGCTCATCCTCGCCGCCGTTCCGACGCTGCTGACCGCCTGCACCTTCGTGCACCTGGCACCCGGCGCCAGCGCGGTGCGGGTGGTGGAAAGCCCGCCGGCCGGCTGCATCAAGCGCGGCGAGATCGAGGTCGAGGTGACCCACAACGTCGCCTTCATCGAGCGCAACCCGCTGCGCGTGCGCGACGAACTCGAGACCCTGGCGCGCAACGAGGCCCCGGGCCTGGGCGCCGACACCATCCACCCGCTGACCCCGCCCACCGCCGGCCAGCAGCGCTTCGCCGCCTGGCGCTGTCGCTGAGGGCTACGGCTCCTCGCGCACGCCCTCGTCGCCGAACGCCAGCGCGCCCCGCCCGCGGTCGGCCTCGAACAGCGCCTCCAGCTCCGCGCGCGCCTCCTGCGCGCTCTGCACCAGCGCGGCCTCGTCGTCGTGCACCAGGTACTGGCGCCGCAGCAGCGCCTCGTCGTGCTCGCGGAACGCCCGCGCGCGCGCCGCGGCCCGCTCCGGCGGCAGGCCCAGCGCCGCCAGCACGCGCTCGCCCATCACCAGGCTGGAGTGGAAGGTCTCGCGCACCACCTGCGCGCCCAGGTCCATCAGCTCCCAGGCATGGCGACGGTTGCGCGCGCGCGCGAACACGGTCGCCTCCGGGTAGTGGCGGCGGATCACCCGCACCGTGCGCAGGCAGGCGTCCGGGTCGTCCATCGCGACCACGAACACCTTCACGTTGGCCGCACCCGCCGACCGCAGCAGTTCGATCCGCGCCGGGTCGCCGTAGTAGGTGACGTTGCCGAAGCGGCGCACGAACTCGACCTGCTCCTGGCTGTGCTCGATCGCCACGAACGGGATGCGCGAGGCCGACAGCAGCCGCGCCACGATCTGGCCGAAGCGGCCGAAGCCGGCCACCAGCACCTGCGGATGCGTGTCCGGGATCGCGTCCCAGGCCGGCTTCGGCGGGGCCGGCTGCGACCCGAGCCAGCGCCCCAGCGCGATCACCAGCAGCGGGGTCAGCGCCATGCTCACGCCGACGATCGCCACCAGCCGGTCGCGCAGCGCCGCTTCCAGCAGGCCGGCCTTCTGCGCCTCGGCGAACACCACGAACGCGAACTCGCCGCCGAGCGCGAGCACCGCGCCGAGCTGCAGCGCCTCGCCATGCGGCAGCCGGCCGGGACGCCGGCCGATCGCATACAGCAGCGCGAACTTCACCGTCATCAGCAGCACCGCGCCAAGCGCGATCGGCAACGGCTCGGCCACGACCCGCTGCAGGTCCATGCTCATCCCGACCGAGATGAAGAACAGGCCCAGCAGCAGGCCCTTGAACGGGTCCACCTGGGCCTCGAGCTCGTGGCGGAACTCCGAATCGGCCAGCAGCACGCCGGCCAGGAACGCGCCCAGGCCCATGCTCAGGCCGGCCAGCTGCATGATCCAGGCGCTGCCGAGCACGGCCAGCAGTGCGCTGGCGGTGAACACCTCCGGCATCTGCGTGCGCGCCACGATCCGCAGCACCTGCCGCAGCAGCCAGCGCCCGCCGACGATCACCAGCGCGATCGCCGCCACCGCCTCGAGCACCGCCGGCCACAGCGCCCCCTCGGCCGCCTGCGCGCCGCCGAGCAGCGGGATCGCCGCCAGCAGCGGGATCGCGGCCAGGTCCTGGAACAGCAGGATCGCGAACGCCAGCCGCCCGTGCTCGGTGGTGAGCGCCTTGCGCTCGGCCAGCAACTGCAGGCCGACCGCGGTGGAGGAGAACGCGAGCGCGAGCCCGATCACCAGCGCCGCCTGCCACGCCTGCCCCTGCCAGGCCGCGAGCGCGCCCAGCACCAGCGCGGTCGTTGCCACCTGCAGTCCGCCGGCACCGAACACCGGCCGCCGCATCACCGACAACCGCGCCGGCGACAGTTCCAGCCCGATCACGAACAGCAGCATCACCACGCCGATCTCGCTGGCCGCGAGCACCGGCGCGGCATCGCCGATCACCCCCAGGCCATGCGGGCCCAGCACCACGCCCGCCACCAGGTAGGCCAGCACCGCGCCCAGGCCGAAACGCTTGAACACCGGCACCGCGACCACCGCCGCGAGCAGGAACACCAAGGCCAGTTCGAGTCCGCCGCCGTGCATGGCCCACCTCCGTGGCCGTGACCACCCGCCGCGATTATCGCCCGTGCGTCGCCGGTGCCGGCCAGCTAGGCTCGTCGCCGCCGACGGTCAAAGGAGATGACGCATGCGTGGATGGATCTGGGTGGTGCTGCTGTCCTGGCTGGTGGCCGGCACGCTGCAGGCCGGCAAGCTGGACGAAGTCCGGCGGCAGGTGGAATCGAGCCGGCTGGTGACCGGCACGATCGACATCACCGCCGACGGCAGCGTGCTCGGCCACGCCCTGGACGATCCCGACCGCCTGCCGCAGGGCGTGCGCGCGCTGATCGCGCAGACGGTTCCGGCCTGGCGCTTCGCACCGGTGCAGCTCGAGCCCGGCACCAGCCGCGGCCGCGCACGGATGAGCCTGCGCCTGGTGGCCCGCAAGGACGCCGACGGCAACTATCGCGTCGGCATCGTCAACGCCCATTTCGGCAACCCGGCCCGGCCGGGCGAGCGGGTCGAGTCGCTGCGCGTGACGCCGCCGAGGTACCCGCCTACGGCGTTGGCGTGGGGCGTCGGTGGCACCGCCTCTGTGGTGCTGAAGGTCGGTCGCGACGGCCTCGTCGAGGATGCACTGGTCGAGCAGGTCAATCTGCGCGCCATCGCCAGCGAAAAGGACATGGCCAATTTTCGCGACATGCTCGCCGGCGCCGCCCTCCGCGGTGCCCGCCGCTGGCAGTTCCAGCCGCCGACCCGGGGCAATGAGACCGATGCGCCGTTCTGGTCGGTGCGGGTGCCGGTGACGTTCGTCGCGCCCGGCCAGCAACAGCCCAAGGACACCGAATGGCACAGCTACGTGCCCGGTCCGCGCCAGCCGATCCCCTGGGAGCCGGCGCAGCCGGCCGACGGCCCCGATGCCCTGGCAAGCGACAGCATCCATCCGCTTGACCGCAGCGGACCGCGCCTGCTGACGCCGCTCGGCGATTCCTGAACCCTGCGCTGAAGCACATACGCGAACGCCCCGCGGTGCGGGGCGTTCGCGTTCCGGGCAATGCGGGCGACGGTGCGCTCAGCGCTTCATCGAGGCGAAGAACTCGTCGTTCGACTTGGTGTTCCCGATCTCGTCCATGCCGTGCAGCCGGTTTGCGCAAGCTGCGCACCGCCGGCTTGACAAACCCGGAGTGGGGGGGGGTAGAGTCGCCGCCTGGGGATACTTGGAGGAAAGGAAGCAATGACGCCGGCAAGGAAGCCGAAATCTCGTGCAAGCGCCATCCTCGGCACGGGCGCTGCACTTCTGGTCGCATCCTACGTGCTCGCGGAAACGATCCCCACCGAGGATCCCGTCGTCGTGGTCGGCCGCCGGCCCGACGGCTTTGTGCTGACCTGTACAACCGCGTTCTGCTTCGACGCCGTGCAGGAAGAGGCAGCCCGTGCGCTGCTGGAGTGGCAGCGCATGTACGCAGAGTTGCCCCCGGATGACCTGCCGCTCGACGGTGAACGATTCTGCCAGTTGCTGGCCGCAGACAAGCCCCCGGGCTGCAACCTCGGCAATCCGCCGCCGTCGCCGGGCGTTACGGTGCCGGGACAGGCCCCTTGGCAGCCGAATGGGTGCGGCACCGGTGGTATTGGCGGCTGGTTCCAGGATGCCGTACTGGAAGTCATTGCCAGCCAGTCTTATTCGGGCGACATCCACGCTCCGTACCCTGGCGTGAGCTTCCGCGCTGCATGCAACGAGCATGACCGGTGCTGGGCCGTGGGGGGTACGCGCCATGCCTGCGATGTGGCTTTCAAGCAAAGCATGGAAAATGCATGCGGTGCGGTTGCGGATCCGTCCGGATTCAACACCTGCATGGGCTTTGCCGGGCTGTATCACGGCGCCGTCTCCACAACCGATCCTTCTCATGCTGCCTACGCCAACTCCGCCGACAACCGTCAATGTGCCCTCTGGGCGCGCGACATGCGGGAGAACGGCTGTGACGAATGAGCGTGCCTCGATCATGATGGCCCTGGCGCTTACGCTTGCCGTCCTGTGCGCCTGCAGCGAAGGTCCGAAGCCCGCGCCAGAATCCGAGGCCGTCCCGCCTGTCTCGAGCGCTGCGCCCGCCCCCCGCCTCGCTGCCGCCCCCCTTGCTCGTCCCGCGCCGGACAGCGGCTCCGTGCCTGCACGGGCCACGGCCGACCCGCTGTGGATCACCGTGCCCGTCGCGCTGCGCCTCCCTGGCCTTACCAGCGTGCAGACGGCGCCCTCCTGGGAGGCACGGGTGGCCGCGCTGCCGCCGCCCGACCAGGCCTATCTGGAGGAAGTCCGCGAACGCTACTTCGGCACCCTGGCATTCCAGGACGAAGCCGAGCAGCGCGAGCTGGTGCGGCAGGGCTTTCCCATGCCGGAGGAGTGGCTGGCGGCGCGCGAGCTGCCCACCTCCGAGCTGGAGCGACTTGCTGACGCCGGCAGCGTCAAAGCCAGGATGTTCTACATCGACCGGGTGAGCCAGGAAATCGGGCCGCGGCAGGCACGCGGGGATGGGTTGGACCCTTCCCTACCCGATGAGCGAGCCCTGCTCGGCAGGATCGGACGCGCGAGCGCGATGACTTCCGAACTGTTGCGCAGGTCGCGCAGCCCGTTCGCCGCCTATGTCGTCGGGCGGTTCCTGAGCGCGATGTCTCACGGCAATCCGCCGGAACCGTTCGCAGCCTCCTTCCTGATGGCGGACAGGCTGGGACATCGGCGCGCAATGGAACTGCAGAAGCAATTCCTCACGGCGCACCCGGGCACGGATGCGAGCGCCATCATGACACACTACTCCGCACTCCGATCGGCGTTCGAGCGCCGATGAAGGCAGATCCCTTATTGCATTCGTCCTTGGTCGCAGCCCGTTGGCTCATGCTCGGTGTCTTGTGCGGCTGCAAGCAGGCGGCGCGAATCCGGAAGACACGGAGTGGAATCCGGCTTCTGCAGACTGCGGCGGACAAGCCACAGGATGATGCACGCCCCTTTCCGGCCCCCCCCCCCCCGCATGCAATGCGAATCGTGCGGGCGCCTTGTGTTCCGGCCCCTTGAGCGCGCTCAGCGCTTCATCGAGGCGAAGAACTCGTCGTTCGACTTGGTGTTCTTCATCTTGTCGAGCAGGAACTCCATCGCCGCGATCTCGTCCATGCCGTGCAGCAGCTTGCGCAGGATCCAGATCTTCTGCAGCAGCTCCGGTTCGATCAGCAGATCCTCGCGGCGGGTGCCGGAGCGGTTGATGTTGATCGCCGGGTACACGCGCTTCTCGGCGATCGAGCGGGACAGGTGCACCTCGCTGTTGCCGGTGCCCTTGAACTCCTCGTAGATCACCTCGTCCATCTTGCTGCCGGTGTCGATCAGCGCGGTGGCGATGATGGTCAGCGAGCCGCCTTCCTCGACGTTGCGCGCGGCGCCGAAGAAGCGCTTCGGCCGGTGCAGCGCGTTGGCGTCGACGCCGCCGGTGAGCACCTTGCCCGAGCTCGGCACCACGTTGTTGTAGGCGCGCGCGAGGCGGGTGATCGAATCGAGCAGGATCACCACGTCCTTCTTGTGCTCGACCAGGCGCTTGGCGCGCTCGATCACCATCTCGGCGACCTGCACGTGGCGCGCGGCCGGCTCGTCGAACGTCGAGCTGATGACCTCGGCGCGCACGGTGCGCTGCATCTCGGTCACTTCCTCCGGACGCTCGTCGATCAGCAGCACGATCAGGTGCACGTCCGGATGGTTGGTGGTGATGGCCGTGGCCACCTGCTGCATCATCATCGTCTTGCCCGCCTTGGGCGGGGAGACGATCAGCGCGCGCTGGCCCTTGCCCTGCGGGGCCATCAGGTCGAGGATGCGGCCGGTGATGTCCTCGGTCGAGCCGTCGCCGCGCTCGAGCTTGAACTTGCGGCGCGGGAACAGCGGCGTGAGGTTCTCGAACAGGACCTTGTTCTTCGACGCTTCCAGCGGCTCGCCGTTGATGGTGTCCACCACCGCGAGCGCGAAGTAGCGCTCGCCGTCCTTCGGCCAGCGGATGCGGCCGGACAGGTGGTCGCCGGTGCGCAGGTTGAAGCGGCGGATCTGGCTCGGGGAGATGTAGACGTCGTCCGGGCCGGCCAGGTAGCTCGCCTCGGCGGCGCGCAGGAAGCCGTAGCCGTCGGGCAGGATCTCCAGCACGCCGTCGGCGGCGACGCCCTCGCCGTGGCGGGTGAGCACCTTCAGCAGCGCGAAGATCACGTCCTGCTTGCGGGCGCGGGCCACGCCTTCGTGGATGTTGAGCTGCTCGGCGATCTCCAGCAGCTTCGGCGTCGGCATGCGCTTGAGGTCGCCGAGCGAGTACTGCGGGAAGCCTTCCGGCACCTGCGGCATCGGCCGCGGCGCGGACGCCTCGCCGCCGTTGCCGCCTTCCTCGCCGCCCTCGCGGTAGCGCTCGCGCTGGCGTTCGCGGCGGTTGCGGAAGCGTTCGCGGCGGTTGAAGCGGCCTTCGCGGCCCTCGCGCGCGGCCTGCTCGCCGCCGTCCTGCGCGGGCGCGGCGCCCGGCTCGGCGCTCGCGGGGGCGGGCGGCGGCGGTGCCTCGGCGGCGGGCGCGGAGGCGGGGGCCTCGGTTTCGGCGATGTAGGCGGCGGCCGCGGTGGCGGCGTCGCTGGTGCTGGCACGCGGCTTGCGGCCGCGCCGTTCGGCGGCGTCGCCGGCGTCGTGGTTGGTCTCGGACAAGGGTATTTCCTCGCTATGCGGCGAGCGTCCGCGGAGGCGGACGGGCATCGGGTTCAGGGGAATCCGGGAAGGGTGCGGCGGAAGTGGTCGCGCCGGTGCAGGCCGACACTAGCATCGCCGGCGGGGGCGCGACAAGCGGCGCGCGGGCCTTGGTTCAGGTAGCCGCCCGCGCTGCTCCTGCGGTCCGCCCCGGAAACGGCCGACGCCCGGCGCGGGCCGGGCGTCGGCACGGGCGGACACGGCCCGCCGCGGCTCACAGCGCGCGTTCGATCATCTGCGCCAGCTGCGCCTTGCCGACCGCGCCGATCTGGGTGGCCTGGACCTGGCCGCCCTTGAACAGCAGCAGGGTCGGGATCGAGCGCACGTGGTACTTCAGCGCCACGGCGCGGTTCTGGTCAATGTCCACCTTCACCACCTTGGCCCGGCCGGCGTAGGTTTCGGCGATCTCGTCCAGGGCGGGGGCGATCATCTTGCACGGCCCGCACCAGGTCGCCCAGAAATCCACCAGCACCGGTTCGCTGGCCGCGAGCACGGTGGCGTCGAAATCGGCGTCGGTGGCGTGGATGACCTTGTCGCTCATGGGAACTCCTGCGGAATCAAGCGGATGGCGGCCGGGGGCGCGCCGGGGGATGCTGTTAAACTGGCGGTTTGCGGCCCGCGTCCAGGCACGGCGCGCGGTCGAAACGACGCCGGCAGTCTGCTTCGCGGACGCCTCCCACGCAAGCGCGGCCCCCCGCGCCACGGCCAGACGCATGAGCGACAAGCCACTTACCGACATCGCCTTTTCCGAGTTCGACCTGCACCCGGCCCTGCTCGCCGGGCTCGAAGCCGCCGGCTTCTCCCGCTGCACCCCGATCCAGGCCCTGACCCTGCCGGTGGCGCTGGCCGGCCGCGACGTCGCCGGCCAGGCCCAGACCGGCACCGGCAAGACCCTGGCGTTCCTGATCGCGGTGGTGAACCGGTTGTTGACCCGGCCGGCGATGGCCGAGCGCAACCCGGAGGATCCGCGCGCGCTGATCCTGGCCCCGACCCGCGAGCTGGCGATCCAGATCCACAAGGACGCACTCAAGTTCGCCGACGGCCTGGGCCTGAAGTTCGCGCTGGTGTACGGCGGGGTGGACTACGACAAGCAGCGCGCCCAGCTCCAGGCCGGCGCCGACGTGATCATCGCCACCCCGGGCCGGCTGATTGACTACGTGCGCCAGCACAAGGTGGTGTCGCTGCACGTGTGCGAGATCTGCGTGCTGGACGAGGCCGACCGCATGTTCGACCTCGGCTTCATCAAGGACATCCGCTTCCTGCTGCGGCGCATGCCGGCGCGCACCGAACGGCAGACGCTGCTGTTCTCGGCGACGCTCTCGCACCGCGTGCTCGAGCTCGCCTACGAGCACATGAACGAGCCCGAGAAGCTGGTGGTCGAGACCGAGACGGTGACCGCGGCCAGGGTGCGGCAGAAGGTGTTCTTCCCCGCCAACGAGGAGAAGATCCCGCTGCTGCTCGGCCTGCTCTCGCGCAGCGAGGGCGCGCGCACGATGGTGTTCGTCAACACCAAGGCCTGGGTGGAGAAGGTGGCGCGGGCGCTGGAGAAGGCCGGCTACCGGGTCGGCGTGCTCTCCGGCGACGTGCCGCAGAAGAAGCGCGAGACGCTGCTCGGCCGGTTCCAGAAGGGCCAGCTCGAGATCCTGGTCGCCACCGACGTGGCCGCGCGCGGCCTGCACATCGAGGGCGTGAGCCACGTCTACAACTTCGACCTGCCGTTCGACGCCGAGGACTACGTGCACCGCATCGGCCGCACCGCGCGGCTCGGCGCCGAGGGCGACGCGATCAGCTTCGCCTGCGAGCTGTACGCGATGAGCCTGCCCGACATCGAGGCCTACATCGAGCAGAAGATCCCGGTCGAGCCGGTCACCCCGGAGCTGCTCACCGCGCTGCCGCGCGCGCCGCGCCCGGCCCCGGCCGCGGGCGGCGAGGCCGAGGCGCAGGAGAGCATCGGCGAGATCTTCCGCGAGGCGCGCGAGCAGCGCGCGGCCGACGAGCAG
>NZ_VNKO01000014.1 GCF_008033445.1 Vulcaniibacterium gelatinicum
CGCGCCGATCGCGGCGCCGCCGCCGGCGCGGGCCGAGGCGGCGCCGCGCGGCACCAGCCGCCTGCGCCAGCGGATCGAGCCCACGCTCGGGAGGACCGCATGAGCGCGCGCCCGGTCATGATCCTTGCCGGCGGCACCGGCGGCCACATCTTCCCGGGCCTGGCGGTGGCGCGCGCGCTGCGCGCGCGCGGCGTGGAGGTGTGCTGGCTGGGCGCGGAAGGGGCGATGGAGACGCGGCTGGTGCCCGGCCATGGCCTGGTCCTCGACACCATTCCGGTGCGCGGCGTGCGCGGCAAGGGCGTGCGCGCGCTGCTCGCGCTGCCGGTGCAACTGATCGGCGCGGTGCGCGCGGCGCTGCGCGTGCTGCGCGCACGCCGGCCGGCGGCGGTGGTGAGCTTCGGCGGCTACGCCGCGGGCCCGGGCGGGCTGGCGGCGCGGCTGCTCGGCCTGCCGCTGCTGGTGCACGAGCAGAACCGCGCGCCGGGCCTGACCAACCGGGTGCTGGCGCGGCTCGCGCGGCGCGTGCTCACCGGCTTCCCCGGCACCTTCGCGTCCGGCGTGGAGGAGGTGGTCGGCAACCCGGTGCGCGAGGAGATCGCGGCGGTGCCGCCGCCGTCGGTGCGCTTCGCCGGCCGCGACGCCGGCAGCCTGCGCCTGCTGGTGCTCGGCGGCAGCCAGGGCGCGCGCGCGCTCAACGCCGCGGTGCCGCAGGCGCTGGCGCAGCTGCGCGAGCTGCGCATCGAGGTCCGCCACCAGTGCGGCGAGGCGCTGCGCGCCGAGGCCGAGGCCGCGTACGCGCAGGCCGGCGTGCAGGCGACGATCGAGCCGTTCATCGCCGACATGGCCGGCGCCTACGCCTGGGCCGACTTCGTGGTCTGCCGCGCCGGCGCGCTGACCCTGGCCGAGCTGTGCGCGGTCGGCGTCGGCAGCGTGCTGGTGCCGTTCCCGCAGGCGGTGGACGACCACCAGACCCGCAACGCCGAATACCTGGTCGAGCGCGGCGCCGCGCGCCTGCTCAGGCAGGACGAAACCCTGGCCGCGCGCCTGCGCGCCGCGCTCGCCGAGATCGTCGCCGACCCCGCCACGCGCCGCGCCATGGCCGAGGCCGCGCGTGCGCTCGCCCGCCCCGACGCCGCCGCGCGCGTCGCCGCCGCCGTCCTCGAGGAGACCGCATGAGCCCGCTGCATCCGCGCCGCCTGATGGCCACCGGCGACCTCGCCAAGGCCTACCCGCGCGTGCACTTCATCGGCATCGGCGGGGTCGGCATGAGCGGCATCGCCGAGGTGCTGTGCACGCTCGGCTACCAGGTTTCCGGTTCCGACAGCGCCGACAACGCGGTCACCCGCCGGCTGGCCTCGCTCGGCGTCACCGTGCACCGCGGCCACGCCGCGGCCAACGTGCTCGACGCCGACTGCGTGGTGGTCTCCAGCGCGATCCGGCCGGACAACCCGGAGCTGCTCGAGGCCCGCGCCCAGCGCATCCCGATCGTGCCGCGCGCGGAGATGCTGGCCGAGCTGATGCGCTTCAAGCGCGGCATCGCGGTGGCCGGCACCCACGGCAAGACCACCACCACCTCGCTCACCGCGAGCGTGCTCGGCGAGGGCGGGCTCGACCCCACCTTCGTGATCGGCGGCAAGCTGCTCGCCGCCGGCGCCAATGCGCGCCTGGGCGGCGGCCAGTGGCTGGTGGCCGA
The DNA here is from genome assembly GCF_008033445.1 of Vulcaniibacterium gelatinicum. Taxonomy (GTDB): domain Bacteria; phylum Pseudomonadota; class Gammaproteobacteria; order Xanthomonadales; family Xanthomonadaceae; genus Vulcaniibacterium_B; species Vulcaniibacterium_B gelatinicum. The sequence goes on from NZ_VNKO01000014.1 coordinate 1,694, forward strand.
GGCCGACGAGAGCGACGGCAGCTTCCTGCGCCTGAACCCGGCGGTGGCGATCGTCACCAACATTGACGCCGACCACCTGGAGAACTACGGCGGCGACTTCGCCAAGGTCCAGGCCGCGTTCGCCGAGTTCCTGCACCGGCTGCCGTTCTACGGCCTGGCGGTGCTGTGCGTGGACGATCCGGAAGTGGCCGCGCTCGCCGCCGACACGCCGCGCCACGTGATGACCTACGGCTTCGCGCCGCAGGCCGACGTGCGCGCCGAGGACGTGCGCCAGCAGGGCGCGCGCATGCACTTCACCCTGTGCCTGCCGGACGGCACGCGCACCGCAGTCGAGCTGGCGCTGCCCGGGCGCCACAACGTGCAGAACGCGCTCGCCGCGGCCGCGGTCGGCTGGCAGCTCGGAGTCCAGCCTGCGGCGATCGCGCGCGCGTTCGCCCAGTTCGCCGGCATCGGCCGCCGCTTCAACCTGCTCGGCGAGCTGACCACGCCGAAGGGCGCGCGGGTGCAGCTGGTGGACGACTACGGCCACCACCCGGCCGAGCTCGAGGCGGTGTTCGCCGCCGCGCGCGGCGGCTGGCCCGAGCGGCGCCTGGTGGTGGCGTTCCAGCCGCACCGCTACACCCGCACCCGCGACCTGTTCGACGACTTCGCCGCGGTGCTGTCCTCCGTGGACACGCTGGTGCTGACCGAGGTCTATCCCGCCGGCGAGGCGCCGATCGCCGGCGCCGACGCGCGCTCGCTGGCGCGCGCGATCCGCGCCCGCGGCCGCATTGATCCGATCGTGGTCGGCGGCCCCGGCGAACTCGTCCATGTGTTGCCCGACGTGCTGCAGGACGGCGACCTGCTGCTGCTGATGGGCGCCGGCGACATCGGCCAGGTCGCGCAGCAACTGGCCGCGCAGGGGTTCGAAGGAGCAGGCCGGTGAGCAACGCATTCCCGCCGCCGCGCATCGCCGATCCGGCCGCCTTCGGCCGGGTCGCGGTGCTGATGGGCGGCACCAGCGCCGAGCGCGAGGTCTCGCTCGACTCCGGCCGCAACGTGCTCGCGGCGCTGCGCGCGCGCGGCGTGGACGCGCATGCGGTGGACGGCATCCCGGCCCTGGTCGCGGCCCTGGTCGAGCGCCGCTTCGACCGCGTGTTCAACGTCCTCCACGGCCACCATGGCGGCGGCGAGGACGGCGTGCTGCAGGGCCTGCTCGAGGCCTTCGGCGTGCCCTACACCGGCTCGGGCGTGCTCGGCAGCGCGCTGAGCATGGACAAGATCCGCACCAAGCAGGTCTGGCTCAGCCTGGGCCTGCCCACGCCGCGCTACGCGCGCCTGCGCAAGGGCGACGACGTGCATGCCGCGGCGCGCGCGCTGGGCCTGCCGGTGATCGTCAAGCCGGCATGCGAGGGCTCCAGCGTCGGCGTCTCGCGCGTGTTCGACGAGGCCGGGCTGGAGGACGCGGTCGAACTGGCCGCGCGCTACCCGGGCGAGCTGCTGATGGAGCAGCTGATCGTGGGCGACGAGCTCACCGTCGGCATCCTCGGCCAGACCGCGCTGCCCTCGATCCGGATCGTGCCCAAGGGCGAGTGGTACGACTACCACGCCAAGTACGTCGCCGAGGACACCCAGTACCTGTGCCCGGGCCTGGAGGGCGCGGACGAGGCCGGGATCCGCCGCCTCGCGCTCGATGCCTTCGTCGCCGCCGACTGCCGCGGCTGGGGCCGGGTGGACGTGATGCGCGACCGCGCCAGTGGCCGGCTGTACCTGCTCGAGATCAACACCGCGCCCGGCATGACCAGCCACTCGCTGGTGCCCAAGGCCGCGGCCCAGCTCGGGATCGGCTTCGAGGAACTGTGCTGGCGGATCCTGGAACAGACCGTGGAGGTGGAGCGGCCGTGAACGCGCTGCTGCGCATCCTCGCGTGGATCCTGGCGCTGGCGCTGGTGGCGCTGCCGGTCGTGGCCGTGGTCAACGGCTGGATCGGCGCCGAGCGCTGGCCGCTGCGCACCCTGCGCGTGCACGGCCGCCTCGAGCGCGTGGACGAGGCGCGGCTGCGCGCGGCGGTGCTGCCGTACGCGCGAGGCGGGTTCTTCGCCGTGGACCTGGCCGGCGCGCAGCGCGCGGTGGCGCAGCTGCCGTGGGTCGAGCGCGCCGAGGTGCGCAAGCGCTGGCCGGACGTGATCGAGGTGACGGTGAGCGAACACCGTCCGTTCGCGCGCTGGGGCGCGGACCGGCTGCTGTCCGAGCGCGGCCGGCTGTTCCCGGCCCGCGGCGTGGCGGTGCCCGCGGACCTGCCGCGCTTCGACGCGCCGCAGGCGCGCATCGCCGAGGTGGTCGCGCTGTACAACGAGGCGCGCACCCTGTTCGCGCCGAGCGGCCAGGACGTGCGCGCGGTGACGCTCGACCGCCGCGGCAGCTGGTCGCTCACCCTCTCCGGCGGCACCGAGGTCGTGCTCGGCCGCGACGACGCGCGCCTGCGCCTGGCCCGCTTCGCGCGCCTGCTGCCGCGGCTGCTGGCGCAGGAACCGCGCCTGCTGGTCCGCGCCGACCTGCGCTACACGAATGGCTTCGCGCTGGCCTGGACCGCGCGCCCCGACCCCGACCCTGCCGCGCCGCGCGCGGCAGGCAGCAGTACCCAGGAAGGACAGGCATGAACCGCAAAGGCGACAAGTCGCTGATCGTCGGCCTCGACATCGGCACCTCGAAGGTGACCGCGCTGGTCGGCGAGTACACCCCCGGCGCGCCGATCGAGGTGATCGGCATCGGCTCGCACGAATCGCGCGGGCTCAAGCGCGGCGTGGTGGTGGACATCGAATCCACCGTGCAGTCCATCCAGCGCGCGATCGAGGAGGCCGAGCTGATGGCCGGCTGCGAGGTGCGCTCGGTGTACGCCTCGATCACCGGCAGCCACGTGCAGTGCCGCAACTCGCAGGGCATCGCCCCGATCCGCGACGGCGAGGTCACCTGGGCCGACCTCGACCGCGTGCTCGAGGCGGCCAAGGCGGTGGCGATCCCGGCCGACCAGAAGATCCTGCACGCGATCCCGCGCGACTACGTGCTCGACGATTCGCAGGAGGGGATCCGCAACCCGGTCGGCATGACCGGTGTGCGCCTGGAGGTGCACGCGCACCTGGTGGTGTGCGCGCAGTCGGCCGCGGCCAACATCACCAAGTGCGTGCAGCGCTGCGGGCTGCAGGTGGACGACCTGATCCTGGCCTCGCTCGCCTCCAGCACTGCCGTGCTCACCCCCGACGAGCGCGAGCTCGGCGTGGTGCTGGTGGACATCGGCGCCGGCACCACCGACATCGCGGTGTTCGTGCACGGCGCGATCGCGCACAGCGCCAGCCTGCCGATCGCCGGCGACAAGGTCACCGAGGACATCGCGCACATGCTGCGCACGCCCACCCCGGAGGCCGAGCAGATCAAGGTCCGCTACGCCTGCGCGCTGGCGCAGCTGGCGACGGCGGAGGAGAGCATCCAGGTCCCGAGCGTCGGCGACCGCCCGCCGCGGCGCCTGCCGCGGCACTCGCTCGCGCAGGCGGTGCAGGCGCGCTACGAGGAGATCTTCGAGATGGTGCAGGCCGAGCTGCGCCGTTCCGGCTTCGAGCCGCACGTGCGCGCCGGCATGGTGCTCACCGGCGGCGCCGCGAAGATGGAAGGCGTGGTCGAACTGGCCGAGGAGATGCTGCAGATGCCGGTGCGGGTGGGCATCCCGCAGCACGTCACCGGCCTGGGCGAGGTGGTCGGCAACCCGGTCCACGCCACCGGCGTGGGCCTGCTGCTGATGGGCAGCCAGATCGAGCACCCGCGGCGGCCGTCGCTCGCCGGCGGGCGCGCGGGCAGTTTCTGGAACCGGCTGAAGAACTGGTATCGCGGCGAGTTCTGAGGCTGCATCGCGCGCACGGAGGCGGGCGGCGGAAGCGGAAGGACGGCGGAGACGGAGACAGGCAGGGCAACGGGCGACACCCCGATTCACACGAGCAAGACATAACAACGGAGGACACGGACATGGCGCATTTCGAACTGGTAGAGAAGATGGCCCCGAACGCGGTCATCAAGGTCATCGGCGTGGGCGGCGGCGGCGGCAACGCGGTCGCGCACATGGTCAGCAGCAGCGTGGACGGCGTGGAGTTCATCACCGCCAACACCGATGCCCAGGCGATCAAGAACTGCGGCGCCAAGCTGCAGCTGCAGCTCGGCGCGAACGTGACCAAGGGCCTGGGCGCCGGCGCGAACCCCGAGGTCGGCCGCCAGGCCGCGCTCGAGGACCGCGAGCGGATCACCGAGGCGCTGTCGGGCGCCGACATGGTGTTCATCACCGCCGGCATGGGCGGCGGCACCGGCACCGGCGCGGCGCCGGTGGTGGCGCAGCTGGCCAAGGAGATGGGGATCCTGACGGTGGCGGTGGTGACCAAGCCGTTCCCGTTCGAGGGCCGCCGGCGCATGCAGGTGGCGCTGAAGGGCATCGAGGAGCTGAGCCAGCACGTGGACTCGCTGATCACGATCCCGAACGAGAAGCTGATCACCGTGCTCGGCCGCAACGCGACCATGATCCAGGCCTTCCGCGCCGCCAACGACGTGCTGCTCGGCGCGGTGCAGGGCATCGCCGACCTGATCGTGCGCCCGGGCCTGATCAACGTGGACTTCGCCGACGTGCGCACGGTGATGAGCGAGATGGGCCTGGCGATGATGGGCACCGGCAGCGCGCGCGGCGACGACCGCGCCCAGGCCGCGGCCGAGGCCGCGATCCAGAACCCGCTGCTCGACGACGTCAACCTGGCCGGCGCGAACGGCATCCTGGTCAACATCACCGCCGGCCCGGACTTCACCATGGCCGAGTTCGACGAGATCGGCCGGGTGGTGGACCAGTTCGCCAGCGAGGACGCCACGGTGGTGATCGGCACCGTGCTCGACCCGGACATGCAGGACATGGTCAAGGTCACCGTGGTCGCCACCGGCCTGAACCGCGCCGCTGTGCGCCAGCCGGCGCGCGGCACGGAGCGCGAGTTCGGCGAGGCGCGCCGACCGCAGGTGCAGCTGATCAACACCCAGGCGCGGCGCGACGGCACCACCGGCATGCTGCTCGACCGCGTGGACGCGCAGACGCCGGCGATGCCCAGCATCGCCAGCGGGCTGCGCAGCCGCAGCGCCGAGCCGGCGGCGACACCGGCCGCCGAGCTGCCGGCGGATTACCTGGACATCCCCGCGTTCCTGCGTCGCCAGGCCGACTGACCCTCCGGCCTCCCCCGCGCCGGGGGAGGCGATCCGCGCCTTCCCCCGCCTGCGGGGGAGGGACGGGGTGGGGCCCGTCGTCCGTCCTCCTCTTCCCGCCGGCCGGCCCGGGCCGGCGGGACTTTCCGGCCGGTCCGGCGCAAGCCGGCCGGCCGCTTTCCTTTCCCCCGCAGGGGCATGCCGCCCCTTCCGTTCAGGTTCAGCCAGCCGCGTGCTAGGCTGTGCCGCCGTAGTGTCCGGTTCAGGCGCGGCGTCCCGTCGTTCCGCCGGTTCTGCGTTTTCGTTTTCGTCCCCGTTCGTCGTCGTCCGGAATCCGCCCCGACCCGATGCTGCGCCAGCGCACCCTCAAGAACGTGATCCGCGCCACCGGCGTGGGCCTGCACAGCGGCGAGAAGGTCTATCTCACGCTGCGCCCGGCCCCGGCCGACACCGGTATCGTGTTCCGGCGGGTGGACCTCGACCCGGTGGTCGAGATCCCGGCCAGCGCGGCCCTGGTCACCGAGACCATGCTCTGCACCGGCCTGTCCTGCGCCGGCGCCAAGGTGATGACGGTCGAGCACCTGATGTCGGCGCTGGCGGGGCTGGGTGTGGACAACGCCTACGTCGAGCTGTCGGCGCCCGAGGTGCCGATCATGGACGGCTCGGCCGGCCCGTTCGTGTTCCTGCTGCAGTCGGCGGGCATCGCCGAGCAGCACGCGCCCAAGCGCTTCATCCGCGTGCGCCGGCCGGTGGAGGTGCGCGAGGGCGACAAGCTCGCCCGCTTCACCCCGCACGACGGCTTCCGGATCGGCTTCACCGTGGTGTTCGACCATCCGGCGATCCCGCCCTCGCAGTCGCGCGCCGAAATCGAGTTCTCCACCGCCTCCTACGTCAAGGAGGTCAGCCGCGCCCGCACCTTCGGCTTCATGCGCGACCTGGAGTTCATGCGCGAGCGCAACCTGGCGCTGGGCGGCTCGATGGACAATGCGATCGTGCTGGACGAGTTCCGGGTGCTGAACGAGGACGGCCTGCGCTACGCCGACGAGTTCGTGCGGCACAAGATCCTGGACGCGGTCGGCGACCTGTATCTGGCCGGCCGCCCGATCATCGGCGCGTTCGAGGGCTACAAGTCCGGCCACGCCCTCAACAACAAGCTGGTGCGCGCCCTGCTCGCCGACGCTGCGGCGTGGGAAGAGGTCACCTTCGACGACCCCGCGGCCGCGCCCGTGGCCTACGGCCTGCCGATCCCGGCCTGAGCCGGCGCGCCCGGCCCGCTTCCGGGCCACCCTCGCTCTCCTGAATACGCGCGGCCATCCGGCTGGGGCTCACATTGGTGAGCATTCTGTGAAACCGGCCGAATATTTAACAAAAAATTAACGATAGCCTGCTGCCGGTTTAACGAAATCCGGGGAGGGGGCCGGTAGCATGCCCGCTCGGCTCGTGACGGCCGGGTTGAGGGAAACGCGGTTCCCCGTCGTCACCGGCCAACTCAGGAGTCGTCTTGCGATCCCCCGGACGGGGGATCTTCCAGGGACGCCATGGCATCGCGCAGGGCATCGCGCGCTGCCGCCGACCGCGGGCCGGGCAGGGGATCGGTCCGTTCCGGCCGGAATGCCGGAGCGGTCGCCACCTTGGCGACCACATCGGTCACGTCGAGCCCGAGGGAACGGGCGGCGTCGAGCACCTCGGGTGCGGCCAGCCGCAGTTTGGCGCGCCACACCGGAGACTCGACGACGAACACGAGCCTGCCACGGCTGAAGTTGGCCAGCCGCGCATGCGCGGCCAGCGGCGGCGGCAGGCAGGGGCGCAACTTGCGGTCCAAGGCGTCGAGCCAGAGCGCGCGACGCAAGGGGTCGAACGCGGCATCGCCGAACAGCGCATCGAGCGCTGGACGTGCGGTCGCGGGGGACTTCCCGCCGGGCCTGGAACCTGACATCGCAATGACCTTCGAATTCGAACCACACAATACGCGCAGCCGCCTGTCCCTGCTCGGCCGGCGCGTCCACGCCCTGCTCCTGGCCCGACCGCTGGCCGCCTTCACGGCCGTGCTGGGCTGCGGCCTGGCGCTCGGCGCGGCGGCGCACGCCGCCTACGGCACGGCCGAGAACGCGCTGCTGCGCGCCGAGCTGGCCCGCCAGCAGGGCGAGCTGCGCGAGGTGCGCGAGGGCGCGCAGCGCGAGATCAACGCCCTGGCCGCGCGCGTGGGCGAGCTGCAGGCCCAGGCCAACCGCCTGAACGCGCTCGGCGAGCGCCTGACCCGGATGGGCCAGCTGGCCGAGGGCGAGTTCGACTTCGACCAGCCGGTGCCCACCGGCGGTGCCGGTCCGGTGCGCGACATGCCGCCCGGGCAGCTGGTCGCCGACCTCGAGGACGTGGAGCGCCAGTTCGCGGCCTCGGGCAAGCAGCTCTCGGTGCTGGAGGCGCTGTTGTTCGACCGCGAGCTCGACCGCAGCGCCGTGCCCTCGCGCGCGCCGATCAACAGCTACATCACCTCCGGCTACGGCGGCCGCGCCGACCCGATCCGCGGCGGCCGCCAGTTCCACAAGGGCCTGGACTTCGAGGCCGACGTGGGCGACCCGGTGTTCGCGGTCGCCGACGGCGTGGTCAGCTACGCCGGCCCGCGCGCCGGCTACGGCATCACCGTCGAGGTGGACCACGGCAACGGCTACGTCACCCGCTATGCGCACAACTCGCGCCTGAGCGTGCGGGTGGGCGACCTGGTCCGCAGCGGCCAGGAGATCGCCAAGGCCGGCTCCACCGGCCGCTCCACCGGCGCCCACGTCCATTTCGAGGTCTGGGAGCACGGGCGCGCGGTCGACCCGCGCAAGTTCCTCGGCCAGCGGCAGACGCGCGGCTGAGGGCCGCGCCGCGGGGCGCGGCCGGCCGGGCTTGATACCCCGGGGCCGCGTCTCCACGTACAATCCCGCGTTGCCGTGAAAGGGCGCCGTGCGCCCTTTTTTATTGCCAGGGCGCGCGCCCACCCGACCTTCCGCACCGGATCCGAAATGCTCAACAGCCTGCTCACCCGCGTCTTCGGCAGCCGCAACGAACGCCTGCTGCGCCAACTCGGCGTCGTGGTCAAGAAGATCAACGCCCTCGAGCCGCAGATGATGGCGCTGTCGGACGAGGCGCTCCAGGCCAGGACGCAGGAGTTTCGCGAGCGGGTGGCCGGCGGCGAGTCGCTGGACAAGCTGCTGCCGGAGGCCTTCGCCGTCTGCCGCGAGGCCAGCCGCCGCGTGCTCGGCATGCGCCACTACGACGTGCAGCTGATCGGCGGCATGGTCCTGCACATGGGCAAGATCGCCGAGATGCGCACCGGCGAGGGCAAGACCCTGGTCGCCACGCTGCCGGTGTACCTCAACGCGCTCGAGGGCAAGGGCGTGCACGTGGTCACCGTCAACGACTACCTCGCCCGCCGCGACGCGGCCTGGATGGGCAGGCTCTACAACTGGCTCGGCCTGTCGGTGGGCGTGGTCTACCCGGGCATGCCGCACTCGGACAAGAAGGCCGCCTACGCCGCGGACATCACCTACGCCACCAACAACGAGATCGGCTTCGACTACCTGCGCGACAACATGGCGCTGTCGAAGGAGGACCGGTTCCAGCGCGGCCTGCACTTCGCGATCGTGGACGAGGTGGACTCGATCCTGATCGACGAGGCGCGCACCCCGCTGATCATCTCCGGCCCGGCCGACGAGTCGCCCGAGCTGTACATCAAGGTCAACCGGATCGTGCCCTTGCTGACCCGGCAGCAGGTCGAGGACGGCCCCGGCGACTACTGGGTGGACGAGAAGGCCAAGCAGGTGCACCTGTCCGAGGCCGGCCAGGAGCATGCCGAGGAGCTGCTGCGCCGCGCCGGCGTGATCGCCGCCGACGACGGCCTGTACGCCGCGCACAACATCCACGTGGTCCACCACCTCAACGCCGCGCTGCGCGCGCACGCGCTGTACCACCGCGACGTGGACTACATCGTCCGCGACGGCGAGGTGATCATCGTGGACGAGTTCACCGGCCGCACCCTGCCGGGGCGGCGCTGGTCCGACGGCCTGCACCAGGCGGTGGAGGCCAAGGAAGGCGTGCCGGTGCAGCGCGAGAACCAGACGCTCGCCTCGATCACCTTCCAGAACCTGTTCCGCATGTACCGCAAGCTCGCGGGCATGACCGGCACCGCCGACACCGAGGCCTACGAGTTCCAGAGCATCTACGGCCTGGAGGTGGTGGTGATCCCGACCCACCGCCCGATGATCCGCGTGGACCACCCGGACCAGGTGTTCCTGAACAAGGCCGGCAAGTACCGCGCCGTGCTCGCCGAGATCCGCGACTGCTACCAGCGCGGCCAGCCGGTGCTGGTGGGCACCACCTCGATCGAGGTGTCGGAGCTGCTCAGCGCGGAGCTGAAGAAGATCGGCATCCCGCACGAGGTGCTCAACGCCAAGCAGCACGAGCGCGAGGCGCAGATCGTGGCCAACGCCGGCCGGCCCGGGGCGGTGACCATCGCCACCAACATGGCCGGCCGCGGCACCGACATCGTGCTCGGCGGCTCGCTCGAGGCCGACCTGGCCGCGCTCGGCCCCGACGCCGGCGACGAGGAGCGCGCCCGCGTGCGCGCCGAATGGCAGCAGCGCCACGAGCAGGTCAAGGCGCTGGGCGGCCTGCACATCATCGGCACCGAGCGGCACGAGAGCCGCCGCATCGACAACCAGCTGCGCGGCCGCTCCGGCCGCCAGGGCGACCCGGGTTCCTCGCGCTTCTACCTGTCGCTCGAGGACAACCTGATGCGCATCTTCGCCGCCGACTGGGTGCAGCGGGTGATGGCGCGGATGGGCCTGAAGGAGGACGACGTCATCGAGAGCGGGCTGGTGACCAAGCAGATCGCCAACGCCCAGCGCAAGGTCGAGGCCTACAACTTCGACATCCGCAAGAACCTGCTCGACTACGACGACGTCAACAACGACCAGCGCAAGGTCATCTACCAGCAGCGCAACGAGCTGCTCGAGGCCGACAGCGTCAAGGAGAACATCGACGGCATCCGCGAGGACGTGGTCGCCGACCTGGTGGCGCGCTTCGTGCCGCCGGACTCGGTGGACGAGCAGTGGGACCTGGCCGGGCTGGAGGGCGCGCTGCTGGAGGAGTTCGGCCTGGCGCTGGATCTGCGCAGGCTCGCCAGCGAGCGCACCGAGCTCGACGCCGAGCAGATCGCGCGGCACGTGCAGGACGCGGTGGCGGAGCTGTTCGCCGCCAAGGAGGCGCAGATCGGCGCCGAGAACATGCGCCTGCTGGAAAAGCACATCATGCTCAACGTGCTCGACCAGAACTGGAAGGAGCACCTGGCGCGGATGGACTACCTGCGCCAGGGCATCCACCTGCGCGGCTACGCGCAGAAGCAGCCCAAGCAGGAGTACAAGCGCGAGGCGTTCGAGCTGTTCGGCGAGATGCTGGAGAAGGTCAAGCGCGACGTGATCGGCCTGCTCGCCCGGGTGCGGATCCGCAGCGAGGAGGAGATCGCCCGCGCCGAGGCCGAGGAACGCGCCCGCGCCGAGGCGATCGCGCGGCAGATGCAGTACCAGCACGCCACCGCCGGCGGCTTCGGCGCCGACGAGGAGGCCGCGCAGCCCGACTACGCCGGCGAGATCCCGCGCGTGGGCCGCAACGACCCGTGCCCGTGCGGCAGCGGCAAGAAGTACAAGCACTGCCATGGGCAGTTGGCCTGACCCAGGGCCGGCCATCTCCCGCCCCGGTTCCGTCCCGCAGCCGGGGTCGGGCGATGCGAGTCTCCCCATCGTCCAGGTCGTCGCCGGCGTCATCACCGACGCCCGCGGCCGGATCCTGCTGGCCCGCCGCACCGAAGGCCGCGACCTGGCCGGGCTGTGGGAATTCCCCGGCGGCAAGCGCGAGGGCGACGAGAGCCCGGAGGCGGCGCTGGCGCGCGAGCTGCACGAGGAACTCGGGATCCGGATCGAGCCCGGCCCGCCGCTGATCGCCGTCCCGCACCGCTATCCGCACAAACGCCTGCGCCTGGACGTGCGCCGCATCGCCGCCTGGCGCGGCACCCCCCGGGGGCATGAGGGCCAAGCCCTGGCCTGGGTGCCGCCGCACCAGTTGCCACGCTATCCGATGCCGCCGGCCGACGTGCCGGTGGTGGCGGCGCTGCTGCAGCCGGACCGCTATCTCGTCACCCCGCCGCCGGGCGCCGACCCCACGGCGTGGCTCGCCGCACTCGAGCGCGCGCTGCTCGCCGGCATCCGCCGGGTGCAGTTGCGCGCGCCCGGCGCCGAGCCGCAGGCCTGGGCGGCGTTGGCCGCGCGCGCCGTCGCCCTGTGCCGGGCCCACGGCGCGGAGGTGCTGGTGAACGGCGATCCCGTCCTGGCCCGCCAGCTCGGCGCCGGCCTGCACCTGCGTGCGGCGCAGCTGGACGATTTCGACCGCCGCCACTGGCCGGCGGCGCTGCCGCTCGCCGCCTCCTGCCACGACCTCGAGGAACTGCGCCGGGCCGAGGCCCTGCGCTGCGACTTCGCCGTGCTTGGCCCGCTCGCCCCGACCGCCAGTCACCCGGGCGCGCACCCGCTCGGCTGGGAGGGCTTCGCCCGCCTGCGTGAGGAGGTAGTGCTGCCGCTGTATGCGATCGGCGGCCTGGGCCCGGCCGACCTGGCCGCGGCGCGCGCCCATGGCGCGCAGGGCATCGCCGCGATCCGCGCGCTGTGGCCGGCGGGCTGAAGCCCGCCCCTAGTTCGTCGCCGCCTGCGCCGCGGCCAGCCTCCGGTAGCGCGCGTCCAGCGCCGCCACGTGCGCCTCCAGCGCCTCGAGCGGGCCGTCGTTGACGATCACGTCGTCGGCGATCGCCAGCCGCTGCGCGCGCCCGGCCTGCGCCGCCAGCATCCGCAGTGCCAGCGCCCGGTCGGCGCCGTCGCGGCGCATCAGCCGCTCCAGTTGCGCCTCCTGCGGCGCGTCCACCACCAGCACCCGGTCGAGGAAGCGGTAGGCCTCCGGCGCGTCGGTCTCGGCCAGCAACGGGATCGCCGCGATCGCATACGGCCCCGGCGCCGCCGCGCAGCGCGCGCGCAACGCCTCGCGGATGCGCGGATGCAGCAGCGCCTCCAGCCGCTTGCGCGCCTGCGGATCGGCGAACACCCGCGCGCGCATCGCCGCCCGGTCCAGGCGGCCGTCGGCACCGAGCACCTCCGGTCCGAACGCGGCCACCACCTCGGCCAGTGCCGGTTGCCCAAGCTCGACCACCTCGCGGGCGAGCACGTCCGCATCCACCACCACGATCCCGCGCGCGGCGAAGCGCTCGGCCACCGCGCTCTTGCCCGAGGCGACACCCCCGGTCAGGCCGACGACGAAGCCGGCCATCGCCTAGCCGCGGATCCCGGCCAGGCGCAGGTAGCCGTCCACCAGCACCTCGCCCCAGAAGAAGGTGATCCAGCCGGCGATCGCCAGGAACGGCCCGAACGGGATCGGCGTGGCGCGGTCGCGGCCACGCACGGCGAGCCAGATCGAGCCGACGATGGCGCCGACCAACGAGGAGATGAGGATGGTCGGGATCACCCCGTTCAGCCCCACCCACGCGCCGATCGCGGCCAGCAGCTTGAAGTCGCCATGGCCCATGCCGTCCTTGCCGGTGAACTGCTTGTACACCCAGTACACCGACCACAGGCTCAGGTAGCCCGCCATCGCCCCCAGCACCGCGGGCTTGAGCGGCATGTACAGGTTCTCGATGCCGGCGATGATGCCCAGCCACATCAGCGGCAGGGTCAGCTGGTCCGGCAGCAGCCGCGTGCGCAGGTCGATGCCCGCCAGCGCCACCAGGAAGCCGCTGAGCACGATCGCGCCGAACCCCTGCCAGCCGAAGCCGAACCGCCACACGCTGGCCAGCACCAGCAGCATGGTCAGCAGCTCCACCAGCGGGTACTGCACCGAGATCGGCGCCTTGCAGGCGCGGCAGCGCCCGCGCAGCGCCAGCCAGCTCAGCACCGGGATGTTCTCGTACCAGCTCAGCCGGTGCTTGCAGTGCGGGCAGTGCGAGGGCTCGACCACGATCCCCGGCGGTGGCGGGTCGTAGATCTCCGGCTCGCCCAGGATCTCGCGGCTGTCGCGCTTCCACTGCCACTCCAGCCGGCGCGGCAGGCGCAGGATCACGACGTTGAGGAAGCTGCCGAGCAGCAGCCCGAGTCCGGCCGCGGCGGGATAGCCGAGGCCGGGATGCTGGTCCAGGAACGCCATGCGGGAGACTTACATCGCCGCCGCGAGCTTGAACACCGGCAGGTACATGCCGACGACCATCGCGCCGACCACGATGCCGATGAAGATCATGATCACCGGCTCGATCAGGCTGGACAGCGCGTCCACGGCGTTGTTGACCTCCTGCTCGTAGAACTCGGCGACCTTGAACAGCATGGTGTCGAGCGCGCCCGCCTCCTCGCCGATCGCGGTCATCTGCATCACCATGTGCGGGAACAGGTTGACCTGCTTCATCGCCATGTTGACCTGGTAGCCCACGGCCACGTCGTCGCGGATGCGGTGCACCGCCTTCTCGTACACGGTGTTGCCGGTGGCGCCGGCCACCGTGTCCAGCGCCTCGACCAGCGGCACGCCGGCCTTGAAGGTGGTGGCCAGGGTGCGCGAGAAGCGCGCGATGGCGGCGTTGTGCATGATCTGGCCGAGGATCGGCAGGCGCAGGATCAGGCGGTCCAGGAAGTGCGAGAAGGCCATCGAACGCTTCTTGAACCAGATGAAGGCGCCGATGGCGGCCATGAGGCCGAGAAACACCGCCCACCAGTAGGCGATCATGAAGTCGGAGGCGGCGATGATCATCTTGGTGAAGGCCGGCAGGTCGGCGTTGAAGGCCTTGAACACCTGCTGGAACTGCGGCACCACGAACACCAGCAGCACCGCGCTGACCAGGATCGCCACCGCGATCACCACCGCCGGGTAGAAGAGCGCCTTCTTGATCTTGCCCTTGAGGGACTCGATGTCCTCCTTGTAGCTGGCGATGGTGTCCAGCACCGTCTCCAGCACGCCGGCCGACTCGCCGGCCTTGACCAGGTTGCGGTACAGTTCGTCGAACTGGACCGGGTGCTTGGCGATCGCCTCGGACAGGGACGTGCCGCTCTCGATGTCCAGGCGCAGGCTGTCCACCATCTCCTTCATCCTGGGGTTCTTGTTGCCGCCGGCGATGATCTCCAGCGCGGTCGTGATCGGCACGCCGGACTTCATCATCGTCGCCAGCTGGCGGCTGAAGATGGCGATGTCCTTGGGGCTGATCTTGCGCCCCGCGCTGCCGAACAGCGGCTTGGGCTTGGGCTTGACCACGGTGGGGGTGATGCCCTGGCGGCGCAGCTCGGCGCGCAGCAGGCTGGCGTTCTTGGCCGCCTGCTCGCCCTTCATCTTCATGCCACGCTTGTCGGTGCCTTCCCAGACGAAGGTCACCAACTGCACGCCGAGGCGCGGGGGATGGGCGGGGGTCGCAGCGGCCTTCTTGACGGCGGGGCGGGTGGCGGCCATGGCTCAGTCCTTGGTCACGCGGTTGATTTCGGCGAGGCTGGTGATGCCGTTCTTGACCTTGAGCAGGGCGGACTGGCGCAGGTCGCGCACGCCGGCGCGCTGCGCCGCCTCGGCGATCTGCAGCGCGCTGCCGCCCTCCAGGATGATGTGCTGGATTTCCTCGGTCATCGGCATCACCTGGTAGATGCCGGTGCGGCCCTTGTAGCCTTCGGTGCAGTCGGCACAGCCGACCGCCTCGTAGATGGTCAGGCCGGCGCGGATCTCGTCGGTGGTGAAGCCCTCGGCCAGCAGCGCGTGCTCGGGCAGCTGCACCGGCCGCTTGCAGTCGTGCAGGCGCCGGGCCAGGCGCTGGGCGATCACCAGGGTCACCGAGGAGGTGATGTTGTACGGCGCCACGCCCATGTTCATCAGGCGGGCGATGGTCTGCGGCGCGTCGTTGGTGTGCAGGGTGGACAGCACCATGTGGCCGGTCTGCGCGGCCTTGATCGCGATCTCGGCGGTCTCCAGGTCGCGGATCTCGCCGACCATGATCACGTCCGGGTCCTGGCGCAGGAACGCGCGCAGCGCGGCGGCGAAGGTCATGCCGCGCTTGACGTTCATCTGCACCTGGTTGATGCCCGTCATGCGGATCTCGACCGGGTCCTCGACCGTGGAGATGTTGCGCTGCTCGTCGTTGAGGATGCCGAGCGCGGTGTACAGCGACACGGTCTTGCCCGAGCCGGTCGGGCCGGTTACCAGCACCATGCCGTAGGGCTTGCGGATGGCCTCCAGGAACAGCTGCTTCTGGTCCTCCTCGTAGCCCAGCTTGTCGATGCCGAGCCTGGCCGCACCGCTGTCCAGGATGCGCAGCACCACCTTCTCGCCGAACAGGGTGGGCAGGGTGCTGACACGGAAGTCGATCTGCTTGGTCTTGCTCAGGTTGAGCTTGATGCGGCCGTCCTGCGGCACCCGCTTCTCGGCGATGTCGAGCTGGGCCATCACCTTCAGGCGAGCGGCGATCCGGGCCTGCAGCTTGACCGGCACCTTGGCCACCTGCTTGAGCAGGCCGTCGATGCGCAAGCGCACCCGGTACTCGGTCTCGTAGGGCTCGAAGTGGATGTCGGAGGCGCCGCGCCGGATCGCGTCCACCAGCACCTTGTTGATGAACTTGACCACCGGGGTGTCGTCGCCCTTGGCGTCAACGCCGGAGTCGCCGCCCAGGTCCTCCTCGCCGCCGGTGACCTCCAGGTTTTCCAGGCCATCCTCGTCGGCCATGGACTCGGCCAGGGCGTCGGCGCTGGCCAGCCACTGGTCCAGGGCCCGGGCGATCTTGTCCTCGTCCACCAGGATCGGTTCCACCGTCAGGTTGGTGTGGAACTTGATCTCGTCCAGGGCGTGGGTGTTGGTGGGGTCGGTGACGCCGACGAACAGGCGCCCGCCGCGCCTGAACAGCGGCAGCACGTTGTGCTTGCGGACCAGCTCCTCGCTGACCAGCTTGATCGCCGAGGCGGACGGGTCCAGGGCCGTGACGTCGAAGATCGGCATGCCGAACTCGATCGAATTGGCCGCGGCCAGCGCCGCCGGGCTGACCAGTTTCCTCTCCGCCAGGAACAGGGCCAACGGCTTGCGCTCGCGGGTCGCGGCCTCCATGGCCTCGCGGGCGACGCTTTCCTCGAGTGCGCCGTCCAGCACCAGACGCCGGGCAATGCCGGTAATGCCCACCAGATTGGCGGTCGCGACGGTTCCCAATGCCATGTCCAAGCTTCCCCTCTACCCGAATGTAACGCAAAGCCGCATGTACGCGAACGGACAGGCGTCGCTTTTCCGGCCCCGGGCCTTCACGTACGCTTCGGCGGGAGAGGGGAGGGGCGATGCGGATATCGGTGATCCTGCCGGCCAGGAACGAGGCGGAGGGCCTGCGGCGGACCCTGCCCGCCCTGCGCGCCGTCCTGCCGGAAGCCGAGGTGATCGTGGCGGACGACGGCTCCACCGACGCCACCGCCCAGGTGGCCGCCGCCGCGGGCGCCCGGGTCCTCTCCGCCCCCTACCCGATGGGCAATGGCGCGGCGATCAAGCGCGGCGCCCGGGCCGCCACGGGCGAGGTGCTCGTATTCATGGATGCCGACGGCCAGCACGACCCCGCCGACATCCCGCGCCTGCTGGCCCCGCTCCAGGCCGGCTACGACATGGCCGTGGGCGCCCGCGACCGCGCCGGCCAGGCCAACGCCGGCCGCGGCCTGGCCAATGCCTTCTACAACCGGCTCGCCAGCTGGATGACCGGCCACCGCATCGCCGACCTCACCTCCGGCTTCCGCGCCGTCCGTGCCGACCGTTTCCGCGAGTTCCTGCACCTGCTGCCCAACGGCTTCAGCTACCCCACCACCTGCACCATGGCGTTCTTCCGCAGCGCCTACCCGGTGGCCTACGTCCCGGTCACGGTCTCCCCGCGGGTGGGCACCGCCAGCCACATCCGCCCGCTGCGCGACGGGGTCCGCTTCCTGCTGATCATCTTCAAGATCGCCACGCTGTATTCGCCGTTGAAGCTGTTTGCGCCGGCCGGGTTCGGGTTCTTCCTGCTCGGGGCGGGCTACTACAGCTATACCTTCGCGACCGAGGGGCGGTTCACCAACATGAGCGCGCTGCTGCTGAGCGCGGCGGTGATCGTGTTCCTGATCGGGCTGGTGTCGGAGCAGATCACCAACCTGACCTACCGGCGCGATGTCTGAAGAGGGAGCGCGCATCCTGTTGGTGACCCGCAATTTTCCGCCGTTGCGGGGGGGGATGGAGCGCCTCAACCAGCGGCTGCTGCAGGGGCTGGCAGTGCACCATCCGGTGTTCCTCGTGGGCCCGGATGGATGCGGCGCGCATGCGCGCGCGGCAAGCGGAGTGCAAACCGTGCCCGCCGCGCCGTTGTGGCGCTTTCTTCCGGCATGCCTGCTTGCTGCGCTCCGCAGCGCGAGCCGGCATGGGCCGGACATCGTGCTGGCAGGCAGCGGCCTGACCGCGCCGATCGCCTGGCTCGCCGCGAGACGGGCGGGCGGTCGCAGCGCCGTGTACCTGCACGGTTTGGACATCATCGCGCCCAGCGCGGTTTATCAGGCCTTGTGGCTGCCGATGATCCGAAGGTGCGATCGCGTCATCGTCAACAGCCGCAACACGCGCGATCTGGCGGTCGCCCGTGGCGTGCCTGCCGAGCGCGTGTGCGTCGTGCACCCCGGCACCGATCTGCCGATGGCCGATCCTTCGGCCCGGCGCCGGTTCCGCGAGATCCATCGGCTTGGCGAGGCGCCCGTGCTGCTGTCGGTCGGGCGTCTTACCGCACGCAAGGGGCTGGTCGAGTTCGTGCGCGAGGTGTTCCCGCTGGTCCTGCAGCGGCATCCGGATACCCGCCTGGTCGTGGTTGGAGACGATCCTGTGGACGCGCTGCATGGCGGGGGCGCCGGCGGCCGCCGCGCCCTCGAAGCCAGTGCCGAACAGGTAGGCGTCCGCCATGCCCTGTTGTGCCTCGGCACATGCAGCGATGGCGAGCTCTCGGATGCCTACTCGGGCGCCGATGTGCATGTGTTTCCGGTCCGTTCGACGCCGGGCGATGTCGAGGGCTTCGGCATGGTCGCGATCGAAGCGGCGGCGCATGGCGTGCCGACCGTGGCCTATGCCGTGGGCGGCGTGTCGGATGCCGTGGCCGATGGCCAGAGCGGAACGCTGGTGGCTCCGAACGACGGCCATGCGTTCGCAGCCGCGGTCCTGGAGTGGCTCGCGCACGGCAGCCAGGCGGCCGCCGGCTGCCGGCGCTTCGCCTCCGGTTTTTCATGGGCGAGATTCGACAGCGAGCTTCGCGAGGCGTTGGCCATCACCGCATCGGCGCGCCAGCGGGCCTGAACCCGGGCATCTCGCGCGGACGGCTCACGCCCTGCCGGTGGTTTCGGCCTCGCAGGTGCCGACCAGGTAGCTGATCGCAGTCAGGAACCTCACGATGGCGAAGCCGGCGGGCCATGGCATCGCCCCGCGGGCTTCCATCCAGTCGAACCAGCGGGCGGCATGCCCGAGGACGGGGGCGAACAGCCGGGCAGGCATCTTCAAGCGGCGATGCAGCCGTGCATCAATCGAGGCGTAACCGAGCTTGCGATAGGCATCCGGGTGCTGCGTTGCGAACAGCCATGCGCTTTCCCGGCCGCATTGCCGCATCTTGTTCGACACCGAAAGCATGGAAACCCTGTCCAGGTGGCGAACCGTGGCATCGTGCGTCCAGGCGATGTCGCCGACTTCGGCCAGCCGCACCAGCAGGTCCCGGTCTTCGAAGCCGTAATGGCGGTAGCGCGGGTCGAAGCCGCCGACGCTGCGCAGCGCGCTCGTTCGGACCATCAGGTTTTGTGTGGAGCCGGTGTACGGCACGCCTCGTTCGTGCAGGCGCCGTCGCCGCTCCGACGCGGCGCGCTGGTAGCGGTCCCAGAAGCCGCCGTCGGTGCCGATCACCGGCCCCGTGCTCGCCACGCAGCCCTGTCTCAGGCTGTGCAGGTGCCGATCGAGGAAATCGGCTTCGACCGGTTCGCAATCGCAGTCCAGGAACATGATGGCCTCGCCCCGGGCCGCAGCGATCCCCTCCTGCCGCGCGGAGGACCGGCCGCGGTTTTCCTGCAATTCGATCAGCCGCACGCCTTCTGGCAGACAGGCACGCAGCCTCTCCGGGGTGTCATCCCCGGACCCGTCGTCAACGACGATGATCTCCGTGGCGGGATTGCCGGCAGACAGGGCCAGGATTCTGGCGGCTGCATTCAACGCGCGGTCCGCGTCCCGATAGACCGGAATCACGACGCTGAGGCGGGCGATCGGACTAGGTGCGGCCATCGCTGCGTGTGACGCGAAGTCTTGTGAACAGTTCGAGATGGCGGCCGGCCACCGCACCCAGTTCGAAGTTCGATTCGACGAGCCGACGGCAGGCCGCCCCCATCGCCGCGAGGCGGTCGGGGGGAGTGTCGAGGGCCTGCCTCAGGGCAGCTCGCAGCGAGGCCACGTCTTCCGGCGGCACGACCCAGCCACATTCGGCGTCAATGTAGCGGTCCAGGCCCTGGCACCTGCTGAGGAGCAGCGGCAGCCCCCGCTCCATCGCTTCCAGGCCGGCGTTCGACATGCCCTCGTACCGGGAGGGCAGCAGGAACAACTCGGCCCCGGCCAGCGCATCGCCGATCGCCTCCGGGGGCAGGCTGCCGACGAAGCGTATCCGCCCATGCCAGGGCGAGGCTCTGGCCATCGCCTCCAGCCTGTCCCGCTCCGGCCCGTCGCCGATGATGTGGATTTCCGGCCCATGTTCCGCAACCGGGATCCCCGCCAACGCCTCGATGAGCACATCCACCGCTTTTTGCGGCGTCAGCCGGCCGACCAGCACCCAGATCCGCCGGTCGTTCCTGCGCGGCGCCAGCGGGCGCACGGGGATGCCATTCGGAATGGTGGTGAAGTTGCGGCCGCTGAACCCGTTGGCGGTGAGTTCGGCGGCCAGGCCGGGCGCGATGAGATTGATGGCGTCAACGTGCCGGTCGAGCAACCGGACGATCCGGCGCCATCCCGGTACCGAGCGCAGGTGCGCGACGTCGCCGACTCCGCCAACGTTCGCGGGGGTCGCCACCACCGGGCAAGGCAGCAGATGCATCGCCTTGAGCAGCGCTGCCGTCGCCGCCGCCTCGCCCAGGAACCGGCAGTAGACCACGTCGGCCCAGCTCCGCATCCGCAGCAGCAGGACCGCCAGGGACAGAAAGTAGGACAACCCGCGCAGCCAGCGCCCGCTGCCATGGATGGTGCCGATGCGCGCGACCTGGATGCGATGCGCGCCGATCTCGACTTCCGCAGCACCCATCCTGCGGCCGATGCAGCGCACTTCGTGGCCGGCATCGAGCCAGGCATTGATCAGGCGGCATGCCTGCATCTCGGCACCGCCGCGAACGAAATGAGGCAGGTCGGAAATGACCAGGATGCGCATCAGCCTTCCACACCGAAGCGGCGCGCCCACGACAGGTACATGAGCACGCGCCACAGGATGTAGCCGGCATCCAGGTCGCCGGCCTGGTGCAGGCGCCACACCGTCCGCAGCCGATGGCCGTCCATTGCCGCGTCCAGGGAGGCCGGTCGTTCGGCCAGCAAGGATTCGGCCCAGTCTCGCAGGGCGCCGCGCAACCATTGGTCAATCGGCGGGGCGAAGCCCTGCTTCGGCCGGTCGAGCAAGGCCCTGGGCATATGCCGGTAGGCCACCTCGCGCAGCACGCGTTTGCCAATTTCCCGGTTGACCAGGTCGCGGTCGCGAAGGCGCCATGAGAATTCGACGACCGCCGGGTCGAGCATCGGAACGCGCGTTTCCAGGCTGGCTGACATTGATGCGCGGTCCACCTTCATCAGAATGTCGTTGGGCAGGTAATCCCGCTGGTCCGCCAGAAGCAGTTGACGCAAGGGCGAATGAGGGTGCCCGACGTCGGCAGCATCGGGATCGCAAGTCAGCTCGGACAACAGCCCCCAGTCGGGGCCGCCGATCTGCGACCGGCGCAGCGCTTCCAGATGCGTGCCCAGGTGACGGGCCGCGAGCTTGGCCAGGCGCATGCCCGCGTTCCCGGCGGGAATCGGGGGATGCGATCTGGCCAGGCGTTCCAGCAATGCCGAAAACCGCAGTCGCGCGGCGTTCGGCAGGTGCCTTTGCACCCGCCAATAACGCAGGATCGCAGGATAACGGGTATAGCCTGCGAACAACTCGTCGCCGCCGTCTCCGGTGAGCGCCACCGTCACATGCCTGCGCGCCAGACGCGAAACGAGCAGCGTCGGTATCTGCGACGGGTCTGCCAGCGGCTCGTCGAACAATTCTGGCAGGTCGGGCACGAGAGCCAGGGCCTCGCGGTCGCCGACGTACTGCTCGTGATGATCCGTGCCCAGGTGCCGGGCCACCGCGCGTGCGTGTGCGGCCTCGTCATGGGCAGGATCGTCGAATCCGATGGAGAACGTGCGGACCGGCCTGCTGCTGTGCCGCTGCATCAGCGCCACCACCAGCGACGAGTCGAACCCGCCGGACAAGAACGCTCCAAGCGGGACGTCGGCCACCATTTGCCGCTCGACCGCGCCGGACAGCAGGCGCTCGAGTTCGTTCGCGGCCGCGGTGAGCGGCCCGGCCCATGGCGTCTGCTGCCCGCGTTCCGCGACTTGATCTAGGCGCCAGTAGGCCTCCAGCCTGGGCGCGATCTCGCCCCATGCCCTCGGGGCCTGAAGGTCGTGCGCGTGCAGCCTCAGCATGCAGCCGGGCGGGAGCCTGTACACGTCCCGAACCATCGCGCCATGACCCGAGTGATAGCCCAGGTGGAGGAACTCGGACAGCGCGCGTGGATCCACCCTGGGCGCCCAGCCCGGATGGGCGGCCATGGCCTTGAGTTCGGAGGCGAACACGAAATCCGCCCCGATCCAGCCGAAGTACAGGGGCTTTTCCCCCATCCGGTCGCGGGCGAGGGTAAGGCTGCGGTCGCGCCTGTCCCACAGGGCGAATGCGAACATGCCGTGTGCCTGCTCGAGTGCGTGGGGCAGGCCCCAGGCCTCGATCGCGGCCAGCAGTACCTCGGTGTCGGAATGGCCGCGCCAGGGCGGTGAGGCGCGCTCCGCCTCCAGTCGGGCGCGAAGATCGGTGTGGTTGTAGATCTCGCCGTTGTAGACGAGCACGTAACGGCCGGTGGCAGAAACCATCGGCTGATGCCCCGCCGGCGAGATGTCGATGATGGACAGGCGCAGGTGCCCGAGGGACAGGCCGACCTCGGGATCCGCCCACAGTCCGCGGTCATCCGGGCCTCGATGGGCAATGCGCTCCAGCATCGCGGGCAGCACGTCCTGTGCCGCGAGCGAGCGAGAGAACAGGCCGGCCAACCCGCACATCAGTTCACATCCGCCATGACGGGCCGTTCGCAGCGGGCGTCCACGCCGTCGCTCCCTCGGTGATGACGATGCTGGTTGCGCCGAGGTCGGCCACCTCGGTCGGCCGGCTGCGCATCCGGCGAAGCGGCGAACGATTCGTGGGATCCACCAGTCTCGACAGGTCCGGGTTCATGATGCTCGGCGGCTGGCGCGCGTTCAGGAGTGGCTGTGGAGGGGCATGGCCGTTCGTGGCCCGAGATGCATCGGATCGAGCACTTCGAGATAGCGATCCACGATCTTTCCGAGTTCGAACCTGGCCAGGTGCTCGCCCGGGCTTGGGAAGGTCAACGTGCCGTCGAGAACCGCGAGCATCTGCCGGGCAAGGCTGTCGACGTCGCCGACAGGAACGATCGCGCCCAGGCGGCCGCCATCCAGGATCATGGCCACGGCATCCGAGCTGCAGGTGCTGACGATGGGGCAACCGTTCTGCAGTGCCTCCAGATGCACGTTGGGGAATCCTTCGTGTCGTGAACTGGATACGAACAGCCGGGCGCGCCGCATCCATGAGTGCGGGTCGTCGGAGTAACCCGGGAGCGCGACGTCTCGCGCCACCCCCAACGACTCCGCAAGCGACATCAGGGCCTGTCGTTCGGACCCTTCTCCGAGGATCACCAGGCGCGCTGAACGCTGCGCGCGTACCTGCGCGAAGGCGCGGATCAGGAGCGGGAAGTCCTTTTGCGGCTCGAGCCGCCCGCAGCCGAGGATCAACGGCGGGTCGCCGGTGTCCGCAGGGGCGCGCACGGGCGGATCGTCCCCGGGGAGGCTGGGATTCGGAATGACATGGATCTTCGACCGCGGGACTCGTGCTGCTTGCGCGATGTGGACGGCCAGGTCGTCGGACAGCGCGATCACGGCGTCGGCGCGGCCGTACAGCGAGCGCAATGCAGCGGCATTGACCATGGTGGTGAGCAACGACGGCGCCATCACCTCCTCGGCAGTCCAATTCGCCTCCCGTACCACGCAGCGCGTGGCCTTTCCGGCGAGGCGGCAGGCCAGCAGCGCTGCCAGGTTGGCTGCGAAGACCGACGACAACAGGACTTGCGGGCGCTCCCGGCGCAGATAGGACGCCAGCGCCGGTACTGCATGCAGCGGCTTGGCCCGACCGAGCGGGCGGTGGCGGACGCCGGCCGGGATACGGTTCTCCCAATGCCCGCCGGGCTGGGCGGTCACCACTTCGCAGCGGTAGCCGCGTTCGGCCAGCGCGCCGGCGATGGCCAGCAGCACCCGCTCGGCGCCACCGGCCGACAACCTGGGCAAGAAGATGCTGATGAGTGGCGAGGACATCGGGACAGGCTGCCAAAAAAGTCCGCGGTTCACTTGCCAAAGGGTCGTTTTCTGCCGGTGAACACCAGGGTTTGATCCCGGGTCAGCAGGCTGATGGCCACGAGTTGGTTCCTGATCCAGGCGAGCAGACGCCTTGGCAGGCCGAGGTCGGTCGTGTTCATGAAGGCCTGGCGATAGACGTGCAGATCGCGAAAGCGGTTTTCCAGGGTGGCATGGATCGCGGGAATGTCGAACGATCGGACGTGCCCGACCTTGTGGAAGACCTTGCCACAGTCAGGGCAGACGACCATGGATTGATCGAGGTCTTCCTTGTAGGGAACCGTCCCGAGGATCAGGCCATCGTCCTTGAGCACGCGCCTGATCTCGTCGAGGCCGCGGTCGAGCGTGTCATCGTCGAGGTGCTCGAGCACCTCGGACACGACGACCACGTCCACGCATGAATCGCGCAACGGGATCGCCTGGATCAGGCCGGTGACCGCATTGCGTCCGCCGCATGCGCGGGCCAGCGAGGCCGTGTCGGGATCCAGGCTGATGACCTCGTGGCCCAGCCCGGAGGCCAGCGCATCGAACTGGCCGGAGCCCACGCCGATATTGAGCACCGTGGATGCGGCCGGCAGTTTGCGGGCCAGGTGGAACAGCCGCGTGGCCGCGCCCGAGAACGATTCCGGGTGCTGGGTCTGGAAGTAATGCCAGATCCTGCCTTGCTTCATGCTCTCCCCACGGCGCGCCGGTGGCGATGGCGGTACAGGGCGATGCCGCCCGCGGCCACGACCAGGAGGTCGGTGGTTCCCAGCACGATCACCGCCCCCCAGGCCGAGAATACAGGGATTGCCGCCAACAACGCCCCGATCGAGGCCACTGCGGCCGACACTTCGATGCGGTTGCGGATCCGCTGCAAGTCGCTGGTGGTCAGGAGCGCGAGGGTCACTTGCCGCAGGCATGCCGCCACAAGCACCAGGCTCAATCCGCGCAGCAGGTCAACGGACGGCCGGAACTGTGTGCCCAGGAGCCAGGGCGCCAGCGGGGCGAGCAGCCAGAGCAGGATGGCCATCGGCAGGGCGTAAGCCAGGGCGGCGAGGACGAGCATGCGCGCGCCATGCGGCCGGCCGGTGGCCGCCGAGGAGCGGAACAGCCGCGGCACCGCGGCCAGCATCAGGGCGCCCACGGGCACCGCCGCGGCCTGCATGATCCTGTGCGCGGCCGCGTAGTGGCCGGTTTCCGCCGCGCCTGCCGAACGCAGCAGGATGGTCTTGTCCACTTCGCTGCCGACGGCGCTCGTCACGCCGGGCAGGACGTAGGGCAGGCCTTGGCGCAGATACCACAGGTCGGACCAGCGTGGCCGGGCGCAGCCATGGGGGGAGGCCACGGCATGCGCCGCCAGCGATGCGCAGAGCATCCCGCCCAGATAGAGCAGGGCGAAGCCGGTGATCGAGTCGTAGTCCAGCAGCAGCAGCGCCAGGGTCACGACCAATCGAACCGCCGGCGGCAGCGAAAGCAGCGCGCCGAACGCACCCATCCTCTCCTGCGACTGCAGCCGGTAGACCAGCGGCATCACGGCCGGCGCGGCGACCAGCTCGGCGAAGGCGAGCGCCGCGAGCGCGTCGGCCGGAACCTGGTCGCCGAGCAGCCAGACGCCAAGCGGCCAGGCCAGCAGGAAGGCGGCCAGGCCGGTGGCCAGATACACCGTGCGCGTTTGCGCGTAGACATCGGCCCCGGCACGGGCATCGCGGACACTGTCGCGCACCAGCGCCATGCCGGTGCCCATGCCGACGAATTGCGCGCAGGCGACGAACAGGGCGATGGTGCCGGCCAGCACACCGTAGCCATCGGCGCCGAACAGGCGTGCCAGGGCGACCAGATTCAGGGCCTGCAGGGCGATTCGCCACAGGTTCCATGCCACCGTGCAGGCGGTATTTCTGGCCAAGCCGCCCGGGCGCCACGCCAGCGCCCTGGCGAGCATCGTTTGCAACGTCATGCGGGCCCGCGCCTCCGGAATCATCGTTATGCTACGGCATTGGCTGTGCGGGCTCCTCCCGCGATTGCGCCCATGAACTTCCGACAGCTGGCTTACGGGTTGCTGAGTTATGTACCGGGCGCCGCTGACGCGCTGGTCGGAGCCACCGGCGGGACGTGTTCGGCGGATTATTGCTATTGCGTCTGGCTCAGGCACCTGGTCCTGGCACGCACGGGCGGCATGTCCGGGTTCCCGGCCGTGGTCGCGGAACTGGGGCCCGGGGACTCCATCGGCGTCGGGTTGGCGGCCTTGATATCCGGCGCCGAGCGGTACGTGGCACTGGATGCCGTGCCGCATGCCCGAGCATCGCGCAATCTGCAGATCTTCGACGAGCTGGTGCACCTCTTCCGGATGCGGGCACCGATCCCCGGGTTGGACCGGTTTCCGGAGATGCTGATCGGCCTGCCTTCGCTGGACTTTCCGCGCGACGTCCTGACCGACGCGCATATGGAGCGCGCGCTGGCGCCGGAGAGGATCGCGTGGTTGCGGCAGGTGGTGGCAGGCGCGGTGACCTCACCCTGCCTGGAGTACCACGCCCCCTGGAATCAGGTCGAGGAGCGCCACGCCGGGAGCGTGGATTTCCTGCTCTCCAATGCGGTGATGGAGCATGTGAACGATCTTGCCGACGCCTACCGTGCCGTCTGCCGTTGGCTGCGCCCGCAGGGCCATGCCAGCCATCAGATCGACTTCCGTTCACATGGGCTGTTCGCTGCCTGGGACGGGCACTGGGCCTGCCCGGATTGGCTCTGGGCGTTGTTCGTGGGCAGGCGGCCGTACCTGCTCAATCGGGAGCCGCTGTCCACGCACCTCCGTTTGTCGGAGGCGGCGGGCCTCGAGCTTGGCAAGCTGGTGACCGTGACGAGAGCGCCGGTTTCGCGCCGATTGGCAAGGCGCTTCCGCAACCTGTCGCCCGAGGATCGCGTGACCTGCGGCGCTTACCTGCTGGCTCGACGCGCATGAGACAGCCGGCCCGGGGCAGCCAGCCTCGACGGATGTGCGCCCGTCATCGCGGCGCAGCCGCCGCGGCACGATTCCGCCGTTCGGTGGCGATGAACCCCTTGATTTCCGCAATGCGGTAGCCGATCGGGAGGCCGTGAACCGCGGCGCGGCGTTCCAATTCCGACACTGCTGCCGCCGCCTGTTCCATGCGTCCGGCGTTCAGTTCCATGTACGCCAGGTCGAACAGGGCCTCGATGCCGCGCGGATTGGCCGTCGCGGCGCGCCGGTACCATGTGGCCGCCAGGGGCTCGTTGCCCTGTCTGCGGGCGACATAGGCGCGATACAGCCCGTAGCGCTCGGCGAGTTGCCCGTCTCCGGCGATCCGGGCCTTCAGGTAGCCCAGCTCCAGCAGCTTGCCGGCTTGGTCGGCTTCCAGTCCGTCGCAACGACCGGTGCTGTATTCCGCGGTCATGAAGCGCAGGTAGTCGGCGGCGCGCTCATCGTCCGGCTTGGTGCGCATGTCGGCGGCGATCGCCGCCCAGTCAACGGGATGGCCGGGGCGCGTGCACTGCTTGGCGGCATCCAGCAACAGCGTCCAGGTCTGGCCCTGGCGCAGCCGCTTGATCCGCTCGGTGAGCTCGTCGGCGCCGGGGGCGCCGATGCTGATGCGGCGGGACGCTTCGCCGAGCAGGGCGCGGAAGGAATCCGGGTGGTGGCGATACTCGGTCACGGTGAAGAGGTCGGCGCTCGACCAGGTATGGGCGCGATGAAGCGTGAGGCCGAACAGCGCCAGCAGGGGGATGGCCCATGCCGGGCGCGGGATGAAGGCGGCGCGCCGGGCTAGCCAGGCGGCGGCGACGGACACGCCGAGGGCGGGGCCGAACAGCGCAAGGTAATTGCGGTGCTCGTAGACCATCTCCAGCGGGAGCAGGGTTGACTCCAGCGCGTGCGCGGCCAGGAACCACAGCACGGTGAAGGCGAGGACGGGCCGCTGCTTCCGCTGCCAGAGTGCCACGCCCACCGCGATCCCCCAGGCGGCGACGGCTAGCCAGGCGGTGATGTCGGCCGGGCCATGGACGGGGTAGTCGTCGAGGTACAGCCCCATCCAGGGCAGATAGGGCACGAAGAAGAGCCGCAGGTAAAACCACAGCACGGTCGCCTGCGTCAGCAGGCGCTCGCCGGGCCCGAAGGCGCGCGCGACATAACCGCCCAGCACGAAGTCCGGGAACAGCGCGAGGATCGCCGCGCCGGCGAGCAGGGGCGCGAGCACCCCCGCCCACAGGAACGCGCGCAATGCGGGGGCGGCGAGCGGTTCGGGAGGGCGACGCGCCCACCAGAGGAAGATCAGCACCGCGCCCAGCAGGGGGACGAGGGCTCCGTTCTCTTTCGAGGCCAGCGCGAGTGTGGTGAAGGCCACGTAGCCGCTTGCCGCCAGTCCCGCGCGACGCCAGGAGAAGTCGCCCGAATTGAGCCAGCGCGCCAGGCACCACAGCGCGGCGAAGGTGAACAAGGCCGACAGCTGGGCCATCCGCTGCACCACGTAGAGCACCGTGCTGACTTGCAGGGGATGGAGGAGCCAGAGGGCGGCGGCGCCCAACGCCACGCCACGACGGCCAGCGGGCGTGGACTCCACGCGCAGCAACGCCAGCACTTCCAGCGCCAGCAGGAAGACCAGCCAGCCGCACAGGCCGTGGATGACCAGGTTGGTCAGCTTGTAGCCCCAGGGATCCAGCCCGCCTGTCCAGTAGTTCGCGGCGAAGCTCAGGTTGGACAGCGGCCGCCGCAGCAATCCGGACTCGTTGCGCACGGCGACATCCAGGGCTGCGTCCAGCGTGGCCGGCCCGACCCGGACTTGCGGGATGTTCGCATAGTCGTCGTGCAGGAACGGGCCGTCCAGCCCGGGCAGGAACGCCGCCAGGCAAGCGAGGATGAGCAGCAGCGGCAGGAGCGGGGCGAGCAGGCGGCGCATGCGCGGAGCTTACAAAAGGAAGCCCCGGCGAACCGGGGCTTCCGGGTGCTGCTGGTGTTACGAGGGTGTTACGAGCGGCAGGTCGCCGGCAGGTACTTGACCGCAGTGGCGGCGGTGCTGCCGGCCTTGCAGCGCCAGTCCACGTCCGAGGACGCGGTCACGGTCGGCGACAGCTGCGGCTGGATCGGCGTCACGGTCGAGCCGACCGCGGTCTCGTCCACGTCAATGTCGAAGCGGCCGCCGCTGTAGTTCAGGTAGCCATTGCAGTACTTGGTGTTGAAGTCGGAAGCATTCGCGATGGACGCGAAGGCGGACGGATAGCGGCCGTTGGAGATGCGGAACTCGCTGACGGCCAGCTTGACCGGCGCGGCGCCGTTGACACATTCGCCGACCTTGGCGCGGACGGTGTAGTCCTGATACGCCGGGATGGCGATGGCGAGCAGGATGCCGAGGATCGCGATGACGATCATCAGCTCGATCAGGGTGAAGCCTTGCATCTTCTTCATGGTGGTACCCCTTGATGAACAGCGTTAGCTAACGTGGAACCCGGGGTACGTCCCCCCGGGTTGCCGCTCCCCGGCGGCGTGTGGGCTGCCGGATGTGTGCTCCGGCTGCAGGGATAGGTTACGCAATCCCCGTGCCAGCGAGGCCATGGGGGTGAATCGTGATGGTGCCCGGATCCGAACCGTGACCGCCACGCGCATTTGCCCCTGCCTTCCCGGGCGCGATCGGCCGATCAGGTCAGGAAGTGACTCGAATCGTCACTGTGGCGGCTCGGGCAGGCGTCCGGCGAGGTCCGGCCAGGGATCCACGGGAATGGCCCGGAGCACTTCGCCGGTGCGCGCGTCCACGAGCATGGTAGCGCGGCCACGTCGGGCGACGATGGGCAGGTAGCGCACCGAGGCCGGGGCGCGCCCGAGCGCGCGGGCCGCGGCTTCGATGGCCCGTGCCGTCTCGGGGTAGGTGTCCTGCAGGGCATCCGGCGGCTGGCCGGCGCGGGCGAGGTCGCGGGCAACGGCGCCGTAATCGGCATAGTGGCGTGGCTTGCGGTGCAGGTCCTTGCCCGCCAGTCCTTCCATGATTGCCTGAAGCCGCTCTTCCGGCGTCACCGGCAGGGTGGCACCGACCAGGCGTGGCCCGGTGAGGCTCAGGGTGTGGAATTCGGGCTTGCGGCCGCGAATCAGGTCGGCCGGATCGAGTTCGTCGGCCAGGACCAGTTCGAAGCGGTCGAGCAGGCCGACCAGGAACACCGGCCGCGTCTGCCACATCATCCACAGGCCGTAGCCGAGCGCCGCCACTTGCAGCAGCGCGATCACCCCGAGGTCGAACTTCAGGTGCTTCTTGCCCGGCTTGAACACGAGCAGGGTGAGCAGCGGTCCGACGATGCCGGAGATCACGGCGGTGACGGCGAACAGGCGCACGGCGCCGGCGGCCTCCCACAGCCCGCGCGGATACCAGGTAGCGGCGAGTGTGAGGGCGAGGGCGGTGAACACCAAGGCGGTGATGCCCAGGTGCAGCACGAAGGCTTTCCAGCGTGTCATGCGGTGTGGTTCCCGGTGCGAGGCCAGAGGCTAACCCATGCCGCGCGGCTTGCGGCGCGGCCGCGCGTGCGCGGGCAGGCGCGTGTCCGGCTCAGTCGATCCCCAGCTTCTTCAACTTGTACCGCAACGCCCGGAACGTGATCCCCAGCTGCGCGGCGGCCTTGGTCTTGTTGTAGCGGTTGTCCTCGAGCGCCTGGAGGATGGCGTTGCGCTCGATCTCCTCGATGTAGCTGGGCAGGGCGGTGGTGAGGCTGTCGCGGGGGTCGGCGGTGCGGGGGTCGGGCAGGACCGGGACCGCGGGGCGGGGGGCGGGGGCCGCCGCGGTGGCGGGCACGGCCGGGGCGCGTTCGGGCAGGTGCAGGTCGCTGGCCTCGATGCGGTCGCCGTCGGCGAGGGCCAGGGCGCGCTCGAGCACGTTCTCCAGTTCGCGCACGTTGCCGGGGAAGGGGTAGTTGCGCAGGGTGGTCAGGGCCTCGGGGGTCAGCGCCGGCGCGGGCCGGCCCTGGGCCAGGGCCAGGCGGCGCAGGATCGCGTCGGCCAGGGCGGGCAGGTCCTCGCCGCGCTCGCGCAGCGGCGGGACGTGCAGTTCGATCACGTTGATGCGGTAGTACAGGTCGTGGCGGAAGCGGCCTTCGGCCACCAGCGCCGACAGGTTCTTGTGCGTGGCCGAGAGGATGCGCACGTCCACCGGCACCTCGGTGTTGGCGCCGACCGGGCGCACCGACTTCTCCTGGATCGCGCGCAGCAGCTTGACCTGCATCGGCAGCGGCAGCTCGGCCACCTCGTCCAGGAACAGGGTGCCGCCGTCGGCGGCCTGGAACAGGCCGGGCTTGTCGGCGTGGGCGCCGGTGAAGCTGCCCTTCTTGTGGCCGAAGAACTCGCTTTCCATCAGTTCGGCCGGGATCGCGCCGCAGTTGACCGGCACGAACGGGCCGGCCGCGCGCGGGCCCTGCTCGTGGATGGTGCGGGCGACCAGTTCCTTGCCCACGCCGGACTCGCCGGCGATGTACACCGGGGCCTGGCTGCGGGCGACCTTGGCGATGGTCTGCTTGAGTGCCTGGATCGCCGGCGAGGTGCCGATCAGGCGGGTGGCGAGGGCGTCGGCGCCGGCAGAGCCGCTGCGGCGGCGTTCGCCCAGGTCGAGCGCGTGCTTGACCAGGCCGCGCAGCACGTTCAGGTCCACCGGCTTGCTGACGAAGTCGAAGGCGCCGGCCTTGAGCGCCTCCACCGCGGTCTCGACCCGGCCGAAGGCGGTGATCATGGCCACCGGAGTGTTGGGGTGCTTCTGGCTGATCTCGGCCACCAGCTCGATGCCGCTGCCGTCGGGCAGGCGCATGTCGGTCAGGCAGAAGTCGTAGTGGCGGCTCGCGAGCTGGGCGCGGGCCTCGGCCAGGGTGGCGGCGGTGTCGGTGCGCAGGCCCATGCGGCCGAGGGTGAGCACCAGCAGTTCGCGGATGTCGCGTTCGTCGTCAACGATCAGGGCGCTGCGGGTTTCAGTCATCCGTTCACCTTAGCGCGGCGGGGCGGGGCGGGCCAACCCGGCGCCGGGGCGGCGATCAGCCCGGCAGCAGCGAATGCGGGGCCGGCAGGCGGATGCGGAAGCAACTGCCGCCGCCGGGAACCGGGACGTAGTCCAGGCTGGCCTGGTTGGCGTGGCACAGCTCGCGGGCGATGTAGAGCCCCAGGCCGGTGCCGTGTCCGGAGGTGGTGAAGAAGGGGCGGAACAGTTGCGGCACCACCGCCTCGGGGATGCCGGGGCCGCGGTCCATGACGTCTATCTGCGGGCCGTTCTCGGCGCCCACGCGCAGGGTCACCCGCGCCGGCTCGCCGGGCAGGCGGCCGTAGGTGAGAGCGTTGTGCACCAGCGCGGTCAGCACCTGGTGCAACTGGCGCGGGTCGGCCAGGGCGGTGACCGAGGGCACCGCCGCGGCCACCTGCAGGGTGTCGTTCTCCAGCGGGTGGCCGGCGCGGTAGTCCTCGACGAAGCGGCGCACGAACCCGACCAGCTCCACGTGCTCGGGCTGCGCCGGTTCGC
Source organism: Vulcaniibacterium gelatinicum (assembly GCF_008033445.1). Lineage (GTDB taxonomy): Bacteria > Pseudomonadota > Gammaproteobacteria > Xanthomonadales > Xanthomonadaceae > Vulcaniibacterium_B > Vulcaniibacterium_B gelatinicum. The sequence continues at coordinate 34,081 of NZ_VNKO01000014.1, forward strand.
GCCGGGCCAGGCCGAGCACGTTCTCGACGATGCCGTTCATGCGCTGGGTCTGCTGGTGCACGATCTCGAGCAGGCGCCGGTCGGCGTCGCGGATGTCCTGCGATTCCTCCAGCAGCTGGGTGGCGTAGCTGATCGCGGCGAGCGGGTTGCGGATCTCGTGCGCCAGGCTGGCCGAGAAGCGGCCCAGGGTGGCCAGGGTCATGGTCTCGGCGCGGCGCGAGAGCAGCGAGGTGTCGTCCAGGAACACCAGGGTCTGGTCCGAGTCGGCGAGCAGGCGGGTGAAGCGGGGCACCACATCCGGCAGGTCGGGCGCGAGCCGCAGCGGCGTGGTGTCCGAGAGCCCGTCGCGGCGCCAGCGTTCCAGCCGCCGCGCCAGCTCCGGCGCGGCCAGGTCGAGCGGGGCGCGCGCGGCGTCCTTGCCCAGCAGCAGCATCGCCGCCTCGTTGGCCAGGCGGATCTGGTTGTCGCGGTCCACCAGCAGCACGCCGGTGCGCATGCGGCGGATGATCAGTTCGCTGACCTCGGCCAGGTTCGCCGCCTCGGCGCCGCGCCGTTCGGCCAGCGCCTGCGAGGAGCGCATCTGCCGGCCGAGCAGATGGGTGAGCGTGGCCACCGCGAGGTAGCTGACCGCGAACATCAGCAGCTCCGCCAGCGGGCGCTCGGCGGCGTTGTGCGCCAGCCGCGTCCAGATGTGCTCGCCGATCAGCGCCGCCGCGGCCACACCGGCCATGCCCAGCCCCTGCCGCAGCGGCAGCAGCAGCGCGGCGGCGCCGACGTTGAACAGCAGCATCATCGCGATGCCCGAGCCGGAGTCGGGCAGGGCGTGCACGGCCAGGGTCGCGGCGACGATGTCGGCGGCGATGCCCCACTGCGCCTGCGTCTCCAGCCGGCCGCGGCGGCCGGTGAGCAGCAGCCCCAGCGCGGCCAGCAGGTAGCCGGTGGCGACCACGCGGCCGAGCAGGGGGTGCTGCGGTTCGCCGACCAGCGCACCGGCGGGGCCGAACAGCACCAGCGCCAGCAGCGCCGCCTCCAGCACCCGGTACAGGGTGAAGAAGTACAGCTCGCGGCGCAGCGCGTCGTGGAGGCCGGCGGGAGTGGAGGAGCGCGGCACGCGGTGGTCCGGTGAGGGCGTGGGGCCAGTATGCCAACAGCCCCGCTTCCGGCCCGTCCCCGGCCGCTTTTGCCCGCGTAGACCGCATCGGCGACAATACCGCCCCCCTTCGCGCCGCCCGGCCGGACCTCCGGCCCGATCGCACGCGCGGGCTTTCCTTCCCCTTGCTGGTGACGCATGAACTTCCACGAATATCAGGCCAAGCAGTTGTTCGCCGAATACGGCATCGCGGTGCCGCCGGGGCGCGTGGCGCGCACGCCGGAGGAGGCCGTGGACGCGGCCAAGGCCATCGGCGGCGATTTCTGGGTGGTGAAGGCGCAGATCCACGCCGGCGGCCGCGGCAAGGCCGGCGGCGTCAAGCTCGCCCGCAGCCTGGACGAGGTGCGCGAGCATGCCAAGGCGATGCTCGGCACGCGCATGGCCACCTACCAGAGCGCGGGCCGCGCGCTGCCGGTGGATGCGGTGCTGGTGACCCAGGCCACCGACATCGCCAAGGAGCTGTACCTGTCGGTGCTGGTGGACCGCGCGAGCAAGAGCATCACCTTCATCGCCTCGAGCGAAGGCGGCGTGGAGATCGAGAAGACCGCGGAGGAGAACCCCGACGCGATCCGCACCCTGCACATCAACTACGTGCAGGGCCTGCAGCCGTACCAGTGCCGCGAGATGGGCTTCGGCCTGGGCCTGAACGCCAAGCAGGTGACCCAGCTCACGAAGATCATGCTGGGCCTGTACAAGCTGTTCAACGACAAGGACCTGTCGCTGGTCGAGCTCAATCCGCTGGCGATCCTCAAGAACGGCGACCTGGCCGTGCTCGACGGCAAGGTCAACTCCGACGACAACGCCACCTTCCGCCACCCCGAGCTGGCGGCGATGCGCGACATCCGCCAGGAGGACGAGACCGAGGTGCTGGCCAGCCAGCACGACCTCAACTACGTGACCATGGACGGCAACATCGGCTGCATGGTCAACGGCGCCGGCCTGGCGATGGCGACGATGGACGTCATCAAGCTCAACGGCGGCGCGCCGGCCAACTTCCTCGACGTCGGCGGCGGCGCCAACCGCGAGCGCGTCACCGAGGCCTTCAAGCTGATCCTGCGCGACCCGGACGTGAGGGCGATCTTCGTCAACATCTTCGGCGGCATCGTCCGCTGCGACATGATCGCCGAGGGCATCATCGCCGCGGTCAAGGAAGTGGACGTCAAGGTGCCGGTGGTGGTGCGCCTGGAAGGCACCAACGTGGATGCGGGCAAGGCGCTGCTGAAGAACAGCGGCCTGGCGATCATCCCCGCCGACGACATCAACGACGGCGCGAAGAAGGCCGTCGCCGCGGCGCAGCAGGCCGCCTGATCCCGCAACCGCAGGGCGGGCCGCGGCCCGCCTCCAGAATGAAGACGCGGCGGGCCAGGCCCGCCCCACAGGACTTCGAACCATGTCGGTACTCGTCAACAGCAGCACCCGTGTCATCGTCCAGGGCTTCACCGGCCAGCAGGGCACCTTCCACGCCGAGCAGATGCTCGAGTACGGCACCAAGGTGGTCGGCGGCGTGACCCCGGGCAAGGGCGGCACCGAGCACCTCGGCCTGCCGGTGTTCAACACCGTGGCCGACGCGGTCGCCGAAACCGGCGCCGACGCCTCGGTCATCTACGTGCCGCCGGCGTTCGCGGCCGACGCGATCCTGGAGGCGGCCGACGCCGGCATCCGGGTCATCGTCGCCATCACCGAGGGCATCCCCGTGCTCGACATGCTGCGCGTGAAGAACGTGCTGCGCGGCTACGACGACGTGGTGCTGATCGGCCCCAACTGCCCGGGCATCATCACCCCGGGCGAGTGCAAGATCGGCATCATGCCGGGCCACATCCACAAGCCGGGCAAGGTCGGCATCGTCTCGCGCTCGGGCACGCTCACCTACGAGGCGGTCAAGCAGACCACCGACGTCGGCCTGGGCCAGTCCACCTGCATCGGCATCGGCGGCGACCCGATCCAGGGCATGAACTTCGTGGACGCCCTCAGGCTGTTCCAGGACGACCCGCAGACCGAGGGCATCATCATGGTCGGCGAGATCGGCGGCAGCGCCGAGGAGGAGGCCGCCGAGTTCATCGCCGAGTACGTGACCAAGCCGGTGGTCGGCTTCATCGCCGGCGCCTCGGCGCCCGCGGGCAAGCGCATGGGCCACGCCGGTGCGATCGCCTCCGGCGGCAAGGGCACCGCCGCGGGCAAGTTCGCCGCGCTGGAGCAGGCCGGCGTGACCACGGTGAAGTCGCCCGGCGACCTCGGCGCGGCGATCGCACAGCGGCTCAAGGGCTGAACCCGCGCCGCCCGCCTGATGCAAGGGCCGCCTCCGGGCGGCCCTTGCGTTCTTGTGTGCTCCCGCTCCAGTCCGGTCCGGCGCAGCGCGCCGGGCGTTCGCATGACCTGCGCGGCGGGGCCGCGCAAGCGGGGAGGCTGCCATGCATCTTCCGGGCTGATCTCCTTCCCCCGCTTGCGGGGGAAGGTCGGGATGGGGGCGCGGCATTTCCCGATATCCGCTGCTCTCGTTCACCCTCCACTCTTCCTGCATATCCGAGAGGACTGGAGCCGCAACGCATGCGCAGGGGTCGGAAACGGGATGTCGCGCGCGGACTGCGTCGTGCGATGACGGATGCCGAGCGATCGCTGTGGAGGCATCTGCGCCAGCGACAGGTGCTTGGGCACAAGTTCCGGCGACAACATCCGATCGGTCCCTGCATCGCGGATTTCGTTTGCCTGGAAGCCACACTGGTCGTGGAAGTGGATGGCGGCCAGCACATGGGCAGCGACGGTGATCGGCGACGTGATGCGCATTTGCGCAAGCGGGGATTCCGGGTGCTGCGGTTCTGGAATGACGAGGTGCTGGGGAATGCCGATGGTGTCTGGTGGGCGATTGCGGTAGCGCTGTCGGGGCACGAGAACTTCCATATCTCGTGTTGACCATCGGCGATGCCCCCTCTATCTTGTGGTCGTCGCTGGTGCCGACCCCGCCAGGGGAAGGCTGAAATGGGAATCCGGTGCGGCCTGTCGCCCCCAAGGGGCGGGGCCAATTCCGGAGCTGCCCCGCAGCGGTAACCGGGAACGACCCGCGTCATCAGGCACTGGCCAGGCACACGGCCGGGAAGCGACGCGCAGTAGGCCAGGCGGCACCCGCCGCTCCGCCCGGAAGCCCGAAGACCTGCCGCGACCGGACGTCGTGCCGACGTCCGCCTGGCCAGGCGTTCCTCGCGGGAGGACGCGGTCGCAGCGCGGGCGGGGGCCGTCCGCGTTCCGTCCTTGCCTGCCGCGCGCAACGCCGGCTCGCCCGAGGGGGCGAGGGCCGGTGCTCGCGCGGCGGAGCTTCGGGCTCGCCGCGTGTCGCGCCGCTTTCGCTTCCTCTCCACCCATCTGGAGAGGACAGCCGCATGCATTCCCTGACCGAAACCGACCTGGCGCAGGCCGTCCGGCGCGACGCCGGCGCGCCCGCGCCCGAACCGCGCGCCGCGCCATCCGCGTTCCAGCTGACCCCGCCGCACGCGCCGGCGACCATGACCGTCACCAAGCGCGACGGCCGCCGCGAGCCGGTGGACGTGAACAAGATCGTGCGCGCGGTGCAGCGCTGGGCGTTCGGGCTCGACGAGATCGACCCGATGCGGGTGGCGCTCAAGACCATCGCCGGCATCTACGACGGCGCCACCACCCGCGAGCTGGACGAGCTCTCGATCCGCACCGCCGCCGCCTTCACCGCCGAGGAGCCGCAGTACGCGCGTCTGGCCGCGCGCCTGCTCGGCGCCTATATCGACAAGGAGGTGACCGGCCTGGGCGTGCATTCGTTCTCGCAGTCCATCGCCCTCGGCCACGAACTGGGCCTGATCGGCGACCGCGTGCGCGAGACGGTGCAGGCCCATGCGCGCAAGTTCAACGACGCGGTGGATCCGGCGCAGACCCTGCGCTTCGAATACTTCGGCCTGCGCACCCTGTACGACCGCTATCTGCTGCGCCATCCGCACCGGCGCTGCGTGATCGAGACCCCGCAGCAGTTCTTCATGCGCATCGCGGTGGCGCTGGCCGAGACCCCGACCGAGGCGCTGGAGCTGTACCGGCTGATGTCCTCGCTCGACTACCTGCCGAGCTCGCCGACCCTGTTCAACGCCGGCACCCGCCACGAGCAGTTGTCCTCGTGCTTCCTGCTCGACTCGCCGCAGGACACGCTGGCCGACATCTACGCCCGCTACGGCGAGGTCGCGCAGCTGTCCAAGTTCAGCGGCGGGATCGGCCTGTCGTACTCGCGCGTCCGCGCGCGCGGGGCGCTGATCCGCTCCACCAACGGCCGCAGCAACGGCATCGTGCCGTGGCTGAAGACCCTGGACGCCTCGGTGGCCGCGGTGAACCAGGGCGGCAAGCGCAAGGGCGCGGCCTGCATCTACCTGGAGACCTGGCACGCCGACATCGAGGAATTCCTGGAGCTGCGCGACAACACCGGCGACGAGATGCGCCGCACCCATCACCTGAACCTGGCCAACTGGGTGCCGGACCTGTTCATGCGCCGGGTGGAGGCCGACGCGCCGTGGTCGCTGTTCGACCCGGGCACGGTGCCGGAGCTCCCGGACCTGTGGGGCGAGGCCTTCGAGCGCGCCTACGAGCAGGCCGAGCGCCAGGGCCTGGCGGTGAAGACGCTGCCCGCGCGCGAGCTGTACGCGCGGATGATGAAGACCCTGGGCGAGACCGGCAATGGCTGGATGACGTTCAAGGACGCCGCCAACCGCACCTGCAACCAGGTCGGCCCGGGGCGCGTGGTGCACCTGTCGAACCTGTGCACCGAGATCCTGGAGGTGACGTCGCGGGACGAGACCGCGGTGTGCAACCTCGGCTCGATCAACCTCGGCCAGCACCTGCGTACCGACGAGGACGGCAAACCCGCCTTCGATTTCGATCGCCTGGCCGAGACCGTGCGCATCGCGGTGCGCCAGCTCGACCGGGTGATCGACCTCAACTTCTATCCGATCGAGTCGGCGCGCCGCTCCAACCTGCGCTGGCGGCCGGTGGGGCTGGGGGTGATGGGCCTGCAGGACGTGTTCTTCCGGCTGCGTCTGCCGTTCGACTCGGCCGAGGCGCTGGCGCTGTCGTCGAAGATCGCCGAGCGCATCTACCGCCATGCGCTGGAGACCTCGTGCGAGCTGGCCGAACGGCACGGCCCGCACCCGGCCTTCGCCGAGACCCGCGCCGCGCAGGGGCTGCTGCAGTTCGACCTGTGGGGCGTGGCGCCGGGCGAGCCGGAGGCGTGGGCGGCGCTGAAGGCGCGCATCGCCCGCCACGGCCTGCGCAACTCGCTGCTGGTGGCGATCGCGCCCACCGCCACCATCGCCTCGATCGCCGGCTGCTACGAGTGCATCGAGCCGCAGGTGAGCAACCTGTTCAAGCGCGAGACGCTTTCCGGCGATTTCCTCCAGGTCAACCGCTACCTGGTGGAGGAACTGAAGAAGCTGGGCCTGTGGACCGCGGAGGTGCGCGATGCGATCAAGCTCGCCGAAGGCTCGATCCAGGACGTGCCGGGCATCCCCGACGCGCTCAAGGCGATCTACCGCACCGCGTGGGAGCTGCCGCAGAAGGCGCTGATCGACCTGGCCGCCGCGCGCGGGCCGTACCTGGACCAGTCGCAGTCGCTGAACCTGTTCATGGAGAGCCCTAGCATCGGCCGGCTCTCGTCCATGTACATGTACGCGTGGAAGCGCGGCCTGAAGACCACCTACTACCTGCGTTCGCGTCCGGCCACGCGCATCGCCAAGGCCACGGTGGGCGCGGCGGCCACGCCGCGGCAGGCGCTGGCCTGTTCGCTCGAGAACCCGGAAAGCTGCGAGGCCTGCCAGTAGCCGACGGCCACGACGTTCCATGCGGCGCGGGGTGCCAGGACGGCCCCGCACAGGACGTGCCCCGCGCCGCTCCCTGTTTTTTCCCGCGGAGATCCCGATGGCACCGCACCTGCTCGACCCCGGCTTCGAACTCACCCTGCGGCCGATGCGCTACCCGCAGTTCTACGAGATGTACCGCGCCGCGATCCGCAACACCTGGACCGTGGAGGAGATCGACTTCGGCATCGACGTCAACGACCTGCGCCACAAGCTGGCCCCGGCCGACCGGCACCTGGTCGAACGGCTGGTGGCGTTCTTCGCCACCGGCGACTCGATCGTGGCCAACAACCTGGTGCTGAACCTGTACCAGCACGTCAACGCGCCCGAGGCGCGCATGTACCTGTCGCGGCAGCTGTTCGAGGAGGCGCTGCACGTGCAGTTCTACCTGACCCTGCTGGATGCCTACATCCCCGACCCGGCGCGCCGCGCCGAGGCGTTCGCCGCGGTGGAGAACATCCCCTCGATCCAGGCGAAGGCGGCGTTCTGCTTCCGCTGGATGGACTCGATCCGGGAGCTGCAGCGGCTGGAGACGCCGGCGCAGCGGCGCGCGTTCCTGCTCAACCTGATCTGCTTCGCCTGCTGCATCGAGGGCCTGTTCTTCTTCGCCGCCTTCGCCTATGTCTGGTTCCTGCGCTCGCGCGGGTTGCTGCCGGGGCTGGCGGCGGGCACCAACTGGGTGTTCCGCGACGAGTCCGGGCACATGGCCTTCGCCTTCGAGGTGATCCGCACCGTGCGCGCGGAGGAGCCGGGGCTGTTCGACGCGGGGATGGAGCGCGAGGTGCGGGCGATGCTGCACGAGGCGGTGGCGGTGGAGGCCGCGTTCGCCGACGACGTGCTCTCGGGCGGGCCGCTTCAAGAAGGCGTGCTCGGGCTGTCGCCGGCCGAGATGCGCCAGTACCTGCAGTACGTGGCCGACCTGCGCCTGGCCGCGCTCGGGCTGGCGCCGGAGTTCGGCGCGCGCAACCCGTTCCCGTTCCTGGACCTGCAGGACGTGCAGGAGCTGACCAACTTCTTCGAGCGGCGGGTGTCGGCCTACCAGGTCGGGATCGGCGGCGAGGTGGCGTTCGAAGAGGCGTTCTGAGGGCGGGTACACTGCGCGCCTGGTGGTCTGACAGAGGTACCGCATGACGCTCCGCATCGCCCTGGCGCAGTTCGATTTCCCGGTGGGGGCGGTGGCGTCCAACGCCGAGCGGATCGCGGCGATGATCGGGCAGGCGCGCGACGAGTTCGGCGCCGACCTGGTGGTGTTCCCGGAGCTGGCGCTGTCGGGCTATCCGCCGGAGGACCTGCTGCTGCGGCCGGCGTTCCTGGCCGACTGCGAGGCGGCGATGCGGCGCATCGCCCCGGCCGCGCGCGGCATCACCGCGGTGGTCGGCTGGCCGCAGGCGGCCGGCGCGATCGTGTACAACGCCGCCAGCGTGCTGCAGGACGGGCGCATCGCCCACACCTACCGCAAGCGCGAGCTGCCCAACTACGCGGTGTTCGACGAGCGCCGCTACTTCGACGTGGACCCCGACCGCGAGGACTGCGTGTTCGAGGTCGAGGGCACGCCGGTCGGGTTGCTGATCTGCGAGGACCTGTGGTTCCCCGAGCCGCTGGCCGGCACGGTGCGCGCCGGGGCGCAGCTGGTGGTGGTGCCCAACGCCTCGCCGTTCGAGCGCGACAAGCACGCCCAGCGCGACCGCCTGCTGGCCGAACGTGCCGGCGAGAGCGGGGCGGCGATCGCCTACCTGAACCTGGTCGGCGGCCAGGACGCACTGGTGTTCGACGGCGCCTCGGTGCTGGCCGACGGCGACGGCACCGTGCACCCGGCCGCGGCCGCGTTCCTGGACCAGTGGCTGGTGGCCGACTTCGATCCGGCCACGCGCCGCTTCGCGCCGGTGCAGTGGATCGTGGACGGCGACGAGAGCCGCGACGCGCTGGCCTGGCGCGCGGTGGTGCGCGGGCTGCAGGACTACTGCCGCAAGAACGGCTTCGACAAGGTCTGGCTCGGGCTGTCGGGCGGGGTGGACTCGGCGCTGGTGCTGGCGCTGGCGGTGGACGCGCTCGGCGCCGACCACGTCACCGCGGTGCGGCTGCCCTCGCGCTACACCGCGGCGCTGTCCAACGACCTGGCCGAGGCGCAGTGCCGCACGCTCGGCGTGCGCCTGCTGACGGTGCCGATCGAGCGGCCGTTCCAGGGCTTCCTGGACGCGCTGGCGGAACCGTTCGCGGGCCGGCCGGCGGACGTGACCGAGGAGAACCTGCAGTCGCGCTGCCGCGGCGCGATCCTGATGGCGCTGGCCAACAAGTTCGGCGGGCTGCTGCTGACCACCGGCAACAAGAGCGAGTACGCGGTCGGCTACGCCACCATCTACGGCGACATGTGCGGCGGCTACGCGCCGCTGAAGGACCTGTACAAGACCGAGGTGTACGCGCTGGCGCGCTGGCGCAACACGGTCGGCGGCACGCCGGTGATCCCCGAGGGCGTGATCGTGCGCCCGCCGTCGGCGGAGCTGCGCGAGAACCAGACCGACCAGGATTCGCTGCCGCCCTACGACGTGCTCGACGCGATCCTGCTCCGGCACGTGGACCAGGAGCAGTCGCGCGAGGAGATCGTGGCCGCCGGCTTCGACGCCGCCACCGTGGACAAGGTGCTGCGGCTGGTGCGGATCAGCGAGTGGAAGCGGCACCAGGCCGCGCCGGGGCCGAAGGTGTCGCGGCGCGCGTTCGGGCGCGAGCGGCGCTATCCGATCAGCAACGGCTACGCCGGCTGAGGCGCGGTGATCGGCACCGCGCGGCCGCTGACGCGGATGCCGCCGCGTGCGCCGATGCCGACCGTGAGCAGGCTCGGCCGGCCCATGTCCTCGCCCTGCACGATGGTCACCGTCGCCGGCGGCGTCACCAGCCCGAGCGTGCGCAGGTAGGCGCCGAACGCGGCCGCGGCCGCGCCGGTGGCCGGGTCCTCGACCACGCCGCCGACCGGGAACGGATCGCGGGCGTGGAAGCGCACCGGCGTCTCGCGCCAGACCAGGTGCACGGTGGTCAGGTCGTGGGCCAGCATCGTCGCCTGCAGCGCGGCGAAGTCGTAGTCGAGCCGGCGCAGGCGCTCGCGGGTGCGCGCGGCCAGCACCAGGTGGCGTGCGCCGGCGTAGGCCACCCGCGGCGGCAGCGCGGGATCGAGTTCGTCGGCGTGCCAGCGCAGGGCCGCCAGGGCCGGTGCGAGCAGCGTGTCCGGGGCCGGCTCGACATGCGGTTCGACGCTGGTCAGGGTCGCGCGGGTGCGGCCGTCCTCGCGCGTGGTTTCCACCAGGACCTCGCCGTTGCGGGTGCGAAAGCGGAGCAGGCCAGGGCCCTCGCGCTCGGCGATCGCGACCGCGGCGGCGATGGTGGCGTGGCCGCAGAACGGCACTTCCGCGAGCGGGCTGAAGTAGCGCACGTCGTGGATGCCGTCGCCCTGCGGGCAAAGGAAGGCGGTTTCCGAATAACCGAGTTCGGCGGCGATGGCGCGCATCGCGGCCGCGTCCAGGCCGGTGGCGTCGGGCACCACGCCGGCGGGGTTGCCGCCGTCGGCGCGTTCGGTGAAGGCGGCGTAGCGCAGGATCTCGGGCATCGCGCGGCGTTCCGGATGGGGGCAGGGCGATGCTACAGACGACGATGCCGCCCGGAGGCGGCATCGGCGGTACCACTGTGTTGCGCGACCGGGCTCAATCCATGTCGAGGGCCGACTTCTCGCCCGCGAACGGGTTGAGCTTGCGCCAGTTCGACGGGTAGTCCGGCCAGTCGCCGGCCAGCCAGGGGTGGTTCGGCGCGTTCTGCTCCAGCACCCGGCGCGCGTCCGCGGCCAGGGTCTGGTTGCCCAGGCGGGTGTAGGCCTCGGCCAGCACCGCCACCGCGTCGTTCTGGTGTTCGCTCTGCGGGTAGGTCTCGAGCAGGTAGGTGGCGCGGTTGGCCGCCGCCACCCAGGCGCCGCGGCGCAGGTAGTACAGCGCGGTTTCCAGTTCGTGGCGGGCGAACATGTTGCGCAGCGTCACCATGCGCTGGCGCGCGTCGGCGGCGTAGCGGCTGTTGGGGTAGCGCTCGGCGACGATGGAGAAGTCGTTGTAGGCCTGCTGCGGCGTGGCCAGGTCGCGGCGGCTGGCGTCCAGGCGCCAGACCCGCTGCAGGAACACCGTGTCGCGGCTGGCGTTGGTCAGCCCGCGCAGGTAGTACATGTAGGCGATGTGGCGGTGGGTGGGGTAGGTGCGGATGAAACGGTCGATGGTCGAGACCGCGTCGTCGTGGCGGCCGCGCTTGTATTGCGCGTAGGCCATCTCGATCAGCGCCTGCTCGGCGTACGGCCCGTAGGGGTACTGGGCGATCAGGCGCTTGAATTTTTCCTCGGCGCTGGACCAGTTGCGCCCGCGCAGCGAAGCGTGGGCCTCCTCGTAGAGCTGTTCCACCGCCGCGTTCTCGGGTGCTTCCTCGCCGCGGAAGAAGTTCTTGATCCGCGCGCAGCCGCTCGTGGCCAGGATCGCGGCGAGCAGCAGCAACAGCAGGGAACGGGAGGCGGAGCGTGGGGTCATGGACGGGTCTGGCGCGGCGGGCCGGAGTGCGGCCGGGAACGGCGGATAATAGCAGCCCCATTCCCTCGGCCCGTTTCCGTGCCCGGGCCGGCCGTTTTCCGGATCCCGGGCCAGCGCCTGCCATGACCGACCCTGCCGCCGCGCGCACCGCGCGCGTTCCCGATGCCGCCGCCGGCCGCCGTTTCGACGCGGTGCTGGCCGAATTGTTCCCGGAATACTCGCGCTCGCGGCTGGCGGCGTGGATCAAGTCGGGCGATGCCCGCCTCGACGGCCGCGCGGCGCGGCCGCGCGATCCGGTGCGCGGCGGCGAGACGGTGACCCTGGTCGAGGTGCTGGAACCGCAGACCGAGGCGCCGGCGCAGGACATCCCGCTCGACCTGCTGTACGAGGACCCGGCGCTGTTCGTGGTCAACAAGCCGCCGGGCCTGGTGGTGCATCCCGGCGCGGGCAATCCGGCCGGGACCCTGGTCAACGCGCTGCTGCACCGCGACCCCGGCCTGGCCGCGCTGCCGCGCGCCGGCATCGTGCACCGCCTCGACAAGGACACCTCCGGGGTGATGGTGGTGGCGCGCACGCTGCCGGCGCACGCCGCGCTGGTGGAGCAGCTGTCCGCGCGGCAGGTGCACCGGCAATACCTGGCGATCGTGGTCGGGGCGCTGGTCGCCGGCGGCACCGCGAACGCGCCGATCGACCGCCACCCGCGCGACCGCCTGCGCATGGCGGTGCGCGAGGACGGGCGCGAGGCGGTCACCCACTTCCGTCTGCGCGAGCGCTTCCGCGCCCACACCCTGCTCGAATGCCGGCTGGAGACCGGGCGCACGCACCAGATCCGCGTGCACATGGCGCACCTGCGGCACCCGATCGTCGGCGATCCGCTGTACGGCGGGCCGCTGAAGCTGCCCAGGGGTGCGACGCCGGAGCTGGTCGAGGCGCTGCGCGGGTTCCGGCGCCAGGCGCTGCACGCGGAAGTGCTGGAGTTCGCCCATCCGCTCACCGGCGCACCGGTGCGCTGCAGCGCGCCGGTGCCGGAGGACATGCGCCGGCTGATCGCGCTGCTGCGCGCCGACGCCAGGGCCGCGGAGGCCGCATCGTGAGCGCGGCCGACACCGGCGCGATCCTGCGCGCGGACTGGCCCGCGCCGCCGGGGGTGGTGGCGTTCACCACGCTGCGGCACGGTGCGGGCGTGTCGCAACCGCCGTTCGACAGCTTCAACCTCGGCCTGCGCAGCGGCGACGAGCCCGAGGCCGTGCGGCGCAATCGCGCCGAACTGGCCGCACGCTTCGGCCTGCCGGCGCCGCCGCACTGGCTGCGGCAGGTGCACGGCACGCAGGTGCTGCGCCTCGGCGCGGAGGCCCCGGCGGAGCCCGAGCCCGAGGCCGATGCCGCAGTCACCGACGCGGCCGGCACCGTGCTCGCCATCCTCACCGCCGACTGCCTGCCGGTGGTGTTCGCGGCCGTGGACGGCAGCGAGGTCGGCGCCGCCCATGCCGGCTGGCGCGGGCTGGCCGCGGGCGTGCTCGAGGCCACCGTCGCCGCGCTGCACACGCCGCCTGCCCGCCTGCGCGCCTGGCTGGGTCCCGCGGCCGGGCCGCAGGCCTACGAGGTCGGCGAGGAGGTGCGCGCGGCGTTCCTGGCCCGCGATCCGCGCGCGGCGACGGCCTTCGTCGCCACCCGCCCCGGCCACTGGCGCGTGGACCTGTACGCGCTGGCGCGGCAGCGGCTCGCCGCGGCCGGCGTGACCGACGTGCACGGCGGCGGCCTGTGCACGATCTCCGACCCGGCGCGCTTCTTCTCCCACCGCCGCGACGCCCGCACCGGGCGCATCGCCACGCTGGTCTGGCGCGCCGCGCGCTGAGCGCGCACGTCGGCGGCGAAGTTCAGCGCTGCAACAACGCGACCACCTGCGCCTGCGCCTCGCGCGCCAGGGCCTGGCGTGCGTCCGGCGACCGCCCCGCGGTTTCGATCGGTGTGCCGAACCGCACCCGGATCACCCCCGGCCGCACCCGGAAGCCCGCCGGCGGCAGCACCGCGCCGCTGCCCGCGATCGCCACCGGCAACACCGGCACGCCGGCTTCCAGGGCCAACTGGAACGGCCCCGTCTTGAACGCCCCCACGCGCCCGTCGCGGCTGCGCGTGCCCTCCGGGAACGCGCACAGCGTCTCCCCCTGCCGCAGCCGCTCCACCACCGCCAGCAGGCTGCGCCGCGCCGCGCGCGGATTGGCCCGGTCCAGGAACACCATCCCCATCGCCCGCGCATACCAGCCCACGAACGGCACCCGCTGCATTTCCTGCTTCTGCACGAAGCGCAGCGGCACCGGCACCGCGCGGAACAGCGCGCAGATGTCGATGATGGACTGGTGGTTGGCCACCAGCACCATCGGCCGCGACCAGTCCACCGCGTCCGCGCCTTCCACCACCAGGCGCGCACCCGCCCCGCGCAGCAGCCCCGGCGCCCACAGCCGCGAGGCCATCCGCAGCGGCAGGGTGCGCCGTCGCGTCAGCACCAGCACCAGCAGGGCCAGACTGATGCCGCCCGCGGTCCACAGCAGCGTGAACAGCAGTTGCAGCGCGTTGAGCAGGGGCCAGCCCAGGCGCGCGAGCGGCGCGGCGCGGGGAGCCAGGTCGGTGACGCTCATGCACACGGGGACGCGACGGCCACGGCGGCCGGAAGGGCGGCAAGGATAGCGGCCCCGGCCCGGGCCGGCCTTGTATTCAGCTTCGGCGCCCGCATTTTCGCCCTGTCGCCGGCCGCCGGCCGGCTTCCGCCACCGGAGACCGTGCATGCGCATGGACAAGCTCACCACCCGCTTCCAGCAGGCGCTCGCCGACGCCCAGTCGCTCGCCGTGGGCCGCGACCACAACCTGATCGAGCCGGTGCACCTGCTGGTCGCCCTGCTCGACCAGCAGGGCGGCAGCGCGCGCCCGCTGCTGGCCCAGGCCGGGGTCAACCTGCCGCTGCTGCGCGAGCGCCTCGGCGAGTTGCTGGAGAAGCTGCCCAAGGTCTCCGGCCAGGCCGGCAGCGTCGCCGTCGGCAACGACCTGGCCCGCCTGCTCAACCTCACCGACAAGCTCGCCCAGCAGCGCGGCGACGCCTACATCGCCAGCGAACTGTTCCTGCTCGCCGCGCTCGAGGACGGCGGCGAGGCCGGCCGCGCGCTCAAGGCCGCCGGCGCGACGAAGCCCAAGCTCGAGGCCGCGATCGAGGCCATGCGCGGCGGCGAGAAGGTGCAGAGCGAGAACGCCGAGGACCAGCGCCAGGCGCTGGAGAAGTACACCGTGGACCTCACCCGCCGCGCCGAGGAGGGCAAGCTCGACCCGGTGATCGGCCGCGACGAGGAGATCCGCCGCGTCATCCAGGTGCTGCAGCGCCGGACCAAGAACAACCCGGTGCTGATCGGCGAGCCCGGCGTGGGCAAGACCGCGATCGTGGAAGGGCTCGCCCAGCGCATCGTCAACGGCGAGGTGCCCGAGGGCCTGCGCGGCAAGCGCGTGCTCGCCCTCGACATGGGCGCGCTGATCGCCGGCGCCAAGTACCGCGGCGAGTTCGAGGAGCGGCTCAAGGCCGTGCTCAACGACCTGGCCAAGAACGAGGGCCAGATCATCCTGTTCATCGACGAGCTGCACACCATGGTCGGCGCCGGCAAGGCCGAGGGCGCGATGGACGCCGGCAACATGCTCAAGCCCGCGCTCGCCCGCGGCGAGCTGCACTGCATCGGCGCCACCACCCTGGACGAGTACCGCAAGTACGTGGAGAAGGACGCCGCGCTGGAGCGCCGCTTCCAGAAGGTGTTCGTCGGCGAGCCGAGCGTGGAGGACACCATCGCCATCCTGCGCGGCCTGAAGGAGCGCTACGCCGTGCACCACGGCGTGGAGATCACCGACCCGGCGATCGTCGCCGCGGCCACGCTCTCGCACCGCTACATCGCCGACCGCCAGCTCCCGGACAAGGCGATTGACCTGATGGACGAGGCCGCCAGCCGCATCCGCATGGAGATCGACTCCAAGCCCGAGGAGCTCGACCGCAAGGAGCGCCGCCTGATCCAGCTCAAGATCCAGCGCGAGGCGCTGAAGAAGGAGAAGGACGAGGCGTCGCGGCAGCGGCTCGCCGACCTCGAGGCCGAGATCGCCGCGCTCGAGCGCGAGTACAACGATCTCGAGGAGGTGTGGAAGGCCGAGAAGGCGACCTTGCAGGGCGCGACCAAGATCAAGGAGCAGATCGAGCAGGCCCGGCTCGAACTCGAGGCCGCGCAGCGTCGGCAGGACTACGCGCGCATGAGCGAGATCCAGTACGGCCGCATCCCCGAACTCGAGAAGCAGCTCGCCGCCGCACAGGAGGCCGAGCGCAAGGGCTTCCGGCTGCTGCAGGACAAGGTCACCGCCGAGGAGATCGCCGAGGTGGTCTCGCGCTGGACCGGCATCCCGGTCAGCAAGATGCTCGAGGGCGAGCGCGAGAAGCTGCTGAAGATGGAGGAGGCGCTGCACGCGCGCGTGGTCGGCCAGGACGAGGCGATCAAGGTGGTGTCCGATGCGATCCGCCGCTCGCGCGCGGGGCTGTCGGATCCGAACCGCCCGATCGGCAGCTTCCTGTTCCTCGGCCCCACCGGCGTCGGCAAGACCGAGCTGTGCAAGGCGCTCGCCGAGTTCCTGTTCGACACCGACGAGGCGATGGTGCGCATTGACATGAGCGAGTTCATGGAGAAGCACTCCGTGGCCCGCCTGATCGGCGCCCCGCCGGGCTACGTCGGCTACGAGGAGGGCGGCTACCTCACCGAGGCGGTGCGGCGCCGGCCGTACAGCGTGATCCTGCTCGACGAGGTCGAGAAGGCGCACCAGGACGTGTTCAACGTGCTGCTGCAGGTGCTCGACGACGGCCGCCTCACCGACGGCCAGGGCCGCACGGTGGACTTCCGCAACACCGTGATCGTGATGACCTCCAACCTCGGCTCGCAGCTGATCCAGGAGTTCGGCGGCGACGACTCGCCGGAGGCCTACACGCAGATGAAGGCTGCGGTGATGGGCGTGGTGCAGGCGCACTTCCGCCCCGAGTTCATCAACCGCCTCGACGAGATCGTGGTGTTCCATCCGCTGGACAAGGCGCAGATCCGCGAGATCGCCCGCATCCAGCTGCGCCGCCTGGAAAGTCGCCTGGCCGAGCGCGGGATGAAGCTGGCGGTCACCGACGCGGCGCTGGCCCTGCTCGCCAACGTCGGCTTCGACCCGGTGTACGGCGCGCGCCCGCTCAAGCGCGCGATCCAGCAGCAGCTCGAGAACCCGCTCGCCCAGCGCATCCTGGCCGGCGAGTTCGGCGCCGGCGACACCGTGCAGGTGGATGCCGAGGGCGGGCAGCTGGTGTTCCGCAAGGGCTGAGCGTGAGCGGCCCTCGCCGACGGCCGGCGCCTCTCGTCCGGAGCACGTGGCCGTGGCGCGCGCTGCGCTTCCGGCTGCGCGGCGCGAACAGGCATACTTTCATGCCTGGAATCGCCGCAGCGGGGCTGCCGGGTGTCCGACCTTGAATTACACCAGCTCCGGCACCGGCTGCACGAGGCCGAACAGGCGCTGGAGGCCGCCGAGCGCCGGCTGAGCGAGGCCGCGCTGCAACGGCGCCGGCTGGCCCAGCGTCTGGCGGAGGTGCAGGAGGCCGAGCAGCGCCGGATCTCCGCCGAACTGCATGACCGGATCGGCCAGGACCTGGCCGCGCTCGGACTCAACCTCGGCCTGATCGCCAGCCCGCGTCTGGACCGGGCGGCGATCGACGCGCGCGTGCACGACTCCCGCCAGTTGCTGGAGCGGGCCAGCGCGGTGCTGCGCAACCTGATCGCCGAACTGCGGCCGGTGGCGCTGGACGAATACGGGCTGTTCGCCGGCCTGCGCGCCCTGGGCGAGGACGTGGAGCGGCGCACCGGCCTGCAGATCGCGGTGCAGGGCGTCGAACCGGCGCCGCGGCTGCCGGCCGAAGTGGAGACCGCGCTGTTCCGCATCGCCCAGGAGGCCCTGACCAACGTGGCCAAGCACGCGCGCGCCTCGGCGGTGGAATTGTCGCTGCGGGCCGTGGCCGACGGCGTGCGCCTGCGCATCGCCGACGACGGTTGCGGTTTCGATCCGGCCGTGCGTGCGCGCGGCCCGCGCCGGCACTGGGGCATGGAAGTGATGCGCGACCGCGCCGAATCGGTGGGCGCGCGCATGCTGGTGGACGCGGCGCCGGGCCACGGCACCCGCATCGAGGTGGAATGGGAGGCGACGGCATGAGCGTGCGCGTCCTGCTCGCCGACGACCATGCCGTGGTCCGCGACGGCCTGCGCGCGCTGCTGGCCACCGAGCCCGGGATCGAGGTGGTCGGTTGCGCCGCCGACGGCCGCGAGGCGCTCGCCGCCGCCGCGGCGCTGCGCCCGGACGTGGTGGTGATGGACATCAACATGCCCGGCTTCAACGGCATCGAGGCCACCCGCGACCTGTGCGCCGGGCCCGGCGGGCCGAAGGTGCTGATCCTGTCCATGCACGGCAGCTCCGAGCACGTGTTCCGCGCCCTCCAGGCCGGCGCTGGCGGCTACGTGCTCAAGGAGGCGGCCGGGGCCGAGGTGGTGGACGCGGTGCGCGCGGTCGCCGCCGGGCGGCGCTACCTCAGCCGTTCGGTGGCGGAAACCGCCCTGCAGGCGTTCCTGGTCGAAGGCCGGCGCAGCCGCAGCCCGCTCGAAAGCCTCAGCGCCCGCGAGCGCCAGCTGCTGCAACTGGTGGCGGAAGGGCGCAGCAACCAGGAGATGGCCGGCCTGCTCTCGCTCTCGGTCAAGACCGTCGAGACCTACCGCAGCCGCCTGATGCAGAAGCTCGGCGTCAACGACGTCGCCGCGCTGGTCCGGTTCGCGCTCGACCACGGCCTGGCCTGATCCGCGCGCCCGACAGGGGCCGATCAAGTTTTCCCGACAGCGCCCGCCGCCGGCTCGGCGCAGCATCACGGGATGGCTGTCGATGTACCGCTTTCCATGCCCCGTCTGCTGCTGCTCTGGCATCCGCACCTGATGTTGCGAGACGCGCTCCACGACTGGCTCCTGCATGAATTCGGCGACGCGGTCGCGGTCGGTGTGGCCGCCGATCCGGTGGATCTGCTGGAGCAGGCCCGCACCCGCGCGCCCAGTGCGGTGCTGGTGGACGTGGACGCGCTGCACGGCGTCGGGCTCACCCTGCTGCGTTCGCTGCAGCAGTTGGCCTCGCCGCCGCCGACGGTGGCGATGAGCGTGTACCAGAGCGACGAGGTCCGGCAGGCCGCCGCCGAGGCCGGGGCTCGGGCCTGCGTGTGCCTGATGCAGCCCGACGAGGGCCTGCGCCTGGCGTTGGCGCCGCTGCTGCTCGGCGCCGCGCCCTGACCGGCCGCGCCGGTACAATCGCGCGGTGATCGCCTTCCGCAATTTCGCCCTGCGCCGGGGCGAACGCCTGCTGCTGTCCGACGTGGACCTGACCCTGCACGCCGGCTGGCGCGTGGGCGTGGTCGGGCGCAACGGCGCCGGCAAGTCCTCGCTGTTCGCGGCGCTGACCGGCGCGCTGGAACCCGATCGCGGCGACCTGGAACTGCCGGGCAGGGCGCGCATCGCCAGCGTGGCCCAGGAAACCCCGCCGCTGCCCGATCCCGCGCTCGACTTCGTCCTCTCCGGCGACCGCGAAGTGCACGCCGCGCTGCAGGCCGAGGCGAACGCGTTCGCGAACGAGGACTGGGAGGCAGTCGCCGCCGCGCACCAGCGGATCGAGGCCCTGCACGGCTACGACGCGACCGCGCGCGCCGGTCGCCTGCTGCATGGCCTGGGCTTTCCGCCCGAGACCCACGGCCGGCCGGTGGCCGAGTTCTCCGGCGGCTGGCGCGTGCGCCTGAACGTGGCCCGCGCGCTGATGACCCCGAGCGACCTGCTGCTGCTCGACGAGCCCACCAACCACCTCGACCTCGACGCGGTGGTGTGGCTCGAGGACTGGCTGCGCCGCTATCCCGGCACGCTGCTGGTGATCTCGCACGACCGCGAGTTCCTCGACAACGTCGTCACCCACGTCCTGCACCTGCACGACGGCCGCGCGAAGCTGTACGCGGGCGACTACACCGCGTTCGAACGCCAGCGCGCCGAGCAGTTGCGCCAGCAGCAGATCGCCCACGAGAAGGAACAGGCCGAGCGCGCCCACCTGCAGGCGTTCATAGACCGCTTCAAGGCCAAGGCCAGCAAGGCGCGCCAGGCGCAGTCGCGGATGAAGCGGCTGGCCAAGCTCGCCGGCACCGAGGCGGTGCGGGTCGAGCGCGCGCTGCGGATCGCGTTCCCGGCGCCGGCGCGGATCCCGCATTCGCTGCTGTCGCTGCGCGAGGCGGATGCGGGCTACCCCCTTCCCGACTCCTCTCCGGCCGCGGCGGCGGAGCAGGGCGGGGGCATCGTGATCCTGCGCCAGGCCAGCCTGGTCCTGCAGGCCGGCGACCGCCTCGGCCTGCTCGGCCCCAACGGCGCCGGCAAGTCCACCCTGGTCAAGTCGCTGGTCGGCGAGCTGCCGCTGCTCGCCGGCGAGCGCCAGGCGCACCCCGACCTGCGCATCGGCTACTTCGCCCAGCACACGCTGGAATCGCTGCGCCCGGAGGCCTCGCCGCTCGACCACCTGCGTCCGCTCGCGCCCGAAGCGCCCACCCAGGAACTGCGCGACTTCCTCGGCCAGTGGAACTTCCCCGGCGACCGCGCGTTCGAGCCGGTGGCCGACTTCTCCGGCGGCGAGAAGGCGCGCCTGGCGCTGGCGATGATCGCGTGGAAGCAGCCGAACGTGCTGCTGCTCGACGAGCCGACCAACCACCTCGACCTCGACATGCGCGAGGCGCTGGCCGAGGCGCTGGCCGACTTCGACGGCGCGATCGTGCTGGTCTCGCACGACCGGCACCTGCTCGGCCTGACCTGCGAGCGCTACCTGCGCGTGGCCGACGGCCGCGTGGAGCCTTTCGACGGCGACCTCGACGACTACGCCGCCTGGCTGCGCGGCCGCACCGCCGACGCGCGCGCCGAGGCCCGCGCCGACCGGCGCGAGGCCGCGCCGCCGGCCGCGCCGCCGCCGGCGAAGAAGCCGGCCAAACCCAACCCGCACAAACTGGCCAAGCTCGAAGCCCGCGTGGCCGAGCTCGAAACGCGCCTGCGCGCGCTGGACACCGCGCTCGCCGACCCGGGCCTGTACGCCGACGGCGGCACGCGCGCCGCCGAACTCGGCCGCGAACAGGCGGCGCTGCGCGCCGAGCTCGACCGCGCCGAAGCGGAGCTGCTGGCGCTCTACGACGCCGCCTGACGCGTCACCACCCGAACCCCACGCCCGCGCCGACGCTGCTGTCGCCGCCGCTGAAGGCGCCGCCGATGGTGACCGCGGCGCGTTCGCCAAGGGCGCGCTGGTAGCCGACCGAGAGCGCTTTCTCGCCCTCCTGGTAGCCCACGCCGACGGCGATGCGGTTGCGGGTGCGGATGCCGGCGGCGCTGGCGGTCATGTGGGCCATGGCGCTTTGCATGGCGCCGGAGCGGTGCAGGCGGCGGTCGGTCTGGTCCAGGCGGGTCCAGACGTCGGCCTGGAAGGCGTCCCACTGGCTGCTGAGGGTGGCGAAGCGGGTGTCGGTGTAGGCGTTGGCGCTGGCCAGGGTGCGGGTGTCGCCGGCGTCGGCGTAGCCGCGGGCGCTGGCGAGGGTGCGGGCATCGCCGGTGTCGGCATAGCTCTGGGCACTGGCCAGTGTGGCCGCATCCCCGGCGGTCATGTCGGCGCGGATGGCGGTCTCGCGGGCGTCGGTATAAGCCTTGGCCTCGCCCACGGCCACGGCGGTGGCGCCGGCGACCTTGCTGTCGGTGTAGGCATTGGCGGCGGCCAGGGTGGCGGCGTCGCCGGCGGCCATGTCGGCGCGGATCGCGGCCTCGCGGGTGTTGGTGTAGGCGTTGGCGCTGCTGAGGGTGGCGGCGTCGCCGGCCTGCATCTGCCCCAGGTTGACCGCATCGGTGGCCTGGGTGCCGGCGGCGACGTTGGTGATCTGGCGTTCGTTGCCGGCGCTGCCGACGGAGAGGGTGTTGGCGCGGTCGGCGATGGCGCCTGCGCCGATGGCGGTGCTGTTGTCGGCGGTGGCCTGGGACTGGTAGCCGAAGGCGGACGAATTGGCGCCACTGGCAATGTTTTGGTAGCCGAAGGCGGAGGCGTTGGTGCCGCTGGCAGTGTTGTTGAAGCCGAAGGCGGAAGAGCGGGAGGCGATGGCGCGGTTGCCTATCCCAAAGGCAGTGGCATCGATGCTGCTGGCTGTGTTGCCGTAGCCGAAGGCGGCGGCGTAGTCGCCGCTGGCGGTGTTGAGGAAGCCGAAGGCGGTGGCATTGCTGCCGCTGGCCTCGTTGGCGTAGCCGAAGGCGGAGGCAGCTACGCCGCTGGCCTGGTTGGAGTAGCCGAAGGCGGAAGCGCCGGTGTTACTGGCGATGTTCTGGGAGCCGAAGGCGGAAGCCTGTGTGCCATTGGCGATGTTGCTGTAGCCGCAAGCAAAGGCCTCGACTCCGGGAGCCAAGCTGTTCCCGGTCAGTTCGTGCGTGCCCGGATCGCCGTCGTTGTGTTCACAGGTCGTGCCGGCCAGGGCCGCGCCCGGCGCGGCGGCCAGCAGCGCCGCGAGCAGGACGCGGCGCGTGGTGTGGATCTGTCGCATGTTCGATTCCCCTGTTCCCGGTGTGGACCACGCGCAGGACAGGGCGCCGCGCGCCCCCTGCGCGGGGGGCGGCCGGTGCGTGCGCACCAACCGCTCCGATCCGGGACAACGGATCGCCGCCCCCGCCGCGGTCAGGGGGCGCATGTCGCGCGGTCGCGCGCGCCGGGGCTAGTCCTTCAGGAAGTACTCCACTGTCGTCACCACCCGCACCGTCTTGACCTGCGGGCTGCCCTGGTCGCGGTCGGTGATCGAGACCACGCCCTGGTTGGCGGTGCGGATCCCGCCCAGGCGCGCGCCGGAGTCCTTGGCGAACTGCTCGGCCGACCGGCGCGCGTTGGCGGTGGCCTCGGCGATCAGCGCCGGCTTGATCTCGTTGAGTCTGGTGTATTCGAACTGCGGGCCGCCGAACTCGCCCTCGTGGCCGCCCAGCAGCACCCCGCGCCCGATCAGTTCGCCGCTGCGGCGCAGCGCCGCCAGCGCCTCGGCGACGCGGTTGGTGCGCAGGGTCACGGTGGTCGAGTAGCGGTAGCGCTCCGGCGGACGGTTGTCGCCGAAGGCCCAGGCCCAGCGGTCCTCCAGCCGCGGCGGCGAGACCACGATCTCCTCCGCCTTGAACCCGGCGCGCAGGAAGAAATCGCGGATCACCTGCGTGTTCGCGTCCAGCCGCCGCTGCACGTCGGCCAGGTCGTTGCCGCTGACCGTGTGCGGCAGCGGCCACACCACCAGGTCGGCGTCCACGATCCGCTCCGCCGAGCCCTTCACGGTGACGAAGCGGTCCTGGGTCTTCAGCCGCGCCATGCCCTGCGCGGCCAGCCAGCCGGCCCCGACCAGGCCGAGCGCGAGCAGGAGGGCGGCGAAGGCGGAACGGGCGGGCGAGGGGGTCATGGCGCGGCTCCGTGCGGGGGAGGGCCTAGCCTAGCGCGCCCCGTCCGGCTTGAAATCCGCCGCGCAGCCCCCAGACTGGCGCCCGGTCTTTCGCAGTCCCGACGCCCGCCATGCCGATCTACGCCTTCGCCTGCGCCGCCTGCGGCCACAGCTTCGACCGCCTGCAGAAGCTCTCCGACCCCGACCCCGCCGCCTGCCCGGATTGCGGCGCCGACGCCGTCCGCCGCCAGGTCACCGCGCCGGCCTTCCGCCTCGCCGGCGGCGGCTGGTACGAGACCGACTTCAAGAAGGACGGCGAAAAGAAGCGCAACCTGGTGGACCAGGGCGGCGACAAGCCCGCCGACGGCGCGAAGTCGGGCGAGAGCAAGTCCGAGTCCAAGCCCGCCGCGGCGGCCGTGACCGCCTGAGCCGCCGCCGGTTCCGGGCTCCGCCCGGGGCCGTGCGGGCCGTCCGGCCGGCTAGAATGGCCGGCTTTCCGGCCCGCGCCGGAACTCGAACGCTCCGGAGCCCCCATGCGCACCCATTTCTGCGGCCTCGTGGACGAGGCCCTGATCGGCCAGACCGTGACCCTGTGCGGCTGGGCCGACGTCGCCCGCAACCTCGGCGGCCTGGTCTTCCTCGACCTGCGCGACCACGAGGGCATCGTCCAGATCGTCGCCGAACCGTCGGACGCGCCCGGCAACGCCGAAGTGCTCGCCGCCGCCGCGCACGTCCACTACGAGGACTGCCTGCGCGTCACCGGCACCGTGCGCCGGCGCCAGAGCGTCAACGACAAGCTCCGCACCGGCCGGGTCGAGGTGGTGGCGACCAGGATCGAGGTGCTCAACAAGGCCGAGCCGCTGCCGTTCCACGCCCACGAGAACCCGGGCGAGGACATCCGCCTCAAGTACCGTTACCTCGACCTGCGCCGCCCCGAGATGCAGCGCATGATGCGCACCCGCATCCGGCTGGTGCAGGCGCTGCGCCGCTGGCTGGACGCGCGCGGCTTCCAGGACATCGAAACGCCGATCCTGACCAAGGCCACGCCCGAGGGCGCGCGCGACTTCCTGGTGCCGGCGCGCATGCATCCGGGCGAGTTCTACGCGCTGCCGCAGAGCCCGCAGCTGTTCAAGCAGATCCTGATGATGGCGGGCTTCGACCGCTACTACCAGATCGCGCGCTGCTTCCGCGACGAGGCGCTGCGCGCCGACCGCCAGCTCGAATTCACCCAGCTCGACATGGAGTTCGCCTGGGTCACCGAGCGCGACGTGCAGGACACCGTCGAGGCGCTGATCCGCGACGTGTTCCGCGAGGTGATCGGGGTCGAGCTCGCCGATCCGTTCCCGCGCATGACCTATGCCGAGGCGATGCGCCGCTACGGCTCGGACAAGCCCGACCTGCGCATCGCGCTCGAGCTGGTGGACATCGCCCACCTGGTCAAGTCGTGCGAGTTCAAGGTCTTCACCGACTGGGCCAACCACGAGGACGGCCGCGTGATCGCACTGCGCGCGCCGGGCGGGGCGCAGTTCTCGCGCAAGCAGCTCGACGACTACGCCGCGCACGCCGCCAAGTTCGGCGCCAAGGGCCTGGCGTGGATGAAGGTCGAGGACGCCGGCAAGGGCCGCGAGGGCATCAGCTCGCCGATCGCCAAGTTCCTGGACGATGCGACCCTGGCCGCGATCGTGCAGGCCGCGGGCGCGGCGAGCGGCGACGCGATCTTCTTCGGCGCGGCCAGCTACAAGGTGGCCAGCGACTTCATGGGCGCGCTGCGCCTGAAGCTCGGCCGCGACCTGGGCCTGGTCGAGGACGGCTGGAAGCCGCTGTGGGTCACCGACTTCCCGATGTTCGAATGGGACGAGACCGAGGGGCGCTTCGTCGCCCTGCACCATCCGTTCACCGCGCCGGCGGTGGATGACATCGAGGACCTGCGCGCGAACGCGCGGACCGCGGTCTCGCGCGGCTACGACATGGTGCTCAACGGCAACGAGATCGGTGGCGGCTCGATCCGCATCCACCGTTCGGACATGCAGAGCGCGGTGTTCGAGCTGCTTGGCATCGGCAAGGAGGAGGCCGAGCTCAAGTTCGGCTTCCTGCTCGAGGCGCTGCGCTACGGCGCCCCGCCGCACGGCGGCATCGCCTTCGGCATTGACCGCATCGCCGCGCTGATGGCCGGCACCGAGTCCATCCGCGACGTGATCGCCTTCCCCAAGACCACCACCGCGCAGTGCCCGATGACCGGCGCGCCCTCGCCGATCCCGGACGAGCAGCTCGCCGAGGTGCACGTGCAGGTGCGGCCGAAGGCGTGATGCATGGCCGAGCCATGACCCACGTCATCCGCCGCGCCACGCCAGACGATGCCGCCACGCTGGCGGCGCTCGGTGCGCGCACCTTCACCGAGACCTTCGGCCATCTGTATCCGGAGGAGGACCTGTGCGCGTTCCTGGAGGAGAGCCACGCGCCGCAGGCCTACGCGCGGTGGCTGGCCGATCCGGCGTATGCGCTGTGGTTGGCACAAACCGCTGACGGCGAGGCGATCGGCTACGCCCTGGCCGGCCCCTGCGGCCTGCCGCATCCGGACGTGCGCCCGGGCGACGGTGAACTGAAGCGGCTGTACGTGCGCGCCGGCCACCAGGGCGGCGGGCTCGGCGCGCGGCTGTTCGAACAGGCCCAGGCCTGGCTCGAGCGCGACGGCCCGCGCACGCTGTGGATCAGCGTCTGGAGCGAGAACTTCGGCGCACAGCGGTTCTACGCCCGCTACGGCTTCGCCAAGGCGGGCGAGTACGAGTTCCCGGTCGGTCGCGTGCGCGACCGCGAGTTCATCTTCCGGCGCGGGTGAAAATCGGGGTCAGAGTACATTTCGCTCTGATTTTCACGGCATCGGACTGCGACACTGGGCGAAATGTACTCTGACCCCGATTTCCCTTCGCGCGTGATCCTGGTGCACGGCCTGTGGATGCCGGCGCTGGCGATGCACTGGCTGGCAGGGAGGCTGCGCGAGGCCGGGTTCGCGCCGGAGACCTTCGGTTACGCCTCGGTCGCCGGCGGCCCGGAGCATGCGGCGCCGCGGCTGCGGGCGCAGATCGGGGAGCGGCCGGCGCACATCGTCGCCCACAGCCTGGGCGGGCTGATCGCGCTGCGCGCGCTGTGCGAGGACGGCGCGCCGCCGGTGCCGCGCGTGGTCTGCCTGGGCTCGCCGCTGCGCGGCAGCGCCGCCGCCGCGCGCCTGCCGCTGCACCACTGGCTGCTGGGCCGCAGCGCCGCGCTGCTGCGCGAGGGCCTGCCGTGCTGGCAGGGGCGGGCGGAGGTCGGGGTGGTCGCCGGGCGCCTGCCGCTGGGCCTGGGCGCACTGCTGGGCCACTTCGACGGCCCGCACGACGGCACCGTGGCGGTGGACGAGACCCGGCTGCCGGGCCTGGCCGACCACGTCGTGGTCCCGGCCAGCCACAGCGGCCTGCTGTTCTCGGCCGAGGCCGCGGCCCAGGCCGCCGCCTTCCTGCGCGAGGGCCGGTTCCGGCACGCCGCGGCGTCCGCGGCGGGCTGAGCCGGGCCGGGCGCCGGCGCGCCGCTTGCTATCATTTCCCGTCGTTTTTCCCTGGGTCGTCACGCCATGGCCGGCCATTCCAAATGGGCCAACATCCAGCACCGCAAGAACGCGCAGGACGCCAAGCGGGGCAAGATCTTCACCAAGCTGATCCGTGAAATCTCGGTCGCCGCGCGCAGCGGCGGCGGCGATCCCGCCGGCAACCCGCGCCTGCGCGCGGCGGTGGACAAGGCGCTGTCGGCCAACATGGCCAAGGACAGCATCGAGCGCGCGATCAAGAAGGCCACCGGCGAACTCGAGGGCGTGGCCTACGAGGAAGTGCGCTACGAAGGCTATGCGCCCGGCGGCGTGGCGGTGATCGTGGACTGCCTGACCGACAACCGCGTGCGCACCGTGGCCGACGTGCGCCACGCCTTCAGCAAGTTCGGCGGCAACCTCGGCACCGACGGCTCGGTGGCGTTCATGTTCCGCAAGCTCGGCGTGCTCAGCTTCGCCCCCGGCGCCGACGAGGCGCGCATCACCGAGGCGGCGATCGAGGCCGGCGCCGACGACGTGGTGGCGTATCCGGAGGACGGCTCGGTGGACGTGCTGACCGCGCCGGAGCGGTTCGAGGCGGTGAAGGCGGCGATGGTCGCCGCCGGGCTGACCCCCGACCAGGCCGAGGTCACCTACCGCGCCGACAACGAGGTGCGCGTGACCGGCGAGACCGCGCAGCAGGTGCTCAAGCTGCTCGACTGGCTCGAGGACCTGGACGACGTGCAGAACGTGTACTCGAACGCGGACCTGCCGGAAGAAGCGTATGCCTGAGGCGGCGGCCGGCGCGCGATGACCCGCATCCTCGGCATCGATCCGGGCTCGCAGCGCACCGGCATCGGCGTGATCGACGTGGACGCCGCGGGGCGCTGCACGTTCGTGCACGCGCAGGCGCTGGTGCTGCTCGAGGCCGCCGACTTCCCGGCGCGCCTGGGCCTGCTGTGCGAGGGGCTGGACGCGCTGCTCGACGCCTGGCGGCCGCAGGAAGTGGCGATCGAGACCGTGTTCATGGACAAGAACGCCACCTCCGCGCTCAAGCTCGGCCATGCCCGCGGCGCGGCGCTGGCCACGGTGGTGCGCCGCGGCCTGCCGGTGCACGAATATCCGCCGCGGGTGATCAAGCAGTCGCTGGTCGGGCGCGGCGCGGCCGAGAAGGCCCAGGTGCAGCACATGGTGCGGCTGCTGCTCGACCTGCAGGGCGAGCGGCTGCAGGCCGACGCCGCCGATGCGCTGGCCGTGGCCCTGACCCACGCGCACATGAGCGCGACCGCGAAGCGTGCCGGCGCGAGCGTGGCCGCGCTGCGCCGCCGCTGAAGGGGGGACGACGATGATCGGACGCCTGAAGGGGATCCTCGCGCACAAGCAGCCGCCATGGCTGGTGGTGGACGTGCACGGCGTGGGCTACGAGCTCGAGGCGCCGATGAGCACCTTCTACGACCTGCCCGAGCTCGGGCGCGAGGTGGCGCTGTTCGTGCACTACGCGCAGAAGGAGGACAGCGTGGCGCTGTACGGCTTCCTGCGCGAGGCCGAGCGACGGCTGTTCCGCGACCTGCAGAAGGTGTCCGGGATCGGCGCGCGGATCGCGCTGGCGGTGCTCTCCGGGGTGAGCGTGGACGAGTTCGCGCGCCTGGTGCAGGCCGGCGACGTCACGGCGCTGGCGCGCATCCCCGGCATCGGCAAGAAGACCGCCGAGCGGATGGTGGTGGAGCTGCGCGACCGCGCCGCCGGGCTGGCCGGCGCGGGCGCCGCGACGGCCGCCGCCGGCGTGCCGGCCGATCCGCAGTCCGAGGCGGCCATCGCCCTGCAGCAGCTCGGCTACAAGCCGGCCGAGGCCGCGCGCATGGCGCGCGAGGCCGCCGCGGCCGGCGACGACGCCGCCGCCATCATCCGAAAGGCGCTAAAGTCCGCGCTCCGTTGAGCGCCCCGGCACCCGCGATCCCAGGAAGGCCCATGGCCAACACCGCAACCGCCAGCGCCAACGGCGCACAGGGACATGGCCAGATCGGCCTGTTCGGCCTGATCGTCGGCGCGATCGGCGTCGTCTTCGGCGACATCGGCACCAGCCCGCTGTACACGCTGAAGGAGGCGTTCTCGCCGCACTACGGCCTCACCGCCGACCACGACACCGTGCTCGGCATCCTCTCGCTGGTGTTCTGGGCCCTGATGCTGGTGGTCACGCTCAAGTACGTGACCATCATCATGCGCGCCGACAACGAGGGCGAGGGCGGCATCATGGCGCTGATGGCGCTGGCCGAACGCACCTTCGCCAAGGGGTCGCGTTCGGCGTACCTGGTCGGCATCGTCGGCATCTTCGGCGCCTCGCTGTTCTTCGGCGACGGGGTGATCACGCCGGCAATCTCGGTGCTGTCGGCGGTGGAAGGGCTGGAGGTGGTGGCGCCGGAGCTGCACGACTGGATCGTGCCGGTCACGGTGGCGGTGCTCGCGGCACTGTTCATGACCCAGCGTTACGGCACTGCCAAGGTCGGCAAGGTGTTCGGGCCGGTGACGTCGCTGTGGTTCCTCTCGCTGGCGGCGCTGGGCGTGCTCAACATCCTGCACGAACCCGAGGTGCTCGAGGCAGTCAACCCGTGGTGGGCCGTGCGTTTCTTCGCCGAGCACAGCTGGCACGGCATCTTCATCCTCGGCGCGGTGGTGCTGGCGGTCACCGGCGGCGAGGCGATCTACACCGACATGGGGCATTTCGGCGCCAGGCCGATTCGCTGGGCCTGGTATTTCTTCGTACTGCCGTCGCTGATGCTCAACTACCTGGGCCAGGGCGCGCTGGTGCTGGAGGATCCGGCCGCGATCCGCAACCCCTTCTACATCGGCGTGCCGGAGTGGGGCCGGATCCCGATGATCGTGCTGGCCACCGCGGCTACCGTGATCGCATCGCAGGCGGTGATCACCGGGGCGTATTCGGTGGCGCGCCAGGCGATGCAGCTGGGCTACATCCCGCGCATGCAGATCCGGCATACCTCCGAGGCGACCATCGGCCAGATCTACATCCCGGCGATCAACTGGGCAATGATGGTGGTGGTGATCCTGCTGGTGCTGGGCTTTGGCAGCTCGTCCGCCCTGGCCACCGCCTACGGAATCTCGGTGTCGGCGACGATGCTGATCGACACCCTGTTGCTGGCGATCGTGGCGCGCGCGCTGTGGCCGCGCTGGCGGGTGTGGGTGCTGCCGTTGTGCGTGCCGTTCCTGTTCATCGACGCGGCGTTCGTCACCGCCAACGGCGCCAAGATCCTGCAGGGCGGCTGGTTCCCCGTGGTGCTCGGCATCGTGCTGTTCACGCTGCTGCGCACCTGGCGCCGCGGGCGGCTGCTGCTGCAGGAGGAGATCCGCAAGGAGGGCATCCAGCTCGACACGTTCCTGCCGGGGCTGATGCTGGCGCCGCCGGTGCGGGTGCCGGGCACGGCGGTGTTCCTGACCGCGGACAAGACGGTGGTGCCGCATGCGCTGCTCCACAACCTCAAGCACAACAAGGTACTGCACGAGCGCAACGTGTTGTTGACGGTGGAGACGCTGAACGTGCCGTACGCGCCGCAGGACAAGCGGCTGAAGATCGAGTCCATCGGCGAGAACTTCTATCGGGTGCTGGTGCGGTTCGGTTTCATGGAGACGCCGGACGTGCCGTTGGCGTTGATGCGCAGTTGCGACCAGGGCGGGATCCATTTCGATCCGATGGACACGACCTACTTCGCCAGCCGGGAGACGGTGGTGCCGGCGCGCCGCAAGGGCATGCCGATCTGGCGCGACCGGCTGTTCGCGTTCATGCACCGCAACGCGGCGCCGGCCACCGGCTTCTTCCGCATTCCCGGCAACCGGCTGGTGGAGCTCGGCGCGCAGGTCGAGATCTGAGGTCTTCCTTTCCTCCCTCCCGCGCTTGCGAGGGTGGGCCGGGGGCTCTTCCGCAGGGCCGCGGCGCAGGGCCGCAGGCCCGGAGCGGGGCACGCCGTGAACCCGTCCCTGGAGCTTGTCGGCGGCTTCCCTGCCGCCGACAGTCCCGCTCCGGGCCTGCGGCCCTGCACCGCGGCTCGCGGTGTCGTGGCCATCGCCGCGGCGGCTGCCGTTCGCCGCGCCGCCATGCGAACATGCGCGCATGAACGACCCCCGCATCGTCTCTCCCGCCGCCACCCGCGAGGAGGAGGCCGTCGAGGCCTCGATCCGTCCGCGGCGCCTGGACGAATACCTGGGCCAGCAGCCGGTGCGCGAGCAGATGCGCATCTACATCGAGGCGGCCAAGGGCCGCGGCGAGGCGCTGGACCACGTGCTGATCTTCGGCCCGCCGGGGCTGGGCAAGACCACGCTGTCGCACGTGATCGCCAACGAGCTCGGGGTGGGGCTGCGCATCACTTCCGGGCCGGTGATCGAGAAGGCCGGCGACCTGGCCGCGCTGCTGACCAACCTGCAGCCGCACGACGTGCTGTTCGTGGACGAGATCCATCGCCTCTCGCCGGTGGTCGAGGAGGTGCTGTACCCGGCGATGGAGGATTTCCAGATCGACATCATGATCGGCGAGGGGCCGGCCGCGCGTTCGATCAAGCTGGACCTGCCGCCGTTCACGCTGATCGGCGCGACCACGCGCGCGGGGCTGCTGACCGCGCCGTTGCGCGACCGTTTCGGCATCGTCCAGCGCCTGGAGTTCTACAGCGCCGAGGAGCTGACCCGGATCGTGCGCCGCTCGGCGCAGATCCTCGGCATCGCCTGCGCGGCGGAGGGCGCGGCCGAGATCGCGCGCCGTTCGCGCGGCACGCCGCGCATCGCCAACCGGCTGCTGCGGCGGGTGCGCGACTACGCCCAGGTGCGCGCCGACGGGGCGATCACGCGCGAGGTCGCCGACGCCGCGATGGCGATGCTCAAGGTGGATCCGGAAGGCTTCGACGAGCTCGACCGGCGCCTGCTCGGCACCATCATCGAGGCCTTCGACGGCGGCCCGGTCGGGGTGGAGTCGCTGGCCGCGGCGCTGTCGGAGGAACGCGGCACGCTCGAGGACGTGATCGAGCCGTACCTGATCCAGCAGGGCTTCCTGGTGCGCACCGCGCGCGGGCGCATGGCCACGCCGAAGGCGTACCGGCACCTGGGGCTGATGCCGCGCGGTGCGGAAAAGGGGTCGGAAAAGGCGGAAAAGGGGTCAGAGTGAATTTCGTTCGAAATTCACTCTGACCCCTTTTCCCTTTTCCCCCCTTTCCTTTTCCTTTTCCTTAACGCATGTTCAGCCATCCGGTCCGCATTTACTGGGAAGATACCGACGCCGGCGGCGTCGTGTACCACGCACGCTACCTGGCTTTCCTCGAGCGCGCGCGCACCGAGTGGATGCGCGCGCACGGGCACGGCCAGGAGTGCCTGCGCGCGGAGCACGACCTGCTGTTCGCGGTGCGGGCGATGCGGATCGAGTTCCGCGCGCCGGCGCGGCTGGACGACGCGCTGGAGGCGACGGTGGCGCTGCGCGAGTGCCGTCGCGCCAGCCTGGTCATCGCCCAGGAGATCCGCCGCGACGGCGTCCTGCTGCTCGATGCGCAGGTCCGCATCGCCGCGCTGTCGGCCACCGGCTTCCGGCCGCGGCCGATCCCGCAACCGCTGTACGACGCATTGCAAGCCCTGGTGGAGAACGACGCATGACGCCGCTGTTGATGCTGCAGACCACGGTCGAGGCGCTGCCCGAGGAGACCCCGGCGCAGGCCACCGAGCTCGCCGCGCAGGCCGCCACCGGCGCCGCGGCGGCGGGCGGCCACGGCATCGACCTGTGGCAACTGGTGCTGCACGCCAGCCTGCCGGTGCAGCTGGTGATGCTGCTGCTGCTGTTCGCCTCGGTCGCCTCGTGGGTGATCATCTTCCGCAAGAAGCGCGTGCTCGACCGCGCCGAGCGCGAGGCCGACGGCTTCGAGGAGCGGTTCTGGTCCGGCACCGAACTCTCGCGCCTGTACGCCAACGCCACCGAGCGCGGGCGCACGCCGGTCGGGATGGAGGCGATCTTCGAGGGCGGCTTCCGCGAGTTCAACCGCATCCGCCAGCGCCGCGGCGTGGACGCGCGGATCCAGCTCGAGGGCGCGCAGCGCGCGATGCGCGCCACCACCGCGCGCGAACTCGACGGCCTGGAGCACAACCTCGAGTTCCTGGCCAACGTCGGCTCGATCAGCCCCTACGTCGGCCTGTTCGGCACGGTGTGGGGAATCATGCTCTCGTTCCAGGGCCTGGCCAACGTGAAGGAGGCGACCATCGCCACCGTCGCCCCCGGCATCTCCGAGGCCCTGGTCGCCACCGCGATGGGCCTGTTCGCGGCGATCCCCGCGGTCTGGGCCTACAACCGCTTCGCCACCAAGGTCGAGCGCCTGTCCTCGCGCTACGACGCCTTCGCCGAGGAGTTCGCCTCGATCCTGCAGCGCCAGGCGCACGCGGACGAGCCCTGAGCCTGCCGGAGGAACCGCCATGCCCGCCGCCAGTGCCCGCCGCCACCGCAAGCGGCGCCTCAAGGCCGAGATCAACGTCGTCCCCTACATTGACGTGATGCTGGTGCTGCTGATCATCTTCATGGTCACCGCGCCGCTGCTCAACCTCGGCACCGACATCCAGCTGCCCGAGTCGCACGCCAAGTCGCTGGTGGTGCCGAAGGAGCCGGTGGTGGTGAGCCTGTACGCCGACGGTCGCTACGCGCTGATGATCGAGCGAGACAACCGCGAGGTCGGCGCCGAGGAACTGACCGCCAAACTCGGCGCGCTGCGCCGGCAGAACCCGCAGCTGACCGTGCTGGTGCGCGGCGACCGCGACGCCAGCTACCAGACCATCATGGCCGGCATTGACCTGATCAACGCCGCCGGGGTGAGCAAGGTCAGCCTGATCAGCCTGCCCGCGGAGGGCCGCGACTAAAGATGCGCGAGACCCGTGCCGACACTGCGCAGGCGCTGCTGCTCTCGCTGGCCCTGCACGCGCTGCTGTTCGCCCTGGCCGTGCTCGGGCTGTGGTGGACGCGCGAGCGCGCGCCGGTGTCGGCCGCCGGCTCGCCGGTGGAGGCGGACTTCGTGTCGTTCGAGGCCCTGCCGGCGCAGGCGCGGCGCGCGCTCGCGCAACCGCCGCGGCCGCCCGAACCGCCGGCCGAGGATGCCGCGCCGCCGCCGCAGCCGCGCCCCGAGCCCGCGCCGCAGGAGGCTCCGGTGCCGCCGCAGCCGCAACCGCAGGAGCGGCTGCCCGAGCCCGACACCCGCGAGCAGGAGCGGGTGCGCGCCGACGCCATCTCGCGCGAGACGCGCGAACGCGAGCAGGAGGAGCGGCGCCGGCAGGAGCAGGTGGACCTGACCGAGCGCGAGCGCCAGGAGGAAGCGCAGCGTCGCCAGCGCCTATCGGAGATGGAGCGCGAACGCCTGCAGCAGCTCGCCGACATCCGCCGCCGCCGCGAACAGGCCGCGCGCGAGGCGCGCCTGGCCGAGGAGCGCCTGCGCCAGCTCGCCGACTACCAGGCCCGCAACGCGGCCGAGGCCGCGGCCCAGGCCGATGCCAGCGCCAGCGCCGCGCCGCGCGGCAACGAGGGCCTCGACCGCGATCTGCTCGCGCGCTACCAGGCCGCGCTGCAGGAGGCCATCGCGCGCAACTGGACGCGCCCGGAGACGGTGCCGCTGGGCCAGCGCTGCCAGCTGATCATCAAGCAGATCCCCGGCGGGCAGGTGATCGAGGTGCAGGTCGCGCCGAGCTGCCCCTATGACGAACTCGGCCGGCGCTCGGTCGAGGCCGCGGTGCTCAAGGCCCAGCCGCTGCCGTACGCGGGCTTCGAACGCGTGTTCGCGCGCGTGCTCACGCTCAACTTCGAGGCGCGCGATTACTGATGCCCAGGCCGCCGAGTCCGTTTCCGTTCATCCTTGAGCCGCCGTTCACGGTCAAGCTGGAAGACTCGCCCGTTCACGCAAGGATCCGCCGATGACCCGAGCACCGTCCCGCCTGGCCATCCTGCTGTTCCTGTTCTGCTGGCTGCTCCTGCCGCTGGCCGCGGCCGCGCAGGAGCGCGGGCTGGAGATCGACATCGTCGGCGGCCACGCCGCCGCGCTGCCGATCGCGGTCGTGCCGATGCCCTACCAGGGCGCGGGCGCGGCGCCGCAGACCGACGTGGCCGCGGTGATCCGCGCCGACCTCGACCGCTCCGGCCAGTTCCGGACCCTGCCCGAGCGCGACCTCATCGAGCGCCCGACCCGCGGCAGCGAGGTCAGCTACCCGACCTGGCGTGCGCTGAAGCAGGACTTCCTCGTCGTCGGCCGCGTGCTCGACGCCGGCGACGGCGGCTACCGGGTGGAGTACGAGCTGTTCGACGTGGCCAAGCAGCAGCGCCTGCTCGGCTTCGCCCTGACCGCGCGCGC
Source organism: Vulcaniibacterium gelatinicum (assembly GCF_008033445.1). GTDB lineage: Bacteria > Pseudomonadota > Gammaproteobacteria > Xanthomonadales > Xanthomonadaceae > Vulcaniibacterium_B > Vulcaniibacterium_B gelatinicum. The sequence goes on from NZ_VNKO01000014.1 coordinate 69,067, forward strand.
GAACGCGCTGCGCGACGTGGCCCACCAGATCGCCGACGCGATCTACGAGAAAATCCTCGGCGTGCGCGGCGCGTTCTGGACCCGCATCGCCTACGTCACCGCGGTCGGCACCGGCAAGGGCGCGCGCTACGCGCTGGTGGTGGCCGACGCCGACGGCTACAACCCGCAGACCATCGTGCGCTCGTCCGAGCCGCTGCTGTCGCCGGCGTGGAGCCCGGACGGGCGCAAGCTGGCCTATGTCAGCTTCGAGCGCGGCAACTCGGCGATCTACATCCAGGACGTGGGCACCGGCGCGCGCGAGCTGGTGGCGAGCTTCCGCGGCATCAACGGCGCGCCGAGCTTCTCGCCCGACGGCCGCCGCCTCGCGCTCACCCTCTCGCGCACCGGCAACCCCGAGATCTACGTGATGGACCTCGGTTCCCGCGCGCTGACCCGGATCACCGATCACTTCGCGATCGACACCGAGCCGGTCTGGAGCCCGGACGGCGGCACCCTGTACTTCACCTCCGACCGCGGCGGCCGGCCGCAGATCTACCAGGTGCCGGCCGGCGGCGGCAGCGCCAGCCGCGTGACCTTCGAGGGCAGCTACAACGCGCGGGCCACGGTGTCCTACGACGGCAAGAAGCTCGCGGTCGCGCAGGGCAGCGGCAACACCTACCGCATCGCGCTGCTGGACCGCAGCCTCGGCAGCCCGCGCTGGACCCTGCTCTCGCCCGGTTCGCTCGACGAGTCGCCGAGCTTCGCCCCCAACGCGAGCATGGTGCTGTATGCCGCGCGCGAGGGCGGCCGTGGCGTGCTGTATGCGGTCTCGGCCGACGCGCGTGTACGCCAGCGTCTGGTGCTGGCCGAGGGCGACGTGCGCGAACCCGCCTGGGGCCCGTACCGTCAGCCCCGCTGAATGCGGTTAGACTGCCGCGGCTGCCTGCCCTGTTTTTGCTGTGTCCGAAAGAAAAGACGAGGAACGACGACGATGAACGCCACCACCCGCCTGCTGCTCACCGCCCTGCTCTGCACCGCCGCCGTGGCGTGCACCAAGAAGGTCAAGGAAACCCCGCCGTCCGAGCCCGCGCCCACGCCGACGCCGGCGACCGAGCCCGCTCCGGCCCCGTCCGGCCTGTACACCCCGGAGGACCTGGACACCGACGCCTGCCTGCGCCAGCGCGTGATCTACTTCGACTTCGACCAGGACGTGCTGCGGCCGGAGTTCCAGGCGGCGATGGCCTGCCATGCCAAGTACCTGCGCGACCGTCCTTCGGCGCGCATCACCCTGGAAGGCCATGCCGACGAGCGCGGCAGCCGCGAGTACAACCTCGGCCTGGGCGAGCGCCGCGGCAACTCGGTGTCCTCGGCCCTGCAGGCCAACGGTGGCTCGGCGAGCCAGCTGACCGTGGTCAGCTACGGCGAGGAGCGCCCGACCTGCACCGAGTCCAACGAGGACTGCTGGCAGCGCAACCGCCGGGTCGAGATCATCTACACCGCGAAGTGACCGGGTGACCGGGACGCTGCCGGCATGAAGACCCTTCCGCACCGCGCACCGTTCCGCTTCGCCTGCGCGTTCGCCGCGGCGGCCCTCGTGGCCGCCGCGCCGGCCGCGGCGCAGCGGGCCAGCCTGGCCGAACGCGTGGCCGCGCTCGAGGCCCGCGCGGCCGCGGACAACGGCAACGTCGAGCTGGTCAACCAGATCACCCAGCTGCGCAGCGAGGTGCAGGCGCTGCGCGCCCAGGTCGAGGAGCTGCAGCACCAGCTGCAACAGCTGCAGCAGAGCGGCAAGAGCCAGTACCTGGACCTCGACAGCCGCCTGCAGCGGCTCGAGGGCGGGACACCGGCGCCGGCCGCGCCGGCGGCAGCGGGGCAGGGCGGGAGCCCGGCCGCACCGGCCGCCGCGACCGGCGCGCCCGCCGAGCGCCCGCCGGCGGTGTACGGCGACCCGGGCAAGCTGGCCCAGGCCGCCGACGAGCGCAGCGCCTACGAGGCCGCGTTCGCGATCCTGCGCGCCGGCCGCTATGCCGAGGCGGCCTCCGCCTTCCACGAGTTCCTGCAGGCCCATCCGGGCGGCAGCTACGCGCCCAACGCGCTGTACTGGCTGGGCGAGAGCTACTACGTCACCCAGAACTACGCGCTCGCCCTGGAGCAGTTCCAGGCCCTGTTGCAGCGCTATCCGACCCACGACAAGGCCCCCGGCGCGCTGCTCAAGGTCGGCCTGTCGCAGTACGGCCTGCGCGACCTCGACGCCGCCGAGGCGACCCTGCGCCAGGTGATCGCCCGCTACCCCGGCACCGACGCGGCCCGCACCGCCGAGGACCGGCTGCGCGCGATCCTGCTGACCCGGGTGCGCTGAGGGCCTGTTTTTCAGGCCCTCGGCTTTTCACAGGCTCTGAGCCGGCGCGGGACCGTGTCGCGGTAAAATCCCGTCCATGCACGCCATCGTCGCCGATGCGGCCGCCGCGTCGGCCGAGCGGCTCAAGCTGACCGAGATCTTCCTGTCCCTGCAGGGCGAGGCCCGCGACGTGGGCCGCCCGACCGTGTTCGTGCGCCTGACCGGCTGCCCGCTGCGCTGCGGGTACTGCGACACCGCCTACGCCTTCCACGGCGGGCAGTGGTGGACGCTGGACGCGATCCTGGCCGAGGTCGCCCGGCTCGGCGCGCACCACGTCTGCGTCACCGGCGGCGAGCCGCTGGCGCAGAAGCGCTGCCTGGTCCTGCTGCGGCGGCTGTGCGACGCCGGCCACGACGTCTCGCTGGAAACCTCCGGCGCGCTCGACATCGGCGCGGTGGACCCGCGCGTGTCGCGGGTGGTGGACGTCAAGACCCCGGGCTCGGGCGAGGCGCACCGCAACCGCTGGGAGAACCTGGCGCTGCTGACCCCGCGCGACCAGGTCAAGTTCGTGCTCTGCGACCGCGCCGATTTCGACTGGGCGCGCGCGGTGCTGGCCGAACACCGCCTGTCCGAGCGCTGCGAGGTGCTGTTCTCGCCCAGTCACGGCCAGCTCGCGCCGCGCCAGCTCGCCGACTGGATCGTGGCCGAGCGGGTGCCGGTGCGCTTCCAGGTGCAGCTGCACAAGCTGCTGTGGGGCGAGGAGCCGGGGCGATGAAGCCGGCGGTGGTGCTGCTGTCGGGGGGCATGGACTCGGCCGTGGTGCTGGCGATCGCGCGCGCGCAGGGCTTCGCCTGCCACGCGCTGAGCGTGCGCTACGGCCAGCGCCACACCTCCGAGCTGGACGCGGCCGCGCGGGTCGCGGCCCTGCTCGGCGCGGTCGAGCACAAGACCGTGCAGGTGGACCTGCGCAGCATCGGCGGCTCGGCGCTGACCGACGACATCGCGGTGCCGGTGGATTCCGACGGGCACGTGATCGGCGCGGGGATCCCCGTCACCTACGTGCCGGCGCGCAACACCATCATGCTCGCGGTCGCGCTCGGCTGGGCCGAGGTGCTCGGCGCCACCGACCTGTTCTGCGGCGTCAACGCGGTGGACTACTCCGGCTATCCGGACTGCCGCCCGGAGTTCATCGCCGCCTTCGAGCGGCTGGCGAACGTGGCCACCAAGGCCGGGGTGGAGGGCGCGGGCTTCCGCGTGCACGCGCCGCTGCTGCGGATGTCGAAGGCGGAGATCGTGCGCGAGGGCCTGCGCCTGGGCGTGGACTTCGCCCACACCGTGTCCTGCTACCAGGCCGACGCCGCGGGCCGCGCCTGCGGGCACTGCGACGCCTGCCGCCTGCGCGCGGCGGGATTCGCCGCCGCCGGGGTGGCGGATCCGACGCGGTACGTGGTTCCGGGCGCGTGAGTTAAAATGCGCGCCCGCACCGGGCCGTTAGCTCAGTGGTAGAGCAGCTGGCTTTTAACCAGTTGGTCGTAGGTTCGACCCCTACACGGCCCACCACTTTCCGGTCAGCGGTCTCGCCCACCCCTCACGCCGCCACCGCGGCCTCGTCCTCCAGCACCGCCAGCACCTCGCGGCCGTAGCGTTCGAGCTTGCGCGCGCCGAGGCCGGGGATGTCCGCGAGCGCGGACAGGTCCGCCGGGTGCGCCTCGGCGATCGCGCGCAGGGTGCTGTCGTGGAAGATCACGTAGGCGGGCACGTTCTGCGCGCGGGCGGCGTCGGCGCGCCAGGCGCGCAGGCGTTCGAAGCGGGCGCGGGCGGCGCCGTCCAGCGCGGCTCCGGGGGCGGGGGCGGTGCCGCGCGCGTCGCGTTCGCGGCGGCGCGGCGGCTTCGGCGGATCGGCGCGCAGCCACAGCGTGTGCTCGCCGCGCAGCACCGCGGCGCTGGCGGGGGTCAGGTGCAGGGCGCCGTGGCCGGCGAGGTCGGCCTCGAGCAGGCCGGCGGCGACGAGCTGGCGGAACACGCTGCGCCACTGTTTCGCGTCGAGCTCGGTGCCGATGCCGTAGGTGCTCAGCCGCTCATGGCCGAACTGGCGCACCTTGGCGGTGTCGGCGCCGCGCAGCACGTCGATCAGGTGCGCGGCGCCGAAGCGCTGGCCGGTGCGCCACACGCACGAGAGCGCCTTCTGCGCGGCGACGGTGCCGTCCCAGCGCTGTGCGGGGGTCAGGCAGTTGTCGCAGTTGCCGCAGCCGCCGGGGTGCGCCTCGCCGAAATGGCCGAGCAGGATGCGCCGGCGGCATTCGGTGGATTCGCAGTAGCCGAGCAGGGCGTCGAGCTTGCGATGCTCGAGCCGCTGCCGTTCCTCGCCCGCTTCGGATTCGCCGATCATCCGCCGCAGCAGCACCGCATCGCCCAGGCCGTAGGCGAGCCAGGCCTCGGCCGGCTCGCTGTCGCGGCCGGCGCGGCCGGTTTCCTGGTAGTAGCCTTCCAGCGACTTGGGCAGGTCGAGGTGGGCCACGAAGCGCACGTCGGGTTTGTCGATGCCCATGCCGAAGGCGATGGTGGCCACCATGATCAGGCCGTCCTCGCGCAGGAAGCGGCGCTGGTGCCCGGCGCGCGTGGCCGCGTCCAGGCCGGCGTGGTAGGGCAGGGCGGGGATGCCGTGCGCGGCGAGCTCCGCGGCGACCGTCTCGACCTTGCGCCGCGACAGGCAGTACACGATCCCGCTCTCGCCGGCGTGCTCGTCCAGGAACGCGCGCAGCTGGCGGCGGGCGTCGTGCCGGGGCACGACGGTGTAGCGGATGTTCGGGCGGTCGAAGGAGCTGACGAAGCGCCGCGCCCGTTCCAGCCCGAGCCGTTCGACGATCTCTTCGCGGGTGGGGACGTCGGCGGTGGCGGTGAGCGCGATCCGCGGCACCTGCGGCCAGCGCTCGTGCAGCACGGTCAGCTCGCGGTACTCGGGGCGGAAGTCGTGGCCCCATTGCGAGACGCAGTGCGCCTCGTCGATCGCGAACAGGGCGATCGTGGCGCGATCGAGCAGGCCCAGGAAGCGCGGGGTGAGCAGGCGTTCGGGCGCCACGTACAGCAGGTCGAGCGTGCCCTCGAGCAGGTCGCGCTCGACCTGCGCCGCCTGCGCCGCGTCGAGGGTCGAGTTCAGGTACGCCGCGCGCACCCCGAGCTGGCGCAGCGCCTCGACCTGGTCCTGCATCAGCGCGATCAGCGGCGAGACCACGATCGCGGTGCCCTCTCGCAGCAGCGCCGGCAGCTGGTAGCACAGCGACTTGCCGCCGCCGGTGGGCATGAGCACCAGCGCGTCGCCGCCGGCGGCCACGTGGGCCACGACCTGCGCCTGCTCGCCACGGAAGTGCTGATGACCGAAGACGTGGCGGAGCGTGGCGAGGGCGGCGTCGTGCATGCCGCTAGGGTAGCAGCCGGGACGCGGCCGGCCGTCGGACATCGCCGCGGCGGCGGGGCGGCGGATGCCGCGCGCCGGTCACTGCAGCAGCGAGCGCAGCATCCAGGCGTACTTCTCGTGGATCTGCAGGCGCTGCGTCATCAGGTCCACGGTCGGGTCGTCGCCCGCATGCTCGGCGGTCTTGAGCACCTTGCGCGCGGTGCGGCACACCGCCTCGTTGCCGACCACGAGCTGGCGCACCATCTCGCGCCAGTCGGCGGTGTCGGTCAGTCCCGGTTCCTCGGCGATCGAGGTCAGCCGCGCGAATTCCGCATACGAGCCCGGCGCGTTGAAGCCCAGCGCCCGGATCCGCTCGGCGACTTCGTCCAGCGCGCCCCACTGCTCGGTGTACTGGGCCTCGAACATCGTGTGCAGGGTGTTGAACATCGGCCCGGTGACGTTCCAGTGGAAGTTGTGGGTCTTCAGGTACAGGGTGTAGGCGTCGGCGAGGAAGCGCGACAGGCCCTCGGCGATCTTCCTGCGGTCGCCGGCGGAGATGCCGATGTCGATCGCCGGGGCGCCTGCGCCGGCAGGGCTGGCGGACGGCTTGGACGCGGACTTGGCCATGGACGTGGCTCCGTTTGCGGGGTTTGGCGGTCAAAATAGCGATTGCGGCCGTGCAGGCCAAGTGAATCCTTCCGAACGATGCCATCGACGTCCTCTATCGAGGCGCGCGCCCGCGACGAGCTGCGCCGGGCCCGCGCCGCGATCGCCGCCGCGCTCAGCCGCGACCACGGGCGCCTGCACGCGCTGTGGTCGCGCTGGAACGCCGCGCCGGCCGATGCGCGGGCGCGCGAGGCCTTCGCCCAGGCCCTGCAGGCCTCGCTGGCGGCGCGCGAGGCACGGGCCGCGGCGCTGCCGCAGGCGCCGGTGGATCCGGCGCTGCCGATCGCGGCCGAGGCCGAACGCATCGTCGAGCTGATCCGCGCCCATCCGGTGGTCGTCGTCGCCGGCGAGACCGGCTCGGGCAAGACCACCCAATTGCCCAAGCTGTGCCTGGCCGCCGGCCGCGGCGCCGCCGGCATGATCGGTTGCACCCAGCCGCGCCGCATCGCCGCGCGCGCGGTGGCGCGGCGGGTGGCGGAGGAACTGCAGGTGCCGCTCGGCGGCGCGGTCGGCTGGCAGGTGCGCTTCACCGAGCAGGTGGCCGAGGACACCGTGGTCAAGTTCATGACCGACGGCATCCTGCTGGCCGAGATCGCCTCCGACCGCTGGCTCTCGCGCTACGACACGATCATCGTGGACGAGGCGCACGAGCGCAGCCTGAACATCGACTTCCTGCTCGGCTACCTCAAGCGCCTGCTGTCGAAGCGGCGCGACCTCAAGCTCGTGGTCACCTCCGCGACCATCGACACCGAGCGTTTCGCCGCCCACTTCGGCGCCGCGCCGGTGGTGGCGGTGGAAGGGCGCGGGCATCCGGTGGAGGTGCGCTGGCGGCCGCTGGAAGGCGAGGGCGGGAGCGAAGGCGAGGGCAGCGTGCTCGACGGCATCGTCGCCGCCTGCGACGAGATCGTGCGCGAATCGCGCCTGGGCGACGTGCTGGTGTTCCTCCCCGGCGAGCGCGAGATCCGCGACGCGCACCGCGCGCTGGAGCGGCGCAAGTACCGCCACACCGAGATCCTGCCGCTGTACGCGCGGCTGTCGGCGCGCGACCAGGACCGCGTGTTCAATCCCGGGCCGCAGCGGCGGATCGTGCTCGCCACCAACGTCGCCGAGACCTCGCTCACGGTGCCGCGCATCCATTACGTGGTGGACCCCGGGCTGGCGCGGATCAAGCGCTACAGCCCGCGGCTCAAGCTCGACCGCCTGCACATCGAGCCGATCAGCCAGGCCAGCGCCGACCAGCGCAAGGGCCGCTGCGGCCGGATCGCGCCCGGGGTGTGCTACCGGCTGTACGCGGAGGCCGAGTTCGCCGCGCGGCCGCGCTACACCGATCCGGAGATCCGCCGCGCGGCGCTGGCCGGCGTGATCCTGCGCATGCTCGCGCTGGGGCTGGGCAGGATCGAGGGCCGTGTTTCGGCTCTGCCGAAACGCGCATCCGGGCAGGCCCTGGAAGGGGATGCCCGGATCATCGAGAGTTTCCCATTTCTGGAGCCGCCCGAACCGCGCGCGATCGCCGACGGCTGGCAACAGCTGGCCGAACTCGGCGCGGTGGACGGCGAGCGCCGCCTGACCCCGATCGGCCGCACCATGGCGCGGCTGCCGGTGGACGTGAAGCTGGCGCGCATGCTGGTCGCGGCGCAGGCGCACGGCTGCGTGCGCGAGATGCTGGTGATCGCCGGCTTCCTCGGCATCCAGGATCCGCGCGAACGCCCCGCCGACGCGCGCGGCGCGGCCGACGCCGCGCACGCGCAGTTCGCCGACCCGAAGTCGGAGTTCGTCGGCATCCTCAAGCTGTGGGACGCCTACCGCGCCGCGCACGAGGAGCTGACCCAGTCGCAGCTGCGCAAGTGGTGCGAGCGGCATTTCCTCGGCTTTTTGCGCATGCGCGAGTGGCGCGAGCTGCACCGGCAGCTGAAGCTGCTGTGCGAGGAACTCGGCTGGGAGGTGGAAGGCGGGAAGGAGGGCGCGTCCTACGCCGCCCTGCACCGCGCGCTGCTGGCCGGCCTGCCCACCCAGCTCGGCCAGCGCCTCGAGCGCGGCGTGTACGAGGGCCCGCGCGGACGCAGGTTCCAGCTGTTCCCGGGTTCGACCCTGGCGGCGAAACCGCCGCCGTGGGTGCTCTCGGCGACCCTGCTCGAGACCGAGAAGGTGTGGGCGCTGACCAATGCCGCGATCGAACCGGAATGGGCGATCGCCGAGCTGCCGCACCTGCTCGCGCGCCGCCAGCACGACCCGCGCTGGTCGCGCACCCAGGGGCGGGTGATCGGCAGCGAGCAGGTCAGCCTGTTCGGCCTGGTGCTGGCGCCGAAGCGGCCGATCCACTACGGCGCGCTGTATCCGGAGGAGGCGCGGCAGATCTTCGCCCGCGACGCGCTGGTGACCGGCGAGATCAACACCCGCTGCGCGTTCCTGGCGCGCAACCTCGCCACCCTGGCCAGGGCCAAGGAGGAGGAGGCCAAGCGCCGCCGCGCCGGCCTGGTGGTGGACGAGGAATGGCAGGCGCGGTGGTACCTCGACCGCCTGCCGCCGCACGTGCACAACGCGCAGGCGCTCGAGGCCTGGTACGCGAAGCTGCCGGCCGAGGCCCGCGCCGCGCTGGAATGGTCGCTGGACGACCTGCTGGTGGGGCAGGCCAGCGAGGCCGCGCGCTTCCCGCCGTACCTGCCGCTGGGCGAGGCGCGGCTGGCGGTGCGCTACCGCTTCGAACCGGGCGCGCCGGACGACGGCATGACCGTGGTGGTGCCGCTGCACCTGCTCAATGCGCTCGATCCGGCGCGGCTGTCGTGGCTCGCGCCCGGCTTCGTCGAGGACAAGGCCGCGGCCCTGATCCGCACGCTGCCGAAGGCGCTGCGCCGCAATTTCGTGCCCGCCCCCGAATTCGCACGCGCCTTCGCCGAGGCGTACCCGCAGCCGATGGCGGACGCGATCGAGGGCGAGCTGGCGCGCTTCCTGCAGCGCCTCACCGGGGTGGCGCTGTCGCCAACCGAGTTCGACCCGGCCGCGCTGGAGCCGCACCTGCACGCCAACCTGCGCCTGCTCGACCGCGACGGGCGCACGGTGCTGGCCGAATCGCGCGACCTGGCCGGGCTGCGCGCGCAGTTCGGCGCGCGCGCCGCGGCCGCGTTCGCCGCGCGCGCGGCCGAAGGACTGGCCCGGAGAGGGCTGACCGCGTTCCCGGACACCGCGATCCCCGAGATCGTGCCCGGTGCGGGCGGTGTGCCGGCGTATCCGGCGCTGCACGACGAGGGCGACAGCGTCTCGCTGTCGGTGCACGCCGACCGCGCCGAGGCGCAACGCCGCCATCCCGCCGGCGTGCGCCGCCTGCTCGCCCTGACGCTGGCCGACCGCCTGCGCCAGGCGCGCAAGCAGTTGCCGGTGTCGCCGAAGACCGAGCTGCTGTACGCGGCGATGGGAAATGGGGGAAATGGGGTCAGAGACCTTTTCCCTCGCGGGAAAAGGTCTCTGACCCCATTTCCCCCGCGAGGGAAAAGGTCTCTGACCCCATTTCCCCCCATTTCCCCCCTGCGCGCCGACCTGGTGGACGGCGCCTTCGCCGCGCTCACCGCCGAGGGCCTGGACACCATCCGCGATCCGGCCGCGTTCGCCGCGCGCCGCGAGGCGCTGGCCAGGGGCTTGTTCCCGGAGGCGGTGGCGCGCCTGCGGCAGGCCGAAACCATCCTGGCGCTGGTGGCCGAGGTGCGCGCGCGACTGGAAGCGCCGCTGATCGGCTGGGCCAGCGGCAACCTCGACGACATGCGCGCGCACCTGGCCGCGCTGACGCCGCCGGGATTCCTGCGCGACACCCCGGCCGAGCTGCTCGCCGAATACCCGCGCTACCTCAAGGCGCTGGCCGTGCGCGCCGAACGCGCGCTGCGCGACCCGGCGCGCGACCAGGCGCGCATGCTCGAACTGCGCCCGTTCGCCGAGGCGCTGGCCGCGGCGGAAGCGGAGGGCCACGCCGGCGACCCCGGCTGGCAGGCCTTCCGCCGCGACCTGGAGGAACTGCGCGTGTCGCTGTTCGCGCAGGAACTGGGCGCCAGGGGCGGCGTGTCGGTGAAGAAACTGGCCGCGCGCCTGGCCCAGTTGCAGCAGCGATGAGCGGGCGCGACGGCGCTATTTGATCCGCTTGACCTTTGCGGTCGGGCCATATCCCTCGATCTGCAGATACCACACACCCCCGACCAGTGACGGCTTGAGCCGCACCTTCGGATTGTCCAGGCGCACGCCAGGGAGCGAGGCAGGCTCGACCTGCTTCCAGACCTGGCCGTTCTCGAGCGTATACACCCGCTTCATTTCAAAGCCGCGGAACGGGCCGACCAGGCGGCTTTCGATTGGGTCGTCGTCACGGAAGAGCAGCCGCCCGCTGCGTGTCCGCTCCGTGTCGAGTCGTTGCCGTTCCTGCGCCACGGCCTGGCTGGTTTCGGCGTCCAGCTTGCGCCCCAGCCAGGCGTTCAGATTGGCCAGTTCTTCCGGCGTGAGCTTGTCCAGACCGGCGGCCTTGAACTGCTCCGGCGTCATCTCCTGTTCGATCGGACGGTTGCCCTGCTGCGCGGACAGCGGCAGGGCCAGGGCGGCGAGCAGGAGCAGGGTGACGGTGCGCAGGCGGGCCATCGGGGTGTTCCTCGTCGGGGACCGCGGCTAGTGTAGTCGGATGCCCGGTGCCGATCGCCCGTCCTGACCCCGTGTCCGCCCCCGCCCTGCCACCCGCCGCCGAAGACAGCCTGCCGACGCTGCTGGCGCGTCCGCCTGCCGACGCGATCGCCGAGCCGTTGCGCCAGGCGATGCTCGAGGCCGGCGCGACGGCGTTCGAGGGCGCGCCGGATCCGCCGCGGATCCTGGCCGATACCCTCGACGCGCTGGCCCGGCTCGGCGCCGACGGCGAGGTCGCCGCGGCGGCGGTGCTGCACGCGCTGCCGGCGCTGCGCGAACGGCTCGGCGAGCGCGTGCTGCGCGAGCACCCCGGCGTGGCCGCGCTGCTGGAAGGCCAGCGCGCCGCGGCCCAGGTCTGGCAGTTGCACGCGGCGCAGCGCGACGGCGGCAACAGCGAGGGCCTGCGCCGGCTGCTGCTGGCGATCGTGCGCGACCTGCGCGTGGTGCCGATCCTGCTCGCCCGCCACCTGGCCCGGCTGCGCGCCGCCGGCGCCCTGCCCGAGCCGCAGCGGCGCGCGCTGGCGCAGCTGGCGCGCGACATCCTCGCCCCGCTCGCCAACCGGCTCGGCATCTGGCAGTTGAAGTGGGAACTCGAGGACCTCGCCTTCCGCCATCTCGAGCCGGACACCTACCAGCGCATCGCCCGCCTGCTCGACGAGAAGCGCGCCGACCGCGAACGCTACATCGAGCAGGTCAAGCGCGTGCTGCGCGAGGCGCTGGCCGCGCACGGCCTGCGCGCCGAGGTCGCCGGCCGGCCGAAGCACATCTACAGCATCTGGAAGAAGATGCAGAAGAAGGACGTGCCGATCGGCGAGCTGTACGACCTGCGCGCGGTGCGGGTGCTGGTGGACGACGTGCCGGCCTGCTATGCCGCGCTCGGCGTGGTGCACGCGACCTGGACCCCGATCCCGAGCGAGTTCGACGACTACATCGCCCGACCCAAGCGCAACGACTACCGCTCGCTGCACACCGCGGTGATCGGCCCGGAGGGCAAGACCCTGGAGGTGCAGATCCGCACCCACGAGATGCACCGCCAGGCCGAGCTCGGCGTGGCCGCGCACTGGAAGTACAAGGAAGGCAAGGGCGGCGCCGATCCCGCGCTGGAGAAGCGCATCGCCTGGATGCGGCAGCTGCTGGAAGCGCCGCCGGGCGAGGAGGGCGGGCTGCTGCGCGAGCTCGACAGCGAGCTGGCCGAGGACCGGGTGTACGTGCTCACCCCGAAGGGCGAGGTGCTCGACCTGCCGCAGGGCGCGACCCCGCTCGATTTCGCCTACCACGTGCACACCGAGGTCGGGCACCGCTGCCGCGGCGCCAAGGTCAACGACCGCATCGTGCCGCTCAACCACGTGCTGCGCAGCGGCGACCGGGTCGAGATCCTGACCGGCAAGGTGGCCGAGCCGCGCCGCGACTGGCTGCTGCCGGCGAACGGCTTCCTGGCCAGCGCGCGCTCGCGCGAGAAGGTGCGCAACTGGTTCCACAGGCTCGACCGCGCCCGCAACCTGCAGGCCGGGCGCGAGCTGCTCGAACGCGAACTCAAGCGCCTCGGCCTGGCCCACGCCGACCTCGCCCCGGCGCGGGAGAAGTTCCACGCCGCCAGCGACGAAGACCTGATGGTGATGATCGCGCTCGGCGACGTCGGCCCGCACCAGGTCGGCCGCGCCCTGCTCGAGCACGAGCGTGCGCAGCAGGCGCCGCCGGCGGAAGCCGTGCCGGCGCGGCGCGCGCCGCCGCCCAAGCAGGCCCGGTTCACGGTCGAGGGCGTGGGCAACCTGCTGGTGCAGATCGCGCGCTGCTGCCAGCCGCTGCCGGGCGAGGCGATCGTCGGCTACCTCACCCGCGGCCGCGGCGTGTCCGTGCACCGGCCCGATTGCGCCGCGTTCCTGCGCCTGTCGGCGGCGCAGCCGCAGCGGGTGCTGCCGGTGGAGTGGGGCGCGGCCGGCGGCGGCCACGAGGCGGACGTGGCGCTGGTCGCGCTCGACCGCAAGTGGCTGCTCAAGGACCTCACCAACCTGATCGCGCAGGAGGGCGCACACGTGGCCGCGATCAACAGCGCCGCCGAGCGCGACAGCGGCCGGGTGCACCTGCGGCTGCGGCTGCGGGTGAAGGACTTCGGCCAGCTCAGCAGCCTGCTCGGAAAGCTCGCCGCGTTGCCGGGCGTGGAATCGGCGCGGCGCGCGACCTGAGGCGATGCACGCAGGCCACCGTCCGTCGTCCCCGCCCGATCGCGCGGCCTGGCGCCGGCATGCGCCGTGGCTGGTCGCCGGCCTGGTGGCGGCCGTGCTCGCGCTGCTGTTCGTCTTCCGCGAACCGATCGGCGACCGGCTGTGGCCGCGGGCGCGCGCGCAGGCGCTGGTCGAGGCCGGCGAGGCGGCGCTGGCGCAGGGGCGGTTGAGCGCGGCGGACGGCAGCGGCGCGCGCGAGCTGTTCGAGGCCGCGCTCGCGCTCGACCCCGACCGCGACGAGGCCCGGCGCGGCCTGCAGCGCGTGGGCCGGGCCGCGTTGGCGCAGGCGCGCCGCGCGCTGGCGGCGCAGCGTTTCGCCGAGGCGCAGGCGCAGCTGCAACTGGCGCGGGCGCTGGCGGTGCCGCGCGCGCAGGCCGATGCGCTCGCCGAGGAACTGCGCCGGCGCGAGGCGGCCGTGGCCGGCATCGAGGGCATGCTGGCCCGCGCCGCGGCCCTGCGCGCCGCCGGCCGGAGCGTGCAGGCGCTGGACCTGTACCAGCGCGTGCTGGCGTTGCAGCCGCGGCGCACCGACGCCCTGGAAGCGCGCGAGGACCTGCTGGCCGACCTGCTGCAGCGCGCGCGCCGCGCTGCGGCCGACGGTGCGCTGGCCGAGGCCGCGGCGCTGGTGGCGCAGGCCGAGCGCTACGACGCCGGCCACATGGACCTGCCCGACACCCGCGCGCAGCTGGCCCGTGCCGCGGATGCCGCACGCACGCGTGCCGCCGCGATGGAGCGTCGTGGCCGCCTGGACGAGGCCGCGGCGGCCTGGCGCGAGGTGCTCGCGGTGCACGCCGACGATGCCGAGGCGCGCGCCGGGTTCGAACGCATCCTGCTCGCGCATGCGGCCCGCAGCGAGCGACTGGCCGCGGATTTCCGCTTCGCCGAAGCAACCCAGGCGCTGGCCGCGGCGCGGGCGCTGGACCCCCGCCATCCGGCGGTCGCGCACGCGGACGAACGCCTGGCCCAGGCGCGCGCCCGCGCGGCGCGCCTGGCGCCGCAGCGCGGCCCGGCGGTCGCGCGCCGGGTGCG
>NZ_VNKO01000015.1 GCF_008033445.1 Vulcaniibacterium gelatinicum
GACCCGCACGCCTGGCTGACCGACGTGCTCACGCGCCTGCCGACCACGCTCGACCGCGATCTCGACACGCTGTTGCCCTTGCCACAGCGCAACGATGTGCGACAAGGTGCGGTCGGCTGACGCTTACACCGGACCCTGCAGGGCGGAATCGAACACCAGATATTCGACCGCGCCCAGCTGGAGTCCATGTGGGGTGGGGACGTAAACCAGCAGTTCGGGCTGGAGCGGATCAACGTTGCCGTCGAAGAAGATGTTCCAGTTCACGTAGTGATGCCCCATCCCGCCCATGCCCGGCAAGGCGAGGCAGCCGGTGAGGTCTTCGGTCCAGCCGGCCTCGATGGCCCGTTCGAGCACGTGGAACGGTGCCGTGGCAAGTCGCAATTGGTTCAGATCCGCATTGCCCCGGGATTGCTCGCCAGCCTGGGCGTGGGGGTAGGCAAGGAGCAGCGCGGCGGTGACGGCGGAGGCAACGAATGCGTGTGTTTTCATGGGGATACCCTCTGTGTGAAGAGACGTGCGCTCCCCTGGCGGCGCTCGTCAATCACCGCGAACGCCCTCCGATCCAGCCACCGGACATGGTCGGGTCGAGGTGCTGGTGCAGCCGTGCGCGCGGCGATCGGCGCCCCCTTGGCGCATGGCCTGAATGGGGCATGGCATGCGCGCCGCCCAGCCATGGCATGGGCTGACAGGCCGCCTCCCGCACGTCGTTGATGCGGGCGAAGCGATGCCGGTCCGGGATCTCCTTGTGCAGCGCCTCGTGATTGAAGTCATCGACCACGTTGAAGGTGACCTCCCGGCACACCGCCCGTCCGTCAGGCTTGCCTGCCGGCCCTGCGGCCTCCCCGGTACGGTTACTCTTTGACCAAGGGGGGCCACCAACGGATGGGCGGGCTGCACCGGCACATCCGGAGGGGGCGATGGCGAGTGGCAGGTGGGGGACATCGGCGGGCGGGCGGCTCGCGTCCGGGGCGTTGGTCCAGGGGGTGATCCTGGCCTTGTGGCTCGGGACCTTCCTGCTGGCGCGGGTGCTGGAGCACGCGCCGCACGCCAGCCTGTGGTTCCCGCCGGCGGCGGTGACCTTCGCTGCGCTGCTCGTGGTGGGGGCGCGGGCGTGGCCGGCGATCGTGTTCGCGTGCGCGGTGGCCACGTTCCTGACCGAGTGGCAGTACGCCGGCGGCGTGCGGCCCGGCGTGCTGGTGGCTTCGAGCCTTGCGTTCGCCCTGGTCCACGGCACCGCCTATGGCGTGCCGGCGATGCTGTTGCGTCGGCACCACGCCCGCCGGCCGAACGAGGTCACCTTGGGCACGGTTTCGCGCTTCATCCTGTTGGGCATGGCGGGCTCGGCGCTGGCGGCGTCCGGCGGGGCGCTGGCGCTGTCGGCGACGGGGTTGATCGAGACCGACACGCCGGGGCGCCTGATGGCCGCCTGGTGGATGGGCGATTTCGTCGCGCTGCTCACGCTGGGGCCGTTGTTCATCCGCTGGCTCGTGCGGGTGGTGGGTGCGGCCGGGGCGCACGGGGCCGCGCGCTTCAGTCCGTTCCAGGGCGATCCGGTGCCGGCCTCGCGTTCGGCCATGCTGAAGCTCGCGGCCATGGCGGGGATCACCGTGGCGATGCTCGCGGCGGCGCATGCGCTCCAGGAACGGAGCCTGCTGCTGGCGCTGCTGGTGGTGCCGCTGGTGCTGCAGCTGTGGGTGGTGCACAGCGAGAACCGCACCGCCGCGCTGCAGGGGGTGGCGTTGTTCAGTCTGATCACGGTGGGCGGCGGGGCGCTGTTCGGTGCCGCCATGGACGCGGTGGCGCTGCAGTTCGCGGCGATCGGGCTTGCGGTCAACACCTATTTCGGCCTGGCCGTGCCCGCGCTGTACGCGAGCAACGAGCGGCTGCGCGAGCAGGTCACCCGCGACCGGCTCACGCGGGTGATGACGCGCGCCTACTTCGAGGATCGTGCCGCGCAGGAGTTCGGGCGTGCGAAGGCGGAGGGGAGGCAGGCGGCGGTGATCCTCTTCGACCTCAACGGGCTCAAGGCGATCAACGACACCCACGGCCATGCGGTGGGCGATGCGGTGCTCGCGGAGCTGGCGGCACGCTGCGCCACGTCGGTGCGTCCCGGCGACCTGCTGGGGCGCCTGAGCGGGGACGAGTTCGCGGTGTTCCTGCCCGACGCGGACGCGGCCGTGGCCGACACGGTGATCGAGCGCATGCGCGCGGCCCTGCGGGCGACGCCCTTCGATGCGCCCGTCGGAGTGGTCAGCGCCAGCTTCGGCCGGGCCGTCGGCGGCTCCGCGGCCGACACCGTCTCGGAGCTGCTGCGCGCGGCCGACCAGGCGATGTACGAGGACAAGCGGCTGTCGCGCGATGCCGGGATGGCGAGCCCGGCCGGCGTCACGGGGGTCGTTCTTTGACGGCAGTGCGCCCGGATCGGGAGACGGAGGCAGGGTACATTTGCAGCTTCCGCGTCCTTTCCGTCCTCGACCATTGCCCATGCAGATCCCCACCGTGTACCCGATCGGCATTCCCGGCCAGCCCTGGGGCGCGGCCGAGAAGGCCGAATGGCTCGCCCGCCAGACCCGCAAGCGCTCCTATGCCGATGAGGTGCTGAGCGTCATCGAGCGCCTGCGCCCGCGTTTCGACGTGGTGCAGTACGGCCGGCTGGACTATCCGCCCGAGACCTATCCGCTGTTCGCCATCAGGAACCGCGGCTGGGACGCGGCGCTGCCCTGTGCGCTGGTGACGGGTGGGGTGCACGGGTACGAGACCAGTGGCGTGCACGGGGCGTTGCGGTTCGTCGAGCGGCACCTGGACGACTACGCCGGGCGGATCAACGTGCTGGTGGCGCCATGCGTCAGCCCGTGGGCGTACGAGCGCATCCACCGCTGGAATCCGCACGCGGTGGATCCGAACCGTTCGTTCCGCGAGGACAGCCCGGCGCAGGAGTCGGCGGCGCTGATGCGGCTGGTGGCGCCGCTGCGCGAGCGCTTCCTGGTGCACGTGGACCTGCACGAGACCACCGACTCGGACGAGAGCGAGTTCCGGCCGGCATTGGCGGCGCGGGACGGCAAGCCGTTCGAGCCGCACGGGATCCCCGATGGCTTCTACGTGGTGGACGACACCGAAAACCCGCAGCCGGAATTCCAGCAGGCGATCGTCGCCGCGGTGGCGGAGGTCACCCATATCGCCCCGGCCGATGCGAACGGCCTGATCATCGGTTCGCCCGTCGTCGCGCCTGGCGTCATCCGCTACCCGCTGCGCGAGCTTGGTCTGTGCGCCGGCATCACCGATGCGCGCTTCCGCACCACTACCGAGGTCTATCCCGACAGCCCGCGCGCCACGCCCGAGCAGTGCGACGCGGCGCAGGCGGCGGCCGTGTGCGCGGCGCTGGATTACGCCCTGGCGCAGGGGTAGCGGCGGAGACGCCGGTGGCGAACACCCGCGTGATGCGCGGGAGGCGGCGCACGACCTGAATGGGATGGATGCACGTTCCGCCCCAACCCATGGCACAGGCCGTGGTGTCTGGGGCGGGATAGAAAGGGAGCTCCCTGGGGGAAGCATCGCCGCCATGACGGCGCCGGTGTCGCTGAATACGACTGGAGGCCTGCCTTGAAGAAGACCCTGCTCAGCGCCGCGGTGCTCGCGGCGATCGCCCTTGCCGCGCCTGCGGCCGCGCACGATGCGGCCGGGGCCGAGTGCCTCGATGCCACCTGCGACATGGTGGCGCTGTTCGAGGCGGACGCCGATTCGACCGGCAGCGGGGCCGCCGCCAGCGTCGCCTCCCGGCGCATGGGCGCGTGGGGCGTGGACCTGGCGGGCATGGACCGCAGCGTCTCGCCGGGCGCGGATTTCTTCGGCTACGTCAACGGGGCGTGGGCGAAGACGACGCAGATCCCGGCCGACCGTTCCATGTACGGGGCGTTCGCGGCGCTGCGCGATCTGTCCGAGGCGCGCGTGCGCCAGCTGGTCGAAAGCTATCCGCTGGGCGATCCGGCCACCGGCGGGGATGCCGCCAGGATCGCCGCGCTGTACCGCGGCTTCATGGACGAGGCGGCGGTGGAGGCGCTGGGCGACAAGCCGCTGCAGCCCTACCTGGCCGCCATCCGCGGGGCGAAGAGCAAGGCCGACATCGCGGTGCTGATGGGCCGCCGCAACAGCGGTTTCGGCGGCAGCTTCTTCGCCCCGAACGTGTCCGACGACCAGAAGGATCCCGAGCGCTACACGCTGTACCTGAGCCAGTCCGGCCTGGGCCTGGGCGACCGGCAGATGTACCTGGACGAGAAGTTCGCGCCGCAGCGCGAGCGCTACGTGGCCTACGTGGCGCAGATGCTGCAGCTGGCCGGCTGGGACGAGCCGCAGCGGCGTGCCGCCGCGATCATGGCGATGGAGACGAAGATCGCCGAGGTGCACTGGACCCGCGCCGAAAGCCGCAACCGCGACAAGACCTACAACCCGGTGGCGCTGGCGGAGATGGACGCCTACGCGCCGGGGTTCCCGTGGGCGGCGTTCTTCGAGGCCGCCGGCGTGGGCCAGGCGCAGCGCGTGGTGCTGCGCCAGAACACCGCGTTCCCGAAGATGGCGAAGATCTTCGCCGAGACCGACCTCGACACGCTCAAGGCGTGGCTGGCGTTCCACACCACCGACGATGCTGCGCCGCTGCTGTCGAAGGCGTTCGTGGACGCCGAGTTCGAGTTCCGCAGCAAGTTCCTCAACGGCCAGCCGCAGCAGCGCGAGCGCTGGAAGCGCGGCGTGGCGTTCGTGGAGGCAGCGATGGGCGAGGCCGTCGGCCGCGACTACGTGAAGCTGTACTACCCGCCGGATGCGAAGGCGAAGATGGATGCGCTGGTGGCCAACGTGAAGGCGGCGATGGGCGCGCGGCTGGAGAAGCTGGACTGGATGAGCCCGGCCACCAAGGCCGAAGCGCTGGCCAAGCTGCAGAACTTCGGCCTGAAGATCGGCCATCCGGAGCAGTGGCGCGACTACGGCGGTCTGCAGGTGGTCAACGGCGACCTGTTCGGCAATGCGGCGCGCGCCCGCGCGTTCGAGTGGGACTACCGCCGCGCGCGCATCGGCCAGCCGGTGGACAAGGGCGAGTGGGGCATGACGCCGCAGACGGTGAATGCCTACTACAACCCGGTGAAGAACGAGATCGTGTTCCCGGCCGCGATCCTGCAGCCGCCGTTCTTCGACCCGGACGCGGATCCGGCGGTGAACTACGGTGCGATCGGCGGTGTGATCGGCCACGAGATCATCCACGGTTTCGACGACCAGGGCCGCAAGTCGGACGGCAACGGCCTGCTGCGCGACTGGTGGGCCGCGGAGGACGCGGCCAGGTTCGAGGCGCAGGCGGCGAAGCTGGGCGCGCAGTACGAGAGCTACGAGTTCCCGCAGCTGCCGGGCATGCGCATCAACGGCCGCGTCTCGATGGGCGAGAACATCGGCGACCTCGGCGGGCTGACCATCGCGCTGGAGGCGTACCGCCGCTCGCTCGGCGGCAAGCCGGCGCCGGTGATTGACGGCTTCACCGGCGAGCAGCGCTTCTTCATGGGCTGGGCGCAGGTGTGGCGCACTCTGTGGCGCGACGACGCGCTGCGCCAGCAGCTCGTCAACGGCCCGCATTCGCCGGGCCAGATCCGCGCGTTCGCGCCGCTGCGCAACATGGACGCCTGGTACGCCGCGTTCGGCATCCAGCCGGGCGATCCGCTTTACTTGCCGCCGGAGGAGCGTGTGCGGATCTGGTGATCGCCGGCCTTCGGCGTGGTGGCCGGCGCCGCCTCCGCGGGCGATGCCCCGAGGGAGGTCTCCCTGGCCAGCCGCGCCGCCAGCGCCCGGAAGCGCGGGTGCGAGTGCAGGCTGGCGAAGCTGCGTGAGAGGGTGAAGTACGCGATGCGCGGGTCGCGTTCCTCGTAGGCGCGTTCGAGCGCGTCCATGGCGCGTTCGGTGTCGCCCAACGCGGCGTGGATGCGGGCCAGCGCGGTCGCAGGCACGTAGCCGGTGCGGTCGCGGGCTTCCAGTTCCCGCAGCAATGCCACGGCGCGCTCGCGCTCGCCGATGGCAAGATAGACCTTGGCGAGCTCGGCCACGGTCCAGGCGTGGCCATGGGAGTACTCGACGGCACGCAGCAGGTCAGGGATCGCATCGCGCGGGCGCCCCCGGCTCAGGGTGTACCCGGCACGGTCGTAGTATGCGTGCCAGTAGTCCGGCTCCAGCTCCAGCACGCGTGCGATCAGGGCGTCGGCGGCCTTCGGGTCGCTCTCGGCCAGGCTGTTGGCCAGGGTGAGCATGGGCGCCGGGGCCAACGGGTCGAGTTCGTGCGCGCGCCGGTTGTGCTGCATCCATTCGGGGCTGCCCGGATCCTGTATCGCGATCGCTAGCGCATAAGCCCGGTGTGCTTCCGGGGAGTTGGGGTCGAGCGCGAGCGCGCGCTCGAAGGACGCTCGCGCCAGGGTCCAGTTCCAGTCGAACCAGGCCTCGATCTGGCCTTTCGCGACCCACGCCTCGGCCAGATCCGGATCGAGCACCAGGGCCCGCCCGACGGCCAGCCGGGCGCGCGGGAAGGCCACGCGCGGCTCGGCATCGGCGCCCAACGCCTGCGACACGTGCAGCGTGGCCAGCGCGGCCCAGGCGCGGGCGCAGCTCGGATCCAGGCGAATGGCGCGGTCCAGTGCGGCGAAGGCCAAGGGGTAGCGCCGTGTGTGGAGGCGGCCCATCAGGTAGCGACCTTCGAGGTAGGCGCGCGCTGCTGGGGTGTTCCCGCCGTCGCACGTGTTGCGCGGGGCGGCGACGGTTCGGGGTGTGAGCGCGGCAGGCAGAGGGGGCTTTGGCCGCGAAGCGACCAGCAGCAGCGGCACCACCGCCATCAGCGCCGCCAGTACTGCGCGCCGCCAGCGGGGCGGGGGCGGCAGCCGGGGCGTCGGCCAGGTGGGAGGCCCCGCTGCGGCGGCCTGCGGAGATTCCAGCGCCGCGACGAAGCGGTAGCCCCGTCCCGGCACGGTCAGGATGAAGCGGTGGTCGCCCGCGCCGGTGCCCAGCGCCTTGCGCAAGGCCGACACCGCCTGGGTCAGGGTGTTCTCCTCGACCACGCGTCCAGCCCACACCTGCTCCAGCAACTCGTCCTTGCCGACCACGCGATCGGCGTGCTCGACCAGGTATAGCAGCACCTCGACCGCCTTGCCGCCGAGGTGCACCGGGGCGCCGTCCGGCCCGTACAGCAGCCGCGTGCGCGGATCGAGCCGGAACCCAGCGAAGGCGTAAACGGAGGGCGCGAGGGCGTCCACGGCGGGATTCAGAACGTTTCAGAACCTTTCAGCGGAATCCGAAGGACTTTTCGGCCATCGCCGGCTGAAGGTGACGACGGGCGGCGTCCTGTGGCGTCACCTGCTGTCCCTCGATCTCCATCTTCCGGGAGTTGCGCCATGAACATCGTCCTTGCCCGCACCTTCACCGCTGGCCTGCTGCTGGCCCTGGCGGCCGGTCCGTCGGCCTCGGCTGCGGATCCTTCCACCGCCGGCGCCTTGCGGGTGCCGGCCAACCGGATCGTCGGCGTCTGGCATGTGCAAGGGCTCGCGGGGCCCTGCGCCAACCCCGCGGTGCGCTTTCCCATCAACGGCATGCTGGTGTTCAACGCCGGCGGCACCCTGACCATGGTCGGCCTGGACAACCCGGCGGCTTCCGGGCCGGGGCTGGGCACCTGGAGCTACGACCCGCGCACTGGCCGCTACACCAAGCAGTTCCGGTTCGCCTGGTTCAACAGCGGCGTCTACATCGGCTACCAGAAGGTCGGGCCGATCGAGTTCGTCCTGTCTGCCGACGGAGCCACGGCCGCCAATCCCGTGCGCTCGGAACGCTGGGTGTACGACCCGAACACGGGCACCCACAGCAAGGCCTTCGACGTCTGCGGCGAAGAGGTGGCGGTGCGCCTGTACTGATCGCATCTCACGGGCCGGCGATGGAATCGGCCACTGGAGGATTCCATGAAACGTGCAAGTTTGCTGACACTCTGCGGCCTGGCCCTGGCGATGCCGGCCGCGTTCGCCGCCCCGTCCGTCACCACGGTGATGAGCGGCCTGGACAACCCGCGCGGCCTGGCCTTCGGCCCGGAAGGCGCGCTGTACGTGGTCGAGGCTGGCCGCGGCGGCACGGGGCCGTGTGCGATCCTGCGGGGCCAGCCGCGCTGCTACGGCCCCACCGGTGCGCTGACACGGCTGTGGCGGGGCCGGCAGGAGCGTGTCGCGGCCGGTCTGCCGTCCTACGCGGATGCCGCCGTGCTCGAAACGACCGGCCCGCACGACGTCTCGTTCATCGGTCGCGGCACGGCCTACGTGACCGTCGGCTTCGGTAGCGATCCGGCGCTGCGCGCGGGGTTTGGCGAGGTCGGCCAGCTGTTCGGCACCGTCGTGCAGGTTTCGGCGGGCGGCCAATGGCGGGTCGTGGCCGACGTGTCCGCGCATGAAAGCGCGGCGAATCCCGCGGGCGGTCCGGTGGACTCCAACCCCTATGGCGCACTCGCCGAACCGGGGGCGGTGATCGTTGCCGACGCGGGCGCCAACGCGCTGCTGAGGGTGGCGGCCAACGGCACCGTGTCCACGTTCGCCATGTTTCCTTCACGCCCCGCGCGTTCCACCGATTCGGTGCCCACGGCGGTGGTGCGCGGCCCGGACGGCGCGTACTACGTCGGCGAGCTGACCGGCGTGCCGTTCGCGCAGGGGGCGGCGCGCGTGTACCGGGTGGTGGAGGGCGAGGCGCCGAGCGTGTACGCGGACGGATTCAAGACCATCATCGACCTCGACTTCGGCCCCGACGGCAGCCTGTACGTGCTGGAGCACGCGAGCGGGCCGATGTTCTTCGCGGGGCCGGGGCGGATCGTGCAGGTGGCGCCGGACGGCAGCCGCTCGGTCGTGCTGGGCGGCCTGAGCCAGCCCACGTCGTTGCTGGTCGGGCCGGACGGCGCGCTGTACGTCTCCAATCGCGGCACCTCGATCCTCACCGGGGAGGTGCTGCGGATCGTGCCGTAGCGCGGCAGCGGTGGGCGGCTGCGCTGCGCCTCGGCGCGCCGCTCACCCTCCCGCCCATGCCAGCACGATCTCGAACACGATCAGCAGCACGATCGCCAGTTCCAGCAGCTCCATGCGGCGGCTCGAGGCTTCCTCGTACAGGGCGGTGTAGGTGTCGCGGATGATGGCGAGCTTGCGGTCCACGGCGGCGCTGATCCTCGGCACGCGGAACAGCTCGAGGGTGGCGGCGTACACGCGGGCCAGGTACACGTCCTCGGTGACCTGCAGCGAGTTCTCCACCTTCCCGGTCAGTTCGGTCACTTCCGCCACCACGCCGTACAGGCGGCGGGCCAGGCGTACGGTGCGGCGCGAGGCGAGCAGCGTCAGCCCGCCGCGGGCGCTGGCGACGAGGTCGTACATGGTGGACAGCTCGGCGTCGAGCAGCGCGTCGTAGTAGCGCATCTCCAGCAGCTGGGCGTTGGCGATCTCGATGATGTCGATCACGTCGGAATCGCCGCGCGGCTCGTAGATGAAGGCGCGGTTCCAGGCGACCACGGCCAGGTCGTCCACGAAATAGGAGAACGATTGCGCCGTGAGTTCGGCGGTTTCCTGCGGCGAGAGCGGCCGCTGTTCGCCCGAGAGCAGCACGGCCAGGTCGGTGCGGGCGCGGACTTCGGCGGCGGTCAGCGGCTCGGCGAAGCGGTGCAC
Organism: Vulcaniibacterium gelatinicum; assembly: GCF_008033445.1. Taxonomy (GTDB): domain Bacteria; phylum Pseudomonadota; class Gammaproteobacteria; order Xanthomonadales; family Xanthomonadaceae; genus Vulcaniibacterium_B; species Vulcaniibacterium_B gelatinicum. Next base: position 9,693 of record NZ_VNKO01000015.1, read on the forward strand.
GATGGCGAACAGGTAGTCCTCCTCCAGCTGCTGCGCGGAAGGGCGGCGCAGGGCCGGGCCGATCACGTCCAGCACCCCGCGCAGGGCCTGCCGCCACAACGCGGCGGCGGCACTTCCGCCGGTGGCGCGGTCGAGCGCGTTGCAGCGCTCAACGAACGCGTCCCAGGGCAGGTCGGCCGCCTCCACGCGCAACGCGAGCGCGACCGCGCCGAAGTCGTACAGGCGCGCGGTGAGTTCGGCGGGCGTGGCGCGGCCGTCGAGTTCGATGGTCTGCGCCGGCAGCACCAGCAGGGCCGGCGGCACCTCGAACGCGAGCTCGTCCGCGGCGGCGGTGGCGAGCCGGCTGCGGCGGGTCTGGCCGCCGGCGTGCGCCAGCCACAGCGCCTCGGCCCGCGCCAGGTCCATCGCGTCGGCCACGTCGAGCAGGCGGTGCACGATCAGGGCGCCGGATTGCACATGGAGGGCGGCGGGCGGCATGCGGGCAGTGGAACCCCGGCGACGTGAACGGGCGGTCAGGCCGGGCCTGCGGCACGGCCAGGGGCCCGGGGCGAGCGATTCGACGTTCCGCGCACGGCAGACCGCCTAAGATCGGCGCGTCGTCCCTCCAACCGTCGGGAGCCGTGCATGAAGCCCCTCCGTTCCTCTGCCGTGACCCCCTGGGCCGCCGGCCTGCTCGCATCGCTCGCGCTGGCGGCCGCGCCGCGGCCGTCGCCCGCCAGCGAGGCCGACCTGGCCGCGATCCGCGCGCAGGTCGTGCGTCAGCACGATGCCTCGGTCCAGCGCCTGCAGGACTGGATCGCGCTGCCGTCCATCGCCGCCGAGAACCTCAATTCGCGCGAGGGCGCCGAATACATGGCCAGGCTCGCGCGCGAGGCGGGGTTCCAGACCGTGGAGATCATCGAGACCGGCGGCAAGCCGGGCGTGTTCGCGCGGCTCGACGCCGGCGCGCCGAAGACGGTCGGGCTGTACTTCATGTACGACGTCAAGCAGTTCGACCCGGCCGAATGGAGCTCGCCGCCGCTGGAGGCGCGGCTGGTGGACAGGCCCGGCGTGGGCAAGGTGATGATCGGACGCGGTGCGGTGAACCAGAAGGGGCCGCAGTCGGCGCTGCTCGCCGCGCTGCACGCGATCCGCGCCGCGGGCCGCAAGCCGCCGGTGAACCTGGTGCTGGTGGCCGAGGGCGAGGAGGAGATCGGCTCGCCCAACATCACGCGCCTGGCGCACGAACCGCGGGTCGCCGCGGCGCTGCGCGAGACGCTGGGCGTGTTCATGCCTTCGGCGATGCAGGACGCGGACGGCGTGGCGACGGTGTCGCTGGGCGCAAAGGGCGTGGTCGAGCTGGAACTGGTCGCCAGCGGCGAGAAGTGGGGGCGCGGCCCGGCCAGGGACATCCATTCCTCGCTCAAGGCGATGGTGGACAGCCCGGCCTGGCACCTGGTCAAGGCCCTGGACACGCTGGTGACCGACGACGGCAACACCATCACGATCGAGGGCTATCCGCCGCCGCGGCCGATCAGCGCCGAGGAGCAGGCGATGGTGGCCGCGGCGACGGCGCGCCGCAGCGAGGCCAAGGCGAAGCAGCTGCTGGGGGTGCAGCGCTGGATAGACGACCTGCCCTGGCGCGAGGCGAACGAACGCCTGGTGTCGCAGCCGACGGTGAACATCCAGGGCCTGGTCGGCGGCTACACCGGCCCCGGCGGCAAGACCGTGCTACCGCACAAGGCCGTCGCCAAACTCGACCTGCGCCTGGTGCCGGGCCAGACCCGCGACGCCGCGGTGGCCGCGTTGCGCGAGCACCTGCGCAAGCGCGGTTTCGGCGACATCGAGGTCAACGTCAGCGGCGGCTACGACCCCACCAGCACCTCGGCGGAGTCGCGCCTGATCCAGGCCCAGCTCGCGGTGCTGCGCAAGCGCGGCCTGGACCCGCTGCTGTGGCCGCGCAATGCCGGCTCGTATCCGGGCTTCGTGTTCACCGGTCCGCCGCTGCGACTGGCGTCCGGCCATTTCGGCCTTGGCCATGGCGGCGGGGCGCATGCGCCGGACGAATACTTCGTCGTCGAGTCGGCCAACCCGGCGGTGGCGGGATACGACGAGGCGGTGATGTCGTATGTCGAATACCTGTACGAACTGGCGAAGTGAGAGGGGAAGATCCGATGAAGCCGATTGCCTTGTTCCTGTCCGTGCCGCTGTTCGCCCTGGCTGCCGCCGCAGTGCGGGCAGGGGAGGCTAAGCCGGCCCCGCCGGCCGCGCCCGCCTTCGACGCCGCCCTGGCGCAGCGTCTGGGCGCCGACGAACGCGGCATGCGCCGCTACGTGCTGGTGGTCCTCAAGACCGGCCCCACCCGCGTGCCCGACGGCGAGGAGCGCAAGGCGATGTTCGCCGGCCATTTCGCCAACATCACGCGCCTGTCGGAGGAGGGCAAGCTGGTGCTGGCCGGCCCCTTCGCCCAGGATCCGGCCGGCTGGCGCGGCCTGTTCCTGTTCGCCGTGGAGGACGTCGAGGAGGCCCGCCGCCTGACCGAGACCGACCCGGTCATCGTCAAGGGCGAGATGGTGGCCGAGTACCACCCCTGGTACGGCTCGGCCGCGGTGATGATGCTGCCGGAGATCCACACCCGGCTGACACCGGCACAGCAGTAGCGCGTGGCATGCGGCAGGTGCCGGCAGCGACGCCGGCCCGGCCCGCACCATCGTGTTCAGCGCGTCCAGCGCGGCGGCGCACCCTCCGGGCGCCATGGTCCGGCATCGGTGCGGCGGCGGCGGGCCTGCGGCGTGGCGGGGAGCGGCGGCCAGCTTTCCCGGTCGGGAGCGGGGGCGGCGTGCAGGTCGGTGGCGGCCGGCGGCGGCTGATGCAGCAAAGGCGAAACGAGGTGTTGCAGCAGACGATTCATGGAGGGGCCTTTTCGATGGATGGAGCGACGGAGGACGACGCAGCGTTCGCTGCGCGGCCTGCACTCCCCTCCGAATGCAGTGCACCGGCGCAGCCTGCGCCGCGCGGGTGCCGCTTGCCATGCAGGAACCGATGGATGCCGCTGCGGCAGACGGACCGCAGGGTCGCGTGAGCGTGCGCCCGGTGATGTTAGTCATGCGTGAGGAAGCGCATGGCCTCCGGCAGACCGTCCGTCGGCGCGCACGGAAGCCGTCATCCGCGCCCGGTCAATCCTCGTCTTCCGGGCCGCGCCACCAGACGTGGCCATCCTCCGGCTGCGGGATGTCGGCTTCACGCAGCTCGACGCCGTCCACACGACGGCCGCGGCCCTTCCAGCGCTCGAGCAGCCGCATCACCGAAGCGCGGCCCTGGGCGGCGATGCCGAGATTGCGCTCGGCGCGCCAGGCGCCGATCCGGCCGGCTTCGGCGGCGGACGCATGGCGGTGCGGCGCGCCATAACTGCAGCGCAGGCAGTAGTGGACGACGGTGTCGGTCCAGTCCTCGATCTCGGCGATGCCGGGGACGCGCGCTTCGAGCAGGGAGGCGAGGTCTTCCGGCGCATCGCAGGCCAGGAAGACGGTGAAGGTCTGGAACTCCGAGCGCGCCAGGCGTTCGAGTGCGTTGAACACGGGGACGGTGCGGTCGCCGCAGCGGCGCTCGCCGGTGCGCGCGCCGTCGTGCAGCACGATGTCGCCGTGGCGGTAGCCGCTTTCGGGCAACGGCACGTTGAGCAGGCGGGCGCGGACCACGTCGATGCGCCGCGCGAAGAGCGTCTCGCCGTGGCTCCACGGATTCAGGCGGATGCTGACGATGCCGAAGTCGCCCTCGACGGGGCCCTCGCCTTCCGGCAGGCGGATGCCGCAGGCGGCCCACTGGCGGCGCGCCGTGGGCCAGTCGCCCAGCGCGGTGGCGGCGATGCCCGCGTTCCACAGCGCGGCTTCGTCCGGTTCTTCATGCAGGGCCAGCGCACGCAGGTTGTGCTGCAGGGATACGGGCCAGTCGCGCAGGTACTTGTGGGCCAGTCCGCGCATGTAGTGGTACGTGGCTTCGTCCGGCGCGCGCGCCAGCAATGCGGCGAACAGGCGCGAGGCCTCGTGGAGACGACCGTGGTCGAACGCTTCGTAGGCACGCTCGTGCAGGGTGTCGGTGTCGAGTTCGGCGAAGGCGTCCTGCATGTGGCGGCACCCTGGGAGAGGAAGGCATTGTGCCGCACGCAGGCGACCTGCGGCGTCGCCTGCGCCGCCCGGCGGGGCTGGCGGAGACGTTGCGCACGCTGCACGGGCTGCGCATCGCCACGGCCGGCGCGGGCGCGGATGCGGCCGCAGAGCGCGCGCGGCGAGGACCGGCGCTGGCTGCGCGCGCGTCTGGACCGCGAATACCGGCGCTGTGGCGCGCGGGTGGAGGAAGGAGAGGATGGGGCCTTCGCCGTGCGCTGGTGAGCGCCGCCGCGCGACTTGGGTATGCTGCGCCCGCCGGCTGCGGTCCGGCCGGGTCACGCGGAGGTGCGCATGCGCAGGAAGTCCCGCCTCACGGCCAGCGACTTCGACCCCGAAGTGCTGCGCCTGTTCGACCAGTACGTGCATGGCCAGATCGACCGGCGCGGGTTCCTCGTCGCCGCGGCGCGGTTCGCGGCCGGGGCCGCGGGCGCGGCGGGCCTGCTCGCGGCGCTCAGCCCGCGCTTCGCCGAGGCGCAACAGATCCGGCCGGACGACACGCGGCTGACGGCCCGCCATGTCGAGTTCCCGTCGCCCGCCGGGCACGGCACCGGACGCGGCTACCTGGTGCGGCCGGCGCGGGCCAGGCGGCCGCTGCCGGTGGTGCTGGTGGTGCACGAGAACCGCGGCCTGAACCCGCACATCGAGGACGTGGCGCGGCGGCTGGCGCTGGAGCAGTACATCGCCTTCGCCCCGGACGCGCTGTTCCCGCTCGGCGGCTACCCCGGCGACGAGGACCAGGCGCGTGCCCTGTTCGCCAGGCTCGACCAGGGCAAGACCCGCGAGGACTTCCTTGCCGCCGCCGCGTTCGCGCGCACGCTCGAGGGAAGCAACGGCCGCCTCGGCGTGGTCGGCTTCTGCTGGGGCGGGCAGATGTCGCATTTCCTCGCCACGCGGCTGCCGGACCTGGCCGCCGCCGCGCCGTTCTACGGCCCCGCGCCCACGCCGGAAGAGGCGGCGAAGGTGAAGGCCGAACTGCTGGTGGTGCTGGCCGCCAACGACGACCGCGTCAACACCACCTGGCCGCCGTACCGCGCCGCGCTCGACGCCGCCGGCGTGCGCTACAGCGTGTACCAGCCGCCCGGCACCCAGCACGGCTTCCACAACGACACCACCCCGCGCTACGACCAGGCCGCCGCGCGCGAGGCGTGGAAGCGGACGCTGGCGTTGTTCGAGCGCACCTTGCGGGCGGAGCGCAGGCGAAGGAAAGCCTGAGCAAACGGCACGCAGGACTTCCTCGCCCGACACACAGGCGTGGATGCTCCGGGCCGGCGGTCCGGGCAAGCCGTCATCCTGGCGCAAGCCGTGACCCAGGTTGCTGCTGCAATGGATTCCGGCTCGTGCTGCGCCGCCGTCACTTCTCCACGAACGCGCGCTCGAACACGTACTGCCCCGGCACGCCGATGCGCGGGGCGGCGGTGAAGCCGCGCGTGTCGAGCAGGGTGCGGAAGTCGGCCAGCATCTGCGGGCTGCCGCAGATCATGGCGCGGTCGTGCGCCGGGTCGAGCGGCTCGATGCCGAGTTGTTCCATCATCCGCCCGCTGTCCATCAGGGTGGTCAGGCGGCCGCGGCGGTCGTGGCCCTCGAACTCGAACGCTTCGCGGCTGACCGCGGGGTAGTAGCGCAGCTTGGCCGCGATCTGTTCGCCCAGGTATTCGTGCCGCGGCAGCTCGTTGACGATGTAGTCGCGGTAGGCCAGGTCCTTCGCCTCGCGCACGCCGTGGCACAGGATCACGCGCTCGAAGCGCTCGTAGGTTTCGGGGTCCTTGATCACCGCCAGGAACGGCGCCAGCCCGGTGCCGGTGCCGAGCAGGTACAGGTTGCGGCCCGGGTGCAGGTCGTGGATCAGCAGGGTGCCGGTGGGCTTGCGCCCGATCAGCACGGTGTCGCCCGGCCTGATGTGCTGCAGGCGCGAGGTCAGCGGCCCGTTCGGCACCTTGATGCTGAAGAACTCCAGTTGCTCCTCCCAGTTCGCGCTCGCGATCGAATACGCGCGCAGCAGCGGGCGGCCGTCCACCTCCAGCCCGATCATCACGAACTGGCCGTTCTCGAAGCGGAAGCCGTCGTCGCGGGTGGTGGTGAAGCTGAAGTAGTCGTCCGTCCAGTGGCGGACGTCCAGCACGGTCTCGGTGCCGAAGGGGGAGGACATGGGGGGTGCAGCAGGGGAAGGCCGGCGCGCATTTTACCCGCGTGGCGGGCGCGCCGGCCCGCGTTCAACGCGCCTGCGGCGGATCCAGGCGCAGCAGGCGTCCGTCCTCGGCGTCGGTGAGCACGTACACCTCACCCGCGGGTCCCACGCGCACGTCGCGGATGCGTTCGCCGAGTTCGTCCAACAGCCGTTCCTCGCCGGCGATGCGGTTGCCGTCGAGGGTGAGCCGGATCAGGTTGCGCTCGGCCAGCGCGCCCAGGAACAGGCTGTCGTTCCACGGGTGGCCGGGCCGTCCGGTGAGGAAGGCCATGCCCGACAGGCCCGGCGACTTCAGCCACACGTGGTGCGGCGGCTCCATCCCCGGCGCGCTGGTGCCCACCGACTCCGGGATCTTCAACCCGCTGTAGTTGATGCCGTGGGTGATCACCGGCCAGCCGTAGTTGCGGCCGGGTTGCGGCAGGTTGAGCTCGTCGCCGCCGCGCGGGCCGTGCTCGCCTTCCCACAGCGTGCCGGTGCGCGGATCCAGCGCCAGCGACTGGCTGTTGCGGTGGCCGTAGCTCCAGATCTCCGGGCGCGCGTCCTTGCGGCCGACGAAGGGGTTGTCCTGCGGCACGCTGCCGTCCAGGTGCAGGCGCACCAGCTTGCCCTGCAGCATGTCGAGCTTCTGTGCGGTGGGCCGGTCGTTGCGTTCGCCCTGGCTGATGAACACGTGGCCCTGGCCGTCGAAGACGATGCGCGAGCCGAAGTGCAGGTCGCCGTGCAGCTTGGGTTCCTGCCGGTAGATCACCTGCAGATCGCGCAGGCCGTCGGCGGTGAGCGTGGCGCGCGCGACCGCGGTGCCGGCGGTGCCGTCCGGACCGGGTTCGGCATAGCTGAGGTAGATGCGTTGCGAGGTGGCGAAATCCGGCGCCAGCACCACGTCGAGCAGACCGCCCTGGCCCTCGGCGTACACCGCCGGCACGCCCGCGAGCGGCGAGGACACCGCGCCGTCGGCGCTGACCCGGCGCAGCCGGCCCGGGCGCTCGGTGACCAGGAAATCGCCGTCCGGCAGCAGTGCCACCGCCCACGGGTGCTCCAGGCCGCGCGCGATCTCGGTGACGCGGACCTGGCCGGCCGCGCTCTGCGCGGTCGAGGTGGCCTGCGCGGCGGGCGCGGGACGTGCGGCGTCGGCGGTCGCGTTCTGCCGCGCCTGGCAGCCGGCCAGCGTCAGCAGCAGGGCCAGGGCGGGGAGTGTGCGGGCGAGGGTGGCGGGCATGGGGGCGCTCCGTGACGGGCGAAGGCCAGCATGATGCCCGCGAATCCGCACGGCGGCGTGAGGGCGCGCCGTGCGGATCGAACGGCGCTTACTCGAGGATCAGTTCCGCGTCGCCGGAGAAGGTCTCGATCCGGATCTCGCCGTCGCCGTCGCCGTAGCGGTGGCTGAAGCTGGAGCCCGGGCCGTACTTCGGCTTCTCGACGCCGGCGCCGGCGGCGCGCAGGGTGCCGCTGAAGCTCTCGCCGGTGGCGCGCGCCGACAGCGACCTGGGCAACACCAGGGTCAGGTCGCCGCTGACCGATTCGGCGCGGATCACGCCGCCCGGCGCGAGCGCCACCTTCATCCGGACGTCACCGGAGACGGTGGCGGTGGAAATGCGCCGCACCCGCTCGCCGCGGCTGTCCACGGCCAGGTTGCCGGACACCGTTTCGGCGCGGATCTCGCCGTCGAGCCGGCCGCGCAGCCGGATGTCGCCGCTCACCGATTCCACTTGCACCTCGTCGCTGTTGAGGGTGAGGGTGAGGTCGCCGCTGACGCTCTCGATCTGGGCCTTGCGCGGTGCCCCGGCGATGCTCACGTCGCCGCTGACGTTCTCCACCTGCAGCGCGCGGCCGGCGGTGCCGGACACGTCCACGTCGGCGGCGACCGACTCGATCTCGAGCGAGGCCAGGGTCGGCACCTTCAGCAGCAGCGTGGTCGGTTCGGTACGCGAACCGCTGCCCCAGCCCATGCGCTTGGGGTACTGCGCGCGCACCACCAGCCGGTCGCGGGTGCCTTCGACGACCAGCTTCTCGACGCCTGCACCAAGCGTGCCGCCCACGTGCACCTCGGCCCGGTCCCAGACCCGTACTTCGATGCGTCCCTTGAGGTTGCCGATCTCGACCGTGCCGCGCGGGTCGAGCGGTCGGGTCTGATCGATTGGCGTGCCGGCCAATGCGGGCTGGGCCAGTGCGGCGAGCAGGGCGAACAGGGACAGGCGGGGAATCATGGCAGTTCTCCGGGCAATCAGGCGGTGTGGCGGGCCAGGCGCTGGGTCAGCGCCAGGCGGCGGGCGTAGATGTCCTGCAGGCGATCGAGCAGGAAGCGGGCATCCGGGTCGCGGCGCAGGGCCTGGCGGATCTGCGCGGCGCTGCGGTCGAGCTCGCGCAGCGCGGCTTCGTCGGGCAGCGGCACTCCGGCGAAATGCTGCAGCGCGGCTTCGTACTCGCGGGTCAGGGCCTGCGCCTCCAGGGCGAGCGGGGTTTCCTCCGGGGCGACGGCCGGCGGGGGGCGCAGTTGCCAGGCCAGGCCCACCGCGAGCAGCAGCGAGGCGGCCAGTGCCCACGGCGTCGGGCGTCGCGGCGATGCGGGCCGGCGTTGCGGCGCCTGTGCGATGCGCGCGGCGATGCCCGGCCACAGTTCGTGTTCGGGCAGGGCCTCGCGACGCAGGCCGCGCAGGGCCAGGCGCAGGCGGGGATCGAATTCGTCGCGGATCTCGTGCGGGTTCATGCGAACACTCCCAATCGCTGGCGCAGCAGGTTGCGCGCGCGATGCAGTTGGGCCTTGGAACTGCCGACCGCCATGCCGAGCTCGGTGGCGATCTCCTCGTGCTTCCAGCCTTCGACGTCGTGCAGCACCAGCACCGCCCGGGCGCGCGGCGGCAGGCTGGCCACCGCGCGCGCCAGGTCCACGCCGAGCGCGGTACGGTGGCCGGCGGAGTCGGCCGCGCCCAGGGTCTCGAAGGTCTCCTCGTCGCCGTCCTCCTGCGGCCGGCTGCGGCGCGTGCGCAACTCCATCAGCGCGGTGTTCACCGCCAGCCGGTACAGCCAGGTGCCGAACGCGCTCTCGAAGCGGTAGTCGGGCAGGGCCTGCCAGGCGCGGACGAAGGCCTCCTGGGTCAGGTCCTCCGCGCGCGCGCCGTGGCCGCCGACCAGGCGCAGGATCACCCCGTGCACGCGGCCGAGGTGCCGGCGGTACAGCGTCTCGAACGCGCCCGTGTCGCCGCGCGCGGCGGCGCGCACCAGGGGGCCGTCCGCGTCCTCGGCGGGTGGGGGCGCGGGGGGCGCGTCGGTCAGGGGAGCGGTCACGACGGCGGTCAGCATATCCCCTCGGATGCCGTGCCGCGGCCGCGGGTTTAAACCGGCCGCCCCCGGCGCAAAGGCTAGAATGGCGGGCTCCGCCAGCCATCTCCGCCCGCGCAGTGACCGCTCCCACGCCTTCCGTCCCGTCCCGGCCGGTCTCGATCCGGCAGGAAGACCTGATCCAGTCCGTCGCCGACGCCCTCCAGTACATCTCGTACTACCACCCGCCGGACTACATCCGCAGCCTCGCCGCCGCGTACGAGCGCGAGCAGTCGCCGGCCGCGAAGGACGCGATGGCGCAGATCCTGATCAACTCGCGCATGTGCGCGGAAGGGCACCGGCCGATCTGCCAGGACACCGGCATCGTCACCGTGTTCCTGAAGATCGGCATGGACGTGCGCTGGGACGACGCCACCCTCGGCATCGAGGACATGGTCAACGAAGGCGTGCGCCGGGCCTACAACCACCCGGACAACAAGCTGCGCGCCTCGGTGCTGGCCGATCCGGCCGGGCGCCGCCAGAACACGAGGGACAACACCCCGGCCGTGGTCAACATGACCGTGGTGCCGGGCAACACCGTGGAGGTGATCGTCGCCGCCAAGGGCGGCGGCTCGGAGGCCAAGAGCAAGTTCGTGATGCTCAACCCCTCCGACTCGATCGTGGACTGGGTGCTGAAGACCGTGCCGACCATGGGCGCCGGCTGGTGCCCGCCGGGCATGCTCGGCATCGGCATCGGCGGCACCGCCGAGAAGGCGATGCTGCTGGCCAAGGAAGCGCTGATGGAGCCGATCGACATCCAGGAGCTGGTCGCGCGCGGCCCGTCCAACCGCATCGAGGAGCTGCGCCTGGAGCTGTACGAGAAGGTCAACGCGCTCGGTATCGGCGCGCAGGGCCTGGGCGGCCTGACCACCGTGCTCGACGTCAAGATCAAGGACTACCCGACCCACGCCGCCAACCTGCCGGTGGCGATGATCCCCAACTGCGCCGCCACCCGTCACGCGCACTTCGTGCTCGACGGCAGCGGCCCGGTCGCGCTCGAGCCGCCCTCGCTGGAGGACTGGCCGCAGCTCACCTACGACGCCTCCAAGGGCCGCCGCGTGGACCTCGACACGGTCACCCGCGAGGAGGTGGCGGGCTGGAAACCGGGCGAGGTGCTGCTGCTCAACGGCAGGCTGCTCACCGGCCGCGACGCCGCGCACAAGCGCATGGTGGACATGCTCGACCGCGGCGAGAGGCTGCCGGTGGACCTGCGCGGCCGCTTCATCTACTACGTCGGCCCGGTGGACCCGGTGCGCGACGAGGTGGTCGGCCCGGCCGGCCCCACCACCGCCACCCGCATGGACAAGTTCACCCGCCGGATGCTGGCCGAGACCGGCCTGCTCGGCATGGTCGGCAAGGCCGAGCGCGGCCCGGCCGCGATCGAGGCGATCCGCGACCACAAGGCGGTGTACCTGATGGCGGTGGGCGGCGCGGCCTACCTGGTGTCCAAGGCGATCCGGGCGGCGCGGGTGGTGGCGTTCGAGGACTTGGGCATGGAGGCCATCTACGAGTTCGAGGTCCGCGACATGCCGGTCACGGTGGCGGTGGACGCCAGCGGCGAGTCGGTGCACCAGACCGGCCCGCGCGAATGGCGGGCCCGGATCGGGAAGATCCCGGTCGTGGTCGAGTGACCGGGCCGGGCCTGTTCCGGCCGGCCCTCGGCTTGCCGCCAAGTCCTTGACCCTGCCATAATTTCCAGCTCCCCGCCGCCCGGCGGGGCCCTTGCTCCACCGCTGCCGCAGCCCGCGGCCGCGGGGGGCTGTCCCGGCACGCGTCCCGGCGCGGCGCCGACATCCACAAGGAACCCACCCATGCGTCATTACGAAATCGTGTTCCTGGTCCATCCGGACCAGAGCGAGCAGGTGCCGGCCATGATCGAGCGCTACAAGGGCGCGATCGAGGCCGGCAACGGCAGGATCCACCGCCTCGAGGACTGGGGCCGCCGCCAGCTCGCCTATCCGATCCAGAACCTGGTCAAGGCCCACTACGTGCTCATGAACATCGAGTGCGGCCAGGACGTGCTCAACGAGCTCGTGGACAACTTCCGCTTCAACGACGCGGTGCTGCGCCACCTCGTGATCAAGCGCGACGAGGCCGTCACCGAGCAGTCGCTGATCATGAAGAACAAGGATGAGAAGGGCGATCGCGCCGAGCGCGGCGAGCGCCGCCGCAGCGACGACGAGGGCGAGGCCGCCCCCGCCGACGACACCGCCGAAGCCGCCTGAAGGAGCACGCCATGTCCAAGTTCTTCCGCCGCCGCAAGTTCTGCAAGTTCACGGCCGAGGGCGTCAAGGAGATCGACTACAAGGATCTCAACACCCTGCGCCAGTACCTGACCGAGACCGGCAAGATCGTGCCGAGCCGCATCACCGGCACCAAGTCGCGCTACCAGCGCCAGCTCGCCACCGCGGTCAAGCGTGCGCGCTACCTGGCCCTGATCCCGTACACCGACAGCCACAACCTCTGATGCCCGGCGCGCCTCCCTCCGCGCGGAGGGAGGCGGCAGGGGCATCCCCGTCCCTTCGGACAGCCACAAGTTGCGGCGCCTCCGCGCGTCGCTAACGAACACGGAGCAACACGATGGAACTGATCCTTCTGCAGAAGGTCACCAACCTCGGCAACCTCGGCGACCGCGTCCGGGTCAAGCCGGGCTACGGCCGCAACTACCTGGTGCCGCAGGGCAAGGCCGTGCCGGCCACCCCGGCCAACATCGCCGAGTTCGAGGCGCGCCGCGCCGAGTACGAGGCCAAGGCCAGGGCCGCGCTGGAAGGCGCCGAGGGCCGCAAGGCGCGCCTGGACGGCGCCAGCGTCACCATCAGCGCCAACGCCTCGACCGAGGGCAAGCTGTACGGCTCGGTCGGCCCGCGCGACATCGCCGAGGCGCTCACCGCCGCCGGCATGCCGGTCGAGAAGTCGGAAGTGGTCATGGGCGAAGGCCCGATCCGCCATGTCGGCGAGTTCGAGGTCACCGTCCACCTGCACGCCGACGTGGACGCCACGGTCAAGGTCGTGGTGGTGCCCGAAGCGGCCTGATCGCGTGCTGCAGGCCGCATCGAACGGGCGCCGCAGGGCGCCCGTTCCGTTTCCGGGATCCGCGTTGCGCACCGCCCGTCGCAGCCCGTGAGATTCCCACCGGTTATCCACAGTGTTATCTGCAACACCCTGCGGACGACGCGACTACGATGACCGACCGGTTGCCACAACAACGACAACAGGATCGTGCCGGCGATCCAGTCAGGGGAGCGATCGCGCCGATGAGCGCACGTCAGGGATTTCGTGCCGACCCGTCGGCATTCGGCACGCGCAGCGAGCAGCGCATCGAGCAGTTGCGGGTGCCGCCGCAGTCGGTGGAGGCCGAACAGGCGGTGCTCGGCGGGCTGATGCTCGCCCCCGAGGCCTACGACCGCATCGCCGACCGCCTCACCGAGCAGGACTTCTACCGCCGCGACCACCAGCTCATCTACCGCGCGATCCGCGAGCTGGCCGAGAAGAGCCGGCCGTTCGACGCGGTCACCCTCGGCGAATGGTTCGAGTCGCAGGCGCTGTCGGAGCAGATCGGCGGCAGCGCCTACCTGATCGAGCTGGCCAGCACCACGCCGTCGGCGGCCAACATCGAGGCCTACGCCGACATCGTCCGCGACAAGTCGGTGCTGCGGCAGCTGATCGAGGCCGGCACCACGATCGTCAACGACGGGTTCCAGCCCGACGGCCGCGAGATCGAGGCGATCCTCGACAAGGCCGAGCAGCAGGTGTTCGCGATCCGCGAGCAGGGCGCGCGCGGGCGCAACGACTTCGTGCCGGTGACCAGCGCGCTGAAGGAGGCCTTCGACGTCCTCCAGCAGCGCTACGAGAGCGGCGGCGCGGTCACCGGCCTGCCCACCGGCTACACCGAGTTCGACCAGATGACGGCCGGCCTGCAGCCGACCGACCTGATCATCGTCGCCGCGCGCCCCTCGATGGGCAAGACCACGCTCGCGCTGAACATGGCCGAGTACGCGGCGATGAAGACCAAGGAGACGGTCGCGGTGTTCTCGATGGAAATGTCGGCCTCGCAGCTGGCGCTGCGCCTGATCTCCTCGGTGGGCCGGGTCAATGCCGCGCGCCTGCGCACCGGCCAGCTCGAGGACGAGGACTGGAGCCGCGTGACCAGCGCGATCCGCCTGCTGCGCGAGGCCAGGATCTTCATCGACGACGAACCGGCGCTCTCGCCCGACCGGCTGCGCGCCAAGGCGCGCCGGATCAAGCGCGAGCACGGCCTGGGCCTGATCGTGATTGACTACCTGCAGCTGATGCAGGTGCCCGGCAACAGCGAGAACCGCGCCACCGAGATCTCCGAGATCTCGCGCTCGCTCAAGGCCCTGGCCAAGGAACTGAAGGTGCCGGTGATCGCCCTGTCGCAGCTCAACCGCTCGCTGGAGACGCGCACCGACAAGCGCCCGATGATGGCCGACCTGCGCGAATCCGGCGCGATCGAGCAGGACGCCGACCTGATCGTGTTCATCTACCGCGACGAGTACTACAACAAGGAAAACTCGCCGGACAAGGGCCTGGCCGAGATCATCATCGGCAAGCAGCGCAACGGCCCCACCGGCTCGATCAAGCTCAAGTTCTTCGGCGAGTACACGCGTTTCGACAACCTCGCCCACGACGCGGTGGGCAGCTTCGAGTAGCGGCCGTCCCCGGATGCCTGCCGGCATCGCGGCGGCGACCGCCGGCCACGCCTCCGGGGGCGGCACGGCGCATAATCGGGCATCCCTGTCGCGGAGGAACCGCCATGACCCTGTCGCTGGCGCCGCTGTTGCCCGACTCGCTGGAATGGCTGGACGGGGTGCCACGGGTGACTGCGCAGCGCGGCTGGCTGACCGCGATCGCCTTCGTCAACGCCGGCTCGGCCTGGTCGCAGCAGCGGCTGCTGGATCTGCAGGCGCTGCGCGCACGCCATCCGCAGTGCCTGCGGGTGCTGGTGGTGCACGTACCCCGTTTCGACCACGAGCGTGCCCCGGCGCGGGTGCGGGCCCAGTTCGAGCGGGAAGGGGTGCGGCTGCCGGTGGCCGTGGATCGCGACTGGGTGGCCTGGCAGCACTACGGAATCGCTGCCTGGCCGACCATCGTGCTGGTGGACGGGGAGGGGCGCGAGCAGGCGCGGCTGGTGGGCGACGAGCCGATCACCCCGCTCGACGCCAAGGTCCAGGCCTACGAGGCCGAGCTGCTCCCCGACATCGACCCCGAGCCGGAGCCGGACGTGCGCGCGCAGGCGCCGGCTACGCCGTTGCGCTACCCGGTGGGGCTGGCGGTGGCGCCGCAGCGCCTGTACGTGGCCGACAGCGGACATCACCGCGTCCTCGAATGCGCGCACGACGGCCGGATCCTGCGCCAGTTCGGCAGTGGCGCCCCTGCGTTCGTGGACGGCAGTGCGGAACAGGCGGCGTTCTGCCGTCCGCACGGCCTGTGCCTGCTGCGCGATGTGCTGTATGTGGCCGACACCGGCAACCACGCCATCCGCCGGATCAACCTGCGCAGCGGCGAGGTGGACACGCTGTGTGGCAATGGCAAGGTCGGCCGGCCGCAGGAAGGCCCGGTGGAGGATCCGCGCATGCGCAAGCTGGACAGCCCGCGCGCACTGGCCGTGCTGCAGGACCAGTTGTTCATCGCCATGGCCGGCGACAACCGCATCTGGAGCCTGGGCTTGGGACGACACGAGCTGGCGTGCCGCGCCGGCAGCGGCGAACTGACCGTGCGCGACGGCAGCGGAGCGATGGCGGCCTTCGCCCAGCCGGTGGCGCTGGCCGGGGTCCAGCAGACCTTGTATGTGTGCGACGCGGCGGGCTCGGCGATCCGGGCGCTGCACCTGCGCGACAACACCGTGCAGACCCTGGTCGGGCAGGGGCCCTGGCAGTTCGGTGACGCCGACGGCCCCCGTCAGGCCGCGCTGCTGCAGGAGCCGCAGGCGATCGCCCTGGATCCGGACGCGCCGGTGCTGTGGATCGCCGACTGCGGCAATCAGCGACTGCGCAGCCTGCGCCTTGGGGGCGGCGAGCTGGCCACCCCCCCCTTGTCGCGCCCCCTGCAGGGGCCGGCCGGCCTCGCGGCCGGGAACGGCGTGCTCTGGATCGCCGACACCGAGGGACACGCCGTCCTGTGTCTGGACACGGGCACCGGCGAGCTGCGCGAGGTGCCGGTGGGCGAGTAAGCGCGCCGGCCTGCCGGCCCGGCGCCGATGCGACCGATAATGGGCGCATGAGGCGTACGCCGGATGCCAGCACTTTCGACGGCCGGACCTTCGCGCGCGGGCTGAGCACCGCGCCGGGGGTGTACCGCATGCTCGCCGCGGACGGCACGGTGCTGTACGTCGGCAAGGCGCGCGCGCTGCGCAACCGGGTCGGCAGCTATTTCAACGCCACGCCCAAGACGGCGCGGACGATGGCGATGCTTGCCCAGGTGGCGCGGATCGAGGTCACGGTGACCCGCACCGAGGCCGAGGCGCTGCTGCTCGAGAACCAGCTGATCAAGTCGCTGCAGCCGCGTTACAACGTGCTGCTGCGCGACGACAAGAGCTATCCCTACGTCCTGCTGACCCAGGAGCCCTGGCCGCGGCTGGCCTTCCACCGCGGCCCGCGCACGGTGCCGGGCCGCTATTTCGGCCCGTACCCGAGCGCGGCCTCGGTGCGCGAGACGCTGAACCTGATGCACAAGCTGTTCCGCCTGCGCAGCTGCGAGGACAGCGTGTTCCGCAACCGCAGCCGGCCCTGCCTGCAGCACCAGATCGGCCGCTGCAGCGCACCCTGCGTGGGGCTGGTGCCGGCGCGTGAATACGACGAGGCGGTGCGGCGCGCGGCCATGTTCCTGGACGGCCGCAGCGAGGAACTGGGCCAGGAACTGACCGCGGCCATGGAGGCGGCGAGCGCGCGCCTGGACTTCGAGGAGGCCGCGCGCCTGCGCGACCTGATCGCCACCATCCGCAAGCTGCAGGCGCGCCAGTACGTGGACGGCCAGGCCGCCGACCTCGACGTGCTCGCGGTGGCGATGCAGCGGGCCACGGCCTGCGTGCTGCTGCTCGCCTTCCGCGACGGGCGCAACCTCGGCACGCGCGCGTTCTTCCCCAAAACCAACGGCGAGGAGAGCGCGGAGGAGGTGCTGGCGGCGTTCGTCTCGCAGTACTACGCCGAGCAGACCCCGCCGCGCGAGATCGTGCTCGACCGCGAGATCCCCGACCGCGAACTGATCGAGCAGGCGCTGGGCGAGGCTGCCGGCCGGCGGGTGCAGCTGCGCTGCAACGTGCGCGGCGAGCGCGCCGGCTACCTCGACCTGGCCCGGCGCAACGCCGAGCTGGCGCTCGCCACCGAGCTGGCCAGCCACAGCGCCCAGCAGGCGCGGCTGGAGTCCCTGCGCGAACTGCTGGGTCTGGCCGAGCCGCCGCGCCGGATCGAATGCTTCGACATCAGCCACACCCTGGGCGAGGCCACCGTCGCCTCCTGCGTGGTGTTCGACGGCAACGGCCCGCTGCGCGGCCAGTACCGCCGCTACAACATCGCCGGGATCGAGCCGGGCGACGACTACGCCGCGATGCAGCAGGCGCTGGAGCGCCGCTTCCGCAAGGCAGCGGAGGAGGGCGGGGTGCTGCCCGACCTGTTGCTGATCGACGGCGGCAAGGGCCAGCTCGCCCAGGCCCGGGCGGTGCTCGGCGAGCTGGGGGTGAGCGGGGTCTGCATGGTCGGCGTGGCCAAGGGCGAGGAGCGCCGGCCGGGCCACGAAACCCTGGTCCTGCCCGACGGGCGCGAACTGCGGCCCGGCGCCGCCTCCCCGGGCCTGCAGCTGATCCAGCAGGTCCGGGACGAGGCCCACCGCTTCGCGATCACCGGCCACCGCGGCAAGCGCCAGAAGGCGCGCGCTACGAGCCGGCTCGAGGACATTCCCGGCATCGGGCCGCGCCGCCGCGCCAGCCTCCTGCGCCATTTCGGCGGGCTGGCCGGCCTCAAGGCGGCCGGCGCCGAGGAGATCGCCCGGGTGGAGGGCATCAATGCCGCCCTCGCGCACCGCATCTATGCCACCCTGCACGGGTTGCCGACACCGACCACGGAACGCGACGGATGAAGCTGACCGTCCCCACCCTGCTGACCCTGCTCCGGATCCTGCTGATCCCGGTGCTGGTGCTGGTCTTCTACCTGCCGTACCGCTGGACCAACTTCGCCGCGGCGTTCGTGTTCGCCGCCGCCTCGGTCACCGACTGGCTGGACGGCTGGATCGCCCGCCGCTATGGCCTGCATTCGGCTTTTGGCGCCTTCCTCGACCCGGTGGCCGACAAGCTGATGGTGGCCACCGCCCTGTTCCTGATCGTGCAGCACCATCCCACCCCGTGGATGGCGCTGTGGGCGGCGGTGATCGTGGGGCGCGAGATCGCGGTCTCGGCGCTGCGGGAGTGGATGGCCGAACTCGGCCAGCGGGCCAAGGTGGCGGTGGCGACGGTCGGCAAGGTCAAGACCATCGTGCAGATGGTGGCCCTGACCCTGCTGCTCTACCAGGAACCGTGGCTGGGGCTGCCGATCTTCGCGATCGGCGAGTGGCTGCTCGCGGTCGCGGCGCTGCTGACCCTGTGGTCGGGCTACGAATACCTGCGGGCGGCATGGCCATCGCTGCACGCGCAGGAACGGGAGCAGTTGCAGGAGCGCGCACAGGAGCGGACGGGTGTTGACAGCGCCCCGGCGCCCCGTAAAATGGCGGGCTCCACGCGGGAATAGCTCAGTTGGTAGAGCACGACCTTGCCAAGGTCGGGGTCGCGAGTTCGAGTCTCGTTTCCCGCTCCAGATTCAGCCACGAAGCCCCGCTCGCGGGGCTTCGTCGTTTCCGGGGCTCGCCGCCGGAACCGGCCCGCACCGGTTCCCGCCGCGGCCCGGATGTGGAAAAATCGCCTCGTCGCTCCGTGTCACGGCCTGGTGGCAGAGTGGTTATGCAGCGGACTGCAAATCCGCGTACGCCGGTTCAATTCCGACCCAGGCCTCCATCTTCGACCGCGCTCCGGCGCGGTTTTTCTTTGCCGTTGGCGTAAGCTGCCCCCGGGCCCGGATGGCGGAACCGGTAGACGCAGGGGACTTAAAATCCCCCGGCCGCATGGTCATGTGGGTTCGAGTCCCACTCCGGGCACCAGCCACCGCCGCAAGGGGGCCGCGATGTCCCGTTACGCGTTGTACCTGGCGAGCGTGCTGCTGGCGCTGCTGAGCGCGGCACTGGCACCGCTGGAGCGCGCGTGGTGGTGGGGCGTGGCCGGGTTCGGGCTGCTGGCGCTGGCGGGCACGCTCGACCTGCTGCAGCGGCGCAGCACGCTGCGGCGGAACTATCCGATCCTGGCCCATTTCCGCTATGGCCTGGAGTCCATCGGCCCGGAGATGCGGCAGTACTTCATCGAGCCCGACACGGCGGAGGTGCCGTTCTCGCGCCAGCAGCGCGCCCTGGTGTACCAGCGGGCCAAGTCGGTGAACGACACGCGCCCGTTCGGCACCCTGCACGACGTGTACGGCACCGATTACGAGTGGATCAACCATTCGCTGCGGCCGGCGGCGATCGAGTCGCACGATTTCCGGATCCCGGTCGGCGCCGGGCGCGCGCAGCCGTATGCGGCCAGCGTGTTCAACATCTCGGCGATGAGCTTCGGCGCGCTCTCGCCCGCGGCGATCCGCGCGCTGAACCGGGGGGCGGCGCTCGGCGGCTTCTACCACGACACCGGCGAGGGCTCGATCTCGCCCTACCATCGCGAGCATGGCGGCGACCTGGTGTGGGAGATCGGTTCTGGCTATTTCGGCTGCCGCGACCCCGACGGCAGCTTCAGCGAAGCCCGTTTCACCGAGGCCGCGCGCGACCCGCAGGTGAAGATGGTCGAGGTCAAGCTCTCGCAGGGCGCCAAGCCCGGGCATGGCGGGGTGCTGCCGGCGGCCAAGGTCAGCGCCGAGATCGCGGCCACGCGCGGCGTGCCGATGGGCCGCGACTGCGTCTCGCCGGCCGCGCATTCGGCGTTCTCCACCCCGCGCGAGCTGCTGCTGTTCGTGGACCGGCTGCGCACGCTGTCGGGCGGCAAGCCCGCCGGGTTCAAGCTCGCCATCGGCCATCCGTGGGAGTGGTTCGGCATCGCCAGGGCGATGCACGAGACCGGCGTGCTGCCGGACTTCATCGTCGTGGACGGCGCCGAGGGCGGCACCGGCGCGGCGCCGGCGGAGTTCATTGACCACGTCGGCATGCCGATGCACGAGGGCCTGCTGTTGGTGCACAACACCCTGGTCGGGCTGAACCTGCGCGAGCGCATCCGGCTGGCGGCGGCGGGACGGATCATCAGCGGCTTCGACATCGCCCGCACCATCGCGCTCGGCGCGGACTGGTGCAATGCCGCGCGCGGGTTCATGTTCGCGCTGGGCTGCATCCAGGCGCGCAGTTGCCACACCGACCGCTGCCCGAGCGGCGTCGCCACCCAGGACCCGCGCCGCTGGCGCGGCCTGGACGTGGCCGACAAGGGGCAGCGCGTGCACCGCTTCCACCAGAACACCTTGCGCGCGTTGCGCGATCTGCTGGGCGCCGCCGGCCTGCGCCATCCGCAGGAACTGGGGCCCGAGCACATCCTGCGCCGGGTCTCGCCGACCGAGGTGCGTTCGCTGGCGGCGCTGTACCGCTTCCTCGAGCCGGGCGAACTGCTGCGCGGGGTGCCGGACGAGCCGGTGTTCCGGCAGTACTGGGAGGAATCGAGCGCCGAGGCCTTCGCGCCGCCGCCGCGGGTGCTGGCGCTGCGGGCCAGCCGCTCGCTGTGACGCCGCTTCAGTCGAGCAGTTCGAGCACGCGCTCGGGCGGGCGGCCGATCACCGCGCGGTCGCGGTGGACCAGGATCGGGCGTTCGATCAGGCGCGGATGGCGGCACATCGCCGCCAGCAGCGTGGCCTCGTCGGCGTCGGCCAGGCCGAGCTCGGCGTAGTCGGATTCGCCCTTGCGCACCAGCGCGTGCGCGGCCAGGCCGAGCTGGCGCAGCAGGGTGCGCAGCTCCGCCTCGCTCGGGGGATGGGCGAGGTAATCCACGATCTCGGGTTCCAGGCCACGCTCGCGCAGCAGGTCGAGCGCGCCGCGGGACTTGGAGCAGCGGGGGTTGTGCCAGAGTTTCATCGTCGTTGGTTCGGAGTGGGGACGGTCCGGTGGCCATGCGCTACCCTGTGCCGGATCGGCCGGACGGACTCCGCATGCTTCCCGTCATCCTCTCCGGCGGCTCGGGCACGCGCCTGTGGCCGCTTTCCCGCGAAGCGTACCCCAAGCAATTCCTGCCCCTGGTCGGCAGCGACTCGCTGCTGCAGGCCACCTGGCACCGCGTCGCGCCGCTGGCCACCGCGGCGCCGCTGGTGGTGGCCAACGAGGAACACCGTTTCATGGTCGCCGAGCAGTTGCGCGAGGCCGGCTGCGAAACGGGCACGATCCTGCTCGAACCGGTCGGGCGCAACACCGCCCCGGCGATCGCGGTGGCGGCGCTGGAGGCGATGGCGCTCGGCGGCGATCCGCTGCTGCTGGTGCTGCCGTCCGACCACGTCATCGCCGATGTGGCGCGGTTCCACGCAGCGGTGCGGCAGGCCCGGCCGGCGGCCGAGGAAGGGCGGCTGGTGACCTTCGGCATCGTCCCGGCCGGACCCGAAACCGGGTACGGCTACATCCGCGCCGCCGCCGGCGAGGGCGTGCGCGCGGTGGAGGCTTTCGTCGAGAAGCCCGACGCGGACACCGCGGCGGGCTATGTGGCGTCCGGCGCCTATTTCTGGAACAGCGGCATGTTCCTGTTCCGCGCCTCGCGCTACCTGCAGGAGCTGGCGCGGTTCCGGCCGCAGATGCTCGCCGCCTGCCGCGAGGCGCATGCGAAAGCGCGCCGCGACCCGGATTTCGTGCGCCTGGACCGCGAGGCATTCGCCGCCAGCCCGTCCGACTCGATTGACTACGCGGTGATGGAGAAGACCGATGCCGCGGCGGTGCTGCCGCTGGCCGCCGGCTGGAACGACGTGGGCAGCTGGTCGGCGCTGTGGGCGATCGCCGGCCAGGACGCCGACGGCAACGCCCACCGCGGCGACGTGATCGCACAGGACTGCCGCAACACCCTGGCCTGGAGCGACGGGCGCCTGCTGGCGCTGCTCGGGCTCGACGACGTGGTGGTGGTGGACACCGCCGACGCGGTGCTGGTGGCGCGCAAGGACCGGGTGCAGGACGTCAAGGGCATCGTCGCCACGCTCAAGCAGCGGCAGCGACCGGAAGCCGCCGTGCACCGCCGCGTGTACCGCCCCTGGGGCAGCTACGACGCGGTGGATGCCGGCGAACGCTTCCAGGTCAAGCGGATCACGGTCAAGCCCGGCGCCGCGCTGAGCCTGCAGATGCACCATCACCGCGCCGAACACTGGGTGGTGGTCAAGGGCACGGCGCGGGTCACGTGCGGCGACGAGGTGCTGCTGCTGTCGGAGAACCAGTCCACCTACATCCCGATCGGCGTGCGCCACCGGCTCGAGAACCCCGGCAAGGTGCCGCTGGAACTGATCGAGGTGCAGTCGGGCAGCTATCTGGGCGAAGACGACATCGTGCGCTACGACGACGTGTACGGGCGCGGCTGAGCCGCGGAACGGAGGGGCGGCATGGACATCGGCAAGGTGCGGATCGGGGTCGTCGGCCTGGGCTACGTGGGGCTGCCGCTGGCGGTGGCGTTCGGCCGGCAGTTCGAGACGGTCGGCTTCGACATCGATCCGGCGCGCGTGGACGAGCTGCGCCGCGGGCACGACCGCACCGGCGAGACCGCGCCCGCCGAGCTGGCGACGGCGCAGCGGCTCGCGCTCACCACCGGGCTGGAGGCGCTGCGCGACTGCAACGTGTACATCGTCACCGTGCCCACCCCGGTGGACGAGGCCAACCGTCCCGACCTGGAACCGTTGGAGCGGGCGAGCACCATGCTCGGGGGCGTGCTGGCGCGTGGCGACGTGGTGATCTACGAAAGCACGGTCTATCCGGGCACCACCGAGGAAGTCTGCGTGCCGCTGCTCGAGCGGCATTCGGGGCTGCGCTACAACCAGGATTTCTTCTGCGGCTACAGCCCGGAGCGGATCAACCCGGGCGACCGGCAGCGGCGCCTGCCCGACATCGTCAAGGTCACCTCCGGCTCGACCCCGGAGACCGCCGAGTTCGTGGACGCGCTCTACCGCCGGATCATCGTCGCCGGCACGCACAAGGCCCCGAGCATCCGGGTCGCCGAGGCGGCCAAGGTGATCGAGAACACCCAGCGCGACGTCAACATCGCGCTGGTGAACGAGTTGGCGATGATCTTCGACGCGATGGGCATCGACACCCAGGACGTGCTCGCGGCGGCCTCGACCAAGTGGAACTTCCTGCCGTTCAAACCGGGGCTGGTGGGCGGCCACTGCATCGGCGTGGACCCGTACTACCTGACCCACAAGGCCACCGTGCTTGGCTACCACCCCGAGCTGATCCTGACCGCGCGCCGGATCAACAGCCGCATGGGCCTGTTCGTGGCGCACCGGGTGATGCGCCTGATGGCGCGCAAGCGGATCCACGTGGTCGGCGCGCGCGTGCTGGTGCTCGGGCTGACCTTCAAGGAGGACTGCCCGGACCTGCGCAACACCCGCGTGGTGGACATCGTGCGCGAACTGCACGCGGCCAATGCCGAGGTGGACGTGCACGACCCGGTCGCCGACCCGGCCGAGGCCGAGGCCGAGCTCGGCCTGCGCCTGCTGGCCGAACCCGAGGCGGGCGCCTACGACGCGATCGTGCTCGCGGTGGCGCATGGCGCGTTCCGCCAGGCCGACGTCCGCCGCTGGGGCAAGCCCGGATGCGTGGTCTACGACGTCAAGTCGGTGCTCGACCGCGGCCTGGTGGACGGCCGCCTGTGAAACCGGCGCCGGCCGGCTTGCCCGGCCGGGCGGAGGCCGGCTAGAATTTGCCTCCCTCGGGCGGTTAGCTCAGTGGTAGAGCACTGCTTTCACACGGCAGGGGTCGCAGGTTCGAAACCTGCACCGCCCACCAGGAAACCTAAGAGAATCAATGGTTTATTAGAGGCTCGGCTCACCCGCCGGGCCTCTTTTTTTGCCTAAAATCGGGCCTGGTTGTCCCCATTTTGTCCCCGGTGTTGGCCACTGCCGACAGCTGCTGTCCGGTGCAGCCTGCTGCTGCGACCTGGCTGTCCCCGTTTTGCCTCGGGATAGGCGCAGCGGGCTCGAGGGCGCGGGGCGCGGTGAGGGTAGGGGCGACGCCCCGCTCTTCGTGTTCGGCACCCCCGGTCTTCGTGTTCGGCACCCCCGGTCTTCGTGTTCGGCACCCCCGGTCTTCGTGTTCGGCACCCCCGGCGCGGCGCTCGGAGCGGTGGCGCAACCTGCTGTTTTTTCTGTGCTTTTTCGCCGTTCTCGGCAGGCGCCGGCGGGCGCCTCTTATCTTTTGCGATCCATAAGAGATCTCTTAGGAGACTCTCTTATGGATCGCTTAGGCGATGCCGCCTACGCTGCGCGTGGCGGCCGGGGCGCTTGATGCGCCCGGCGCGCCATGCTCGCGGGCGGCAAAGGCAGGGGCTGTGCGGCCGGCACCTTCTGGAACCGTTCCAAGGGCCCCACCCCCAACCCCCGCCCCGAAGTCGCCGTCAGACCCCTACACCCGCACCGACACTGTGCAGGTTCCGAAAAGGGTAAAAAGGGTATATTTCACCTATCCCAACCCGCCAGAGCGTCTCATGACCCTCCCCCTCAAGCTCGACGCCATTGAAGACTTGCCCCGCACGCCGGCCTCCGACGTCAAGAAGCTCGGCTGGCGCGGCGTCATGAAGGCCATCGGCCGCAGGGGCAAGGTTGTGGTGACCAACCACAATGAACCCGAGGCGGTCATCCTCTCGACCGAGGAATACGCCGCAATCCTGCGTGCCCTGCGTGAGGCCGCCGCGACACAGGCGTCGGCGCTCGATGAGCTGCGTCACCGCTTCGACGAGCGCCTGGCGTTGTTGCAGGCTGCCGATGCGGGCGAGCGCCTGCGCTCGCTGATGCGTGGGCCGGCCAAGCTCGGTGGCAAGGTCAAAGTCGGGGCCAGCCATTGAGGGGCCGCCCCGTTCTCCATGTCCTCGCCGGGGTCAACGGGGCGGGCAAGAGTTCGATTGGTGGCCATCTGCTCGCGCAGATGGGACTGACGTGGTTCGACCCCGACGCATTTGCGCGCGAACTGATGAACGCGACCGGCTGCGAGCAGGCCCATGCCAATGCGGTCGCGTGGCAGGAGGGCATGCGGCGCCTGGACGAGGCCATCGCCACCGGCGCGCATTACGCCTTCGAGACCACGCTGGGTGGCCGCACCGTTCCCGCCCGGATCAAGGCCGCATCCAAGACGCATGACGTGCAGATGTGGTTCTGCGGCCTGGCTTCGCCGGATTTGCATGTAGCGCGCGTCAAGGCCCGTGCCGCCCTAGGCGGGCACGACATTCCCGAGGCCAAAATCCGCCAACGCTACCCGGCTGCGCTGGAGAACCTGATCGCGCTCATGCCCTGTCTGGCGCACCTGAAGGTGTACGACAACAGCGCCGAAGCCGCTGCGGACGGCGCGATTCCCGATCCCGTGCTGGTCGCTGAGATGGTGTCTGGCAAGCTCGTCTGGCCTGCCGATGTCGCATCGCTGCGGAACACGCCAGATTGGGCCAAGCCGCTGGTGGAGGCGGCGCTGTCGATGCAGTGACGGCGTGCGCGCGCACGCGCGCAAGTGCACGCGTGCCGGCATGCTCGCGAGGGTGCCCGCCCGCCGCGGTCTGCTGCCGCAGCGCCATGCCGCAGTCGCGCAACTGGGCAGGTTGCAGGGATGTTTAGGTCGGCGCAAAAAATGCGACTCTGGTCGCGAAATGCTGTCCGTGCGCCCGTGATATGCTCGGCGCGCGCCGACGCCGCTGCCACCGGCGCATATGCCCGCCCGCCGCGGTCCGAGAGGACCGCGCAATGCAGCACACGATCCACGCTGATCCCGCCGCTGTGGTTACCGCCGCAGCGGTGGCGCAACTCGTTGCTGCGCTGACCGCGCAGCACGGCCCCACGCTCGACATCGAAGCAATGGCTGGCTTGCTGGGCGTGACACCCAGCACCCTGCGTTCCCGCCGATCGCGCCGGGGCGACATCCCCGACCCGATCCCCTGCACATCGCCCACCCGGTGGTCTGTGGTGGCCGTGGCGTACTGGCTCGCCGGCGTCCCGGCACCTGATGCCGCACCGAGTGCTGCGCCGGCGCCACGCCGTCGTGGGCGGCCCCGCAATCGGCCGCGCCTGGTGGCAGGGGGTGAGGCATGACTCCGGCATCACCCCACCTCGGCCAGACCGACATCCGGCGCCTGGCCGGCGCCTACGGCTTGGAGCCCGCTGAGGTCGAGGCGATCGCGTGGATCGCCGCGGCGGAGATCACCGCGCGGCTCGGTGAGCCGACGCCGCCAGAGCGGCTGCTGCGCCGCACGGTCGCGGCACGCTGCCGCGCCGCCGGCGCACGACTGGTGCCGCTGGCAGACGGCGCCCCTGAGTCCGCCACCGATGACGATCCGCTGGCCTGGCTGCTTGCGGCCGAGGCCGCCGCGGCCGCAGGCGTGGATGTCGCGGTCGCCGACGCGCCGGATGCGCGCGATCTGGCGCGCCGTGCGGGCCGGTGCGAGCGCACGGCGCGCCGGTGGGCCGCGCGTGAGCGGCAGCGTGCCGCTTGGGCCATCGGCGAGCTGTGGGCGGGGGTGGCGGCATGACCATGCCCACCCCCGAGATGCTGCGTGTCGCGGCCGGCGCAGGCCTATCAGGCGGCGCGGCAGCAGTCTGGCTGGCACTGGCCGCCGCCGCAGCCGAGCGGCCCGATGGCATCGCAGCCTTGGGCGATTCGGCCC
Organism: Vulcaniibacterium gelatinicum; assembly: GCF_008033445.1. Taxonomy (GTDB): domain Bacteria; phylum Pseudomonadota; class Gammaproteobacteria; order Xanthomonadales; family Xanthomonadaceae; genus Vulcaniibacterium_B; species Vulcaniibacterium_B gelatinicum. The sequence goes on from NZ_VNKO01000015.1 coordinate 36,217, forward strand.
TGGCGGCGGCGACCGGCCGGGGCAGCGCGACGATCGCACGCGCACGCCGCGAGCTCATCGCGGCCGGCCTGGTCGAGCAGGTGGCACCTGGCGGCACATCGCGCGGCGGCCAGCGCACCCCGGCGGCATATCGGCTCATCGCGCGGTGGCAGGCGGCCATCCAGCCCACTGCCGGAGACCGACCTCGAGCCCCCGCGCCGCCCCCAAGCAACGTGCACCACGGCGTGCTGGCACGCGATGCCGGTGATCGCGCGTGGATCGCAGCCGCGGTCGCCGCTCACGGCGCGACGGCGGTCGAGGCCGTGGCTGCTGAGTACACGGCAGCCCACGGCGCGCCGCCGCTGCCCTCGCGGCTGCGTGGACGGCTGCCGCTGCGCCCTCAGGTCCCGATCTCGGCTCCGACGCCAGCAGCGGCGCATCCGCCCGCTGCCGAGGTGATCGCCCGTTTCCGGCCGGCGCGGCCGGCAGATCCGGCCCATGTCGCCGCGCAGCTGCACGCGATCCGCGCCGAGCTGGCGGGGCGGTCGCGGTGAGCACGGCGTGTCCGCCATGACGCGATATCCCGATACGCACACAGGAGGATCCATGACGCGGATGCTTGGCTACTTGATGACTTTCGCAGCCGCGGCGGCGGGTGCTAGTCGCCTGCACCACGAGGTGCAGGCGCTCGCCGATCAGTACGTCCGCGGCATCGCGGTGGCCGTGGCGCAGGTCCGCTCTGGGGCTGCGCCGGTGGAGCCCGGCTGCGAGCACCAGCTCGCCGCGGCGGCGGCCGATGCGCACGAGGCAGTGCGCGCATGCCTCGGGCTGCGGCACGAGCGCGAGGTGCCTCATGCCCCGTGACCTGCGATCCCTCGCCCAGACGATGCTGCGGCGCCCGCTGCTGCTGGTACTGGCGACGCTCGGCCTGCTGTTGCTCGGCGCGCTGATCCTCGGCGTGATCGGTTCGGCCGCGGCGCCGCCGGTCGTCACGCCTGAGCCGACCCGTCAGCCCGCAGCACGACCGGCCGATGCACCGGCCCCGCCAGCGTCTGCGCCGCTACAGGCGCCGGTCACCGCGCAGTCCACGGCGCCCAGCCGCCCGCCACCGATGCCGAGCGCGCAGCCGTCGGTGCAGTCCACGGCGAGCGACAGCACCGTCATGCTGCGGGCAGCGGCGCTGCCGCTCGAGGCGCTGCCGGCGCCAGAGCCCGGCTACGAGGAGATCGTCGAGCAGTCGCCTGACGACGGGCAGACGTGGGTGGCCATCGCACATCGCACGGTGCCGGGCCACGGGCTGGCGGCGATAGACGCCGCCGCCGCGCGTGATGCTGCCGACATCGCCGATGAGCGCGACATCCGCATCCGCCGCATCGGCTGGGCGCGCATCGAGGACGGTGGCGAGATCGTCGCCGTCGCGCGGATCGCGAACCCGGCGTTCCCGTGGGGGTACGGGGCGGGATGCGCTGTGATGGTCTCCGGCGTCGCCGTCGCTCGCGCGAGGCCCGGCGCGACCGCCAGTGCTGCCGTCGGGCTGGCGCGCGGCTGGCATCCGCTCGAGCTCGCATGCGAGCGGCTGCGCGGTCGCTGGACAGCGACGCTCGCGCTGCGCAGTCAGCGCGACGAGCTGCCGGTGGTGCCGGCGCTCTTTCTGCCGCCGCGTGGCGGCGGAGACCCGCCATGACGCCCGACATCCAGCGCATCGCCGGACGTCTGCTGCTCGGTGCGCTGCTGCTGACGCTATTGTTGCGCGTGCTCCCGTGGCTGCTGCTCGCCGCTGTGGGGCTCTTCGGCGGCGCGGCGCTGTTGCTGGTGCTGCGGCCGGGCCCGCCGTGGCTGGCGCTGGCCGCCGAGTACATCGCCGGCCGCCGTGGCTGGCGCCTGGCTTGGGCATCCCTGGTGTGGGGGCTGACTGTGGGCGGGGGCGGGTACCTGCTCGTCGCCGGCCTCGCGCAGGTCGCCAGCGGCGAGCTCGGCCACGGCCTAGCCCGCTTCGCGGCCGGCCTCGCACTGACAGCGGTGGCGATAGCTCCCCCCTACATCCACTCCGGGAGACAGGACATGCCCGACTATCTGCAGTTGCTCGGCCCTGGCGGGCTCGATGCCGTGCGGCAGGCGCTCGATGGTGTAGCCGTCGCGGCACCCATGACCGCCCCGGCAGATCTCGCCGCGCGGCTGTGCGCGCGCGTCCTCGGTCAAGACGACATCATCGAGGACGTGGCCGCCACGGTCAGCCGGCGCCTGCGCCTGCGTCGGCCGGGTAGGCCGGTCTGCGTGCTGATGTTTGCCGGCGCCACCGGCGCCGGCAAGACCGAGCTGTGCAAGGCACTGGCCGACGCGCTGGACGTGGAGCTCGTCCGAGTAGACGGCAATGAGATGACAGACGCCCACTCCGTGCAGCGGCTGATCGGCGCGCCGCCGGGGTATGTCGGCTCCGACCAGGGCGGCCAGCTGACTGGCGCCATCGCCCGCGCTCGCCGCGGCGTGCTGCTGCTCGACGAGATCGAGAAGGCACACCCGCGGGTCATGGACGTCCTGATGGGACTGCTGGATGAGGGCCGCCTGACCGAGCAGAGCACCGGTACGACGGTGGATGCCCGCGATTTCGTGGTCGTGATGACGACCAATGCCGCCCACCAGGACATCGCGGCGATCGCGCGCGACGAGCCGGATCCAGTGGCGAGGGCGGCGCGGGTCAAGGACGCGCTGCTGCGCTACTTCCGGGCCGAGCAGCTCGCGCGCATAGACGCGATCTATCCATTCCGGCCGCTCGACTTCTGCGCCCGGGTGGCGCTAGTGCTGCTGCTGCTCGCGCGCTTCGCGCACGAGGCCGGCGTCGAGATCGCGCCCGGCGGCGTGGATCCGCGAGCGGTGGCCGAGGCGCTGGCGGCGCAGGCCAAGGTCGCAGACTACGGCGTGCGCGAGTTCTCGCGGGCGCTTGAGGCGGCGGTGATGGACGGGCTGCTCACGGCCCGCGAGGCCGGCGCGCGCCAAGTCCGGATCGGGGTTGGCGGCGACGGCCGGATCGTGGTGCAGGCGGATCGGGTGACGCGGTCAGCGCTCTAGCGATGTCCGCGGGGTGCGGATATGGGGCATCCATGATGGAGATCTCGCGATGCGCCTGTCCGCTCTCGTTCTGTTTGCCGCGCTTGCGCTGGCGGTGTCCCCCCGTGTCGTTGCGGCCGAGCCGGCCCGGTCGGCGGTGACAGCGATTGGCGTCCACCTGTGGACGCACCATGTGGACGGTCGCGCAGGCTGCCTGCGGCACGCCGACGGCTGGGGGTGGTACGTGTACCCGTGCCGCGACCGGACGCCGGGCCTCTACGTCCGACTCGCTGATCGCTGGATCGTCGGCGGCTACGAGAACAGCATCGGCCGCACGAGCGTCTATGCCGGCCGCACCTGGACGATGGTGGAGGTGCTGGATGGGCGCGTGGCGCTCGACGTAGCGCTCGGCGCGGTGACCGGCTACGACCGGGCCAGCGTCGAGCCGATGGTGGCGGCCTCGGTGCGCGTCGCGCTGGGCGAGCGGGTGGCGCTGCGCCTGCTGCCGATCCCGAGGATCCCGAGGCGCACCGAGACGGCGGCGGTCCATGTGGCGGTGGAGGTGCGGTTGTGATTTCGCGCGCCCTCGTTGTTGACTTGCCGTTTTCGCCCGCGCCCACGCTGTATCTGTGGCGGGATGCGGGTGCGCACTCCGTCCGTGCCGGTCTCGTCGAGGACGGGCACGTCGTCATCGCCAGCACCGGCACAGCCGAGCTCCTACACAACGGCGCAGAGGTGGTGTCGCTGCTGCGTGTGGGCGAGGTGGAGGTACCGCTGCAGCCTGAGGCGGCCGATGCTGTGCTGGCCTGGCTCCAGGACGGCCTGGCCGGGCAGGAGGGCGCTGCATGAGCCGGCGCACCTACGCCGAGGAGGGCCTGATCGGCGCGCTGTTCGGCGGCGCTGCGGGCGCCGCCGTCGCGCTGGGGGTGTTCGGTCTTGGGGGGGGGGCCGAGGCGCTGCTGACCGCGCTAGGTCGGCCGCCGCGACCGGAATGGGCCCACTGGTGGGCAGCAGCCTCACCCCTGGCACGCATCGGGGCCGCCATCGGCCCGTGGATGGCGCTCGGCTGCGGGCTGGTGGGAGCGGTGATCGTCGGCTGGCTGCTGGCACGCCAGGCAGACGAGTGGCACGTGCGCGGGCTGGTGTACGACCCCGACCCGGAGAGCTTCCGCTCGGCGCTGGCGCAGGCCGAGCGGACGCACTTTTCGGCCGCGCAGGCGGCCGGCACGGTGACCGGCCTCGAGATCGGGGGCGTGGAGCTGTCACGCGCTCGGGAGACAGCGCACATGCTGGTGGTGGGCCTGCCCGGCGCCGGTAAGACCACCCTGCTGTACGCGATCGTCTCCCAGGCGCTCGCCCGAGGGGATCGTGTACTGGTCCACGACCCCAAGGGCGACTTCGTCGCCGAATTTTCCGCCGGGTTGCCGGCTGAACGCGTGGCCCTGCTGGGCCCGTGGGACGCACGGGCCCGCCCGTGGGACATCGCCGCGGACGTTGCCACGCCCGCGGCGGCCGACCAGCTCGCTCGCGCCTGCTTTCCCCGCGAGGACGCGGGCGCCAACCAGTTTTTCGTTCATGCAGCGCGAGAATTGCTCGCCGGCCTGATCCGCAATCTGCAGCAGCGTGGCGCCCCGTGGGGGTGGGCCGACCTCGCTGCACTGCTCAGCGGTGGGCCGGAGGCCATCATCGTGGCGGCCCACGTCGGCAACCCGCTGTGCCGGGTGCAAGTGCCCGACGCCGCGCATCCTGGCAGCCGCGCCGTGCTGGCTGAGCTAGCGACGGGGGCGGCGTGGATGCCGGGCTATGCCGGTGCGTTTGCGCCGACTGCGGCGCCGTTCTCGGTTCGCCGCTGGGCGCTGGGGCAGTCGCCCGAGCGCCTGGTGGCGCTGAATGCCGATGCCCGCTACTCGGCCCGCGCCGAGCAGGTGTTCGGCGGGCTGCTGGCGGCGCTGGCCGATGCTGTGGCGAGTCCGGCCATGCCCGAGCGGGCGCCCGATGCGCCGGGCATCTGGCTGGTCGTGGACGAGCTGCCGCAGCTATCGCCGGCAGCCCAGGCGGCGCTCCTGCGCATCGAGGAGATGGGCCGCAGCCGCGGCGTTAGAGTAATCAAGGCGCTGCAGGATCCGGCGCAGCTGCGCGCCCAAGCGGGCGCAGACAAGGCCGAGGCGGTGAAGTCCATGCAGCAGACCCGTGTCTATCTGCGTCTGGCGACGGCGGCCGCAGCCGCCGTGTGCAAGGACTTGGGAGATCGTGAGATTGAGCGCCTCGAGTTCCCGCTGACCACGGGCCAAGGCAACAAGCGGATCATCCGCGAGCGCGCACCCGTGCTGCGGGTGGACACGCTGATGGGGCTGCAGGTGCTGCGCGACCGGACGCCGGGCGTCGAGATGGTGGTCAGCATCGGTGACCGCCTGGGCAGGCTGATCCAGCCGTTCCCGGCGCGGCCGGCCGTGACCGCCCCTGCGCAGGTGCCCAACCCGCGATGGGATGCCGTGGCGCCGCCTGTCTTGCCGCCGGCCGACCCATCGGCGACTAGTACGACTGCCCCTGTGCCAGAGGCCGTGCACGACGGGTCGCGTGCCGAGCCCGGCGGCGATGCGCCGGTGCCGGCGCCGAAAGGTGGGCATGACGACCCCCTGGCAGACTGGTGATCGCCGTGCGCACCGTGCTGAAGCTGATCGTGGTCGCCATACTCGCGGCCATCGCATATGTGTACTACGGGCTGGTATTCCCGGCGGCGTTGGCCGCCGTGGTGGCGGTAGTGTTGTTCGGCGCGCTGGCGGTGGCGGCGCTGACCGGTCGGATCCCCTGGCGGCTGTTGCTCGCGGGTGGGCCTGTGGTGGCGGTCTGGCCGGCCGGGGCCCTGCTGGCGGAGTGGCTGATTGCGGCGGGCGGCCTCACCCCACGCTGGGGGCTGGCAGCGGGATGGAGCTGGGTGCTGCCCCTGGCAGCACACAAGATCGAGGCGGCTCTCGCCGAGAGGCGCGACCGCGCCCGCGACTTGGGCGGGCTGGTGATGGGGTCTATCTGCCTGTACCTGGTGGTGGTGCTGGGTCTATACCGGCCCGATGCGGCCGGTGCCGCCGCGGCGGCCCTCGGGACTGCGGCGGCGACGCTGACGGTGCGGGAGCACCTGCTGCTCGGTCCGGCACCTCGCGCCGTGCTGGCCCTGGTGGCCGGTCTCGCCGGGCTGAGTGCGGCCCTGCTGGGTCTCCGCGCATGGCTGTCCTGACCGCCTAGGCCGCCGGCGGGCAGGGCGGGACGGTCGCCGCCGTCCTGCATTCGGCCCTATCGGGCCGAACCCCTCCCTTCCCCGGCCGCTGTGCGGCCGGGGCCCCGTCGGGGCCGGGCGCCCGGTGCGGCCGGCCGGCGGCGCCATGGCGATGGCGCGGGCGGTCGCAGGTCAGCAGGGTCAGCAGAGGCTACTCCTGCTCCGCAGTGAGTCCTCGCGTGCGCTCGGAGCACACCCTCCGCACCCTGCGGTGAGCGCACGCGCTGCCGCGCGAACTCGCAGCGCCGGCCATCGGCGTGCAAGTCGTTGGCGCCGCGCGCGAACTCGGGCGAACTCGCAGGGCGGCGCGGGGGCGTGTCCGCAGACAGCGGATATGTCTGTTGCGAGCGTCGCGAACTCGCAGCGCCGGCCATCGGCGTGCAAGTCGTTGGTTTCGCGCGCGAACTCGCGCGAACTCGGGAGGGCGCATGCCATTGGCAACGAAGACGACACATCTCCCGGCCGAGCTACTCGGCCAGGTCGAGCGCTACGGCGCTGTGCGGGGGCTGTCCACCTCGGGCGCCATCCGGGCGCTGGTGGAGGTGGGGCTGCTGGCCGTGGCGCAGGCTGAGCGGCGCGAGGCCGAGGCCGAAGCGCTGGCCGAACTGCTCGGTGACCGGCTGGCGGCGGTCGAGGGGCGCCTGGCGGCACGGCTGGACACCGCGCTGACCCGGCTCGACCGGGTGCGCGATGCGATCATTGGCCTGCCCTGTCGGGGCAGGGAGCGCGGCTAATGCTCTCCTACGCGAAGATCCGCTCGCCGCAGTCGGCGGCAGCCTACTTCGCCCGCTACTATGCCGCCGACGAGGCGCACCAGCGCGGGGAGCCGCCTGGCCGGTGGTTCGGTGCCGCGGCTGGTGCGCTCGGTCTGGCGGGCGAGGTACGCCGTGCCGACCTGGAGCGAGCCCTGGAGGGGCGGCACCCGCTCACAGGCGGGCCGCTGGGCGCGGTCGGCCGCAACCACGTCGCCGGACACGACCTGACGTTTTCGGCCCCGAAGTCGGTCTCCACGGTCTGGGCTGTGGCCGATCCGGACCTCCGGGCGCGGATCGAGACCGCACACGAGCGGGCCGTGGCAGCCGGGCTCGGCTACATGCGCCAGTACGGCATCCGCTGCCGTCTCGGTCGTGGCGGGCGTACCCTGGCCGCGGCCGAACCGATCATCGCCACATTCCAGCACTCGACCAGCCGCGCCAACGACCCACAGCTGCACACCCACTGTGTGGTGCTCAATCGAGCCCGTGGCCCGGCTGGCGATTGGCGCGGCGTGGACATCGACCTGCGGGCGGTGCACGCCGCAGGCGCGGCGTATCGCGCCGAGCTGGCGCGCGAGCTGCGGGCGCTCGGCTTCGGGGTTGAGCGCGTCGGTCAGCGCGGCGAGTGCGAGCTGTCGGGCGCACCGGCCGAGCTGATGCGCCGCTGGTCCACACGCCGCGGTGACGTGCTGGCCGAGCTGCGCGAGATGAGGCGCAGCGATGCCGCAGCGGCCGAGACTGCTGCGGCCGTGTCGCGACGCGGCAAGGAGAGCCCCGACCGCGCAGCGAATTTCGTGCGCTGGGCGGGTGAGGCGGCCGAGCACCGGTTCGACGCTGTCGCTGCTCGTGAGTTGGCCGCCCGCGGGCAGGCCCTCGAGCGCGATCATGCCGTGCAGGCCACTGACGAGGAGATCCTCGCCCGCGCGATGGGCAATCGCGTGGCGGTCGAGGCGGAGACCATCCGCCGCGAGGTGATGCGCGAGGCGGTTGGCCGCATCGGCGTGGGCGAGGCGCTGGCGCAGGCCGAGCGGATCCTCGCTGGCATGGTGCGGGTCGAGCGCGAGGACGCACGGGGGCGGATGGTCGAGAGGTGGACGACGCGCGAGCTGCTCGAGCGCGAGCGCCGGATGCTGGCCGACGCCGCACGGCTGGCAGCGGATCGGCATCACGCCCTCGCGCGTGAGGCGGTCGAGGCGCAGATCGGCCGGGCAGGCCTGCGCGGCCAGCAGGCGGACATGGTGCGTGCGCTCACGGACGAGCGCGGGCTGGCCAATGTGCAGGGGTGGGCCGGCACCGGCAAGACCTACACTGTGGCGCAGGTGGCCGAGCTGTACCGCAGCGCCGGCTACGAGGTGCGGGGCTGCGCGGTCGCCGGCCGTGCCGCGCAGGAGCTGCAGGCGGCGGGCATCGAGAGCACCACGATCGCGCGCCTGAGGCTGGATCTCGCCGCTGGGCGGACAGAGCTCACGGCACGCACCGTGCTGGTGGTGGACGAGGCGGGGATGCTGGGCAGCCGCGACGCAGCAGATCTCTACCGGCGTGCGGCCGACGCCGGAGCCAAGATCATACAGATTGGGGATACGCGCCAGCTTGCGCCGGTGGAGGCCGGCGCGCCGTTCCGCGACGTGCTGCGGGCGCACGGCGGCCTAGAGCTGTCTGAGGTGCGGCGCCAGGCAGACGAGCGCGACCGCGCGATCGCGCGTGCTGTGCGCGAGCAGCGGCCGGAGCACGCACGCGCCCTGATGCAGCAGGGCGCGCAGTGGCACGTGTCGCCGACAGTGGTCAGCGCCATCCGCGAGATGGCGCGGGCCTACGCCGACGAGCGGGCTGCGGGCCGCGATGCGCTGATGGTGGCCTCGCTCAGGCGGGACGTCGCGCGCCTAAATGAGGAGGCGCGGGCAGCGCTGCGGGCGCGTGGCGTCCTCCGCGGCGAGGAGGTAGCGGTGGCGACCGCCCAAGGGGAGCTGAGGGTCGCCGCTGGCGACTGGGTGGTGTTCACGGCGCGTTGCGCCGCGCTCGGCGCGGTCAACGGCACCAGGGCCGAGGTCGTCGAGGCATCGCCCGAGCGGCTCCGGCTGCGGCTCGCTGACGGCCGAGAGCGTGACCTGCGCCTGTGGGCGGCGCCAGATCTCGACGAGGTACACGAGCGCGCCGAGCGCAGCGAGCGCCGCGTCGCCGAGCTGATCGAGCGGCGCGAGCGGCTGCGCGAGGCGCTGGCGGCGGCCGGCGTCGAGCAACGGCGGAGGCTGGTCAGCGAGCGCGAGACGCTCGCACGCGAGTTGAGCGCCGCGCGGCGCGAGCTGCGCGCGGCCAAGGCGGTGATGCTCCGAGCGGAGGCCGAGCACGGCGCCGCGCGGAGCCTGGTGCATGGCCATGCATCGACGATACACCGAGCCCAGGGTGCCACCGTCCGGGGAGCAGAGCAGGGGGGCGGCACGGTGCATGCGCTGTTGCGCGACCACCGCATGCTCGACAGCAATGCTGCCTACGTGGCTCTGTCCCGCAACACGGGTCAGGCCCACGCCTACGTATCCCGCGCAGAGGAGGACGGCGCAGTCGAGCGCCTGCGCGAGGCGGCGCGCCTCGAGAGCCTGGCCGACTATCGCCCGGTGCCGGATGCCCATCCCGAGCGCACGATCGAGCCGATCGCGGACGTGCTGCGCTCTCTGCGCGAGAGCGACGACCCGCGGGCGCATCACCTCGCCGAGGTGACCGACGGCTGGCTGCGCCACGCCGAGGCTCTGCGCGAGGAGGCCGAGCGCTGGGGCGACCCGGAGGGGCGGCTCGCTGCCGACCGCGAGGAGGCGGCAGCGTGGGGCGCGTTCGCGGGCTGGCGCTCTGAGCTGGTGCGCGAGCCGCCCCCGGCCAGCGGCGAGCCGGCCCCGCCCGCGCCGCGTGGCGAGCGCGAGGCGGGCGAGCTGGGCGGTGGCGCGCCTACGCCGGAGCACGACTGGGGGCATGCGCGCTGACCGGCCGCCGCGCCGCACGAATAACGCTATTCGTGCCTGATGACGTTATCGCGATTCTGATCGCGTTATCCGCGATAACGCGATTCGCGCGCAATAGCGTTATCGCGCCCTGATCGCGTTATCTGAATAACGCCATCGCGGCGGCATAGCGTTATCCCGGCGTCGCCGCCGGAGGCGGCCGCGAGCGGGCCGCCGGCGGCCTGGATGGCCGCCGCAGTGCATGGACGCACGCCCGCCGCGGAGCGGCAGGGAGTGGGCATTGCTGGCGCGGGGCAGCGTGGCATGGTGCCGTGCATGCTGATGCTGAGCGCATTGGGCCTGCGCGAGACTCCACGGGGGTACATCGGACCTGTGGTCATCGCTTACCGCTGGCTGGTGGCCAGGGCGCGCAGCGTCAGCCGCTAGCGCTGCGCTGGTGGCGCTGTGCGCGCGTTGCGCGCGCAAGCCGCGGCCACCCTCCCGGCCTCCTCCGGATGCGCGTCGCTGAGGCGCGCAGAGCGCGCAGACGGTGGCGCGCGCATACGTGGGTGATGTCGCGCGCTCGGCTCGCGCGCGCGCGCACGCACGCATGCTGCTGCAGTACCTAGGGATCCCTCCTATCCCTGGATAGGGGATAGGAGGGATCCCGGACGCGCGCGCGCACGCACGCATGCGCGGGTGGAGCGCACCCCGCTGCGCGGGGCCACGCACCACGGCCACAGGCGCGTGCGCTGAGCGCCGCCGAGTCCGTGGGCCCTACCCCTGCTGGGGCGCACCGTCGTCGGGCGCTGTGCGCGGTTTTGGCGCGTTTTTGCCCGGCATCATTTTTGATGGGGGGGGGATGCCGGGATGAGGGGGGAGCCCCCGTCACGCGTGGAGGGATCCCCCTATCATGAGCGATCCCGGGAGCCTCACGGGCGAGGGGGGGGCGTGACCGCGACGATCGACGATGTGCTGCGGGTGCTGTCATCCGCCCAACTCGCCAGCGCTGCCCTACCCCAGTTTCGCCGCCAGCACCTCCGCCCGAGGGTGGTAGTAGCGGGCCAGCATCCGCAGGTCGCGGTGGCCGGTGACGGCGGCGAGCTCGACCACGTTGGGCAGTCGTTCGGCGAGCCGCGACGTGGCCTCGTGGCGCAGGTCATGGAAGTGCAGATCCTCTAGGCCCGCCCGCGCCGTGGCGCGCCGCCACGCGAGCTTGACTGCGTTGCCGGAAATGGGGAAGACCTGCTCGCTGTCGGTGCGCGGCAGGCCGCGCAAGATGGCGACGGCGCGACTCGAGAGCGGCACCGTGCGCGCGTCGCCATTCTTGGTCTCGCGGAGCCGGACAATGCGCCGCTCGAGATCCACGTCTGCCCACCTCAGCGCCAGCATCTCGCCCTGGCGCATGGCCGTCTCCAGGGCGAACTGCACGAGCGGGCGCATCCACGGGCTGCGCGTGCCGACCCGGTAGCGACCATTGCGTTTCGCCCCGCCGCTGGGGGCGGGGCGATCCTCCAGCGCCGCCATCAGGCGCGCCTCCTCGCCCGGTTCGAGGCGGCGCTCGCGGCCGCGCGGTGGGGACGGCTTGCGGATCGCCGAGACCGGGTTTTCGGGGATTGGGAGTGTGCGCTCCCTCCGCGCCCAACTCAGTACAGCCCCCAGGATCCCGAGCTCTCGAGCCACGGTGCCTGGCGACACGCAGCGCAGGCGCGCATCGCGCCACTCGGCGACGGTGGCGGGTGTCAGTGCCGTCAGGCGCAGCGCCCCGAGATCCTCGGCGATACGAGCGAGCCGGTAGCGCTCCACTGGCGCGCCCTTGTGGCGCGAGGAGACCGCGCGCCAATAGGCGGCAAGCAGCTCGGCGAGGGTGATGCGCTCCGCCGCGCGCCGATCTACGTAGCTGCCACGCTCGACCTCGAGCTCGACCGAGCGCGCCCATGCCTCGGCGTCGGCGCGCCGAGCGAAGGTGCGTGAGACAGCACGTCCGCCGATCTTGCGCACCCGGGCCTGCCAGCGACCAGACGCTCGCTGCGTGATGGTTGCCATTCTCTTGCTCGATTGTCCCCGTTTTGTCCCATATCATAGGGAGAAATCAGAAACGATCGAAAAATCCAGTTCATTTTGCGCGAAAATTTGGCTTTCACACGGCAGGGGTCGCAGGTTCGAAACCTGCACCGCCCACCAGGACATCCGGAAAACCCGTGGTCACGAGAGGCCCGGCCCACCCGCCGGGCCTCTTTGCTTGTCCGGGATCGGGCCCGGCTGTCCCCGTTGTGTCCCGGCATGGGCTCCGCTGCGGCTGGCTACTCCAGCTGCGCCCGCGCGTACTCGGCGTCGAGTTTCTCCATCGCGTCCTTCGGCGCCAGCGAGGCGGCCTTCTCGTAGGCCTCGGCGGCGGCGTCCTCGCCCTTCTCGCCGCGCAGCAGCATCAGCACGTTGCCGTGTTCGATGTGGGCGATGGGCGAGTCGGGGGTGAGCTCGAGCGCGGTGGCGATGTGGCGCTCGGCCTCGGCCGCCTTGGCGCCGTAGGTCAGGCCGCCGATCATCGCTCCGACCTTGGCGATGATCTCGGCGTGGTACAGCGCCATCGCGGTGTGCGCCTCGGCGTGCTTCGGCGCCAGCGCGAGCGCCGCATCCAGGCTGGCGCGGACCTTGCCGGCGATGCCCTGCTTGAGCGCGGTCACCACCGACAGGCTCTGGCTGTAGCGGCCGAGGGCGAAGGCGTGGCGGTAGTGGCTGTTGGCCTCCCCGGGCAGGGCGCGGATCGCGGCTTCGGCCAGTTCGGCGGCCTGCTGGAGGCGCTTCTGCTTCTCCGCTTCCTTGTCCACGAGATAGGTCGCGTGGATGCCGAGCGCCTTCACCGCGACCGAGGCGCCGACCGGGCCGAGCCGTTCGCCGGCCTCGAATGCGGCTTCGAAATCGCCGCGGTGGAACGCGCGCCAGGCGTCCTGCAACGCGGCGGCGAGCGCATCGGCGTCGAGCTTCGGCGCGGCCTTGCCGGCGGCCTTGAGCAGCGCAGCGGCGCGCTTGCCGTCGGGGAAGGGTTCGCAGTCGCCGGCGTGCAGGCGCGGCCAGGCCTTCTTCAGCGCGTCGCCTGCATAGGTGTAGGGCGCGGGGTCGTGGGGGAAGGGTTTCCAGCGGGACTTGGCCATGTCGGCGTCCTTCGTCTGCGTCAGGAGAGATAGGCCCGGGTGAGGGTGTTCAGGTGCACGCGCTCGGCGTCGCGCAGGAACGGCGCCAGCAGCATCATCACCTGCACGATCCCGTCGCGGATCGAGGCCTGCTCGTCGCGGTCGCCGCGTGCGGCGGCGTAGTTCAGCCAGAACGTGGCGATCACCAGGACGTTGGTGGCGGCGGCGTCGAGCTCGGCCGCCGAGGCGCGCATCACCCCGGCCCGGACCAGCCCGCGCATGACCTCGTGCGCCTGCTCGTCGGCGCGGCGCAGGATGCGGGCGAAGCGCAGGCGCAGCCGCCGGTTGCGGCTGAGGATCTCGACCAGGTCGCGGTACAGGAAGCGGTAGTCCCAGATGCACTCGAACACCAGGTGCAGCTGCAGCCAGATGTCCTCCAGGTTCGGCAGCCGCCCCTGCGGCGCGGCGAGCGCGGCGTCCATCCGCGCCTCGTAGCGCGCGAACAGGTGCTCGATGATGTCGTCCTTGTTGCGGAAGTGGTAGTACAGGTTGCCGGGGCTGATCTCCAGCTCGTCGGCGATGTGGTTGGTGGTGACGTTCGGCTCGCCCTGGGCGTTGAACATCGCCAGCGCGGTGTCGAGGATGCGCTGTCGGGTCTGGCGCGGCATGGTCGGGCCGGGTCAGCCGAGCAGCTTCTTCACCAGCTCGATGTACTTCTTCTTCGCCTCGTCCTGGGGCATGCCCTTGAGCTTGCCCCAGGCCTCGTACTTGGCGGTGCCGACGAAGTCGAAGAAGCCCGGCTTCGGCCCGCTCACGTCGCCCTCGCTGCCCTGCTTGTAGAGGGCGTACAGGCGCAGCAGGGTGTCGTTGTCCGGCCGCTCGGGCAGGGTCTGGACGTCGCGGGCGGCCTGTTCGAAACGCGCTTGCAGGTCGGACATGGGGCGGCTCCGGTCGTGTGCGGGGATCACAGCACGCGTCCCCGCGGGGGTCAATACGGCGGGGAATTGTCGCTGCGCGCGGGCTCTGGCAACGTAGCCGGAACCGCCTTCCCTGGGGAGTGCAGCGCATGAGCTACTTCGTCACGGGCGCCACGGGCTTCATCGGCCGCCACCTCGTCGCCAGGCTGCTCGCGCGCAAGGGCACGGTGTACGTGCTGGTGCGCAAGGACTCGCGCAGGAAGCTCGACGACATCGGGCGCCGGATGGGTTGGGACATGCAGCGCATCCATCCGGTCGTGGGCGACATGACCGCGCCGAAATGCGGCCTGGCCGCGGCGCAGGTCAAGGCGCTGCAGGGAAAGGTCAAGCACTTCTTCCACCTGGCCGCGATCTATGACCTGGCCGCCAGCGCCGAGAGCCAGCAGGCGGCGAACGTCGAGGGCACCCGCCACGCGCTCGACCTGGCGGCCGCGGTCGGCGCCGGCTGCTTCCACCACGCCAGCTCGATCGCCGCGGCGGGGCTGTACCCGGGCGTGTTCCGCGAGGACATGTTCGAGGAGGCCGAGGGGCTCGACGACCCCTACCTGCGCACCAAGCACGAGTCGGAACGGCTGGTGCGGCAGGAGCAGCGGGTCAAATGGCGCATCTACCGCCCCGGCATCGTGGTCGGCGACTCGCGCACCGGCGAGATGGACAAGATCGACGGCCCGTACTACTTCTTTCCGGTGCTGAAGAAGCTGCGCGAGATGTTCCCGCCGTGGATGCCGATGCTCGGCCTGGAGGGCGGGCGGATCAACATCGTCCCGGTGGACTTCGTGGCCGACGCGATGGACCACATCGCGCACAAGCCGCGGCTCGACGGCCGCTGCTTCCACCTGACCGACCCCAACCCGATGCGGGTGGGGGAAGTGCTGAATGTGTTCGCCCGCGCCGGCCATGCGCCGGAGATGAGCATGCGCCTGGACGCGCGCATGTTCGCCTTCGTGCCCGAGGCGGTGCGGATGGCGGTCGGCAGCCTGCCGCCGGTGCGGCGCTTCACCGGCATGCTGCTGCGCGACTTCCGGATCCCGAAGCAGGCGCTGAAGTTCGTCACCTATCCGACCCGCTTCGACAACCGCGAGGCCGAGCGCGCGCTGCGCGGCAGCGGGATCGAGGTGCCGCCGCTGGAGAGCTACGCCTGGCGGCTGTGGGACTACTGGGAGCGCCACCTGGACCCCGACCTGTTCGTGGACCGCTCGCTCAAGGGGCGGGTGAAGGGCAAGGTGGTGGTGATCACCGGCGGATCCTCCGGCATCGGCCTGGCCACCGCGCGGCGCGTGGCCGAGGCCGGCGCGACCACCGTGATCTGCGCCCGCGGCGAGGAGGAGCTGTTCCGGGTCCGCGACGAGCTGCGCGCCGCCGGCGGCAAGGTCTTCGCCTACACCGCCGACCTGGCCGACCTGGCCGACTGCGACCGCTTCGTGGCCACGGTGCTGAAGGAGCACGGCCACGTGGACATCCTGGTGAACAACGCCGGCCGCTCGATCCGGCGTTCGATCGAGCTCAGCTTCGACCGCTTCCACGATTTCGAGCGGACGATGCAGCTCAACTACTTCGGCAGCCTGCGCCTGATCATGGGCTTCCTGCCGGGCATGATCCACCGCCGCAAGGGCCACATCATCAACATCAGCTCGATCGGGGTGCTGGCCAACTCGCCGCGGTTCTCGGCCTACGTGGCCTCGAAGGCCGCGCTGGACGCGTTCAGCCGCTGCGCCCAGGGCGAACTCTCCGGCAAGGGCATCAGCTTCACCACCATCAACATGCCGTTGGTGAAGACGCCGATGATCGCGCCGACCAGGGTGTACGAGAACGTGCCGACGCTGACCCCGGAGGAGGCCGCCGACCTGGTGGTCAGGGGCATCATCGAACGTCCGAGCCGGATCGCCACGCGGCTGGGGATCTTCGCCGCGATCGTGAACGCGCTGGCGCCGAAGGCCTACGAGGTGATCATGAACACGGCGTTCGAGTTGTTCCCGGACTCGGCCGCGGCCAAGGGCGACAAGAAGGGGATCAAGGGCGAGGCCCAGCCCAGCCACGAGCAGATCGCGTTCGCCGCGCTGATGCGCGGCGTGCACTGGTGAGGCTCAGACGAGGCTCAGAACGTCCGGCACTGGCGGAAGCGCACCGGCCGGCCGCTGTCCTTCGGCGGCTGCAGTTGCACGCGCGCGGTGCGCAGGGTGAGGTAAGGGTCGAGCGCGGCGCAGATCTCGCCGAAGCGGTCCGGGCCGTCGCCCTCCAGTTGCACCACCAGGGTCGAACGGGTGGACCAGAACGCGCGGTCCACGCCGGGCAGCGCCGAGACCTTGGCGATCACCGTCTGGCGCTGGGCGTTTTCCTCCTGCTCGGTCGGCAGGCGCTCGGGCGCGGCCGGCAGCGGGGGCGACGATGCCTGCCCGGCGGCGGGCGCCGCCGGCGCGGTCGGGGCGGGAGCAGCGGCGGAGGCGGGCGCGGTCGCCGGGGAGGGCGCGGCGGTGGCGACCGTGGCCGCGCCCGGGCCCGGGCCGACCGGATCCCGGCTCCGGCCAAGCAGCAGGCCCAGCACGGCGGCGACCAGCACCGCGCCAGCCCAGGCCAGCGCGGTCAACCGCTTGATCTCGTTGCCGACCCGGGCCTGGACGTCCTCGCGCAGCGCCTGCGGCAGCAGCGGCACCAGTTCCGGCCACAGGGTGTCCCCGTCCACCAGCTCGATGCCGGCCTGCACAGCCGGCCGGCGCGCGGCCGGATCTATCGTTCCCGGCGTGACCAGCAGCCCGCCGGCGGCGCCCTTCAGGCGCACGCTGGCGGCCAGTTCCTCCACCGCCGCCGGGGTCAGGCGGTAGGCCGAACCGTGCTTGCAGGCCAGCAGCCAGCGTTGGCCGTTGCGCAGCAGCAGGAACTCGGCCTGCGGCCCGGAGTGGGTCTCGGCGTCCGGCGTGAGCACGTCGAAGCCGCGGTGGCGCATCGCGTCGAGCACGAAGTGCGAGAACTCGCGCCAGCGCATCGCCGCCAGCGCGCGGGTGCCGGCGGCGGCTTCCAGTTGCTGGCGCCTGACGCGCCATAGCCAGGCGCTGACGCCGATGCCGAGGGCGAGGGCCGCGAGCAGGGCGATCAGCCAGGAAGCGGTCATGCGCAGCAGGGACGTGACGGAGGAGCGCGCAATATACCGCTACCGCGTGCACGCGCGGTCGCGGCGTGCACGCGGCGTGCCGGCGCTCAGGCCTGCGCGGGCTTTTCGGCGCTCTTGCGTGCGGCGGCCTTGCGTGCCGGCGCCTTCGCTCCCTTGCGCGGAGCGGTCTTGCGGGCCGCGGCCTTGCGTGGTTGCCTGGCCCCGGATTCCGCGCCCTGCCGGCGCAGCTCGGCGGTCAGCGCGTCCACGCGTGCGCTCAACTCGGCGATGTCCTCACGCCCCGGCACGCCCAGCCGCACCAGTGCGCGGTGCACCCGGTCCTCGAACACCTTCTCGAGCTTGTCCCAGGTGTCGGCGGCGCGCTCGCGGGCCTGACCGACCCGGCTCTCGACCGCATCGCGCACGCTCTCGGCGCGGTCGCCGGCGAGCTTGCGTGCGGTTTGTTCGAGCGACATGCCTTCCTTGACCAGGGCTTCGAACAGCTTGGTGCCCTCGGACTGGGCGCGGTGGAAGGCGCCCACGCCGGCCAGCCAGATCTGCTGCGCCGACTCGCTCAGGGTCTTGGACAGGCCCTCCAGGGGCAGGGCGCCCGAGGCCGCCGTGGTGGACTTGCGTGCACTCTTCTTTAGCTTGGCCATGGGAGTCTCCGGAGTCGGGGGGTGACGGCCAGCCTCCCCCTTGCCGCTAGAGCAATCACACGAACCGGCGGCGCCGGCTCAATGGGGGCGGGACCGGATCCGGCGTTCGACGTCATCGAGCGCACGCTGCAACTGCGCGGTGGCATCGGTGCGGCGCGGCACCGGGCCGCGCAGGCCGTCGAGGATCGAACGTTGCGGGTCGGCCAGGATCTCCGTGCGCAGGCCGATGCCGTGCGCGGCCAGCAGCGGGCGCAGCTCCTCCGCCCGGGTGCGCAGGTCGGCGAGGGTGTTGCGGTAGGCCAGCTCGCAGATCCGGCGCCGGGAGGCGAAGCTGAAGACATTGGTGTAGAACAGCTCGCGGTCGTGCGCGTTGGGCTCGAACACGAGCTGGTCGATGTGCGGGTACTGCTGCGCGTAGCGGGCCAGGCCGACCTGCATGCGCGACTGCAGCATGGTGCGGAAGGTCTGCGACAGCACCACCGGCAGCCCGCCGCCGGCGATGCGGCGCTCCAGGCGGCGCGCCGCCGGGTACGGCTCGGCCGCGCTGGCAGGGTTGAACGGCACCAGCGGGTTGATGCCGAGCATGAGGTCCACATCGCGGTCGAGCACCAGCGAGGCGTGCATGGTCCGCCGCAGCGCGCCGTCCACGAAGTGGCGCCCGCGCAGTTCCACCGGCGGGTACATCCCCGGCAGCGCCGCGCTGGCCTGCACCGCCTGCGAGATCGGCACGTCGTCCCAGCCGGGGGTGCCGAAACGCACCGCCTCGCCGGAGTCGAGGTCTACCGCGACCACGTACAACGGGCGGTCGAGCAGGCGGAAATCGTTGCAGCGGCCGCGCCGGGTGAACACCTCGCGCAGGAAGCGCTCGACCTCGGCGTTGTCGAACAGGCCGGTGGGCATCAGCCCGCCGAGGCGGACCAGCGCGTCCGACCAGCGCGAATCGCCACGCCCGCGCCACAGGTCGCGCAGCAGCGCGGACACGATGCCGGGCGCGGCGGCGAGCCGGCGTGCGTACTCGTCGAAGGCCGGGCGCAGGAAGGTCTCCGGACGGAAGCGCACGTCGTCGCTGTCGCCGGTGATGAAGATCCGGCACATCTCCGCGGTGCCGATGCGGTTGACCAGGCCCGCGGCCAGGAACGCGCCGGCGCTCACGCCCACGTAGCAGTCCAGGCGGGTGAGGTCGAGCCCTTCCAGCGCCTCGTCCAGGGCGCGCAGCACCCCGAGTTCGTACATCGCTCCGGTCGGCCCGCCGCCGGCGACCGCCAGGCCGATGCGGGCGCCGTCCTGGCCGGGCTTGCGGGCCCGTTGCCGGGCGGAGTGGACGGAGAGCATGCGGGGGCGTACGGCGGGGAATGGGCCGAGTGTAAGCCAGGCGCCGGCGCGGTTGCGGAGCCCGGTCGCAGTCCCGATCATCCGGGTGATGGCACGACGGCCGGACCCGAGGCGCGAGCTGGAGCGGCGGATCGAACGGCGGCTGGCCTGCCACCAGGCGCTGCATGACCCGGTCCGCGAGCCGCGCAACCGTCTGCCCTGGCTGCCGCGCCTGCGGCGCTGGCAGGCAGCGCGGCTGGAGCGCGATTTCGCCCATTTCCTGGCCGACCGGCGCACCCGCCCGGCTGCCGAGTTCTTCCTTTCCGACATCTATGGCGACCACGATTTCAGCCGCCGCGACGCCGACATCGCGCGCGTGCTGCCGACCATGCAGCGGCTGCTGCCGGAGCCGATGCTGGAGGTGCTGGCCGACGCGCTCGAACTCGGCGCGCTGACCCACGCCCTCGACCTGCGCATGGGCCAGGCCCTGCAGCGGCTGGCGCCGGAGGGCGGGGAGCTGGACGGCGCGCTGTACGCGCGTGCCTACCGCGAGGTGGGCCTGCCGCGCCTGCGCGAGCGGCAGATCGCGTTGGTGGAAGCGGTGGGCTACGGGTTGGGCGCGGCCTTGCGGCTGCCCGGGCTGCTGACCCTGCTCAAGCTGTCGCGGGCGCCGGCGCGTGCGGCCGGCCTGTCGGAACTGCAGGGGCTTCTGGAACGCGGCGCGGCCGCGCTCACCGCGCTGCCCGACATCGGAGCGTTCATGGACGAGGTTGCGGCCTGCGAGCGCGCGCGCGCCGCGCACTGGCGCATCGGTTGAGCCGGGGCGTGCTCAGGTGAAGCGCTCGGCCAGCACGCGCCGGATCTCGTGCTCGATCGGGCCGCGCATCGCGGACAGGAAGAAGCCGAGCTTGGCGGTGAAGTGCACCAGTTTCGGCTCCAGCGCGATCCGGCCGTCCACGCCCGAGCGGCGGAAGTGGAGGGTGTCGCCTTCCCAGGCATAGTCCAGGCCGAAGCGTTCGGCGAGTTTCGCGGCCGCTTCCTCCACCGCCTTGCGTGCCTGGGCCTTGGGCAAGGAGTGGACGTGGCGGATGTCGATCTCGGACATGGCGGCGGGTGCGTGCGAGCGGGACTGCATTGTGCGACGGCGCGCGGCGGCGTCCAACCGCAGGCGGGCGGATGACCGCCCTTGCCGGGCCTGCTAGATTGCCCGCGCGTGGAAACTTTCCGTCTTCGATTCCCCCCGCCTTCGCGCCGCGAGCTCACGCTCGGCACCGGCGTGCACGCGATCGGCCGCGACGCCGCCGGACAGCTCGCCCTGGTGGACGATCCGGGGGCGGCGCTGGTGCTGCTGTGCGCCGACCGCCGCGGCCTGTGGCTGCGGGTGGAAGGGGCGTGCACCGTGCACGTGAACGGGCGCCCGGTGCGGCGCATGGCGATGCTGCGCGTGGGCGATGCGATCTACGTCGAGGGGGCGGAGCTGCTGCTGCTCGGTGCGCAGCCGCCGGGCGAGCGGGAGGTGCCGGGCCTGTTCGAGCCCGATGCGAGGGTGGTGCTGCGCGGCGTGGGTGGCCGCTGCCACGGACGCAGTTTCACCCTCGACCGGCCGCGCCTGGTCGGACGGGCACCGGAATGCGACATCCGCATCGACAACCCGGCCTTCGCCGAGCGCCATGCGCGCATCGAATTGCAGGGCGGGCGGCTGCTGCTGCGCGACCTGGCCGGCGACGGCAGCGTGGTCAACGGCGAGGCGGTGCGCGATGCGGTGCTGCTGCCGGGCGACCAGCTCGTGTTCGACGCGCACCACCGCTTCGTGATCGAGAGCCCCGGCCTGCCCGCGCGCAACCGCAACACCTCCGATCCGGGCGATGATGCCCCGGAGCAGCCGGTTTCCAGTGCGGTGACGCCAGCGGGCGGGACGCGCCGTCTGCCCTGGCTGCTGCTGGCGGCGCTGCTGCTGGCGGCCGCGCTCAGCGCGCTGCTGCTGTTGGTGCCGGCGGTCTGAGCCCGGCCGTGTGGCGGACGCCGGGCGCGGTCAGGCCCGACGCGGCTGCCACGTCCTTCGCCGCAGCGCCTTGAACGCGCGCCAGCCGAGCAGCAGCGCCAGGATCGCGGCGTACAGCGCCGGCTCGCGCCAGTCGGCCTTCACCTGCCACCAGAAGTGCAGCACGGCGAGCACACCGATGGCATAGGCCAGCCGGTGCAGTTGCGTCCAGCGGCGGCCGAGGCGGCGGATCCAGCCGCGGGTGGAAGTGAGCGCCAGCGGCACCAGCAGCAGCCAGGCGGCGAAGCCGACGGTGATGTAGGGGCGCTTGGCGATGTCCTCGAACAACTGGGTCCAGTAGCCGCGCAGGTCCAGCACCAGCCAGGCGAGCAGGTGCAAGGTGGCGTAGGCGAAGGCGTACAGGCCGGCCATGCGGCGGAAGCGGACCAGATCGTTCCAGCCGGTGAGCTGGCGCAGGGGCGTGATCGCGAGGGTGAGCAGGAGCAGGCGCAGGGCCCAGAGGCCGAGGCGATGCTCGATCTCGGCGACGGGATCGGCGCCGAGCACATCGCTGCCGGTGCGCCAGACTTCGTGCATCTGCGCGCCGAGGATGGCCAGCGGTGTCAGCGCGGCGGCGTGCGCCAGGGTCTTGGCGGCGATCAGGAAGCGCTTGCTGTGCTGCATGGGGTTCTCGCACTACCGCATGGCATCTCGCGATGCTCTGATTGAAGTGTCCGGTGGCATCCGGAGGGCGACTGGGGCGCTGCGTGACACGCCGTGAACCCATCCATGGGGGCTTGTCGGCGGCATCCATGCCGCCGACAGTCACGCATCACCCCAGTCGCCCTCCGGACGCTTTGGGGTTTCACGAGGAATCACGCAGGCGTCCTGGGATGGGGCTCTCCGTGTGGGACCGTCGGCGGCATGGATGCCGCCGACGAGCCTACAGGGACGTATTCACGGCGTGTCCCACACGGAGAGCCCCATCCCGGGACGCTTTCGACATTGCAACGAACTTCAGAACCATCTGCGCAAATCCATCCCCGCATACAGCGAGGCCACCTGCTCGGCGTAGCCGTTGAACATGCGGGTGGGGATGCGCTCGGCGAACAGCTTGCTGGCGCTGCCGGCGATGCGGCGCTCGGTCCGCTGGCTCCAGCGCGGGTGGTCCACGTCGGGATTGACGTTGCTGAAGAAGCCGTACTCCTCCGGCGCCGCCATGTTCCAGCTGGTGGGCGGCATGCGCGCGACGAAGCGGATCGCGACGATGGACTTGATCCCCTTGAAGCCGTACTTCCACGGCACCACCAGCCGCAGCGGTGCCCCGTTCTGCTGCGGCAGCGGCTTGCCGTACAGCCCGGTGACCAGGAACGCCAGCGGATGCATGGCCTCGTCCATGCGCAGGCCCTCGCGGTAGGGCCAGTCGAGCACCGGCAGCCGCACGCCGGGCATCTGCCGCGGATCGGCCAGCGAGGTGAAGGCCACGTACTTCGCCTTCGAGGTCGGACGGAAGCGCTCGAGCACCGCCGCCAGCGGCACGCCGAGCCACGGGATCACCATGGACCAGCCCTCCACGCAGCGCAGCCGGTAGATGCGCTCCTCGGGGCTGAGCCCCCGTAGCAGATCCTCCAGCGGCACCGTCCCCGGCTTCTCGCATTCACCGTCCACCCGCACCGACCAAGGCGCGGTGCGCAGGGTCCTGGCGGCGCGCGACGGGTCGGCCTTGCCGGTGCCGAACTCGTAGAAGTTGTTGTAGGTGGTGACGTCGGCGTAGCGGGTCAGCTCCTCGCGGGTGGCGAATCCGGCGCGGACCTGTGCCGGCGTGGCCGCGGGCCGCCGGGGCGGCGGGGTCGGCTCCGCCTCGGCGCAGCCGGCCAGGCCGAGCGCGGGACTGGCGGCCAGGGCCGCCAGCAGCCGCCGGCGGTCGTGCCAGACCGATTCCTCGGTGATTTCGGATGCGGGAATCCGCAGGGCGTCGCGCAGGGACATGGGAACCTCCGGGCCTCATGCAGCAATACGCATGAAGGCATCGCGCCGGATGCGGACGGTTGCGCCTGCAACCACCGCTTGGCGCGCTGCTGCACTGCGGCATACTAGCCGGCCCACCATGACCGAACCGGAAATCCGATGCGTGCCTGGAACTTCAGCGCCGGCCCCGCGACCTTGCCCGAACCCGTGCTGCGCCAGGCACAGGCCGAGATGCTGGAGTGGCGCGACGCGGGGGCCTCGATCGTCGAGTTGAGCCATCGCGGCGCCGAGTTCATCGAGGTGGCGCAGCAGGCCGAGGCCGACCTGCGCCGCCTGCTCTCGGTCCCGGACGACTACGCGGTGCTGTTCCTGCAGGGCGGGGCGACCACCCAGCAGGCGCTGATCCCGCTCAACTTCGCCGCGCCCGGCCAGACCGTGGACTACGTGCTCAGCGGGCACTGGGGCAAGACCGCGGTCAAGCAGGCCAGGCCCTACGTGGCGGTGAACATCGCCGCGAGCAGCGAGGACGGCGGCTTCCGCGGCATCCCCCCGCGCGCGCAGTGGCAGCTCTCGCCGGACGCCGCCTACGTGCACATCACCGCGAACGAGACCATCCACGGCGTCGAGTTCCGCGACGTTCCCGACGTGGGCGGCGTCCCGCTGGTGGCCGACTTCAGCTCCAGCATCGCCTCCGAACCGATCGACGTCTCGCGCTACGGCGTGATCTACGGCGGCGCGCAGAAGAACCTAGGCCCGGTCGGCATCTGCTTCGTGATCGTGCGCCGCGACCTGCTCGAGCGCGCCGGTCAGCCGCGCGCGGACATCCTGGACTACCGCTCGCACGCGGCCAAGGAGTCCATGCTCAACACGCCGCCGACCTGGAACTGGTACATGCTCGGCCTGACCGTGAAGTGGATGCTGGCCGAGGGCGGGGTGGAGGAGTTCGCCCGCCGCAACGCGCGCAAGGCGGCGTTGCTGTACGCCGAGATCGACGGCTCCGGCGGCTTCTACCGCAACGAGGTGGATCCGGCGGTGCGCTCGCGCATGAACGTGCCGTTCTTCCTCCATGACGAGGCGCTGAACAAGCCGTTCCTGGAGGAGGCGAAGGCCGCCGGCCTGATCGCGCTCAAGGGCCACCGCGCGCTCGGCGGCATGCGCGCCTCGATCTACAACGCCATGCCGGAGGCGGGCGTGCAGGCGTTGGCGGATTTCATGCGGGAGTTCAGGCGCAGACATGGCTAGCGGCAGACGACCCACGGGGAAGCGGCCAGCGGCACGGCCGGCAGGCGCGCGGTCCCCGTCCCCGCGCAAGCGCGCGGACGAGGGCGCGGGGCAGGAGCCCCGGCCGGACCTGGCCGAGGTCCGCGCCCGCATCGACGGCATCGACCGCCAGATCCAGGCCCTGATCGCCGAGCGCGCGCAGTGGGCGCGCCAGGTCGGCAAGGCCAAGGGCAAGCTGGCGGCGGCGGTGGACTACTACCGCCCCGAGCGCGAGGCACAGGTGCTGCGCCGGGTGGTGGACCGCAACGCCGGGCCGCTCTCGGACGAGGTGCTGGTGCGCCTGTTCCGGGAGATCATGTCCGCGTGCCTGGCGCAGCAGGAGCCGCTCAAGGTCGGCTACCTCGGGCCCGAGGGCACCTTCTCGCAGCAGGCGGTGCACAAGCATTTCGGCCATTCGGCCAAGGGCCTGCCGCTGGCGAGCATCGAGGAGGTGTTCGACGAGGTCGCGGCCGGGCACGCCGACTTCGGCGTGGTGCCGGTGGAGAACTCGGGCCAGGGCACGATCCAGTCCACTCTCGACATGTTCCTCAGCTCGCCGCTGAAGATCTGCGGCGAGGTCGAGCTGCGCGTGCACCAGTACCTGCTTTCGCGCACCGGGCGGCTGGAGGACATCGAGCGCGTGTACTCGCACGCGATGTCGCTGGCGCAGTGCCGCGCCTGGCTGCGCCAGCACCTGCCGAAGGCGGAGAAGGTCGCCCTGGCGAGCAACGCCGAGGCCGCGCGCCGCGCGCGCAACGCCGACGACTCGGCCGCCATCGCCGGCGAGAACGCAGCGCACGTGTACGGCCTGCGCATCGTCGCCGGGCCGATCGAGGACCGGCCCGACAACACCACCCGTTTCCTGGTGATCGGCCGCACCCTGTTCCCGCCGTCGGGGCACGACCGCACCTCGCTGCTGGTGTTCGTCAAGGACCAGCCCGGCGCGCTGTACCAGGTGCTCGAACCGCTGGCGCGGCGCGGGGTGAGCATGAACCGGATCGAATCGCGCCCCGCGCACACCGGGCTGTGGCAGTACGCGTTCTTCATTGACGTGGACGGCCACGTGGAAGAGCCGCCGCTGCGCGATGCGCTGGCCGAGGTCGGCCGTTTCGCCGCGAACGTGACCGTGCTCGGTTCCTATCCGGTGGCGGTGCCGTGAACGACGGGGCCGGGCGCGCCGACGAGGCATTCTTCGCCGCCCTGGCGCAACCGGGAGTGCAGGGCCTGCGCGCCTACGACCCGGGGCACGACATCGTCGCGCTGCGGCGCCGGTTCGAAGGCACGCACCTGCTCGAGCTCGGCTCGAACGAGAACCCGTACGGGCCGTCGCCCGACGCGCGCGCGGCCGTGCTCGACATGCTGCACGCGCTGCACCGCTACCCCGATCCGCTCGGCGGCGACCTCAAGCGCGCGCTGGCGGCCGTGCACGGCTTCGGGCCGGCGCAGGTCCTGCTCGGCAACGGTTCGCACGAGTTGCTGATGCAGTTCGCGCAGGTGTTCGCCGGGCCGGGGCAGGAGGTGGTGTGCGCGCAGTACGGCTTCGCCGTGTACGCGCTGGCGGCGCAGGCGGCCGGGGCGGCGCTGCGGGTCGCGCCGGCGCTGCCGCGCTCGCACGCGATGGCGCGCGGGCACGACCTGGCGGCCATCGCCGCGGCGATCGGGCCGCGCACCCGGCTGGTGTACCTGGCCAACCCGAACAACCCCACCGGCACCTGGTTCGGGGCCGACGCGTTCGCCGCGTTCCTGGCACGGGTGCCGGACACGGTGCTGGTGGTGGTGGACGAGGCCTACGCCGAATTCGCCGATGCGCCCGGCTACGCCTCGGCCCTGGCACTGCTGCCGCGGCATCCGAACCTGGTGGTGACCCGCACCTTCAGCAAGGCCTACGCCCTGGCGGGACTGCGGGTCGGCTACGCGCTCGCGCATCCGGGACTGGTGGCGGTGATGGAGCGGGTGCGGGAGAGCTTCAACGTGAACCTCGCCGGCCTGGCCGCGGCGCAGGCGGCGCTCGGCGATGCCGCGCACCTGCGCTGGTGCGTGGCGCGCAACGGCGAACAGCGCGCGGCGCTGGCCCGGGCGCTGGCCGCGCGCGGCTGGTTCGTGCACCCGTCGCAGACCAACTTCCTGCTGGTCGAATTCGGCCCGCGGGCCGCTGCGATCGAAGCCGGCCTGCTCGCCGCCGGCATCGTCGTGCGCCCGATGACCGGCTACGGCCTGCCCGACTGCCTGCGCGTCACCGTCGGCACCGCCGACGAGAACCGGCGGCTGCTGGCGGTGCTGGATGAGCGGAGTTAGCCACGGATTCACACGGATGGACACGGATCAGCAGCAAAAAGGAGGAACCATGGTCCTGTCGTGGCTCCGCACCTTTCCGGCTCCCCGGGATGACGGCCGGATGGTCTCTCCCAGGCGTTATCCGTGTTCCCCCGTGTAGATCCGTGGCGAGAGTCGAAAACGTCATGCCCAGACAAGACTGGATCGCATTCCCCGGCACCCCGCTGCGCGGCGAGGTGGCCGTGCCCGGTGACAAGTCGGTGTCGCACCGGGCGGTGATGATCGGCGCGCTGGCCGACGGCACCACCCGGATCGAAGGTTTCCTGGAAGGGGAGGACACGCGCGCGACCGCGGCGATCTTCGAGCGGCTCGGGGTGCGGATCGAGGCGCCGGCGCCGGGCCTGCGCGTGGTGCATGGCGTGGGCGTGGACGGGCTGCAGGCGCCGGACGGGCCGCTGGACTGCGGCAACGCGGGCACCGCGATGCGGCTGCTCGCCGGCCTGCTCGCCGGGCAGCGCTTCGACAGCGTGCTGGTTGGTGATGCCTCGCTCTCGCGCCGGCCGATGCGGCGCGTGATCGAACCGCTGGCGCGGATGGGCGCGCGGATCGAGGCCGAGGACGGCCATGCGCCGCTGCGCATCTTCGGCGGCCGCCGGCTCAAGGGCGTGGACTGCACCCTGGAGGTAGCCAGTGCGCAGGTGAAGTCGGCGTTGCTGCTGGCCGGGCTGTACGCCCAGGGCGAGAGCCGCGTGCGCGAGCCGCGTCCGACCCGCGACTACACCGAGCGCATGCTCGCCGCGTTCGGC
Organism: Vulcaniibacterium gelatinicum; assembly: GCF_008033445.1. Lineage (GTDB taxonomy): Bacteria > Pseudomonadota > Gammaproteobacteria > Xanthomonadales > Xanthomonadaceae > Vulcaniibacterium_B > Vulcaniibacterium_B gelatinicum. Next base: position 63,646 of record NZ_VNKO01000015.1, read on the forward strand.
TACCCGGCCGCCTTCATTCCCGGCGAGGCGGCGTTGCTGGGCGGCTTCCGCCTGCAGGCCACCGACGTGCAGGTGCCGGCCGATTTCTCCTCGGCGGCGTTCCTGCTGGTCGCGGCCACGCTGGTGCCGGGGTCGGAGCTGCGGCTGCGGCGGGTGGGCGTCAACCCGCGCCGCACCGGCCTGCTGCACGTGCTGCGGGCGATGGGTGCGGATATCGTCGAGGAGAACCCGGGCGAGCAGGGCGGCGAGCCGGTGGCGGACCTGGTGGTGCGGCACGCGCGGCTGCGCGGCGTGGCGGTGCCGGAGGAACACGTGCCGGACATGATCGACGAATTCCCGGCATTGTTCGTCGCCGCCGCGTGCACGGAGGGCACGACCGTGGTCCGCGGCGCGGCCGAGCTGCGGGTCAAGGAATCCGACCGCATCGCGACCATGGCCGCGGGCCTGCGTGCGCTCGGGATCGAGGTCGAGGAATTGCCGGACGGCGCGGTGATCCACGGCGGCCGGCTGCGCGGCGGCGCGGTGGACAGCCATGGCGACCACCGCGTGGCGATGGCCTTTGCGGTCGCCGCGCAATGCGCCGGGGGGGAAGTGCGGATCGCCGACGTCGCCAACGTGGCGACCTCGTTCCCGGGCTTCGACGCGCTCGCGCGCGGGGTCGGCTTCGGCCTGCGCGAAGCCTGAGGCGCGCGGCCGCGGTCAGCGATCGAGCTTGAAATCGATCGGCACCACCACGCTGCCGGCGACCGGGCGGCCGTCGGCCATCGCCGGGCGGAAGCGCCAGCGGCGCACCGCGTCCACTGCGGCGCGGTCGAGCGCGCGCGAGCGGCTGCTGCGCTCGACCTCGACCACGGTGGGCACGCCGTCCGGCCCGACCTCGACCCGTACCAGCACCGTGCCCGATTCGCCGCGGCGCAGCGCTTCCGGCGGATAGCGCGGCGTGGGCGTGGACACCGGCACCGGCATGTCCGTGGCCACCGGGCGCGGCGGCGGGGACGGTTCCGGCGCGGGCGGCGGCCGCGGCGGCTCGACGAGGCGCGGCCGCGGTTCCTGGCCCGGCGCGCGTTCCGGCAGTTCGCCGAGTCCGCTCGCGCTGCGCCGGCTTTCGCCGGCCGGCAGTGGCGCCGGCAGCGGTGCGAACTGCGGCGTGGCGGTGGGCCGTGCGACCGGCGGCTGGTAGAAGTCGCGGTTCTGGCGCTGGTCCAGCCACAGCAGCAGGAACAGCAGCAGGCCGAGCGCGAACGCGCCGGCCACCAGCAGCCAAGCACCGCGCGTGGGGCGGAAATCGCGCCAGGACGGCATCCGGAACCTGGCGCCGGCGTGCGGGGGACTGGCCGGCATCGGGATGTCCTTCGGGGGAGCGGCCGGATTCTGGCACAGCGACCGTGAGCGCCTGGCGGCGCGAGGCTGCGGGACACGCGATAATTCAGCCTTCGTTCGCCTGCCGAGAGACCCCATGCTCGATCCCGCCCTGCTGCGTTCCCAGCCCGCCGAACTCGCCGCGCGCCTGCGCGAACGCCGCGGCTTCGAACTGCCGGTCGAACGGCTGGAGTCGCTGGAGGCCGAGCGCAAGCGCCTGCAGGTGCGCACCCAGGAGCTGCAGAACCTGCGCAACACAAAGTCCAAGGAAATTGGTCGCTTTTACGCGCTAGCGAATAAGGAAGCAGCGGAAGACGGCCTGGACGCGGGGCATTACGTGGATCTGGCTGAACAGGCGAAAAAGGAGGTTGCTAGCTTCAGCGAAGAGCTCAAGAAATCCGAAGCCGAGCTCGACGCGATCCGTGCCGAGATCGAGGCGATCGCGCTCGGCATCCCCAACCTGCCGGACGACGCCGTGCCCACCGGCCGCGACGAGCGCGACAACGTCGAGCGGCACCGCTGGGGCACGCCGCGCGACTTCGCGGCGGAGGGTTTCGCGCCGAAGGACCACGTCGAGCTCGGCGCCCGCCACGGCTGGCTCGACGCCGAGACCGCGGCCAAGCTCTCCGGTGCGCGCTTCACCGTGCTGCGCGGCCAGCTCGCGCGCCTGCACCGCGCCCTGGCGCAGTTCATGCTCGACCTGCACGTGAACGAACACGGCTACGAGGAGACCAACATCCCGCTGCTGGTGAACGCCGAAACCATGCGCGGCACCGGGCAGTTGCCGAAGTTCGAGGAGGACCTGTTCGCGACCACGGTGGGCGAGGGGGATTCGGCCGGCAAGCGCTACCTGATCCCGACCTCCGAGGTGCCGCTGACCAACATCGTCCGCGACGAGATCGTCGAGGACGCGCGCCTGCCGCTGCGCATGACTGCGCATTCGATGTGCTTCCGCGCCGAGGCCGGCAGCTACGGCAAGGACGTGCGCGGCATGATCCGCCAGCACCAGTTCGAGAAGGTGGAGCTGGTCTCGATCGCGCGGCCGCACGAGAGCGACGCCGAGCACGAGCGCATGACCCGCTGCGCGGAGGTGGTGCTGGAGCGGCTGGGCCTGCCGTACCGGCGCGTGCTGCTGTGCAGCGGCGACATGGGTTTCGCCGCGCGCAAGACCTACGACCTGGAGGTCTGGCTGCCCTCGCAGGGCACCTATCGCGAGATCTCCAGCTGCTCGAACTGCGGCGACTTCCAGGCGCGGCGGATGCAGGCGCGCTGGCGCAACCCGGCCACCGGCAAGCCGGAGCTGGTGCACACCCTGAACGGCTCGGGCGTGGCGGTGGGCCGGGCGCTGATCGCGGTGATGGAGAACTGCCAGAACGCGGACGGTTCGATCACCGTGCCCGAGGTGCTGCGGCCGTACATGGGCGGTGCGGAGCGGATCGCATAGGGGACACCCGGACGGCTTCGTTTCCGTCATTCCAGCTTGCGCCGGGATGACGACTGCCTCGGACCTCATCATGGGCGTGGGGTCGTGGCTTTCGTTGCGCAGGACGGCCTGGCGGTGTTGAAATTCCGTGGTTCGTTCCACATATGGAACTCCATGGCCGTCAGCGACCTCAACGATCTGTACTACTTCGCCGCCGTCGTGGACCACGGCGGGTTCGCCGCGGCCGAGCGCGCCCTGGGCATCCCCAAATCGCGCCTGAGCCGGCGCATCAGCGCGCTGGAGAACGAGCTCGGCGTGCGCCTGCTGCAGCGCTCGACCCGCCATTTCGCGGTCACCGACGTCGGCCAGAACGTGTACCGGCACGCCCAGTCCATGCTCGCCGAGGCCCAGGCCGCGCGCGAGGTGGTGGACCGGCTCAGCGCCGAGCCGCGCGGGGTGGTGCGGGTGAGCGTGCCGGTCTCGCTGGCCCAGCAGCAGATGCCGAAGCTGCTGCCCGAGTTCCTGGCCCGTTACCCGAAGGTGCGGCTGCAGCTGCACGTCAGCAACCGGCGCGTGGACCTGATCAACGAGGGCTTCGACGTGGCCCTGCGCGTGCGCACCCGGCTCGACGACGACGGCAGCCTGGTGATGCGCAGCTTCGGCCAGGTGCAGGAGCTGCTGGTGGCCAGCCCGAAATACCTCGACCGTGCGGGACGCCCGCAGCGGCCGGAGGATCTGGCCGAGCACGTCACGCTCAGCGTGAGCGAGGACGAGGCGCGCCAGCGCTGGGAGCTGCACGGCCCCGATGGCGAGGTGCGGCGGGTGGAGCTGCAGCCGCGGCTGTCGGGCTTCGACTTCCCCATGCTCAAGCAGCTGGTGATGGACGGGCTGGGCATCACCCTGCTGCCGGAGACGGTCTGCGCCGATGCCGTGCGGGACGGCCGGCTCGAGGTGGTGCTGCCGCAGTGGCGGCTGCCGCAGGGCATCGCGCACGCGGTGTTCGCCTCGCGCCACGGTTTGCTGCCGGCGGTGCGGGTGTTCATTGACTTCCTCGCCGAGAAGCTGCCGCCACAGCTCGAGGCCGCGCGGCTGCACTGCCGCGAGATCAAGGGCATGCCGTGCCCCGAGGACATCGTGCCCATGGCCCGCAACGGATCATGAGGCCCGCGCGCCGCAGGGCGCATGCGACAATCCCGTTCACGGAGAGGTGGCCGAGCGGTTTAAGGCAGCAGTCTTGAAAACTGCCGTGGGTTCACGCCCACCGTGGGTTCGAATCCCACCCTCTCCGCCAATCCTGCGCACGCCCCGCACGGGCGTCCGCATCCGGCTGCCACCACCGATCCAGCCAGTTCCCGTCCCTACAATCGCGGCATGCACCGCCCAAGCGCCGAAGCCCCCGCTCTCTCGCCGCATGGCACCGAAGCCTGCGACCGCCCCACGCGCGTCCGGGTGGACCTGGACGCGTTGAGCCACAACCTGCAGGCGATCGGGGCCCACGTGGGCGTGCCGGTGATGGGCATCGTCAAGGCCAACGCCTATGGCCATGGCCTGGTGCCGGTTGCGCGGCACCTGCAGGCGCAGGGCATCGCGCAGTTGGGTGTGGCGTTCGTGGAGGAGGGGATCGCCCTGCGCCAAGCGGGGGTGACCATCCCGATCCTGGTGCTGGGCGGCATCTACGCGCCGCAGGTCACGCAGTTCCTTGCGCATGACCTCGAGGTGACGGTTTCCTCGCTGGACAAGCTGCGGCAGGTGGAACGCGCCGCCGAGGCCATGGGCCGCCGCGCGGTGATCCACCTGAAGATAGACACCGGGATGGAACGGATCGGCGTGCACAGCGAGAATGCCGGCCGCTTCATCGAGGCCGCGGTCGCCTCGCGCTGGTGCACGGTGAAGGGCGTGTATTCGCACCTGGCCTGCGCCGACGAGCCGGACAGCCCGATGACCGCCGTGCAGGTGGCGCGCTTCCTGGAGGCCTGCGCGCATTTCGACCGGCTCGGCGTGCCGATGCCGGTGCGGCACCTGGCGAACTCGGGCGGGGTGCTGCACTTTCCCGACACCTGGCTCGACATGGTGCGGCCGGGCATCGCGCTGTTCGGAGTGATGCCAGCGCCGTCGGCGCGTTCGCCGCTGGCCTTGCGGCCGGTGCTGTCGCTGGTCTCGCGGGTGGTGTACTTCAAGGTGGTGAAGGCCGGGCGCACGGTGAGTTATGGCGCCACCTGGGCCGCGCCGTGCGATACGCGCGTGATCACCGTGCCGATCGGCTACGGCGACGGCTACCCGCGCGCGCTGTCCTCGCGGGGCGAGGTGCTGGTGCGCGGGGTGCGGTACCCGATCGTCGGGCGCGTGTGCATGGACCAGTTCATGGTGGACCTCGGCCCCGAGGGCACCGCGTACAACGGCGACGAGGTGGTGCTGATCGGGCACCAGGATGGCGCCGAGATCCGTTGCGAGGAGGTCGCGCTCGCCGCCGGCACGATCCCCTATGAAATCCTGACCGGGCTCAACGAGCGCATCCCGCGCGAATATGTGGGCGGAGGGCCCGGCCCGGGGTGACCGACGCGCCGCAGGTCGGCAGGTGCATGACGAGGAGGGGCGATGGCTTGCGCAATCGTCTGGTTCCGGAACGACCTGCGTCTGGATGACAACCCCGCCCTGCGTGCGGCGCTGGCGGGCGGCTACCTGCCGGTGCCGGTGTACATCCACGCGCCGCAGGAGGAAGCGCCGTGGGCGCCCGGCGCGGCTTCCGACGCCTGGCGCCACCGCTCGCTGGCCGCGCTCGACGCCGCCCTGCGCGCCCGCGGCTCGCGCCTGCGCCTGTTCCATGGGCCCACGCTCCCGGCCTTGCAGAGCCTGGTGGCGATCAGCGGCGCCGAGGCGGTGTTCTGGAACCGCCGCTACGAGCCCGCGGTGGAACGCCGCGACGCCACGATCAAGCGCACCCTGCGCCGCCAGGGCGTGCGCGCGGAGAGCTTCAACGGCGCGCTGCTGCTGGAACCGTGGGAACTGGCCACCCGCCAGGGCGATCCCTACCGCGTGTTCACGCCGTTCTGGAATGCGGCGCAGGCGGCGCTGCGCCCGCCCCGCACCTGGGACGCGCCGGCGCGTTTCGACCCCTTGCCCGACGACGCGGACGTGCCCGAAGGCGTGAGCCTCGCCGGACTCGACCTCGCGCCGCCGCGATCGTGGGACGAAGGCTTCTGGCGGCGCTTCACGCCGGGCGAGGCCGGGGCGCGCGCGGCGCTGCAGCGCTTCCTCGACCAGGCGCTCACCGGCTACGCCACGCGCCGCGACCGGCCGGACCTGGATGGCACTTCGCGCTTGTCGCCGCACCTGCACTTCGGCGAGATCTCGGTCGTGCGCGTGCTCGCCGCGCTGGAGGCGAGCACGGCACCGGCGGAGGACATCGCGAAGTTCCGCGCCGAACTCGGCTGGCGCGAGTTCGGCCACCACCTGCTGCACCACTTCCCGGACACACCGGCGCGCAACCTCGACCGCCGCTTCGACGCCTTCCCCTGGGCGCGCCCCGATCCGCGCGCGCTCGATGCCTGGCGGCACGGCCGCACCGGCATCCCGATCGTGGACGCCGGCATGCGCGAGCTGTGGGCCACGGGCTGGATGCACAACCGCGTGCGCATGCTGGTGGCGAGCTACCTGACCAAGCACCTGCGCCTGCACTGGGAGCACGGAGCTCGCTGGTTCTGGGACACGCTGGTGGACGCCGACCTGGCCAACAACACCCAGGGCTGGCAGTGGAGCGCGGGCACCGGTGCGGACGCCGCACCGTACTTCCGCGTGTTCAACCCGGTCACGCAGGCGGCGCGCTTCGATCCCGAGGGTGCCTACATCGCGCGCTGGCTGCCGGAACTGGCGGCGCTGCCGGTGCCGCTGCGTTTCGCCCCCTGGGAGCGGCCCGGACTGCTGGCCCGGGCTGCGCCGCGCTATCCGCGCCGCCCCCTGGTGGATCCGGCCGCCGGGCGCGTGGCCGCCCTGGACGCCTGGCGCCGTTCGCGCTGAACGTGCGGAGCTTCATGGCGGGAGTGTTATGCGCTTCACGCAACGCATCATGCGCACGGGCGTCACGCCGGCGCAGGTGTAACGTCGCCGCACCGGATGCGGGAGTGCAGGATGCTCTGGAAGGCGAAGCCCGCCGTCGCCGCTGAGGGGGATACGGCACGGCACGACCTCGAGCGCGAGGTGGCACCCTCGCGCCTGCGTACGCTGCTGTTCACCGGCCTGGCGGTCGGTGCGCTGGCCTGGCTGGCGCTGCGTCTGTGGGGCGAGGGGACGGGCATGGCCGCGGTGTGGCCGGCCGGCGGCGTGCTGGCCGGCATGATGCTGCGCCGCGTCGGGATGCAGGCGTGGTGGCTGCTGGCGGTCGGATTCGTCGCGCTGGTGCTGGCCGGCCTCGGGCTGCAATCCGCGCCGCTGGCCGCGGTGGCGTTCGCGGCGGTGCAGGCGGTGGAGGCCTGCGTGGCCTGGCTGGGCATACGGGCGTGGAGCGTCGCACCGGGTGAACCGCCGGAGCCGCGTGGCGTGTTCGTCGCCGCGCTGGTCCTGCTTGGCCTCGCGCCCGGCGTGGGGGCCGTGCTGGCCGGATTGGCGGCGGTCGGGCTAGGGACCGGCGGCTTCCTCGAAATGCTGCCACGCTGGTGGATGGCCCATGCCGCTGGCCTGGCGCTGCTGGTGCCCGTGTTCTGGAGCTATCGCGCCGACGTGGCCGAGGACTGGCGCGCCGAGGGCCGCGCACCGGAGTTCTGGCTCGGGTTGGCGCTGATCGCCGGGCTCGTGTACGCCGCGCCGGCATGGACCGCATGGCCCTACGCGGCGCTGCCGCTGCCGTTGCTGCTCGCGGCCTGGCGGCTGGGCATGTTCGGCACCGCGTTGCTCGGTGCGCTCGGCTACGCGATGGTGTGCGGCGCGGCCTGGTTGCGCGGCGACGCGGCCGGCCTGCCGCAGGCGGGCCTGGCGCTGGCGCTGGTGGCGTTCGCCCCATGGCTGGCCGCGGTCGCGATCGCGCGTAGGGCGCGCACGCAGCGCCTGGCGCGGCATGCGCAGGAGCACCTGCGGCATGTCGTCGAGCATGCGCCGGTCCTGATCGCCGAGTTCGATCGCGGGCTGCGCCACCGCGCGGTCAATCCGCAGTACCGCAGCTTCCACGGCCGCCCGCCCGATGCGCTGCTCGACCGCACCCTGATGCAGGTCTACGGCGAACCGCTCGGCTCGCGCCTGGCCGGCCGGGCCGAGCGCGCGCTGCTCGGCCAGGTGCAGCGGTTCACCGCCGCGCTGCCCGACGGCCGCGAACTGGAGTGGACCTACGTACCGGAACACGATGCCGAAGGCGCGGTGGAGGGCTTCGTCGCCATCGCCCAGGACGTGAGCTGGCGCAACGCCGGCAACGAGCGCGCCCTGGCGCTGTTCGAGGCCACGCCGGAGGCACTATGCGTCGTGGCCGACGACGGCACGCTCGCCGCGGTCAACGACCGCTTCGCCGCGCTGTTCGGTTACGCCGGTGCGACCCTGCCGGGGCAGCCGCTGACGCTGCTGCTGCCGGGCGCGGAACGTAGCGCGGTCGAGGCAGCCGCGGCGCAGGAGCCGCCGGTGCTGCGCGAGACCGCCGCCGGCCCGTTGCAGGGGCGCCATTTCGACGGTCACCGTTTCAGCGTGGAACTGCTGGTCGGGCCGCACCAGCAGGCGCTCGGCGCGGGCCGCCTGTGCGCGGTGCGTCCGGTGGTCGCTCGTGTCGTCGAGGCGCGGGACATGCAGCAGGACCGCGACCGCGCGCGGGTGATCCTGGACGCGATCGGCGACGCAGTGGTGGCCTGCGACACCGAACAGCGCATCACCCTGTTCAACCCCGTTGCCGAGACCATGACCGGCTGGCGCAGCGACGAGGCGCTCGGCCGACCGCTCGAAGAGGTGGTGCGTATCCTGGAGGTCAAGGGCGAGGAGCGCGTGCTCTCGCCGATACGGATGGCGTTCGACTCGCATGGGCGGTTGACCCTGCACAGCGAGACCGCGCTGGTGCGGCGCGACGGCGAGCGCACCCGGGTCGAGGTCTCGGTGGCGCCGATCGTGGACGGGCAGGGCGCCCTGACCGGCGGCGTGATGGTGCTGCGCGACGTCAGCCATGCCCACACCATGGCGCTGGAAATGGCGCACATGGCGCAGCACGACCACCTGACCCAGCTGCCCAACCGCGTGCTGCTGCATGACCGCCTGTCGCAGGAGCTGGCCAAGACCCGCGAGGGCCGCAAGGGCGCGCTGCTGTTCCTCGACCTGGATTTCTTCAAGCACATCAACGACTCGCTCGGCCACGCGGTCGGCGACAAGGTGCTGCAGGAAATCTCGCGCCGGCTGGTCGAGAGCGTGCGCGAGGACGACACCGTGAGCCGGCAGGGCGGCGACGAGTTCGTGCTGCTGCTGGTGCGCCTGGCCGACCCGCGCGACGCCGCGCGCGTGGCCGAGAAACTGATCCAGGCAGTGGAGCGGCCGATCCCGCACGAGGGCCAGGACCTGCACGTCTCGGCCAGCATCGGCATCGCCCTGTTCCCGCAGGACGCGCGCGACGTCAAGACCCTGATGATGCAGGCCGACACCGCGCTGTACCACGCCAAGCAGGCCGGACGCGGGCGCTACAGCTACTTCACCGCGCAGATGAGCGAGAAGGCCGAGGCGCGCATGCGCATGGAGCACGACCTGCGCTTCGCCCTCGCGCACGAGGACTTCTTCCTGGTGTACCAGCCGAAGGTGCGGCTGCGTGATGGCGCGGTGACCGGGATGGAGGCGCTGGTGCGCTGGCGCACCTCCGACGGCGTGCTGGTGCCGCCTTCGGAGTTCATCCCGGTGGCCGAGGAGACCGGCCTGATCGTGCCCATGGACGAGTGGGTGATGCAGGAGGCCTGCCGCCGCAACAAGGCCTGGCAGGACGCCGGGCTGCCGGCGGTGCCAGTGTCGGTGAACGTCTCGCTCGCGCGCTTCGACGCGGACCGGCTGCTGGCCTCGGTGCGCCGCGCGCTGGACGGCAGCGGGCTGCCGCCGCAGTGCCTGGAGATCGAGTTCACCGAGTCGCAGATGTTCGGCCACCTCGAACGCGCGCAGCAGTTGATCGCCGACCTCAAGGCGCTGGGCGTGCGGGTGGCGGTGGACGACTTCGGCGTGGGCTATTCGAGCCTGAACTACCTGGTCCAGTACCCGTTCGACACGCTCAAGATCGACCGCTCCTTCGTCGCCGGCCTGCCGGACGAAGCGCGCCAGTTGGCGATCGTGCAGGCGATCCTCGGCATGGCGCACGCGCTCGGCCACCATGTCGTCGCCGAGGGCGTGGAGACCATCGCCCAGGCCGAGGCGCTGGCGCGGCACGGCTGCGACGAGGCCCAGGGCTACCTCTACAGCCGGCCGCTGTCGGCCGAGGATTTCGCCGTCGTGCTGCGGCGCGGCGAGATCCGCCTGCCGGAGCTGCACGGCGCGCTGCCGGGCGATTGAGTCCACCCCGGGCGGCATGCTTCACTCGCAAGGGCCGGGAAGGCACGGGAGAGGGTGGAGATGGCCGCAGCCAAGCCACGCAGGCCGCGTCGTGCACGCCGCGAGCCGATGTCGCGGGTGGACACCGCGTGGCTGCGCATGGAGCGCCCCACCAACCCGATGATGATCACCGGCGTGCTGATGTTCGCCGAGCCGATGTCGCTGGCAGCGCTGAAACGGGTGGTGAGGCAGCGCTTCCTGGCCTACGCGCGCTTCCGCCAGAAGCCGGTGCAGACGCCGACCGGCGCGGTGTGGGAGGAGGACACGCACTTCGACCTCGACTGGCACGTGCAGGCCGCGCCGCTGCCCGGCCGCGGCGACAAGCGCGCGCTGGAGCGCTTCGTCAGCCGCCTCGCTTCCACGCCGCTCGATCCCGCCCGGCCGCTGTGGCAGTTCCATCTGATCGAGGGCTACCGCGGCGGCTCGGCGCTGGTCGCGCGCATCCACCACTGCTATGCCGACGGCATCGCCCTGGTGCAGGTGCTGCTCTCGCTCACCGACACCACCCGGCGTCCCGCCCGCGGCAGCGACCTCGCCCGCGCCTGGCTCAAGCACGAGGCCGCGCCCGTGGCCCGGCGCGTGGGCGCGCTCGACCGCTACATGGCACTCGGCGGCAAGGTGCTGGAGCAGGGCATGGCGATGTACCGCGATCCCACCCTGGCCGCGGTGCTGGCGCGCGAGGGCGGGGCGATCGCCTATGAGTTGCTGTCCGCGATCGCGCTGCCCGACGACCCGCCCTCGCTGCTGCGCGGCTCGCTCGGCACCCGCAAGCGCGTGGCCTGGGCCGAACCGCTCGACCTGGAAGCGGTGAAGGCGGTGGGTCGCGCCTGCGACTGCACCGTCAACGACGTGCTGATGGCCACCGCCGCCGGCGCCCTGCGCGAGTACATGCGCGAACGCGGGGAGACGCTCGACGGCATGACCGTGCGCGCCACGGTGCCCGTGAACCTGCGCCCGCTCGAGCACGCGCGCAAGCTCGGCAACCACTTCGGCCTGGTGTTCCTGGAACTGCCGGTGGGCGAGGGCAACCCGCTGCGCCGGCTCGAACTGGTGGCCGAGTGCATGCGCCAGCTCAAGGGCTCGCGCCAGGCGATCGTCGCCTACGGCCTGCTCGCCGCGCTCGGCATGACCCCGCCGCCGGTGCAGTCGCTGGCGCTGGAGATGTTCAGCCGCAAGGCCAGCATGGTCGCCACCAACGTGCCCGGGCCGCAGCAGCCGCTGTACCTGGCCGGTTGCGAGCTGCGCGAGATGATGTTCTGGGTGCCGCAGACCGGCTCGATCGGCATCGGCGTCTCGATCATGAGCTACAACGGCCGCGTGCACTTCGGCCTGATCGCCGACGCGCGCCTGATTCCGGATCCGGACAGCGTGACCGGCCGCTTCGCGGCCGAGTTCGACAAGCTGCTCTACCTCGCCCTGATGGGGGATTGGTCGCATCCGCTCGATTCGGTCGCGGCCGATGCGCTGTTGCCGACCGGCGGCTGAACGTCGTCGTCGCCGTCACCGCGCACTGACACGTTCGCACGTAGCGTGGTCGGGTCCATTGGGGGCCGCCCCCGGGCCCATCACGACGAGGAGCCATCATGAAGACCCTTCCCCTGTTCTCCGCCGCGCTCGCCGTCGCCATCGCCGGCTGCGCGAGCTACACCGGGCAAACCGACGCGCCCGACGACCCCAACCGCACCCGTACCGGCGCCATCATCGGCGCGGTCACCGGTGCGGTGGTCGGCGCCGCCACCGGCGACGACGCCACCGAACGCCGCCAGCGCGCCCTGGTCGGTGCCGCCGTGGGCGCAGGCGTCGGCGCCGGCATCGGCGCCTACCAGGACCGCCAGGAAGCCGAGCTGCGCAAGCGCCTGGCCGGCAGCGGCGTGGACGTGATCCGCCAGGGCGACAACATCATCCTCAACATGCCCAGCGGCATCACCTTCGACGTGGACAGCGCCGCGATCAAGCCGCAGTTCCAGCCCGTGCTCGACGACGTCGCCGCGACCCTGAGCCAGTACCACCAGACCCGCATCGAGGTCGCCGGCCACACCGACAGCACCGGCTCGGAGCAGTACAACCAGCAACTCTCCGAACGCCGCGCCCAATCCGTGGCCAACTACCTCGCCGGCCGCGGCGTGGCGTATGCCCGCATGACCGTGCTCGGCTACGGCGAGACCCGCCCCGTCGCCACCAATGAAACCGCCGAGGGCAGGGCGCGCAACCGGCGGGTGGAGATCACGATCGTGCCGGTGGCGTCGTAACCGCCCCGGCACCCGCCGAAAGACCAGAACGACGGGCCGCCCGCGGGCGGCCCGTCCTGTTCCGGGCGCGTTCCGGCGGCGACAGCCGGCGCCTGGGGAGTGGCTGGATGACTTCGATTCCGTCATTCCGGCGAATCAGAATTTCCTGAGCAGGCCGAGCAACGCAATGCCGCTGAACACCGCGCCCGCATGGAAAGTGGACGCGGCTCCAAGCCGGTCCCACAGCAGCCCCGCCACTAGGCTGGCGATCAGCATGGCAAGACCGCAGACCATATTGAAGAAGCCAAAGGCGGTGCCCCGAAGGTCGGCGGGCGCCGTATCCGCGATCATCGTCGCCAACAAGCCTTGCGTCATGCCCATGTGGATGCCCCACAGCGCGACGCCGGCGAGTACCGTCGTCCACCGGGCATCCATTGCCAGGACCACATCGGCCGCAATCAGGACGAGCAGGCCCCAGGCCAGGAGTGTCTTGTGATTCATCCGGTCGGACAGCTTCCCGAACGGATAGGCCGACGCGGCATAGACGACATTCATGGTCACCATCACCAGCGGCACCAACGCAACGGCGATCCCTGCCTGCCGGGCTCGCAACACCAGAAAGGCTTCGCTGAAGCGGGCCAGCGTGAACACCGCGCCCACGCCGACCACCCACCAATACGCACCGCTCAATCGCCCGAGGTTTTCCCGGCGAATCGGGTTTCCGCGCTTCTCGCCGACATGCCGCTCGGGCTCGCGCACGCCAAACAGCAGCAGCGCAACCGCGAGCAATCCAGGGATCACGGCCACCCAGAACACGGCCCGGAAGTCGTCGGCCCACAACAGCATCAGGCCTGCGGCCAGCAGCGGGCCGAGAAATGCGCCTACGGTGTCCAGCGATTGGCGCAGACCGAATGCCGCGCCACGCACCTCGGGTGGCGCGATATCCGCCACCAGGGCATCACGCGGTGCGCCTCGCACACCCTTGCCGACTCGATCCAGCAAGCGCGCCATCAGCACGATGCCGGTGGTCTGTGCGATGGCAAAGAGCGGTTTGGTCAAGGCTCCCAGGGCATAGCCGAAAACAGCCAGGCTCTTGCGCTTGCCCAGGTAATCGCTGAGCACGCCTGAAAACACTTTGACGATCAGCGCAGTGGATTCGGCCAATCCCTCGACCAGACCCACCGCGAATGCGCTCGCGCCAAGCGTGCCGACCATGAACAGTGGCAGCAGGCTGTGGATCATCTCGGAGGAGATGTCCATCAGCATGCTGACGAACCCAAGAACCCAGATTCCCGCAGGGATTCCGGCGTGTTTGCTCGGTCGCCCCGGCTTCGGTACGGACGATGTTCGTGGTGGCATGGGCTGATTTCCGCCGGGAATCTTCCATGCAACGACCCGGCGGCTTCTGCACGGGTCGGGCCGCTCCAGCATACGCCCCGGCGGCTGACCTCATGCCCGGCGCCCGATGCGGGCGCCGGTGGCTTGCAGGAACGGATCGGGTCGCCGGCCACGTGCGTGGCGTAGTGCGGGCCGGGTGGTGGCATGCGACCGTGTGGGTGTTGGCCAATTGACCGTAGTGCGTGCCAAGGCGATGATCCGGCCCTCGGCCGCAGCGGACGCGCGCCGCGCCGCCAGACGACAGGAGGTTGAACGATGCCCGGCAGATCCCTTCACGCCCTCACCGCCGCCGCTGTCCTGGCGCTGGCGGCCTGCGCCCATTCCGCCCCCTCGGTCAAGGAGACTCCCGTGTCCACCGACGCTGCGTCCCCGTCCGTCCGCAGGCTGCCGGTCAAGGAGTGGCCGCTGCGGTTCAAACGCCACAGCTTCGGCGCGTATTGCTACGACACCCTGACCTGCTCGGTGTGGTACGCCAACCTGGAGCATGGCAGCGAGGAACCATCACCGCCCGCCTCGACCTATGGCCCGGGATATCTCGACCATCTGGGCGGCGGGCACGGCATGATCCGCAACTTCCCGCCGCCGGCGGTGGTCACCTGGCGTTCGAAGGACGGGCAGCCGCACCGGGCCGAGATTGACATCGGCGAGATCTTCCGTGACGAGCTGATCCGGCACAACGTCGCGCGCGAGGAGATGGCGGATCTGCCGGACGGCATCTACCGCAACGAACCATCCATCCTCCTGGAAGTGAACGACCGGACCATCCGGGTGTGGATGCGAGCGATGATCTTCCTGAAGAAGCAGGTCGAGGTTGCAGGCGTGATGCGTGCCGACTTCAGGAATGACCTGGTCCTGGTCAGGAGCTATACCTACTGATCGCAGGACCGGCGGCAAGGGAGTGCCGACATGGGCGAGCTGGCAAGGAAAGGCGAATCACGTCCGGCCACACAGGGCGATCTGGCAGTGGTCGAGCGGGCGCGCGCGTTGCAGGCGTTGCAGCAGGTGCCCGTGCTGCAACGCGCAGGAAACCCGCACGAATACCTGTTCTTCGCCCTGTTCGACGGCACGGGGCAGGATGCGGGTGACCCGACGCAGCGCCCGACCAATGTCGGCCTCCTGTCCAAGCAGGCCGCGTTGCTGGCGCTCGATCCGGCCCATCGTGTCGGGTACAAGTACGTCGAAGGCATCGGAACCCAGCCCAACCCGCTCGCACGCTACGCCGATGCCTGGATTCCGTATACCTGGGACGACAGGATCGAGGAGGCGTACCGGGCGCTCGCCGAGCAGACAAGGCAATGGCAACAGCACGCTCCGGATGCCCGGGTGCGCCTCGTCGCGGTCGGCTACAGCCGCGGCGCGGTGCTGGCCGCCGGGCTGACGCGTCTGGTGGACCGCTACGGCATCGCCGATCCGGAGGGCCTGACGTTCGGACGCGATGCGCACGGCCGGATCACGGTGGTGGCCGAGCGGCCGCCGTTGCTGGCGCCGGGGCAGGTGGCGCAGGCGATGGGCCTGTTCGACCCGGTGGCGACCCATCTGCCGGCGCACTACGACGCGCGCCGCGCGCCGTCCGTGATCAGTGCGATGGCCCTGGCGGCCGTGCACGAGCGGCGCGAGGCGTTTCCGCACCAGGCCATCCTCGAACCCGGGCTGTCCGCGGACCGCCGCTTCGTCAACCTGCCGATGCCCGGCGGACACGCCGACGTCGGCGGCGGCAACCGCGATCCCGGGCTGGAAACGCTGGCGTTCAATGCGATGGCCGATTACCTCAACGGCCTGCGTGACCGGCCGCTGTTCGCCTACCGGCCGCTGCCCGACGATCCGCGGCTGTACACCATCCACCAGGTGCGCGGACTGACGGCCGTCCCCGGCCTGGATGGCGACGGCCTGCGCGACCTGCGCCGGGAGCTGGCCGACTGCAGGACCGTGGATCCCTGCCGCGACGGGGAACCGGTGGACCAGGCTTTGGCCGCACGCTTCGCGTACCGTCGCCAGCCGCCAACCGCGCCCTTGCCCTCACTTGCCGATCTGCGTCAGGAAGCCGCAGGCATGTCGAAGGCGGCGCTCCCCGTGGACTTGCGCGATCCCGCCCATCCCGGCCATTTGACCTACACCCGCACGCTTGCCGCGGTGCAGCGCATGGAAGCCAGCCGCGGCAAGAGGTGGCCCCGTTTGTTTGAACAGCTCAGCCCGGTTCGATAAGTGGATTCCTGCCGGGGTTACGCAGCCTTGGGCAACGGCTGCGGTTGCGGTTTGAAGTAGACCTGATCGGGTGTGCGTCGATC
>NZ_VNKO01000016.1 GCF_008033445.1 Vulcaniibacterium gelatinicum
GATGCGGCTGGCGTGTGCCCTCGAACGGTGGTGGCACGCGCACGGGTTGCTGCTGCAGTTCCCCGCCGCCGCGCGTGGAGGTGAGGACGTACTGCCACGTCGTCTGGCGCGGGTTGCCGTGGACGGCGGCCATGAACTTGTCATAGTTCTTGGTGTGGATCGTCTGACAGCCCGCCGAGTCGGTGTTGCTGGGCGATCCACGGTGAATCTTGAAAGTATTGTTGATGTTCTGAATTCCCTGCACGTCGTCGGCGGTAAAGCGGCCATCGCCGTTGGTGTCGCGCTCGACCAGCCCGGCGCCGTTTGCCACGGCTGCCGCGGTCGGCCGCAACGCGCGATCGTGCAGGTTCCCGCGCACCGGATGGGTCGCCGCTTGCATCTCGAAGACGCCCTCGCGCAGGCGGCCGAGGTCCAGCACGCCATCGTGGTTCGCATCCTCGCCCTGGATGCGGCGCGGCTCGACGCTCTCGAAGCCGGGCGCCGCAGCACGCCGCCCGCGGCCCGCCCGCTGGTCGTACTGGGCCGTCGGCTCGGTATTGGCCAGTGTGGCCGGATACAGGTCACGCCGCCCCTGCGCGTCGGTCCACAGCACCACGATACGGTCGTCGTACACCCCCGTGCCGCGCGAGGACTCGTCGCGGCGCGTGCCAGGAAGATCCGCCTCGCGTCTGTCAGGTGCGTCGGCGGTGGTTGAAGCACGCGTGTCGGTCTCCTGCCGCAGGCCGAGGATCACCCGTTCCTCCGCACGATCGAGCGCGCGCGCCGAAGCCTCGTTGCCGCGCACGCGGACGATGCTGGCGTAGATGTCGTATTGCTGCGCCGTGCCCAAATGCGCCACTTCGGCGGCATGGTCCGGCAGACGCGGCGCCCCGCGCGCGGCGTCGAGGCGGTCGAGCGTCGGCCCGAGGCCCGCGCGCCGGGCCGCCTGCCCCTCCGCCGCGATCCGCTCGCCCGCGAACGCCACCACGTACCGGTCCAACGCCTCCTGGATCGCCGGCGGCTGCGCGGCCCGGCGCTGCTCCAGCAGCCGCAGCGCCTCGATCGCCTGCCCCTGCCGCGCCAGCCTGGCCACCTCATCCGCGTTGGCCCGAATGTCGAATTCCCTTTCGCGGCTCATGGTTCACTCGTCCTTGCTGGCTGCGTTGTCCTCTTCGATCCACGGTGAGCCCGGCCGCAGGTCGTCCGGATTCCGACACAGGCCATAGTTGTAATAGTCTGGCGCGCACGGCCACAGCGCCCGGGCGACCCGCTCGCGCAGCTCGAAGCGTTGCCCGTTCCAGACCACGAAGCCGAAATGGGCATAGCCTTCACGGGGTACAAAACGCGGATAGCTGTCCGGCGGCGGGTTCTCCGGGTCGTACTCGGCGATCCAGCGTGTGGTGGGTACGTCGCCCAACTTCGAGATGATTTCGTACGGCCCGCTGCCGGTGTGCTCCTCGAGCATCCGCAGATCGAGCGCATCGGGCCTGGGCGCCGGCGGCATGACCTCGGCGGTGACGTCGCGCGCCTGCCCGCCGGCATCGAGCCGGAACACACGGCGCCCGTAGGCCGCTTCGGGGCAATCCGACTGCGAGTACTCGCAGAAGTGGGTCCACACCGCGTAGACGGTGTCCCCGGGCTGCCGGCCCTCGAACGAGCGCAGGATCAGATATTCCCTCCACGTGCCAAGGTCGACGACCACGTCTGCACGCGCCCCGAAGCCGGGAACGACGCGGTAGATCACCCTTGCGAACGAACCGTCGCCAGGTACCGGCGGCGCCCACGGCAGCAGTGGCGCGATCGCCCGCCACGCCCGCGCCATGTGCCGGGGCATGGGCCCCTCGCACAGCTCGTGCGATAGCACCCGCGAGTCGGCACTTTTCCAGACGGGCTGGTTTGGGTCGGTACACTCCGCCCCCATCGCCCGCTCCAGCGCAAACGGTGCCGGCCATGCGATGGCAGGCAGTTCGGGCAGACGCTCGAGCGGGTCGGCCGCGGCCGGCGGGGCATCGGCCGGCCGGGCAGCGGCGCAGCCGAGGACCAGCAGCGCGGACAGGACGGACAGGGGGTGACGGCGGAAGCGTGGCATCGCGAGTCCCTTCGGCGGATGGTGGCGTGGATGGCCGTCGCCGTGCGTCCGGCATGGCAGGGGGTATCGCACTGCAAAACCCGCGGGATGGCAAGCGCGTGCCGTCCGGCGGTGCGTTCTCATGCGGCTCCACCCAATGCCGGGGCAGCTTGCACGTCCACGCCTGGCCGTGGCGCGGGCATGGATGAGGAGGAAGAACCTCCTTGCCGCCTTGTCCGTGTGTCTCCGTGTTGCTCCGTGGTCAACCCGGCGTCTGGGTGTGGACACGCCCGCGCAGCGAGTTGGTCAGGGCTTCGGTGATCACCACGTCCACGAACTGCCCGATCAGCCGCGGCGGGGCGGGGAAGTTGACGTAGCGCATGTTCTCGGTGCGGCCGGTGAGCTCGTTCGGGTTCTTCTTCGACGGCCCCTCGACCAGCACGGTCTGCACCGTGCCGACCATGCCGCGGGCGATGCGCGCGGCGTTGGCGTTGATCGCCGCCTGCAGGCGCGAAAGGCGCGCGTGCTTCTCCTCGCTCGACACGTCGTCGGGCAGGTCGGCGGCGGGCGTGCCGGGGCGGCGCGAATAGATGAACGAGAACGACTGGTCGAAGCCGACGTCCTCGATCAGCTTCATGGTCTTATCGAAATCGGCCTCGGTCTCGCCCGGGAAGCCGACGATGAAGTCGGACGAGATCGAGATGTCCGGCCGCACCGCGCGCAGCTTGCGGATCTTCTGCTTGTACTCGAGCGCGGTGTAGCCGCGCTTCATCGCCGCCAGGATCCGGTCGCTGCCGGACTGCACCGGCAAGTGCAGGTAGTTGGCGAGCTTGGGCACGTCGCGGAAGGCCTCGACCAGCGAGTCGGAGAACTCCAGCGGATGCGAGGTGGTGAAGCGGATCCGGCCGATGCCCTCGATCTCGGCGATGGCCCGGATCAGCAGCGCCAGGTCCGCCACCTCGCCCTCGCCCCCGCTGTCGGAAGGCGCGATCGGGCCGCGGTAGGCATTGACGTTCTGCCCGAGCAGGGTCACCTCGCGCACGCCCTGCGCGGCCAGCTCGGCGACCTCGGTCAGCACATCCTCGAACGGGCGGCTGATCTCCTCGCCGCGGGTGTAGGGCACCACGCAGAACGAGCAGTACTTCGAGCAGCCCTCCATGATCGAGACGAACGCGGTCGGCCCCTCGGCGCGCGGCTCGGGCAGGCGGTCGAACTTCTCGATCTCGGGGAAGCTGATGTCCACCTGCGGCCGGCCGCTCTCGCGGCGGGCGCGGATCAGCTCGGGCAGGCGGTGCAGGGTCTGCGGCCCGAACACCAGGTCCACGTACGGGGCGCGCTTGACGATCGCCTCGCCCTCCTGGCTGGCCACGCAGCCGCCCACCCCGATCAGCACCGGCCGGTCGCCCTGCTTGAGGGTCTTCCAGCGGCCGAGCTGGCTGAACACCTTCTCCTGGGCCTTTTCCCGGATCGAGCAGGTATTGACCAGGATCACGTCGGCTTCCTCGACGTTCGTGGTCAGTTCGAGCCCTTCAGCGGCGGCCAGCACGTCGGCCATGCGGGCCGAGTCGTACTCGTTCATCTGGCAGCCGTGGGTCTGGATGAACAGCTTGCCCTTGGCCGGAGCCGGGGCGGCTGCGGCAGGCTGGCCCTCGCGGGCGGCGGGGTCGGTCATGTGGGCTCCGGGGAGACGGCGGTCAATCCGCGCCGGATCGGGAACGGGCGCGCATTGTACGCCGCCGGTGGCCGGGGGCGGCTTTCCGGCTCGTTCAGACAAATCAATCACTTGTCATTCCGGACCCTGCGTGGAAGACTCGCGGCCATGAAGGGGGCAAGGGGAATCGGGCTGTTGCTCTGTCTGCTGGCGACGGCGCCCGCCGTAGCCGGCACCGTCTACCGCTGCGACAGTCCAGACGGCAGCCGCACCTACGGCGGCAAGCCCGTCGCCGGCGCGCAGTGTGAGGTGGTCGCGCAGTACTCCTCCCGTACGCGCAGGGCGGATCGCGCCAGGCTGGCGGTCCCGCCGCCCGCTGCCGGGGCCGCCGAGCCGCCCACGCCGGTCGCCGGTTCGCCGGCCGTCGCGAGCCTGCCGGCGCCGCCCCCCGCGGCCGGACGTCCGCCGACCCGCCGCGTCCAGGGGCAGGTGTACGCCTACGTCAAGGACGGCGTGCGCCATTACACCAGCCGCCCGCCACGTGGCGTGGCCGGCGTGAGCGAGCTGCGCACGATCCGCTACAGCTTCATGGAAACCTGCTACGCCTGCGCCCTCCGGCCCGGCGTCGACTTCGGCACGGTGCGGCTCAACACCAGCGCCTACCGCGACGAGATCGCACAGGCTGCGCGCCGGTTCGGGGTCGAGGAGGCGGTGGTGCGGGCGATCATCCACGCCGAGTCGGCGTTCAATCCCGGCGCGATCTCACGCGCCGGCGCGCAGGGGCTGATGCAGCTGATGCCGGCCACCGCGCGCCGCTTCGGAGTGGCCAACCCCTTCGACGTCGGCCAGAACATCCGCGGCGGGGTCGAGTACCTGGCCTGGCTGCTCAAGCGCTACGACGGCAACCTCACCCTCGCTGCTGCCGGTTACAACGCCGGCGAGGGCGCCGTGGACCGCTACAAGGGCGTGCCGCCCTACAGCGAGACCCAGCGCTACGTGCAGCGCGTGGCCCAGCTGGCCGAGCGCTACCGCGGCGCCCTGGCCGCGAAGTAGGCCCCGCGGCGGGGCGGCGGATTGTCGGCCCGTTTCACGTTCCGTTACACTTCCCCGTCTTTTTTCGAGCCGCGAGCCGTCGCCAGTGGCGCCGGACCCGTGGCGGACCTTCCGATTCGAGCATTGCGGAGTGCCGGATGGCGAACGTAGGGGCTGTGCCTGGCCACAGCGAACTTCAGGGCGGGGAACCCGCCAACCCGGGCCGTCGCCGGTTCCTGACCGCGACCACGGCAGTGGTCGGTGCAGTCGGGGCCGGATTCGCGGCGGTGCCCTTCATCAAGTCGTGGAATCCGAGCGCCCGGGCCAAGCTCGCCGGTGCCCCGGTCACCGTGGACATCGGCGGGCTGGAGGAAGGCCAGCGCATGGTGGTGGAGTGGCGCGGCCAGCCGATCTGGATCGTGCGCCGTTCCAAGGCCATCCTCGAGGCGCTGCCCACGGTCGAGAGCCAGCTGCGCGACCCGAAGTCGGAGAACGCCGACCAGCAGCCGAAGTACGCGGCCAACGAGTTCCGCTCGATCAAGCCCGAGATCCTGGTCCTGGTCGGCCTGTGCACGCACCTGGGCTGCGCCCCGGAAATGAAGGCCGAGATCCGTCCCGAGCCGTTCGACCCGAACTGGAAGGGCGGCTTCTTCTGCCCGTGCCACAAGTCGCGCTTCGACATGGCCGGGCGCGTGTTCCAGGGCGTGCCGGCGCCGACCAACCTGGTCGTGCCGCCGCACCGCTACGAGAGCGACACGACCATCGTGATCGGCGTGGATCCTGAGGGGGTCGCGTAAGCCATGGCCAACGTCTTCAGCCGCGCCTGCACGGGCGTGATGGATTGGATCAACGCGCGCGCGCCGGGCTTGATGCCCATGTACCGGAAGCACATGACCGAGTACTACGCGCCGAAGAACTTCAACCTCTGGTACTACTTCGGCTCGCTCGCGCTGCTGGTGCTGGTCAACCAGATCGTGACCGGCATCTTCCTGACGATGCACTTCAAGCCGAGCGCGGCGGAAGCCTTCGCCTCGGTCGAGTACATCATGCGCGACGTGGAGTGGGGCTGGCTGATCCGGTACATGCACAGCACCGGCGCCTCCCTGTTCTTCGTCGTCGTGTACCTGCACATGTTCCGCGGCCTGATGTACGGCTCGTACCAGAAGCCGCGCGAGCTGGTGTGGATCCTCGGCATGCTCATCTACCTCGTGCTGATGGCCGAGGCGTTCATGGGCTACGTGCTGCCGTGGGGCCAGATGTCGTTCTGGGGCGCGAAGGTGATCATCTCGCTGTTCGGCGCGATCCCGGTGATCGGCAACGGCCTCACCGAGTGGATCATGGGCGACTACCTGCCCGGCGACGCCACCCTCAACCGCTTCTTCGCCCTGCACGTGATCGCGCTGCCGCTGGTGCTGCTGCTGCTGGTGGTGCTGCACCTGGGCGCGCTGCACGAGGTCGGGTCCAACAACCCGGACGGCGTGGAGATCAAGAAGGGCCCGAAGGGCAACCGCTGGTCGCCGACCGCGCCGGCCGACGGCATCCCGTTCCACCCGTACTACACGGTCAAGGACCTGTTCGGCGCCGGCTTCTTCCTGATCATCGCTGCCTTCATCATCTTCTTCGAGCCGACCTTCGGCGGCTGGTTCCTCGAGCACGACAACTTCACCGAGGCCAACCGCCTGGTCACGCCGGCGCACATCAAGCCGGTGTGGTACTTCACCCCGTACTACGCCATGCTGCGCGTGGTGCCGCACAAGCTGCTGGGCGTGATCGTGATGTTCCTGGCGATCGCGATCCTGTTCCTGGTGCCGTGGCTCGACAAGGCCAAGGTCAAGTCGTACCGCTACCGCGGCCTGCTCTCGAAGGTCCTGCTGGGCGTGTTCGCGCTGAGCTTCGTCTGGCTCGGCAAGATCGGCGCGGGCCCCGGGACCGACCTGGTCGAGACCTACATCGGCCGCGTGCTGACCTTCCTCTACTTCATGTTCTTCATCACCATGCCGCTGTGGACCAAGCTCGACAGGACCAAGCCGGTGCCGGAACGGGTGACGCTGCATGACTGACAAGCTCCTTGCCCTGATCGCCGGCCTGCTGGTGTCCGGCGCCGCGTTCGCCGCCGGCGGCGGCAACCTGCAGCAGTCCGGTACCGACCTCGGCGACCGCGCGTCGCTGCAGCGCGGCGCCGCGCTGTACATGAACTACTGCGCCGGCTGCCATTCGCTGAAGTACCTGCGCTACTCCCGCATCGGCGAGGACCTCGGCCTGACCGAGCAGCAGGTGATGGCCAACCTCAACTTCACCGGCGCCAAGTACGGCGAGACGGTGCAGACCTCGCTGACCGAGGCCCAGGCCAACGCCTGGTTCGGCAAGATGCCGCCGGACCTGAGCCTGATCGCGCGCGTGCGCGGCAGCGACTGGATCTACACCTACCTGAAGTCGTTCTACCTCGACGAGGAACGCCCGCTGGGCTGGAACAACACCCTGTTCCCGAATGCCTCGATGCCGAACCCGCTGTGGGAGATGCAGGGCCTGCAGCACGCCGAGTTCGGCAAGCCCGACGCCACCGGCGAGGCGCCCGTCGAGCGTCTGGTCATCCGCCAGCCGGGCACCCAGACCCCGGAGCAGTTCGACCGGACGGTGCGCGACATCACCGCTTTCCTCGAGTACGCCGGCGAACCGGCCGCCCTCAAGCGCACCAGCCTGGGCGTGTGGGTGGTGCTGTTCCTGGCGGCGTTCACCTTCCTGGCCTGGCTGCTGAAGAAGGAATACTGGAAGGACGTCCATTAGTCCCTGCCGACGCCCGTCCGGGCGCGTTCCGGGCGCCCGCGCCACCGGCGCGGGCTTTCCATGCCCGGTGGCGGGAGGCTAGGCTCCGGGGACCGTGGCGACCGCCTGCACGGGGTGGGCGGCGCCGTGACGGCCGGCGGATCCCGGCCGCAGGAGAGGTCGATGATGGCCGCGAGTCCGCGTATGCGTAATGCCCTGACGTTGTTCTCCGCCACCGATTGCGTGCTCTGCCACCGGGTGCGGCTGGTGCTGGCCGCCAAGGGCGTGACCTACGACCTGGTTCCGGTGGATCCGCAGAATCCGCCCGAGGACCTGATCGACCTCAACCCGTACCACTCCGTGCCCACGCTGGTGGAGCGCGAGCTGGTGCTGTACGCCGCCTCGGTGGTCACCGAGTACCTCGACGAGCGCTACCCGCACCCGCCGCTGATGCCGGTGGACCCGCTGTCCCGCGCCCGCCTGCGTCTGGCGATGCTGCGCATCGAGCACGACTGGGTGCCGCAGGTGCAGGCGATCCAGTTCGGCAACAAGCAGCAGGCCGAGGCCGGACGCAAGCGGCTCAAGGAGCTGCTGACCGCCTCGGTGCCGCTATTCAAGGCCAGCAAGTTCTTCCTCAACACCGAGATGAGCCTGGCCGACTGCGCGATGGCCCCGATCATCTGGCGCCTGGAGTCGCTGGGGATCCCACTGCCCAAGGACGGCAAGGTGATCGAGGACTACGGCAACCGCATCTTCCGCAACCCCGGCTTCCTGCGCAGCCTGACCGAGCAGGAGAAGAAGCTGCGGGAAATCCCGGCCTGATTCCCGGGCTGGAACCGTTCCGTAGCGCTAGACTGGCCGCATGAGCGACGCGGTTCCGGCCATGACCAGCCACCGTCCGTACCTGCTGCGGGCGCTGCATGCGTGGATTTCCGACAACGGCATGACCCCGCACCTGCTGGTGGACGCCACCCGGCCGGGGGTGGAGGTGCCGCCACAGGCGGTCAGCGAAGGCCGGGTGGTGCTCAACATCGCCGAGCGCGCGGTGGTGCACCTGAACATCGGCAACGAGGAGATCACCTTCACCGCGCGCTTCGGCGGGGTGAGCCGGCCAGTGCGGGTGCCGGTCGGAGCGGTGCTCGCCATCTACGCGCGCGAAACCGGCCAGGGCATGGCCCTGCCGGAGGAGCCGGCGCCGCCGGCCGAGCCCGGTCCGCCCACGGACGAGCCGCCGCCGGACGACGGCGCCACGCCGCCGCGGCGCGGGCATCTGCGGGTGATCAAGTAGCGGTCAGTGCAACGGCACCACGTTCGCCGCGCGCACCGGGCCGCTGAACGCGACAAGCCGACCGCCGAACAGGACCAGATGGCCGACGTGGCGGTCGTTGCCGTCGTGCGAGTACTCGAACCGGAAACTGCGCTCCAGCCCCAGCCAGCCGTCCTCGCGGCGGCGCAGGCGCAGGCCGGTGGCGTGCACGCTGTGGTCCAGCCACTGCACCCCCGCGGCGCGGCAGGCGTCGCGGCCGAGCGCCTCGGCCCGCTCGGCAGCGGCCCGGCCGGCACTCCATAATGCGAAACCGATCGCAAATGCGATCATGAGGATCAGTAGAGTCGGCATCGCCCGAATGTGGCGGCTGACGATCCGATCCGCAAGCCCGTCCACGCGACTTCCCTTCCAAGGATCATGGAAACCGAACGCATGAAGCTGGTGTTCCCCGGCGGCGAACATCCACAGGTCCTGCTCGGCCCGGGCGTGAACCGGGTCGGCTCCGATCCGCACGCGAACATCGTGCTCGACCAGCCCGGGGTGCAGCCCGAGCACTGCCAGCTGCACGTCACGCCGCAGGGGGTGATGCTGGACGTGCCGGCAGGCACGGCGGTCAGCGTCAACGGCCGTCCGGTCAGCGGCCTGATCGCACTGCGTGCCGGCGACACCGTGGCCTTCGATCACGTGCAGGCGCGGCTGGTCACGGTCGAGGCCGCCGGCGGGGTACGTCATCACGCGGGCGGCCGTGCCATGGCGGTCCCGTCTCCGGCCAACGACGATCCGGGGGTCACGGCGGTGCGGCCCGCCCTGCCTCGTTTCGCTCTGCGCGGAGTGTCCGGCGAGGCCTTCGGGCGCCACTATCCCGTGGCGAGCACCACCACCGTGGGCCGCTCGCCCGAATGCACGCTGCGGCTCGACGAGCCTGGCATCTCGCGCATGCACGCGCGGCTGGTGCCGACTGCGGAGGGGCTGCTGGTGGAGGATCTGGGCTCGACCAACGGCAGTTTCATCAACGGCAAGCGCGTGCTGCGCGGTGAGGCGCGGCCGGGGGACGAGATCGGGTTCGACACGCTCCGCTTCCGTCTGGTCGGCCCGAGCGGGCAGGGCGAGCCGGCGCCCACGCCGGCATCGGCGCGGATGCGGATCTCGGCGGCCTCGCCCTGGCTCTGGGTGGCGCTGGCCGCGGCGGGCCTGGCCGCGGTGTGGCTGGTCGCGCTGCTGCGCTGAGCGCGTGCCGGCTCAGCCCGGCGGCGGGCCGAGCTTGAGCGAGAGGTCGATCGCGCGCACGTGCTTGGTCAGCGCGCCGATCGAGATGCAGTCCACGCCGTCCTCGGCGATCGCGCGCACCCCGGCCAGGTCCACGCCACCGGAGACCTCGAGCGGGATGCGGCCGGCGAACGGCGGCGCGTGCGCGATCCGCACCGCCTCGCGGCGCGTGGGCGGGTCGAAGTCGTCCACCAGGATCCGGGTGCAGCCCTCGTGCAGCGCCTCGCGCAGCTCCTCGAGCGTCTCCACTTCCACGATCAGCGGCAGCGCCGGCCAGCGCGCCTTGGCCGCGCGCATCGCCGCGGTCAGCGAGCCGGCCGCGCGGACGTGGTTCTCCTTCAGCATCACCGCGTCGTACAGGCCGATGCGGTGGTTGACCCCGCCGCCGACCCGGACCGCGTACTTCTGCGCCTGGCGCAGGCCGGGCAGGGTCTTGCGGGTGTCGAGGATGCGCGCGCCGGTGCCGCGCACGGCCTCGACGTAGGCGGCGGTGACGGTGGCGGTGCCGCTCAGGGTCTGCAGGAAGTTGAGCGAGGCGCGCTCGGCGCTGACCAGGGCGCGGCTGCGGCCGGCGAGCACGGCCAGCACGGTGCCGGCGCGCACGCGCTCGCCCTCGCGCACGCGCCAGTCCAGGCGCACGTCCGGATCGAGCGCGCGGTGGCAGGCGTCGAACCAGGGGCGGCCGCAGACCACCGCGTCCTCCTTGCACAGCAGGGTGGCCACGGCCGGCACGTCGGGCAGCAGCGCGGCGGTGACGTCGCCCTCGCCCAGGTCCTCGGCCAGGGCGCGGGCCACGTCGGCCTCGACCACCTCCGCTGGCGGCGGTGCGATGTCCCCGTGCATGCCGGCCTTCACTCCCGCGGGAAGTCCGCCACCTGGGCGGTGGCGATCGCCTCCTCGGCCAGCAGCACCGGGATGCCGTCGTCCACCCGGTACACGCGGCGGCGGTCGCGGGTCACCAGCGCCTCGCGCAGCGGTTCGGCCTGCGGGCTGCCGTCCTCGCGGACGACCCCGCCGGCGGCGATGGCGGCGTTGAGCGCCTCCAGCCCGCGCGCCTCCAGCAGCGCCAGCGGCTGGCGCGTGGCGGGGCAGGCCAGGATGTCGAGCAGCTTGCGGTCCATGACGGTGCCGGATCCGGCGAGGGGCCGGTAGAATACCGTTTTGACGCGGAAAACCGTCATGGCGGCCACAGATTCGGCAACGGCAGGCGCGACAACGGCAGGCGATCGTCCGCTCGTCGGCATCGTGATGGGCTCGCGCTCCGACTGGGAGACCATGCAGCACGCCGCGGCGCGGCTGGACGCGCTGGGCGTGCCCTACGAGGTGCGCGTGGTCTCGGCGCACCGCACGCCCGACGTCCTGTTCGAATACGCCGCTTCCGCGCAGGCGCGCGGCCTGCGCGCGATCATCGCCGGCGCCGGCGGCGCCGCGCACCTGCCCGGCATGCTCGCGGCCAAGACGCCGCTGCCGGTGCTCGGGGTGCCGGTGCAGAGCAAGACTCTCAACGGCCTGGATTCGCTGCTGTCCATCGTGCAGATGCCGGCCGGCGTGCCGGTGGCCACCTTCGCCATCGGCACCGCGGGCGCGGCCAACGCCGCACTGTTCGCCGCGGCCATGCTCGCTGCCGAGCACCCGGCGGTCGGCGCGGCGCTGGAGGCGTTCCGCGAGCGCCAGACGCGCGAGGTGATGGCGCACGACGACCCGCGTCAGCCGGCTTCGGCAGAGGCGCGGGCGTGACCACGGTCGGCATCCTCGGCGGCGGGCAGCTGGCCCGCATGCTGGCGCTGTCCGGCGCGCCGCTGGGCCTGCGCTTCCTGGTGCTCGACACCGTGGGCGATGCCTGCGCCGGCCAGTTCGCACCGCTGATCGTGGGCGACTGGCGCGACGAGCGCGCCCTGGCCGAGTTCGCGGCGAAGGTGGACGTGGCCACGTTCGACTTCGAGAACGTCCCGGCCGAATCGGCCCAGTGGCTGGCCGAGCGCATCCCGGTGTTCCCCAACCCGCGCGCGCTGGCCGTGGCCCAGGATCGGCTGGCGGAGAAGACCCTGTTCCGCGAGCTCGGCATCCCGGTGCCGGAGTTCGCGGCGGTGGATAGCCGCGCCGGCCTGGACGCGGCGCTGGCCCGGATCGGCACGCCGTGCATCCTCAAGACCCGGCGTCTGGGCTACGACGGCAAGGGCCAGTTCCGGTTGCGGACCCTGGCCGACGCCGACGCCGCCTGGGCCGCGCTCGGCGCGCAGGCGGACACGGTCGGGCTGATCCTGGAAGGCTTCGTGCCGTTCGAGCGTGAGCTGAGCGTGGTTGCCGTGCGCGGCCGCGACGGCGAGTTCCGCACCTGGCCGCTGACCGAGAACTGGCACGTGGACGGCGTGCTCTCGGCCAGCCTGGCCCCGGCGCGGGTGGACGCGGCGCTGGCGCAGCGCGCGTACGCGCATGCGCGGCGCCTGGCCGAGGCGCTGGACTACGTCGGCGTGTTCGCGCTGGAGCTGTTCTGCAAGGACGGCGAGCTGCTCGCCAACGAGCTCGCCCCGCGCGTGCACAACTCCGGCCACTGGACCATCGAGGGCAGCGAGACCAGCCAGTTCCAGAACCACCTGCGCGCCGTGCTCGGCCTGCCGCTGGGCGACACGCGCATGGTCGGGCTGGCCTGCATGCTCAACTGGATCGGCGCGCTGCCCGAGGCCGCGCCGGTGCTGCGCGAGCCGGGCGGCCACTGGCACGACTACGGCAAGTCCCCGCGCGCCGGGCGCAAGGTCGGGCACGCCACCCTGCGCGCGGACTCGGCGCAGGAGCTCGCGGCCGTGCTGCAGCGGGTGGGCGCGGCGCTCGGACGCGAGGCGCAGGTGGCGCCGGTGGTCGCGGCCCTGCGCTGAATCTCCCCCGCACCCGGCCGGCGCTATTGCACCGCGCATTGACAGCGTGCGGCGCAAGGTGTCCTCATTCCGCCGGGCCCGGCCGGGCCGTCCATGGGGAGAACAGGCAATGGGTGTGATTTTCCAGTCGCTGGGCCGCACGATCCTCGCGGGGGTGGTGATCCTCGCGGTCATCCTCGGGATCGGCGGCACCTACGGCAAGATCGGCGAGCCGTTCTACTGGCAGTTCTTCATGCGCTGGCTGCACGTGCTGTCGGGCGTGCTCTGGATCGGCCTGCTGTGGTACTTCAACTTCGTGCAGATCCCGTCCATGCCGAAGATCCCGGACGAGCAGAAGCCGGCGATCGGCAAGGTGATCGCGCCGACCGCGCTGTTCTGGTTCCGCTGGGCGGCGCTGGCCACGGTGGTGACGGGCCTGCTGCTGGCCTGGCTCAACGGCTACCTGGTGCAGGCGCTGAGCCTGCAATCGCCCGCCACCGCGATCGGGATCGGCATGTGGCTGGCGCTGGTGATGGCCTTCAACGTCTGGTTCATCATCTGGCCGAACCAGAAGAAGGCGCTGGGCATCGTCCAGGCCGAGCCCGAGGCCAAGACCCGGGCGGCGCGGGTGGCGATGCTGACCTCGCGCTTCAACACCATGTTCTCGATCCCGATGCTGTATTTCATGGTGGCGCAGCAGAACGGCGGGTTCTGAAACAACCTGCCCTGACCCGCGCCCGCCGCGGGCGGCAACGGAAACGGCCGGGGAACCCCGGCCGTTTCCGTTCGCAGGCGCGGCGCCGCGCTCAGCGCATGTTCGAGGCGACGAAATCCCAGTTCACCAGGTTCCAGAACGCCTCGACGTACTTCGGCCGCGCGTTGCGGTAGTCGATGTAGTAGGCGTGCTCCCACACGTCGCAGGTCAGCAGCGGGGTGTCCTCGCCGGTGAGCGGGGTGGCGGCGTTCGGCGTGCTGGCCAGCGCCAGCGAACCGTCCGGGCGCTGCACCAGCCAGGCCCAGCCGGAGCCGAAGGTCTTGATCGCGGTCTCGGTGAACTGCGCCTTGAACGCGGCGAAGTCGCCGAAGGCCCTGGCGATCGCGTCGGCCAGCTTGCCGCCGGGCTCGCCGCCGCCGTTGGGCTTCAGGCAGTGCCAGTAGAAGGTGTGGTTCCAGACCTGGGCGGCGTTGTTGAACATCGCGCCCTGCGACTTGCGCACGATCTCCACCAGGTCCATGTCCGCGAACGCGGTGCCCGCGATCATCGCGTTGAGGTTGTCCACGTAGGCGCGGTGGTGCTTGCCGTAGTGGAAGTCGATGGTCTCGGCCGAGATGTGCGGCTCGAGCGCGGTGCGGTCCCAGGGCAGGGGCGGCAGTTCGATCGCCATGGCAAAGGCTCCTCTGGCTAGGCGGGGGGAGGGAGGGAAGGGGGAGTGCCGCGGCCTGGCGGCCGGGCGAGGCGTTACAATGCGCATTGTATCCCCCGCCTTCCGCAACGTGGCCGCGCAGGCCGCGCAACGGTGCATTCCAGGAGTCGCCCATGTCGTCCGTGCTCGAGCGCATCGACGCCGAAGTCAAGAGCCATCCGATCGTGTTGTTCATGAAGGGCACGCCGCAGTTCCCGATGTGCGGCTTCTCCAGCCGCGCGGTGCAGGCGCTGAAGGCGGCCGGCGCCACCCAGCTGCACACGATCAACGTGCTCGAGGAGCCGGAGATCCGCGCCAACCTGCCGCGCTACTCCGACTGGCCGACGTTCCCGCAGCTCTTCATCAAGGGCGAGCTGATCGGCGGCTGCGACATCACCTGCGAGCTGGCCGAGTCGGGCGAGCTCGCGCGCATGATCGCCGAAGCACAGAAGGCGTGAGCGCGGCCCCGGCAGCGCAGGACGCGGCGCTCGCGGGCCGCGTCGTCCTGGTGACCGGCGCCAGCGGCGGTCTGGGCAGCGCCGCGGCGATGGCCTGCGCGCGCGCCGGCGCCACCGTGGTCCTGCTCGGGCGCAAGGTGCCGCGGCTCAACCGGGTCTATGACGCGATCGCGCAGGCCGGCGGGCAGCCGCTGCTGTACCCGCTCGACCTCGAGGGAGCGAGCCCGGACGACCACGCCGAGCTGGCCAACCGGCTCGACGCCGAATTCGGCCGCCTCGACGGCCTGCTCCACTGCGCGGCCGAATTCCGCGGCCTGACCCCCTTCGAACACACCGACCCGGCCGCGCTCGCCCGCGCCGTGCACGTCAACCTGACCGCGCCGTGCTGGCTCACCCAGGCCTGCCTGCCGCTGCTGCGGCGCGCGCCCGACGGCGCGGTGGTGTTCGTGCTCGACGACCCGGCGCGCGTGGGCAAGGCGTACTGGGGCGGCTACGGCCTGGCCCACCACGCCCTGGCCGCGCTGGTGCCGATGCTGCATGCCGAGCTGGCCAACACCAGCGTGCGGGTGGCCGGCCTGCGGCCGGGGCCGATGCGCACGCCGCTGCGCGCCCGCGCCTGGGCCGAGGACACCGACCGCGACGCGCGCGACCCCGCGCCCACTGCCGCGGCCTGCGTCGAGCTGCTGTCGGCCGCCGGCGCGGCCGATCGCGGCCGGATCCGGGAGCTGGCGCCGTGACCGTCGCCTCCGCCGCGCTGCTGCTGTTCCTGATCCTGGATCCGCTCGGCAACATCCCGGTGTTCCTGAGCATCCTCAAGCCGCTGCCGCTGCGGCGCCAGCGCATCGTCGTGGCCCGCGAGCTGCTGATCGCGCTGGTCGTGCTGATGCTGTTCCTGTGGGCCGGCAAGTACGTGCTGGAGCTGATGCACCTGCGCCAGGAGTCGGTGGCGATCGCCGGCGGCATCGTCCTGTTCCTGATCGGGCTGCGGATGATCTTCCCGCCGCCGGAAGGGCTGCTGGGCGAGCTGCCGGGCGGCGAGCCCTTCATCGTCCCGCTCGCGATCCCGATGGTCGCCGGCCCCTCCGGCATGGCCGCGGTGATGCTGATGGGCAGCAGCGAGCCCGACCGCCTGGGCGAGTGGAGCCTGGCCCTGCTGATCGCCTGGGCCGCCACCGCCGCGATCCTGTTCTCGGCCACCTACCTGTACAGGTGGCTCGGCACCCGGGTCCTGACCGCGGTCGAGCGGCTGATGGGCATGCTCCTGGTCGCGATCTCGGTGCAGATGCTGCTGGACGGGATCGGGGCCTACCTGAAGGCAGTGGGCTGAGCGGGCGGGCCATGGGGCCCGGAATCAGCGGCCCTGCCCGGGGCTCCCGGCTGTCATCCTGCGGTCATCTGCTGAATCTACCGTGTTAAACTGCAGTTAACCCGTGCGCCGCCGTACGGGTGGGGGTTCCCAGACTCGCCGTTTGCCGACGACCGTAGGGATGCGGCCTGGCGGCCTTGCGCCGTCGTCGCGCTGCCAACTTCCGCAACGAGGTTTCCAATGAACCAACCGAACCGCGTCCGGCTGTCCAAGCTGTCGCTCGCCCTGATCGCCGTCCTCGCCGCCGCCCCGGCCTTCGCCCAGAACACCTCCGCCGGCATCGGCGGTCGCGTGCTCGATGCCAGCGGCCGGCCGGTGGCGGGCGCCGAGGTCACCATCGTCCACACCGAATCGGGCACGGTCAGCAAGGTCGTGACCGACGCCGAGGGCCGTTACAACGCCCGCGGCCTGCGCGTGGGCGGTCCGTACACGATCACGGCCACCAAGGCCGGCGCGGGCACCTCCTCGGAGGACGGCGTGTACCTCAACCTGGGCACGGTGACCCAGGTGGACACCCAGCTCCGCGGCGACGTGACCACCCTGGAGACGGTGGAAGCGGTGGCCGGTGACACCTCGGAGGTGTTCAGCGCCGACAAGGTGGGTGCGGGCACCCTGGTCTCGCGCGACGTTCTCGAAGGCTTCTTCTCGCTCAACCGCGACCTGCAGGACTACGCCCGCCTCGACCCGCGCATCTCGCAGACCGACAAGGAGCGCGGTGAGATTTCCGCGGGCGGCCAGAACACCCGCTACAACTCCATCACCATCGACCGCGTGTCCACCAACGACACCTTCGGCCTGGAGTCCAACAACCTGCCGACGATCCGCCAGCCGATCTCGATCGACTCGATCGAGGAGGTGCAGGTCAACGTCACCAACTACGACGTGACCCAGAAGGGCTACACCGGCGCCAACATCAACGCCGTCACCAAGTCCGGCACCAACGAGTTCCACGGCAGCGCCTACTACGTGTACCGCGAGGCCGACTGGGTCGGCGATGGCGCCAACAACCGTCCGTTCACCGGCTTCAAGGAGGACTGGACCTACGGCGCCACCCTCGGTGGCCCGATCGTCCGCGACCGCCTGTTCTTCTTCGCCAACTACGAGAAGAGCGAGCTGAGCGCGCCCGGCGGCGACTCCGGCCCGGTCGGCAGCGGCGCCAGCAACATCGTCGGCAACATCACCCTGGCCGATGTGACCCGCGTGCAGCAGATCGCCCAGGGCTACGGCCTGACCGCGGGCGGCCTGTCGGCGGGCGAGGGCACCAAGACCACCAGCGAGACCGCGCTGGTCAAGCTCGACTGGAACATCAACGACGCCCACCGCGCCTCGCTGCGCGTGAACAAGACCGAGCAGGACGAGGCGATCCTGCCCGGCTTCGGCACCAACTTCTTCTCGCTGTCCTCGCACTGGTACAACCAGCAGAAGGAGTTCACCAACTACGTCGCCGAGTGGTTTGGCGACTGGAGCGACAACTTCTCCACCGAGGCCAGCGTCGCCTTCCGCGACTACCACAGCGAGCCGCGCACCTTCGGCCGCCAGCCGCAGGTGCAGGTCAACTTCGCCGGCGGCCAGAGCCTGCGCTTCGGCACCGAGCAGTTCCGCCATGCCAACGTGCTCGACACCGAGACCTGGACCGGCTTCTTCGCCGGCAACCTGTTCCTCGGCGACCACGAGCTGAAGTTCGGCGTGGACTACGAGCGCAACGAGATCTACAACCTGTTCGTCGAGTCCGCGTTCGGCACCTACACCTTCAACAGCCTGACCGACTTCCAGAACGGCCGCTACCGCGACTATGCGCTGCGCGTGCCGAGCACCGGCAACATGGACGACGCCGCGGCCCAGGCCGAGTTCGCCAACACCGGCCTGTTCGTGCAGGACACCTGGATGGTGAACCCCAACCTGACCCTGCAGTTCGGCCTGCGCTACGACACGCTCGGCGTGGACGGCGTGCCGCGCTTCAACGCCGCGGCCTCGACCACGTTCGGCTACCGCAACGACGAGACCGTGGACGGCAAATCGCTGCTGCAGCCGCGCTTCGGCTTCAACTACACCTTCGACGCCGAGCGGCCGACCCAGCTGCGCGGCGGCGTGGGCCTGTTCCAGGGCGCCGCGGCCAACGTCTGGCTGGTCAACCCCTACACCAACAACGGCCTGAGCATCTCGGTGTTCGGCTGCGGCTCTGGCTTCAGCAGCAGCTGCGCCGCGGCGCCGCTGTTCAACCCGTCCAACCCGCCGCGCATCGGCAGCGCCCGCGCCGACGTGGACTTCCTGCACCCGGACCTCGAGCAGCCGGCGGTGTGGAAGGCCAACCTCGCCTTCGAGCATGAACTGCCGTGGTGGAACACGGTGTTCTCGGTGGAGGGCGTGCTGTTCTCGGTCGAGAACGGCATCTACTACCAGCACCTGAACCTGGGCGCGCCCACCGCTGTCGGCAAGGACGGCCGCCAGCTCTACTGGCGCAGCACGGCGCCGGCGAACTACCAGACCAGCAACGGCAACTTCAACGGCATCGCGCGCTCCAACGCCAACACCGCCTACCGCGAAGTGCTGCTGGCCGCCCCCACCAACAAGGGCGAGGGGCAGAACCTCACCGTCTCGCTGAGCAAGCCGCTCGGGCGCGAGGACCGCTGGGGCTGGTCGCTGGCCTACAGCTACACCGACGCCACCGACGCCAGCCCGCTGACCTCGAGCCGCTCGATCTCCAACTGGGCCTCGCGCGCCTCGTTCAACCCGAACGAGGAAGTCGCGGCGCGCTCGAACTACGTCGTTCGTGACCGTTTTGTCGGTACGCTCCGCTTCCGCGAGCAGTTCTTCGGCGACAACGACACCGAAATCTCGCTGTTCTACGAAGGCCGCTCCGGCAAGCCGTTCAGCTGGACCTTCCAGAACGACATGAACGGCGACGGCCTGGCCGGCAACGACCTGATGTACATCCCCGCCGGCCCCGGCGACGTGATCTTCCGCGGCGGCGCGGCCGAGGAGGCCGAGTTCTGGGCCTACGTCAGCCAGCATCCGGAGCTGATGGCGGCGCGCGGCGGCGTGGTCGAGCGCAGCAGCGGCACCGCGCCGTGGGTGAACACCTTCGACCTGCGCGTGCGCCAGGAATTCCCGGGCTTCTTCGAGGGCCACAAGTCCGAGCTGGTGCTCGACGTGTTCAACGTCGGCAACCTGATCAACAAGGACTGGGGCCAGGTGGAGGAGATCTTCTTCCAGTCCAACGGCGGCCAGGCGCGCAGCTTCGTCAACTTCGCCGGCATCGACCCGGCCACCGGCAGGTACATCTACACCCTGGTGCGCAATTCCAGCGGCCAGTTCACGCCGGAGGGCTTCGGCCTGCGCGACCGCCGCGGCGAGTCGCGCTGGGCCGCGCAGCTCACCTTCCGCTACAAGTTCTGATCCGGCGCGGCGCGGCCGCGACCATGGAAACGGCCGGGGCGACCCGGCCGTTTTTTTTGCGTCCGGCGCGCGCTAGAGTCCGCCGATGAGCCATACGAAGACCGGAACCTTGGACGCCAAGATCCCCGATGCGCCGGCCCGTGCGCACCCGACGACCCTGCCCACCGTCAACGCCCGCATCTATCCGCGCGGCGGCCTGGACGTGCTCTCGCGCGCCGAGGTGGCGCGCCTGCGCGACGCCTCCAGCGGCGGCCTGCACGACCTGCTGCGCCGCTGCGCGCTGGCGGTGCTGACCAGCGGCAGCGCCTCGGACGACCCGCGCGCGGCGCAGGAGCTGTACCCCGAGTTCGACATCGAGGTGGTGCAGCAGGATCGCGGCGTGCGCCTGGAGCTCCACAACGCGCCGGCCACCGCGTTCGTGGACGGCGAGATCATCCGCGGCGTGGCCGAGCTGCTGTTCGCGGTGGTGCGCGACCTGGCCTATACCGCGATCGAGCTGGGCGGGGAGAACGGCCGCGGCCGCGACCTGACCACGTCCGAGGGCATCACCGACGCCGTGTTCGGCCTGCTGCGCAACGCCCGCATCCTCGGCCCGGGCGAGCCGAACCTGGTGGTGTGCTGGGGCGGCCACTCGATCAGCCGCGACGAGTACCTCTACACCAAGCAGGTCGGCTACGAGCTCGGCCTGCGCGGCCTGGACATCTGCACCGGCTGCGGCCCGGGCGCGATGAAGGGGCCGATGAAGGGCGCCACCATCGCCCACGCCAAGCAGCGCCGCCGGCGCATGCGCTACATCGGCATCACCGAGCCCGGGATCATCGCCGCCGAGTCGCCGAACCCGATCGTCAACCACCTGGTGATCATGCCGGACATCGAGAAGCGCCTGGAGGCGTTCGTCCGCGTCGGCCACGGCATCGTCGTGTTCCCCGGCGGCGTGGGCACGGCGGAGGAGATCCTGTACCTGCTCGGCATCCTGCTGCGGGAGGAGAACGCCGGCCTGCCGTTCCCGCTGATCTTCACCGGTCCCACCGCCG
Source organism: Vulcaniibacterium gelatinicum (assembly GCF_008033445.1). GTDB lineage: Bacteria > Pseudomonadota > Gammaproteobacteria > Xanthomonadales > Xanthomonadaceae > Vulcaniibacterium_B > Vulcaniibacterium_B gelatinicum. The sequence continues at coordinate 20,536 of NZ_VNKO01000016.1, forward strand.
CGGCGCCGTACTTCGAACAGATCGACCACTTCCTGCGCCTGACCCTGGGCGAGGCCGCCACCTCCCGCTACGAGATCGTCATCGGCGACCCGGCCCAGGTGGCCCGGCGCATGGCTGCCGGCATCCGCAAGGTGCGCGAGCACCGCGTCGCCCACCAGGACTCGTTCTTCTTCAACTGGTCGCTCGACGTCCCGCTGGTCTTCCAGCAGCCCTTCACTCCTACCCACGAGGCGATGGCCGCGCTGCGCCTGCACGACGGCCGCGCCCCGCACGAACTCGCCGCCGACCTGCGCCGCGCCTTCTCCGGCATCGTCTCCGGCAACGTCAAGGAAGAGGGCATGCGCCGGATCGAGACCCACGGCCCGTTCGAGATCCACGGCGACCCCGCCATGATGCGCGCGCTCGACGCCCTGCTGCGCGCGTTCGTCGAGCAGCGGCGGATGAAGATCGCCGGGGAGTACCGGCCGTGTTATCGGGTGTTGGCGTAGACCGTCATTCCCGCGCGACGGGCATCACGGGTTTCACCAGCAATCCGTCGCGCTGCCGCTGACGGTCTTGTCCAGCATGCCCGGCGGGTTGTTGTCGTTGTTGTTGTCTATGCGCAGGGTGAAGGTCCCGCAGCGATCGGCAGCCTGGGCGCCGGCCGGCGTGGCGGTCATCACTACGTCAGTGGCGGTGTTGCTGCCGGCGGTGACGGCGAAGGTATAGTGCTGGGAGGTAGGCAGCAGGATGCCGTTCGGTGGATTGCCGGCGGCTGCGGTGTTGGCTGGCGCATAGGTGGTGTGGTTGGCACGCCACTGCTCCTGGCGCAGCTGCATGTCGCTCAGGCCGCGCACGGCTTCGGCTCGCCGGCTCTTGCGGATCTGCTCGGTGAAGGCGGGAACCGCCAACGCCAGCAGCAGCCCGACGATGATCAACACCACCATCAGCTCGATCAACGTGAATCCGGTTGGCCGTCTCATGGGCGCCCCCCAAGGCTGGTGACCGCATCCTAGCATTGCCCCGGCCGGGGCGAGCCCGGGGTCATGGCGTTCGTCCCCCCGGATTCACCGTTCGTCCTGCGCCCGGTTGCCGAACGGTAGCCCGGCTTGGTGTGATGCCCAGAGACAAGCGGAGGTCTGCCCATGCGGCAACGCATTGCCGGCATCACCCTGATCGAGCTCATGGTCACCCTGACGGTGCTGGGCATCCTGGCGGCGTTGGCGGTGCCGTCGTTCATCGAGTTCCGGCAGCGGTCGGCGCTGCGCGGCGCGGCCGACCAGCTGGTCTCGGTCTGGGGCGACGCCCGCTTCGAGGCCCTGCGCCGCAACAGCCTGGTCAAGGTGGGCCTGAAGACCCTGGACACCGGCGCGTTCTGCATCGGCGTGGCCACCACCACCGATCCGGCGGACAACACCGCCTGCGACTGTTTCAACGCCGCCTGCAATGTCGCCTCGTATCCGGCCAACCAGGGCGAGTGGCGCGGTGTGACCGCCCCGGCCAATCCGACCCTGGGCGATACCGACACCGACGACGACGGCGTGGCGGTCATCGACCCCAAGCGCGGCGGCCTGACCGAGCGCACCGACGCCGGCGCGTTGTCCCTGCAGGGCCCGCCCGGCCCGCGCGACTACCGCCTGAATTTCGTCGTGGACGGCAACGGCCGCGCGTTCCTGTGCGAACCCACGGCCGCCCCCGACAAGCTCCCCCAGTACACCAACCGACGCTGCTGACATGACGTCCTTCCCCCGCTCCCAGTCCGGCATGAGCCTGGTCGAGCTCATGGTTTCGCTCGTCGCCGGCCTGATCGTGGCCGGTGCGGCGGTGGCGTTCACGATTTCGAGCCTGCGCAGCAATTCCGAGTACATCGCCGCCACCCGCCTGACCCAGGAGCTGCGCACCTCGATGAACTTCGTCGTGGACGAACTGCAGCGCGCCGGTTACGACGAGAATTCGCTTCGTTACATCGCCCAGCCGGCGGCGACCGCGACTTCGTCGGCGTTCTCGCTGATCCAGGTTGCGGACAGCGACGGGGACGGGGTCAACGATTGCGTGGTCTACGCCTACGACCGCCTGCCCGCGAACCCGGGCCAGGTGGATCTTTCGAACGGCGAAATCCGCGCGATCCGCCGGACCGTGGTGCCGGGCACCGGCGTGGGCGTGCTCGAATTCGCCGAGAGCGCGGCGGGGCTGACCCCCTCCTGCAACGGCAACGCCGCCGATTATTCGACCTACCCTGCGACCTGCAATGCGGCCTCCGGATGGTGCGCGGTGTCCGACCCGCGCGTGCTCGACATCCAGCGCCTGGCCTTCACCGATGCCAGCGTGCCGGTCAACGGAAACCTCTCGATCGGCATCAGCAACCTGCTGATCCGCCGGATCGGCGTGGAGATGGTCGGCCGCCTGCAGGGCGTGCCGGACACGCAGGTTCGCCGCGGCCTGCGTTCCGACATCCGGGTGCGCGCCGATTGCATCCGCGCCAACCTCAACGATTGCCGAGCAAGTCCCTCCGGCGTCTGAGGCGCCGATGGAGCACATCCACATGCCTACCCGCCGCCATCTCCCCACCCTGTCCCGGTCCCAGGCCGGCATCACCACGCTGGCGATCACGCTGATCCTGCTGGTGATCCTGACCCTGATCGTGCTGTTCTCCACCAATGTGGCGTTCTTCGAGCAGCGCACGACCACCAGCGAGAACCGGGCCGAGATCACCCAGCAGGCGGCGGAGTATGCGCTCAACCTGGCGGGGGAATACCTGAAGGCCAACCGGGACAAGATCATCGCCAACACCGGCGCGGGCTGGCTCACGCCCGGCAGCGCCAAGTGGGTGCGCTGCCCCACCGGCCTGCTCGCCAATGAGGGCGGCCCGGTGCCGGTGACCCATCCCTGCGCGGCCGAGCGGCTGCGTGCGCGACGGGAGCAGATGTACTACTTCGACAACGATCCCAGCACCGCCACCATTGACGGCCTTCCCTACACCACCATTGCGGGCGCCCTCACCGGCGTCCGCACCGGCGAAGGCGCCGCGACCTACAACGCCACCACCACGGTCAACGCCGTGCTGTGCAGGATCGGCAGCGACCTGACGCCGGCCAGCCCCTCGTTCCCCTGCGCGGCCAATCCCGCCACCGGCAACAACATCGCGGTCACCCTGATCGCCGAGACCTCGCTGCCGGGTGAGAACGCGGCGGCCACCATCAAGGAGACCTGGGCGACGACCACCGGCAACACCCCCGCGGCGGCGGTGCCGCTGATCGCCTCCGGATTCGTCCGGGGCCTGGGCAACGCCGAGATCGTGGCGTCGCCGAATGCCGGCGGCTACGGCGTGCCGGGCTCGATCTGGTCGCCCAACAACGTGGACATCGAGGTCGGCGCTGGCTGCGCCGGCGGCGGTGGCGGCATCGGCTCGGTGTCCACCTGCCATGTCGGCGAGTATCTGCGTTCCACGCCGCGCGAGGATCTCAAGACGACCTGCGCCACCAGCAACAACGCCTGCGGCTGCCCGGCGGTCACGGCTACCGGCAGCGACTACCTCTCCGGCCATTCCGGTTCGGTGCGGCGCGAGGGGCTGGACGTGCTGGACCGCGACTGCAACGCGGGCTCGCTGCCCGACATCACGTTCTTCCCGCGCGAGCCCTACGACAACCCGAACGATCCCAGCGACGACTCGCTGTTCGAGTACACCTTCAACGTCAACTACGTGGTGGCGGAAGGTGGCACCACCGTCCTGAGCAACTGCGGGACCAGCGGCACGCAGAACTGCGCGGCCTACGCCCTGATCGAGGAGCTGGGGGCCACGGTGCTCTCGGACTGCAGCTCCTTGGGGACCGGGTCGTCCGGCATCTTCTACGTCACCGGCAATTGCGACCTCGGCAATTTCGGCTCGCCGACCGGTCCCGTGATCCTGGTGGTGGACGGCAACGTCAGCATCAACGGCAACGTCACGTTCTACGGCATGCTGTTCGCGCGCAGCAACAACAACAGCGCCGAAGTGCGGGGCAACGGCAACGTCAAGATCTTCGGCTCGATGATCGTGGAAGGCGACGTTGACCTCGGCGGCAACATTGACATCGTGTACGACGACACTAGCGCCTCGTCGTGCACCACCTGCTTCCCTGCAAGTGCCAAGTTCGGCAAGGTGCCCGGCAGCTGGCTCGACAGCCGCACCGGCATCTGAGCGAGGTGACCCCTATGACCCCTCATGGTTCGCGTCTCGTCCGCGGTTTCAGCCTGATCGAAGTGCTGATCGCGGTGGTCGTGCTCTCGTTCGGCCTGCTCGCGCTGGCCGCCCTGCAGGCGCGCTTGATGCAGGCCTCGTCCGAGGCCAAGGCGCAGTCGGTGGCGATCGCGCTCGCCAAGGCCAAGCTGGAGGAACTGCGCGCGTATTCCAGCCTCGATGAATACCGGGCGCTCACCAGCAGCAGCACGGCAGAGACGATCTCCGACTCCTCCGGCAACCTGGGCGGCATCAATTACCGCCGGCAGTGGGTCGTGGACCGCTATGCCTGGCCGCGGGCCGGCGGCGGGTTCGACAACTCCGTGTCGTTGACCGGCGCGCTCAATACCGCCACCTATGCCGAGAACAACGAGTTCAAGACCGTCCGCGTCGAGGTCACCTGGACCGACGCCAACGGCGCCGACCGCACGGTGGTGATGGAGGACGCGATCGCTGCGATCGACCCGAAGGACAGCGCGCGCAACCGGGTCAACCGCACCAGCCGGCCGCGTGGCCCGCAGGTGCTGATCTACAACCCGGCCGGCGAGGCGGGCGTGATCCCGATCGCCATCGGCAACGGCACCGATACCGCGGCCACCAATCCCAAGCCGGAGGTGGTGGGGCGCAACAACAGCCAGGCGGTGGTCGAGACCCGGTTCGATGTCCTGACCTATGCGGCGCTGTCCGGCAACACGGCCCTGGCCCAGGCGCGGGTGGAAACCGCGGTGATCGGCTGCAAGTGCGATTACGGCAACGCACCCGGCAGCAGCGTCAAGGCCTACCGGCCGGTGTACTGGAACGGGTTCCGCTACGCCCCGCCGCAGCCGGCCTCGTACTCGGCGCCGGCGGGGGCCGCGACCCTGCGCAACAACGACCCGCCGCAGAGCCGCCTGTGCGAGGCGTGCTGCCGCAACCATCATGACCCTTCCACGCTGGCGTCGGCGGAGCCGAAGTTCGATCCGTGGCGCTCCCCCCACGCGCACTACAACCTGGTCAACGGTGTGCTGACCCAAGTGACCTCCGGCGAGTACCTCGAAGCCTGCCGGATGATCCGCACCGACGGCATCTTCGACGTCGCCGCGGACCTGTCCAACGACTACTTCAACCTGCTCGAGACGGCCAGCAACGCGCAGTCGCCGGTGCCCAGCACCGCGGCCGTCTCCAGTTACCAGGATTTCGTCAAGGACTATCTGGATGCGCGGTTCCGCGCCGGTTCCTCCAGCGGCTACAACAACCGTACCTCGCCCTCGCCGACGACCTATGCCACGGCCGCGCAGCCGCAGAACCTCGACGTGCCGAGCCAGATTTCCATCGACCGCACCCAGGACGAGCGGTGGATGCATGCGCGCGGCCTGTACGTTGACTACCTGGAGAAGGTGGCGCGGGACGCGATTGACGATGCCAAGTCCCAGTGCGCGGACCAAAGCGCCACGGGGCTGTTGACCTGCGTGCTGCGGGTGCTGCCGTTCACCTCGATCAACCTGACCGAGATCGCGCGGTGGACGACGAGCACCACCACGCAACTGGTGGTCACCAACAACGACTTCGTCGAGTCGCTCACCAGCAACAATCCGGTGCGCGGCAAGGCGACGCCGGGCTCCAATCCGCAGCCGAACGACACCCCGTTGGCGACGAGCCGGATCACGGCGTCGAACTCGGGCGTGGCCCTGTACGCAGCGGTGGATCCGGACGACGCCACGGACCTGACGGACACCCAGAACTTCCGCATCACCGGCTCCGCGCCTCCGCCGGGGACTGGCGGCAACTTCAGCGTCAATCTGGGGGGCGGCCTGACGGTGCCCTCGGGTGGCGGCCGCATTCCGGGCATCGCGTTCAGCACCGGCGGCCAGACGGGCGTGACCTGCAACCCGTCCACGCCAGGCACTTCGACTTATCCCAGCCCCTATGTGTGCACGGCGCAGGCGCTGGGCAGCCCGACCACGATCCTGGCCAGCAATTACAACTACCAGGTCAATACAACGAGCACGGCACCGCTGACGTGCACCAAGAACGGTCGTGACCCGATCCCGTACCCTGACTCTGGTTCGCCGTATGAGGTCAAGATCTGCCGCAACTTCGCCCTGGACAGCGCGACCCTGAACGGATCGCCCGCCGGGTCGGTCGGCACCGCGCTGAACGACGGGCGGAGGAACGAGTCCACCATAGTGCAGTTCACGGCGGTGAACGCGAACGACGTGATCGGGCTCGTCTTCAGCAATCCGGTGGATACGCAGCAGCCGGTGACCTGCACATACACCGGCAACAGCAGCGACCCGAGGTTCACGGTGAGCTCGCCGGATTGCCCGTGAGCATGGCCGTCAACAAAAAACCCGCCGCAAGGCGGGTTTTTTGTGCGTGGCATCTGGCGCCCGAAGTTGGACTCGAACCAACGACCCTCTGATTAACAGTCAGATGCTCTAACCGGCTGAGCTATTCGGGCGGAGCGCGACATTTTGCCGTGAGCGGGGCCGCGCGTGCAAGTCATGCGGCCTCACATCGGCACCATGCACGCCTCCGCTGCCGCCGCGCTCGGCGTGCCCTGCCGCAGCCGCCCGTCGTTGGCCAGCACCACGGTGGTGGCGTGGGCGGGGCCGCGGCCGTCGCAGAGGGTGAAGGTGACGTTGGAGCCGGCGTTGCCGCCGCCGGGCTGGAACACCAGCCGGGTGCGGCCGGGGGTGCTGCGGAGGTGGACCCGGCCGGGGAGCGGAGCGACGGCGGCAAGCAGGGTTTCGTGCGGGTCGCGCTGGCGGTCGTGGTCGAGGTCGGCATAGGCGATCCAGCCCTTGGACCAATCCACGCTGCGGCGGCAGCCGCCGGCGTCGCCGGGGCAGAGCACGACCTCGCTGCCGGTCAGGGTGGCGTGGCGGACGGCATCGAGCAGGGAGCCGCCCAGGCTGGCGAGGGCGCCGCCGCGGCGGGCGGCTTCGGTGGCGTTGCTCAGGGCAGGGACGGCGGTGCCCAGGAGCAGGGCGAGGACGAGCAGGGCGATCAGGGCTTCGAGCAGGGTCAGGCCGGACTGGAGGCGGTGGGCCATGGCGGCGGGCGGTCGGTGTGGATGCCCGCAGGGTGGCGAGGGCGACGGAGGCGCGGGATCGGGGAAGGGCAGGCGTGCGGGTCGGAAATCGCCGGCTGGGATCTGCCTGCCGGCTTCTCCGTGACCGGGACGGGGCAGTGACCGGGGCGCGGGTCTAGACTGTGAGTTTCCCCCGCCCGTGTCGGCTTCCCCCGTGCCGCCCGCCATGAACGACGATTCCACCCCCGCCGGCTTCCAGCTCGTCGCCCCGTACTCCCCGGCGGGCGACCAGCCGCAGGCGATCGAGCGGCTGGTGGCGGGGTTCGAGTCCGGGCTGGCCAGGCAGGTGCTGCTGGGCGTCACCGGCTCGGGCAAGACCTACACCGTCGCCAACGTCATCCAGCGGGTGCAGAAGCCGACCCTGGTGATGGCGCCGAACAAGACCCTGGCGGCGCAGCTGTACGGCGAGTTCAAGGCGTTCTTCCCGCACAACGCGGTGGAGTACTTCGTCAGCTACTACGACTACTACCAGCCGGAGGCCTACGTCCCGTCCTCCGACACCTACATCGAGAAGGACAGCTCGATCAACGAGCACATCGAGCAGATGCGCCTGTCGGCGACCAAGGCGCTGCTCGAGCGCCGCGACGCGATCATCGTCTGCACGGTCTCGGCCATCTACGGCCTGGGCGACCCGAACGAGTACTTCAAGATGGTGCTGCACCTGGTGCGCGGCGAGCGCATCGAGCAGCGCGAGCTGATCCGTCGCCTGACCGAGATGCAGTACACCCGCAACGAGTTCGAACTCGGCCGCGGCTGCTACCGGGTGCGCGGCGAGACCATTGACGTGCATCCGGCCGAGAGCGACGCGGAGGCGCTGCGGATCGAGCTGTTCGACGGCGAGATCGAGGCCCTGACCGTGTTCGACCCGCTCACCGGCGAGGCGCTGCGCAGGATCCCGCGCTACACGATCTACCCGAAGTCGCACTACGTGACCACCCGGCGCACGGTGCTGGACGCGATCGAGAACATCAAGCTCGAGCTGCGCGAGCGGCTGGAACAGCTGTACGCGCAGAACCGGCTGGTGGAGGCGCAGCGCCTGGCCCAGCGCACCCAGTTCGACCTGGAGATGCTGGCCGAGGTGGGCTACTGCAACGGCATCGAGAACTACTCCCGGCACCTGACCGGGCGCATGCCCGGCGAGCCGCCGCCGTGCCTGTTCGACTACCTGCCGCCGGACGCGCTGCTGGTGGTGGACGAGTCGCACGTGACCATCCCGCAGATCGGGGCGATGTACCGCGGCGACCGTTCGCGCAAGGAGACGCTGGTGGAGTTCGGCTTCCGCCTGCCCTCGGCGCTCGACAACCGGCCGCTGACCTTCGAGGAGTGGGAGCTGCGCTCGCCGCGCAGCATCTACGTCTCGGCCACGCCGGGGCCGTACGAGCTGCGCGAGTCGGGCGGCGAGGTGGTCGAGCTGGTGGTGCGGCCGACCGGTCTGGTGGACCCGGAGGTCGAGGTGCGTCCGGTCGCCACCCAGGTGGACGACCTGCTGTCCGAGATCCACCAGCGTGTGGCCTGGGGCGACCGCGTGCTGGTCACCACCCTGACCAAGCGCATGGCCGAGAACCTCACCGAGTACCTCGGCGAGCACGGCGTGCGGGTGCGCTACCTGCACTCGGACGTGGACACGGTGGAGCGGGTGGAGATCATCCGCGACCTGCGCCTGGGCCGGTTCGACGTGCTGGTGGGCATCAACCTGCTGCGCGAGGGCCTGGACATGCCCGAGGTGTCGCTGGTGGCGATCCTCGATGCGGACAAGGAAGGCTTCCTGCGCTCGACCGGCTCGCTGATCCAGACCATCGGCCGCGCCGCGCGCAACGTGCGCGGCAAGGCGATCCTGTACGCCGACACCGTGACCCGCTCGATGCGGGCGGCGATGGACGAAACCGGGCGCCGCCGGCAGAAGCAGCTCGAATACAACGCCGCGCACGGCATCGTGCCGCAGTCCATCGCCAAGCCGGTGATGGACATCATGGAGGGCGCCCGCGCCGAACCGGGCGAGGCCCGCGGCCGCGGCAAGGCGCGCCGCGTCGCCGAGCCGGTGGAGGAGTACGCACGGATGGCCCCGGCCCAGCTCGCGGCCCGGCTCAAGGCGCTGGAGCAGCGCATGTACCAGCACGCCCGCGACCTGGAGTTCGAGGAGGCCGCCCGGGTGCGGGACGAGATCCGCCGGATCAAGGAGGCGGCGCTGGTGGCCGGCTGAGGGGCCCGGCTTTTCCCGCCGCCCGGCATCCGCTAGACTGCACGGCCCCGGGCGGTTAGCTCAGCGGTAGAGCACTACCTTGACATGGTAGGGGTCACAGGTTCGAACCCTGTACCGCCCACCACGCCTCACCGGCGTGACCTGGTCAACGACTGAAGACAAAGGTGGCCCGCGGAAACGCCGGCCGAGCGTGCGACATGAGGACTCCCCGCCACTGACGCCGAGATTCCACGAGGCCGGGTTGCCGCATGCGTGCGGAAACGGAACAAGCGCCCTCGTGGCGCTTTTTTGTTGCGCCCGGCCCCCACCCCGGCCCTCCCCCGCGTGCGGGGGAGGGAGAGACAGGCCAATCCTCCCCCAGGTGGGGAGAGAGACGAGACGCCCGCACAGATGATCACGATCACGCTCCCCGACGGCAGCCGCCGTGAATTCGACCACCCCGTGACGGTCGCCGAGGTGGCGGCAAGCATCGGCCCCGGCCTGGCCAAGGCCGCGCTGGCCGGCAAGGTGGACGGCCGGCTGGTGGACACCAGCCACCGCATCGAGCGCGACGCGCAGCTGGAGATCGTCACCGACCGGCACCCCGACGCGCTGGAGGTCCTGCGGCACTCCACCGCGCACCTGCTGGCGCAGGCGGTGCAGCGGCTGTATCCGGGGGCGCAGGTCACGATCGGCCCGGTGATCGAGAACGGCTTCTACTACGACTTCGCCTACGAGCGCCCGTTCACGCCCGAGGACCTGCCGCGGATCGAGGAGGAGATGCACCGCATCGTCAAGGAGGCGCTGCCGGTCACGCGCAGCGTCAAGCCGCGCGACGAGGCGATCCGCTTCTTCCGCGGGCTGGGCGAGGAGTACAAGGCGCAGATCATCGAGGGCATCCCCGCCGACGAGGAACTCTCGCTCTACACCCAGGGCGAGTTCACCGACCTGTGCCGCGGCCCGCACGTGCCGAGCACCGACAAGCTGCGCGCGTTCAAGCTGATGAAGGTGGCCGGCGCCTACTGGCGCGGCGATTCGAACAACCAGATGCTCAGCCGCATCTACGGCACGGCCTGGCTGAACGAGAAGGACCTCAAGGCCTACCTGCACCAGCTGGAGGAGGCCGAGAAGCGCGACCACCGCAAGATCGGCAAGGCGCAGGACCTGTTCCACCTGCAGGAGGAGGCCCCGGGCCTGATCTTCTGGCACCCGAAGGGCTGGGCGATCTGGCAGGTGGTCGAGCAGTACATGCGCAAGGTGTACCGCGACAGCGGCTACCAGGAGGTGCGCTGCCCGCAGATCCTGGACGTGTCCCTGTGGCAGAAGTCCGGCCACTGGGACAACTACAAGGAGAACATGTTCTTCACCGAGTCGGAGAAGCGCACCTACGCGCTCAAGCCGATGAACTGCCCGGGCCACGTGCAGGTGTACAACGCCGGCCTGCACAGCTACCGCGACCTGCCGATCCGCTACGGCGAGTTCGGCGCCTGCCACCGCAACGAGCCCTCCGGTGCCCTGCACGGCATCCTGCGCGTGCGTGGTTTCACCCAGGACGACGGCCACGTCTTCTGCACCGAGGACCAGATCGAGGCCGAGGTGACCGCCTTCCACCGGCAGGCGCTGAAGGTCTACGCCGACTTCGGCTTCTCCGACATCCAGATCAAGATCGCGCTGCGCCCGGACAAGCGCTTGGGCGACGACGCCACCTGGGACAAGGCCGAGGACGCCCTGCGCAACGCCCTGCGCGGTGCCGGCGTGGAGTGGCAGGAGCTGCCGGGCGAAGGCGCCTTCTACGGCCCCAAGATCGAGTACCACCTCAAGGACGCCATCGGCCGCACCTGGCAGCTCGGCACCATGCAGGTGGACTTCATGATGCCGGCCCGGCTGGGGGCGGAGTACGTGGACGAGCACAGCCAGCGCCGCCACCCGGTGATGCTGCACCGGGCCATCGTCGGCTCCATGGAGCGCTTCATCGGGATCCTGCTGGAGCACCACGCCGGCCAGCTCCCGGCCTGGCTGGCCCCGGTCCAGGCGGTGGTGATGACCATCACCGACGCCCATGCCGACTGGGCCGAGGAGGTCCGGAAAACCCTTGCGAATCAAGGGTTCCGGGTCCAATCCGATTTGCGGAACGAGAAGATCGGCTATAAGATTCGCGAGCACACGCTGCAGCGGGTGCCGTACCTGCTCGTGGTGGGGGACCGCGAGAAGGAGCACGGCGCGGTGGCCGTGCGCACGCGCAGTGGCGAGGACCTGGGGAGCATGAGCGTCGCCGACTTCGCCGCGCGCCTGCGGGCCGACCACGTGGCAGCATGAGCCAGGCCCGGCCGCCCGGTGCGGCCGGCACCACCCATCCCGGAGACCGCAACATCAGCACCCTCGAGAAACAGAACCGCAGGAACCACGAGATCCGTGTGCCGCGCGTGCGCGTGATCGGCGCCGACGGCGAGATGATCGGCGTCCTGTCGCGCGACGAAGCCCTGCGCATGGCCGAAGAAGCGGAACTGGACCTGGTCGAGATCCAGCCCAACGCCGACCCGCCGGTGTGCCGGATCATGGACTTCGGCAAGTTCAAGTTCGAGCAGCAGAAGAAGGCCGCGGCTGCGAAGAAGAAGCAGAAGCAGGTCGAGATCAAGGAAGTGAAGTTCCGCCCCGTGACCGACGAGGGCGACTACCAGATCAAGCTGCGCAACATGCGCCGCTTCCTCGAGGAGGGCGACAAGGTCAAGGTCAACATCCGCTTCCGCGGCCGCGAGATGAGCCACCAGGAACTCGGCCGGGCGATGGCGCAGCGGATCGAGGCCGACCTCGGCGAGGACGTGGTGATCGAGCAGCGCCCCCGGCTCGAGGGCCGGCAGATGGTGATGATGATCGCGCCGAAGAAGAAGTGACGCCGGCCGCCCTCTCCGCACGCCGGGGAGGCGCTTACCCCTCTGATTTGCAAGGGAAACCGGGGCCCGGCATAATGGCCGGCCCGGTTCGCCCGGGGGTTGCGTCAGCAATCACAGGACCCGCCGCGGATCCCTTGGGGATCAACGGCTTACGACCGGCAGGGGCAAGGAAGGAAAGCGTGGCACCGCCACCGCCCCGCCAGTGACAGCACTCCGAAAGGACCTCCCATGCCCAAGATCAAGACCAATCGGGCGGCGGCCAAGCGTTTCCGGAAGACCGCTTCCGGCAAGTACAAGGCCGGCCACGCCAACAAGAGCCACATCCTCACCAAGAAGGCGACCAAGCGGAAGCGCAACCTGCGGCAGACGAACCATGTTCGCGCCGAGGACGCGGGCCGCCTGGACCGCATGCTGCCGTATCTCTGAGGAGGGCTGACCCATGGCACGAGTCAAGCGTGGCGTGATGGCGCGCCGCCGTCACAAGAAGATCCTCCGCCAGGCCAAGGGCTACTACAACGCCCGCCGCAAGGTGTTCCGCGTCGCCAAGCAGGCGGTCACCAAGGCACTGCAGTACGCCTACATCGGCCGCAAGCGCAAGAAGCGCGATTTCCGCTCGCTGTGGATCCAGCGCATCAACGCGGCGGCCCGCATCAACGGCCTGAGCTACAGCCGCTTCATGAACGGCCTGGCCAAGGCCGGCATCGCCCTCGACCGCAAGGTGCTGGCGGATATCGCCGTGCACGACGCGAAGGGCTTTGCCGCGCTGGCCGAGAAGGCGAAGAGCGCGCTCGCGGCATAGTGCGATTCCCTTGCCAGGGCCCGCACATCCCTGTGCGGGCTTTCCAGGGGAAAGCTCCTCATCATGGGGAAGGGCGCGAGTCCTTCCCCATGTTTCGTTTAGGGTCCGGCACATGAACGACATCGAATCGCTGACGCGGCAGGCGCTGGCCGACATCGCCGCGGCGCACACGCCCGAGGCGGTGGAGGCGCTGCGCGTGGCGCTGCTCGGCAAGCACGGCAGCGTGACCGCGCAGCTCAAGGCGCTCGGCGGCCTGCCGCCGGAGCAGCGCAAGACCGCGGGCGAGGCGATCAACCGCGCCCGCGACGAGATCGGCGCGGCGCTGGCCGCGCGCAAGGGCGAACTGGAGGAGGCCGCGCTCGAGGCGCGCCTGGCCGGCGAGACGGTGGACGTCACCCTGCCGGGGCGGCTGTCCGCGGTCGGCGGCCTGCATCCGGTCAGCCGCACGATGGAGCGCATGGCCGACATCTTCGCGCGCCTGGGCTACGCACTGGCCGACGGCCCGGAGATCGAGGACGACTGGCACAACTTCGAGGCGCTGAACTTCCCGCCGCACCATCCGGCGCGGGCGATGCACGACACCTTCTACTTCGGCGACGGCCGCCTGCTGCGCACCCACACCTCCGGCGTGCAGGTGCGCTACATGCGCGAGCACCGGCCGCCGCTGCGGATGATCGCGCTGGGCAAGGTGTACCGCAGCGACTCCGACCAGACCCACACCCCGATGTTCCACCAGTGCGAGGGGCTGCTGGTGGACGAGCACGCCAGCTTCGCCGACCTCAAGGGCACCCTGGCCGAGTTCGTGCGCGCGTTCTTCGAGCGCGACTTCGAGATGCGCTTCCGCCCGAGCTACTTCCCGTTCACCGAACCCTCGGCCGAGGTGGACATCGCCTGGCAGCAGGCGGACGGCTCCACCCGCTGGCTGGAGGTGCTCGGCTGCGGCATGGTGCACCCGAACGTGCTGCGCAACGTCGGCATAGACCCCGAGCGTTACACCGGCTTCGCCTTCGGCATGGGCGTGGAGCGGCTGGCGATGCTGCGCTACGGCGTGGACGACCTGCGCAGCTTCTTCGACAACGACGTGCGCTTCCTGAGGCAGTTCGCGTAATGAAATTCTCCGAAAACTGGCTGCGCCAACACGTCCGCACCGACGCCACGCGCGAGCGGCTCGCGGCCACGCTGACCGCGATCGGACTGGAGGTCGAGGGCATCGCCGAACTCGGCGAAGGGCTCGACGGCGTGATCGTGGCGCGCATCGTCGAGTGCGCGCGACATCCGCAGGCCGACCGGCTGCAGGTGTGCCAGGTGGACACCGGGCACGGGCGGGTGCAGATCGTGTGCGGCGCGCCGAACGCGCGGCCGGGGCTGCTCGCGCCGCTGGCCACGGTGGGCGCGCGGTTGCCGGGCGGGATGGAGATCCGCGCGGCGCAACTGCGCGGGGTGGAGTCGCACGGCATGCTGTGCTCGGCGCAGGAACTCGGCCTGGACGCCGACGCCTCGGGGCTGCTGGAGCTGCCCGACGACGCGCCGGTGGGCATGCCGCTGGCGGCCTACCTCGGCCTGCCCGACGCCAGCATCGAGCTCAAGCTGACCCCGAACCGCGCCGACTGCTTCAGCGTGCGCGGCATCGCCTTCGACGTGGCCGCCGCCTGCGGCAGCGAGGTGATCGCGTTCGACGCCACGCCGATGCCGGCCCTGTCCGACGCCGCGCTGCCGGTCGAGCTGCATGCGGATGCGGACGCGCCGCGCTACGTCGGCCGCGTGATCGAGGGCGTGGACGCCGGCCGCCGCACGCCGGTGTGGATGGCCGAGCGCCTGCGCCGCAGCGGCATCCGCCCGGTGAGCCTGCTGGTGGACGTGACCCAGTACGTGATGCTCGAGCTGGGCCAGCCGATGCACGCCTTCGACCGCGACCTGCTGCGCGGCCCGGTCGGCGTGCGCCGCGCACGCGCGGGCGAGGCGCTGACCCTGCTCGACGGCCGCGAGGTCGCGCTCGATCCGGAGTTCCTGCTGATCACCGACGCCGACCGTCCGGTCGCGCTGGCGGGGATCATGGGCGGCTTCGACACCCGCGTCACCGAGGCCACGCGCAACGTGTTCCTCGAGGCCGCGCACTTCGCGCCGAGCGCGATCATCGGCCGCGGCCGCCGGCTCGGCCTGCACACCGACGCCGCGCACCGCTTCGAGCGCGGCGTGGATCCGGAACTGCCGCGGCAGGCGATCGAGGTCGCCACACGCCTGATCGTGGAGATCGCCGGCGGCGCGCCGGGCCCGCTGACCGAGGCGGTGCTGCCGCAGCACCTGCCGCAGCCGCGGCCGATCGCGCTGCGCCGCGCGCGCCTGGCGCGCGTGCTCGGGATGCAGATCCCCGACGCCGAGGTCGAGCGCATCCTGCGCGCGCTCGGGCTGGCGGTGGACACCACCGCCGACGGCTGGCGCGCCACGCCGCCGCCGCGCCGCTTCGACCTCGCGCTCGAGGAGGACCTGATCGAGGAAGTGGTGCGGATCCGCGGCTACGACGCGGTGCCGGCCACCCTGCCGGGCGGCGCCGCGCCGCTGGTGGCGCCGGGCGAAGGGCGCGTGGCCGAAGCGGCGGTGCGCCGGCACCTGGCCGCGCGCGACTATCTCGAAGCGGTCAACTACGCGTTCGTGGACGCCGCGCTGCTGCGGCACTGGCAGCTGGAGACCGACGGCGTGCCGCTGGCCAACCCGCTCAGCGCCGAGCTGGCGGTGATGCGCACCGCGCTGCTGCCCGGCCTGGTCGCGGCGCTGGCGCGCAACGTCGCCCGCCAGCAGCCGCGGGTGCGGCTGTTCGAGCTGGGCAACGTGTTCGCCGCGCGCGCCGGCGAGGCGCCGCGGGAAACCGCCCGCATCGCCGCGGTGGCCTGCGGCGACGCCGCGGCCGAGCAGTGGGGCGTGCCGGCGCGGCCGGTGGACTTCCACGACCTCAAGGGCGACCTCGACAGCCTGGCGGCCCTGGCCGGGGCGCGGCTCGAGTACCGCCGCTCGCAGGCGCCCTGGGGCCACCCCGGGCGCTCGGCCGACGTGTACCGCGACGGGGCCCGGATCGGCTGGATCGGCCAGCTCCACCCGCGCCTGCAGCGGGCGCTGGACCTGGCCCCGGCGGTGGTCGGCTTCGAGCTCGACCTGGTGCCGCTGCTGGCCCGCGCCCTGCCGCGCGCGCGGACCCTGTCGAAGTTCCCGTCCGTCCGCCGCGACCTCGCGTTCGTCGTCCCGGAGGCGGTGTCCTGGGCGGCCCTCGCCGACAGCGTCCGGGCCGCCGCGGGCCCGTTCCTGCGCGAGCTGGTGCTGTTCGACCGCTACGTCGGCCAGGGCGTGGAAACGGGTTTCAAGAGTCTGGCTATGGGCTTGATTTTGCAGGACGAGTCCCGCACCCTGACAGACCGCGACGTGGATACGGCGGTGGCGGCGGTGATCGCCGCGCTGCAGCAGGACCACGGCGCGGTCATCCGCGCGTAGGGCGCATTCCATCGCGTCCTGCGCAGGGGCCCGGCCCCGGCCGGGCCCATCGGCATTCGTTCACAGGGGGACGAGAGGATGGCGTTGACCAAGGCGGAAATGGCGGAACGGCTGTACGAGGACGTCGGCCTGAACAAGCGCGAAGCGAAGGAGTTCGTGGACGCGTTCTTCGACGTGCTGCGCGAGGCGCTGGAGAGCGGGCGCCAGGTGAAGCTGTCGGGCTTCGGCAACTTCGACCTGCGGCGCAAGAACCAGCGGCCGGGCCGCAATCCCAAGACCGGCGAGGAGATCCCGATCTCCGCGCGCACCGTGGTCACGTTCCGGCCCGGGCAGAAGCTGAAGGAGCGGGTGGAGGCCTACTCCGGAGGCGGCCATGCTTGATCCCGGCAGCAACCGCGAACTGCCGCCGATCCCGGCCAAGCGCTACTTCACCATCGGCGAGGTCAGCGAGCTGTGCGACGTCAAGCCGCACGTGCTGCGCTACTGGGAGACCGAGTTCCCCTCGCTCAAGCCGGTCAAGCGCCGCGGCAACCGCCGCTACTACCAGCGCCACGACGTGCTGCTGGTGCGCCAGATCCGCGGCCTGCTCTACGAGCAGGGCTACACCATCAGCGGCGCGCGCCTGCGCCTGGAGGGCGAGGGCGCGAAGAAGGAAGCCGCGCTGAGCACGCAGATCGTGCGCCAGGTGCGGATGGAGCTGGAGGAGATCCTGCAGCTGCTGCGGCGCTGAGCGGGCGCATGAACAGGACCGGCCGGATGCGGCTATAATCCCACGCCTCACCGGGGTATAGCGCAGCCTGGTAGCGCACCAGTCTGGGGGACTGGTGGTCGTCGGTTCGAATCCGGCTACCCCGACCAAACACGCGATGAACGACGCCCGGCCCAAGCCGGGCGTCGTCGTTTCGCAGGAACCTCCGCCCGGCGACACTGTCTGAATGCGCCGTTCCGGTGCGCCGCACCGGCCTTCGCCACTTCGTCCTGGAGGAAAGGGATGTCCCGTCGTCCATTGTCGGCCGCGTCGCTGTGCGTGGTGCTGTGCCTGTTCCTGTCCGTTGCCCGCGCGCAGGCGCCCGAGCCTGACTCCGCTCCCGCGGCGACGTCCGCACCGGCGTCGGCGTTCGCCGACCTGCCGATCCGCGACGAGGCGCCGGTGGTGGTCACCGGCGTACAGCCCGGGCCGGGCATGTGGAAGGTGTCGAAGGACGGCCGCACGCTGTGGGTGCTCGGCACCCTCTCGCCGCTGCCGGCGAAGATGGAGTGGGTCTCGCGCGACGTGGAGGCGGTGATCGCGCAGGCCGACGAGGTGATCTGGTCGCCTTCGCTGGTGTTCGATGCCGACATCGGCTTCTTCCGCGGCCTGCTGCTGATGCCCAGGGCGCTGAAGGCGCGCCGCAACCCGGACGGCAGGACCCTGCGCGAAGTGCTGCCCGCCGACCTCTATGCCCGCTGGCTGCCGCTCAAGCGCAAGCACCTGGGGCGCGATGAGGGCGTGGAGCAGTGGCGGCCGCTGTTTGCGGCGATGAAGCTGTACGAGGAGGCGCTCGAGGATTCCGGCCTGCGCCAGGGCGGCGTGGTCGGCCCGGTGCTGATGCGCGCGATCAAGGCGCACGAGGTACGGCAGACGCGGCCGGAAGTGCGCGTGGTGATCGAGGATCCGAAGGCGGCGCTGGACGAGTTCCGCGGCACCAGCCTCGACGACATGGCGTGTTTCGAACAGACCCTGCGGCGCGTGGAAGCCGACCTCGACCGGATGCGCCTGCGCGCCAACGCCTGGGCCACCGGCGACCTCGCCACGCTGCGCGCGCTGCCCTACGAGGACCAGAACGAGAGCTGCGTACGCGCCACGCTGCAGACCGATGCGGTGCGCAAGCGCGTGCAGCGCGACCTGGAGGCGGAGATGCGCACGCGCTGGCTGGAGGCGGCGGAGAAGGCGCTGGCCGGCAACGGCGTGACCTTCGCGGTGCTGCCGATGCGCGACCTGCTGCGGCCGGACGGCCTGCTCGCCACGCTGCAGGCGCGCGGGTACACGGTCGAGGCGCCGGAGTAGCCGGCGCCGCGCGGCCTCAGCCGGCCGCGCTGCGCGGCGCGGCGGCGGGGGCGAGCTCGGGCCAGCGGGCCAGGACCGCGGCGCGGATCCCGGCCACGTCCAGGCCGGCCTCGGCCAGCAGTTCCTCGCGGCTGGCGTGGTGCTGGAACGCGTCGGGCAGGCCGAGGTGCAGCATCGGCAGGACGAGGTTCTCGCACGCCAGCAGCTCGCTCACGCCGGAACCGGCGCCGCCCATCACCACGTTGTCCTCGAGGGTGACCAGGCCCTGGTGGGTCTTGGCCAGTTCGACGATCAGCGCGTGGTCGAGCGGCTTGACGAAGCGCATGTTGACCACGGTCAGGCCGAGCTCCGCGCCGACCTGCTCGGCGGCGGGCACGAGCGCGCCGAAGGCGAGCAGGGCGATGCGGCTGCCGCGGCGGCGCACCTCGGCCTTGCCGATCGGCAGGGTGTCGAGGGTGGGCTGCACCGCCACGCCCGGGCCGGTGCCGCGCGGATAGCGCACCGCGGCCGGGCCCTCGTGGCGGAAGCCGGTGGTCAGCATCTGCCGGCACTCGTTCTCGTCCGCCGGCGCCATCACCACCATGCCCGGCACGCAGCGCAGGTAGGACAGGTCGAGGTTGCCGGCGTGGGTCGCGCCGTCCGGGCCGACCACGCCGCCGCGGTCGATCGCGAACAGCACATCCAAGTGCTGGATCGCCACGTCGTGCACGAGCTGGTCGTAGGCGCGCTGCAGGAAGGTGGAATAGATGGCGACCACGGGCTTGGCGCCCTCGCAGGCCATGCCCGCGGCGAGCGTCACTGCGTGCTGTTCGGCGATGGCGACGTCGAAGTAGCGGTCGGGATATTCCTGGCTGAAGCGCACCAGGCCCGAACCTTCGCGCATCGCCGGGGTGATGCCCAGCAGGCGCGGGTCGGCCGCGGCCATGTCGCACAGCCAGTCGGAGAAGACGTCGGTGTAGGTCGGCTTCTTCGCCCCGGGCTTGGGCACCATGCCCTGGGCGGGGTCGAACGGCGACACCGCGTGGTAACCGATCTGGTCCTCTTCGGCCAGCTCGTAGCCCTTGCCCTTGGTGGTGATGATGTGCAGCAGCTGCGGGCCCTTGAGGGTCTGCAGCGTCTTGAGCGTGGACACCAGGGCGTGGATGTCGTGGCCGTCGATCGGGCCGGTGTAGTGGAAGCCCATCTCCTCGAACAGGGTCGAGGGCACGAACATGCCCTTCCAGTGCTCCTCCCAGCGCTTGACGAAGCGCGCCGGCGCACCGTGCTTGTCGCCGAGCAGCTTCTTGCCGCCTTCGCGGATGGCATTCAGGGTGCGGCTGCCGGACAGGCGGCCGAGCATCTTGGTCAGCCCGCCGACGTTCTCGCTGATGGACATCCGGTTGTCGTTGAGGATCACCAGCAGGTTCGGCTCGGGCTCCATGCCGCCGGCGTGGTTGAGCGCCTCGTAGGCCATGCCGGCGGTCATCGCGCCATCGCCGATCACCGCGACCACCCGGCGCTCGCTGCCGGCGCGCGTGGCGGCGATGGCCATGCCCAGCGCGGCCGAGATCGAGGTCGAGGAGTGGCCGACGCCGAAGGTGTCGTACTCGCTCTCCTCGCGCTTGGGGAACGGTGCCACGCCGCCCTTCTGCTTGACCGTGTGGATGACGTCGCGGCGGCCGGTGAGGATCTTGTGCGGGTAGCACTGGTGGCCGACGTCCCAGACGATGCGGTCCTCGGGGGTGTCGTACAGCCAGTGCAGGGCGACGGTCAGTTCGATCACGCCCAGGCCGGCGCCGAAATGGCCGCCGCTGCGGCCGACCGATTCGATCAGGTAGGCGCGCAGTTCGTCGGCGATCGCGCGCAGTTCGGATTCCTCGAACCGGCGCAGGTCGGCGGGGACGGAGATGCGGGACAGCCGCGGGTAGCGCTGCGGATCGATCATGACGTCGTGGGGGACGGACGCGGCGAGCCGGTCATTGTCCCGCCACGGGGGCGGCGGGGGCAAGGTTGACCCCGCGCGGCCTCAGCGGCCGCGCAGGCGCCCCAGCAGACCGCCGGGCTTCTGCGGCTCGGGTTCGGGTTCCGGTTCGCGCCAGGGCTCGGCGTAGCCGGTGACCAGGTTGGCGTTGACGAAATCGGCCACTTCCTCGAGTGGCACCCCGCTGGCGGTGGCGACCTCCTCGAGCGTGGCCGGGGCCTTCATCATCGCGGTGGCGATGCGGAAGTGCTTGGGGAACTCGCGCTCGGTCTGCGGCCACTTGCCGAGCTTGAACTTGCCGGCGGGGTCGTAGCCGGGCAGCAGCCGGCCGTTGCCGGCGACCAGGCCGCCGTACCACTGCAGGCGGGTGAGCGGTTGCGCGGGGCCGAGCGCGGCACTCTCCCGGGCCCAGGCGGCCGCGTCCACCGGCGCGAAGTCGGAAGCCGCGAGCACCTCGGCGTACAGCGGCGCGAGCGGCTTGAGCGCGGCGGGGCCGTGGTACAGGCGGGCGTCGGCGTCTATCAGCAGGGTGATGCTGTGGCGCTGCAGGCGCACGCGGCCGGCGAGCGCCCCGGGCGCCAGCCAGTCGCCCAGCCGGCGCTCCTGCGGCGGCGCAGGGGGCGGCACGGGTGCAACGGGCGCGGGTTCCGGCTCCGGCTCCGGTTCGGGTTCCGGCGCCGGCGTCACGATGGTGGCGACAGGCGCGGGCTCGGCTGCCGGCGGGGGCGGCGGTTCCGCGGGCGCTGGCGCGGCCGGGGCCGGGGCCGGCGCGCCGGCGATCTCGTTGAGCACCTCCACCAGCCCCTGCGCGCTCAGCGGGCGCGGCAGCCGGAAATCGGTCTGGGTTCGCGCGGAGGCGGTCAGGCCGATCACCTTCTTGCCGGCCGCATGCAGGCGCAGCCAGCTCATCGGCCCGTACATGCTGTCCATGTCCACGACGACGTATTCGGCCTCGCTTTCCGGGAGCAGCCGCCAGCGGCCGCCGAGCTGGAGGTTGGCCGCCTGGAAGGCCGCGCGCAGCTCCGCTTCCGTCGCCGAATCCATGCCGGTGGTGCCGAGGGTCAAGGCCATCGTGGGTCTGCCGGTCGGTGGTCAAAGCGCCGAGTGTTCCCAAGCGCCGCGTCGGCGTCAACGCGGGCGCAGGGGAGCGGACGACGGGCGGCGGGCGGGGCTCACGCGCTCAGCCGCGTGCGCCTGGGCAGTTGCGCCTTCAGGAACGCCATCTGGTCGGCGAGGATGTGGCGATTGCTCAGGATCAGGTGCTCGATCCAGCTCGGCCGGTACGGTACCGCCAGCAGCGGCATGCCGGCCTGCTGCGGGGTGCGCCCGCCCTTGCGCGAGTTGCAGTGGAAGCAGGCGGTGACCACGTTCTCCCAGATGTCGCGGCCGCCGCGCGAGAGCGGCACCACGTGGTCGCGGGTGAGGTGGCTGCGGGTGAACTCGCCGCCGCAGTACAGGCACAGGTGCTGGTCGCGGGCGAACAGGGCGGCGTTGGTCAGCGCCGGCGTGGGATCGAGCGCCTGCGGCCGGGCGTGGCCGCGGGCGGCGATGATCGGGTGCAGTTCGAGGATGCTCTGCCGGCCGGTGGCACGGCAGGTGCCGCCGTGCAGGGTCAGGCAGGGCTCGCCCAGGGTCCAGGCCACGGCGCCGCGGGCGTACAGGCAGGCCGCGTCCTGCCAGCTCATCCAGTCCAGCACGCGGCCGTGGGCGTCGAGCGAGAGCAGGCGCAGGGCGCGGATCGCGGGGGGCGGGGCGGCGCCGGGCCCGTCCGGGCCCGGGGAGGAACCGGTTGCGACCAGGCGCAGGGCGGCTGTGTCGGTCTCCATCGCCCGCCCAGCTTATACCCCACTGATGACGGTTTGCCCACCGGGGCGGGCGTGGGGCGGTGTCAGGCGAGTTCCGGGAGCGAGCCGATCCCGCTTTCGATCGCGGCGGCGTGCGCGGCGGTGCGCGGCAGCAGGCGGGCGAAGTAGAAGCGGGCGGTGGCGCGCTTGTCGTCCTTGAACGCCTGCGGATGGCCGGAGGCGTCGGCCGCGGCCACTGCGCGGGCCCACCAGTAGGCCAGGGCGAGGTAGCCGGTGTGGAACAGGTAGTCCCAGGCCGCCGCGCCGATCTCCTCCGGATTCGCGGCGGCGCGGGCCGTGCTGCGCTCGGTCAGCCGCCACCATTCCTCCGCCTTCGCGCGCAGCGGGGCGACGAATTCGGCCAGCGCCGCCTCGCCCGCATGTTCGGCGCAGAAGCGTTCGATCATCGCCAGGAAGGGTTTGGCGCCTTCGCCCCGCAACTGGATCACCTTGCGCCCGAGCAGGTCGAGGGCCTGGATGCCGGTGGTGCCCTCGTACAGCGTGGTGATGCGCGCGTCGCGCACCAGCTGCTCCATGCCGTGCTCGCGGATGTAGCCGTGGCCGCCGAAACATTGCAGCGCGTGGTAGGTGCATTCCACGCCCCATTCGGTCAGGCAGGCCTTGACGACCGGGGTGAGGAAGCCCAGCAGCGCCGCCGCCTCGGTGCGTTCCTGCGCGTCGGCGCTGCGTGCGGCCACGTCCACCAGCGCGGAGGCGTGGTAGGCGAGCAGGCGCCCGCCTTCGACCAGCGCCTTCTGCGTGAGCAGCATGCGCCGCACGTCGGGGTGGACGATGATCGGGTCGGCGGGCTTGTCCGGATGTCGCGGCCCCGACAACGCGCGCATCTGCAGGCGTTCGCGGGCGTAGCGCAGCGCGTTCTGCAGCGCGCGGTCGCTCAGGCCCAGGCCCTGCAGGCCGACCGCGAGGCGGGCGGTGTTCATCATGGTGAACATCGCCGCGAGGCCCTTGTTCGGCTCGCCGATCAGCCAGCCCTGCGCGGCGTCGAAGTTCATCACGCAGGTGGCCGAGCCGTGGATGCCCATCTTGTGCTCGAGCGCGCCGCAGCGCACCGCGTTGCGCCCGTCCACCACGCCGTCGCGGCCGACGCGCAGCTTGGGGACGATGAACATCGAGATGCCCTTCACGCCGGCCGGCGCGTCGGGCAGGCGCGCGAGCACCAGGTGCACGATGTTGTCGGTGAGGTCGTGCTCGCCGGCGGTGATGAAGATCTTGGTGCCGGTGATGGCGTGGCTGCCGTCGGGCTGCGGCTCGGCGCGGGTGCGCAGCAGGCCGAGGTCGCTGCCGCAGTGCGGTTCGGTCAGGCACATGGTGCCGGTCCAGCGGCCTTCCACCAGCGGCTTGAGGAACACCTCGCGCTGCCACGCCTCGCCGTGGTGCAGCAGCGCCTCGGTGGCGCCGTGCGAGAGCAGCGGGAAGTTGCCCCAGGCGAGGTTGGCGGCGTCGATCATCTCCTTGAGCGGCACGCCCAGCAGGTGCGGCAGGCCCTGGCCGCCGTACTCCGGCGGCGCGGTCAGGCCGCTCCAGCCGCCGGCGACGAACTGCGCGTAGGCCTCGCGGAAGCCGGGCGGGGTGCGCACTTCGCCGGTGGCGGGGTCGAAGCGGCAGCCGGTCTCGTCGCCGATCCGGTTCAGCGGCGCGAGCACCGCGACGGCGAAGCGCGCAGCCTCCTCCAGCACCGCGTCCATGAGGTCGCGGCTGGCCTCGGCATGGCCCAGGCGCGCGAACAGCGCTTCGGCGCCGAGCACGTCGTGGAGCGCGAAGCGGATCTCTTCGAGCGGGGCGGCATAGGTGCTCATCGGGTCACCTCATCACGCCGGGCACGCCGGGCACGGGGCTGAGCGCGCTGCTGCGCTCGATGTCGTAGCGGCGGGCGCGGGCGTCCTCGGGCGCGGCCTGGACCTGTCCGCGCAGGGTGTAGGGAAGCGAGCGGCGTTCGGCCAGCGCGGCGGCGACGGCGATGCGCGCGGCCGAGGCCGGCTGCAGCGCGAGCGTGACCACGTCGGCCGATTCCGGGCCGATGGCGAGGCCGGGCTGGCCGGCCAGGGTGCCGGCGCTCTGGCCGCCGATGTCGAAGGCGAGGCTGATGCTGTCGAAGCGCATGGGCACGCTGCTGTAGTTCTGCAGGCGCAGGTCCACCGACCAGGTGCCGTCGGCGTGCACGGTGAGCTGCTGCACGCTCGCCGACGGTTCCGAGACGCGCCGGACCGGGCCGCCGCCGCAGCCCGCCAGTCCCGCGCAGCACAACAACGCCACTCCCAGCCAAGCCTTCATGCGTGTCCTCGCGGCAGTGAATTCGGGATCGGCGCGAGGATACTACGGCGCATGGTGCGGCCCGCGCGGGCGCGGAAAAGAGGAAGCCCGCCGGGGCGGCCGGCGGGCTTCGTGTTGCGCGGAGCGAGGGGGCGCGTCCGCGCGAACGCCTTACGGGCCGTATACGCCGAGCAGGCGGCTGGCCGCGGCCGCATAGGCGGCGCGGGTGACCGTCTGGGCCGGGTCGAAGTACGCCTTCAGCGTCGGCTGCAGGTCGTACGGCCCCTGCACCAGGGCGAAGCGGGCGTTGATCAGCGACAGATCCAGCGCCAGCTGCACGTAGCCGCGCAGCGCGGACGGGATCGCGGCCTGGTCCTCGATCGGGATGCGCCTGCCGTCGTAGAGGACGGTCACCGTCTCCACCGGCGCTTGCGCCTGCGCCTGCAGGCCCAGGCTCTGCACCAGCGAGTAGGCCAGGCTGACGCGGCTGACGTGGTCATTGGGACGGAAGGCGCCATCCAGTGTCCCCATCAGACCCACCTGGCGGTGGCTGAGGTCGCGCAGCGCGGCACCGGAGCTGGCGACGGCCTCGGCGAACGGCCACAGGGCGCTGCCGACTGCCACGTCGTTGAAGCTCGAGTTGCCGTGCAGCGGCAGGAACTGGCGCACGCCGGCGCCCATCGTGAGATAGGCCGCGAGCTCGCCGCGGGTCAGCGGCTGGTCGGGGCGGAAGCGGCCGTCGGGGTAGCCGTCCACGAGGCGGTTGGCGACGCCGTACTCGATGAAGCCGCGGCCGGGATGGCCGGCGATGTCGTCCAGGCCGGTGTAGCCGCCGGTGCGCACCTGCTTGATCCGGACATTGATCGTGGCCGGCAGGCCGCCGCCGTTGGTGCCGGTGCCGGTGGCCTGGGTGCCCTTGAGGGTCATGCGCCAGGTGCCGGGTACGCCCGGCGCAGTGACGGCGACGTTGGCGCCCAGCACCGGCAGGCCGACCGAGGACTTGTACACGTTGCCGTTGGGATCGGTGAGCCAGATCGCCACGGTATTGGTGCCGACGTTGGCACGCGCCTGGACCACGGCGACGTCGTTGCCGACCTGGAACTGCACCACCTGGCTGGGCACCAGCGGCGTGTACGAAACGGGGTGGACGGTTTCGCTGGCCGGCGCCAGCACGACGTTGGCGTTGAAGCTGCGCTGTGCGTTGACCGTGGCGCCGAAGTCACCCTTGCCCATCGCCTCGCGCACCGCAGCGTAGGCATTGACGTAGCCGGCGCCGACCTCCCACGGCTCGCGGCCGGGGATGTTGGTGGCGGTGTCCTGCAGGATGCGCTTGACCTCGCGCCAGTCCAGGCCCGGGTTGGCCTCGAGCATCAGCGCGACGATGCCGGAGACGTGCGGCGCCGCCATCGAGGTGCCGCTCATGTGGGTGTAGCGCGCGGACAGGGTGGGGCCGAGCACTTCGAGGTCCTGTTGCGCGGCGAGCTTGTCAATGGCGCCGAGCGAGGCGCGGGCGGAGACGATGTCCACGCCGGGCGCGGTGACGGTGGGGCGGTCGGCCCAGGTGTAGCGGACGCCGTCGAGCACGACCTCGCCGCCGCGGCCGTCCACGCCGCGCGAGGAGAAGCTGGCCAGCCGGCCCTGTTTGTCGCCGGCGGCGACCGCGATCACCCACGGCGCCTTCTTGAAGTTGCCGGTGATGGTGCCTTCGCCCGGACCGGAGTTGCCGGCCGAGAACACCACGATCACGCCGCGGTCGGCGAGCGCCTTGGTGGCGATGTTGGTCGGATCGTCCGGGTCGAAGTCGGTGCCGACGTCGCTGGTGTTGCCGAACGAGTTGGAGACCACGCGGATGCCGTACTGCGCCTGGTGGGTGAGCGCGTAGTCGAAGCCGCCGAGGGTGTCGAGGATGAACAGCCCGGCGCCCGAGCCGTAGCCGATGATGCCGGCGCCCGGCGCCACGCCCTCGAAACGGCCGCCCGGCGAGGCCGCGCCGTTGCCGCCGACGATGCCGGCGACGTGGGTGCCGTGGCCGCCGGCCAGGTCGGTGTTGGGCACGTTCTCGGTGTAGGTGATGGGCAGGCTGCTGTCGAGCGAGTACAGGTTGGTCTGCGCGGCTACGTTCTGGATCACGTGCGGGCCGTACTGCAGATCGGGGTGGGTGCCGTCCACGCCGGAATCGTTGACCAGCACCGCCACGCCGCGGCCGCTGACCGGCAGGCCATGGACGCGCAGCGCGGCGTCGGTGCGCAGCCGGTCCACGCCGGTGAGCTGGGTCGCCTCCTCGTTCTCGAGCGTGAGCGGGGCGTTGAGCCAGACCGAGCGCACATCGTCCATCGCCAGCAGCGCGCGGATCTGGGCGGGGGTGGCGCGTGCGCCGGCGATCGGCAGCGAGCGCATGGTCAGGGCGGCGAGCCCGAGCGCGTCCAGCCGGCGGCGCTGTTCGGCGCTGATCGGGCCGTTGCCGTGGAAGCTGACGATCACCTCCACCGGCTCGTCGGCGGCGAGGGTGGGCAGCATGCGTTCGAGCTGCAGGTCGAGCCGGCGGGCGTCGGCGAGCAGCGGCGTGGCGAGGATCGCGGCGGCGAGCAGGCTCGCGCGCAGGGTACGGGACAGGGGCGACATGCGGGGCAGGGCCTTTGCGGGATGGACGCGGAGCGCGCAGCCCAGCATCTGCGCCTGCCGTGCCGGCCCCCATCCGGAAGGTTCCTCAAGCGGGGCAGGGGAAAGCCCCCAGCGGGGGCGGCCGCCCGCTAGTTAGTCCAGCAGGCCCTTGCGCAGCGCGTAGCGCACCAGCTCGGCGGTGTTGCGCACGCCGAGCTTGTCGAGCACGCGGGCGCGGTGGTTCTCGGCGGTCTTGGTGCTGATGTCGAGCTTGCGCGCGATTTCCTTGGTGGTCAGGCCTTCGGCGATCAGGTGGAAGACCTCGCGTTCGCGCGCGGTGAGGGTGCCGTAGGGATCGGCGACTTTGCGCTCGGGGTGCTGCATCTGTTCGGCCAGCGCGCGCGCGGCCTGGGGGCCGAAGTAGCCGCGGCCGGCGCGCAGCGCGCGCACCGCCGCGAGCAGCTCAGACGCGGCGCTGTCCTTGACCAGGTAGCCGGAGGCGCCGGCGCGCACCGCCTGCAGCACGTATTCGTCCTCCTGGTGCATGGTCAGCACCAGCACGCGCGCCTCGGGCACCGTTTCGCGCAGGCGGCGGATCACTTCGATCCCGCCCAGGCGCGGCATGGACAGGTCGGCCACCACCACGTCGGGGCGCGTGGCCTGGGCCTTGGCGATGGTTTCGATTCCGTCGGCGGCCTGCGCGACCACCTGCACGTCGCCCTCGGCCTGCAGCACGCCGACCAGGCTTTCGCGCACCAGCGTGTGGTCGTCTGCGATCAGGACCCGGATCATGCGCGCCTCCCCCGACCGCACGTTGCGCGCTGGCCCCGGCCGGCGTCAAGCGGGCGCGGCACCCGGCAGCGGCAGCACCGCGCGCACGCGGGTCCCTTCGCCGGGGACCGAGTGCAGTTCGAGCCGGCCGTCGTACAGGCGCAGGCGTTCGCGCATGCCGGACAGGCCGCTGCCACCGGCGCGCAGGGCCTGTTCCGGGTCGCAGCCGCGGCCGTCGTCGGCCACCTGCAACTGCAGCAGGCCGCCGCGCGCGACCAGGCGCAGCAGCACGCTCCGGGCCCCGGCGTGCTTGGCGGCATTGTTGAGCGCTTCCTGGGCGACCCGGAACAGCAGGGTCTGCAGTTCGCCGTCGAGCGGCGGCAGCGGCTCGATCTCCAGCTCGACCTGCGGGCCGCCGGATTCGCCGATGCTGCGCGCCAGCCAGCGCAGCGCGGCTTCCAGGCCGAGGTCGTCGAGGATCGGCGGGCGCAGCAGGCGCGAGAGCTGGCGGGTGTCGTCGAGCGCCTCGCCGCACAACGCCACCGCGTCAGCGAGTTCGGCGCGCTGCGGCTCGGGCAGGGTGGCGGCGATCCGCTCCAGGCGGTGCTTGAGCGCGGTCAGGTTCTGGCCGAGGCCGTCGTGCAGCTCGCGCGCCAGGCGCCGGCGTTCGTCCTCCTGCACGCGCCAGACCGCGCGGCCGAGGCGGCGGAACTCGCGTTCGTTGGCCTCGAGCCGTTCCAGCAGGCGCTGGTAGCGTAGCTGCAGTTCGTGCAGGGATTGCGGATCGAGCGGGGGGGCTTTCATGGGTTCGCTCCGGCGCCTTCCCGGCGGGTGCGCGGAGAGGCGGCCTGCAGTGCGGCCGCGGCTTGCGCCGCCTTGTCCTCGGCCGCGCGCGCGCCGGCCGCATCGCCGGCCAGGGCCAGCGCCTGCGCGCCCAGCCCATGCAGCGCCGCGGCGCCGAGGTAATCGCCCGCGCGCAGCCACTGCGCGGCTTCGCGGTAATGGGCCACCGCGGCCGCGGCGTCCTTGCGCGCGAGGGCGGCCTGCAGCGCGAGCCGGAGCCATTCCAGCCGCAACGCGGCGTGGCCGAGGGTGGCGGTGGCCTCGTCGAGGGTCGGGTCGGGCGTGCCGCGGCGGGCGCGCTCGAGCGCGATCTCGAGTTGCAGCTGGCGCACGCCGGAGGCTTCCGCCAGGCGCTGCGCCTCGGCCAGGGCGGTGCGCGCGGCGGTGCCGTCCTCCAGTTGCGCCTGCAGCAGCCGCGCGATCGCGCGCTGTTCGGTCGAGGCCTCGGCGAGCAAGGGCTCGAGCGCGTCGAGGCGCGCGCGCGCCTGCGCCGCGTCGCCGGCGGCGAGCAGCGCGCGCACGTGCAGCAGTCCGGCATCGAGCCGCCCGCGCGGATCCTCGCGCTGCGCGAACAGCACCTGGGCCCGTTCGGCATGTCCGATCGCGGCGGCCAGGTGCCCCTGCATCCATTCCAGTTCGGCCAGGTGCCGGTGGCCGACCGCGAGTTCCTCGTGCATCTGCCGGCGCGTGGCCTCGGCCTGGGCCCGTTCGAGCAGCTGGCGCGCTTCGTCCCAGCGCCCGCGGGCGAGCGCGAGCAGGCCGAGGTTCTGGGTGGCGCGGACCCGGCCGGTGTCGTCGCCCTGCTGCGCGTAGGCGTCGGCGGCCTGCTGCCAGTACACCTGGGCGTCGTCGTAGGCGCCGAGCTGGTACTGGGCGAAACCGATGTCGTTGAGGGCGCGCGCGATCCCGACCGGATCCTCGACCTGCCGCCAGGCCTGCAGGGCGCGGCGGAACGCGGCCAGCGCGGTGCGGAAATCGCCGCGTTCCTCCGCCAGCAGGCCGAGCTCGTTCTCGACCGCGGCCAGGCCGGCGCGGTCGCCGAGCGCGAGGTACAGCGCGCGCGCCTGCTCCAGGTGCTGCGCGGCTTCGTCGAACCGGCCGGTCAGCGCCAGCACGCTGCCGAGGTTGCGCAGGCTGGTGGCCAGGCCGCGGCGGTTGCCGAGCGCGCGCCGCAGCTCCACCGCCTTGCGGTACTGCTCGATCGCATCGGCGGTCTGGCCCAGGCGCGCGTAGCCGATGCCGAGCGCGTTGACGGTCTCGGCCTCGCCGTAGCGGTGGCCGCTGCGCTTGAACAGCACCAGCGCGCGCAGCAGGTACTCGTCCACCGCGCGCTGCGCCTGGCCGTGCAGGATCGAGAACTTGCCGAGCTCGTACCAGGCGCGCGGGTCCTGGCCGTCGCGCGCGGTGAGCCTGCGCAGGCCCTCGATCGCGGCGGCGAAATCGCCGCCGGCGCCGCGCGCGCGGGCCAGGTTGAGCTCGGCCCAGGTGTCGTCGGGCACGGCCTCGAGCAGGGCGCGCCATTGCGCGATCGCGGCGGGCGCATCGCCGTCGAGCAGGGCGCGTTCGGCGGCGAGCTGGCGCTGCACGCGGGTCGGGGTGGCGCCGGCGGCGGCCAGGCCGCGTTCGACCGCCTCGTAGGCGAGGTCCTGTTCGCCGGTCGCGAGCGCCAGGCGCGCACGCGCGAGCCACAGCGCGGGCATGTCCGGCGCGGCGCGGGTGGCGGTTTCGAACTGCGCCGCGGCCTGTGCCAGTTCGCCGCGCTCGGCGGCCAGCAGGCCGGCGCCGTAGGCGTCGAGCGCGGCGGGAGCGGGCAGGTCCAGCCGCAGGGGCGCGGCGGTGCCGAGCAGGCGCGCGGCCTGCGCCGACAGCGCGAAGGCGCGGAGCGCGGCGGCGGGGTCGGCGGCGTCCGGCCCGGCGACGGCCGGCGGCGGCCGGTCGTCGGCCGCGTCGTGCAGCGTGGCGACCACGCGCCAGCGGCCGCGGTCCTGCACCAGGCGCGGCTGCAGCACGCGCCGTGCGG
Organism: Vulcaniibacterium gelatinicum; assembly: GCF_008033445.1. Lineage (GTDB taxonomy): Bacteria > Pseudomonadota > Gammaproteobacteria > Xanthomonadales > Xanthomonadaceae > Vulcaniibacterium_B > Vulcaniibacterium_B gelatinicum. The sequence continues at coordinate 51,510 of NZ_VNKO01000016.1, forward strand.
CGGCGGGTTCGTGCAGCGCCGTGGGATCGGTGGGGACGCCGCCGGCAGGGTCGAGCTGGCGCAGGGCCTGCACCGTGCGCTCGCGGTCCACCACCGCCACGCCGGCGTCCGCGATCGCCTCGCGCAATGCGTCGGCGAGCGCGACCAGGCGCGCCTGCGGCAGCGTGCCCTCGTCCGCCAGCGGCATCACCAGCACGCGCTGCAGCGGCGCGGAAGCGGCGATCGCCGGCGCCTGCGTGCGCTGCCACCACCACGCGCCGAATCCGGCGGCGAGCGCGGCGACCAGGAGGCCGGCCGCGATCCAGGCGCCGCGCGCGCGCTGCCAGCGCACGCGCCAGCCCTCGCGCGGGACCCGGCGTGCGTCGAGCGCCGCGATCACCGCCTCCGCGCTCGGCAGGCGATGCGCGGGTTGCGGCCGCAGCAGCCGGTCCACCAGCCGCACCACCCAGTCGGGCAGGTCGTCGCGCACCGTGCTCAGCGGCGGCGGGCTGCGCAGCATCCGCTGCGCCAGCGCCTCGGTCACGGTGCCGCCGGCGAACGGCAGTGCGCCGGCCAGCATCTCGTACAGGATCAGGCCCAGCGCATACAGGTCGCTGCGGGCATCCACGCGCTCGCCGCGGGCCTGCTCGGGTGAGAGGTAGTCGGGCGTGCCGACCACGGTGCCGGACTGGGTGCGGCCGCTGCCGGCCAGCGAGCGCGCCACGCCGAAGTCGCTGATGTAGGCGTTGCCCTGCGCGTCCAGCAGCACGTTGGCCGGCTTGAGGTCGCGGTGCACCACGCCGACCGCGTGCGCCGCGGCCAGCCCTTCGGCCAGCTGGCGGGCGATGCGCAACGCGTCCTCGGGCGGGAGCCGGCCTTCGCGGTCGAGGCGGCGGTCCAGCGACTCGCCCTCGATGAAGTCCATGCTGATGATCCAGCGGTCCTCGTGCCGGGCGAGGTCGTGGATGCGCACCACGCGCGGACTGGACACCTGGCGCGCGAGCAGCAGTTCCTGGCGGAAGCGCTCGAACGCCTCGGGCCGGTGCATCAGTTCCGGGCGCAGCAGCTTGAGCGCGACCGGCACCTCGAGCGCGAGGTCGGTGGCGCGGTACACCACGCCCATGCCGCCCACGCCGAGCAGGGCCTCGATCCGGTAGCGTCCGCCGAGCACCGTGCCGGGCGCGAGCTCGGCGTGGCGGTAGAGGCCGGTGGCGGTGGCCTCGCCGTCGGCGCCGGGGCCCTGCATCACCGGCCTCCGTGCGCCGCGACGATGCCGCGCCAGTCGGGGGCGGGCGTCGCGGCCTGCAGCTGCTCGCTCGCCTGGCGCGCGGCGATCCACACCGCCGCGCCTTCGGTGAAGGCCTGCAGCAGCTCGAGGTCGAGCGTGGTGATGGGCGGGCCGGGGCGCGTGCGGTCGGCATACACCGCGCCGAGCACGCGCTCGCCGTCCAGCAGCGGCAGGCACACCAGTGCGCGCAGGCCCGCCGCCATCACCGACTGGCGCGCGGCGAGCCAGGCCTCGCCGCCGATGTCGTTCACCACCACCGGCCGGCGTGTGTCGAGCGCGCGCTGCACGGCGCCGACGCTGCCGGAGAACTCGCGCGTGGCCAGACGGGCCGGATCGAGCGCCAGGCTCGCGCGCACGCGGTAGTCGCCGCCCTCGGCGAGCAGCACGAAACCGCGGTCGCACTGGGCCAGTTCCACCACGGCGCGCAGGCTGGCCCCGAGCAGGTCGCCGAGGCGGGCGATGCCGCCCAGGCGCGCGGTGTGCGCGGTGGCGGCGGTGCGGCGCGCGCGCAGGATGGCGTCGTTGGCGGCCTGCGCCTCGTCGGGCAGCAGGGCGAACTCGCAGTACACGTCGCCGAAACGCAGCCACCCGTTCGCGCCGAGGTCGGCGCCGTCGGTCACCGGTGCGCCGTCCACGTAGGTGCCGTTCTTGCTGCCCAGGTCGCGCACGCGCCAGGCGCCGTGTTCGCGGCGCAGCTCGGCGTGGCGGCGCGAGACGGAAGGGTGGTCGAGCACCAGGTCGCAGTCCGGCGCGCGCCCGATGCGCAGCACGGCGCCGGCGTCCACGGCGCGGACCACCGCGGCATGCTCGGGCGGATAGGCGATCAGGCGCGCCTGCATGCGGGCAGTGTAAACGCCCCGCCAGGGGACGGCCGGGGCGGGCGGGAGGCGGGCCGGGGCGCGCGGCCCCGGCCCATGCTGCGCGCCGGCGTCAGTCGCCGTAGTCGCGCAGGTACGCGATCGAGAAGCGCAGCGTGGCCGCGCCCGCGATCAGCTCGCCGGCGTGGTTCTCCACGTCGCGCGTGGCCCGCCACTGGTCGGCGATGGCGGTGCCGGCGCGCTCGCTGGCGCGGGCGCGGAAGGCGTCCACCGCCGCGATCGCGTCGGCATAGGCGCCGCTGGCCACGGCCGCCTCGGCGGTGTCGAGCCAGGCGTCGAACGCAGGCTGTTCGGCCGCGGGGAGCCGGTCCACCCGCGCCCGCAACGCGGCGATCTTGGCCGCGACCACGCTGCTGGTCGGCCGCAGGTCGGCCACGATCAGGAACTGCGAGAAACCGCCGTAGGTGCCGCGCGCACGCACGCTGCCGGGCGCGACCTCGTCGGTGATGTCCACGAAATTCCCGCCCAGCGGCGCCTTCAGCAGCCGGTACGAGCTGCCCAGGGCGTAGGCGAGGGCGTGGGTGTGCAGTTCGATCCGCCCGCTGCGGCGGAAGCTCAGCCCGCCGAGCGCGGGCGGCTCGATCGTGATCAGCAGCGGCAGCGACGAGTCGAGCGAGGTCAGCTGCGGATCCGGCAGGCGCGCGAGCAGGGCCGGGTCGCCCAGGTTCACCAGCTGCGCGTTCACGCCCAGGCTGGCGGGGGTCAGGCCGCTGACGTCGTCGAAGGTCAGGGTCAGGTCGGCCAGCGGTGCGGAGGGCAGGCCGACCACGACGGTCGCGGTCTTGCCGGCCACGTCCACCGTGACCGGCAGGGACTGGGCCGATGCCGCCGCACCGCCTGCCAGCAGGCCCGCGGCCAGCAGGAACCTGGAGAAGAATCCGGGACTGCGCATTGCTTCCACTCCCCTCGGTGGGTTGGCGGCCTCGCCGCAATGCGCCGGGAGCGCAGCTCTCGTCCGTGAGTGGCGGTGGAGCCGCGGATCAGACCAGCGCAGGCTACAACAGCCCGGCAGGCGTCGTCAGTAGGGGTTTCCCCCATTTCCGCATTCATTTTTCACCATCGTTCATCGCGACGCGGCCGGCGGGGCGGCCGCGTCCGCGCCCTGGGGGGTTTCACCTGCGTCGCCTGGGGTAAGCACCGGATGGGTTCCGGCATGGCGGCGCGCGAAGGTGCCGGCACGTTCCGCAGTGCCGCGGATCTTTCCGGAGCCTCGAAATCCCATGCGCAACCGTCGCCCCTCTTCCGCCCCCTCGCCCGGTGTCCGCATCAGCCTGCTGGCCGCCGGTCTGCTCGCCAGCGGCATCGCCCTGGCCGACGCCCACCTCGACCCGAAGCTGCTCCAGAAGATGGCGGCCGCCGCGCCGACCGACGAGCTGCAGGTCGTGGTCAGTTTCGACCAGTCCGTGCCGGTGACTTCCGCCCAGGTGCAGGCGCTGCAGGCGCTCGGCATCACCAAGGGCATCACCATGCGCACCCTGCCCATCGCCGGCGCGCTCGCCACGCCCGCGGAGATCCGCGCGCTGGCCCAGCGCGACGACGTGGTGTCCATCTACTGGAACGCGCCGCTGCGCTATTTCAACAAGGAATCGCGCGAGATCTCCGGCGCCGCGCGCGCGGTCAACAACCCCGGCGACTACGGCCGTGCGATCCCGTTCAGCGGCTACGGCGTCACCGTGCTGGTCAACGACTCGGGCGTGGACGGCACCCACGAGGACATCAAGTTCGGCCACCACCTGGTGCAGAACACGCAGGGCGCGACCAACCTCGCGTCGGTCAGCTCGCTGCTGCCGATCACCTACATCGAGGGCGTGCCCAACACCGACTGGGGCTCGGGCCACGGCACCCACGTCGCCGGCACCATCGGCGGCACCGGCGCGCGCTCCAACGGCCTGTACCGCGGCGTCGCCCCGGGCGCCGACCTGGTCGGCTACGGCTCGGGCGCGGTGCTGTTCATCCTCGACGCGGTCGGCGGCCTGGACTATGCCGCCACCAACCAGTTCACCTACGACCACCCGATCCGCATCACCAGCAACTCGTGGGGCACCAGCGGCAAGTTCGAGCCGTACGACCCGGTCAACATCGCCACCTACGAGCTGTACAAGCGCGGCATCGTCAGCGTGTTCGCCGCCGGCAACGACGGCCCGGACGAGGACACCCACAACCCGTACGCGCAGGCGCCGTGGGTGATCTCGGTGGCCGCCGGCGAGAAGGACGGCGTGCTGACCTCGTTCTCCTCGCGCGGCAAGCGCGGCGAGATGGGCACCTTCACCATGCCCGACGGCCGCGAGTGGACCTACATCAACGAGCCCACCATCACCGCCACCGGCGTGAACGTGCTGTCCACCTGGGCCAGCACCGGCACCCTGTGCACGCCGGCGGTGGACGACCCGAACGTGCCGACCGCGTACGCGCCGTTCTACTGCTACATGAGCGGCACCTCGATGGCCACGCCGCACGTGTCGGGCATCATCGCGCTGATGCTCGAGGCCAACCCGCACCTGACCCCGCTGCAGGTCAAGGACATCCTCGAGCGCACCGCCACCAACATGACCGGGCGCCTGTCGTGGGAGGCCGGCGCCGGCCACGTCAACGCCTATGCCGCGGTCGCCGAGGCGGCCGGCGTGCGCAGCGGCTGGGGCGCCACGGTCAACGCGCTGCGCGAGTTCAACGCCAACGCGCTGCTCGCCCCCGGCCGCGACCCGATCCCGTTCTCGCTGTTCTTCAGTCCGGTCGGCACCGTGGACACCATGGAGTTCGACGTCGGCCCCGAGGTCGCCTGGGTGACCGCGCGCGCCACCGTGGACGCCAACACCGTCGCGGTGGTGCTGATCGATCCGGACGGCAACCGCTACGGTTCCTCGATCGCGCTGCCGCTGATCGGCAGCACCGTGGTCGCCGGCGCTCCCGGCAAGCCCGGCAAGTGGAAGGTCACCATCCGCGGCTTCGGCTCGGTCTCGGGCGTCGACCTGGATCCGGCCAAGGTCACCAACGGCTACGGCGCGCCGGGCTACGTGGACGGCGAGATCAGCTTCCTCAACAGCGGCGGCTACACCGGCCTGAACGACGTGGCCAACCATCCGGCGCGGCAGGCGATCGAGTTCGCGGTGGCCAACCGCCTGGTGGACAGCTACTCCGACAAGCAGTTCCGCCCCGACCACGCGCTCAAGCGCAGCGAGCTCGCGCAGTACCTGGTGATGGGCGCGACCGTGCGCCAGCACCTGCCGTTCAACGGCCGCTCCAGCTTCACCGACCTGACGGCCGGCGACCCGCGCTACGCCTACGCCGAGTCCGCCGTCGCCCGCGGCGCGCCGCTGCGCGACCTGAGCCAGACCCACGATGGCGTGATGGGCACGGTCAACGGTGCGTTCCGTCCGAACGACAGCGTGACCCGGGTGAGCCTGGCCTACTCGCTGGTGCAGAGCATGGGCCTGCAGGCGCAGGCGCGCGCGTTCAGCGGCGAGCTGACCGCGTTCTATGACGGCAAGCGGATTCCGATCGAGGACGCCGCGTCCATCCCGGCCAGCCTGCGCGGCTACGTCCAGCTCGCGCTCGACCTCGGCCTGATCAACGCCCGCTTCGCGCTGACCCAGGGCCCGTACGACCTGCAGCCGAAGCTGCACGCCTACTTCGACCCGTCGAAGGTGGTCACCCGCGCCGCGTTCGCCGTCGCCGCCGGCCGTTACCTGACCCAGTACCAGAGCGCCGAGGACTGACGCTCGCTGCGCGCACACGGAACCGTGCAACGGCCCGGGACCCCCTTCCCGGGCCGTTTCTGTTTCCGGCCCCTGAATGCGAAAACGCCCCGCCGGATCGCGCCGGCGGGGCGTCGGGATGCATGGTGGTGGAGTCCTCACCAACGTCCAACCCGGATTCCGAACAGGATCGCAAGCCGTGGGGCTTCAGAGAAAGCACAGAGCGCTCATCAGCCCGATCCATCGCCACTCGGCGTCCAGCCGCTTCCGGCAAGCCAGGTCTGATGAAATGCAGCGCCATGCCGGAGCGCATCCAGCGGCAGCGATAGAAACCCACGCACGCCGGCAACGACCTCGGAAAGCGGAAGCCCGTCCAAGGCATTCTTCCTCAAGAATGCTTGCCACTGGGTCTGCTTCTGCCGATCCTGTGCGAATTCGTCGCTCAGGCCAAACGGGACGCCATCCGGCAGCGGCGTCCTGCGGCGCTCGAAGGTGGCGTGGATCGCCTTGCACAGGAGCGCGCCGTCGAAGTCGGTGTGGCGCGACAAGATCCAGAGATCGAAGTAGTCCTTCATGCGGCTGTTGGCGATGCCGAGCCACACCAGTGCCTCCAGCTTCTCGGCGACGACCGTATACCGGGGGTAGGCGCGCAGCTTCGGGGCTGGCATGTCCGGCAGCATCACCGGGTAGTCGACGACCTCGGGGCCGGGGGGCACGGCGTCGCCGAAACCCACATCGACCTGGACGTGACATCGGGCACCGTCCAACAGGCCGATCAGCGTGACCCGGACACCGGAGTAGTTGGCTTCCTTGCGGATCTCCTCCGCGTGTACCGAGTCAGGCTGGAAGCGTATGCCGTCGTCCAGTTCCACCGTGCAGATGTCCCGAAACGCCGCCCCGACATGCGGGATCTCGGCGATGCCTAAGCCCAGCAGGTCGGCGTCGCGTGTCGGGCGATGTGGGATGTCGAACCACAAGTCGAACAGCAGCGCGCCTTTCAGCAGGAACCGGTCGGCGTAGGGGGAGATGCTGAGCCGGTAAAGCAGGCGCTCGAGCGCATAGCGGGTCAAGATCAGATTGAAGTCTTGCCGGGTCTCGCGGGCGCGGTTGAGCAGGCGGGTGCGTACCGAGGCGGCGGTGTTGCGGCTGCTCACGTCAGGCTCTCCAAGTAGGGACGCATGACATTGGCCACCCGGCACAGCTGGGCAGACCGCCACAGCTCGTCCATGCCCACGCGTTTTCCTTTCCAGGCCTCACGCAGCGCCTCCAGCGCGACATCCAGGCCGATCTTGTTGCGGTACTTGAAGCAGTCAGCCACCGTGCGGGCGACGTTGGTCACGCGCACCGGCACGCCCTCGATGAGGTGCTCCTCGATCCCTTGCGTCAGCGCGGCGCCGGAGAAGCGCACGATGCGAAGCCGCGGATAGTCCATCTTTGGCGCGCGCGCCTTGTTGGGGATGGCCAGCCAGACCTCGAACGGCGACTGTGTGGTGAGTTCGTGCAGGCGCAGTGCCGACAGCAGGCAGATGATGGCTTGCGGGTGCTTGCGTGCCACCTCGGCGAGTGCACGGTGTTCCGAGACGGGCCGGTCCGGAATGGCGTACAGGCCCCGTCCCACGCGCTGGAGCAGCCCTTGCCGCACCAGCCGCGTGAGCGCGACCGTGGGCAGCCCGTGCTCATGGAGATCGAGCGGGCGAATCAGGCCGCGCTGGGCGGCCAGTTCCAGAATGCGCTGGTGCGAACTGTGCATGCCGCCATGATGTTGCGATATGTCGGTAGATGTCAATAACTACCGACTAGACACAACGAGCATGACTTTCCTCGCGGGCGGTGCCGCCCCCAGCCGTTCGCACGGTCACGGTTGGTCCAGCTCTCTTTGAGGTTCGCTCCGTCGCTGCGGCTTCACGATCTGCTTGACAAGCATAGAAAATATATCAAACATCGCAAACATGACACAACAACCCGACTTCCCCGCGATCCTCCGCGCCACGCGCGCGGCCTTGAACCTGACCCAGGAACAGCTCGCCGAGCGGCTCGGGGTCTCGTTCGCCACAGTCAACCGCTGGGAAGGAGGCGGCACCAAGCCGCAGCGCGCGGCGCAAGAGGCCATCCTCGCACTGGCGCGGGGGGCTGGAGTCGAGGAAGCCGAAGCCCCCCCGCCCGCTGAAGCGGCCGCTCAGGTGACGCGGCGTCGCACGGGCCGCGCAGCGGCCGCCACCCCCACCACCAAGCCGATGGAGCAGATGCTGTGGGACGCGGCCTGCTCCATCCGCGGCGAGAAGGACGCAGCCAAGTTCAAGGACTACCTGCTGCCGCTGCTCTTCCTCAAGCGCCTGTCCGACGTGTTCGACGACGAGATCGAGCGGCTGGCCGAGGAGTACGGCGATCGCGCCACCGCCCTGGAGATCGCCGAGTCGGACCACTCGCTGCTGCGCTTCTACCTGCCGCCAGAGGCCCGCTGGGCGGTGATCAGCGGCCGCGAGCAGTACGACTGGCCGCTGGATGAGCGCGGCCGCCCGACCGCGCCCCGGGACATCGGCGAGCACCTGACTCGCGCCGTGCGCGCCGTGGTCAAGCAGAATCCCTCGCTCTCGGGCGTCATCGACATCGTAGATTTCGCCGCCGAGCGCAACGGCGAGCGCGACATCAACCCGGCCAAGCTGCGCGCCGTGGTGGAGACCTTCTCCGATCCGCGCTACCGCCTGGGGCTCGCCGACGTGCAGCCGGACTTCCTCGGCCGTGCCTACGAATACCTGCTGCGCAAGTTCGCCGAAGGCTCGGGCCAAAGCGCCGGCGAGTTCTTCACGCCGACCGAGGTCGGCTTCCTGATGGCGCACATCCTGCGGCCCAAGCCCGGTGAGACCTGCCACGACTACGCCTGCGGCTCGGCGGGGCTGCTGATCAAGCTCCAGCTTGTCGCACGGGAGCTGGACCCGACGAGCCGCGTGCCGCTCAAGCTCAGCGGCCAGGAGTTGCAGGCCGAAAGCTACGCCGTGGCGCAGATGAACGCCATCATCCACGACATGGAGGTGGAGCTCGCGCGCGGCGACACCATGATCAACCCCAAGTTCCGCAACGCGGACGGTTCCATCAGGCAGCACGACATCGTCGTCGCCAACCCGATGTGGAACCAGCCCTTTGCGCCGGACATCTTCGCCAACGACCCCTTCGACCGCTTCCGCACTGCCGGCGGCATCACCAGCGGCAAAGGGGACTGGGCCTGGCTGCAGCATACGCTGGCCTGTATGAACGACCACGGCCGCGCCGCAGTGGTGCTGGACACCGGCGCGGTGACGCGCGGCTCCGGCTCCAAGAACGAGGACAAGGAACGCACCATCCGCAAATGGTTCGTCGAGCAGGACCTGATCGACGGTGTGATCCTGCTGCCGGAGAACCTCTTCTACAACACCACGGCCGCCGGCGTCATCGTCGTGCTCTCCAAGCGCAAGAGCGCCGCGCGCAAGGGCCGGATCGTGCTCCTCAACGCCAGCCGCCGCTTCAAGAAGGGCCGGCCCAAGAACTACCTGCCCGAGGAGGACATCCGGCCGCTGGCGACGATGTACCTCAAGGGCGAGCCGGTGGAGGGGGAGCTGGCGGTCATCACCACCGAGCAGGCGCGGGAGGCGGATTACAACCTCAGTCCGAGCAGGTGGGTGGGGCAGAACGGTAGCGCCGAGCATCGTGATATCCCGCAATTGATCGCGGAACTAGAGGCCCTCAAGTCGAAAGAATCGGCACTTGACGCCGAACTTGCCCTCGTATTCGCGAGGTTGAAGTCATGAGCGCAGCTTGGCTTACGCGATCACTTGGCGAAGTCGTTGCCATCACCAAAGGCAGAAAACCGCCTCGCTTGATATCGGATTCATCTAGCGACTCGTTTCCATACGCCACGGCAGAGTATTTCCGTTCCGGCATTGCAACGCAGTTCGTTCCATCTACTGATTTGGCGAGCTGTGTCCTTACGAGGAGTGGCTGCCCGGTTCTCATCTGGGACGGCTCGAATGCGGGGGAGGTGTTCGTTGGCAAGGACGCTGTGCTGGCGTCGACGATGGCGCTTATCAGGCCTGACGATTCTGTGCTCGATGAAGGTTTCTGCTACTTCTTTCTCAAGACGGCGTTCGACAAACTCAACGACGGAACGACAGGTTCAACAATTCCGCATGTCAGCAAACATATGCTGACAGCTTTGCAGATTCCCATCTTGCCGCTTCCCGAACAGCGCTTGATTTCGAGCCTGTTGTTCAAGCTGGAAAGCGCGATAGCGCTTCAGGCTCAACTCTCGGATGCCACAGCCGAAATCAAACGCGCCGCCATGCGCGAGCTATTCACGCGCGGCTTGCGCGGCGAGCCGCAGAAGGAGACCGAGATCGGGCCGGTGCCGGAGAGCTGGCAGATCAAGGCCATTGGCCATGTATTCGAGATCGTTCAGGGGCTTTCTCTGAAGGGCAACCTATCGGGCGGATCTGATGGCGTCCCTTTTCTGCGTACATCAAATGTCTACTGGGGGCGCATCGACTTGAAAAACGTGAGCCGCATGCATGTCGCGCCGGAGTTGATCGGCGACCGGTGGCTCAGGCAGGGAGATTTGCTTGTATGCGAGGGTGGGGAAATCGGTCGCGCCGCCGTGTGGGAATCGAAGGAGCCGGGCTATACGTATCAAAACCATCTCCATCGCTTGAGGCCGCTGATTGGCGGCTCAATTGAGCCGAAGTTTGCCGCAGCGTGGTTGGAGGTTGGCTTTTGTCATCGCAAGGTTTACGAGGGCGCAGGTAACAAAACCACTATCCCCAACCTTTCGCGTGCCCGCCTTGCCGAATTGCCAATGCCAGTGCCGGCCATTGATGAGCAGCGCGACATCGTCGCCATCCTCGACGCCATCGACCGCAAGATCGAACTGCACCGCAAGAAGCGCACGGTGCTGGAAGAACTGTTCAAGGCCCTGCTGCACAAGCTGATGACCGGCGAGATCCGCGTCGATGAACTGGACCTCTCCGCGTTGCAAGCCCCCGCGGAGCCGCTTTCCCCTGCGGCGGAGCCGGCCGTATGATGTGCCTCTCATCCGCCCCTGGCAGTAAGCCTTCCCACCCTCATCCGGGAAGCGCCGACCCCCGGGGCTTTTCTTTTTCGCGCTTCGGCGGGATGCGAAGAACCGTCCTCACGCGGTCATCGACCCGAAGTTCTACCGCAGCGGCAAGGTCTTCGGCCTGAAGGAGTTCCTCAAATGAAAACGGCCGCCCCCGGTTACACCAGGCGACGACCGCCGAACGGGCCTTCCCGTTCCCACTTGCAAGAGATGACCCTCCGAGCTACCCCGTCACTGACGGGCAGTGGCCCTTGGCCACTTGTCACCCGGAGGGAACCTTTGACCCGCATCGTAGCAGCAGCCTTGCCCCGTGGCGAGCACGGCAGCGGAAGGGGGTGCCGATGACTGCCCTCAAGATCAGCGAGGCCGGCACGGTGCAGTTCCCGATGGTCGAGCACGCGGCCGAGATCGGCTGGGAGCCGCTCACGCCGATGGAAGCGCTGCTGCGGCGCGGGGACGAGTCCGCGAGCCTGTTCCGGGGGCTGCTGGAACAGAAGCTGCTCGCCTTCAATCCGTGGCTCAAACCCGATCAGGCGCGTGGCATCGTCGAGACCATGGACGCGCTGCCGGCCAGCATCGAGGGCAACCGCGAGCGGCTGGCCTGGCTGCGCGGCGAGCGCTCCTGGTTCGACGAGCAGGAAAAGCGCCATCGCCGCGTCCAACTCATCGACTTCGAGCATGTCGAGGCGAACGCCTTTCATGTCACCTGGGAGTGGAAGATCAAGCCCCCGGCACGCAAGGGCAACCGCGCGGACGTGATGTTCGTCGTCAACGGCGTGCCGGTGGTGATCGTCGAGCACAAGAACCCGAAGGACGGCGACGCCATCGAGCGCGCCATCAAGCAGCTGCGCCGCTACGAACTGGAAACGCCGGAGCTCTTGGCCAGCCCGCAGCTCTTCAACGTCACCCACCTGCTCGACTACTGGTACGGCGTGACCTGGAATGTGAACCGGCGCGACATGGCACGCTGGAAGCAGGCGCCGGAGGAGAGCTACCGCTCCGCGGTGCAGGCCTTTTTCGAGCCGACCGACTTCCTGCGCACCCTGCGGCACTGGATCTTGTTCTACGTGCAGGACGGCGAGACGCGCAAGTCGGTGCTGCGCCAGCACCAGCGGCGCGCCTGTGAGGCCATCCTGAACCGCTGCGCCGACCCGACGAAGACACGTGGCCTCATCTGGCACACCCAGGGCTCGGGCAAGACCTTCACCCTGCTGACCGCCGCTCGCCTGATCCTGGAGGACAAGGCGCGCTTCGCCAACGCAACGGTGGTGCTGGTGGTGGACCGCACCGAGCTGGAAGGTCAGTTGAAGGGCTGGGTCGAGCGCCTGCTCGGCGAGATGCAGAGCCAGGACATCGCGGTCCGGCGGGCCAACAACAAGGCCGAACTCCAGGCACTGCTGGACGCCGACTTCCGCGGCCTGATCATCTCGATGATCCACAAGTTCGAGGCCATCCGCAAAGACAGCTGCCTGCGCGACAACGTCTACGTGTTCATCGACGAAGCGCACCGGTCGGTCGCCAAGGACCTCGGCACCTATCTGATGGCGGCCGTGCCGAAGGCCACCATCATCGGTTTCACCGGCACGCCGATTGCGCGCACGTCGCAAGGCGAAGGCACGTTCAAGATCTTCGGCCGGGAGGACGAACAAGGCTATCTCGACAAGTACTCGATCAAGGAGTCCATCGAAGACGAGACGACCCTGCCGATCAAACACGTGATGGCGCCGAGCGAAATGACGGTGCCTGCGGATCGCCTGGACAAAGAGTTTTTCGCCTTGGCCGAGAGCGAAGGCGTCACCGATGTCGAGGAGCTGAACAAGGTGCTCGACCGCGCCGTGGGGCTGCGCACCTTCCTGGCGGCGGACGACCGCATCGAAAAGGTGTCCGCCTTCATCGCCGAGCACTTCAAGGAGAACGTGCTGCCCCTGGGCTACAAGGCCTTCGTGGTGGCCGTGAACCGCGAGGCCTGCGCCAAGTACAAGAAGGCGCTGGACAAGCTGCTGCCGCCCGAGTGGACGGCGCCGGTCTATACCCAGAATGCGGCAGACGCCATCGATCGGCCGCTGGTGGCCGAGCTGCAGCTGTCGGACGAGCAGGAAGAACAAGTCCGCCTGCTGTTCAAGAAGCCCGCGGAAAACCCGAAGATCCTGATCGTTACCGACAAGCTGCTCACCGGCTACGACGCACCGCCGCTGTACTGCCTGTACCTCGACAAGCCGATGCGCGACCACGTGCTGCTGCAGTCGATTGCGCGCGTGAACCGGCCCTACGTGGACGCCAGCGGCGTGGCCAAGCGCGTCGGCCTGGTGGTCGACTTCGTGGGCGTGCTGCGCGAGCTTAAGAAGGCCCTGCAGTTCGACTCCTCGGACGTCAGCGGCGTGATCGAGGACCTCGACGTGTTGCTGCAGGACTTTCTGCAGCGCATCGAGCAGGCCAAGAAGGACTATTTGGAGTCGGATACAGACGGTACGCCCGACGAACGGCTGGAACGCCTGGTGTTCGGCCGCTTCCTGACGCCCGAGGCGCGCAAGACCTTCTTCGAACACTACAAGGACATCGAGGCGCTGTGGGAGATCCTCTCGCCCGATGCACGGCTCCGTGACCACATCGCCACCTACAAGCAGCTTTCCCAGCTCTACGCGGCCGTGCGCAACGCTTACGCCGAGAAGGTTGGTTTCGTGGCCGATCTGGCCTACAAGACGCGCCGGCTCATCGAGGGGAGTGCCGAGCAGCACGGCCTGGGTCGGCTCACCAAGAGCGTGACCTTCGACGTGGCCACGCTCAACGCGCTGCGCGGCGAGAAAGGTCCCGATGAAGGCAAGGTATTCAACCTCGTGCGCGGGTTGCAGCACGAGATCGACGAAGACCCCGCCGCAGCCCCGGTGCTGCAGCCACTGAAAGACCGCGCCGAACGCATCCTCAAGGACCTCGAAGACCGCAAGACGACCGGTCTGGCCGCGATGGACCAACTCGCAGCGCTGGCGGCCGAGAAGGAGACGGCGATGAAGGCGGCGCGCGACAGCGGACTTTCTCCGCGCGCTTTCGCTGTCTACTGGGTCTTGCGCGACGACCCCGCCGTCAAGGCGGCATCGGTCGACGCCATGGCGCTCGCAAAGGATGCCGAAGCGCTCCTGTCGCGCTTCCCGAATGCATCGGTGAACCCCGACGAGCAACGCCGCCTGCGCGCCGCCATGTACAAACCCGTGTTGGCGCTCGGACAGGACGAGCGCGCCCGCGTGGTCGACCTGATCATCCGACTGCTGCTCGCGGAGGGCGAGGCGTGAAGGCGTCCCTCTACCCTGCGCAAGAACTGCGACGACGGGCACTGGCCTGGGCGGTGAAGCTGCGTGTCAACCCGCGCGTCATTCGGGTCCAAGAGATGCGCAGGAAGTGGGGCTCGTGCTCGTCCACGGGGACGGTCACCCTGGCTGCCGACCTGGTCGCGCAAGATGAGCGCTTCCAGGACTACGTCATCGTCCACGAGCTGCTGCACCTGCGATACACCAGCCACGGGCGGATGTTCAAGGCGCTGATGAGCGCGCATGTGCCTGAATGGAGAAGGATAGCTGTGAGCAGAGATCGTCAACGCGGGGCTGTAGGGGGATGAGTTCATGCTGGAAACGACGCAACGGAAGATTTTGACGACTGACCAGGCCGGAACTTCAATTCCTCGTCCAGCAGCGTGCGCGCGATGGCCCGGAAGCCGTGGGCGGTCATCGTGTTCTTGTCGTAGCCCATGCGCCGCAGGGCGGCATTCAGCGCGTTCTCGCTCATCGGCTTGCGCGGGTCGTGGCCGCCGGGGAATACGTAGGCGCGGTTGCCGGTCAGGGGATGCAGGTCTTTCAGGATGGCGAGGGCCTGCCGGGACAGGGGCACCAGATGCGGCTCGCGCATCTTCATCTTGTGCGCCGGGATGTTCCATTCCTTGGCGTCGAAGTCGATCTCGGCCCATTCCATCTGGCGCAGCTCGCCGGGGCGCACGAACACCAGCGGGGCCAGCCGCAGCATGGCCTTGACCACGTTGCCGCCGGAATAGCCGTCAATCGCGCGCAGCAGCTCGCCCACGGCCTTCGGATCGGTCGGGGTAGGGTAGTGCTGGGGCTTCCACGGGGCGAGGGCACCGCGCAGGTCAGCGGACGGGTCGCGGTCGGCGCGCCCGGTGGCGATGGCGTAGCGGAACACCTGCCCAGCATTCTGCAGGACGCGGTGCGCGGTCTCCAGTGCGCCGCGGCTCTCGATCCTGCGCAGGCAGCGCAGCAGCTCGGGCGCCTTGATCTCGGCGACGGGGCGGGTGCCGATCCACGGGAACAGGTCGTTCTCCAGTCGGCCCATGATCTTGTCGGCGTGCGACTTGGCCCAGCCCTTGGAGAATTTGCCGTGCCACTCGCGGGCGACGGCCTCGAAGTTGTTGGCGGCCCGTTCCTCGCCTGCCGCCTTCTCTGCCTTCTTGTGCTCGCTGGGGTCGATCCCGTTCGCCAGCAGGCGGCGCGCGGCCTCGCGTCGGGCGCGGGCCTCGGCCAGCGTCACCTCAGGATAGGTGCCGTGCGCGAGCCGCTTCTCCTTTCCGCCGTAGCGATACTTCTGGCGCCACAGCTTGGAGCCGGCTGGGGTGATCTCCAGGTACAGGCCGCCGCCGTCGAACAGGCGTTGCGTCTTGCCCGTGGGCTTGGCCTTGCGGATGACGACATCGGAGAGGGGCATCTGGGGGCATCCAGTCTGGCCGGGGTGGCCGATGCCCCCAGTTATGCCCCCAAATGCCCCCAGATTGCAACGGACGCCCACGGACGCCCGCAAACAAAAAGGGCCTGATTTCTCGGGATTTCCCTTGAAAATCAGGCCCTTGGCGAACGTCTGCGGACTGCCGCGGACAGTGAAATGGTGGTGGGGCGGCAGCCCGCGCCAAACGACCGTTGAAAGTACGCGATACCGGCGTTCCGGCAAGTTGATAAGTCCTGCTGGCTGCTGCGAAAAGCGGGGGTTGACAGGCCAGAGGCAGCGGACGATCAAGCGGTTTTTCCCGTGGATCGGTCACCGATATGGCCGTTCAAATTCGTATGCTTCTCTGGTCCGGTTCGATTCCGGAATCGGGAATTGAACCCGCGTCCGTCCCCCCGACCAAGAGCACACCCATTCACACCCATTCCGGGGTAAGGCAGCCCGGGGTGCGGGGAATCGCACCTTCTATCGCCGCATTATATGCGGTGAATAACTTGCGCATGCGGAGAATGAAGCCCATAATCACCGCATGAACAGCGGCGATTACAAGTACATCTGGCAGGCCAGTGACTGGCCGGACTGGCGCTTCGACCTGGCGGCGCTCGCTGGCCCTATGGCGGATGTGAGTCGTGCTCAAGGGCTCTTGCTGGGGCGTCTGGCCGACGTGGGCATGGCGCTGCGCGATCAGGCCAGCCTGGCGGCGCTCACCGAAGACGTGGTCAAGACCAGCGAAATCGAGGGCGAGCAGCTCAACGTCGAGTCCGTGCGCTCAAGCATCGCTCGCCGGCTGGGCGTCGACATCGGGGCGTTGGCTCCAGTCGATCGTCATGTCGAAGGCGTGGTGGAGATGGTGCTCGACGCCACGGTCAACTGCGCGGCGCCGGTGACCCGCGAGCGGTTGTTCGGCTGGCACGCGGCGCTCTTTCCCACTGGTTACTCCGGCCTCTCCAGGATCAAGGTCGGCAGTTGGCGCGACGACGCCAGTGGCCCCATGCAGGTGGTCTCCGGCCCCATCGGCCGCCAGCGCGTGCATTTCGAGGCGCCGCCCGCCGATCGACTGGAGACCGAGACAGGTCGTTTCCTCGAATGGGTCAATGCGGACTCGGGTGAGCCACCGCTCGTCAAGGCGGGGCTTGCCCATCTGTGGTTCGTGACCTTGCACCCGTTCGACGACGGCAACGGCCGTATCGCCCGGGCCATCGGCGACCTGCTGTTGGCGCGCGCCGACGGCAGCCCGCAGCGCTTCTACAGCCTGTCGGCGCAGATCCAGCGGGAGCGCAAGGCCTACTACGATATTCTGGAGCGCACCCAGAAGCGGTCCATGGACGTCACCGAGTGGCTGGCCTGGTTCCTCGACACCCTGCATCGTGCCGTCGATCAGGCGCAGCACACCCTCGATGCCGTGCTGACCAAGGCACGCTTCTGGCAGCACTGGGCAGCCACACCTTTGAACGAGCGACAGGTGAAATTGCTCAACCGGCTACTCGATGGCTTTGAAGGTAAGCTCACCAGCAGCAAGTGGGCGGCGATCGCCAAGTGCTCGCCAGACACGGCGCTGCGCGACATCAACGACCTGCTCGCGCGCGGCGTGCTGCGGAAATCGAATGCGGGCGGGCGCAGTACCAGCTACGAGCTGAACGATCTCCCGTAGTAACCGCGCGTCTTCTGAATTGACTTGGCTGGCGGACCGAACAGCGCCTTCATGGACTCCTGCCAACTCATGCGGAAGGAGACCAAGATGGACGTCGTTCACCTCAATCAAAAGCAACTGGCCGCCCGCTGGAGTATCAGCGAAGCCACCCTCGAACGCTGGCGTAGCGTGGGAATTGGGCCGAAATTCCTGAAACTCTGTGGTCGGGTGATTTACCGCCAAGTCGACATCGAAGCCTACGAGGAGTCGTGCCTGCAGATATCAACCAGCCAGTCTGCGGTCGTTGCCCATGGCCAAACAAACTGAGATCGTCAGCCGCTGGATCGATGCGCAGCCGGAGGGCGCCTTGCTCAGGAGCCTGGACCTGGAGCACTTGGTCAATCGCGATCAAGCGTCGCGGCAGTTGGTTCGCTTGGCACGGCATGGGCGTTTGAGGCGCGTGGCGCGCGGCATGTACGTCGCCGTGACGGCCAGCCGCTTCGGTCCAGTCCCGCCGCCCGCCGACAAACTGGTCCAGTCCCTCGCGCGCATCACGGGGCACGCCATCGTCCGTCATGGCGCGGCTGCGGCCAGTGCCCTGGGGCTGACCACGCAGGTCCCCGTCCGACAGATCTACCTGACCGACGGCCGCGCGCGGACGCTCAATCTCGGCAAGCAGGTCATCGAGATCCGCCGTGCCCCCAGGTGGA
The DNA here is from genome assembly GCF_008033445.1 of Vulcaniibacterium gelatinicum. Taxonomy (GTDB): domain Bacteria; phylum Pseudomonadota; class Gammaproteobacteria; order Xanthomonadales; family Xanthomonadaceae; genus Vulcaniibacterium_B; species Vulcaniibacterium_B gelatinicum. The sequence continues at coordinate 69,486 of NZ_VNKO01000016.1, forward strand.
TGTTGGTGCTGGGCGATAGTCTCGCCGGTGATGTCGTCAGAGCCCTTGAATGGCTTGGCCCGGACCTCGCCGAAACCACGGTCGGCAAGTTGGTTGGGCGCATCGGGCGGGATGACTGGAACGCCGTGCTCGAAACCAGGACTCACCTGCCGGCGTGGATGGTAGTGGCAATCCAGAAAGGTCTTCCCGCGTCGGCACTTGTTCCGTTTCGTCGGTAGATGTCGACAAGTACCGACGTTTCGAAAGACGGCGGCATCCGACCACGGTTACAAGCGGATTGCCGGCATACCGAAAGTCCGCAGTCCGCAAGTGCGGACTGGTCAAGCAGGTTGTTCAAAATCAAGGACCTGCCATCAGACCGTGCGGGCTGGCGAGGGTTCCTGCGGGTTCGTGCGGAATGGTTCGGACTCCTGCGGGGAATCGGTGGGGTGGAACCCAGCACCAAACCTATGTAACTCAGCGCCTTAGAGCCGCAACAAACTCCTGCGGAAAGGAGCGGAAGCCAGCCCCCCAGTGCCGGCAATCGTATCAGTTCCCGCCGGCCGTGGCATCAGCCAAGTGCCTCAGGTCGACGTCCAGTTCGATTCCGGGTTTGGGAACCGAACCTGCCTCCACCTATCGGGTCGCGCCGTCCTTCGGCGGAAGTGAGCTTGGGTGCTTGGGTAACCATCACTGCTAGTGAGGATTCGGGGCGGGTCCACTGAGCAGTAGAAGAGTGCATCCGGCCCTCGCTAGTTAGGGAAGGTGTTCAAAACACTGCCCCCGTGGTCTGTGACCGGCCGCGCATGGCCTGACAATACAGCCATGAAGCAACAAGACCTTGGACTGAACCTGAGCAAGCGGCGCACGCGCAAGGCTGTGTTTCTGGACGAGATGAACCTGGTGGTGCCGTGGTCCGAGCTGCTGGCGCTGATTGCACCGCACGCCCCGCGTGCCAAGACCGGCAGGCCCCCGTTTGAGCTGGAGACCATGCTGCGCATCCACTTCGTCCAGCAATGGTTCGGCCTGTCCGACCTGGCCATGGAAGAGGCCCTCTTCGAGACCGCGCTGTACCGGGAGTTTGTCGGCTTGTCCAGCGTCGAACGCATTCCGGACCGGGTCAGCATCCTTCGATTCCGGCACCTGCTGGAAGAACACCATCTGGCCGAACGAATCCTGGCCACCGTCAACGCCACGCTCACCGACAAGGGCCTGATGCTGCGCCAAGGCACGGTGGTGGACGCCACCTTGATTGCCGCACCCAGTTCCACCAAGAACAGCACCGGCACCCGTGACCCCGAGATGCACCAGACCAAGAAGGGCAATCAGTGGCACTTCGGCATGAAAGCCCACATCGGCGTGGATGCCGACTCTGGGCTGGTTCACACCGTGGTGGGCACGGCAGCCAACGTCAATGATGTGACGCAGGCCAGCAAGCTGGTCCATGGTGAAGAAACCGATGTCTTTGCCGACGCGGGCTACCGGGGCGTTGAGAAGCGCAAAGAGATTCAGGCCCAGCACCCCGACGTGAACTGGCACATTGCGATGATGCCGGGCAAGCGCCGTGCGATGGACAAGGGCACGCCCATGGGAGCCATCCTGGAGAAGCTGGAGCAGACCAAGGCCAGCATCCGGGCCAAGGTGGAACACCCCTTCAGGGTCATCAAGCGGCAGTTCGGCTACGTCAAGGTCAAGTACCGGGGGCTGGCCAAGAACACGGCCAACCTGATGACGCTGTTTGCGCTGAGCAATCTGTGGATGGCTCGGCGCAGGCTTTTGCAGGGGCTGCAGGGATGAGTGCGTCCACAACCGGCCAAAGGGCCGTCCACAAGGGCGAAATGCCCTTGTTTGAGACCGCAAAAACGCCAGATTAGTCACCATGTGGAATATCTCGCCTCAGTGGCCATCGCCGCGGGCGTTTTGAACACCTTCCTTAGGCAGGAATCTCACCAACGGGAAGAAAATGGCGCTGTTCGCGTTGATTGTGGACGGGATGGTCATGCCATGGCCAACCTGAGCAATGACGCGGCTCCTGCGCCCGTTTGAGCGTTCCGCTCCAGCGCCCGGAACCAGCCCAGGTAGTTGGGCAGGT
>NZ_VNKO01000017.1 GCF_008033445.1 Vulcaniibacterium gelatinicum
GGCGCAGGTGCAGGCGATGGAGTCGCGGCACGGGGTGGCGCACGGGGCGCACAGCGAGCGGCTGGCGGCGGCGTTGCTGGTCGAGCTGGAGCGGGCGCGGGCGGGGACCGCGACGCGGGTCGAGCTGGATGGGGAGGGACGCGCGCACGCGGTGCTGCCGCGGTTCTACGCGGGCGAGGCGGAGCGGCGGGTGTCGGTGGAGGTGTCGCGTGCGCTCGCGGTGCCGGTGGAGGACAGCGCGGTGCAGTGGCGGCAGCTGCGCGCGCCGCCGCTGCCGGAGCCGCCGGCCGCGCCGCGCAGTGCGGAGCAGGCGCGGTTGCTGGAAGCGTTGCCGGAGGAGACGCGGGCGTTGTTCGCGACCCTGCGCGCGCGGTTTCCGCCGCAGGTGCCGGACGCGCAGGTGGCGCGTGCGATGCGGGCGGCGGAGCAGGGCGGGATCGTGCGTGCCGACCAGGTCGCGGGGGTTGTGGTCCGCGGGCACGAGGCATTCGTGGTGGGGCGCACGCCGGGGGTGCGGGTGGCGATGGACCTGGCGGCGCCGGCGCCGTCGCGGGAGCAGGGGTTGGCGCCAGGGGGCGGGGAGGAGCGCGGCGCGATGCAGCGGGTGCAGGATCCCGTGCACGGGCACGGCCTGCGGCATGGGGCGTTGCTGCGGCGTCCGGATTAGCGCCCGACGGCGCGCCGGGCACGGCGTTCCCGCGACCCGGTCCCGATCGCGCCGGCACTGGCCCGTATCGCCGGCGCGGCGCACAATGCCGGCCGCGGCGCGCGCCCCCACGCGCGTCCGGAGCGGTGCCCATGGATGCGTTGCTGCTGTCGCGGATCCAGTTCGGGTTCGTGATCTCGTTCCACATCCTGTTCCCGGCCTTCACCATCGGCCTGGCGAGCTGGCTGGCGTTCCTGGAATGGCGCTGGCTGCGCACCCGCGATGCGCTCTGGCGCGACCTGTACTTCTTCTGGCTGAAGATCTTCGCGATCTCGTTCGGCATGGGCGTGGTCAGCGGGATCGTGATGAGCTTCCAGTTCGGCACCAACTGGGCGGTGCTGAGCGAGAAGGCCGGCAACATCCTCGGCCCGCTGCTGTCGTACGAGGTGCTGACCGCGTTCTTCCTCGAGGCCACCTTCCTCGGGGTGATGCTGTTCGGCTGGACGCGGGTGCCGGAGCGGCTGCATTTCCTGTCCACCTGCATGGTCGCGCTCGGCACCCTGATCTCGACCTTCTGGATCATCTCGGCCAACAGCTGGATGCAGACGCCGCAGGGCTACACGCTCACCCCGGAGGGCGTGTTCGAGCCGGCGGACTGGTGGGCGATCATTTTCAACCCGTCGTTCCCGTACCGGCTGGCGCACATGGTGCTGGCGGCGTTCATCACCACCTGCTTCGTGATCGGGGGCGTGAGCGCGTGGTACCTGCGCCGCGGCGCGCACGGCGAGGCGGCGCGGCGGATGCTGCGGCTGTCGGTGCTGTTCGCGGCGATCACGGTGCCGGCGCAGGTGCTGGTCGGCGACCTGCACGGGCTGAACGTGCGCGACCACCAGCCGGTCAAGCTGGCGGCGATGGAGGGGCACTGGCGCAGCCACGGTCCCGGCGCGGGCGTGCCGCTGGTGCTGTTCGCGCTGCCGGACGAGGCCGCCGAACGCAACCGCTACGAAGTGGCGATCCCGCGCCTGGGCAGCCTGGTCCTGACCCACAGCTGGGACGGCGAGATCGCGCCGCTGACCGCGGTGCCGGCCGACCGACGCCCGCCGGTGGCGCCGGTGTTCTGGAGCTTCCGGGTGATGGTGGGGCTGGGCGTGCTGATGCTGCTGCTGGCGCTGGCTTCGCTGTGGGCGCTGCGGCGCGGGCGCCTGTACGACGCGCCGTGGCTGCTGCGCGGCTGGCAGTGGATGCTGCCGTCGGGCTTCGTCTGCATCCTGGCCGGCTGGTACGTGACCGAGATCGGGCGCCAGCCGTGGGTGGTGTACGGCGTGCTGCGCACCAGCGAGGCGCTGAGTCCCGGCGTGCACGGCGGCAGCGTGCTGGCCTCGCTGCTGGCGTTCGCGGCGGTGTATGCGGTCGTGTTCGGGGCCGGCATCTGGTACCTGGTGAAGCTGTTTCGCAAGGGCCCGCAGCCGCACGCACCGGTGCCGGAGCGCGTGCCCGGCGAGCGCACCCCGGCGCGGCCGCTGTCGGCCACGGACGAACCGCTCGAGGAGGGCTGAGCGATGGACACCGTGCTGCCGGTGGTGTGGTTCGCGGTGATCGGCTTCGGCGTGCTGATGTACGTGCTGCTCGACGGGTTCGTGCTCGGGCTGGGGATCCTGGCGCCGTTCGCCGAGGACGAGCACCAGCTCGACCACATGATGAACACCGCCGCGCCGATCTGGGACGGCAACGAGACCTGGCTGGTGCTCGGCGGCGCAGGGCTGCTGGCGGCGTTCCCGAAGGCCTATGCGCTGATCCTGTCGGCGCTGTACCTGCCGGTGCTGCTGATGCTGATCGCGCTGGTGTTCCGCGGGGTCGCGTTCGAATTCCGGTTCAAGGCCCGGCGCGGCAGGCGCTTCTGGGGCGCGGCGTTCTCGCTCGGCTCGATCTTCGCCGCGTTCGCGCAGGGCGTGATCCTGGGCGCGCTGGTGGAGGGCATGCCGGTGCAGGAGGGCAAGTACGTCGGCGGCGCGTTCGACTGGTTCAGCCCGTTCTCGATGCTCACCGGCGTGGCGCTGGTGTTCGGCTATGCGCTGCTCGGCTCGACCTGGCTGGTGCTCAAGACCGAAGGCCGGCTGCAGCAGGTGGCGCGCACCCTGACCCGGCCGCTGGTGCTGGTGACGGTGGCGTTCATGGGCCTGGTCAGCGCCTGGCTGCCGTTCCTGGACTCGCGGATCATGGCGCGCTGGTTCGAGGGCGGGAACTTCTGGTGGCTCTCGCCGGTGCCGCTGCTGGCGCTGCTCAACGCCTGGGCGCTGTGGCGTGCGGCGCTGCGCGAGGGCCGCGACGCGGCGCCGTTCGTGCTCGCGCTGACCTTCTTCGCGCTCGGCTTCGCCGGGCTGGTACTCGGGCTCTGGCCGTACCTGGTGCCGCCGGCGCTGACGATCTGGGACGCAGCCTCGCCGCCGTCGTCGCAGGGCTTCGTGCTGGTCGGGCTGGTCGTGCTGCTGCCGGCGATCCTGGCCTACACGTGGTGGTCGTACTCGGTGTTCCGCGGCAAGGTCGCGGCGGACGCGGGTTACCACTGAGCCGGCGCGACCGGTTCAGCGCGGGCGGACCGGCACGTACTGGCCGCGGTCGCCGTAGCGCGGGCCGTCGCGCTCGACGTTCGCGCACAGCCGCTCGCCGCACAGGGTCACGTCGGCGTAGTGCATCGCCGGCCAAGCGCCGCCGAGCAGCAGCGCGAGCAGGCTGCCGAGCACCACGGCGGACGTCTTCCAGAGCAGGCGCCGCTCATCGAGTCGCAGCGGCGTTCGAACTGCTCCATCAGCAGCGCGGCCCTGCCGATGAGCGCGGTCAATTCTTCCTGTTGCATGGGGGGGCTCCTGCCCGTGGTCGTGGACGGGTCAGCGCATGCGTGGCGCGGATCGCGCCCGGACGGGATCCTGCGTTTCCGGCATGACCGCTGGTTGGGTGGCGGCATGCCGGGTGGCGAGGGCCTCCATCGCGTCCAGCGTCGCCATGGCTTCGGCGCGCAGCGCACGGCCGGCGTCATGGTCGGCGGCGGCGCGCAATGCCTGGCGGAACGCGGCGTCGTCGCCGGAGCCGGCGGCGGCCAGCAGCCGCTGCACGAGCGCGGGCGGGTCGTCGCGCCCGCAGCGTTCGCCCTGCCCGATGCCGTCGTTGCGCAGCAGGGTCATGGGGACATCGTGACGCGGCGGCCGGGGCACGAAGTCGGGCAGCGTGAAGATGCCGCCGTCGCCGAACAGGCCGGTGTCCCGGTGGCGCACCGGCTCGCGCACCTGCGGCGCCCTGGGACTGGTGCGGCGCGCCGGTTCCCCGGGAGGGATCGGGCCGCGGATCTGGTCGAGGCGGTCGGCCAGCATCCCGGCAGCGCCGCGCGCGCCGCGGGTGACCGCTTCGCGGGCGAAGGCGACGTCGCCACGGAACTTGTCGAACAGCGGAGCCTGGGCGTCCGCCAGCCGGCGCGTCTCCGGATCGGCCAGCACCGAGCGGTCGGGCCGGCCATGCGCGCCCACGTCGAGGAAGTGGTGCATCGAATGCGAGGCGTGCACGCGTTCGACGAAGGCACCGATGAGGTTGCGCTGGTCGAACGGGTTGCGGTCGTTGCCATAGCCATGGCGGCGCAGCGCCTGCACTTCCTCCGGCAGCGCGTAGCGGACCACCCGGCCGTAGTGCGGACTGGCGGCGCTGACGCCATCGGCGGCCATCACGTGGTTGGTCACGGCATCGCCGCCAGCCGGGATTCGGTAACCCAGGCCGGCCGCGCCGTAGGCATTGAAGGTCTCCCCGCGCAGGGCGAAATGGTGCGCGGTGATCTGCGCCAGGGTGCCGCCGAGGGAGTGGCCGGTGACGGTGACGGTGGGAGCCTGCCCGGTGCGTTGTTCGATCGTCCGAGCGCGCTCCAGTGCACGTGCCGTCAACTCAATGGCATCCTTCGCCTGCGGGTTGACCCGCGCCAGCACCATCGCGCCGTCGGTGGCCACCAGATCGCGGAGGAACTGCGCGTCGAACTCGGTGCCGCGGTGGGCCACGATCAGCGCACCGGTGTCGTGGCGCTGGTAGAGCGTCCCCTGGTAGCCGGAGCGGCGGTGGATGTGCATCAGGGGTTCGTAGGTGACGCCGCTGAGAACGACATGCCTGTACTTGGTGGGATCCACAGGATCGCGTTCAGGTGCTTTGTAGCTGTGGTCTGCAAGCCACGCATAGTCGAGACTGCGCATGCTCATGGCGTCAGCGCCTCCGCCTTGAGGGTGATGCTGAAGAGTTCGTCACGCAGTTCGGGTTTGTAACGAAGGGGATCGGTGAATCCCGAGTCTGGAAAGTCGTCGATGTCTTCGCGCGGATAACCGCCCTTCCAGTAGTAATGGGTCACGCCTGCCGGATGCGTCAGATCCTTGGCGGGCAAGTGGGCGATGAAGGTGGTCTCTCCCGGCGCGCCGGTGGCGCGGAAGGTGAAGATGACCGAATTGAACATCCAGCGGCACACGCCGTGGCCGAAGTAATCCGCCTCGGCCATGCCGTCCACGTAGAACACGGCGACGTGTTCACCGGTGGGCGTGCGGGTGGGGGCAAGGGGCAGTCCCTCGGTGATCGGCGTGGTCTGCACGCCGGAGAACGTCTCCGCGGGCGGCAGGCAGGTCCAATCGGTGATCTGGTAACCCGCGTCCGCCATCACTTCGGCAAACGGCCCGGGCGCATCACGTACGGTGACGGTGACGCGGTAGGCCTGCTGCGGATGCGGGTTGGGGCGGTACGGCGGCCGGTCGTCGTGCATGGCGGGGGCGGATGCGCCGCAGGCGGTGGTGGCGAGGGCGAGCAGGGCGGGCAGGAGGAAGTGGTCGTGCACGGTCATTGCGGCGGCACCTCGGCATCGGCGAGGGAACATGCGGCGTAGGCGAGGACCTGTTCCCACGCCTGGGCCGGGTCGGACAGGGAGGGGGCGGCCGGAGGGTCGCCTTGCGTGACGCAGGCGGCGCTGGCCGGAGAGAGGTCGGTGGGCGCAACTGTGTTGCGGGCTTCGTCGGGCGCGATGCAGGCCGGATGGTGCGCGTCGTCGGAGCGATCTCCGGCGCGATGCGCGGGGATCTCCCCCGGGCCTTGCGCGGCGGCCAGGCCGGAGACGGCAAGCAGCAGGGCGATGACGGGGAGAGGCATGTGTTCCTGCGGAACGGGCGTGCACAAGGGGGATGGCCGCGTCCACCCGGTGGCGGAGCGGGGACGGCGGAACGGGAGAGCGGAACGGCGGCGCCGGCGCGCGCGAGGTGACGGGCGGTCCCTGCGAAGTGCAGCGGTTGCGCTGCCATGCCACTTCCTTGTCGGCAGAATCTGCCGTCGCAGGCTAGTCAGGAGGTCACGCATGGTCAAGCCGGGGCGCGGCCGCTTCCGGTTCCCGCCCCCGTCCTTTTCCAGCACAATCGTTTCCGGGTCTTCCCCGTTGCGGCCGCATGCACGCCTACGTCTACAAGAGCCTGAAAAGGGCCGACACCTACGTCTTTCTCGCCGCCCGCGACGATTTCGAGCGGCTGCCGGAGACGCTGCGCGCGGAGCTCGGGCCGCTGCGGTTCGTGCTCGAGGTGGCGCTGACGCCGGGGCGCAAGCTGGCCCGCACGGACGCCGACACGGTGCGCGAGCACCTGGCCGTGCGCGGTTTCCACCTGCAGCTGCCGCCGCAGGGCGTGGACGATCTGCCGTACGAACGCTGGGGGCGCGATGTCTGAGCGCCGACGCCGGGCGGGACGGATCGCGCTGGCGGCACTGGCGGGCACGGCACTGGCGGCGCTGGCCGGCTTCGGCGGCGTGGTCGCGGCGCTGGCCGGCGCGCTCGCGCAACCGGCCTTCGCGCTCGCGCTGTCCTGGGCGCAGGGCGCGCGCACGGAGCCGGCCGCGCTGCGGCCGGCGCTCGCGCTGGCCGGGGTGTGGGGGCTGGCGCTCGCCGGCAGCGCGGCACTGATCGCCTGGCCGCTGGCGGCGTTGCGCGACAGCGGCAGCCTGGCCGCGGCGATCGGCCTGAGCGGCATGGCCGGGGTGTGCGTGCTGGCGCTGTGGCGCACGTGGCCGCTGTGGCGCGGCCTGGAGCGCGGCGACGGCGGCGACTGGCGGGCGCAGGTGCGCGCGCTGGGCGAGGTCGAGATCGGCGCCTGGCGCGGACTCGGCGCGGCCGCATGCGTGGCCGCGGTGCTGGCGCTGGTGCTGCTCGCGGCGTGGCCGGAGCTGCTGCCGGCGGGCGACGTGCGCTGGGGCGTGGCGGCGCTGCTGGTGCTGCTCTCGCCGCTGGCGCACTGGGGCCTGCAGCGGATCGCCGCGCCGACTCCGCTGCCGGCCATGCCGGTGCCGGCGTTCGCGGCGGAGGCGCCGGCTGCCGACGGCGCCCCCGCCGACCTGCACGCCCACGAACTGGACGAGGCGCTGTACGCCGCGGCCCGCGCCGGGCGCGTGGACCGCGCCCTGGCCCTGCTCGAGGCCGGCGCCGACGCGCATGCGCTGCCGCCGCCGGGCGACCGCGACCAGCGCACCCTGCCGATGCTGGCGGCGGTGCTGCCCGACCTGCGCCTGCTGCGCGCGCTGATCGCCTGCGGCGTGGATCTCAACGCCGTGCACGCCGGGATGACGCCGCTGCTCGCCGCCACCCGCGACAGCTGGCACGGCCGGCCCGAGGCGGTGATGACCCTGCTCGCCAACGGCGCCGACCCGCGCCTCGCCGACGCCGAGGGCAACACCCCGCTGCACCACGCCGCGCGCAGCACCGACCCCGGTGTGGCCGCGCTGCTGCGCGACGCCGCGGCCGAACTCGACGTGGCCAACCGCGACGGGCTGACCCCGCTCGGCATCGCCTGCGCCTGCGGCAACTGGCGCCTGGCCAGGTTCCTGCTCGAGCGCGGCGCGCGGCCCGAGCCGCCCGGCGCCACGCCCGCGTTGCTGGCCGCGGCCGGCGGCGAGGAGGACGACCCCGCCGGCGTGCAACTGCTGCTGCGATACAAGGCTCGGGTGGACGCGCGCGACGCGCGCCGGCGCAGTGCCCTGCACGAGGCGGCCCTGGCCGGGCACGCCGAGATCGTCGGCGCGCTGCTCGCGGCCGGCGCCGACCCGCACGCCTGCGACGGGGACGGCCGCACGCCCTGGCTGGAGGCCGCGCGCGGCGGCCATGGCGCGGTGCTCGAGCGCCTGCTCGCGGTGCGCCCCGAGCCGCACGCGGCCGACCGCGAGGGCCGCACCGCCCTGCACCTGGCCTGCCTGGCCGAGCAGGCGAACCCGGCGCTGGTGCAGCGCCTGCTCGAGCTCGGCCTGGATCCGGCCCAGCCCGACCGCGACGGCCGCCGTCCCGCCGACCTGGCCGCCGAGGCCGGGCGCTGGCGCCTGGTGGCGCTGCTCGACCCCGACTATCCGCTGCCGGCCGCGGTGGCCGATGCCGGCGGTGCCGCGCACGCCCCCGACCGCAGCCCGGCGGTATTGCTGCGCGAAGGCCTGGCCGCCGGGCGTTTCGACGGCCTCGACGCGCTGACCCGGCTGCTGGCGCCGGCCGAACTCGGCGCGCTGCTGCACGAGCCCGAGCTGCAGCGCCGCCCGTCGTGCCTGGAGTGGCTGCTCGCGCACGGGGCCGATCCGGAAGCACGCGCGGACGGGGCGGGCGACACCGTGCTGCTGGCCCTGCTCGGCCAGGGGCCGGCCGGGCTGCCGGCGGCCCAGATCCTGCTGCGGCGCGCGGTCAGTCCCGCCGGCGCCGGCGGGCTGGCGCGTTTTCTCGCCGCCTGCGTCGCCGGCGACCAGGGCGCGCGCGGTCTGGAGGCCGCCGCGCTCGACCTGCTCGAACGCGGCGCCGATCCCTTCGGCGTCTCGCCGGCCGGCGACCCGCCGCTGGCGCTGGCGGTGCGGCTGGGCTGGTCGCGCCTGTGCGAACGGCTGATCGCGCACGGCGCCGACCTGGATGCCTGCGACGCCCACGGCATGACCGCGCTGCACCTGGCCGCCGCGCTCGGCCGTGAGACCGCGCTGAAACTGCTGGTGCGCCACGGCGCCAACCCCGGGATCCGCGCCGCCGACGGGCAGACTCCGCTCGGCGTGGCGCTCGCCTCCGGCCGCCGCGACCTGGCCGACTGGCTCGACTGGCGCGGCTGGCCGCTGCCGCGGCGCGCGCTGCACCCGGCCGACCTGCCGGCGGCGGCGATCGTCGGCGACGCCGACGCGGTGCGCCGCCTGCTCGACCTCGGCCTGGCGGTGGACGCGGTGGACGCCCAGGGCTGCAGCGCCCTGCTGCGCGCGGCCGGCGGCGGCCACCGCGCGGTGGTGGAGCTGCTGCTCGCGCGCGGCGCCGACCCCTGCCTGGCCGCGCGCTCCGGCGCCACCCCGCTCTCGGCCGCGGTGAGCATGCGCCATGCCGACATCGTGGACCGCCTGCTCGCGGCCGGCGCCCCGCTGGAACAGCGCCTGCCCGGCGGCGTCACCGTGCTGATGCTCGCCGCCGCGCTCGGCCTGCCCGACCTGTGCGCGCGCCTGCTCAACGCCGGCGCCGACGTCCACGCCTGCGACGCGCAGGGCCTGGCCCCGCTGCACTGCGCCGCGGTGTACGGTTTCACCGCGCGCGAGCGCCCGCGCCTGGTGGCCCTGCTCGATACCCTGCTGCTGGCCGGGGCCGAACCGGACCAGGCCGCCGCCGGCGGCGTCACCCCGCTGCTGCTGTTGCTCGGCGCCCGTGCCGAACCCGGCACCGCCTGCCACGAGGACGTGGTCCTGGCCGGCCTGGACCGGCTGCTGGACGAGAACGTGGCCCTCGACGCCCGCGACCCGCGCGGCTTCAGCCCCCTGCACCTGGCCGCCCTGCACGGCCTGCCGGGGGTGGTCCAGCGCCTGCTCCGCGCCGGCGCCGACCCCAACCAGCGCGACGCCCTCAACCGCACCCCGCGCGAGATCGCGGTCATGCGCGGTTTCGTGGACATCGCCGCCGAGTTCGCCCCGGCCCCGCCGGGCGGGGTCTCCATGGCCCGGTTCCTGCGCGATCCGGAGTGAGCGCCCCCGGCGCATCGGGCCCAGCGGGTTCACCAGCCTGAACCGCGGCCGCGGCGGGCGCGGGCGCTGGATCCGCCAGCCGGCGACCGGAGCCGGTATCCTGTCGCGTTCCCCGTACCAGCCGGTACGCCGTCGTCGCCGCCCCATGCTGTTCCAACACGTCGCCATCGCCGGTCTCGCCCATGTGGACGCCCCGCGCCGCCTGACCTCGGCCGAGATCAACGCGCGCCTGAAGCCCACCCTCGACCGTCTCGGCATCAAGGCCGACATGCTCGACATCGCCGGCGTGCACGCGCGCCGGCTGTGGGACGGCCCGGTGCAGGCCTCCGACGCCGCCACCCTGGCCGGGGTCAAGGCGCTGGCCGACGCCGGCGTGGACCCCAGCCGGATCGGCCTGCTGGTCAACACCTCGGTCAGCCGCGACTACCTCGAGCCGTCCACCGCCAGCATCGTCAGCGGCAACCTCGGCCTGCCCGACACCTGCCAGAACTTCGACGTCGCCAACGCCTGCCTGGCCTTCCTCAACGGCATGGACATCGCCGCGCGCATGATCGAGCGCGGCGAGATCGATTACGCCCTGGTCGTGGACGGCGAGACCGCCGACCTCGCCTACGAGAAGACGCTCGAGCGCATGACCCGCGCCGACGTCACCGAGGACGACTTCCGCAACGAGATGGCCACCCTCACCCTCGGCTCCGGCGCCGCCGGCATGGTGCTGGCCCGCGCCGAACTCGCCCCCGGCGCGCCGCGCTACAAGGGCGGCGTCACCCGCGCCGCCACGCAGTGGAACAAGCTCTGCCGCGGCAACCTCGACGGCATGATCACCGACACCCGCATGCTGCTCCAGGAAGGGGTCAAGCTCGCGCACAAGACCTTCCAGGTCGCGCGCCAGAAACTCGGCTGGGCGGTGGAGGAACTCGACGAGTTCGTGATCCACCAGGTCAGCAAGGTGCACACCGCCGCCTTCGTCCGCGCGATGGGCATAGACCCGAAGAAGGTCATGACCATCTTCGGCGAACACGGCAACATCGGCCCGGCTTCGGTGCCGATCGTGCTCTCCAAGCTGCGCGAAATGGGCCGCCTGAAGAAAGGCAGCCGCGTCGCCCTGCTCGGCATCGGCTCGGGGCTGAACTGCTCGATGGCCGAAGTGGTGTGGTGAGGGGCGGCGGTCAGCGGCTTGCTTGGCCTGACCGCAGGTGCCTCGCCCTGCCCCCCTCCCGAATCGGGGGCGGTGACCCGCAAGCGGGCAGCGGTTAAGCCAAGTGCTCTTTCACTAACCCGGAAGTCCGGTGAAAGTCATTTCGGATCAAGAGGTTGGAGAGCACCTTAAGCGCCTGAACCGATGGTGGTCGGGGCCGCCCCGGATTGACGAGGCCCCGTCCGTCTTGGCCGATGCTTTGCAAAGAATCTTGCGTAAGCGAGGCCCTTCTCGCGTTCTAAGAAAAAAATTGTTAGAAATCTTTCCTAACGCGGGTCTCCCTCGGGCGTAAGGAAAGAAAGATGCCGGCACGTACTACCGGGCGTTACGTTCCGGGTTCGTTGGCGGGGAGTCGCTACCAGGCCTTCATCCCGGACCCGCTGCCGCCGGATCCGCCGCTGGATCTGGCCATGCACGATCTGCTCTCCCGCAAGGAACGGGCCGACCAGGCCCTGGGCCGGTTGGACGGCATCACCCTGATGCTGCCCGACCCGGAACTGTTCCTGTACCAGTACGTACGCAAGGAGGCGCTGCTGTCGTCGCAGATCGAAGGCACGCAGTCTTCGCTGTCGGATCTGTTGCTGTTCGAGCTGGACGAGGCGCCGGGTGTGCCGATTGACGATGTGGAGGAAGTGTCCAACTACGTCGCGGCACTGAATCACGGTTTGAAGCGGCTGCGCGAGGACGATTTCCCGTTGTCGCTGCGCCTGATTCGCGAAATGCATGCCCTGCTGCTGCATGGCGGACGCGGCGCCGACAAGACCCCGGGCGAGTTCCGCAGGGGGCAGGTCTGGGTTGGTGGCCCATCGCCGGCGCTCGCGCAGTTCGTACCGCCCCCCCCCGACGCGCTCGATGCAACGCTTGCCGCGTTCGAGCGGTTCCTGCACGCTCCCGCCTCCGATGCCTCTCCGCTCATCAAGGCTGCGCTCGCGCACGTGCAGTTCGAAACCATCCATCCCTTCAGCGACGGCAACGGCCGCCTCGGCCGGTTGCTGATCACGCTGATCCTCTGCCACGAAGGCGTGCTGCGCGAACCCAGCCTGTACCTGAGCCTGTACTTCAAGCAGCGCAGGTCCGACTACTACGACCGGTTGAACGCCGTGCGCATGCGCGGCGACTGGGAGGGCTGGCTCGGATTCTTCCTTGATGGCGTGGCCGACACCGCACAGCAGGCGGTGGAGACTGCGCAGCGTCTGCTCGCGCTGCTCGCCCGCGACCGCGCGCGCATCGCGACCCTGGGCGCGCGCGCCGGCAACGTTGGCCTGGTGTTCGAGCAGTTCGCCCGCAGGGTCCTGCTCGGCGTGCCGCAGGTGCAGCCGCATCTCGCGCTCAGCGCGCCCACCATCCGCGCCGCGATCCGCACGCTGGAGGAGATGGGGATCGTCAACGAACTCACCGGTCAGCGGCGGCATCGCGTGTTCGCCTACCGGCAATATCTCGACATCCTCAGCGAGGGAGCGCAGCCGTTGTGAACACGCGCCGTCTGGGCACCGCAGCGCCGCGTCTCAACCTCACTTGGGCCGACATCCGCGGCCGTGCTACCGCATTCGCACGCGAGTGGGCGGGCGAAACTGCAGAGCGCGCCGAGGCGCAGACATTCTGGAATGAGTTCTTCGCCATCTTCGGCGTCAATCGCCGGTGAGTGGCGGTGTACGAGAAGAAGGCCGAACGCTTCGGCAAGACGGGAAAAGGGCGCATCGACGTGTTCTGGCCAGGCACGCTGCTGGCCGAGCACAAGAGCGCCGGTCAGGACCTGGATGCTGCCTTCGAGCAGGCCACCGATTACTTCGCAGGCCTGAGCGAGGAAGAGCTGCCGCGCTACGTAGTGGTATCGGATTTCCGCAGCTTCCGCCTACACGACCTGGACGAGGGCAGCGTCACTCAGTTCGCACTTGCCGAACTTCCGAAGCACATCGCATGTCCGCTACGCTGCGTAACCAGTTGCTACGCACTATTTGGCGGCCGGCTCAGTAATTCAAAAAACCTGAAAAAACAATGAATTACCCCGACTACCCCTTCACCCCGCGCCGGATCGAGGTTCGCCCCGGGATCGCGATGTCGTACCTCGACGAAGGCCCGCCGGGCGGCGAGGTCGTCGTCATGCTGCACGGCAATCCGTCGTGGAGCTACTACTGGCGGCACCTGGTACTGGGCTTGCGCGACCGCTGGCGCTGCGTGGTGCCGGACCACATCGGCATGGGCCTGTCGGACAAGCCGGACGACGCCCGCTACCGCTACACGCTCGCCTCGCGCGTGCAGGACCTGGGCACGCTGCTCGATGCGCTCGGCATCGCCGGCCCGGTGACGCTGGCGGTGCACGACTGGGGCGGGATGATCGGGATGGGCTGGGCGCTGGCGCATCCGGAGCGGGTGCGGCGGCTGGTGATCCTCAACACCGCGCTGTTTCCGCTGCCGCCCGGCAAGCCGATGCCGTGGCAGCTCTCGTTCGGGCGCGACTCGCGGCTGGGCGCGCTGCTGATCCGCGGCTGCAACGCGTTCGCGGAACTGGCCTCGCACGTCGGCGTGGCGCGGCCGATGCCGGCGCCGGTGCGCCGTGCGTACGTGGCGCCCTACGACTCCTGGCACAACCGCATCGCCACCTTGCGCTTCGTGCAGGACA
The DNA here is from genome assembly GCF_008033445.1 of Vulcaniibacterium gelatinicum. Classification (GTDB taxonomy): domain Bacteria; phylum Pseudomonadota; class Gammaproteobacteria; order Xanthomonadales; family Xanthomonadaceae; genus Vulcaniibacterium_B; species Vulcaniibacterium_B gelatinicum. The sequence continues at coordinate 13,468 of NZ_VNKO01000017.1, forward strand.
TCCCGCTGCGCGAGGGCGACCCGGCGTGGGCGCTGGTGGCCGAGGCCGGCCGGCGCCTGCCGGAATTCGCCGACCGCCCGGCGTTCATCGGCTGGGGCCTGCGCGATTTCGTGTTCGACCGCCACTGCCTGGACGCCTGCACCGCGGCGCTGCCGCAGGCGGAAGTGCACGCCTTCGCCGACGCGCACCACTACGTGCTGGAGGACGAGCACGAACGGCTGGTGCCGGCGATCCGGCGCTTCCTCGACGCGCATCCGTTGCCGGGTGGCGGCAACGGGGCGTAGGACGGGCCTGCGCCGGCGCGTCGGGACAATGGGCTGCGGACACGACAGCCCCCGTTCCCGCTAGCGCGAGGCGGGGGCCTCGCGTTCCCAGTGGAACACCTGGTCCAGCGGCTTGCCGAAGACATCCGCGATGCGGAACGCCAGCTCCAGCGTGGGCGAGTACTTGCCGGCCTCGATCGCGGCGATCGTCTGGCGCGTGACCCCGACGCGCGCACCGAGTTCGGCCTGGGTCATCTCGCCGGCGAGGAACCGCAGCGTGCGGATCTGGTTGCTGAGCCGGCCGCTGCTCACGTGGCCCCCTGGCGGTAGCCACGGGCGATGAGGCCGTGGCGCACCACCTCGGCGATCGCGATCGCCAGCAGGGTGGCGTGCACGATCTGCCAGCGATCGGCGCTGAACGGCAAATAGCAGCCCACGAAGATCGTGCCGAACATCAACGTGTGGTAGCCCGCCGACGAGGCCCGGCCCTCGATGGCGTGGTCGCGTTCGTCCACCGGCTCGGCGGGGGCCCTGCCGCGTCGCACACGTGCCACGAGGCGGTCAATGCCGACCACCACGGCCATCAGCGCCAAGGGGATGGCGAGCAGGCCGATGCGCTGGCCCTCGGACAGGGCCTGCCATTCGCGCGCGTAGAACCCCACCCCGATGAAGTAGGTCCCGAGCAAGACCACCAGGGCGGCCATCCAGACCCATGCAAACCGTTCGCGTTGCACCATGACCGTTCTCCCGTTGAGGGGGCAGCAGTGTCAATCAAGATTTACTGAATGTCAATAAATATTAACACGATGTCATGCAAAGCCACCGTCGAGGGCGGGATGGCTCCCGGAGGCCTGGGCTTGCGGGGGCTCGCGGGACGGGAAGGTGCGGCCGGCGCGAGTTGCGCCCTTACGCCGCCTGCGCTTCCCAATCCGCCGGGGTGAGCGGCGGCAGGCCGTGGGCCTGGCGGGCCTTGTCGCATTGCGGGCTGGGGGCGCCGAATTCCCAGGAGGCGGGGACGTCGCGGCAGACGCTGGGGCGGACAGGGTGGATGGTGCAGCGGCTGCGGCGGCCGATGTCGGCGTCGAGGGCGATGCAGCGTGGCCGCGCCTGCGAGGTGCCGCGCATGGCCACTTCGTGCGTGCGCAGGGGCTCGGTGAGGGCGGGCGGGACCTGGCCGCCGAGGGTCGGGTCGGCCTCGGACCAGTGGAAGGACACGCGGAAGTAGGCGCAGCAGGCGCCGCACGACAGGCACGGGTGGGACATGTGCGGGTCGCGGAAGGGCAGGGTGGACGCGGGTGGCGACCCTCTGCCGGCGCCGCCGGGCGCGGGATTTTGCGGATCGGCGGGCGGAGTGCAAGGGGGGCGCCGAACCGGCCCCAACATCCTGGTTACCGCGCGGCGCGGCCGTTTCGTCGGCTCGAAAATTGGCGGGATCTTCGCAAGACCTTGGCCACCGCCAGCGGCGACAATGTGCGGATGGACGCTCCCTGCAACATCGCCGCCGCCCTGCCGCGCCTGGCGCACGCGCATCCGGCGCGCATCGCCATGCACTGCCCGGGCCGCGACGGCCGCTACGAGGTCGCGCTCACCTATGCCGAGCTGGACGCGCGCAGCGACGCGATCGCCGCGGGGCTGGCCGCGCACGGGGTGGGGCGCGGCACCCGCACCGTGGTGATGGTGCGGCCCACGCCCGAGTTCTTCCTGACCATGTTCGCGCTGTTCAAGGCCGGGGCGGTGCCGGTGCTGGTGGATCCGGGCATCGACAAGCGCGCGTTGAAGCAGTGCCTGGACGAAGCGGAGCCGGAGGCGTTCATCGGCATCCCGCTCGCGCACCTGGCGCGCACCCTGCTCGGGTGGGCGCGGTCGGCGCGGGTGCGGATCACCACCGGCGCACGCGCCTGGCTGGCCGATGCCACCCTGGCCCAGGTCGAGCGCGCCGGCGCGGGCGCGGGGCCGCAGCTTGCCGACACCCGCCCGGACGAGATCGCCGCGATCGCCTTCACCAGCGGTTCGACCGGCGTGCCCAAGGGCGTGGTCTACCGCCACCGCCACTTCGTCGCGCAGGTCGCGCTGATGCGCGCGGCGTTCGACCTCGAGCCCGGCGGCGTGGATCTGCCCACGTTCCCGCCGTTCGCGCTGTTCGACCCCGCGCTGGGGCTGACCTCGGTGATCCCGGACATGGATCCCACCCGGCCGGCGCGCGCCGATCCGCGCCGGCTGGTGCAGGCGATCGAGCGCTTCCGCGTCACCCAGCTGTTCGGTTCGCCGGCGCTGATCGCGGTGCTGGCGCGGCACGGCGTGCACCTGCCGACGGTGCGGCGGGTGACCTCGGCCGGTGCGCCGGTGCCGGCCGAGGTGGTGGCGGCGATGCGCGCGCTGCTGCCGGAGGACGCGCAGCTGTGGACGCCCTACGGGGCGACCGAATGCCTGCCGGTGGCGGTGATCGAGGGTCGCGAGCTGGAAGGCACGCGCGCGCTGACCGAGGCCGGCGCCGGCACCTGCGTCGGCCGCCCGGTGCCGCCGAACGAGGTGCGCATCATCCAGGTCAGCGACGAGGCGATCGCCGAGTGGGACGACGCGCTGCAGGTGGCCGCCGGACAGGTCGGCGAGATCACCGTGGCCGGGCCGACCGCGACCGACAGCTACTACAACCGCGCGCAGGCCACGCGCCTGGCCAAGATCCGCGAGCGCACGGCGGACGGACACGAACGCATCGTCCACCGCATGGGCGACCTAGGCTATTTCGACGCGCAGGGGCGGCTGTGGTTCTGCGGCCGCAAGTCGCAGCGGGTGATGCTCGCCGACGGCACCACGCTGTGCACCGAGCAGGTCGAGCCGGTGTTCAACACCCATCCGCAGGTGCGCCGCACCGCGCTGGTCGGGGTCGGCCCGCGCGGCGCGCAGCGTGCGGTGCTGTGCGTCGAGCTCGAACGCGGCGTGGCGGCGGCGCAGTGGCCGCGGATCGAGGCCGAGCTGCGCCACCTCGGCGAGGGCTTCGTGCACACCGCGAAGGTGGGCGCGTTCCTGCATTACCCGAACCCCTTTCCGGTGGACATCCGCCACAACGCCAAGATCGGCCGCGAGCGGCTGGCGGCGTGGGCGGCGCGCCGGCTGGAGCGACGTGCATGAGGATCCTGGTCACCGGCGGCGGCGGTTTCCTCGGCCAGGCGCTGTGCCGCGGCCTGGTCGAACGCGGGCACGAGGTGGTGAGCTTCAACCGCGGCCGCTATCCCGCGCTGGATGCGCTCGGCGTGCGCCAGGTGCAGGGCGACCTCGCCGATCCCGCGGCGGTGCTGCGCGCGGCGGAGGGGTGCGAAGCGGTGTTCCACAACGCGGCCAAGGCCGGCGCGTGGGGGCCGTACGCCGACTACCACCGCGCCAACGTGCTCGGCACGCGGCACGTGATCGCGGCCTGCCGCGCGCACGGCATCGCGCGCCTGGTGTACACCTCCACGCCGAGCGTGACCCACCGTGCCACCCATCCGGTCGCCGGCGGCACGGCCGAGACCGTGCCCTATGGCGAGCACCTGAAGGCGCCGTACGCGGCCACCAAGCAGATCGCCGAACGCGAGGTGCTGGCCGCCAACGACGCCACCCTGGCCACCGTCGCGCTGCGCCCGCGCCTGATCTGGGGCCCGGGCGACAACCAGCTGCTGCCGCGCCTGGTCGAGCGCGCGCGCGCCGGGCGCCTGCGCCTGGTCGGCGGCGGCGACAACCTGGTGGACACCACCTACGTGGACAACGCCGCGCAGGCGCATTTCGACGCCTTCGCGCACCTCGCCCCGGGCGCGGCCTGCGCCGGGCGCGCCTACTTCATCAGCAACGGCGAGCCGAAGACGATGCGCGAGACCCTGAACGCACTGCTCGCCGCCGCCGGCGCGCCGCCGGTGCAGCGCGCGCTGCCGTTCCCGCTCGCCTACGCGATCGGCGCGGTGTGCGAGGGGCTGTGGCATGTGCTGCCCCTGCGCGGCGAACCGCCGCTGACGAGGTTCCTGGCCGAGCAGCTCGCCACCACCCACTGGTACGACATGGGGCCGGCCCGGCGCGATTTCGGCTACGTGCCGCGGGTGTCCTTCGCCGAAGGGATCGAGCGGCTGCGGGCGGCATGGCGCGCCGGCCCTACAATGCCGCGATGAGCCCGACGCCGTTCAACTGGAAGGTGCCCGCCGGCCGCGCGCTGGAGGCGGCGCTCAACCACATGCTGGCGCTGGATCCGGACACGCGCGCGGCGCTGCGCACGCTCGACGGCCGGCGCGTGGCGCTGCAGGTGGACGCCCCGCCGCTGGCGCTGCAGGTCACGGTCGAGGGCGAGGCGCTGCGGGTGGGGCCGGCGGCGGACGCGCCCGACCTGCAGGTGCGCGGCACCCTGTCCGGGCTGATCGCGCAGCTGCCGTTCCTGCGCCGCGACGACGCCCCGCCGATCGGGAAGATGATGCTCTCCGGCGACGCTGACCTCGCCCGCCGCCTGCAGCGCCTGGCCGAACGCTTCGATCCGGACTGGCAGCGGCCGTTCGCGGCCGCGTTCGGCGACGTGCTCGGGGTGCAGATCGCGCAGGGCCTGGCGCGGGCGCTGCGCCAGGCGCGCGTGCTCGGCCGCGAACTGGCCGGCAGCACCGCCGAGTACCTGACCGAGGAATCGCGCGACGTGGTCGCGCGCGGCGAGGTGGAGGCGTTCTGCGACGACGTGGACGCGCTGCGCGACGACGTCGAGCGCCTGGCCGCGCGCATCGCGCGCCTGCAGCGCGGGGCGGCGGCGTGAGGTCGTTCGCGCGCGCGCTGCGGATCGGGCGGGTGCTGCTGCGCTACCGCCTCGACGCCCTGCTGGCCGAGACGCCTGCCGAACGCTGGCTGCGCCTGGCGCGGCCGTTCGTGCCGCGCGCCACCCCGCGCATCGCCGAGCTGCCGCGCGGCGCGCGCCTGCGCCTGGCGCTGCAGGAGCTGGGACCGATCTTCGTCAAGTTCGGCCAGATCCTGTCCACCCGCCGCGACCTGATGCCGCCGGACATCGCCGACGAGCTGGCGCTGCTGCAGGACCGGGTGGAGCCGTTCGACGGCGAGATCGCGCGGGCGCTGGTCGAGCGCGCGCTCGAGCGCGGCATCGGCGAGGCGTTCGCCCGCTTCGACACCACGCCGCTGGCCTCGGCGTCCATCGCCCAGGTGCACGCCGCGCGCCTGCACGACGGCCGCGAGGTGGTGGTGAAGGTGCTGCGGCCGCAGGTCGAGCGCGAGATCGCCGCCGACATCGCCCTGCTGCGCGGCATCGCCGCGATCGTCGAGCGCACCCACCCTGCCGCCGACAAGATCCGCCCGCGCGCGATCGTGGCCGAGGTCGAGAACACCCTGGCCGCCGAGCTCGACCTGCAGCGCGAGGGCGCCAACGCCAGCGTGCTGCGCCGGTTCTGGGAAGGCTCGCCCGACCTGTACGTGCCGGAGGTGATCTGGACCCACACCCGCGAGCGCGTGCTCACGCTCGAGCGCGTGCACGGCATCCCCAGCGACGACATCGCCGCGCTCGACGCCGCCGGCATTGATCGCCGCGCGCTCGCCGCCAAGGGCGTGCGCGTGTTCTACACCCAGGTGTTCCGCGACAACTTCTTCCACGCCGACGCCCACGCCGGCAACATCTGGGTGGACGCCGATCCGGCGCGCCGCGCCGATCCGCGTTTCATCGCCCTCGACTTCGGCATCGTCGGCCAGCTCTCGGACGAGGACCAGTACTGGCTCGCCGAGAACTTCATGGCGATCTTCAACCGCGACTACCGCCGCATCGCCGAGCTGCACGTGCGCGCCGGCTGGATGCCCGCGCACATCCGCCTGGACGAGCTCGAGGCCGCGGCGCGCGCGGTGTGCGAGCCGTATTTCACCCGGCCGCTGGCGGAGATCTCGCTGGCCGAGGTGCTGGTCAAGCTGTTCCGCACCGCGCAGCGCTACGAGCTGACCCTGCAGCCGCAGCTGATCCTGCTGCAGAAGACCCTGCTCAACATCGAGGGCCTGGGCCGCCTGCTCGACCCGAAGCTCGACATCTGGGCGGTGGCGCGGCCGGTGCTCGAGCGGATCCTGGCCGAACGCTACAGCCCGCAGCGCCTGGCCGGCGAGTTCCGCAAGCGCCTGCCGGAACTGGTCACGCGCGCGCCGGACATGCCGAGCCTGCTGCACGCGTGGCTGGCGCAGCAGGTCGGCGGCCGGCACGAGCTGTCCATGCGCTCGCAGGACCTGGCCGAGCTGGCGCGCGTGGCGCGCGACGGCCAGCGCCGCACCGTGGCCGCGATCCTCGGCACCGGCCTGCTGGTCGTGGCTGCGGTGCTGTACGCGCTCGAGGCCGGCGGCCCGCGCCTGTGGAACGTGCCGGTCTCGACCTGGATCGCCGCCTGCGGCGGCCTGTGGGCGCTGCTGGCGGCCTGGCCGCGGAGATGACCGCGCCGCTTGCCGGCGGCGGGGATGCGCCGTTGCCGATCCTGTACCGCGACGAGTCCCTGGCCGTGGCCGGCAAGCCGGCCGGGCTGATGGTCCACGACAGCAAGCTGGCCGGCGGCGAGACCGATTTCGTCGCCGACCGCCTGCGCGCGCAACTCGGCCGGCCGATCTTCCTGGTCCATCGTCTGGATCGCGCCACCAGCGGCTGCCTGCTGCTCGCCTTCGATCGCGACACCGCCGCGGCGCTCGGCTGCAGCCTGATGTCGGGCGCGGTGGAGAAGGACTATCTGGCGGTGTGCCGGGGCTGGCCGCCGGAGCATTTCGTGGTGGACCATCCGCTCGACGGCGGCCCCGGCAAGCCGGAGAAGAAGCCGGCGCGCACGCGGTTCACGCGCCTGGCGACCTGCGAGTTGCCGTTTCCCGCCGCGGGCTTTCCCACCTCGCGCTACGCGCTGCTGCGCGCGCAGCCCGAGACCGGCCGCTTCCGCCAGATCCGGCGCCATCTCAAGCACGCCTCGCACCATCTGATCGGCGACACCAGCCACGGCGACGGGCGGCACAACCGCCATTTCCGCATGCTCGGCATCCACCGCATGCTGCTGCACGCCGAGCGCCTGGCCTTCCCGCATCCGCACACCGGCACCCGGGTCGAGGTCGTCGCCCCGCTCGACGCCGAGTTCGCGCGCGCGGTGGCGTTGTTTGGCGATGGGGGGCTTGGGGGGTAGCGGGGCATGTGCGTGCACGGTTTCGGAGTGCGGGAGGCGCGAACCCTCGGGCAGCATCTCGGCGCCCCGCCCGAAGCAAGCTGACACACGCACACTGACACGCCTGCGCCGCAGGACGGCCTCGCCGCCCTTCGCGCGCCAGGCGGCGAAACGCACGCAGCGCTGATCGCCCATCCCCTGCCCGTACAATCGTCCCATGCTCCGCATCGGCGCCCTGGCCATTCCCGACGACGAACTGGTCGAACGCTTCGTGCGCGCCGCCGGCCCCGGCGGCCAGAACGTCAACAAGGTCGCCACCGCCGTCAAACTGCGCTTCGACGTCGCCCGCTCGCCCTCGCTGCCCGAGCCCGTGCGCGCCCGCCTGCTCGCCCGCCGCGACCGCCGCCTCACCGCCGACGGCGTGTTCGTCGTCAATGCCCAGCGCTTCCGCACCCAGGACCGCAACCGCGAGGACGCCCGCGACCGCCTCGCGCACTTCATCGAAGCCGGTCTGCGCGCCCCCAAACCGCGCATCGCCACCCGCCCCACCCGCGCCGCCCGCGAACGCCGCCTCCAGGCCAAGCGCGGCCGCAGTACGATCAAGCGCGACCGTACCCGCCGCGACTGGGACTGACGGCCCCCACGCACCAAGGCACCGCATGGCGCTTCCGCAACCCGGCCAGCCCGGCTACGTCCTGCCCCTGCCGCCCAACGCCCCGCGGGTGAAGCCCAACCGCTTCACCCGCTGGCTCGGCCGCACCCTCCTGCGCCTGGGCGGCTGGCGCATGGTCGGCACGTTTCCCGACATCCCCAAGCTGGTCCTGATCGGCGCCCCGCACTCGTCCAACTGGGACGGCATCTGGGGCTTCGCCGCCAAGCTCGCCCTCGGTCTGGAGATCAAGATCCTGGGCAAGCACCAGCTGTTCTGGTGGCCGCTGAGCGTGCTGCTGCGCCGGCTGGGGGTGATCGCGGTGGACCGCAGCGCCGCCAGCGGGGTGGTCGAGCAGGCGGCCGCGCTGCTGACCGCAAGTGACAAATTGTGGTTCGGACTGGCGCCCGAGGGCACCCGCAAGCCGGTCGAACGCTGGAAGCCCGGGTTCTGGAAGATCGCCCATCTGGCCGGGGTGCCGGTGCTGCCGGCCTACTTCCACTACCCCGAGAAGATCATCGGCATCGGCCCCTTGTTCACCCTGGGCGAGGACATGGAGGCCGACATCGCCCGCATCCGCGCCTGGTACCGCCCCTGGCAGGGCAAGCACCACGGCACCCCCTGAGGGACGGGCGGCGCCATCGCGCCGCCGGGCGTGGCCCCCGCGGCATGGCTTTTGCGTCATTCTGGCTACCCCGTCACAAAACGTGACGGGCATCCAACTTGGCCCCCTGAGGGGTGGGGCAATGCATGCACGTCCTGATCACCGGCGGCGCCGGTTTCATCGGGTCCCATCTGGCGGACCTGCACCTGGGGCGCGGCGACCAGGTCCATGTGGTGGACGACCTGTCCACCGGCCTGCGCGCGAACCTGGCCCAGCACGAGGACAACCCGGACTTCCGTTTCGACGAGGCCGACATCCTCACCTGGGACAAGCTCGAGCGCGCCGTCGGCTGGGCCGACCGCATCTATCACCTGGCCGCGGTGGTCGGCGTGTACCGGGTGATCGCCGAGCCGACCAAGGTGCTGGCGACCAACATCGCCGGCTGCGAACGGCTGTTGCGCGCCGCGCAAGCTGGCGGCTGGAAGCCGCAGGTCGTGCTCGCCTCCAGTTCCGAGGTCTACGGCCACAACGAGGAGGACGTGCTGCGCGAGGACCAGGACCTCTCGGTCAGCACCCGCGTCGGCACCCGCTGGGGTTATTCGGTCAGCAAGATCGCCGACGAGGCCTTCGGCCTGGCCTACGCCCAGCGCTTCGGCATCCCGGCGGTGATCGCGCGCTTCTTCAACACCATCGGTCCGCGCCAGGTCGGCCGCTACGGCATGGTGGTGCCGCGCTTCGTCGCCCAGGCGGTGCGCAACGAGCCGATCACCGTGTTCGGCGGCGGCCAGCAGACCCGCTCGTTCTGCGACGTGCGCGACACGGTCGAGGCGCTCGACCTGCTCGCCTGGCGCGCCGGGCGCAACACGCTGGTGGTCAACGTCGGCAACGACCGCGAGATCAGCATCCTGGAACTGGCCGAGCTGGTGATCGAGCGCGCGCAGAGCCGCTCGACGATCAAGCACGTGCCGCTGCGCGAAGCCTACGGCGAGGACTTCGAGGACATCCGCCGGCGCCGGCCGAGCCTGGCGCGGCTGCGCGCGCTGACCGGATTCGAGCACCGCTACACGCTGGAACGGACGATCGACGATTTGATCGCGATCGAACGCGCACGCCTGAACGAGGCCCGAGATGGCTACTGCACCCTGGTTCGTCCTGAGTCCGAACGCGCTGCTTAGCACGATCGGATTGATGCACGGTCCCGACAAGACCGTGCCCACGCCGGCCGAGGACTGGCACACGGTGGTGGTGGACGTGGTCATCCCCGCCTACAAGGAAGAGGACAACATCATCCACTGCCTGGCCTCGCTGGCCCGGCAGACCCTGCGCCCGCGCAACGTGATCCTGGTGGACGACGGCGGCCACGACCAGACCGTGCCGCGCGCGCGCGAATACGCCGCCGCGGCCGGGATCAAGCTCACCGTGATCGAGCGCGCCGCCTCGATCGGCAAGACCCCGACCATCAAGCGCCAGGCGCGCGAGTTCGACAGCGACGTCGAGTTCATCCTCGACGGCGACACCTTCCTGGAGTCGCCCAACTACATCGAGCGCTGCGTGCAGGAGCTGTACCAGGGCGTGGGCATCGCCAGCGCCTGCGGCGTGATCCTGCCGATGCGGCCGAAGCACCGCCATGCGCTGGCGCAGACCCCGGAGTTCCGGCTCTGGCATGGCGCCGACACCTATGACGACCCGCACGCGCGCCGCGGCAAGCTGCATGCGCTGTGGTGGTGGATCACCAACACCTACCGCGAGTGCCTGTACACGTTCCTGCAGCGCTTCGTGTACAAGGGGCAGATGGTGTTCTTCGGCACCATCACCAATCCGGTCGGCTGCGCGGTCGCCTACCGCCGGCGCTACGTCAAGGACCTGTTCGACAAGTACGAGCCGCTGTTCGGCGACGACCTGACCAATTCCGAGGACATCTTCATCGGCTTCGCCCTGTGCAACGAGGGCTACCGCAACATCCAGCTCCAGGACGTGACCGCGCGCTCGGAGGAGCCCGAGGTGCAGCGCCTGCCGCGGCAGATCTACCTGTGGTCGTCCTCGTTCCTGCAGAGCTGCTACTACTTCGATCAGCTGCTGCGCACCCCGTTCCGCGCCCTGCGCCGCTGGCGCAAGCGGCGCCAGGACAAGGCCAGCGGGGTGGAGAACCTGCGCAGGACAAGGAACAGTACCGGCAGCCGTTCGGCGAGCTGCACACCGCGCAGTACGGGCGGCCGATCGGCTGGGCCATGTTCATGTCCGCGGCGGAAAAGATCGGCTTCCCCACTGCGTTGATCATCATGCTGATCCTGCAGCTGTGGGAGCCGCTGGCGGTGACCGTGGCCGCGGAGGTGGTGGTGTCGCTGGCGGTGCTGTTCGCCGTCTCCAAGGGGCAACGCCTGGGCATGCTGGCCAAGGGCGTGCTGGTCACGCCGATCCGCTACACGCTGATGGTGGCCGACCTGTTCACCATCGGCCGCTTCGCCACCGACCTGTGGATCACGGGGAACCGCAAATGGCGCAAATGACCCGCCCGCGCGCGCGAGCCCTGTCGTTCGCGGTCGCGCTCTCGCTGCAGTTCCTGGCCGGCGCCGCGCTCGCGCAGCAGGCGCCGGACCTGGCCCAGCAGGCGCGCGAGGCGGCCTGGGCCGGGCGCACGGCCGAAGCGCTGCACCTGCTCGAGCGGCACCTGGCCGCGCACCCGGGCGACCGCGCCGCGCAGCTCGACCGCGCGCGCTGGCTGTCTTGGCGCGGCGACTACGCCGGCGCGATCGAGGCCCTGGACGCGCTCGGCGGCGACGACGACGAGGCGCGCGCGGTGCGCGCGCGGGTGCTGGCCTGGGCCGGCCGCCGCGACGCCGCGCTCGCGCTCAACACCCCGCTGTACGAAGCCGACCCGCAGAACTACGACCACGCCTGGACCCAGGCCGTCGCCGCGCGCCTGGGCGAGCGCCCGCAGGAGGCGCTGCCGGCGCTCGAGCGCGCGCGCGCGCTCAAGCCGGAGGGGCGCGACACCGAGATCCTGACCAAGGCGGTGCGGCTGCCGCTGTATTCCACGGTCGGCGCGCCGGTGTCGGTGTATTCCGATTCCGACGACATCGAGATCCGCAGCGCCGGCCTGGAGGCCGACGTGCGCGTGGCCGAGGATCTGCGCCTGCTCGCCTCGGCGGTGCGGCGCGACCATTCCGCGCCGGTCGGCGGCCCGTTCGCGCCGGTGACCGGCGGCGACTCGATCGACGAGGACCGCCTCCAGCTCGGCCTGCGCTACGCGTTCTCGCCGGACGCGGCGCTGGAGCTGATGCTCGGCCGTTCGCGCCTGGACGGCCTGACCGGCCGCGACGACAGCGAGACCATCGGCCGCCTGGCGTTCTCGCACCAGGCCAGCGACGCGTTCGCCTACACGCTCGCCTTCGAGCGCGACCGCATCGCCTATTCGCCGCGCGCGCTGTCGCTCGACATCGTCCGCGACGGCGTGCGCGCCGACCTGCAGTGGCGGCCGACGCTGCGCGACACGCTGCGCGCAGGCGTGGCCTTCGACGATTTCAGCGACGACAACCGCCGCCGCGCGCTCAGCGCCGACTACCGCCACGCCGTGTACCGCGGCGAACAGGCGCTGGTGGACCTGGGCGTGCAGGGCGAGTGGCTGGACTTCACCCGCGATCCCGGCAACGGCTACTACAGCCCCGACAACTACCGCCGGATCGCGCCGGTGCTCGGTGCCTACGTCCGCCTCGGCGAGGAGGCCGGGATGACCCTCACCGCCGCGCTCGGCGTGCAGCGCGACGACACCTTCACCAGCTGGCGCCGCGCCAGCGACGTCAGCGTGGCGTTCACCTTCGGCATCTTCACCCCGTGGCAGCTGGTGGCCACCGCCGGCTACAGCGAACGGCTCAACGAGTTCGGCCGCTACGAGGGCACCAGCTTCGGCCTGATCCTGCGCTACCGCTTCTGCGGCCACCGTCCCGCGCAGTGCCCGTGAGCGCGCGGCGCGCTCAGCGCCGCAGCGCCTCGTACTGGCGTTCCAGCCAGGCGGCGAAGGCGTTGATCTCGCGGTCGTAGCGCCCGCTCCAGGCGAGCCAGATCAGGCCGGCGAACACCGCCAGCACCAGCATCGCCAGCAGCCGCTGCCAGGTGCTGGCGAAGCGCAGCCGGCCTCCGGACGGGTTGTGGTTCTTCATCGGCATGTCTCCATTCCCCGCAACACGGCAAGCGCGCCGCGACGGGGCCACGGCGGGGCAGGGCGCTTCAGCGCGCCGAGTGCCCCGGCTCGTCGTACTCGCGCGGCGCGTACAGGTCGGGCTTGATCAGGGCCACGAACGCGCGTGCCTGCGGGCTGAGGTACTTGCCCTTGCGCATCACCACGCCGTAGCTGCGCGGCGGGAAGTAGCGGGCCAGCGAGCGCGCCACCAGGCGGGCGCGGTCGGCCTCGGTCAGGCAGATCGCGGTGACGATGCTGATCCCGAGCCCCATCGCCACGTACTGCTTGATCACCTCCCAGCCGCCGACCTCCAGCGCCACCGTGTAGGGCACGTGCGCGCGCTGGAACACCAGGTCCACCAGGCGGTAGGTGGTCAGGCGCTGCGGCGGCAGGATCAGGCCGTAGGGCGAGAGATCCTCCAGGCGCAGCTCCGGCTTGGCGGCGAGCGGATGGCCGGGCGGCACGATCAGCATCGGGTCGAAGCGGTACACCGGCGCGTAGTCGAGGTCGGCCGGCACGTCGAGCATCGAGCCCACCGCCAGGTCCACCGCATCCGAGCGCAGCAGGTCCAGGCCGCCGGCGCCGGTGACGTTGTGCAGGGTCAGGCGCACCGCCGGGTGCGCAGCGCGGAACGCCTCCACGATCCGCGGCAGCAGGTAGAGGATGGTCGAGCTGCCGGCGGCCACGTGCAGCTCGCCGGCGTCCAGGCCGCGCAGGCGCTCGCGGAACGCGGCCTCGAGCCCGTCCAGCCCCTCCACCAGGGGCCGCGCCAGCGCGTACAGCGCCTCGCCCTCGCGGGTCAGGGCCAGGCGCCGCCCGCTGCGCTCCAGCAGCCGCACCCCGTACTCGCGTTCCAGCGCCTGCAGCTGCAGGGTCACCGCCGGCTGGCTCAGGTACAGCGCCTCGGCCGCGCGCGAGACCGAGCCCAGCCGCGCCACCTGGCAGAACGCCCGCAGGGGCTTGAGCCGGCTGCCCTTGTACGAGAACCGCGGCGCGGCTGGGGTGGGGCGGGCCATGGACGTCGGCTCATCATTTGATTTTCAAATCATATATATTGATAAGTCTTGTTTGTCAAATACCGTACCCGCGCGCATGGTGTCGCCCGACCCCCCGAACGGAGCAGGCGATCCATGGTGGCAGTGCTGGAAGCGGTGGACGGCGGCATCGAGCTGCGGGCCCAGGCCCCCGGTCAGGAGGAGCTGCTGACCCCCGCCGCCCTGGCCTTCCTGGCCGGGCTGCACCGCCGCTTCGAGCCGGCGCGGCAGGCGCGCCTGGCCGCGCGCCGGATCCGCCAGGCGGGGTTCGATGCCGGCGGCCTGCCCGACTTCCGCGCCGACACCGCCGCCGTGCGCGCCGGCGACTGGCAGGTGGCGCCGATCCCGCCCGCGCTGCGCGACCGCCGGGTCGAACTGACCGGCCCGACCGACCCCAAGACCGTGCTCAACGCGCTCGGTTCGGGCGCGCAGGGCTACATGGCCGACTTCGAGGACGCGACCGCGCCGACCTGGGCCAACCTGGTCGCCGGCCAGCGCGCGCTGCGCGCGGCGGTCGCCGGCCACCTGGAGTTCGTCGCCGCCACCGGCAAGCGCTACGTGCTGCCGCCGCGCGAACGCCAGGCGGTGCTGCACGTGCGTCCGCGCGGCTGGCACCTGGACGAGAAGCATCTGCACGTGGACGGGCAGCCGATCGCGGCCGGCCTGTTCGACCTCGGCCTGTTCGCGTTCCACAACGCGCGCGCGCTCGCCGCACAGGATCGCGGCCCGTACTTCTACCTGCCCAAGCTCGAGTGCATGGAGGAGGCCGCGCTGTGGGACGCGGTGCTGGCCCACATCGAGCACGCGCTCGGCCTGCCGGCGGGCCAGTGCAAGGTCACGGTGCTGATCGAGACCCTGCCGGCGGCGTTCGAGATGGACGAGATCCTGCACGCGCTGCGCACGCGCGTGGCCGGCCTGAACTGCGGGCGCTGGGACTACGTCTTCTCGTACATCAAGACCTTCCGCGCCCATCCGGACAAGGTGCTGCCCGAGCGCGGTCAGGTGACGATGGAGCGGCCGTTCCTGCGCGCCTGTGCCGACCTGCTGGTGCAGACCTGCCATCGCCGCGGCGCGCACGCGATGGGCGGGATGGCGGCGCAGATCCCGGTCGCGGACGACGCCGCGGCCAACGCCGCCGCGCTGGCCGCGGTCCGCGCCGACAAGCTGCGCGAGGTCACGGCCGGCTTCGACGGCACCTGGGTCGCGCATCCGGCGCTGGTGCCGGTGGCGCGCGCGGTGTTCGACGAGCGCATGCCCGCGCCGCACCAGCAGCACGTGCGCCGCGAGGAGGTGCTCGTGACCCGCGACGACCTGGTCGCGCCCTGCGCCGGCACCATCACCCGCGCGGGGTTCGACGACAACGTCGAGGTCTGCGTGCGCTACCTCGCCGCCTGGCTCGACGGCATCGGCTGCGTGCCGATCCGGCACCGGATGGAGGACGCCGCCACCGCCGAGATCGCGCGCGCGCAGCTGTGGCAGTGGCTGCACCATCCGCACGGCCTGCGCCTGGACGACGGCAGCGAGCTCGACTTCGCCCTGCTCGAGCGCGCCCTGCTCAACCTGCCCGCGCGCCTGGGCGACCGCCGCCGCCTGCCCGGCGGCAGCCGCATCGCCGAGGCGATCGGAATGCTCGACCGCCTCACCCACGCCGACACCCTCGCCGACTTCCTGACCCTGCCCGCGTAC
This sequence comes from Vulcaniibacterium gelatinicum, assembly GCF_008033445.1. GTDB lineage: Bacteria > Pseudomonadota > Gammaproteobacteria > Xanthomonadales > Xanthomonadaceae > Vulcaniibacterium_B > Vulcaniibacterium_B gelatinicum. The sequence continues at coordinate 28,999 of NZ_VNKO01000017.1, forward strand.
GCGCGGCTGGATTGAACCTCTGACGCGGATTCACGCGGATGGACACGAATGCAACGACTGCCTGTCTGGAATCGGGGGATGCCTGAACCCGCCCTCATCCCGATTTTCGCCGGGATGGCGGAAGTCGTCCGGATCTTCCCTGGAAGTCTTGTCCTGATCCGCGCCCATCCGCGTTGATGCGCGTCTGAAACGACGCATTTCACCTTCACCCGACGGAAGCCCCGCCCATGACCCGCATGCTGCCCACCGCCGAACAGCTTCGCCTCGACTGGACCTGCAACCCGCGCTGGGCCGGCATCGTCCGCCCGTACTCGGCCGAGGAGGTGGTGCGGCTGCGCGGCACCGTCGCGGTCGAGCACTCGCTGGCCCGGCTCGGCGCCGAGAAGCTGTGGCGCTACCTGCACACCGAGCCGTTCGTCAACGCGCTCGGCGCGCTCACCGGCAACCAGGCCATGCAGCAGGTCAAGGCCGGGCTGAAGGCGATCTACCTGTCCGGCTGGCAGGTCGCGGCCGATGCCAACCTCGCCGGCGAGATGTACCCCGACCAGTCGCTGTACCCGGCCAACTCGGTGCCGCAGGTGGTCCGGCGCATCAACAACACCCTGCTGCGCGCCGACCAGATCCAGCATGCGGAAGGGCAGGCGGGCATTGATTACCTGCAGCCGATCGTGGCCGACGCCGAGGCCGGCTTCGGCGGCGTGCTCAACGCCTTCGAACTGATGAAGGCGATGATCGAGGCCGGCGCCGCCGGCGTGCACTTCGAGGACCAGCTCGCCAGCGTCAAGAAGTGCGGGCACCTGGGCGGCAAGGTGCTGGTGCCCACCCGCGAGGCGGTGGAGAAGCTCGTCGCCGCGCGCCTGGCCGCGGACGTGATGGGCGTGCCGACCCTGATCGTCGCCCGCACCGACGCCGAGGCCGCCGACCTGATCACCTCCGACATTGACGACAACGACCGCCCGTTCCTCACCGGCGAGCGCACCGTCGAGGGCTTCTGGCGCACCCGCAACGGCCTGGCGCAGGCGGTCAGCCGCGGCCTGGCCTACGCCCCGTACGCCGACCTGGTCTGGTGCGAGACCGGCAAGCCGGACCTCGCCTTCGCCCGCGCCTTCGCCGAGGCCATCCACGCCCGGTACCCCGGCAAGCTGCTGGCCTACAACTGCTCGCCCAGCTTCAACTGGAAGCAGCACCTGGACGACGCCACCATCGCCCGCTTCCAGCACGAGCTGGCGGCGATGGGCTACAAGTTCCAGTTCATCACCCTGGCCGGCTTCCACAGCCTCAACTACGGCATGTTCCAGCTCGCCCACGGCTACGCGCGGCGGCAGATGAGCGCGTTCGTGGAGCTGCAGCAGGCCGAGTTCGCCGCCGCCGCCCAGGGCTTCACCGCGGTCAAGCACCAGCGCGAGGTCGGCACCGGCTACTTCGACGCGGTCACCCAGACCATCCAGGGCGGCCAGTCCTCGACCGTGGCGCTGAAGGGCTCGACCGAGGAGGAACAGTTCCAGCCGCAGGCGGCCTGAGCGCGCGGACCGGCGCGGCCGGCTTCCGCGCCCGGTTCCGTATCTCCCGGGGGATGGTCCTGCGACGATGGTATGCTCGCCCCCCCATGCCCACGGGGGGGTCTGGAATGGAACGCGAACCGGCGCCCGCCGCCGCGCGCGCGGCCGCGCACGACCCGCATGCGTCGCCCGCCGCGCTGACCGCGGAGGAGTACGCCCTGTTCGCCCAGGTCGGCCGCGTGCGCCGCTGCGAGCCGGGCGAGCGCCTGTTCCGCCGTGGCGACCTCGGCACCACGATGTACGTCGTCACCCAGGGCGAGGTCGAGCTCGACTTCGGCGACGACCTGGCCGTCAAGCGCCTGGGGCCGCGCGAGTTCTTCGGCGAGCTCGGCCTGCTGATCGGCGACCATGCGCGCAGCGCCGACGCCACCACCGTCACCGCCTGCGTGCTGCTGGAGCTGTCGCAGGAGGAGTTCGAGCGCCTGGCCGAGCGCGACCCGCGCCAGCTCTCGCACTTCCTGCGCCGCTCGATCGAGCGCGTGGTGCGCAACGAGCAGAGCCTGATCGGGCGCCTGCGCCGGCGCAACCTCGACCTGCAGACCGCGCTCGACACCCTGCGCGCCACCAACCACCGGCTCAGCGTCACCGAGGAGCTGACCCGCACCGACGAACTCACCGGCCTGACCAACCGCCGCGGCTTCCTGCTGCACCTGCAGCAGCGCCGGCGCGAGGACGCCGCCCGGCGCCGCGGCCTGCTGCTGGTGGACTGCGACAGCTTCAAGCGCATCAACGACGAGTACGGCCACCTGGTCGGCGACCGCGTGCTGCAGGGCGTGGCCAACATCCTGCGCTCGGCGGCCGGGCCCGATGACCTGGCCTGCCGCCTGGGCGGCGACGAGTTCTGCCTGCTGGTGCGCGCCGATCACCCCGACGAGGTGCTGCGCATGGGCGAGTTCGTGGTCAACACCGCGCGCGCGCTGCACGCGCTGCAGTCCGACCCGCCGCAGATGGCCACCCTCAGCGTCGGTGCCTGCCTGCTGCTGCCCGGGCAGGACTGGGACGAGTGGTACGCGTACGCCGACGCCGCGCTGTACCGGGCCAAGCGCCTGGGCGGCAACCGCGTGGAGTGGCAGGACGGCGCGCTGGCGCCGGCGTGAAGGAGGCCGCGGCGCATGAACGACTTCGCCCACCCCGCCGGTGAGCAGCCGCAGCTGCGCACCCTGCTGCTCACCGACCTGTGCGACTCGACCACCCTGGTCGAGCGCCTGGGCGATGCCGCCGCGGCCGAGCTGTTCCGCGCCCACGACCGCCTGGTGCTGGAACTGCAGCAGCGCTGGCGCGGGCGCCTGATAGACCGCAGCGACGGCCTGCTGCTGCTGTTCGAACGCCCCATAGACGGCCTCGGCTTCGCCCTCGACTACGCGCGCGGCCTGCGCGAGCTCGGCCACACGCGCAACCTGCGCCTGGAGGCACGCGCCGGCCTGCACGTCGGCGAGGTGCTGACCTGGCGCAACAGCGCCGCCGCGGTCCAGGCCGGCGCCAAGCCACTCGAGGTCGAGGGCTTGGCCAAGCCGCTCGCCGGCCGCCTGATGGCGCTGGCGCGCCCCGGCCAGATCCTGCTCTCGGCCACCGCCGAACCGCTCGCCCGGCGCGCCGCGCGCGAACTCGGCGAACGCGCCGAACACCTGCTGTGGAAGTCGCACGGCCGCTGGCGCTTCAAGGGCCTGCCCGAGGCGCTGGAAGTGCACGAGGTCGGCGAGCCCGGCCTCGCCCCGCTGCGCGCGCCCAAGGCCAGCGGCAAGGCCTGGCGCGACACCCCGCTCTGGCGCCGCCCCGCCGCGCTCGCCGCCGAGGTGCTGCTGCTCGTCGGCATCGGCATCGGCGCCTGGTTCGTCACCCGCCCGCAACCTGCGATCGCGTTCAACGAGCGCGACTGGGTGGTGATCGCCGACCTGCAGAACCTGACCAGCAACGCGCGGTTCGACGATGCGCTCGAAACCGCTTTGCGGGTTGGCCTGGAGCAGTCGCGATATGTCAATGTCGTTCCAGACATGCGCATTGACGACACGCTACGGTTGATGCGGCGGGATCCGGCGGCCACGCGAGTAGACCGGGATCTCGGTGCGCAGGTTGCGTTGCGCAGCGGCGCGCGAGCAGTTTTGCTGCCGACCGTCGCCGAAGTCGGCGGCCGTCTGCGCGTGACGGTAGAAGTCGTCGATCCAGTTACCCATGGCACTGTTTTCGCCGAGTCCATGATGGAGCGGGATGCGGATTCTGCGCTCGCGGCCATTGGGCGGATCGGTGAATCACTCCGCGGACGACTCGGCGAGACACTTGCGTCCATCGAGCGCGATTCCGCGCCTGTCGAGCGGGTCACCACTGCCAGCCTGGACGCCTTGCGTGCCTACGCGCTCGGCCAGAAGGCGTTGGGATCAGGTCGCCTCGATGAGGCTGCGCAGCATTTCCAGCAGGCCTTGACGCTGGATCCAGAGTTCGCCTTGGCGCATGTCGCGATCGGACGTGTTGCCCATGCCCGCGGCGAGCATCCTCAAGCGATCGCCGCCATGCGAAAGGCTGCCGCGCTGCGCGAGCGCTTGAGTAATCGCGAGGCGCTGTACCTGGATGCCACCTTGGCGATGATGCAATGGCAAAAAGGCTATCCGGAGAAATGGTTGGCATTAGCCGAGCTGTACCCGGACTTTCACCAGGCCGCCCACAATTACGCCATCTCCGGAGGGTGGCCGTCGAACCGGTTCGATGTGATGGCTGAGTTTTCGGGACGGGCCAGCGTCCCGCAAAGTGTCACTCGCGCGGTGTCGGCATATCTGCTGGGTATCGCCCGGCTTGGCCAGGAACGTCACGCCGATGCACTAAAGGCTTTCCGGTCGGCGCGCAATCTTGGGTTTTCCGGCTATAGCGCAGAACAAGCGGCGGCCTATGCGGCGCGGCGCGAGTTTGCCCAGGCCAGGCAAAGCCTGGAGGCGGAACGTGCGCCCGCGCCCAAGGTCGAGTTGCAGCGCCGGTTGATGGCGGTGGCCATAAGCGGCGATCAAGGCCGCTTCACAGAGATGGGCATGCAGGCCAAGGCGCTGCGGGACATGATCGAAAGCCCTGTGCGAGCGGACGAATGGATCGTGTTGTCGGCGACGTTGGGAGCAGGCCGAGGCAAAACTTCCGTATCGCAGCATCTTGCAGGAGTCGTTGACGTCCTTGACGCAGCCCGTCGTGCCCTGGTTGATGCCAGTGGCCCCCCGCGCGAAAGCATCGCCCAAGCCTATCTGTATGCGGCTTATCTTGCGGTGGACGCAGGCGCCGTCCAGCTCGCGGAGAGAGCCTTGCGCGACACCGCAGCAGCCGTGGCCGAATCGCCTTACGAGACGCTGCCCAACCTCGCCGCCATCGTCCGCGCCAGGATCGCGATCGCGGAACGGCGGCCGGCCGATGCGATCGTTGCCGTCACTCCTTTTCTTGATGGCGACGAACTGTATCTGACCCATTCCGTGGCGGCAGATGCGTACACGGCATTGGGACGGCACGGGGAAGCCATCAAGCACTTGGAATGGTTGGTGCGCCATCGGGGGCGCGCCTACGCAGAGTGGTGCGGTGAGCACTTGCTGGTGATCGAGAATGTCCTGCGCTCCAACCTTGCCATGTTGCGTTTGGCCGAGGTGACGATGGAGGCTGGCCATCCAGAGCGCAGTGCCAAGCATCTGGCTGCGTTTCAGAAGGCTTGGCCGGATCTAGCGAACGCGCCAGAACTGCAGGCCAGAGTTCTAGCACTGCAGCGTCGGGTGTCCCCGAAGTGAGCGAAGCCGGCTCCCCGGGGGAGAGTTCAGGCTTTGAATACAATGATGCCCATTGTGGCATGAAGCTCATTGCTCAGGGTGTCGAGGTTCCTGGCGATCTGCTCCTTGCTTGGAAGGCGGACGCCACCAGGTGGCACTTGGCTGGGGTCGACCTCGATGCCGTAGGCTTTGAGCAGGCCGACCGGATCCGCCTCGAATTTCCTGCGGAAGTCGTCGTCTGTGGCCAACAGCTGCAGCAGCTTGCGGGCGTTGTCTTGCGCTGTCATGTTTGCCTTCCCTCCCCCGTGGTGGGCCTAAGTAGAGGTTCCGGCACCCGGTAAAGTCAAGGTGGGCGTGTACGGTTCCGGCATGAAATGCAGGATGTCCCGGGTGCCGTCGATCACCCCGATCCCGTTGGTGCCAACGGCGAGCGTCGCCAAGGGGTCTAGGTCGAGCAGTGAGACCAGGTCGGCGTCATTGATCGCAGCGGTGTAGAACGCGCCCAGCCCGCGATCCGCTGCGAGCAGATAGAACGTCTGGCTCAGATGGCCGGAATCCAGGAGTGCGGCCTTGTAGGCCTTCGCATGACGCCGGTATTTCCAGTGATGGCGGTCCAGACGCACCACATGGAAAACAAGGGCATGCGCCTCGGCGAAATAGATCTGCCCGATGGTAAGCGCCGACGCGAGTTCACGTGCGGCATGCTCGTCCATGCGCTTCACCAGGGCAAGCGAATGGGTATCAGCCTGGTAGTGGTAAAAGCCGGGCGCTAGCCCTTCCACCTTGATCACCAAGGGATAGGCTTCGGTCGGCTGCAAGGCGCCGCCGGAAGCGCTGGTGCGTTTGACTGCGACGACACCTGGGGCCAATGCACGCGTGCCGATTGCACCAAACGTGCCATAGAGCACTCGGCTCAGGTCGGAGAGCGCGAGTGTTGCGGCCTGGTCGAAGTGGCGCGTCGTGCGGCGCGCCTGAAGCAGGCGCGCGAAGGCGTCGTCGAACGGTTCGAGTGGCAGGGCGTACTCCGGGCCGGCGCACGGGTGGCGTGGGAAATGTGGCGGCGGTGGCCCATGCCGGGCGACATGCGCCTGTAGCCGTGCACGATGGGCGTCCTCGCCATGTTCGCGCGTGCCTTCGTCGCCGATCACGCCCTGCCAGCGGGTCATGGCGTGGTAGACAGCGGCAAGAGGGTGCCAACCGATGTCCGCGAGCTTCGCCTCGCGATCCAGCATGGTGGTATCGAACTCGCTGACCAGGATGCCGCGGCGTGTCATGGACTCGATGCTGGCGTGATCGAATGGGCCACGTTGTGCCAGCGCTTCCACCTCGTACCATTCCTGTGCGGTCAGCCCGGCTACGAACGCGAGTTCTTCGGGTGTGATACCGATGCGGCGACCCTCCAGCGGGCACAGGAGGGATGTGCTGGGTCGGGTCTGCAGCCGCATCTCGCCCTGTAGCAACGCGTTGAAGTCCGGCAGCAACTCGTCGTCAATTTCGATCAGGCAGGGTGAGCGGCGGCGTACGCGCATGACTGAGTAGGCGGACTGGCTTGTGAAGGGTGGATCCGTGCCAAAAGGCGTCATCCGTGGCGTCGGATTTGGGGAAGCCTAGCATCCGTTCCCGGCATGCACGGGATGCATCAATCACGATGGCTTCCCACCCGCAATCAACCGCTCGCCCACCCCGGCGAACTTCAGCCCGACCTGGGCCACGCGCTCGTCCTTGAGGCTGCGCACCACCAGCACCGCCTTGCCGAGCGCGAGGCGGTCGCCGATCTGGGGTTGTTCGTCGAAGCGTTCGTCGAACAGTTGCGCGGCGGTGGCATGGGCGAAGCGCGGCGGGATCGGCAGCCCGTAGAACTTCGCCAGTTCGCCCAGCGGCACGTCGCCGGGCAGCGTGAAGCTGCCGAAGAGATCCTGCTCGGCCAGGCGCGCGTCGCTGCCCTCGGCGAACAGCCAGTCCAGGCGCGGGGCCTGGCCGACCGGGGCGAGGAAGTAGGCGTAGTCGCCGGCCTGCAGCGTGCCGGCCTCGTCCGGCAGCAGCACCCGGCCCTCGCGCACCACCATCACCAGGCGCACCCGGCCCGGCAGCGGGGCGCCGCGCAGCGCGGCGCAGCCGGGGGCGATACGGTAGCCGACCATGTCGTAGTCGAGCTGGCCGGGCAGGTCGAGCTGGATGCGGCGGGTGTCGGGGTCGGCGCGCGGCACCGCCACGCCGAGCCGGTGCGCGGCCAGGCGCAGGGTCCAGCCCTGCACCACCAGCGAGGCGAGCACGACCACGAACGCGACGTTGAAGTACAGCGCGGCGTTCGGCAGTTCGGCGAGCAGCGGGATCGAGGCCAGGAAGATGCCGACCGCGCCGCGCAGCCCGGTCCAGGCGATGAACGCGATCTCGCCGGCGCGGTAGCGGAACGGCAGCAGGCAGGCCAGCACCGCCACCGGCCGCGCCACGAACATCAGGAACGCGGCCACGCCGAGCGCCGGCCACAGCACTTCGAGCAGCCGGCTCGGCGTGGCCAGCAGACCGAGCAGCAGGAACATCACCAGCTGCGCGAACCAGGTGGCCGCGTCCTGCACCGCGAGCACCTCGCCGCGCGCCCGCGCCGGCCGGTTGGCGACCACGATCCCGGCCAGGTACACCGCGAGGTAGCCGCTGCCGCCGAACAGGTTGGTCAGCGCGAACAGGGCCACCGCGCCCGACAGCGCGAGCCACGGATGCAGGCCGGACGGCAGCGCGTACTTGTTCAGCGCCCACACGATCGCGCGGCCGCCGGCGTAGCCCAGCGCCAGGCCCGCGGCCATCGCCCACACCAGCCGCAGGGACAGGGCCAGCGGGCCGCCGGCCTCGGCGCCGGCGAGCCAGGTGGTGAGGGCGATGGTGAAGAACACCGCCACCGGATCGTTGCTGCCCGATTCGATCTCGAGCGTGGCGCCGGTGCGGCGCTCCAGGTGCAGGCCGCCGGTGCGCAGCAGGAAGAACACGGCCGCGGCGTCGGTGGAGGCGACGATGGTGCCGAGCAGCAGCGCTTCGAGCCAGGGCAGCGCGAGCAGGTGCACGGCGGCGAAGGCGGTCAGCGCGGCGGTGATCACCACGCCGGCGGTGGCCAGCAGCACCGCCGGTTTGACGCTGCCGCGCACGTGCGCGGCGCGCGTGCGCAGGCCGCCGTCGAACAGGATCACCGCCAGCGCGAGCGCGCCGACGAGGTAGGTGAAGCGGGTGTCGGAATACCGGATGCCGCCGGGGCCGTCCTCGCCGAGCAGCAGGCCGAGCAGCAGGAACACCAGCAGCAGCGGCGCGCCGAAGCGCCGCGCGAGCAGGGACGAGGCGATGCCGGCCAGGATCAGCAGCGCGCCGCCGAGCAGCCGCCAGTCAATGGCGTGCAGGTGCTCCACACCAGTCCTCCGTGGGGGCGGAGGTTCGATGCTAGCAAGCGGCGGTGAATGCCTGGCCTTGCGCGGGGCAGGCCGGGTCCGCTCACATGACGATGGCCGGATCCAGCCGGTCCAGGCGGCGGTACCCGATCGCTTCGGTCAGGTGCGCGGTGGCGATGTCGGCGCTGCCGGCGAGGTCGGCGATGGTGCGCGCCACGCGCAGGATCCGGTGCAGCGAACGCGCCGACAGGTGCAGCGCATCCACCGCGCGTTCGAGCAGGGCCTGGTCGGCCGCGGCGAGGCGGCAGCTCTGGCGCATCTGCGCCGCGTCGAGCAGGGCGTTCGGCTTGCCGGCGCGGGCGTGTTGCACCGCACGCGCGGCTTCCACCCGCTGCCGCACCGTCGCGCTCGTCTCGGCGCAGGGCGCGTCGGCGCGCAGTGCGTGCGGCGGCAGGCGCGCCACCTCCACGTGCAGGTCGATGCGTTCGAGCAGCGGACCGGAGACACGGGCGCGGTAGCGCGCGATCGCCTCGGCGCTGCAGCGGCAGCGACCGGAGGGGTCGCCGGCCCAGCCGCAGGGACAGGGGTTCATCGCCGCCACGAGCTGGAAGCGGGCCGGGAACTCGCATTGCCGGGCCGCGCGCGAGATCGTGACCACGCCGCTCTCGAGCGGCTCGCGCAGCACCTCCAGCGCCGACCGGCTCCACTCCGGCAGCTCGTCCAGGAACAGCACGCCGTGGTGGGCCAACGAGATCTCGCCCGGGCGCGGCACCGTGCCGCCGCCGACCAGCGCCGCGGCGCTGGCGCTGTGGTGCGGGGCGCGCCAGGGGCGCTGGCGCCAGCGCGCCGGGTCGAGCCCGCGGCCGCTGGCCGAGGCCACCGCCGCCGATTCGAGCGCTTCCTCCTCGTCCGGCTCGGGCAGGATCCCGGGCAGGCGCGCGGCGAGCAGGGTCTTGCCGCAGCCGGGCGGGCCGACCAGCAGCAGGTGGTGCGCGCCGGCGGCGGCGATCTCGAGCGCGCGCCGGGCCTGCGCCTGGCCGTGCACCTCGGCCAGGTCCGGGCCGGCCACGGGCGCCGTCGCCGGGGCGACCGCCGGCGGCAGGCGGGTGCGCCCGGCGAGCGCGTCGCAGACCTCGAGCAGGGTGCGCGCGGTCAGCACCTCCACGCCGCGCGCGAGCGCGGCCTCGGCGCCGTTGCCGGGCGGGAGCACCAGCCGCCGCCCGGCCTGGCCGGCGGCGAGCGCGGCCGGCAGCGCGCCGTCCACCGGCCGCAGCTCGCCGGTCAGCGACAGCTCGCCGAGGAACTCGCATTCGGCCAGCGCCTCGCGCGGCAACTGCCCGCTCGCGGCGAGGATGCCCAGCGCGATCGGCAGGTCGAAGCGGCCGCCGTCCTTGGGCAGGTCGGCGGGAGCGAGGTTGATGGTGATGCGGCGCGCGGGGAACTCGAACTGCGCGCACTGCAGCGCCGCGCGCACCCGGTCCTTGGCCTCGCGCACTGCGGCCGCGGGCAGGCCGACCACCTGCAGCGAGGGCAGGCCGCCGCCGAGGTGCACTTCCACCCGCACCGCGGGCGCGTGCACGCCGGCGCGTGCACGGCTGTGCACGAGCGCCAGGGTCATGGCGGCCGGATCAGTGCGACTGCGGCGGCTGCTGCGGGCGCGCGGCGGCGAGCTGCGCCTCGAGCTCGGCGACGGTGCGTTCGAGCGCCTCGAGCTTCTCGCGCGTGCGCAGCAGCACCGCGCGCTGCACCTCGAACTCCTCGCGCGTGACCAGGTCGAGCCGGGACAGGCCCGACTGCAGCACGGCGCGGAAGTTCTGCTGCAGCTCCTCGCGCCCCTCGCGCAGGGACGGCGGCACCAGGTTGCTCAGGCGGCGGGCGAGTTCGTCGAGCTTGTCGAGGTCGATCATCGGGGCATTCCTGCACGGCCGGTGGGCGGGAGGCCAGCGTGCCGGGCCTGCGCCGCGGCGGCTGTCGGCGGCCGCTGCGGCAGGCTATCGGAAAACCGCCCGCGCGTCAGGCGCCGCGCGCCGGGTATCCTGCTGCGGTCCGAGGCTGCGATCCACGACGGGGGCGATGCGATGAAGATGGTCATGGCCGTGATCAAGCCGTTCAAGCTCGACGACGTGCGCGAGGCCCTGGCCGAGGCCGGCGTGGCCGGCATCACCGCCACCGAGGTCAAGGGCTTCGGCCGCCAGAAGGGCCACACCGAGCTGTACCGCGGCGCCGAGTACGTGGTGGACTTCCTGCCCAAGATCAAGCTCGAGGTCGCGGTCACCGACGAACAATGCGACGCGGTGGTGGAGGCGATCATGCGCGCCGCCGGCACCGGCAAGATCGGCGACGGCAAGATCTTCGTCTGGGACCTGGACAAGGTGGTGCGGATCCGCACCGGCGAGATGGATGCCGACGCGCTGTAGTCCGGCGGACGAAACGGAATCCGTTGTGCACACACGCGCCCGGCTGCGTGGCCGGGGAATGAGCCGAGAAGGAGGCTGACGGTGAAGACGCTGGTTCGGGTTCTTGCCGTCGTGACGCTGGTTCTTGTCGTGCCCGTGGTGCTTGCCGGCCGTGCCGGTGCAGAGGGGCAAGGGGCATCGCACGTGGTGGATGCGACGGTGACCGTCGCCGGGAAACCGGTGATCGCCGATGCGTTGCTGGAAGTGGCCGAGGGCCGGCCGGCGCGCCTGACCGTCTATGGCGACGAGGCGCGGACCTCCGGCTTCGAGCTGACGCTGGCCACGGCCGGGGTGCCTGCGGAGGCGCCGGCACAGGTGAAGTCGGGAGCGGTCTTCCTCGAGGCGACGGTGCATCGCCTGGAGGCGGGAGCGCGGTTGTCGCTGGCGGAGGCGGTGTTGGGAGTCAGGCCGGGCGAACCCGCGTCGGTGACGTTGCACCGGGACAGGGAAACCGTCGAAGTGCGGCTCACCCTGCGTGGCAGGCATGCACCTCAGGTCAGCGGCTTGAGCACGCGGTAGAGCCGCTTCCACGCCGCGCGCAGCGCGCGCACCCAGCCCGGCTCGGCCAGTTGTGCGGCGAGCGCGGGGTCGGGCGCGTCGCCGGTCAGGCGCTGGCGCAGCTTGGCCACGTTCTTGAGGTCGCCGCGGCGCAGCTGGCGGGCCAGCGCGCCGTGCCGCAGCGGGCCGGGCAGGCGCAGCGCGGCGGTGAAATCAATGAGCACCGGCACGCCGCCGCTGACCAGCACGTTGGCGGCGTGCAGGTCGTTGTGGGTGATGCCCTCGCGGTGCAGGTGCGCCACCGCGGCCTGCAGCTGCTCGAACACGTGGCGGGTGGCGAGCGTGGCGTGCGCGCCGAGGGTGTCGCCGGGCACGAACTCCATCGCCAGCCACAGCCCGCCGACCGTGCCGAGCAGGGTCGGCGCGTGGCGCCAGCCCTGCAAGCGGCGCAGGATCCGCGCCTCGCGCCGCACCAGCCAGCGCGCCAGCGGCGCCAGCGGGGTCCAGCGGTAGCGGCGGTAGTCCTTGACCACCGCCGGCCGGCCCTCCAGCGCGGTCAGGTACACGTCGGGCTCGAGCAGGCGTTCGCCGCGCTTGAGCAGGCGCGAGCCGGAGGACAGGCCAGAGGGGGGGGCAAACAGCAGCATGGCGGCAGGCGCAGCGGGGGGGTGCGCCGGGGACGGGAGGAAGGGGGCGCATTTTATGAAACCTTAACGTTGCCTTGGCGGTTTTCCGGCCGGCGCGCGAGGCCCCCATTCAGTCACCAGCAGGGGGAACGGTGGGGGAGATCGTCGGGGGCTCCGCCGCGATCCGGCCGCAGGGCGCCGGCTCAGAGTTCCACTTCGACCCGGTTGCGGCCGGCGGCCTTGGCCCGGTACAGGGCGGTGTCGGCGCGGTCGATGGCGTCGTCGAGGCTGGCGTCGTCGGCACGCAGCGCGGACAGGCCGAGGCTGATCGTGGTGCGCAGGCCGGGCGCGATGTCGTCGAAGGCCAGCCGCGCCACGCCTTCGCGCAGGCGCTCGGCCACCTGCAGCGCGGCCTCGTGCGAGGTGCCCGGCAGCAGCACCCAGAACTCCTCGCCGCCGACCCGGCCGAGCAGGTCGTCCTGGCGCAGCGCGGCCTCGCAGGCGCGGGTGACACGCACCAGCACCTGGTCGCCGGCGCCGTGGCCGTAGGTGTCGTTGATGCGTTTGAAATGATCGAGGTCGAAGGTCAGCACCGCCAGCGGGCGGCCCTCCGCACGCGCCTGCGCGGCGGCCTGCAGCGCGGCCTGTTCGATGTGGCGGCGGTTGGCCACGCCGGTGAGTTCGTCGGTCATCGCCAGGGCGCGGATCCGGCGCATGCGGTAGAGCTGGCGCAGCAGCAGCGCCAGCAGCACCAGCAACAGCACGGCGCTGGTGATGAGCGCGACGGTCTGCCAGCGGCGCACGCGTTCGGCGGCTTCGAGTTTCTGCGCCTGGCTCCGACGTTCGGCCTGCAGGCGCATGTTCTCCAGGTCGCGGCGTGCAGCGTCGAACTGGTGGCGCAGCAGCAGCGCCTGCTGGTCGCGCTGGTTGGCGTCGAGTCGGCGCTCCAGTTCGAGCTGGCGGCGCAGGTCCTGTGCCGCGGCGCGCCAGTCGCCGAGCGCCTCGTGGCTGCGCGCGCGCGCGGCATGCAGCTCGGCGCGGTAGCGCAGGTTGTCGCTGGCCTGCAGCGCGCGTTCCGATGCGGCGTAGCGCTGCAAGGCCTGCGCATGCTGCCCGCGTGCGGCCAGCACCTGGCCTTCGAGCAGGGACAGCATGGCCTCGTTGGAGGCATCGCCGACCCGCTCGAAGACTGTGCGCGCGGCGGCGAGCGAGCGCTGCGCGCCGGCGTGGTCGCCCTGCTTCACCTGCACCGAGGCGATGCCCAGGTGCGCGGCGCCGATGTCGTACTCGAAGTCCTGCTGACGGGCCACCTGGAGTGCCCGCTGCAAGGCCTCCAGCGCCTGCGGATAGCGGCCGAGATCCTCGTGCAGGAAGCCGGTCTGCAGCAGCGAGACCACCAGCAGGCTCCAGTAGCGGCCGCGCTCGGCGAAGGCGGTGCTCTGGCGCAGGTAGTCGGCGGCCTTGGCATGGTCGCCCATGCGCCGGTAGGCGATGGCGATGTCGAGCAGGGTCGCCTCGGCGTGTTCGCCGAGCTCGGCCTGGCGGTAGAGGCGCTCGACCTCGAGCAGGTCCACCAGTGCGGCGGCCTGTTCGCCGTTGAGCGAGCGGGCGTTGCCGCGAATGCCGAGCCCTTCCGCGATCAGGTGCGGATCGCCATGGCGGCGGGCCAGCGCGAGCGCGGCCTCCAGCGGCGCCGCGGCCTCGCCGCTGCGGCCGGAAGCGTCGAGGTACAGCGATTCGCAATAGCCGAAGCGCACCTGCGCCGGCACGTCGCCGAGCCGGCGCGCCTCGGCCAGGCCGGCGCGGGCGAAGGCCAGGCCGTTGTGCGCGGGGCCCAGGTCGTCGGTCAGGCAGCGGTAGGCGCGCAGGCGCAGCGCGCGGCGGGGGTCGTCGGGCGGCAGCAGTGTGCGCAGGCGGGCCAGGGCCTGTTCCAGCTCGCGCTTGTTGCGCGGGACGTCTTCGCCGCGTTCGAGCCGGCCGATGGCTTCGTCGAACCCGGCCGCCGAGGGCGCGGGCGGTGGCGCCTGCGCAAGCGCGACCGCGACGGCTGCCAGCAGGCAGGCGCCGAGGAGCGCGGACGAGAGGCGCTGGGACACGTGCCGACCTCCCCCTGGTCGAACCGGTGCGAACCCCCTTTGTAGGGGGTTTTCCCGACCGGCACCAGCGCCGCCCGACGGAAGCGTGCGGGCGGCCGCAGTTATCCGGCTGCGTCCAGAGCGGCGGCCACGAACGGCGGGGTGGCCAGGGCGCCGCGGTGCACGCCGGCGCTGTAGTAGGCGGTGGCGAACGGCCGGGCCTCGGCCTCGGCCTCGCGGAAGCCGAAGCCGTGGCCGGGCTTGCGCGCCAGGGTGCACGACCACCAGCCGGTGGGGTAGCAGGGCTGCGGGAACGGCAGGGTCTTGAACGCGGCGAAGCCGGCCTTGGCCATCTCGGCGCGCATCTGCCGGATCAGGGCGAGCTGCATCAGCGGCGACTCGGACTGCTGGACCAGGATCCCGTCGTCCTTCAGGGCGCGGAAGCAGCTTTCGTAGAAGGCGCGGTTGAACAGGCCCTCGGCCGGGCCGACCGGGTCGGTGGAGTCCACGATCACCACGTCCACGCTGCCGGGGGCGCAGTTCCGCATGTAGGCCACGCCGTCGTCGAACAGCAGCTCGGCGCGCGGGTCGGCGTTGCGCTCGCACAGCTCCGGGAACCACTTCTCGGCCATGCGCGTGACCTGCTCGTCAATGTCGCACTGCACGGCGCGCCGCACGCCCTCGTGCTTGAGCACCTCGCGCAGGGTGCCGCAGTCGCCGCCGCCGATGATGACCACGTGCTGCGGGTCGGCGTGGGTGAACAGCGCGGGGTGCGACATCATCTCGTGGTAGAGGAAGTTGTCGCGGCTGGTGAGCATCACCGCGCCGTCAATGAGCATCAGGTTGCCCCAGTCGGTCGTCTCGTAGATCTCGATCTTCTGGAACGGCGACTGCACCTCGTCGAGCTTGCGGGTGATGCGGTAGCCGATGGCCGAGCCGGTGGGCTCGAAGTGCTCGTAGTGCCAGCGGGGCTCGGTCATCGTCGGGGTCCGGGGAGCGTGCGGGGGGGCGCGGATTGTAGCGGACGGGCCGCCCCTGCCCGGATCCGTGTACCGGGCGGAGGCGCGCACGCCGGCTCCGGGGGACGCCAGCCCGCACCACCGGCCGCCGGGGGGTACACTGCGCGCCCCTCGCCAACCCCGCCCGCCGAAGGATCCCGCCGATGACCGCCTGGTCGCTCGACCACGCCCGCAAGACCTACTCGATCCCGCACTGGTCCGAGGGTTATTTCGACGTGGACGGGCAGGGCCGGATCGTGGTCCGCCCGCGCGGCGCGCAGGGGCCGGCGATCGTCCTGGCCGAGGTGGTCGAGCGTGCGCGCGGCAACGGCGCGCGGCTGCCGCTGCTGGTGCGCTTCCCCGACATCCTGGGCGACCGCCTGCGCCGCCTGCAGGCCGCGTTCGCCAGGGCCCAGGCCGAGTGGGACTACCGCGGCGGCTACACCGCCGTCTATCCGATCAAGGTCAACCAGCACGCCGGCGTCGCCGGCACCCTGGCCGGGCACGGCGGCGAAGGCTTCGGCCTGGAGGCCGGCAGCAAGCCCGAGCTGATGGCGGTGCTGGCGCTCTCGCGCCCCGGCGGCCTGGTGGTGTGCAACGGCTACAAGGACCGCGAGTACATCCGTCTGGCCCTGATCGGGCGCAAGCTCGGGCTTCAGACCTACATCGTGGTCGAAAAGCCCTCCGAACTGCCGCTGGTGCTGGAGGAGGCGCGCGCGCTCGGCGTGCGCCCGGGCCTGGGCGTGCGCATGCGCCTGGCCTCGCTCGGCGCCGGCAAGTGGCAGAACAGCGGCGGCGACAAGGCCAAGTTCGGCCTGTCCCCGCGCCAGCTGCTCGACCTGTGGAAGGCGCTGCGCGAGGCCGGCATGACCGACTGCCTGCAGCTGCTGCACTTCCACATGGGCTCGCAGATCTCCAACGTGCGCGACATCGCCAACGGCATGCGCGAGGCGACCCGCTACTTCGTCGAGCTCTCGCGCCTGGGTGCGACGATCCGCTGGATGGACGTCGGCGGCGGCCTCGGCGTGGACTACGAGGGCACCCGCTCGCGCAGCTTCTGCTCGATCAACTACGGCGTGGACCAGTACGCGGCCACCATCGTCCAGCCGCTGGCCGAGGCCTGCGAGCAGCACGGCCTGGCGCCGCCGCGGATCGTCACCGAGTGCGGCCGCGCGATGACCGCGCACCACGCGGTGCTGGTGGCGAACGTGTCCGAGGTCGAGCGCGCGCCGGAGGGCCGCGTGCCCGAGCCGCACGCCGACGAGCCGGCGGTGATCCGGCACCTGCGCGAGGTGTACGAGGAACTCGACCGGCGCCCGGCGGTGGAGCTGTTCCACGAGGCCCAGCACCACCACAGCGAAGGCCTGTCGCTGTACGCGCTCGGCCAGATCGACCTCGCCCACCGCGCCCGCATCGACGACCTGTTCTACGCCATCGCCCACGCCGTGCGCGCGCGCCTGACCTACGACGAGAAGAGCCACCGCCCGCTGCTCGACGAGCTCAACGAACGGCTGGTGGACAAGTATTTCGTCAACTTCAGCGTGTTCGAGTCCATGCCCGACGTGTGGGCGATCGACCAGGTGTTCCCGATCGTCCCGATCGAGCGCCTGCACGAACGCCCGGACCGGCGCGGCGTGATCGCCGACCTGACCTGCGACTCCGACGGCAAGGTGGACAGCTACGTCGAGAACGAGGACCTGGACAGCTCGCTGCCGCTGCACGCGCCGCGCCCCGGCGAGCGCTACTGCCTCGGCTTCTTCCTGGTCGGCGCCTACCAGGAGATCCTCGGCGACATCCACAACCTGTTCGGCGACACCGACGCGGTCGAGGTGCACCTGGACGGCGCAGGCTGGGCGATGAGCCGCCAGCGCCGCGGCGACACCACCGACGTGATGCTCGACTACGTCGGCTACCGCCTGGACGAGCTGCGCGCGGCCTATCGCGCCAAGGTCGCCGCCGCCGGCCTGCCGGCCGACGAGGCCGAGCGCCTGGCGGCCGCGCTCGAGGCCGGCCTGACCGCCTACACCTATCTCAGCGACGAGCCGCTGGGCTGAGCGCGGCCCGGGAGGGCGGCTCCCATCCACGGTGCGATAATCCCGCCATGATCGAGCAACCCCCCACCGCCACCACCCACTTCGGCTTCCGCGAAGTCCCCGCCGGCGAGAAGCGCAGGCTGGTCGGGCAGGTGTTCAGCTCGGTCGCGCGCCGCTACGACCTGATGAACGACCTGATGTCGCTCGGCGTGCACCGGGTGTGGAAGCGCTATTTCGTCGCCACCTGCCAGGTCAAGCCGGGCGACCGCGTGCTCGACCTCGCAGGCGGCACCGGCGACATCGCCGCGCTGCTGCACGCGCGGGTGGGCGAGCGCGGCGCGACCGTGCTCGGCGACATCAACGGCGACATGCTGCGCGTGGGCCGCGACCGGCTCACCGACCGCGGCCTGGTGCGTGGCCTGCAGTACGTGCAGTGCAACGCCGAGGCGCTGCCGTTCCCGGACGCCAGCTTCGACCTGGTCACCATCGCCTTCGGCCTGCGCAACGTCACCGACAAGGACGCCGCGCTGCGCGAGATGCACCGGGTGCTGCGGGTCGGCGGCCAGGCGCGCGTGCTCGAGTTCTCGGAAGTGCGGGCCGAGTGGTTCCGGCCGCTGTACGACTTCCACTCGTTCCAGGTGCTGCCGCGCCTGGGGCAGCTGTTCGCCGGCGACGCCGACAGCTACCGGTACCTGGCCGAAAGCATCCGCCGGCATCCGCCGCAGGAAGAGCTGAAGGCGATGATGGCGGCGGCCGGTTTCGCCCGCTGCGGCTACCGCAACCTCAGTGCCGGCATCGTCGCGGTCCACACCGGCTACAAGGTGTAAGGCGCATCCTGCGCACACCGTGGCAATGGGCCGGATGCCACGGCCTTGACGCAAGCGCTTGCGGGGTGCCTAGAATCCCCCGGATCGCCATGCGACAGGGATGACGCACGTGCCTTTCCGGAATCTCCCTCTTCTTCTCGTTTCGCTCGCGCTGGGCGCCTGCGTGCATGCGCCCCCGTCTTCCGGATCGCCTTCCAGGGAGGAACCCGCCATGACCACATCTGCCCCGTCCGACAGCGCCGCAGGCGGCGGCGCCCCGATCCGGCCCCGGCTGACGGCGGAACAGGCATTGACCCGCCTGCTGGAGCTGATCCGCACCAGCCGAACCTTGAACGATTTCACGCCCGAGCGGGTGAGCCAGGTCATGGGTGTCGAGGTCGAATTCGCGCGGGATGGCTCGGGCGGCTTTGGGTTTGGCGAACGCATCACTCCCGACTGGGTGCAGAACTTTGGAATGGATGGGCATCGGAGGTTCTTCGAATTCAGCTTCGATGCCGTTGATCCGGACGCATCTCCAGACATGACGGACATCTGCCAGTTCGATTTCGACCGGTTCTCGTCCGAACTGGAAGCGATGGGGTTCTCGAAGAAGCCGTACTACGCCGAGCACGGCCGGCTTCTCGAATACACCTTCGAGCGCATCAGGAATGACATCAATGACATGACGATCATGGTCTGGCCCGGTCAGTGGACCGAGGACGAGCAGGCGAGGACGCGTCGCCTGTGCATTCGGATGATTCGAGTTCTCTGATTTCAAGGAAGACGTGCGATGCCTACGCTCAGCCCGCACGCGCGGGCCATCGTCGCCGCGTTCGGCACGCAGCCCGGCGTCACCCCGGATCATGTGGGCAACCTGCAGGCGGCGATCGATGCCTCACCGGTGCTGATCGAACGAATCAACGCTGCCGTGGCGCAGGGCCATCTCAAGGCGATCATGCCGTTGACCCACCCGAATGCCGGCGGCGAGTACGACCCGGTCCACCGGGTCATGCGGCTGCCGTTGGAGCGATTGACCACGCCGCCGTATGGGCCTACGCAAGGTGATCGGGCGAAGCATAACGCGGGCGAGATCACCTTCGTGCTCGGCCATGAGCTGGAGCACGGCTTCAACCGCATCGCCACGCAGCAGGCGAATGCAGCGTTCGCGCAGGCCGTGCGCCGGATCGCCAAGCACGATCCCGCCCCGCGCGACTACACCGCACCGCTCGCCGCCCGGCTGGCGCAGAACCGCCGCGACGAGGCCGTCGCGCAGATCGCCGGCTGGAATGCCATCGTTAGCCGCGTCAGGAGCACGAATCCAAAACCTGGCCTGCAAGACATCTATGACGCCCAGCCCGGCAGGATGGCGGATTTCATAACCCGACAAGGCGCGCGGCCGAATTACACCTACACCCTCAAATCCGGCTTCACCCTCGACGCCGACCACACCCTGAGCCCCACGCCGGCCAACGTGGAGGCGATGGGACGCCATTTCTTCGACAAGGCCGCTTCGGATGCCCAGCTTGGCCCACTCGGCAACTCTGACTACGCCAACTACTACGCCCGCAGCGCGGTGAGCTTCATCGCCCAGATCGAGCGCCACTACCACCCGCCACGACCAGGGGTGAGCGCGCCGCAGCTGGGGCTGGATCTGGCGCGGTTGCGGTTGAGCGAGCAGTTGCTCGAAGAGAACGGCATCGACCTGGGCAGGCACACGCAGCCGCTGCCGTATTACGACCTCGGCAGCCAGCCGCCCGCCGCGCGGCTGTTCCAGCATACGAAGACGACGCACCAGCACGTCTGGCCCGTCGAAGCGGACCTCCCGGAGGCGGCGTCGGTGCACGACGGGATGCCGGCCCGCACGCCGGCCGACCCCGGCCATCCGGACCATGCGCTACTCGAGACGCTGCGCGTACACGTGCGTGCGCTGGACCGGCAGGCCGGCAAGGGCTGGGACGAGTACAGCGACCGCCTGGCCGCCAGCGCCCTGGTCATGGCCAAACGGATGGGCTTCACCGCGCGGGACGAGCTGCACCTGGCCTGCAACCGGGCCACGGAGCGGTACGCGGCCGGCGAGATCCTGCATCTGGCCCGCACCGGCCCGTACGCCAGTGCCGATCCGGCGGCCAATCTCGCGCGGATGCCCACGGCGGAGGCCTTGGCACAGCCGGCGGAAGCGCGCTATCGGCAGCTTGCCGCCACGGCCGAGGCGCAGCCATCGGCTTGGCAGGCGCAGAGAGGGCATGTGCCCGTGCCCGATGATGCGGCGCGGTGCAGGCCGGGCGTACGCATGTAAGCCGGGCTCGACGCCGACGGCGATCGGCCGTTGACCGAGAGGATCGGCCGGCATCGTCGCGGTCCACACCGGCGACCGCGTCTGACGTGGCCGTGACTCCCGGCCGGCGCGTGCCCCGCGCGCGGCCGCTACACTCGGCGGTTCCATCGTCCTTCCCGCCCGGAACCGCCCATGCGCCATCCGCTCCTGACGCTCGCCCTGTCCGCCGCGCTCGCCGCCGGCTGCGCGCGCGAGGCCGCCCCGCCCGCCGATACCGCGCCCGCCGCGGCTCCCGCCGCCACCGCCACGACCCCCGCCGAGGCCGACCGCGACGAGCACTCCTACGCCGAGCCGCACAAGGTCCGCATCACCGACCTCGCCCTCGACCTGGCGCTGGACTTCGCCGCGAAGACGCTCTCGGGCACCGCGATCTACACCCTGGAATGGCGGGATCCGACCGCGACCGAGCTGGTGCTCGACACCCGCGACCTGCGCATCGTCAAGGCCGAGGGGCTCGCCGCCGACGGCAGTTGGCAGCCGCTCGAGTTCGCGCTCGCCGAGAAGGACAAGACCCTCGGCAGCAAGCTCACCATCCGCGCTCCGCAGCGGCCGCAGAAGATCCGGGTGGGCTACGCCACCTCGCCCGAGGCCTCGGGCCTGCAGTGGCTGACCCCGGCGATGACCGAGGGCAAGAAGACCCCGTTCATGTTCAGCCAGTCGCAGCAGATCCACGCCCGTTCCTGGGTGCCGCTGCAGGACACGCCGAGCGTGCGTTTCACCTACAGCGCGCACGTGACCGCGCCGAAGGACGTGATGGTGCTGATGAGCGCCGACAACGACCCGAACGCGGCGCGCGACGGCGATTACAGCTTCCGCATGCCGCAGCCGATCCCCTCGTACCTGCTGGCGATCGCCGCCGGCGACCTGGTGTTCAAGCCGATCGGCGCGCGCAGCGGCGTGTGGGCCGAGCCGACGATGGTGGACCGGGCGGTGGCCGAGTTCGCCGACACCGAGAAGATGATCCGGACCACCGAGCGCCTGTACGGCCCGTACCGCTGGGACCGCTACGACATGCTGGTGCTGCCGCCCTCGTTCCCCTACGGCGGCATGGAAAACCCGCGCCTGTCGTTCATCACCCCGACCGTGGTCGTCGGCGACAAGTCGCTGGTGGCGCTGATCGCGCACGAGCTGGCGCACAGCTGGTCGGGCAACCTGGTGACGTTCTCGAACTCGAAGCACGCCTGGCTCAACGAGGGCTTCACCAGCTACGTCGAGAACCGGATCATCGAGGACCTGTACGGCCGCGAGCGCGCCGACATGGAGAACCTGATCGAGCGCAACGAGCTGCGCGAGGAGTACGCCACGCTCGACCCGAAGCTGCAGATGCTGGCGCTCAAGCCCGGCACGCTCGCCGACCCGGACGAGACCAGCACCGCCACCGTGTACACCAAGGGCGCCTGGTTCCTGCAGTTCCTCGAGCAGCGCTTCGGTCGCGAGGCCTTCGACGCGTTCCTGCGCGGCTATTTCGACAAGTTCGCGTTCCGCTCGATCCCCACCGAGACCTTCCTCGCGCACCTGAAGTCCGAGCTGATGGCCAAATATCCGGGCAAGGTGACCGAGGCCGAGATCGAGGAGTGGGTGTACGGCCCGGGCGTGCCGGCCTCGGCGCCGCAGGTGAGCTCGCCGCGTCTGGAAGCGGTGGATGCCGCGCGCAAGGCCTGGCTCGACGGCGGCGCGCTGCCGGACAAGGCGGTGACCGCGAAGTGGAGCACGCAGGAGTGGGTGCACTTCGTCGAGGGGCTGCCGGAGACGCTGCCGGTGGAGCGGCTGGCCGCGCTCGATGCGGCCTACCGGTTCACCGGCACGCCGAACGGCGAGATCGCGCAGCGCTGGTATCCGCTCGCGGTGCGCAGCGGCTACACCCGGGCCAACCCGGCGATCGCCGCGTTCCTGCAGAAGATCGGCCGGCGCAAGCTGATCATGCCGACCTACACCGCGCTGGCGAAGACCCCGGAGGGCCTGAAGTTCGCCGAGGAAGTGTTCGCCAGGGCGCGCCCGGGCTACCACCCGATCACCACCGCCTCGGTCGAGGCGGTGATCGCCAAGGCGAAGCAGGGCACGCCGTAAGCGCCGTGCGCCGCTGCCGCCGTGCCCGCGCGGACACGGCGGCGGCGGTTCCGCGCCGCGCCCGGCCGCACCGGGTGCCGCGCCGCGTTGACACCACCACCGTCCTCTCCACGTGCTCCGGAGCGCAGCGCCATGACCCACAATCCCGTCGGCTGGTTCGAGATCTACGTCCAGGACATGGCCCGCGCCCGGGCCTTCTACGAGGCCGTGTTCGGCGTGTCCCTGCAGGAGCTGCCGTTCCCGGAGCTGGAGATGTGGACCTTCCCGATGGCCCCGGAGGGCACCGGCGCCTCCGGCGCGCTGGTCAAGGCCGCCGGCTGCCCCTCCGGCGGCAACAGCACCCTGGTCTACTTCACCTGCGAGGACTGCGCGGTGCAGGCCGCGCGCGCCGCGGCCGCCGGCGGCAAGGTGTTCCGCGACAAGATGTCCATCGGCGAGTACGGCTTCATCGCCCTGGTGCACGACACCGAGGGCAACCTGATCGGGCTGCATTCGCTGCAGTGAGCGTGGCGTGACACACTGCGCGGGCCCTGGTCCGCGCGGTGAGGCTCCTGATGCATCCCGATCCGGCCCGCTCGCGCCGGTGGTGGCGCTGGCTGTGCGCCGCGCTGCTGGCCCTGGCCGCCGCGCTCGCGGCGGTGGTCGCCTTCGATCCCTACCGCATCGTCCGTGCCGAGTTCGCGCGCCAGCGCCTGGCCGCCGGGCTGGCGCGCGCGGAGACGGTCGCGGCCGGGCACCGCTGGGTCTACGCCACCGCCGCGGCGGCCCGCGCCGACGCGCCGGTGGTGGTGATGCTGCACGGCTACACCGGCAGCAAGGAGAACTGGTATCCCCTGGCGCGGCAGTTGCGCGGCCGCTACCGCCTGGTCATCCCCGACCTGCCCGGCTGGGGCGAGAGCGAGCGCCGCGCCGGCGCCGATTACGGTTACGCCGCGCAGGCCGCGCGGGTGGCCGCGTTCATCGAGACGGTCGCGCCCGGGCGACGGGTGGTGCTGCTCGGGCACTCGATGGGCGGCGGCATCGCCGCGGTGCTCGCCGCGCGCCGGCCGGAGCTGGTGGCGCGCGTCGGGCTGCTGGCCGCGGCCGGGGTGCGCTTCGACGAGAACCGCTTCGGCCGCGCGGTGCTCGCCGGGGAGAATCCGTTCGCGGTGCACGATGCGGCCACGCTGCAACGCTATCTCGACACCGTGTTCCACGACCCGGCGGCGAAACCGGCCGTGCCCTGGCCGGCCTCGCGCGGCCTGATCGCGCGCCGCCGCGCCGACGCCGGCTTCGAGCAGGCGGTGCTCGAGCGCATCGGCCGCGGCCGCGAGGCGCTGCTCCCCGGCGAGGCCGCGCGCGCGATCCGACAGCCGGCGCTGCTGCTGTGGTGCCGCCAGGACGCGGTGATCCATCCGAGTGCGCTCGCCCTGTATGCGCGGCGCATCCCGCAGGCCGATACTGTGCTGCTCGACGGCTGCGGGCACATGTCGCTGGTGGAACGCCCGCGGGCCGTGGCCGCTGCCGTGATCCGACTGATCGAACAGGAACGCCCCTGATGATGCTGCCCGCGATGCTCCCGCTCCCGTCCGCCCCCGTCCTGCGCCGGCTGGCGCAGACCGCCGTCGCCGGCCTGTGGCTGGCGCTCGCGCTGGCCGGTTGCGACAACAAGGAACGCGCCGCCGCCCAGGCCGCCGCCGAGGCCGCGGCCCGCGAGCGGGCGGCCGAGGAGATGGCGCAGCGCTTCGAGGAAGCGCGCGCGGCGCAGCAATGGGAGCTGGCGCGCGGCCACGGCGAGGCGCTGCTGATGGACCATCCGCGGAGCGCGGCGGCGGCGCGGATCGAGCCGCTGCTGGCGCAGGTGCGGGTGCAGGCCGAGGTCGCGCGCGAACAGCGCCGCCTGGCCGCGGCCTGGGCCTATGGCGCCGAACCGGTCGGCGATGGCACCCAGCTGTCGGCGGCGATCTACGCGCAGGCGCCGGTGGACACCGACGGCAGCGGCGCGCGCCCGGTGCGGCTGATCTTCCGCGACCATCCCGAATGGGGCCGCAGCAGCTACCTGGTGCTGGAGGCGGGAGACTTCGACTGCTACGGCGGGTGCCGGGTGCAGGTGCGCGCGGACGGGCAGCCGCCGCGGCGGATGGCGGCCTCGCGCCCGGACACCGACGAGGCGATCGCGATGTTCATCGAGGACGAGGCGGCGCTGTGGCGCCTGGCCAAGGGCGCGAAGACGCTGGCGATCGAGTTCCCGGTCAAGGCCGGCGGCACGCGCACGGCGGTGTTCGAGGTCGGCGGGCTGGATCCGGCCAAGCTGCCGGGCTGGTGAACGCGACGCGCGCCGACGAACGTCACGCGGCGCGCACACCGCCGGCGTATGCTCGATACGAGGCACCGGCCGCGCGGTGCGCGGCGGCGCCGGGTTGGCGCGCGGCAGGACGCGCGCGCCGGATCGCACAGCGCGCCGCGGCAAGGGAGCGCGGTGGCGCCGATCGTGGAGGCGACCATGCTTTCCCCGCGCCTGTACCACTTCCTCGACGAGCGCCACGGCCGTTACGAGACGCTCACCCACGACCGCACCGTCACCGCCGCGGCCACCGCGCATGCGGCGCATGTCGGCACCCAGCAGTTCGCCAAGACCGTGATGCTCAAGGTGGACGGCGAGCTGGCGATGCTGGTGATGCCGGCGGCCTACCGCGTGGACCTGCACCGGCTCTCGGCCGCGCTCGGCGGCAGCCACGTCGAGCTCGCGCACGAGCACGAGTTCCAGGACCGGTTCCCCGACTGCGAGGTCGGGGCGATGCCGCCGTTCGGCAATCTCTACGGCATGCCGGTGTACGTGGACTCGCGCCTGGCCTCGCAGCACGAGATCGCGTTCAACGCCGGTTCGCACACCGACGTGGTGCGCATGCCGTATGCCGAGTTCGAACGCCTGGCCGAGCCCAAGACGCTCTGGGTCACGCACGTGATGTGACCCGCGCGCCGGCACCGGGCCGGTGATCGTCGTCGAAGACCGACGCCCTCCCTCCACGTTGGGGGAGGGCGGTGTGGGCTTGTGTGCGTGTCGGTCGCTTCGGGCGGGGGCGCCGGTATGCCGGGGGTTCCGCGCACCGAACGCGGGACAACCGTACTTCCCGCAATCAATCCAGATCCGGGCCGGCCATCCCGCCCGCTTCAGAGCGCGTACCCGAACTGCTGCTTGAACTGTTCGGCGAACTCGTCGTAGTCGAAGCGCTGGTTCTGCGTCCCCGGATGCTCGACCTTGAGCGCGCCCATCAGATTGCCGATGCGGCCCACCGTCATCCAGTCGTAGCCCTTCTCGATGCCGAAGATCAGCCCCGCCCGGAACGCATCGCCGCAACCGGTGGGATCGGTCACCCGCCGTTCGTGCGCCGGCGGCACCTCGTACGTGCGCGCCTGCGTGTAGATCCACGCCCCGTGCGGCCCGCGGGTCACGATGTAGGCGCGCACCCGCTCGCGGATCTCGCGCTCGCTCCACCCCGTGCGCTGCTGCAGCAGGTTCGACTCGTAATCGTTGACCGTGACGTAATCGGCCAGCTCGACCATCGAGCGCAGCTCCGCGCCGCTGAACAGCGGCATCGCCTGGCCCGGATCGAAGATGAACGGAATGTCGAGCTCGCGGAACTCGCGCGCGTTCTGCAGCATCGCCTCGCGGCTGTCCGGACTGACGATCCCGAAACTCACCCCCGGCACGTCGCGCACGTGGTTCTCGTACGAACGCATCATCGCGCCGGGATGGAACGCGGTGATCTGGTTGTTGTCGTGGTCGGTGGTGATGAACGCCTGCGGCGTGTACAGCTCCTCGATCACCTTCACGTGATCGAGCGGGATCCCGAGTTCGGTGAACCACTCCCGGTACGGGCCGAAGTCCGAGCCCACCGTCGCCATCGGGATCGGCTCGCCGCCGAGCAGCTTGAGGTTGTAGGCGATGTTGCCGGCGCAGCCGCCGAACTCGCGTCGCATCCGCGGCACCAGGAACGACACGTTCAGGATGTGGACCTTGTCCGGCAGGATGTGGTTCTTGAACTGGTCCGGGAACACCATGATGGTGTCGTAGGCCAGGGAGCCGCAGATCAGCGCAGCCATCGCGAGGGACTTCCGGGAGCGGGGCGGCCGGGGCCGCGGGGCGCACAGGGTACCGGCCCGTCCGGCCCGGGCCAACCGGAACCGCGCCGGCGCGCGCCAAACCCCACACCGTTCCTTGCCCGGGGTGGGGGCGGTTGCTAGGCTAGCCAATCCCCCGCGTTTTCCCACTTTTCCCGGCGCATCCCCCGCATGTTCAAGTTCCTTGGCCGCTACTTCTCCAGCGACCTGTCGATTGACCTCGGCACCGCCAACACCCTCATCTACGTCCGCGGCCAGGGCATCGTCCTGAACGAGCCCTCGGTGGTCGCGGTGCGCCAGGACCGCCTGGTCGGCGGCGCCAAGTCGGTGGCCGCGGTCGGCACCGAGGCCAAGCAGATGCTCGGCCGCACCCCCGGCCACATCACCACCATCCGGCCGATGAAGGACGGGGTGATCGCCGACTTCACCTACACCGAGGAGATGCTCAAGCACTTCATCCGCAAGGTGCACAAGAGCCGCTTCCTGCGGCCCAGCCCGCGGGTGCTGGTGTGCGTGCCCTGCGGCTCGACCCAGGTCGAGCGGCGCGCGATCAAGGAGTCGGCCGAGGAGGCCGGCGCGCGCGAGGTGTACCTGATCGAGGAGCCGATGGCGGCGGCGATCGGCGCCGGCATGCCGGTGACCGAGGCGCGCGGCTCGATGGTGGTGGACATCGGCGGCGGCACCACCGAGGTGGCGGTGATCGCCCTGAACGGGATCGTCTATTCGCAGTCGGTCCGGATCGGCGGCGACCGCTTCGACGAGGCGATCATCGCCTACGTCCGCCGCACCCAGGGCATGCTGATCGGCGACGCCACCGCCGAGCGGATCAAGCTCGAGATCGGCTGCGCCTACCCGCAGAAGGAGATCCGCACCATCGAGGTCTCCGGCCGGCACCTGGCCGAGGGCGTGCCGAAGATGATCACCATCAGCTCCAATGAGGTGCTCGAGGCGCTGCGCGAGCCGCTGGCCGGGATCGTGGCCGCGGTCAAGCAGGCGCTGGAGCAGACCCCGCCGGAGCTGTGCGCCGACGTGGCCGAGCGCGGCATCGTCCTGACCGGCGGCGGCGCGCTGCTGCGCGACCTGGACCGCCTGCTGAGCGAGGAGACCGGCCTGCACGTCCAGGTCGCCGACGACCCGCTGACCTGCGTCGCCCGTGGCGGCGGCCGGGCGCTGGAGCTGGTGGACATGCACGGCAACGAGTTCTTCGCGCCCGAATGACGAACTCCTGATCACCCACTTCCAGCTTGTGCCCGCCTACGCCGGTCCCTCCGCACACCGCCCCGGTGACGTCGCCGGCACGCTGCGGTTGCTGGCGTACCTGGCGCTCGCCGTCACCCTGATCGTGCTCGACCACCGCGGCGGCTGGCTGGCGCAGGCGCGGCGCCAGGCCGATCTGCTGGCGCAGCCGCTGCGCGCGCTGGCCGGGCTGCCGGGACGGGCGCTGGAGTGGCTCGGCGAGGCGGCCGCGACCCGCGACCGCCTGCTGGAGGAGAACCGCGCCCTGCGCCGCGAGCTGCTGGTGCACCAGGCGCGGATGGCGCGGCTGCAGACCGCCTATGCCGACAACGTGCGCCTGCGCGCGCTGCTTGGCATGGTGCAGCGCGGCGGACTCGACGTGCAGCTGGCGCCGATCCTGGACGTGGATCTCGACCCGGCCCGCCAGCGGCTGCTGCTCGATGCCGGCAGCCGGGCCGGCGTGCGGGTCGGGCAGGCGGTGATTGATGCCGGCGGCGTGGTCGGCCAGGTGGTCGAGGTCACCCCGCTGCACGCCACCGTGCTGCTGATCACCGACCCCGACCATGCCATTCCGGTCGCGGTGCTGCGCAACGGCGTGCGCCTGGTCGCCTACGGCACCGGCCACAACGACCGTCTGGTGCTGGCGAGCATCCCGCTCTCCAGTGACGTGAAGGTCGGCGACGTGCTGGTCACCTCGGGGCTCGGCGAGCGGTTCCCGGCCGGATTCCCGGTCGGCACCATCACCGGCCTGCATCCCGACGACAGCCGCGCGTTCCTGGTCGGCGAGGTGCGGCCGGCGGCGCGGCTCGACCGTGGCCGCGAGGTGTTGCTGCTGCGGCGCGCGCCGCAGCGCCCGCTGGTCGCATTGCCGCCGGCGGAGCCGGCCCCGACGCTGCCCGCCACGCCGGCTGCGTCGGCGCCCGTGGATGGCGACGCTCCGGCTGCGCCCCCGGCAGCGGCGCGTTCCGCGTCCCCCGCCGCGCCCGGCCCGGAGCCCGCGCCATGAGCCGCGACCGCGCCCTCTGGGTCCTGCCGGCGAGCCTGTTCGCCGCGCTCCTGCTCGGCCTGCTGCCGCTGCCGGAGGCGCTGGTGCCGCTGCGCCCGTACTGGCTGGCGCTGGTGCTGGCGTACTGGGTGCTGGAGGAGCCGGGCCACGCCGGCCTGGGCCTGGCGTTCCTGGTCGGCCTGCTTGCCGACCTGGCCTTCGGCACCCTGCTCGGCGAGCAGGCGCTGCGCCTGACCATCCTCGCCTTCATCCTGCAGCGCTTCCGCGCCCGGGTCCGGTTCTTCCCGTTGTCGCAGCAGGCGTTCACCATCGGCGCGCTGCTGCTCAACGACCGCATCGTCGTCGCCGCCCTGCAACTGGCGTTGGGCAAGCCGTTGCCGCCGGCGCTGTCCTGGTTCGCCCCGGCGCTGGGCATGCTGCTGTGGCCGCCGCTGTTCCTGCTGCTCGACAGCCTGCGCCTGCGCAGCTGGCGCCGCACCTGAGCCATGCCGCCGTCCCGCCACCGCCGTCCGCTGCGCAACCCCGCCGCCGAGGCGCTGCTGTTCCGGCGTCGCGCCGCGGTCGCGTTCGCCGGCGTGGTGCTGGCGCTCGCCGGCCTGGCCGGCTGGTACTTCCGCCTGCAGGTGCTGCAGCACAGCGAGTACGCCACGCGCTCGGAGGAGAACCGGATCAGGCTGCGCCCGGTGGTGCCGGCGCGCGGGCTGATCCTGGACCGCAAGGGCCGGATCCTGGCCGACAACGTGCCGGCGTACCGGCTCGACGTGGTGCCCGAACAGGCCGGCGATCCGCAGCGCCTGCTGGCCGAACTCGGCCGCATCGTCGCCCTCGCGCCGGAGGACATCGCCCGCTTCGAACGCGAGCGCAAGGCCAGCCGCGGCTTCCGCCCGATCACGCTCAAGCTGCGCCTGGACGAGGCCGAGGCCGCACGCTTCGCGGTGGACCGCTGGCGCTTCCCCGGCGTCGAGCTGGTGCCGTACCTCAACCGCCGCTATCCGCACGGGCCGCTGCTCGCGCACGTGATCGGCTACGTCGGCCGGGTGGACGAGCGCGACCTGGCCGAGCTGGGCGAACTCGACGCCGCCTTCACCCATGCCGGCAAGACCGGCGTGGAGCGCTATTACGAACAGCTGCTGCGCGGCAAGGCCGGTTACGAACGGGTCGAGACCAACGTCGAGGGGCGCGCGCTGCGCACGCTCGGCCGGGTGCCGGCGCAGCCGGGCGCGGACCTGAAGCTGTCCATAGACCTCGACCTGCAGCGGGCGATGGTGCTGGCCTTCGGCGAGTACGAGGGCTCGGCGGTGGCGGTGGATCCGCGCACCGGCGAGGTGCTGGCGATGGTGAGCCTGCCGAGCTTCGATCCGAACCTGTTCGTCAACGGCATCTCGCGCCGCGATTTCCAGGCGTTGAACGAGAACCCGTCGCGGCCGCAGTTCAACCGCGTGGTGCTCGGCGGCGTCGCTCCGGGCTCGACCCTGAAGCCCTTGATCGGCCTGGCCGGCCTGGACAGCGGCGTGCGCCGGCCCGAGGACAAGGTGCTGTCCACCGGCATGTTCTACCTGCCCGGCACCCGCCGCGGCTGGGGCGACTCGCACCGCGGCGGCCACGGCTGGACCGACCTGCGCAAGTCCATCGCCGAATCGGTCAACACCTACTACTACCGGCTCGCGCTCGACCTCGGCATCGAGCGCTTCGTCGCCTACATGACCCGCTACGGCTTCGGCGCGCCGACCGGCATTGACCTCACCGGCGAAAGCGGCGGCATCCTGCCCTCGCCCGACTACAAGCGGCGCACCCGGCGCGAGCGCTGGTATCCGGGCGACACGGTCAACATCAGCATCGGCCAGGGCGACTGGAAGGTGACGCCGCTGCAGCTGGTGCGCGCGACCGCGGCGCTGGCCGACGGGCACCTGCGCCGGCCGCACCTGGTGCGGGAGACGCGCCAGGGCTTCGACGCGCCGTGGACGCCGCTGCCGCAGCCCCCCGCGGTGCCGATCAGCCCGAATCCGGAACATCTGCAGGCGGTGCGCGAGGGCATGGTCGCGACCACCCAGCCCGGCGGCACCGCCTGGCGCCTGTTCCAGGGCAGTGCCTACCTCGCCGCCGGCAAGACCGGCACCGCGCAGGTGGTCAGCCGGCGCGGCGCCGGGGCGGTGGATCCGCGCTCGCTGCCGATGCACCTGCGCCACCGCGCGCTGTTCGTCGGCTTCGCCCCGGCCGAGGCGCCGACGATCGCGGTCGCGATCGCGGTCGAGGGCGGCGGCTACGGCGCCAGCACCGCCGCGCCGATCGCACGCAAGATCTTCGACGCCTGGCTGCTCGGGAAGATGCCGGAGCCGGCGCCCGCTCCGGCGACCGCGGCGACACCCGGCACCGGCCGCGCCGTGTCCCCCGCGGCACCCCCGACGGCCGAATCCGCCGCCGTGCGCGACGCGTCCGCCCCGGGCCCGGCCGCCGCGCCGCCACCGCCTCCCTCGCCGACGCCATGAACGTGCTCCTGCGCTGGCTGCTGGATCTGTTCGCGCGCGCCGCGCGCACCCTCGACCCGTGGCTGACCGGCGCGTTGCTGGCGCTGATGGGCATCGGCCTGGCGGTGCTGTACAGCGCCGGCAACCTCAACCCGCGCCTGGTGCTGGCGCAGGGCGCGCGCTTCGCGGTCGGCTTCGGCGCGCTGTGGCTGCTCTCGCGCATCCCGGCCACGCGCCTGCGTCACTGGACGCCGGCGATCTTCATCGCCTCGCTGGTGCCGCTGCTGCTGGTGCTGGCGATCGGCGAGGGCAAGCACGGCGCGCACTGGATCAATCTCGGCGTGTTCTATTTCCAGCCCTCGGAGGTGCTCAAGCTGAGCCTGCCGATGATGCTGGCCTGGCAGCTCACCCTGCGTCCGCTGCCGCCGCAGCTGCCGAGCCTGCTCGGCGCGGCCGCATTGATCGGTCTGCCAGTCGGCCTGATTCTGCTGCAGCCGGACTTCGGCACCGCGATGCTGGTCGCGGCCAGCGGCGTGTTCGCGCTGTTCCTGGCCGGGCTGTCGTGGTGGTGGTTCGCCGCCGCCTTCGCCGGGGTGGCGGCGTTCGCGCCGGTGGCCTGGTTCTGGCTGCTGCGCCCGTACCAGAAGGACCGCATCCTCACCTTCCTCGACCCCGAATCCGATCCGCTCGGCACCGGTTGGAACATCATCCAGTCCAAGATCGCGATCGGCGCCGGCGGCCTGACCGGAAAGGGCTGGGGGCAGGGCTCGCAGGCGCACCTGGACTACATCCCCGAGCACACCACCGACTTCATCTTCGCCGTGCTGGCCGAGGAGTTCGGCTGGCTCGGCGTGGCCGCGGTGCTGGCGCTGTACCTGCTGATCGTGGCGCGCTGTCTGTGGATCGCCGCCGACGCGCGTGACGGCTACTCGCGTCTGCTGGCCGGCACCCTCGGCCTGGCGCTGTTCGTGTACGTGATCGTCAACGGAGGCATGGTCGCCGGCCTGCTGCCGGTGGTGGGCGTGCCGATGCCGTTGCTGTCCTACGGCGGCACCTCGGCGGTGTCGCTGCTGGCCGGGATGGGCGTGGTGATGGCGGTGCGTGCGCACCGGCCGACGCTGGCGGGCTGAGGGCTGGAGCTGAATGCGCGGTTGAGGGAGGCCGCGGGGCGCGTGCTACCCTCCCGGCCGATGACCACACGCCGACTGTCCCTTTGCGTGCTGGCGTGCGCCGTCGCGACCCTGCTCGCGGCCTGCGCGACGCAGTCCCCGCCTCCTGGTCCCACGCCCGCCGCCGTCCCGTCGCCGGCGGCGCCGGTCGCAGCCGCACCGCCCCCGCCTGCCGCCGCGCCCGTGGCGCCGGCGCCCGCGCCCCCCACCGCGCCGGCCCCCGCGTTGCCGGGCGAGGCCGAACTCGCGCCCGCCCGCGCCGCCTTCGTGGCCGAGACCGCGGCCCGCTTCGGGCTCGACCCGCAGTGGATCGCCGCCGGACTGGCGAACGCGCGCCTGCGCGAGAGCGTGGTCAATGCGATGGCGCGTCCGGCCGAGGCCAAGCCCTGGCACCAGTACCGGCCGATCTTCCTCACCGAGGCGCGGATCCGCGCCGGCCGCGCCTTCCTCGCCACGCACCGCGAGACGCTGGCGCGGGTCGAGGCGCAGTACGGCGTGCCGGCCGAGGTGATCGTCGCGATCCTCGGCGTGGAAACCAACTACGGCGCCAACAAGGGCAGCTACCCGGTGCTGGATGCGCTGTACACGCTGGCCTTCGCCTATCCGCGCAGCGGCGACTCGGCGCGGATCGAGTACGAACAGCGCCGGCAGGCCTTCTTCCGCGACGAGCTGGCGCAGCTGTTCGCGCTCGCGCGCGAGGCCGGCCTGGATCCGGCCGCGCTGCGCGGCAGCTATGCCGGGGCGATGGGCTGGGGCCAGTTCATGCCCTCGAGCTACCGCCAGTACGCGGTGGATGGCGACGGCGACGGTCGCCGCGACCTGTTCGACGACCTCGACGACGTGTTCGCCTCGGTCGCCAACTACTTCGTGCACAAGGGCGGCTGGCAGCGCGGCGGGCCGGTGATGCTGCGCGCGCAGCGCGCCCCCGCGGCGCCGGACTTCAACGCCGACTCGCTCGAACCCGTGCACACCGTGGCCGAACTCGCCGCGCGTGGCTACCGGGTGGACGCCGCGTTGCCGCCCGACACGCGCGCCACCGTGATCCGCCTGGACGGGGCCGACGGCCCGGAATACTGGATGGTGTTCGGCAACTTCCAGGCCATCACCCGCTACAACACCTCCCGCCTCTACGCCAGCGCGGTGTGGCAGCTCGCGCGCGAGATCGCGGATTCCCCGGCGGCGGAGGCCGTCGCGGCAGGGCAGGGCGGGGCATGAGGCGCGGCCTGGCGCTGGGCCTGTGCGCGCTGCTCGCCGCCTGCGCCGGCGCGCCGAAGAAGGCGCCGCCGCCCGCCGCGGCTACCGTGGTCGCCCCGCCCGCCGCGCCGCCCGCGCCCCCCGCTTCCCCGTATCCGCCGGCGCAGGAGGATCCGTCCAAGCGCGGCGACTACGTCGCCGGCGGCCTGTACGCCCCGCACGTCAAGGACAGCGCCCCCGACGAGCTGCCCGACGTGGACCGCATCCCCGAGCCCGAGGTGCGCGAGGAACCGCGCTCGCGCTACGGCAACCGCAGCTACAGCGTGCTCGGCAAGTGTTACGAGGTGCTGGAGCGCGCGGACGGTTACGTCGAACAGGGGCTGGCCTCGTACTACGGCAGGAAGTTCCATGGCCGCCGCACCTCCTCGCTCGAGGTGTACGACATGTACGCCTTCACCGCCGCGCACAAGACCCTGCCGCTGCCGAGCTACGTGCGCGTGACCAACCTCGACAACGGCAAATCGGTGGTGGTGCGGGTGAACGACCGCGGCCCGTTCCACCCGGACCGGATCATCGATCTGAGCTACGCCGCCGCGGTGAAGCTCGATCTGCACCACCGCGGCGTCGGCCGGGTCGAGGTGCGGGCGCTGACGCCGGGCGAACGCGCCGCGGACACGGCGGTCGCGGCGGCCGGGAACGCCTCGACGGCGGCGCCGGCGCATCCCGCGGCGACGTCGCCGGCGCCGCAAGCGCATGCCGCACCGGCGCCGGTTCCGGGCGCGAGCGCCGCCGCGCCGTCCACGGGCGCCGGCGTGATCCTGCAGCTGGCCAGCTTCACCGCCCGCGCCAATGCCGAGCGCGCGCTGGCGATGCTGCAGCTGGCCGGGATCGCCGATGCCCGCCTGCACGAAGCCCAGGCCGGCGGCCAGCCGGTCTGGCGCCTGCGCGTGGGGCCGGTGGATCCGGCCCTGATCGCGGAACTCAGCCGCAAGGTCGCTGGTCTGGGGCTCGGTCCGCCGAACCCCGTGCGCGACTAGAATCCTGTTCCTTGTCTTTTCTTTCTGGCCGGGCGCGTGTCCGGCCCCCGGAGCCGTTGCCCGATGTCCGTTTTTCGCTGCCCGTTCCGCCGCACGCGCGTCGTCCTGTCCGCCTTCGTCCTCCTGTGCACCGCCGCGGTCGGCCTGGCCGTCGCCCAGAGCCCCGCGCCCGCGCCGGGCCGGCCGGCCGCGCTCAGCGACAGCCTGCCGGTCCCGCCGCCGCCGCGGATCGCCGGCAAGGCCTGGCTGCTGATGGACTACGCCACCGGCCGCATCCTGGCCGGCGAGAACGTGGACATGCGGGTGGAGCCGGCGAGCATCACCAAGGTGATGACCAGCTACGTGGTCGCCGCCGAGATGCAGGCCGGCAAGATCAAGCCGACCGATCCGGTGCTGATGAGCGAGCACGCCTGGCGCACCGGCGGTGCCGGCACCGAGGGCAGCTACTCCGGCTTCGAGGTCAACAAGACCGCGCCGCTGGTGGAGATGGAGAAGGGCATGGTGGTGCAGTCCGGCAACGACGCCGCCATCGCGCTGGCCGAGCACATCGCCGGCAGCGAGGAGGCCTTCGCCGCGCTGATGAACGCCTATGCCAAGCGCATCGGCATGCGCAACTCGCACTTCGTCAATCCGCACGGCCTGCCGGCCGAGGACCACTACAGCACCGCGCGCGACCTGGCCCTGCTCGGGCGCGCCCTGATCCGCGATTTCCCCGAGGCCTACAGTTACAACAAGATCAAGGAATTCACCGTCGGCCCGATCACCCAGCGCAACCGCAACCTGCTGCTGTGGCGCGACCCCTCGGTGGACGGGATCAAGACCGGCCACACCGCCAGCGCCGGCTACTGCCTGATGGCCTCGGCCAGACGCGGCGACATGCGCCTGATCAGCGTGGTGATGGGCTCCACCAGCGAGAGCCAGCGCGCGGCCGACTCGCAGGCGCTGCTCAACTGGGGCTTCCGCTTCTTCGAGACCCACCGCCTGTACGCGGCCAACCAGCCGATCGCGCGGCAGAAGGTGTGGAAGGGCGCGGCCGACGAGGTCGAACTGGGCGTCGCCGAGCCGCTGCTCGTCACCATCCCGCGCGGCCAGTACCCGCGCCTGAAGCCGACCATGGACGTGCCCAAGGCCCTGGTCGCGCCGATCGCCAAGGGCCAGAAGATCGGCACGGTGAAGGTCAGTCTCGACGGCAAGGTGATCGCCGAGCGCCCGCTGGTCGCGGTGCGCGCGGTCGAGGAAGGCGGCTTCTTCAAGCGCCTGTGGGACGAGTTCTGGATGTGGTGGGAGGCGGACTGAGCCGCACCCTCACCGCGGCCGCACCAGGCGGTAGTCGCCAGGGCGCCCGCCATCGGACCTGCACGGGCACTGCGCCGGCGGCCCCACGTCCCGGTGTGTCGGGTGAGAACGATCGGCGTGATACGGGCGCTTGCGCATCGGTTCGCCGATCGGATCCTTGGACTGGCAGGGGGGGCGAGGCTTGCTAGAATCCCCCGCGCAAAGCGTTGGGGCGCCTGGATGATGCGCTTTGCCTTCGTTAGACAGCCAAGGATGTAATTCAAGGAGGATTCGGTGAGTGCAGCACACGGAGTAGCAGCAGGGGTTTGCGTGTTGTTGGCCTGCATGTGCCAAACCGCGCATGCCCAGGAGCGTGAACGCACGGATGACGGGCTCTTCGATGCCGGCCTGTCAACGCCGTTCATCTATGCCGATGGGGTCAACCGCTTCGGTGAAATTCAGGATCGTTTCGGGCATGCCTTCATCGACGCCGCGGCGAACCAGGTGTCGATCAGCACCCAGAGTGGTTCATTCGGCGTCAGCTTTGCCGAGATCGCCGAGTATGCGAGCCGCGGAGACCCGGTTCGGAAAGAGTGGATCAACTCCGAACTCGATTACGTGTTTCGCGAGGGCGGTGTGACGTTGGCGGACGGGGGCATGGGCTTGTCCAGTCCCAAGGACTCGCGGAGTCTGACGAACTATCGTGACTTCTGTGCCGCGCTTCAATGCGGTGACAGGATGTCGGGGTGGTTGGACGGCTGGCATTTCGAGCAGAAGCCGCCAAGCCGGCCCCCGAAGGAGAGGCCAAAGCCGCCGCCCGTGGACGAATGCGCGGAAGCGTTTGCCGAGGTGGTGGATGCGCGGCTCGCGCTCGATGCGGCGGAGAACACTTGCAAGCGTGCTACGACCAGAGGGGGACATCTGGCCTGTGCAACGATGACCGTGTACGCCGGTGTGCGCACCGCCCTGGCTTCACGGCGGGCTGCCGAGTGTGCGGTGCCGCCGCCTCCCGAATCCACGCCCCCCAAGGGGCCGGAGTACTGGGGCTGGAGTTTCTGACCTGACCCATGGAGCTGGTCCGCGCCACCCGCATCACCGATGCGGGTGGCGTTGGTTTCCTGCAGCGGAGACCTGAATCCGATGTCGGGCAGTGCAAGCACCTTGTTGCGCATCGCCGCAGGCGGTGCCGTGTATCTGGGTTGGTCGCTGCTGCCATTCCGTGGGTACGCGATCGCGGCCCAGGCATGGGATCTGTTCGCGGTGATCGGTGTGACCGCGGTCTTGGGCGCGGTCTACGTCTGCGCGGACTGGTTCGTGGTGCAGCGCAAGCGCGAGCCGCGTGCGGCCGTGGCCATGGTGCTGCGCACGGCCCTGGGGGCCGGAGTGCTCCTCGCCTGGGTGGGCCTGGTCTGCCAAGCGCTGTTCGTTCGCCTGGAGCTGCTGCCGATCGCGTTCTTCGATGAGCCCGGCCCGGACGAGAGCGGGTTCTGGTTCGCCCTGCTCGACAGGTTGGTCATGTCGCCCCTGGTCGAAGAAATCCTGTTCCGGGCGTGGCTGCTCGGCAGCGCCTGGCGGGCACGGTCGCTGTGGTTGCGCCTGGCCATCTCCTGCCTGGTGTTTCCGTTCGGGCATCTGTGGTTCGACCCTGCGCAGCCGCAGGAGCACGTGCTCCAGGTGTGGCGCATGCTGTTGCTCGTCATCAGCAGTGTGGGGTTCACCTGGGTCTGGTTCCGCACGCGCTCCCTGTTCGCGTGTTTCCTCACGCATGCGTTCCTGAACGCGGTGCCGACCCTGCCTTGGTGGCTTGACGGGTGACAGTGGATTGATTCGGATCGGCGGGCGCCGCCGGCGTCCGTCGTCGTGCGGGCTGTGAGTGGGACAGGAGACGAACCGTCATGATCGAAAACGGGGAAAACGCCGGAAAGTCGGGCATCGGGCGGCTGGGCTGGCTGCTGATCGCCCTCGCCGGGTTGCGCGCGCATGCCTACTTCCGCCATCAGCGGCTGGCCGACCTGCTGGCGGTCCTGGGCTTCGTGTTGCTGGCGTTCGCCATGTCCCGTGATGACGACACCGGTGGTGGCGGGCAAAAGGATCGGATCGGCCTTGTGGCCGCGGTGCTGGGCGCGGGGTCGCTGGCCGCGGCGGCGATCATGATGCTGGTGGCCAACCCGTAATCGTTGCGGACGGCGCCGGGCCTGTGCGCAGGGGTGGGAGGCGGACTGAGCCGCACCCTCACCGCGGCCGCACCGGCCGGTAGTCGCCATAGCGCACGCCATCCTCCACCCGGGCGCACAGCCGGCCGTCGCAGAGGGTGACGTCGGCCTGGTTGTAGGCGCGCAGCAGGTCGGCCTGGAGGCGCTGGCGGGCGAGTTCGTGGCGGTAGTGGTTCCCCAGCCACGCGCCGCCGGCGAGCAGCAGCGCCAGCGCGGCGATCACGGTGGCGGCGAACTTCCACAGCAGTTGCCGGTGCAGGGTTTCCATCCGCCGCAGCTGCATTGCCAGTGCGTGTGCGCCGGCCTGCAGTTGCGCGCCCGCATGTTGCAGGCGCTGCTCGTAGGCCGCCACCGGCGGCTCCAGGCCGGCCTGGAGCAGACCGGCCTCGAGCCGGCGCAGCACGGTGTCCGGCAGCGTGTGCAAGGTGGCGTCGGCCGATCGCCGGGCCTGTTCGGGCACCGCGGCGGTGGCCTGCTGCAGCTGCTCGGCCAGCGCGTGGCACTGCCGTTCGATCCGCTCGCAGCGGCGTTCGAACTGTTCCATCAGCGCCGCAGTACGCAGCGTGAGGGCGGTCATCGCCTCCTGCGACATGGCGGCCTCCCGACTCATGCCGGCACCGGGCCGCCACGGCGCAGCACCGGGGGCTGCTGTACCGGCGGGTGTGGCGTGGGCAGCGTCGCCTCCCGGGCCTCGCGTTCGTGCGCCTCGACCAGCGCGATCGCTTCGGCACGCAGGCTGCGGCCGATGTCCGAGTGTGCCGCGGCCTGGAGCGCGAGGCGGAACGTGCGTTCGTCGCCACCCTCGAGCGCGGCCAGCAGGCGGTCTGCCAATGCGCGCGGTTCCTGCACGCCGGCCTGGGGCACAT
>NZ_VNKO01000018.1 GCF_008033445.1 Vulcaniibacterium gelatinicum
CGGCGCCGTCCCCGGCCGCGCCCGCGGCCACGGTCGCGGTGGCGGAGGACACGCGCCCGCCGCGCAAGCGCCGGCGCCGGCGCGGCGGACGCCGGATCGAGGGCGAGGCCGCCGCGTTGACCACGCCGCCGCCTTCGCCGCCGCCGGCCGAGGCCGCGCCCTCGCTGCTGACCCGGATCAAGCGCGGCCTGCGCGCGTTGATCAAGCGCGGACCGCAGTCGCAGCACTGAGCCCGGACTGCGATACTGCGCGCATGGCCGCGCTGCGCTTCGACCACGTCAGCAAGCAGTATCCCGGGGGACAGGTCGCGCTGTCGGACGTCAGCTTCGAGGTCCGGCCGGGCGAGATGCTGTTCGTCACCGGCCACTCCGGCGCCGGCAAGAGCACCCTGCTCAAGCTGATCCAGCTCGCCGAACGGCCCAGCCGCGGCGCGGTCCTGTTCGGCGAGCGCAACCTCAACAAGGTGCGCGGCGCGCGCGTGCCGCTGCACCGGCGCAACGTCGGCGTGGTGTACCAGGACCACCGCCTGCTGATGGACCGCAGCGTGGGCGAGAACGTGGCCCTGCCGCTGATCCTGCGCGGCATGAAGCGGGCCGAGACCGGCAAGCGGGTGCGGGCGATGCTCGAGCGGCTGGGCCTGGCCGAACGCGAGCGCGCGCTGCCCTCGCAGCTGTCGGCCGGCGAGCAGCAGCGGGTCGGGATCGCACGCGCGCTGGTCGCCGAGCCGCCGCTGCTGATCGCCGACGAACCGACCGGCAACCTCGACCCGACCCTCTCGGCCGAGATCATGGCCCTGTTCGCCGCGCTGCCCGAACGCGGCACCAGCGTGCTGGTGGCCAGCCACGACCTTGGCCTGATCAAGCGCATGCGCAAGCGCGTGCTGGTGCTCGACCGCGGCCGGCTGGTGGACGACATCGCGCCGGAGGACCTGGCCGATGCCTGAGCGCGCCCACGCCACCCGCCTCGGCGCCTGGCTCGCGCACCACGGCTACAGCCTGGTGGCGAGCCTGGGCCGCTGCTTCCGCCGGCCGTGGGCGACGCTGCTCACGGTCGGGGTGATGGGCCTGGCGCTGGCGCTGCCGCTCGGGCTCGGGATCGTGCTCGCCAACCTCGAACGCCTGGCCGGCAGCGTGCAGAGCGCGCGCGAGATCGGCGTGTTCCTGAAGCCGGAGGTGCCGGTGACGCGGGCGCAGGCGCTGGCCGCCGAGCTGCGCGCGCGCGCCGACGTGGCCGCAGTGGAACTGCGCACCCCGGCCCAGGGCCTGGCGCAGCTGCGCCGGCAGCCGGAACTGGCCGAGGCGATCGAGGTCCTGCGCGCCGCGGATCCGGCGGCCAATCCGCTGCCGAGCCTGTTGCTGGTGCGCCCGCGCGGCGACGAGCTGCTGCTGGCGAACTCGCTCGCCCACCTGCCCGAGGCCGACCAGGTGCAGCACGACGCGCTGTGGCGGCAGCGCCTGGACGGCTGGCTGCGCTTCGGCCGCCGCGTGGCGCTGGTGCTGGCGGCGCTGCTCGGCCTGGGCGCGCTGCTGGTGGTCGGCAACACCGTGCGCCTGGACATCCAGGCGCGGCGCGAGGAACTGGGCGTGCTGCAGCTGCTCGGCGCCAGCGACGGCTTCATCCGCCGTCCGTTCCTGTACCTGGGCGCCTGGTACGGGCTGGCCGCGGGCGCGCTGGCGCTGGCCGTGCTCAGCGCCGCGCACCTGGCGCTGCAGGCACCGATCGCGGAGCTGGCGGCCAGCTACGGCAGCCGCTTCGCCCTGCACGGGCTCGATCCGCGGCAAGCCGGCCTGGTGCTGCTCGGCGCGACCGTGCTCGGCTGGCTCGGCGCGGGTATCGTGACCGGGCATTTCCTGCGCCAGACCCGCCCCACCTCTCCCTGACGGCTTCCGCATGGACCACGACCTGCGCCACCTGGTGAGCGACGCCCCGCGGGTGATGGTGGTGGACGGCTCCAAGCTCGTGCGCAAGCTGATCGGCGACGTGCTGCGGCGCGAGCTGCCGAACGTGGAGGTGATCGGCTGCGGCGGCCTGGAGGAGGCGCGCGCCGCGCTCGCCGCCGGCGCGGTGGACCTGGTCACCACTGCGCTGGTGCTGCCCGACGGCGACGGCCTGCAGCTCGCGCGCCTGGTGCGCGAGGCGGCCGGGCAGGCCTACGTGCCGGTGATCGTGGTCTCCGGCGACGTGCAGTCGCGGCTGGAGGACCGCAGCCTGGGCGCGGACGTCACCGACTACTTCGACAAGGCGCTCGGCCACGCCGCGCTGGCCACGTTCATCCGCGGCTACGTGCAGCCCGAGCCGATCGCCGGCGCGCGCGTGCTGTACGTGGAGGACAGCCGCGTGGTCGCCGCCGCCACCAGCCGCATGCTGCAGCGCCAGGGCCTGAAGGTGATCCACACGCTCGGCGCCGAGGAGGCGATCGAGTACCTGCAGATGCACCGCGACACCGCCGACGCGCCGGGCGCGGACCTGGTGCTCACCGACGTGTACCTGAAGGGCGCGCTCAGCGGCCGCGACCTGCTGGCACGCATCCGCGGCGAGTTCGGCTACGACAAGCGCGCGCTGCCGGTGCTGGTGATGACCGGCGACGCCAACCGCGACAACCAGAGCACGCTGCTGCGCGAGGGCGCCAACGACCTGGTGCTCAAGCCGATCGAGGAGCGCCTGCTGGTGACCAAGATCCTGTTCCAGTTGCGCGCGGCGAAGGTGGATGAGCGACGCGTGTTCGACGCCTGAGGCCGCGCCCGCCGGCGCCGACACCCGGATCCGGCTCGAGCCGGGCTGGAAGGCGCGCGTGGGCGAGTACCTGCTGCGCGAGGACATGCGGCAGCTGGCCGCGTTCCTGCGCCGGCGCAAGGCGGAGGGCGCGCGGATCTATCCGCCGGGGCCGCGGATCTTCGCCGCGCTCGACGCCACGCCGTTCGAGCAGGTCAAGGTGGTGATCCTCGGCCAGGACCCGTACCACGGCCCCGGCCAGGCGCACGGCCTGTGCTTCTCGGTGCCGCCCGGGGTGGCGCCGCCGCCGTCGCTGGAGAACATCTTCAAGGAACTCGGCCGCGACCTCGGCATCCCGCGGCCGGACCACGGCTGCCTGGAACCCTGGGCGCGGCAGGGCGTGCTGCTGCTCAACGCCGTGCTCACGGTCGAGGACGGCAGCCCCGGCGCGCACGCCGGCCGCGGCTGGGAGGGCTTCACCGACCACGTCGTGGACGTGCTCAACCGCGAGCGCGAGCACCTGGTGTTCCTGCTCTGGGGCAGCTACGCGCAGAAGAAGGGCGCGCGCATCGACCCGCGCCGCCACCGCGTGCTCAAGGCCCCGCATCCCTCGCCGCTGTCGGCGCACCGCGGCTTCCTCGGCTGCGGGCATTTCTCCGCGGCCAACGACTACCTGCAGCGGCACGGACAGGCGCCGATCGACTGGTCGCTGCCGCCGGCGGCACGCCTGGCCGGCGGCTGAGCCCGGCGCGCGCGGCGCCGCCCCCTGCAAACGTATGCACGCGCCGCGCCGCCACCGGCGCCGGTAGGCTTGCGGGATGGTCTTGGTCCCCGTCGCCGCGACACGCGCGCCCGCCACCCTGCTCGTGATCTTCGGCGCCACCGGCGACCTCGCGCAGCGCATGCTGTTTCCCTCGCTGTACGGCCTGCACGCCGACGGCCTGCTGCCCGAGCGCCTGCGCATCCTCGGCACCGCGCGCGGCGGTCACGACGCCGATGCGTTCCGCGCGCTGGTCGCCGCCGCCGTGCAGCGCCAGGTGCCCGCGCGCGAGTTCGACCGCGACCGGCTCGACGGCCTGCTCGCGCGCCTGGACTACGTGGCGGCCGACACCCGCGACGCCGCCGACATGGCGCGCCTGGGCGCGCGCATCCGCGCCCTGCGCGAGGG
Organism: Vulcaniibacterium gelatinicum; assembly: GCF_008033445.1. GTDB lineage: Bacteria > Pseudomonadota > Gammaproteobacteria > Xanthomonadales > Xanthomonadaceae > Vulcaniibacterium_B > Vulcaniibacterium_B gelatinicum. Next base: position 3,881 of record NZ_VNKO01000018.1, read on the forward strand.
CGAGGTCGTCTACCACCTCAGCACCGCGCCGCGCTTCTACGCGCCGATCTGCGACGCGCTCGCCGCCCACGGCCTGGCCGGCGCCGGCACCCGGGTCATGCTGGAGAAGCCGATCGGCCACGACCTCGCCAGCGCGATCGCGATCAACGACGGCGTCGCCCGCGTGTTCGCCGAGGACTGCGTGTTCCGGGTGGACCACTACCTGGGCAAGGAAGGGGTGCAGAACCTGCTCGCCCTGCGCTTCGGCAACGCGCTGTTCGAGCCACTGTGGAACGCCCGTCACGTCGAGCAGGTGCAGATCACCGTGGCCGAGGCGGTCGGCGTGGAAGGCCGCGGCGACTACTACGACGGCTCCGGCGCGATGCGCGACATGCTGCAGAACCACCTGCTGCAGCTGCTGTGCCTGGCCGCGATGGAGCCGCCCTCGCAGTTCGAGCCGACCGCGGTGCGCAACGAGAAGCTGAAGGTGCTGCGCGCGCTGCGCCCGATCGGCCGCGCCGAAGTCGCCGCCGAGACCGTCGCCGGCCAGTACGTCGCCGGTGCGGTCGGCGGCCAGGCCGTGCCCGGCTACATCGAGGAACTCGGCCACCCAAGCCGCACCGAGACCTTCGTCGCCATCCGCGCGCACGTGGACAACTGGCGCTGGTCCGGCGTGCCGTTCTACCTGCGCACCGGCAAGCGCCTGCCGCGGCGCGCGACCGAGATCTTCCTGCAGTTGCGCGCGGTGCCGCACTCGATCTTCCCCGGCGCGCGGATCGAGCCGAACGCGCTGGTGATCCGGCTGCAGCCGGAGGAACGGATCGAGCTGCTGCTGATGCACAAGACGCCGGGCCTGGACCGCGCCGGGGTGCGCCTGTCGCAGGTCGCGCTCGACCTCGACCTGCACGAGGAATTCGCCGCGCACCGCCGCCGTCCGGCCTACGAGCGCCTGTACCTGGACGCGCTGGAAGGCAACGGCACGCTGTTCGTGCGCCGCGACGAGACCGAGGCCGCGTGGGAATGGGTGGACGCGGTGCTCGACGGCTGGCGCCACGGCGACCACGCGCCCAGGCCCTACGCCGCCGGCACCTGGGGCCCGGCCGCGGCGATCGCGCTCACCGAGCGGCGCGGCCACAGCTGGCGCGAGTGATGCGCATGGCCTGGCTCGAGTTCATCCATCCCGGCCCGGAAGCGCTCGCCGCGGCGATCGCGGACGAGCTCGCCGCGGCCTGCCGCGAGGCGCTGGCCGCACGCGGGCGCGCCCGTCTCGTCCTCGCCGGCGGGCGCACGCCCCTGCCTGCCTGCCGCGTCCTCGCCGCGCAGCCGCTGCCGTGGGCGCGGGTGACGGTGCTGCCGAGCGACGAGCGCTGCGTGCCGCACGAGCACCCGGCCTGCAACCTGCGCGCGCTGCGCGCAGCGTTCGCCGCGGCGCCGGCGCTCGCGTTCGACGCGCTGACCTGCGCCGACGGCGATCCGGCGCGCTCGGAGGCGCACGCCCGCGCCCTGCTCGCGGCGCAACCGGAGCCGTTCGACGCGGTCCTGCTCGGGATCGGCGCGGACGCCCACATCGCCTCGCTGTTCCCCGGCGCGCCGCAGCTGCCCGCGCTGCTCGGGCCCGGTGCGACGTGCGATGCTGGCCGGGTGGATCCGCAGCCGCTGCCGCCGGAGGCGCCGTTCCCGCGCATCTCGCTGTCGCTCGCGCGGCTGCTGCGCGCGCGGCGCGTGCTGCTGGCGTGCCAGGGCGCGGACAAGCGCGCCGCGCTGGCGCGGGCGCAGGCGTTTGATGCCGATCCGCTGCACCTGCCCGCCGCCGCGCTCCTGCACGCGCCGGACACGTGCGTTCGGATCCACTGGAGCCCGTGATGCCCCCCGCGCCCGCCCCGTTGCATCCCGTCGTCGCCGAGGTCACCGCGCGCATCGCCGCGCGCAGCCGCGAACCGCGCGCCGACTATCTGGCGCGCATGCGCGCCGCGCGCCTGTCCGCGCCGGCGCGCACCCGGCTGAGCTGCGGCAACCTCGCCCACGGCTTCGCCGCCGCCGGCCCCGACAAGCCGGCGCTGCGCGGCGGCCGCGGCGCCAACCTCGGCATCGTCACCGCCTACAACGACATGCTCTCGGCGCACCAGCCGTTCGAGACCTATCCCGCGCTGATCCGCATGGCCGCGCGCAACGCCGGCGGCAGCGCGCAGGTGGCCGGCGGCGTGCCGGCGATGTGCGACGGCGTGACCCAGGGGCGCGCGGGCATGGAACTGTCGCTGTTCTCGCGCGACACCATCGCCCTGGCCACCGCGATCGCGCTCTCGCACGACATGTTCGACGCCGCGCTGTGCCTGGGCGTGTGCGACAAGATCGTGCCGGGCCTGCTGATCGGCGCGCTCGGCTTCGGCCATTTGCCGGCGATCTTCGTCCCGGCCGGGCCGATGACCTCGGGCCTGCCGAACCGGGACAAGGCCGCGGTGCGGCAGCGCTACGCGGAGGGCAAGGCCAGCCGCGAGGAGCTGCTCGAGGCCGAGGCCGCGTCCTACCACGGCCCCGGCACCTGCACCTTCTACGGCACCGCCAACTCCAACCAGATGCTGATGGAGGTGATGGGCCTGCACCTGCCCGGCGCCGCCTTCGTCCACCCCGGCACGGCGCTGCGCGACGCGCTGACCGTGGCCGCCACCGAGCAGGCGCTGCGCATCACCGCGCTCGGCGCGGACTACCGCCCGCTGGCCGAGACCGTGGACGAGAAGGCGATCGTCAACGCGATGGTCGGCCTGGCCGCGACCGGCGGTTCCACCAACCACGCCATCCACCTGGTGGCGATCGCGCGTGCGGCCGGCCTGCGCATCGACTGGGACGACCTGGACGCGCTGTCGCGGGTCACGCCGCTGCTGGCGCGCATCTACCCGAACGGCAGCGCCGACGTGAACCACTTCCACGCCGCCGGCGGCCTGGGCTTCGTGATCCGCGAGCTGCTCGACGCGGGCCTGCTGCACCCCGACATCCGCTGCGTGCACGGCGGCGACCTGCGCCGGCAGGCGCAGGAGCCGTGGCTCGACGGCACCGTGCTGCGCTGGCGCGAGCCGCCGGCGCGTTCGCTCGACCCGTCGGTGCTGCGCGGGGTGGACGCTCCGTTCGACCGCGAGGGCGGGCTGCGCACGCTCGCCGGCAACCTCGGCCGCGCCATCGTCAAGGTGTCGGCGGTGGCGCCGGAGCTGCGCGCGATCGAGGCGCCGGCGCGGGTGTTCGAATCGCAGGACGCGCTGCTGGAGGCGTTCAAGGCCGGCGCGCTCGAAGGCGATTTCGTCGCCGTGGTGCGCGGCCAGGGCCCGCGCGCGAACGGCATGCCGGAGCTGCACAAGCTCACGCCCACGCTGTCGGTGCTGCAGGACCGCGGCCAGCGCGTGGCCCTGCTCACCGACGGGCGCATGTCCGGCGCCTCGGGCAAGGTGCTGGCGGCGATCCACCTCACCCCGGAGGCGGCCGACGGCGGCCCGATCGCGCGCCTGCGCGAGGGCGACCCGATCCGCATCGACGCCGCCGCAGGCGTGGTCGAGGCGCGCGTGGAGCCGGCCGTGTGGCAGGCGCGTACGCCGGTGCGGCCGGCGCTGGCCGCGCACCGGCACGGGCTGGGCCGCGAGCTGTTCGCGCTGATGCGGGCCCGCGCGGGCACGGCCGAGCAGGGCGCGTGCAGCCTGTTCGTCGCCGAGGAGGACGGCGCATGAGCGCGCAGGTCCCCCTGGCGCTGCTCGCCGACATCGGCGGCACCAACGTGCGTTTCGCGCTCACCGATCCGGCCGCGCCGCGGCCGGAGGTGCTGCAGCCGCGCTCGCTGCCGGCGGCGCGGTTCGCCAGCCTGCAGCATGCGGCCGAGCATTACCTGGCCGAAGTCGGCGTGACCCCGCGCCGGGCCGCGATCGCGGTCGCCTGCCCGGTGCAGGGCGAGGAGATCCGCCTGACCAACCGCGCCTGGTCGTTCACCCGCAGCGAGTTGCGCGAGGCGCTGGGATTGACCGAGCTGGTGCTGCTCAACGATTTCGGCGCGGTGGCGCGGGCGGTGCCGGTGCTGCAGGCGCACGAGCGCGTGCATCTGTACGGCCCCGACGAGGACACGCTGCCCGGCCCGGTGAGCGTGCTCGGGCCGGGCACCGGCCTGGGCGTGGCGCTGCTGGTCGGCGCCGAGGCGCGCGGCTGGGAGGTGGTCGAGACCGAGGGCGGGCATGTCAGCTTCGCGCCGCTCGGCGAGGAGGAGCAGGCGATCGCGCACTGGCTGGTGGGCCGCTTCGGCCGCGCCTCGAACGAGCGCGTGCTCAGCGGCAGCGGGCTGGCGCACGTGGATGCGGTGCTGCGCGGGCTGCCGCACGACACCCGCGAGCTGCGCGAGCCGGCCGCGATCGTGGCGGCGGCGCTGGCCGGCCACGACATCGTGGCGCGCCGGGCGCTGGCCCGGTTCTGCGCGGTGCTGGGCAGTGTGGCCGGCGACTGCGCGCTGATCCACGGCGCGCGCACGGTGACCATCGCCGGCGGGATCGTGCCGCGGTTCGTGCCGTTCCTGCGTTCGAGCGCGTTCCGCGAGCGGTTCCTGGCCAAGGGCCGGTTCGCCTCGCTGCTCGAGTCGGTGGCGATCCAGGTCGTCACCCATTCCCAGCCGGGGTTGCTCGGCGCGGCGATGGCGCTGCGCGCGAATGCGGAGGCAGCGTCATGCAGGAAATGAATCCGGACACGCACGCGCGCCGGCTGGACGCGCTGCTGGGCCGCGTGCCGGTGTTGCCGGTGCTGGCGATCGCGCGGCTGGACGATGCGGTGCCGCTGGCGCGGGCGCTGCTGGAGGGCGGGCTGCCGGTGCTGGAGGTGACGCTGCGCACCGATGCGGCGCTGGATGCGATCCGGGCGATCCGCGCGGCGCTGCCCGAGGCGGTGGTGGGGGCGGGCACGGTGCTGACGCCGCAGGATCTGGTCAGTGTGGCGGAGGCGGGGGCGGCGTTCGCGATCGCGCCGGGGGCGACGGAGGCGTTGTACGCGGCGGCGCGGACCAGCGCGGTGCCGTTGCTGCCGGGGATCGCGACGGCGAGCGAGTTGATGCGGGGGCTGGAGCACGGGTGCACGCGCTTCAAGTTCTTCCCGGCCGAGGCCAGCGGAGGGGTGGCGGCGCTGCGCGCGTTCGCGGGCCCGTTCCCGCAGGCGCGGTTCTGTCCGACCGGCGGGATCGACGCGCAGTCGGCGCCGCGCTATCTGGCGCTGGCCAACGTGCTCACGGTGGGCGGTTCGTGGATGGTGCCGGCGGCGGCGCTGCAGGCAGGCGACTGGGACACGATCACGGCGCTGGCGCGGGCGTGTGCGGGGTTGCGGGGCGGCGCGGCGGCGTAAGGCGGCGGGAGGGTTGGTCGGCCCCTGTTCGAGTTCCGGGAAGTTTGATCGGCCCGGGCTCAGTGCGCGGGGGTGTCGCTCTCCGCTCGGTCAGGACATCCTGTCCGGACGCGGAGCCCACGCGGCGAACCCCACCCCAGGCAGACCGGCGCCCCCGCCCGAAGCGACCGACACTCGCACCTGCCCGCACAACAGGCAGGCCGGCTCTCAGGCCGTCTGCCGCTGCTCCGCCTGCGCCGGCAGCAGCCGGCCGAGCAGCCAGGCCAGGGCGATCGTCGTGAGCAGGGTGATGAACATCAGGTGGATGTAGTGCAGCGGTGTCCACACGAAGGTGAACACCGCGTACAGCGCCGCGCCGAACACCAGCGCGATGCGCAGCGCGCGCGCGTTGGCGCCGCGGAAGAACACCGCGACAATGAACGCCGCCAGCACCGGCATCGAGTACAGCCCGTTGAGCTGCTGCAGCGTGGCGATGATGCTCTGCGAGTGCTGGTACAGCGGCACCATCGCCAGCGACACCGCGGTGAACACCACCGCCACCCACTGCCCGATCCGGCGCGCGTCGGCGCGCGGGTTGATCCGCGCCAGGTGGAAGTCGCAGGTGTACAGCGCCGCCGCCGAGTTCAGGCACGAATTGAAGCTCGACAGCACCGCCCCCGTGATCACCGCCGCGAACGCCCCCGACAGCCACGGCGGCAGCACGTCGCCGACCAGCCGCCCGTAGGCCACGTCGCCCACGTCGCCGTACAGCTTGAAGGCGATCACTCCGGGGAACACCACGATCAGCGGCGTGAGCATCTTGAACGCGGCCGCCGCGTAGATGCCCTTCTGCGCCTCGCGCACCGAGTCCGCGGCCAGCGCGCGCTGCGCGATGACCATGTTGGTGCCCCAGTAGAACACGTGGATGAACAGCATCCCGGTCAGCAGCGTGTGCCACGGGATGTCCGAGTCCCCGTCGCCGACCAGCGTCCAGCGCTCGGCCGGGATCCCGGACAGGTCCCAGCCCACCGCGTGCAGCGCGAACAGCGTCACCGCCACGCCCATCACCAGCAGCCCCAGGCCGTTGTAGGTGTCGGAGATCGCGATCGCGCGCAGGCCGCCGAACGCCGCGTAGGCCAGCCCGCCGAGCGCGAACAGCAGCGAGATCGTGAACACCGACATCTGCAGCGCGAACATGGACTTCATGAACACCGCGCCGGTGTACAGCACCACCGGCAGCAGGATGAACATGTAGCCGAGCATGAACAGCGCCGACACCGTGCGCCGCAGCCCGGCATCGCCCAGGCGCCGCTCCAGCAGCTCGGTGGTGGTGGTGCAGCGGTACCGGTAGTACAGCGGCACCAGCACGTGCGCCAGCACCAGCAGCCCGGCCGCGGCGCCGAACTCCCACCACGCCACCAGCATCGCCTGCGCCCCGTTCATGCCCACGATCTGCTCGGCGCTGAGGTTGGTCAGCAGCAGCGAGCCGGCGATGAACGGCCAGCCCAGCGTGCCGCCGGCCAGGAAATAGTCGTGCGCCGCGTCCGCGCCGCGCCGCTCGTGCCGGCAGCGCCACCAGGTCAGCACCGCCACCAGTGCGGTCAGCCCCAGGAACACCGCCACCTGCGCCAGGTTCGCATCCATCGTCATCCGCCGCCGTTTCCCGTCGCGCCGCGCGCGTCAACAAAAAACCCCTGCCGGCGGGGGTGAGCCGGCAGGGGTCAACGGTACCGCCCGGAGCCTCACGCTCAGAAGCGGTAGTTCACGCCGAACAGGTACGTGCGGCCGAACTCGAAGAACTCGCGCGGCCGGTCGTCCATGCCGTCGAAGGTCGAGGTGAACGGCTCGTTCTCCAGGTTGTTGACCTGCAGCAGGAGAGAGAGGTTCTGCAGCGGGCCCGACTGGAAGGTGTAGCCGACCTGGAGATCAATGATCGTCTCGCCCTCGAACACGCGCTGGGTGCGGTCGCCGCCGAAGCCCTGCACCTCGCCGAAGAAGTCGGTGCGGCTGCGCCGGCTGACGCGGGCGGAGAAGCCGTGGCGCTCGTAGTACAGGGTCGCGTTCGAGACGTGCTTGGACAGGCCCGGCAGCGGCTGGGTGGTGCCGGGGCCGAACGGCTGGATCTCGCTCTCGATGTTGGAGTAGTTGGCGACCAGGCCGAAGCCCTCGAGCGGCTTCCACAACAGATCGAACGGGATCGAGACCGCGAGCTCGTAGCCCTTGAGCGTGCCGCCCTCGCCGTTGATCGGCTGGCGGAACTCGCCGATCGTGGACGGTGGCAGCACCGGCGGCAGCACCGACGCCGGCGGTTGCGGCAGCAGGCTGAAGTCGAACGGGGTGACCTGCTCGTAGATGTAGCTCTTGAGGTCCTTGTAGAAGTAGCCGGCGCTGACGTAGCCGCGGTCGCCGAAATACTTTTCGTAGCTCAGGTCGAAGGCGTCGGCCAGCCAGGGTTCGAGCGCCGGATTGCCGCCGCCGCCTTCCCAGATGTTGCGGGTGAGGTTGAGGCCGTAGGTGGCGTTGCCGCGCATCTGGTCCATGCGCGGCCGCGCCATCTGCCGCCCGGCGCCGAAGCGGAGGTACTGCTCGGCCGGCAGGTGGAACTTCAGGTTCAGGCTCGGCAGGTAGTCCACGTAGTTCGCCCCGCGCGTGGCCGGCTCGCCCAGCGGCACGCCCTGGAAGGTGGCCACGCCGGTCGAGGACTGGTCCACCGCGACCGCCTGCACGCCGACGTTGCCGGTCACCGTGACCGTGCCCAGGCTGAAGTCGAGGTTGGCCTGCACGTAGGCGGTGGTGACCTCCTCGTGCACCTCCCAGTTCTTGTTGCTGATGTCCGGGTGCGAGTTCGGGCGCAGGGTGTAGAACCGCGCCAGCGCCTGGCGCGCGTCGTAGCCGGCCAGGTTCTCGAGCCCGGCGAACCCGAACGCGGTGGCGTTGAGCAGGTCGGTCGGGAACGGCCGCGAGGCGCCGTCACGGCAGGCCTGCAGGCACAGGAAGGCCTCGTCGGAGGCGCGGCTCTTGGTGCGGTCGGTGAGGTTGGCGCCGAACTCCAGGCTGCTCAGCGCGCCGGCCTCGAAGCTGCGCTCGAAGTCGAAGCGCACCGCGGTCAGCGCGTCCTCGACGGTGAAGTCCTTCAGATAGCCGTCCTGGCCCCAGCCGCCGGCGTCGGTCAGGCGCAGGATCGAGGGGTTGCCGTAATCCAGGCCGAAGTCGAAATCGAAGTAGCCGGCGGGGTTCAGACGCACGTGGACCGTGTCGCTGAGCCCGGGGTTGAGCCCGGCGTAGGTCTCCAGGATCCGCTCCTCGCGCTTGGCGCTGGAGTGGCTGATGTCGGCGCGCACGCGCCAGTCCTCGTTCAGCCGGATCTTGTGCTCCCAGCCGATCGAGAACAGGTCGTCGTAGGCGGCGTTGAAGTCGTTGCGGATCACCGGCCGGAAGTTGGTGAAGGTGGCCTCCACCGCGGTGCCGTTGGCGTTGTTGGTGCGGCTCACCGGCGGCCCGGCCGCGCCCCACTCGAAGCCGAACTCCATGCCGCGCTTGAACTCCTCCTTGTCGAACTTGGAGTAGAAGACGTCGAGTGTGGTGGAGTAGAAGTCGTTGGGCTTGAACTCGAGCACGCCCATGAAGCCGTCGCGCTCGTTGTCGTTCTGGATGTCGTACAGCTTGCCGCCGCCGATCGCGCCGCCCGGATAGCCCCAGGACTCGAACTGGTGGCCCTGCACCGGGTTGTTCAGGCGCGCATAGCCGAGCGCCAGGCCGACGGTGTCGTCGGCGAACTGGTCGATGTAGGAGATGCTGAAACGGTTGCCGTATTCCTTCGAGTCGCCGAGCTTGTTCATGTCGCCGCGCAGGTTCACGGCGACGGCACGCTCGCCGAACTCGAGCGGGCGCACGGTGCGCAGGTCCACGGTGCCGGACAGGCCCTGGCCGACCAGCGAGGCGTCCTGGGTCTTGTACACCAGCACCTGGCTCATCAGCTCGGAGGGGTACTGGTCGAACTCGACGCCGCGGTTGTTGCCCAGGCTGACCTGCTCGCGGCCGTTGAGGGTGGTGGTGGAGAAGTCGCCGGAGAAGCCGCGGATGTGGATCTCCTGCGGGCGGCCGCCGAAGCGCTGCGCGGACAGGCCGGGCAGGCGCGCGATCGAGTCGGCGATCGAGGTGTCGGGCAGCTTGCCGATGTCCTCGGCCGAGACCGCCTCGACGATCGAACTCGCCGCCTGCTTGGCCTCGATCGAGGCCTCGATGCCGCGGCGGATGCCGGTGACGACCACGCGGTCGAGCGTGCGCGCCTCATCCTCCTGCTTCTTCGCTTCCTCTTCCTGCGCCTCGTCGGCCGCCTGCGCCTCCTGGGCCTGCACGTTGGCGACCAGCATCAGCGTCGCCGAGGCGAGCGCCACGCTCAGCATGTTTCGTTTCAACTGCCGCATTTCCCCTCCGGAACTTCGGAATGTGTCGTCGCAGCCGCCCCGGTGCGCACCGCTCGCGCGCCGCCGGTGCCGCTCCCCTGAACGCCCGGCGATGGTAGTGCGGGCACGCGCCGCACAACGTCCGCTGCATACGTATTCATGGCGATCGCCGCGGCGGAGCGCCGCGCCGGTCACGCCGGCATGGCATCGTCCGGCGGCCGCGTCCCGCGCTGCCGCCGCCATTCCGATGACCCGTTCGCGCCCCGCCCCGCTCCGGCCCCGCCCGTTCATGCTGCTGTCCGCGCTCGCCCTGCTCGCCGGCGCGGCCGTCGCCGGCGAACGCGGCGCGCTGCACGTGCCCTCGCCCGACTGGCGCGACCAGGTCGTCTACTTCGCCCTGGTGGACCGCTTCGACGACGGCGAGCCGCGCAACAACGACCAGGGCGCGGACGAGTACGACCCCGCCGATCACCGCAAGTACAGCGGCGGCGACCTGCGCGGCCTGACCCGCCGGCTCGACTACATCCGCGGCCTGGGCGCGACCGCGCTGTGGATCACCCCGCCGGTGGCGAACCAGTGGTGGAACCCGCGCAGCCGCTACGGCGGCTACCACGGCTACTGGGCCGAACGCTTCGACGCGGTGGACCCGCACTACGGCACGCTGGCCGACTACCGCGCGCTGGCGCGGGCGCTGCACGCGCGCGGCATGTACCTGGTGCAGGACGTGGTGGTGAACCACACCGCGGACTTCTTCCACTGCACGCGCGCGGGCGATGCGGCTGACGCCGCCGCACGCTGCCGCCGCCATCCCGACGCGCGCGGGCGACGGGCGCCCGCGCAGCCGCCGTTCGACCGCAACGATCCGCAGGATCCGCGCCACCGCGCCGCCGGCCTGTACCACTGGACCCCGGACATCCGCGACTTCGCCGATCCGGCGCAGGTGCTCACCTGGCAGCTCGCCGGCCTGGACGATCTCAATACCGAGCACCCCGTGGTGCGCCGCGCGCTGCGCAAGGCCTATGGCGGCTGGATCCGCGAAGTCGGAGTGGACGCGTTCCGGGTGGACACCGCGTTCTACGTGCCGCCGGCGTACTTCCGCGACTTCCTCGATGCCGACGACCCGCGCGCACCGGGCGTGATGCACGTGGCGCGGGCCACCGGGCGCGCGGACTTCCATGTGTTCGGCGAGGGCTTCGCCCTCGACCGCGCCTACGAGGACACGCAGGCGCGCCGGATCGAGGGCTATGCGCGCGACGCCGCCGGACCGCTGCTGCCGGCGATGATCAACTTCCCGCTCTACGGCACGCTCGCCGAGGTGTTCGCGCGCGGGCGGCCGACCGCCGAGCTCGGCCACCGCATCGCCAGCATGATGCGGGTGCACGCCGATCCGCACCGCATGCCCACGTTCGTGGACAACCACGACGTGGACCGGTTCCTGGCCGGCGGCAGCGAGGCCGCGCTGAAGCAGGCGCTGCTGGCGATCCTGACCCTGCCCGGGATCCCGGTGATCTACTACGGCACCGAGCAGGGCTTCACCGCGCCGCGCGCGGCGATGTTCGCGCGCGGCCACGGCTCGGGCGGGCGCGACCGGTTCGACCCCGGCGCGCCGCTGTACCGCTTCCTGCAGGGCGCGATCGCGCTGCGACGCGCGCACCCGGTGTTCTCGCGCGGCGTGCCGACGGTGCTGGCGGAGAGCGCGGCCGGCCCGGGCGCGTTCGCCTACCGCATGGACTACGACCCGCACGCCGACGCCCGCGCCGCATGCGCGGCCTGTCCCGCGCAGACGGCGCTGGTGGTGTTCAACACCGCCGAGCACGCGGTGCTGCTCGACCGCCTGGCCACCGGCCTGCCCGCCGGCACCCGCCTGGCGGGCCGCTTCGCGCTCGCCGGCGCGGCGCCGGAACGGAGCGTGGCCGCCGACGGCACGCTGAGCCTGGTGCTGCCGCCGCGCAGCGGAACCGTGTGGCTGGCGCAGACGCCGGCGGCGGTGGCACCCGCCGCGGCGCCCGCGCCCACGCTCGACCCGCCGCAGCCGCGCGCCGGGGAACGCGTGGCGGTCTCGGGCACCGCCGCGCCGGGCACGCGCGTGCAGCTGGTGGTGGACGGCGACCTCGACGCCGCGGCCACCGCGTTCGCCGACGCCACCGGCCGCTGGCGCGCCGAACTCGACACCGACGACCTCGCCGAGGAGGTCGAACATGGACTGGTGGCCTGGGATGCGCAGCGCGGCCAGGCCTCGCCGCGGCAACGCTTCCGCATCGCGCGCGACTGGCAACTGGTCGCCGAGCGCGAGGATCCGGCCGGCGACGACACCGGCCCCGCGGGCCGGTACGTCTATCCCACCGATCCCGGCTGGGCCGCGCGCCAGGGCGACCTGCGCCGGGTGCGGGTGTGGCGCGCCGGCCGCGCGCTGAAGGTGGAACTGACCCTGGGCGCGCTGACCGCGCTGTGGAACCCGGCCCACGGCTTCGACCATGTCGCGCTGACCCTGTTCGTCGAACTGCCCGGCACTCCCGGCGGCACCTCGGTCATGCCGCAGCAGAACGCCACCCTGCCCGCCGGCATGCGCTGGCACCGGCGCCTGCGCGCGCACGGCTGGTCGCTGGCCTGGTCCGACCCCGAAGGCGCCACGGCCACGCACGAAGGCCGCGCCCAGGTGCCCGGCCCGCAGCTCGCCGTGGACCGCACGCGGCGCACGCTCACCCTGACCTTCACCGCCCGCGCCCTCGGCCGCCCGGCCACGCTGCACGGCGCGCGCCTGTACGTGAGCACCTGGGACTACGACGGCGGCTTCCGCCCGCTCGCCCCCGTTGCCGACACGCACCGCTTCGGCGGCGGCGACGGCGCCCGCGACCCGCTGGTGCTGGACGACGCCGGGGTGATCGTGCTGCCGTGAGGCGCGGCGCGCTCAGCCCGGCGCGCCGGACATGTGGAAGTACTCCCAGACGTGCCCGTCGGGATCCTCGATCGCGCGCGTGTACATGAAGCCGAGATCGTCCGGGGCGCGCGTGCGCCGCGAAGGACCGGCGCCGCCCCTCAGCGCCCCAGCAGGAACCGCAGCGGCACCGCGAGCCGCGCCGCCCAGGCGTTCTCGCTGTGCTCGGCGCCGGGGAAGGTGCGGGTGAGCCAGTCGCGGGCGGTGTAGCCCTTGGCGCGCAGCAGGCGGTCCACCTCGCGCTGGCGGTCGGCGTAGCTGGCGTCGAGGGTTTCGGTGCCGTGGTCGAAGTACAGGCGGTGGCGGCCGGCGGCGGGCAGGTGCTGTTCGAAGTAGCGCAGGAACGCGGCCGGGACGGGGTTGTCGGGGCTGTCGCCGACGCGGCCGGGCCAGTGCGTGGACAGCGCCGCGGCGCCGCCGAACACGTCCGGGTACTCGGCCAGCGCGTACAGCGACACCAGCGCGCCCAGGCTCGACCCCATCACGACGGTGTCCTCGCGCGCGCGGCCGACCGCGTAGCGCGCCTCGATGTGCGGCTTGAGTTCCTCGACCAGGAACTTCAGGTACGCGTCGGAACGGACCGGGCCCGAGAACAGCCGGTCCTGGCCGAAGCGGATCGCGTACAGCGCGTCCTGCTCGGCCTGCGGCAGCGATGCGAACGGCCGCTGCGGGAAGTAGTCGCGCGCGCGGTCGACGCCGCCGTTGTGGATGCCGACGATGATGAACGGGCGCGTGGCGCCGGAGGCGATCAGCGCGGCCGCGGTCTCGTCGGCGCGCCATTCCTGCCGGTTCCAGGTGGTGGCGGCGTCGAACAGCATCTGCCCGTCGTGCATGTACAGCACCGCATACGGGCCGTGCCGCGGGTAGCCGTCCGGCAGCCACACGTCCACGGTGCGGGGCGGCAGGTGGCGCGAGGGCAGGACGAAGCGCTCGATCCGGCCGGCGGCGACCTGCGGCGGCGCGGGCACGGGCGTGAAGCGGATCGCCGCGCCGCCGCCGGCGGCGAGCGCCAGGGTCAGGGTGTCGTCGGCGCCGACCTCGCGCGTCTCGCGCACGAACGCGAACGGGTTGTCGCGGTAGTGCGCGCCCTCGCCGTCGCGGTAGATCTGTGCCTGGTAGCGGCGGCCCGGGGCGAGGAAGCGCAGCGGCAGGGTCAGGGTGCGCGCGTGCTCGTCGGTGATCGCGCCCAGGAACCAGTCGTCGCTGCCGCGGGCCTGGCGCGCGATCGCGACGTAGTCGCCGACCTCGCCGGCCAGCACCCGGGTCTGCTCCCAGTCCACGGCCACGTCCTTGATGAACTGGAACGCATCCGGCCGCGCCGCGTAGTGCTCGGGCAGGTCGGCCACCATCTGGATCGGGCTGTAGATCGTCACGTAGTGCGCGAGCTGGCGCGCGAGCGTGGTCTGGAACGGCTGGCCGTGGCGGCCCTTCAGGCTCACCACGCCGGGGGTGTAGTCCATCGGCCCGGCCAGCAGGCGGGTGAACACCAGGTTGACCTCGTGCTCGGGCGGGTTGGGCGGGTTGCCCCAAGCGTTGTATTCCATGCCGCGCGCACCCTCGCGCGCGATCCAGTTGGGATAGGTGCGGCGCAGGCCGGTGTCCTTGATCGGCTCGTGGGCGTTGACCGCGATCCGGTGCCGCGCCGCCTCGCGCACCACGCGCAGGTGGTGCCGCGCCATCCACTGCCCGTCGTGCCATTCGCGCAGCACCGGCCCGCCCGGCGTGTCCTGGCGCTCGATCTGGCCGGCGTCGCAGACGTAGCCGGTCTTGATCGAGTCGATGCCGAGCCGCGCGAACAGCGCGAACGCGCGCCCCATCTGCCGCTCGTAGTGGCTGACCGCGCAGGCCGTCTCGTGGTGGCCGATCAGGTGCACGCCCCTGGCGCGCGCGTAGGCGGCGAGCGCCTCCAGGTCGTAGTCAGGCGTCGGCCGGGCGAAGTCGAAGTTCCAGCCGTTGGCGAACCAGTCGCCGTCCCAGCCGGTGTTCCAGCCCTCGACCAGCACGCCGCGGAAGCCGTGCTCGGCGGCGAAGTCGATGTAGCGCTTGACGTTGGCCGTGGTCGCGCCGTGGCGCGGGCCGGTGCCCCAGCTCTCGGTGTCCAGGTGCAGCGACCACCACACGCCGACGTACTTGTGCGGGGTGAACCAGCTCACGTCGCCGAGCGCGTTGGGCTCGTTGAGGTTGAGGATCAGGCTCGACTCGACCAGGCCGCCGGCGGTCGGGCTGACCTGGAGCGTGCGCCAGGGCGTGGCGAAGGGCGCGGTGCGGCGCACCTTCCAGCCCTGCGCGGAGGGCGCGAGCTGCGCGCGCAGGCGCCGCCCGTCCACCCGCCGCAGCCACATGCTGGCGTAGTCCACCAGCGCCGCCTCGTGCAGCGACAGGTGCAGGCCGCTGTCGGTGCGCAGGGTCAGCGGCGTGTGCGCGGTGCCGACCTCGTCGAGCCGGGTGCGGTGGTAGAGGTATTCGTAGCGGTTCCATTCCCCGGCCGGGATCCACCACGCGGTGGCCGGCTCGGCCAGGTCGAACTCGGTCAGCTCCTCGGCGATCCTCACCTCGCGCAGCGACGGCTGCGCGGGGAACTCGTAGCGGAAGCCCAGGCCGTCGTCGTAGACGCGGAACACCACGTCGAAGGCGCGGCGCGCGCGGCCGCCCTCGACCAGGCGCGCGCGCAGCTCGCGGTAGTGGTTGCGCACCAGGCGGCGTTCGCCCCAGGGCTGCTCCCAGGTCTCGTCGAAGTCGGCCGTCCGCTGCGTCTGCAGGGTCAGGTTGCGCAGGAACTGCTCGGCGTCCTGGAAGTGGAAGCCCAGGCGCGAGGTGGCGATCACCGGCCGGTCGCGGTGGAACACGCGGTAGCCGGCGCGGCCGTCGCTGATGTCCAGCTCCACCCGCAGCACGCCGCCGGGCGAGGCGACGCTGGCCACGGTCTCGGCGCGCGCGGGCAGGGCGGCCGCGCAGAGGACCAACAGCAAGCTCAGTACACGCATCACGGACCTCATGGACACGATTGCCTGGTTCGGGTCACGCCCGCGCGGGCGGGCGCGACGAGATGGCCTCACTCGAGCACATACACCACCGCCGTCCGCGCGGGCACGGTGAAACGGCCGGTACGTGCGTCGTAACGCGCCTGCGTGCGCGGCCGCGGATCGGCCGCGTCCTCGGCGCGCTGCACCGGGTGCAGCACGTAGCGCTTGCCGGCCTGGTCCGGCAGGCGCAGCGTGCGCGCCTGCGGCGCGACGTTGACCAGCACCAGCAGCGCGCGGAAGCGCGCGCCCGGATAGCCCGCGCCGTCCAGGTGCGCGGCGATCAGCGCCGGGTCCTGGTCCGGGCCGGTGTTGTGGAAGCGCAGGCGCTGCTGCACGTCCGCGGCCGTGCGCAGGCGGAACAGGGTGGAGCTGCCGCGGATCCGCAGCAGGTCGAGGAAGGCCGCGCGCATCCACGCCACCGCGTCCGCGCCGGGCTTGAGCGCCGGATCGGCGAGCAGCGGCCGCATCAGCGGCCAGTCCGCGCCGTTGTCCGGTGCCGGCGGCAGGCCGGCGCCGAAACCGTGCTCGGCGCCGGTGGGGTCGTAGCGGTTGAACCAGTCGCCGGAGTCGAAGCTGTTGCGGTCCAGCGACTTCGAGCGCAGCAGCTCGATGCCGGCATGGAAATAGGCCACGCCCTGGCTGAAGGCGGTGAGCGCGGCGGCCAGCAGCTGCACCCGCGCGCGCTCCGCGGGCGGAGTGTCGCGCGGCAGCTTGAAGACGTTGAGGTCGTACAGGGTCTGGTTGTCGTGGTTCTCGACGTAGTTGACCACCTCGCCCGGTTGCGCGGCGTAGCCGGCCGGCTGGCCGCGGTAGTCGAGCTGCGCGAGCGGCCGCACCACGCCGTCGGCCATCACCATGCGGTAGTCGCGCAGGGTGCCGGCCAGGCCGGCGCGCACCAGGTCGGCCGTGTGCAGCGCCTCGCGCCACGACGGCGCCTGCCGGTCGGCAAGCGGCGGCACCGCGCCGTTCACGTAGCCCTTGCGTTCGAGCAGCGCCGCGCCGCGGTCGGCCGGGCCGCCGCCACGGATCGCGTCGCGCGCGCGGTCGCTGAAGGTGGCGATGCCCGCGCCGTGCAACGACAACTGCGCGGCCTGCACGAAGCGCGCGCCGTCGGCGACCTCGCCGAAGTTCCAGCCCTCGCCGATCAGCGGCACGTGCCGGCCGGTGGCCGCGTCCACCTGCGCCTGCAGCGCCTCCATCGCCGCGCGCGGCTGGTGGCCCATCAGGTCGAAGCGGAACGAGTCCACCCGGTACTGCGTGGCCCACAGCAGCACCGAATCACGCATCAGCCTGGCCATCATCGCGTGCTCGGTCGCGGTGTTGGCGCAGCAGGTGGAGCGCTCGACCCGGCCCTGCGCGTCGAGGCGGTGGTAGTAGCCGGGCACGATCCGGTCCAGCACCGACGTCTCCGCCTGCCCGGAGGCGGTGGTGTGGTTGTAGACCACGTCCATGCCGACCCGCAGCCCGGCCGCGTGCAGCGCCTGCACCATCGCCCGGAACTCGCGGATCCGCACCGCGCCGTCGCGTGCGTCGCTGGCGTAGCTGCCCTCGGGGGCGTTGAAGTGGTACGGGTCGTAGCCCCAGTTGAAGCAGTCGCGCGCGGCCTGGGCCAGCACCGCGGCCTGCTGCGCCGGACTGTCGGGGGGCGCCTGCGGCACCTGCGGATCCACGCAGCCGGTTTCCGGCACGGTGGCGAAGTCGAACACCGGCAGCAGGTGCACGTCGGTGAGCCCCGCCTCGCGCAGCGCGCGCAGGTGGCGCATGCCGACCGCATCGGGGTGGGTGAAGGCGAGGTACTTGCCGCGATCGGCCGGCGGCACGCCGGCGTCGTCGCGCGAGAAGTCGCGCACGTGCAGTTCGTAGATCACCAGATCGGTCTGCGCCGCGAGCGGCGCCGGGCGCGGCGCGGCGTCCCAGCCCGGCGGCTTCAGCGCCGGGTCGTCGAGGTCGGCGATGACACTGCGCCGCGAATCCGCGCCCAGGCCGACCGAGTACGGGTCGGTGACCCGGTTGCGCACCACGCCGTGGCCGGGCACGTACACCTCGACCAGATAGGTGTAATGGCCGCCGCGGCGGTCCTGCGGCACGCGTCCGCGCCAGATCCCGGTCACCGGGTCGCGCGCCAGCGCCAGTTGCGCGACGGCGCGGCCGTCGCCGTCGGGATACAGGCACACCGCCACCGCGCGCGCGGTCGGCGCCCACAGCGCGAACGCGGTGCCGCCGCCGCGCAGGCGCACGCCGAGGCCATCGGCCGCCGTCGCCGCCGCGTACAGGTCGTCGAGCGCGCCCGGCAGTTGCACGTGGGTCGCATCGCGCACGCGCCCGGCCGCGTCCTCGTGCACCAGCAGCAGCTGCCCGCGCAGCAGGGCCGGCAGGCGCTCGCGCGCGGCGGCGGGAATCGCCAGGACCGGGCCGGCGCCGGCGTAGCGGAAGCGCTCGGCGAGCGCGGCCGGCACGGCCTCGTCGGCCGGCGCCAGGGTCAGCCGCCCGTCGGCGCCGCGCACCCGCGCCCCGACCGGCGCGGCGAGCCGCGCCTGCGCCGAGTGGTACAGGCGGAAGCGGTCGCCGGGCGCGACGCGCGCGCCGGGCCAGCGCAGCAGGCGCCGGTCGAGCCACAGCGCGCGGGCGTCGTCGGCCGCGTGCATGGCCGGGTGCAGGACCTCCGCGGAAGCGGGCCCGTCGCAGGCCGCCGGCCCCGCCGCGCGCGCCGGGGCGACCGCCAACGGCATCCAGGCCGCGGCGCACAGCGCCATGAATACGATTCCAGCGGCCGCATTCAGGGCCCGCCCGGGCCGGGCCCGCGGCGCGCGCTGCGCACAATGGACGCCCGCCCGCGGCCGCGGGCGCGCAGGACAGCCAGGGGAGCCAGGTTCACTCATGCAACGCATCACCCGGGTCGTGATCGTCGGCGGCGGCACCGCCGGCTGGATGGTGGCGGCGGCACTGTCGAAGGTGCTCACCCGCGAGTACTCGATCACCCTGATCGAGTCGGAGGAGATCGGCACCGTCGGCGTCGGCGAGGGCACGATCCCGATGATCAAGCTCTACAACAACGCGCTCGAGCTCGACGAGGCCGACTTCGTCCGCCGCACCAAGGGCACGTTCAAGCTCGGCATCCACTTCGTGGACTGGGCCCGCCGCGGCGCGTCGTACTTCCACGGCTTCGGCAAGATCGGCCAGGACCTCGGCCTGGTCCCGTTCCACCAGTACTGGCTGAAGATGCACCAGGCCGGCAAGGCCGGGCCGCTCGACGACTACTCGATCAACACCGCCGCCGCGCGCGAGTTCAAGTTCATGCGCGCGGTGAGCGACCGCCCGAACTCGCCGCTGGCCGACATCGCCTACGCCTACCACTTCGACGCCTTCCTGTACGCGCGCTACCTGCGCGAGTACGCCGAGGCGCGCGGGGTGCGCCGGATCGAGGGCAAGGTGGTGGACGTGGCGCTGCGCGGCGAGGACGGCTTCGTCGAGGCGGTGGTGCTGGAAGGCGGGCGCCGGATCGAGGGCCAGCTGTTCGTGGACTGCTCCGGCTTCCGCGGCCTGCTGATCGAGCAGGCGCTCAAGACCGGCTACGTGGACTGGACCCACTGGCTGCCCTGCGACCGCGCGGTGGCGGTGCCGTGCGCCTCCGGCGACGGGCCGCTCACCCCGTACACGCGCTCGACCGCGCGCGAGGCCGGCTGGCAGTGGCGGATCCCGCTGCAGCACCGGATCGGCAACGGCTACGTGTTCAGCAGCCGCCACCTCAGCGAGGACCAGGCCACCGCGACCCTGCTCGCCCATCTCGACGGCGAGCCGCTGGCCGAGCCGCGCGTGCTGCGCTTCGTCACCGGCAAGCGCAGGAAGACCTGGAACCGCAACGTGGTCGCGGTGGGCCTGGCCAGCGGCTTCATGGAGCCGCTGGAGTCCACCTCGATCCACCTGATCCAGTCGGCGATCGCGCGCCTGACCGCGTTCTTCCCGCACGCCGGCTTCGACCAGGCCGACATCGACGAATTCAACGCCCACGCCGACTTCGAGGTGGACCGGATACGCGACTTCCTGATCCTGCACTACCACGCCACCGAACGCGACGACACGCCGTTCTGGAACGAGTGCCGGACCATGTCCGTGCCCGAGTCGCTGCAGCGCAGGATGGAACTGTTCCGCAGCAACGGCCGCGTGTTCCGCGAGGCCAACGAGCTGTTCGCCGAGCCGAGCTGGGTGCAGGTGATGCACGGCCAGGGCGTGCACCCGCGCGGCTACCACGCGCTGGTGGACCTGTATTCCGAGGAGAAGATCGCCGAATACCTGGACAACGTGCGCGGGGTGATCGCCAACTGCGTGCGGGCGATGCCGCGCCACGAGGCGTTCATCGCCCGCCACTGCGCGGCGGCGGCGCTGGCCGCGGCCTGAGCGCGGCTCACGCCGTGGCGTAGAACGCGCCATGCGCGGGCAGGTGCAGGCGGCGGCCGTCGAGCCGCCCCGGTTCGACCGCGGGCGCGGCCAGCGGCCGCGGCGCCAGGGCCGCGGGCAGGGTCCACTCGCACGGGCGCGGGGAGAGATTGAACGCGACCAGCAGCCGCTGCCCGGCGTGCTCGCGCACGAACGCCAGCACCGGCTCGGGCGCGTCGAGGAACCGGATCGCGCCCAGCACCAGCGCCGGCTGGGTCCTGCGCCAGCGCAGGAACGCGCGGGTGGCGTGCAGCACCGAGCCCGGGTCGGCCTCCTGCACCGCCACGCTGCGCGCGCGGTGCGCGTCCGGGATCGGCAGCCACGGCCGGCCGCGGGTGAAGCCGGCGCCGTCGTCGCCGTTCCACGGCATCGGCGTGCGGCAGCCGTCGCGGCCCTTGAAGTTCGGCCAGAACGCCTTGCCGTAGGGATCCTGCAGCGCCTCGTACGGCACCTCGGCCTCGGGCAGACCCAGCTCCTCGCCCTGGTACAGGCACACCGAGCCGCGCAGCGAGCACAGCAGCGCCACCAGCTGGCGCGCGAACGCATCGCCATGCCCGCCCCAGCGCGTGGCCGCGCGCTGCACGTCGTGGTTGGAGATCGCCCAGCACGGCCAGCCCTCGTCCATCGCCGCCTCCAGCCGCTCGACCGTGGCGCGGATGTAGCCGGCGCTGAAGTCGTCGGTGAGCAGCTCGAAGCTGTAGCCCATGTGCAGGCGGTGGCCGCGGCAGTACTCGGCCATCGTCGCCAGCGAGTCCTCCGAGGAGATCTCGCCGAGGGTGGCGATGTCCGGGTAGCGGTCGGTGAGCGCGCGCAGCTGCTCGAGGAAGCCGAGGTTCTCCGGCTGGGTGTTGTTGTACCAGTGGTACTGGTAGGCGTAGGGGTTGTCGGGGCTGAAGCCGCGCCCGACCCGCAGCTCCGGCGGCTTGGGCGGGTTGTCGCGCAGCCGGCGGTCGTGGAAGCAGAAGTTGATCGCGTCGAGGCGGAAGCCGTCCACGCCCCGCTCGAGCCAGAAGCGCACGTTGTCGAGCTGCGCCTGCCGCACCGCCTCGCAATGGAAGTTGAGGTCCGGCTGCGAGGACAGGAAGTTGTGCAGGAAGTACTGCGCGCGCCGCGGCTCCCACTTCCAGGCCACGCCGCCGAAGATCGAGAGCCAGTTGTTGGGCGGGGTGCCGTCCGGCTTCGGGTCGGCCCACACGTACCAGTCCGCCCTGGGGTTGTCGCGGCTCTCGCGGCTCTCGCGGAACCAGGGGTGCTCGACCGAGGTGTGGCTGAGCACCTGGTCGATCATCACCTTCAGCCCGCGCGCGTGCGCGCCGGCCAGCAGCCGGTCGAAGTCGGCCAGGGTGCCGAACAGCGGGTCCACGTCGCGGTAGTCGGCGATGTCGTAGCCGAAGTCGGCCATCGGCGAGCGGAAGAACGGCGACACCCAGATCGCGTCCACGCCCAGGCCGGCGATGTAGTCGAGCTTCTCGATCACGCCCGGCAGGTCGCCCACGCCGTCGCCGTCCGTGTCGAGGAAGCTGCGCGGGTAGACCTGGTAGATCACCGCGCCGCGCCACCAAGGCGTCATCCGTCCCGCTCCTGCCCGTCTGTCCGAGGCCGCGACTATTCCACGTCGCGGCCGCGCGCGCCCGTCGCGGCCGTCACGGGCGGGCGCTGAATACGTTTGCAGCGGCGGATGCCGCGCTGCGCCATGCCTGCGCGCACGGAATCGGCCACACTCGCGCGCCACGCTTCCTCCACCGGAACACCTGCATGTCGCACAAGCCGCCGTTGTCGTTCTGGCAGATCTGGAACATGTGCTTCGGCTTCCTCGGCATCCAGTTCGGCTTCGCGCTGCAGAACGCCAACGTCAGCCGCATCTTCCAGACCCTCGGCGCGGAGATGGAACAGATCCCGATGCTGTGGATCGCCGCGCCGCTGACCGGGCTGCTGGTGCAGCCGATCGTCGGCTACCTGTCCGACCGCACCTGGACCGGGCTCGGCCGGCGCCGGCCGTACTTCCTCGCCGGCGCGATCCTGGCCTCGCTGGCGCTGTTCGCGATGCCGGATTCGCCGGCGCTGTGGGTGGCGGCGGGCCTGCTGTGGGTGCTGGACGCCTCGATCAACGTCTCGATGGAACCGTTCCGCGCCTTCGTCGGCGACCAGCTGCCGGTGCGCCAGCGCCCTGCCGGCTACGCGATGCAGAGCTTCTTCATCGGCGTCGGCGCGGTGGTGGCGAGCCTGCTGCCGTGGCTGCTGGAGCAGGCGGGCGTGGCCAACACCGCGCCGCCGGGCGAGGTGCCCGACACCGTGCGCTACGCGTTCTGGTGCGGCGGCGCGGTGCTGCTCGGCGCGATCGGCTGGACCGTGCTGCGCACGCGCGAGTATCCGCCGGAGACGCTCAAGGCCTGGGACGAGGCGCCGCCGCTGCCGCGCCGCCCGCGCGAGCCGGCGCGGGTGCGCCGCCACGCCGCCGCCTGGCTGCTGGCCGGCGCCGCGATCGCGGCCACGGTCGCCTGGCGCGGCTGGGACCGGCAGCTGTACCTGTTCGCGGCGCTGGTGGCGGGCTACGGCCTGGCGCTGGCGCTGCGCGCGCGCATGCGCGCTGCCAACCCCTTCGCCCAGGTGATGGACGACCTGTACGACATGCCCGAGGCGATGCGCCAGCTCGCGGTGGTGCAGTTCTTCTCCTGGTTCGCGCTGTTCGCGATGTGGATCTACACCACCGGCGCGGTCACCAGCGTGCACTACGGCAGCAGCGACCCGACCTCGGCCGCGTACAACGCCGGCGCGAACTGGGTGGGCGTGCTGTTCGCCGCCTACAACGGCTTCGCCGCGCTCGCCGCGGTGGTGATCCCGTGGATGGCGCGCCGCCTCGGCCTGCGCCTGAGCCACCTGGTCAACGCCGTGCTCGGCGGCCTCGGCCTGCTCTCGTTCCTGGCGATCCGCGACCCGCACTGGCTGCTGCTGTCCATGCTCGGGGTCGGCTTCGCCTGGGCCTCGATCCTGTCGCTGCCCTACGCGCTGCTGTCCGACAGCCTGCCGGCGGAGAAGATGGGCGTGTACATGGGCATCTTCAATTTCTTCATCGTGATCCCGCAGCTGGTCGCGGCCAGCCTGCTCGGCTTCCTGCTCAAGGCCTTCTTCGGCGGCGAGCCGATCTACGCGCTGGCGATCGGCGGGATCAGCATGATCGTGGCCGGCCTGTGCGTGCTGCGGGTGCGCGAGCCGCAGCCGCGCGCGGCGGTGGCGGGAGCCGCGCCGTGAGCGCGCGCCGCGCGACCGCACTCGCCGCGGCCCTGCTGCTCGCCGCCTGCGCCACGCCGCCGCGCGCGCCGGCGCCGGAATACGTGGGCACCGACGAGCCGTTCGCCGCGCGCGCGGTGTACTTCGTGCTCACCGACCGCTTCGTCAACGGCGACCCGGCCAACGACCAGCGCGACCAGGGCGGCCCGGATCCGGCGCGGCGCAGCTTCGACCGGCCCACGCCCGGCGCCGACGCGAACGGCGACAACCTCGGCTACCTCGGCGGCGACTTCCGGGGCCTGCTCGACAACGCCGGCTACATCGCCGGGATGGGCTTCGGCGCGGTGTGGCTGACCCCGATCGTGGACAACCCGGACGAGGCCTTCACCGGCGGCGATGCGGTCGGCTCCGGCGCGTTCTTCACCGACCGCGGCAAGACCGGCTACCACGGCTACTGGGGCGTGAACTTCTACCGCCTCGACGAGCACCTGCCGAGCCCCGGGCTCGATTTCGCCGCGCTCGACGCCGGGCTCGAGCGGCACGGGCTGAAGACCGTGCTCGACATCGTCGCCAACCACGGCTCGCCCTCGTGGACCATGCCCGTGGACCAGCCCAAGTTCGGCGAGATCTACGACCGCGACGGACGGCTGGTCGCCGACCACCAGAACCTGCCGCCGCCGCAGCTGGATCCGGCGCACAACCCGCTGCACGCGTTCTTCCACACCGAGCCGGACCTGGCCCAGCTTTCCAACCTCGACGAGGACAACCCGGCGGTGCTCGACTACCTCGCCGGCGCCTACCTGCAGTGGATCGCGCAGGGCGCCGACGCGTTCCGCATTGACACCATCCGGCACATGCCGCTGCCGTTCTGGAAGCGTTTCACCGACCGGATCCGCGCCGCGCACCCCGGCTTCTTCATGTTCGGCGAGGCCTTCGACCACGACGCGGACAAGATCGCACCGTTCACCCGGCCCGGGAACGGCGGCGTGAGCGTGCTCGACTTCCCGCTCAAGGAGCGCATGCACGAGGTGTTCGGCCGCCGGCGCGCCGGCTACGAGCGCATCGCCGAGCGCCTGTACCTCGACGGCGGCCCCTATCAGAACCCCTACGAGCTGATGACCTTCTACGACAACCACGACATGCCGCGCCTGGACACCGATGACGCCGGCTTCGTGGACGCGCACAACTTCCTGTTCACCGCGCGCGGCATCCCGGTGGTCTATTACGGCTCCGAGATCGGCTTCATGCGCGGCGCCGCCGAGCACAAGGGCAACCGCAACTACTTCGGCCAGGACCGGATCGAGGCCGCGCGCGCGCATCCGATCCGCGCCGCCCTGGCGCGCATCGCGCGCGTGCGCCAGGCCTCGCCGGCGCTGCAGCGCGGGCTGCAGGTGAACGTGGAGATGCGGGGCGATCGCGCCGCGTTCTTCCGCGTGCTGCAGCGTGCGGGCGAGGCGCAGATCGCGCTGGTGCTGCTGAACAAGGGCGAGACGCCCGCGCACTTTTCCGTGCGCGAGTACGTGCAGCCGGGGCGCTGGCGGCGCGCGCTCGGCGGCGGCACGGTCGCGGTGCCGGCGGGCGGGGCGCTCACGGCCACGGTGCCTGCGCACGGGGTGGAGGTGTTCCTGCTCGACGCGCCGGTGAGCGCCCCCGCGCTGCGCGCCGCGCTCGAGCGCGCGCGGGCCGGGGCGCGCCCGCACGGCTGACCGCCGCGCGTACCTCAGCCCGCGCCGCTGGATTTGCGCACCACCAGGGTGGCCGGGAGCATCGTGCTCTGCACCGGCTCGTCCCGGATCTGGCGCAGCAGCGTCTCCACCAGCAGTTCGCCGGCGCGCGAGGTGTCCTGGTACACCGTGGTCAGCGGCGGATTGGCGAAGCGCGCCATCGGGATGTCGTCGAAGCCCACCACCGCCACGTCCCAGGGCACGTGCCGGCCGTGCTCGGCCAGCGCGCGCATCGCCCCGATCGCGATCAGGTCGCTGGCCGCGAACACCGCGTCGAACGGCAACCCGCGCTCCATCAGCGTGACCGCCGCGGCATGGCCGGCCTCCTCCGAGCTCTCGGCGTCCACCTGCAGGTCCGGATGCAGGCCGGGCAGCCCGGCCTCGCGCAGGGCGGCGTCGCAGCCGCGGTAGCGGGCCAGGAACTCCGGGCAGTGGCTGGAGGCGCCGCCGAGGAAGGCCACCCGCTTGCGCCCCTGCCGGGCCAGGTGCGCGCCGGCCAGGTGCCCGCCCTGGACGTTGTCGCAGCCGATCGAGACCCCCGGCTGGTCCGGCAGCACCGGCCCCCAGCGCACGAAATGGGTGCCCTGCTGCACCAGCCGCTCGAGCTTGCTGCGGTAGGCCAGGTAGTCGCCGTAGCCGAGCAGGATCAGCCCGTCGGCCTTCATGCTGTCCTCGTAGTCGGCGTGCCAGTCGTCGGAGAGCTGCTGGAACGAGACCAGCAGGTCGTGGCCGTGGCGGGCGCAGGCCCGGGTGATCGAGCCCAGCATGGACAGGAAGAACGGGTTGATGTGCGAGTCGTCCGGGGTCGGGTCCTCGAACAGCAGCAGCGCCAGGGTGCCGGCGCGCTGGGTGCGCAGGGCCGAGGCGCGGCGGTCCACCTTGTAGTTCAGGGCCTCGACCGCCTCCAGCACCCGCCGCCGGGTCTCCGGGTTGACCAGCGGGCTGCCGCGCAGGACCCGCGACACGGTGGCCTGGGACACGCCGGCGCGGTGGGCGATGTCCACCGAGGTGGCTCTGGACTTCTTGCTGCGCATGGGGGCTCGGCCCGGGACTGCCGGCAGTGTAGTCAGGCCCGGCCGGCGCCGGCGAGCCTCCCCCGGCCCCCTGCGGGGCGACAGGGGTCGCCTACCGTTCCATGAACGGAATGCTGGGAACCTTTCCCGGCCTTAGCAGTCGAAAGGCCCGACTGCTAAGATCGCTGCCATGACCGAGACTGCCCTGTCCACCACCCTCATCAGCAACAACCTGCCGGTTCCGTCCGCGCTCGGTTCGCTCGAGGCCTATGTCGCGGCGGTCCACCGCATCCCCGTGCTCTCGGCCGAGGAGGAGCAGGCGCTGGCGCGCCGCTACCGCGAGCACGACGACCTGGAGGCCGCCAAGCAGCTGGTGCTCTCGCACCTGCGCTTCGTGGTCCACGTCGCGCGCGGCTACGGCGGCTACGGCCTGCCGATGGGCGACCTGATCCAGGAAGGCAACATCGGCCTGATGAAGGCCGTCAAGCGCTTCGACCCCGCGGTCGGCGTGCGCCTGGTCAGCTTCGCCGTGCACTGGATCCGCGCCGAGATCCACGAGTTCATCCTGCGCAACTGGCGCATCGTCAAGGTCGCCACCACCAAGGCGCAGCGCAAGCTGTTCTTCAACCTGCGCAAGAGCAAGCAGCGCCTGGGCTGGATGAACGCCGACGAGGTGCGCGCGGTGGCGCAGGACCTCAACGTCTCCGAGCGCGAGGTGCTGGAGATGGAGGCGCGCCTGTCCGGCCGCGACATCGGTTTCGACGCCCCGGCCGACGAGGACGACGAGCACGCGCCGCCCGCGCCGGTGGCCTACCTCAGCGCGCACGACCAGGATCCGGCGCAGGTGTACGAGGCCGCCGACAGCGAGGACGACCAGCTCGAGCGCCTGCGCGCCGGCCTGGCCTCGCTCGACCCGCGCTCGCGCGACATCATCCAGCGCCGCTGGCTGAGCGAGGACAGCAAGGTCACGCTGCAGGAGCTGGCCGACGAGTACGGCGTCTCCGCCGAGCGCATCCGCCAGGTCGAGGCGCACGCGCTGAAGAAGATGAAGGCCCTGCTGGTGGCCTGAGGCGCCCGCGCCCGCACGCACACCGCCGCGAAGCCCCCGCCCGGGGGCTTCGCCGTTTCTGCGCCACTGGTTAGGATGGCCCGCCGGCAGCTGGCCGGCGTGCAAGAGGAATCGCCGATGCGTGGTTGGGGGATGCGCGCGGGACTGGCGTTGCTGGTGCTGCTGGCCTCGTGGTCGGCCCGGGCCCAGGAAGCGCCCGCGACCGGCACGCTGCTGCTGGAGGTCAAGCCGTTCCGCACGGAAGTGAAGCTGAGCAAGAAGATCCAGGGCCGGCTGGAGAGCGGCGGCATCGAGTGGGGCGTGAAGGATGGCCAGCTGGTCATCGCGCTGGTCAACAAGCGCTTCCTCCGTTTCGACATCCCCGAGTTCACCCGCTGGGGCGAGCGCCGGACGCTCGAACTGCCGGCCGGCGACTACACCGTCACCTGCGCCTGCTTCCTGCCCGAAGGCGGCCTGAGCGTGGAGAAGGCGCTGAAGAAGGGCGCCTACTTCAACGAGAACGTGCTGAGCTTCCGCATCGAGCCCGGCCGGCAGACGCGGCTGCAGCTCGACCCGGTGATGCAGAAGCACGCCACCTTCCTGCTCAACTTCTACATGCCGTCGCTGCTGATGACGGTCGGCGACGACCCCGCGGCGACGCCCGTGGTGGTCAACGCGCGGACCGAGCGCTCGATCGCGTGGGAGGACTACAAGGGCCCGCTCAAGTTCTGAGCGCGCGCCGGATGAGGAACACGACGGCCCGGGATTCCCGGGCCGTTATCGTTCCGCACCGAGTCGTTCACGCCGCCCCGGTCACGCCGGGCCTACCATCGCGGCATGGCCGCCATGTCTGCCCGGGCCGTCTCGGGGCGCTTGTTGCCGGCGCTGCTCGCGGCGCTGCTGGCGCTGGCGGGCGCGGTGGCCGCGGCGCCGCCGCGCGACGAGTACCGGGCGCAGCGGGCGCAGTTGCTGCGCGAGATCGGCCGCCATGCCGAGGCCATGGCCCGCGACGGCGGCCGGCCGTGGATCTCGCGCCGGGTGCTGGCGGCGCTGGAACGGGTGCCGCGGCACGAATTCGTGCCCGAGTCGCAGCGCCGCCACGCCTACGAGAACCGGCCGCTGCCGATCGGCTACGGCCAGACCATCTCGCAGCCGTACATCGTGGCGCTGATGACCGAGCTGGCGCAGCCGGAACCGGGCGACCGGGTGCTCGAAATCGGCACCGGCTCG
Source organism: Vulcaniibacterium gelatinicum (assembly GCF_008033445.1). GTDB lineage: Bacteria > Pseudomonadota > Gammaproteobacteria > Xanthomonadales > Xanthomonadaceae > Vulcaniibacterium_B > Vulcaniibacterium_B gelatinicum. Next base: position 32,232 of record NZ_VNKO01000018.1, read on the forward strand.
GGCTACCAGGCGGCGGTGCTGGCCGAGCTGGTCGGCGAGGTGTACTCGATCGAGATCGTCGAGCCGCTCGCGCGCCAGGCGGCGCAGCGGCTGCAGCGGCTCGGCTACGCCAACGTGCACACCACGGTCGGCGACGGCTACTACGGCTGGAAGGCGCACGCGCCCTACGACGCGATCGTGGTCACCGCGGCCGCGCCGTCGGTGCCGCCGCCGCTGCTCGAGCAGCTCAAGCCGGGCGGGCGGATGGTGATCCCGGTCGGCACCAGCTTCTTCACCCAGACCCTGATGCTGGTGGAGAAGCGCGCCGACGGGAAGGTGCGCACCACCCAGCTGCTGCCGGTGCGGTTCGTGCCGCTGACCCGGGGCGAGGCGCGCTGACGGGACGCGCGTGACCGCGCCGGCGCGCCTTCCGCTCGCGATCGCGCTGGTGGCCGCCGCGGCCCTGGCCTACCAGTTGCTGCTGATGCGCTGGCTGGCGATCGCGCACTGGCATCCGTTCGCGGCGGTGATCATCAGCCTGGCCCTGCTCGGACACGGCGCCAGCGGCACCCTGCTCAGCCTGTGGCCGGGCACGGCGCGGCATTTCGCGCGCTGGTTCCCGCTCGCCGCGCTCGGTTTCGCGCTCAGCGCGCCGGGCATGCTGCTGCTGGCCGCGCGGATCCCGTTCAACGGCCTGGAGCTGGTGTGGGACCTGCGCCAGCTCGGCTGGCTGGCGGCGCTGTACCTCGCCCTGAGCCTGCCGTTCCTGTGCGCGGCGAGCTGTTTCGGCCTGGCCTTCGCGCGGTATTCCGAGCGCATCCCGCGCCTGTACGGCGCCGATCTGTGCGGCGCGGGGCTGGGCGCGCTGGGCGCGCTGGCGCTGGCCTGGTGGCTGCCGGTCGGCGCGGCGGTGGCGCTGGTCGCGGCGCTGGCCCTGCTCGCGGCCTGCGTGGCGACGCCGCGCCCGGCAGTGCTGGGCGCCGCCGCGCTGTCCGGCCTGGCCCTGCTCGCGCTGGCGCTGTCCGGCGCGCTGACGCCGCCGGTGAATCCGTACAAGGGCCTGGCGAAGGCGCTGCTGGTGCGCGATGCGCGCGTGCTCGCCGAGCGCCACGGCAGCCACGGCTGGCTCGCGGTGCTGGAGAGTCCGCGCGTGCCGCTGCGGCAGGTGGCGGGGCTGAGCCTGCTCAACACCGAGGAACCGGCGCCGCAGCTCGGGCTGTTCCTCGACGGCGACTGGCTCGGCGTGGTCACCCGCGACGACGGCACCCGCGCCGCGCACGGCTACCTGCGCCGCACCACCGCCGCCCTGCCCTACGCGCTGCGTCCGCGCACGCGGGTGCTGGTGCTCGGTGCCGGCGGCGGACAGGAGGTGCTGCAGGCGCTGGCGCACGGCGCGCGCACGGTGCGGGCGGTGGAGGCCAATCCGCAGCTGGTGGCGCTGCTGCGCGGGCCGTATGCGGACTACAGCGGCGGGCTGTATCACGATCCGCGCGTGCAGGTGCAGGTGGGCGATGCGCGCAGCACGCTGCGCGCGCTGGTGGCGGCCGCGGACGCGCCGCGCTACGACCTGATCGTGTTCGGCGGCGCCGGCTCGGCCGCGGCCGGCAGCGCCGGCGCGGCCGCGGTGGCCGAGGATCCGCTGCTGACGGTCGAGGCGCTGGGCGAGGCCTGGCGCCTGCTCGCGCCCGGCGGCGTGCTGGCGGTGACGCGCTGGGAGAAACAGCCGCCGCGCGATGCGCTCAAGCTGTTCGCGAGCGCGGCGGCGGCGCTGCGCGAGGCCGGGGTGCGCACGCCGGGCGCGCAACTGGCCCTGGTCCGCAACTGGGACGCCGGCACGCTGCTGCTGCGGCGCGGGCCGTTCCCGGCCGCGGAACGCGCGCGCCTGCGCGGCTTCCTCGACGCGCACGGCTTCGACCCGGTGTACTACCCCGGCATGCGCGTGGACGAGGCCGCGCAGGTGCACGCGCTGGCGCGCGACGAGGCCGCGTTCGGCACCCGCGCCCTGCTCTCGCCGCGCGCGGACGCCTACCTGGCCGGGTACAAGTTCGACATCCGCCCGGCGCGTGACGACCGCCCCTACTTCGCCGACTTCTTCCGCTGGCGCGCGCTGCCGGAGCTGTGGGCGCTGCGCGAGCAGGGCGGCGCGGTGCTGCTCGATGCGGGCACGCTGCTGCTGCTGGCCGCACTGGCGCAGGCGCTGCCGCTGGCGCTGCTGCTGGTGCTGGCGCCGCTGCTGGCGCTGCCGCGCGCGGCCGCGGACGCAGATGCGTTCCCGCGCGCGCGCGCCGGCGCCTACTTCGTGTGCCTGGGCCTTGCGTTCCTGTTCGTCGAGATCGCCTGCCTGGCGCGGCTGAAGCTGGTGGTCGGCCAGGACTGGCCGGCGATCGCGCTCGGCATCGGCGGCTTCCTGGTGTTCGCCGGACTCGGCAGCGCGCAGGTGCAACGCCGGTCGCACGGGCCGGCGGCGGCCCAGCTCCGGCATGCGCTGGCGCTGATCGTGCTCGGCTTCGCCTGGCATGTGGCCACCTTCGCCCTGCTGCAGCGCCACGGCGCGGGCTGGCCGCTGGCGCTGCGCGCAGGACTGGCGCTGGCCACGCTCGCCCCGCTCGCGTTCGCGATGGGCCGGCCGTTCCCGCTCGGCCTGGGGCGCGTCGCGCGCCAGGCGCCGGCGTTCGTGCCCTGGGCCTGGGGCCTGAACGGTTGCGCCTCGGTGGTGTCGGCGCTGCTGGCGCTGCTGCTGGCGGTGTCGTTCGGCCTGACCGCGACCCTGCTGCTGGCGCTCGGCCTGTACCTGCTCGCCGCGCGCGTGTGGCGCGCGGACTGACCGCGCTACCGCTCCAGGATCGCGGCCACGCCCATGCCGCCGGCGGTGCAGATCGAGATCAGGCAGCGCCCGCCGCCGCGTTCGTGCAGCTGCTTGGCCGCGGTGGCGACGATGCGCGCGCCGGTGGCGGCGAACGGGTGGCCGGTGGCGAGCGAGGAGCCGACCGGGTTGAGTTTCGCCGGCTCGATCCGCCCCAGCGGCGCCGCCAGGCCGAGGCGGTGGCGGCAGTAGTCCTCGCTCTCCCACGCGCGCAGCGTGCACAGCACCTGCGCGGCGAAGGCCTCGTGGATCTCGTAGATGTCGAAGTCCTGCAGGGTCAGGCCGTTGCGCGCGAGCAGCTCGGCCACCGCCACCGTCGGCGCCATCAGCAGGCCCTCGCCGTGCACGAAATCCACCGCCGCCACCTGCACGTCGCGGATCCGGCACAGCACCTCGTGTCCGTGCCGCGCCGCCCAGTCCTCGGACGCGATCAGGCAGGCCGCGGCGCCGTCGGTGAGCGGAGTGGAATTGCCGGCGGTGAGCGTGCCGCGGCCGGAGGTCCTGTCGAACGCGGGCTTGAGCGTGGCCAGCTTCTCGATCGAGGTGTCGGGGCGCAGGATGTTGTCGCGGACCACGCCGCGGAAGCTGGCCACCAGGCCGTCGAAGAAGCCGCGCTGGTAGGCGGCGGCGAGCTTGTGGTGCGAGGCCGCGGCGAGCTCGTCCTGCGAGTCGCGCGAGATGTTCCATTCCTTGGCCATGTCCTCGCAGTGCTCGCCCATGGACTTGCCGGTGCGCGGCTCGGCCACGCCGGGGAAGTCGGGCTTGAGCTCGCGGAAGGAGAAGCCCTTGAACGCGGCCAGCTTCTCCCGCGTGGTTTTGGCCATCGCCGCGGCCAGCAGGCGCCGGCGCAGCGTCCGGCCGTACACGATCGGCACGTCGGAGGTGGTGTCGGCGCCGCCGCCGATGCCGGCCTCGATCTGGCCGAGCGCGATCTTGTTGGCGACCGCGATGATCGCGTCCAGCGAGGTGCCGCAGGCGCGCTGCAGGGTCAGGCCCGGGGTGAGCGGCGACAGCCCCGAGGACAGGGTGGCCTCGCGCGCCAGGTTCCAGTCGCTGCTGTGCTTGATCACCGCGCCGAAGGCGACCTCGCCGAGCTGCTGGCCGTGCAGGCCGAAGCGTTCGACCAGCGCGCCGAGCGTGCGCACCGCCATTCCCAGGTTGCCGACGTCGGCGTAGGCGGTGTTCTGCCGGCAGAAGGGAATGCGGACGCCGCCGAGCACGGCGACGGGACGGCCTGACAGCATCGAGCGGTTCCTCGTCGTTGCGCGGCCCGTCGCGGGCGACGGGCATAATGCGCCGCAGTGTACCCCTACCCCCCCGTACGGCCAATCACGCGATGACCGCGAACGACGATGCCGCGCGCATGCACGTGCTGGGCGCGCTGGCGCTGGAACTCGCGCCCGGCAGCGGCGCCGCGCGCCTGACCCTGGCGCAGGCGGACGCCGGCGCGCTGGCGCAGCACCTCGCCCGCGACCTGGCCGGCTTCGCGCCGGCGGCGACGCGGCTCGACCTGGTCACCGTCGGCGCGCACTACGATCCGGTCGAACTGCTGCGCCCGGGCTGGCCGGTGCACGCCGAGCTCGAGCGCCTGGCCGCGCGCGCGCCGGCCCCGGCGGAGCGCGCGCACGCCGGCGCGGAGGACCTCGGCCGCATCATCGCCTTCGGCGCCCACCAGGACGTGCTGCCCGGCGGCCTGGCTCCCGATCCCGACCACGCCGGCGGCCCGCTGCGGCTGGTGCCGTTCGCGCTCGCCGGCGATCCGGCGGTGGCCGCCGCGGTGGGCGATGCCTTCGAGCGCGAGCTGATCGAACACGGCATGGCCGGCGCGGCCACCGCGCTCGCCGCGCAGGATGCGTTCGGCCTGCGCGTGGAGCACGCGCGTTACCTGACCCTGCACGATCTGGCCGCGCTGCTCGCACTGCAGTACGAGCACGCCGGACTGGCGCCGCTGTGGCCGCTGCTCGAGGCCGCGCTGCTCGCGCCCGAGCAGGAGGAATGGCTCGACGCCCCGCCCGAGCCGCTGGTGCGCTACGCCGCGGGCGAGGCGCGGATCGCGCTGTTCTCGCCCAAGGCCTGGCACGCGCGCTACGGCGGCGACGACGCCGACGGCGCCCGGCTCGAACGCCGCTTCCAGCAGTTCCAGGCGCGCCAGCGCCAGTTCGCCGCGGTGCTCGGCGCGCACGGCGTGCCGGTGACCTTCGTGGACTGCGACCGCGGCGCGGACGCGCGCGCGGCGCTGGCCTGACGCTCAACGCACGATCGCGATCACCCCGCAGGCCACGCGCGCGCCGGCGTTGCCGGCGGGCTGGGTGGCGTAGTCGTCGGGCTGCGCGTGCGCGACCAGGGCGCGGCCGGCGATGTCGTTCGGCGCGCCGCCGCCGAGGGTGACGCCGCGCAGGTGCACGTCCACCCGCGCCACGCCGTCGGCGTCGGCGACCAGGTTGTCCATGTCGCCGAGGTGGTGCGCGCCGTGGCCGGCGCGGCCGTGCGGGGCGCCGGTGGGATTGAAGTGCGCGCCGGCGCTGCTGGCGTCGGCCGCGCTGCAGTCGCCGCGCTCGTGCACGTGCAGCGCGTGCACGCTCTGCGGGGCGAAACCGCCGAGGGTGCCGGTGAGGTGCACGCCGTCGGCCATCGCGCGCAGGGTGACGGTGCCGCTGACCAGGCTGCCGGAAGCCGAAGTCAGCACCGCGCGCGCTTGCTGCGCGGCGTGCGCGGCCGGCGGCGCGGCGGGCGGCGTCGGGGCGCTGGCGCAGGCGGCGAGCAGGCACAGGCCGGCGAGCAGGGGCAGGGAGGAACGCATGGCGGGGGCTCCTTGGGTGCCGACGACGATGCGAGGCCGGCAGTGTGCCGGCGCGTTCCGTAGGGCCGGGTGAACGCCGCGCTCAGCGCCGCCGGCCGCGGCGCGCGCCGAGCTTGCGGGTGAGGGTGTTGCGGCCCAGGCCGAGCGCCGCGGCGGCGGCGCTGCGGTGGCCGCCGCTGTGGGCGAGCGCGGCCTCGAGCAGGATCCGGTCCAGGCGCGCGCGCGCCTGCGCGTGCAGCTCCGGCGCGCCGGCGGCCAGTTGCGCGCGCGCCCACTGCGCGAGCGCCTCCTCCCAGCGCTCGCCGCCGGTCCCGGTGGCGTCCACGGCGCGCTCGCCGAGCGCCGCGGCCACGTCCGCGCCGGTGATGGTCTTGCCCGGCGCCAGCGCGGCCAGGCGCCAGCACAGGTTCTCCAGCTCGCGCACGTTGCCCGGCCAGGCGTGCGCGCGCAGGCGCTCGAGCGCCTCCGGCGCGAACTGCTTGGCCGGCGCGTCCAGCCGCGCCGCGGCCACGGCGAGGAAGCGCTCGGCCAGCAGCGGCACGTCGTCGCGGCGCTCGCGCAGCGGCGGCAGGCGCAGCCGGACCACGTCCAGGCGGTGCAGCAGGTCGGCGCGGAAGCGGCCCTCGCCCACCAGCCGCTCCAGGTCCTGGTGGGTGGCCGCGATCACGCGCACGTCCACCGAGATCAGCTCGCGCCCGCCGACACGGAAGAACTCGCCCTCGGCCAGCACCCGCAGCAGCCGGGTCTGCAGCGGCAGCGGCATGTCGCCGATCTCGTCCAGGAACAGGGTGCCGCCATGGGCCTGCTCGAAGCGGCCGACGTGGCGCCGGGTGGCGCCGGTGAAGGCGCCGGCCTCGTGCCCGAACAGCTCGCTCTCCAGCAGCTCGGCAGGGATCGCGGCGGTGTTGAGCGCGACGAAGGGTTTGTGCGCGCGCGGCGACTCGCGGTGCAGCGCGCGCGCGACCAGCTCCTTGCCGGTGCCGGTCTCGCCGGTGATCAGCACCGACAGCGGCGCCTGCGCCAGGCGGCCGATGGCCCGGAACAGCTCGCGCATCGCCGGGGTGCGGCCGAGCAGGGTGGCCTCCACCGCCGCCTCGCCCGGGCGCGCGGGCGCCGGCGGCGCGGCCGCAGCCCGCGCCGGCAGCGCGCGCGCGGCCAGCGCCACCGCATCGTCGAGGTCGAAGGGTTTGGACAGGAATTCGTAGGCCCCGCCGCGGAATGCGCCGGCGGTGCTGGCCACGTCGGTGTAGGCGCTCATCACGATCACCGGCAGCGCCGGCTGCGCGGCCTTGAGTTTCTCCAGCAGCGCCAGGCCGTCCTCGCCGGGCATGCGCACGTCGGTGAACAGCAGGTCGGGCGCGGCGCGCCCGCGCAACGCGGCCAGCGCGTCGGCCGCGTTCTCGAACCCGTCCACGACGTAGCCGGCCTCGCGCAGCGCGGTGGCGAGCACGAAGCGCACCGCGCGGTCGTCGTCCACGATCCAGATCCGGGCGGGCTCAGCCGGCATGCGGGGTCTCCTCGGCGCCCAGCGGCAGCAGCAGGGTGAACACGGTGTGGCCCGGGCGCGAGCGGTAGGCGAGCGAGCCGCCGTGTTCGCGCGCCACCTGCTGCGCCAGCGCGAGCCCGAGCCCGGTGCCCTCGGCACGGCCGGTCACCAGCGGCAGGAAGATGCGTTCGGCCAGCTCCTCCGGCACCCCGCGGCCGTCGTCCACCACCTCCAGGCGCAGCACCAGCGGATGCACCGTCTCGCCGATCCGCACCGCGTGCTCGGCGCGGGTGCGCAGGGTGACGGTGGCCGCGCCAGCCTCGATCGCGTTGCGCACCAGGTTCCACAGTGCCTGGGTCAGGCGGTCGGCGTCGCCGGCCAGTTCCGGCAGCGAGGGGTCGTAGTCGCGCGCCAGCCGCACCGCCCAGCCGGCGTCGGCCTCGGCCAGCTTGAGCACCCGTTCGAGCACGGCGTGGATGTTGAGCGGCTCGAACGCGCGCGGCGGCGCCGGCACCAGCAGCCGGTCCAGCAACGTCGCCAGGCGGCCGACCTCGCTCTCGATCAGGGCGGTCAGGGCGCGTTCGTCGTCGTTGTCCGGCCGCGTCTCCGCGCGCCGCGCCAGCAACTGCGCCGCGCCCTTCAGCCCGGCGAGCGGGTTGCGCAGCTCGTGCGCCAGCCCCTTCAGCGCCGCGGCCAGCGCCCCCGGCAGGGCCAGTGCCGGATCCTCGCCCGGGAACTCCTCGACCGGGTGCGCCTCCAGCAGCCAGCCCCCGCCCTCGCGCCGGGACAGGACCACGTCGGCGAACCGCGGCGCCTCGGCGCCGGGAAAGGCCAGCGCCAGCCGCCGCAGCCGGACCAGCTCGCTGCCCGGCGTCTGCCCCAGGGCCCGCGCCAGCGCCGCGCCTTCGTGCTCCAGCGCCGCCAGCGGCACCCCCGGCAGCCGCCGCACGCTCACCCCCAGCCAGCGCGCACAGGCCAGGTTCGCCCCGGCGATGCGCCCGTCCGCCCCGGCCCAGGCCAGCGGCGTGCTCAGGTGGTCGAGGTCGGGGGGCGCGGGCATTGCACCAATGTAGGGCAAACCGCGCCGGCTCGCATCCGCGTCCTGCGACGGGCTTCGCTCTGGTCGGTCACAGGCGCTGCGGCTCTTTCCGAGGGGCCGGTCTGCGGGGGGTGTCGCGCCGAGCGCGCCATGGATGGCGCGCGCGCGAGTCAGGGCAGGAAGCCCTGACCGAGCGAAAAGCGACATCCCCCGCGGACCGGGCCCGGGCCGACCATGCATCCGGCGCCCGTGCCCGACGACCCTGTTGCGTCAGATCGTGTAGTACAGCTGGTACTCCAGCGGATGCGTGGCCGCGCGGAACTTGGTGACCTCCTGCATCTTCAGCGCGATGTAGCCGTCAATGAAGTCGTCGGAGAACACCCCGCCGGCCTTGAGGAACTCGCGGTCGGCGTCGAGCGCCTCCAGCGCCTGGTCGAGCGAGTGGCACACGGTCGGGATGCCCTTGGCCTCTTCCGGCGGCAGGTCGTACAGGTCCTTGTCCATCGCCTCGCCCGGATCGATCTGGTTCCGGATGCCGTCCAGGCCGGCCATCATCAGCGCGGCGAAGGTGAGGTAGCCCGACTGCATCGGGTCGGGGAAGCGGATCTCGATCCGGCGCGCCTTCGGGTTGGCCACGTACGGAATGCGGCACGAGGCCGAGCGGTTGCGCGCCGAGTACGCCAGCATCACCGGCGCCTCGAAGCCCGGCACCAGGCGCTTGTACGAATTGGTCGTCGAGTTGGCGAACGCGTTGATCGCGCGCGCGTGCCTGAAGATGCCGCCGATGTACCACAGCGCCAGCTGCGACAGGCCGCCGTAGCCGTCGCCGGAGAACAGGTTCACCCCGCCCTTGGCCAGCGACTGGTGCACGTGCATGCCGCTGCCGTTGTCGCCGACCAGCGGCTTGGGCATGAACGTCACCGTCTTGCCGTTGCGGAAGGCGACGTTCTTGATCACGTACTTCATGGTCAGCAGCTCGTCGGCCTTCTTCACCAGCGAGCTGAACCGGGTGCCGATCTCGCACTGGCCGGCGTTGGCGACCTCGTGGTGGTGGACCTCGACCTCGATGCCGACCTGGGCCAGGGTCTTGCACATCTCCGCGCGCAGGTCGTGCAGCGAATCCAGCGGCGGCACCGGGAAGTAGCCGCCCTTCACCATCGGCCGGTAGCCGGTGTTGCCGCCGGCGTACTCGCGGCCGGAGTTCCAGTGCGCCTCTTCCGAATCAATGTGGAAGAAGGTGTGGCCCATCTCGTTGCCGAAACGCACCGAGTCGAAGATGAAGAACTCGGGCTCGGGGCCGAAGAACGCCTGGTCGGCGATGCCGCTGGCCTTGAGGTAGGCCTCGGCGCGCCGGGCCACGCCGCGCGGATCGCGCGAGTAGGCCTGCATCGTCGCCGGGTCGAGCACGTCGCAGGTCAGCACCAGGGTCGGGTCGGCGGTGAACGGATCCAGGAACGCGGTGGACGGATCCGGCAGCAGCACCATGTCGGACTCGTTGATGCCCTTCCAGCCGGCGATCGAGCTGCCGTCGAACATCTTGCCGTCCTCGAACAGGGAAGGCTCGACGATCGAGGCGGGGAAGGTGACGTGGTGCTGCACGCCGCGCATGTCGGCGAAGCGCAGGTCGATCCATTCGACCTTGTGGTCCTTGACGAGCTTGTTGACGTGATCGAGGGACATGGCGGCTCCGTTGGGGCGAAGAGTGGGGAGTGGGCGGGAACGGGAAGGAACGGGATGAGGGTTAGCAAGGGGTGTGCCAACCCGGCGGACCACGCAACCCATTGATTGGCCGGGGCGCACGACAGAAACGGGGCCGGCCGGGCACTGTCTTGGTGCAGATGCGTCCAGCTTGCACTCTTCGTGTGCAAATCCGCCGATCGGCTATGCTGCGCGCCGCCCGTTCTTCCACGCCCGCCCATGTCCGACCTGCTGGCCGCGCTGCTGCTCGGCATCCTCGAAGGCATCACCGAGTTCCTGCCGATCTCGAGCACCGGCCACCTGCTGATCGCGCAGCACTGGCTGGGGCCGCGCTCGGACCTGTTCAACATCGTGATCCAGGCCGGCGCGATCCTCGCCATCAGCCTGGTGTACCGGCAGCGGCTGTGGGCGCTGGCGCACGGCCTGCACCGGCCGGAGACGCGCGACTACGCGCTCAAGATCGGCGCCGCGTTCGCGGTCACGGCGGCGGTCGGGATCCCGGTGCGGCTGCTCGGCTGGGAGCTGCCGGAGACGGTGACGCCGGTGGCCTGGGCGCTGATCCTGGGCGGGGTGTGGATGCTGCTGGCCGAACGCGTGGCCGAGCGTCGCCCCGACCGCACCGAGGCGACCTGGACCGTGGCGGTGCTGGTCGGCCTGGCGCAGGTGCTGGCCGGGGTGTTCCCCGGCACCTCGCGCAGCGCCGCGGCGATCTTCATGGCGATGCTGGCCGGGCTGAGCCGGCGCTCGGCCGCGGCGGAGTTCGCGTTCCTGGCCGGCATCCCGACCATGTTCGCGGCCAGCGCCTACGCTTTGGTCGAGTACGCCGCCACGCCCGGCGCCCCGCGCGAGGACTGGGGCGAACTCGCCGTCGCCTTCGCCGCCGCCACCGCGACCGGCTTCGCCACCGTGCGCTGGCTGCTCGGCTACATCTCCCGGCACCGCTTCACGCCGTTCGCGATCTACCGCTTCTGCCTCGGCGCGCTGCTGCTGTGGCTGCTGCCGGCGGGGCAGTGAGCGCGCTCAGCCCGCCACGCGCGGGTGCAGCGAGTAGGTGCCGTAGAGCGCGGTCTCGCCGAGCAGGTGGGCGTGCATGGCCTGGAACACGTCGGCGGCGGTGAAGCGCGCCGGCAGCGCCAGGCGCGGGGTGTCGAGCGCGAACAGGCGGAAGAAGTAGCGGTGCAGGCGCAGGTCGTTCGGCGGTGGATAGGGGCCGTCGTAGCCGTAGTAGTCGCCGCCCATATCGGCATCGCCGGCGAACCACCCGGTGTAGTCGTTCAGGCCCTGGCGCGCGCCGGGCGGGCCGGGCGGATTGCGCTTGCCGCGCGGGGTCACCCCGTCGCTGCAGCTGCCGGCCGCGATCGCGCGCACCTCGGCCGGGATGTCCGCCATCACCCAGTGCACGAACTCGGTGCGCGGCTGCTCGACCGGGATCTCCACCCCCGGCTTGCCCACCATCTCCGCCACGGTCGGCACGTCGGTGTCGATGCACATCAGCACGAACGAGCGGGTGCCGGCCGGCACCCCGTCCCAGGCCAGGTGCGGATTGCGGTTGCCGCCGAAACCGTCCGGCGTGCCCATCGCGAACTCGGCGGGAATGCGCTGGCGATGCTCGAAGCTCTCGCTCCAGATCCGCATGGCGGGGTCTCCTTCGGTTGGGTCAGGTCTCCGGGTAGCCGAGCCGGCGCGCCACCGGCGCCAGCAGGGCGAAGGCGTCGGCCAGCGGCTCGGCGTAGGCGCGCCAGCGGCCGGGCGGCAGCCGCGCCGGGCCGAGCGCCGCGCGCGGTGGCGGCGGCACCTCGCTCTCCAGCGCGGCGGTGATGGCCGCCGCCAACGCTTCGGGCCGGTCCAGCGCCTCGTCCAGGCGCAGCAGGCGGTGCGGGTGCAGGTTCTGCTCGTGCAGCGCGGCGACCTGTTGCAGCACCGGCGCCAGCCAGGCCGCGGCCGCCTGCGGCGACTCGAACGCGAGCCCGGCCGGCGCGCCGAAGGCGAGCCAGTCGAGCAGCATGTCGCGCGGGTCGCGCAGCGCGATCAGCAGCAGCGCCTCGGGCAGGTGCGGACGCAGCGCCTGCAGCAGGCCGTTGTCCCACCACGGCAGCCAGTCGATCAGCGCCTGGCCGGCGGGAACTCCGCGCGTAGCCAGCGTCGTGCGCCAGCCGGCGACCAGCGCCGCCGGATCCAGCTCGCCGGCGAGCAGGCGCGCGGCGCTGTCGGGCTGCTGCAGCGGATCCGCCGGCGGCTGCGGGCCGAAGCGGTCGGTCAGCAACGGCAGGCCCGCGTAGGCGCCGACAGCCACGAGTTGCTCGACTCCACTGCCCGGCGGGCCCCATAGCCATGCGATTGAGACCGCTCCGGACGCGGCGACGGCAGCCTCCGCCCACTCGACTCGAGGCGCGGTGGGCTGCGGCCGCGCAACCGCGAACGCCGTGACCTCGTCCTGCCGGACCATCCATGTGGCCACCGCCTCGTGCACGCGACCGGCACGATCCTGGGCGAAGCCGAGCCAGGCGCGCAACTCGCGCTGCAACCCGGCCTCGGCCGTGCGCTCGAGCAGCGCTTCCAGTTCAGCGATGGAGGCGGCGGGATCGGCCTCGATCAGATGTCCGACCGCCACGCGCAGGCGGGCGCCCGGGTGTTCCGGATCCTGCGCCAGGATGCGCCGTGCCACCGCCAGCGCCGCGTCGGTTTCGCCGGCACTGTCGTGCATGGCGGCGAGCGCTTCGAGTGCAGCGATCGCCTCCGGCATCGCCTGCAGCCAGCGTTCGAGCACCACCCGCGCTTCGGCGCTGGCCGCCGTCTCCACCGCCAGCCGCGCCTGCCACAGGGACATGTCCGTCGACCGCCGCGCGAGCGCCGCGTCCAGCCGTTCGCGGGCGCGGGAGCGCTCCCCCAGCCGGCGCCAGGCCTCGAACAGCAAGCCGAGCGTGCGTGGATCCTCGGGCATCGATTCGAATGCCGCTTCGAGCTGTTCGCGCGCAGCTTCGTCGCGGCCGGCGGCGAGCAGCCACTCGCCGATCTGGCGCCTCACGCCGGGCGTGGCGGTCTGCGACTCGGCCAGCAATGGTTCAAGTTCGGCCACCGCCTCGTCGGGCCGCCCCTGGCGCCCGACGATGTCGGCCAGCAGGGCACGCTGCACCGGACTCGCCTGGCCCGGCGCCGCCGCGAGCACGCTGCGAAACGCTTGTTCGGCGAAGGCCAGGTGCCCCTGGGCCAGGAAGGCAAACCCGAGCCCGTTGCGCAACACCGGATCGTCGGGCATGGCGCGCGTGGCCGCGGTCAGCAGCCGGATCGCATCCTCGGCACGCCCGCGACGCAGTGCGATCAGGCCCTCCAGCCCGACCACCTGCGGGTGGTCGGGGGCCAGGCGCGCGGCCAGTCGCATCTGCCGCTCGGCCTCGTCGGCATCGCCGCGGCCCAACGCCAGGTGCGCCTGCAGCAGATAGGCGGGGAACTGGTTGGGGTCGAGGCTGACGCTGCGCGCCAGCGCGGCCTGGGCCGCGTCGAGCTGGCGCGTGCCGAGCAGCAGGCCGGCACGGGCCAGGTGCAGCTCCGGCTCCTCGGGCGCGAGCGCGAGCGCGCGATCGAGGCTCTCCAGCGCCGCGGCCGCCTCCCCTTGCTGGCGCAGGGCGAGGGCCAGCACATGGTGCGCCTTCGGGTCGTCCGGGCGGGCGGCGACCGCCTCGCGCGCGGCGGTGAGGGCGTCGGCGACCGCGCCGCGGCGCAGGGCCTCGAGGATGGCGTCGTACATGGGGCTTCCGGCAACACGGGAGCCGGCCATTGTAGCCGCGCTCAGTCGCCGTCCCCGGCCAGGTGCGCAGCGACCCAGTGCTCGGCGTAGCCGTCGCCGCGCCAGGAGGTGAGGAAGCCGCAATGGCCGCCGTGGGCGGCGATCTCGACCTGCGCGATCGGCGGCAGCTGCCAGCGGTGGAAGTCCTCGACCGGGATCACCGGGTCGTCGGCCGCGGTCAGCACCCGTGCCGGCACCCGCAGCCTGGCCAGGCGGTCGCCGGCGATGGTGTAGCCGTGGAAGTAGTCCTCGAGCGAGGCGAACTCGGTGTGGCGCTCGACCAGCCAGCGGGTGAGCGTGCGCATGTCCAGGCCGAGGGTGCGCTCGTCGATCGCGTGCCGCTGCGGGAACAGGGCGCGCTTGCGCCGCAGCGAGCGGGTCCACTTGCGCTGGAAGTAGGCGTGGTACAGGCCCAGGCCCGCCTCCATCACCGCCAGCGTGCGCGCCGGGTCCAGCACCGGGCAGACCGCGGCCACGCGCGCGAGCGGCAGCCCCGCCTCCGGCGCGCGCAGCGCCAGGCGCAGGGCGAAGTTGCCGCCCAGCGAGTAGCCCGCCGCCACCAGCGGCCGTGTCGGGAAGCGCGCGGCCACCGCGCATGCGGCCCGCACCACCTCGTCGATCCGATTGGAGTGGAACAGCTCCTCGTTGAGGTGGTGGGTATCGCCGTGGTCGCGGAAGTTGAGCCGGAACACCTCGAAGCCGCGCGCCAGCAGCGCGGCCGCGGTCAGGCGCATGTAGCTCGATTCGGCGCTGCCCTCCCAGCCGTGCAGCAGCAGCGCCAGGCCGCGCGGCGCCAGCCCGGGCCGGGTGCTGTGCACGCCCTGCAGGCACACCCCGTCGCCGGCGTCCACCAGGTGCATGGTCGAGACCGCGCCCAGTGCCTGCAGCCGGCGCTGCCCCTGCCGGCGGCGCAAGGGACTGGTGCCGAGCACCGACTGCAGGTGCGGATTGCGCAGCGCGCGCGGGGGGCGGTAGGGCGATTCGTGGAGGATCGGCATCGGCCGCACACGATAGCGCGCGCAGCGTGGAGCGTCCGTCGCGCTCAGGCGGGCGCCGGGGCGTGGACCGCGGGTCGGGATGCGCCTTCCATCACCGCGACGATGCGCTCGCGGGCCAGGTCGGCGATCTGGCGCCGGCCGCCGGCGGTGGCGGTGTCGATGGGTTCCAGGAACCACACCTCCACCGTGCGCCCGGGCTCGCCGAGCAGGCGCAGGAAGTTGTGGAAGAAGCTCTCGCCGGGCCGGAACGCAACCGCAGTCTGGGCCTGGCCGTGCTCGCCGTAGCGCAACGCCACCGGCTGCACGCGCACGCCGGCCTCGACTGCGGCGAGGAAGATGCGGGCGTGGAACGGCCCGACCTCGCGCCCGTCGCGGGTGCGGCCCTCCGGGAACACGCCCACCGAGCGCCCGGCGCGCAGCCGCGCCAGCATCTCGTGCAGCACGCCGCCGAGCGACTCGCTGCTGCCGCGCTCGTGGAAGATGGTCTCGCCGCGCGCGGCCAGCCAGCCCACCAGCGGCCAGCCGCTGATCTCGCGCTTGGCGACGAAGCCCATCATGCGCTGGCTGTGCAGGGCGACGATGTCGAGCCAGCTGACGTGGTTGGCGACGAACACCACCGGGCCGCGCAGCGGGGTGCCGAAGCGGCGCAGGCGGAAGCCGAACACGTGCATCAGCCCGCCCTGCCAGAAACGCACCATGCGGTATTCGAGCGGTTCGCCGTCGAGCCGGATGCGCCCCCACGGCGGCAGCATCAGCAGCAGGGTCAGCGGCAGGTGCACGACCACGTGCCACAGCAGCATGGGCACGCGCAGCAGGTAGCGCAGCGCGCGCGCGTAGGCGGCATCGGCGGCGGGGGAGCTCATCGCATCACGATAGCGGAAGCGCCGCGGCCGCGGCCACCGCTCAGGCGCCGCCGCGCAGCACGGCCACGGTCAGGCGCGAGACGCAGACCAGGCGCCCGGCCTGGTCCTCGATCCGGATCTCCCACACCTGGGTCTGGCGGCCCAGGTGCAGGGGCCGGGCGGTGCCGGTGACGGTGCCCTCGCGCACCGCGCGCAGGTGGTTGGCGTTGATCTCGATGCCCACGCAGCGTTCGCCCTCGGCCACGCACAGCATCGCGGCGCTGCTGCCGAGGGTCTCGGCCAGCAGCACCGAGGCGCCGCCGTGGAGCAGGCCGTAGGGCTGGCGGGTGCGCGCGTCCACCGGCATGGTCGCGCGCAGCCAGTCGGGGCCGAGCTCGGTGAACACGATCCCGAGCGGCTCCATCGCGGTGCCGGCCGACAGGGCGTTGAGCGCCTCGACGCTGCTCCCGGGGCGGAACGGGGAACGCGGGTTCAAGCGTCCGCTCAGGCGAAGCGGAACATGCCCGGGCGCCAGGTGCGGGCGTAGCTGCGGTGTCCGCCGGCGTAGCCGCTGCTGCTGCCGTAGCCGGTGCCGTAGTCGCGCTCGCGGCGGCGGTGCATGCGCTCGATCAGTTCGTTGCGGCGGCTGTCGAGCCAGTCGGCGTGACCCACCGCCTCCGGCTTGAGGCCGCGGCGCTCTGCCTCCTGCTGGCGGAAGTCGCAGAAGTCGTCGTAGGCGTCGAGTTCGTGCTTCAGCTCGCGCACGCACAACTCGATCATGATCGCGTCGTCGAGGAAGCCGAGCACGGCGACGTGGTCGGGGATGACGTCCTTGGGGTCGCAGAAGTAGACCAGGGCCGAGAGCACGCGCTGGCGGTCCTCCTCGGGCAGGGCCCAGCCTTCGTCGCGCAGCATCGCGATCATGTCGTCCAGGCGCAGCAGGCGCTGCAGGATGAAGTCGGGCAGGCGGGTCTGCTGGGCCTGGGCAAGCAGCTTGCCGGCGGCCTCGATGATTTCCTCGGCGGAACGGTGCGTGGCGGCCTGCTTGGCGGCGGCCATGGCCTGGTGGAAGTGCTCGAGATCCTGGTCGGTCAGTTCGATGTGCAGGGAGAGGGCCATGGCGCAGATCCGTCGAAGTCGCGTAGGAGCGGCAGACTAGGCCGCGGCTCGGCGTGGCGTCAATGCGACGGGGCTGGCGTGCGCTTCATCGCTTCGGACGGGGGCGCCGGTCTGCCTGGGGTGGGGGTCGCCGCGCGGGCTCCGCGTCCGGCTCCGACATGCGGCCGCGCGCCCGTGCCGCAGCGGTGCCTCCCGCGCAATCAGAGAATCGGCGCCAGCCCCGCCCCGAACGCGGTGAAGATGCGGGTGGTCAGGCCCTTCAGCCCCAGGCTGACCTCGGGGAAATCGCCGACCGGGCGATGGCAGCGGCGGAAGTCGGGGTGGTCGCGCGGCACCGGGAACGGGCAGTCCGGGCCGGGCACGAACTCGTAGCTGGTCGCATAGCGCGTCGGCCACAGGTCGAACACCGGCAGGTGCTCGGACAGCTTGCCCAGCGAATAGTCCAGGCCCGAGAACACCGGCGGCTTGTCGCGCGGCGCGATCACCCACGCGTTCGCCGGCGCCATGTCGCGGCGGATGCTCGCCGCCAGCGCGCGCGCGAACGCCGCGTCGGGGATCACCACCGCACTCTCGGTGTTGTAGCCGTCGCCGCGCGGATCGAAGTTGTGCGTGCCGATCACCCCCACCCGCTCGTCCACCACCAGCGACTTGGCATGCAGACCGATGCGCGTGCCCCCGCGCTGCAGCGGCACCCGCTCGTTCGCGCCGCTGCCGAAATAGCGCGCGGCCGTGTTCTCCCGCTCCAGCGGCGTGCGTCGCGGCGTGCGCCGGACCGCGCTGCCGCGGTCGAAGCGTGCCGGCGCCGCCGGCGGCGCCGGCGGCGGAACCCCGGCGCGTGCCATCGCCAGGTTCACCGGCGCATCGGCCGGGAACGGCTTGTACTCGTAGATGTGGAAGCCGAAATCGCGCAGGTAGCGGCGCTTGTACTTGTGCGACAGCGCATAGACGATGAACGCGTCGGTCGCCGCCAGGCTGTTGGTCGAGATCTTCACCCGCGGCGCATCGGGCCGCTGGTGCATCGCCTCGAACATGCGCTGCGCCGGCTTGCTCAGCACCAGGTACGGCGTCTGCAGCAGCACCTCCTCGCGCGCCGACTCGATCAGCCCGCGCAGGCCGTGGCCGGTGCCGTTGGCGTAGGCGGGCGCCTCGCGCCCGTGCTTGTCCGGCAGGTCGGCCAGGAACTCCACCGTCCCCACCGGCAGCGCCGCCGCGGCCAGCGCCTGCGTCCGCGCCGGATCGTCGGCCGCGCGCGAGACCGCCTCGACCCGCTCCGGCACCGCATACCCGCGCCGCGGCAGTTCCGGCACGCCGCGGCGCAGCAGCCAGCGGCCGACGTCGCCGAGCTGCTCGGCCGGCACGCTCCGGGGCGCGACCCAGAAGGCCTCGAAGTTGTCCGCCATCGCCCGCACCGCCGGGCCGGCGACCAGCACGTCGCGGTCGCGGAAGTTGTAGTCGGGGTTCCAGTCGTAATAGTCGTTCTGGTAGTTGCGCCCGCCGGTGATCGCCACCGCGCGGTCCACCACCAGCAGCTTGCTGTGCATGCGCTGGTTGAGCCGGCGCCAGCAGCACACCGAGGCCAGCAGGTATTCGGGGTAACTCAGGCGCGCGTGCCCAAGCACCGGGTTGTACACCCGCAGGCGGAAGTTGGCGTGCGCGGCGGCGAGCGCGGCCAGCGTACGCACGTCCTCCAGCGCCGAGAGCTGGTCGATCAGCACCCGCACCTGCACCCCGCGCCGCGCCGCGGCCAGCAGCTCCTCCAGCACCAGGCGCCCGGCGTCGTCCTCGGAGAAGATGTAGGTCTGCAGATCAATGCTGTGGCGGGCGCCGCGGATCAGGTCCAGGCGCGCGAGCAGCGCGTCCTCGCCGCGGTCCAGGATCAGGGCGTGGTGGCGCGGCGCCTCCGGGGTGGAGGCGGCGAAGGCCTGGCCGGCGAGCGCGCGCAGCGGCGAGGGCCGCGCGCAGGCGTCCTCGCGAGGGCAGTCGAGCGTGGTCGGGCGCGCCCGGTCGGCCACCAGCGCCGCCTGCACCCGCTCGTCGTGCGAGAGGGTCGCGCAGCCGGAGGCGAGCAGCGCCAGCACCAGCAGCAGGGACCGGACGACGCCACTCACGGCACCGGCTCCGTGCGCACCTCGAGCAGCAGGTCCACGCGGTCGCGCAGCACCATGCGCCAGCTCGGCATGCCGTACTCGTCGCGCGAGAGCTGGCCGCGCACCACGATCGCGCATTCCCGCCCGGGCACGGCGCAGGCCGCCGGCGCCAGGGTCAGGCGCTCGCGCCGGCTCCGCCCGCGCACGGTCAGCAGGCCCTCGAGCGTGCCGCCGGCGTGCAAGAGCTGCGGCGGATAGGGATCGGAGAGGAAGTACAGGAACGGATGGCGCTCGGCGTCGAAGAACCGCGGCCCGCGCGCGAAGGCGGTGTAGCGCGGGTGGTCGGCGATCTCGACCGCGCGCGCGTCCAGCCATATGCGCACGCGGCGGCGGCCGTCGGCCAGCGCCTCGACCTCGCCGCCGACCCGCGGGCAGATCCCGCGCAGGGTCTGGCCCCAGCGCAGGTACAGCAGGAATTCGCAACGCGAGGCCGCCGCGATCTGCACGCCGGCGTCGGGGGCCGCCGCAACCGGCGCCGGCGGCGCCTCCGCCGCGGGCGCGAGCAGCGCCAGCAGGCCGACCAGCCAGGTTGCGCCCATCCCGTCCCCGCCTACGGCCACCAGAACGCGGCCAGGCGCGCGATCCCGGGTTCCAGGGCCTGGCCCGGCGGGAACTGCAGCACCGCCACCCCCGCCGGCGGCATGCCGCGGTAGTCGCCGCTCTGGCCGCTGTGCATCAGCGCCACCAGCTGCTCCAGGCCGGGGTTGTGGCCCACGATCATCAACCGGCCGATCTCGGCGTGCGCGTCGGCGAGCCCGGCCAGGGCGCCGGGCGTGGCCTCGTAGATCGCAGGCTCCAGGCGCTGGTCCACGTAGCCGATGGTGCCCAGCACCGCCTCCAGCGTCTCGCGCGCGCGCCGCGCCGGCGAGCACAGCACGCAGTCCGGAATCAGCGTGCGCTCGCGCAGCCAGCGCCCGGCGGCTTCGGCCTCCGCCAGGCCTTCGGGTGAGAGCGGCCGGTCCAGGTCGGCCTGGCCCGCGGCCGCGGGCTGGGCATGGGCATGGCGCAGCAGGATCAGTTCACGCATGGAGGCAGGGCCGGCGGCGGGGATGGCCAGAGTGTAGCGGCCCGCCCGCGCCGCCCGACCGCGCGTTGCTCCCGCCGTGCAGCCGGCGTTGCGGCTCGGGCGCGGTCAGCGCCGCAACCACTTCAGCAACGGCGCCCAGTCGTCCTGGTGCTCGCGCACCTGTGCCGAGTGGTAGTCGAACAGGCTGCGGCCGAGCCCGGCGAGCAGCACGTAGGCCTGGGTGTCGCGCAGCTGCGCGACCAGCGGATACGGCCACTGCTCGAGGGTGGCGATGCTCTGCTGCGAGGCCGAGGTCCACGGCCGCAAGCGGTTGCCGACCAGGCCCACCGGCAGCCGGCCCTTCTTCACCCGCGCGTGCCGGGCGAGCGTGTTCAGGAACGGCACGGTGGCCTCCAGATCTATCACCGAGGGCAGCACCGGCACCACGACCGCGTCGGCGACGTCGAGGAAGTGCGCGAGCTCGGCGCCGTGCGCGCCGGCGGCGGCGTCGATCACCACCTGCTGCGCATCGCCCGGCACGCGCCGGTCCCAGTCGCGGCGGGTGCCGTCCACCGGCAGCACCGCATGCGCATGCGCGGCGCGTTTTTCCGCCCAGTGCCGGGCCGAGCCCTGGCGGTCGGCGTCCACCAGCACCGTGCGCCTGCCGGCCACCGCGAAGTGCGCGGCGAGGTTGGTGGAAAGCGTGGTCTTGCCCACGCCGCCCTTGGAACTGGCCACGAGCACCGTCTTCATTCCGACCTCCGGCTGCGGTGGAAGCCGCAGGGTACCCGAGCCCCCGCGGCTTTGCCCGGCCGGCCCGGCGCGGCGGTCAGTACCCGGCCGCCTGCCCGTCCTTGCGCGACTCCGACGCGCCGACGTAGCCGCCGTGCGGGTTGACCATGATCGCCTGGTAGCCGCCGTAGGGGCCGTCGGCGAAGCGCACGCTGTGGCCCTTGCGCATCAGGGCGCGGATGGTCTCGTAGGGAAAGCCGGTCTCCAGGTCCACCTCGCCGCCGTCGGCCATCGGCGTGGCCTGGCCGGCCGGCTCGGTGGAACCGTCGTGCTGGATCCGCGGCGCGTCGCCGGCCTCCTGCAGGTTCATGCCGAAGTCGATCAGGTTGAGCAGGATCTGCACATGGCCCTGCGGCTGCATCGCCCCGCCCATCACGCCGAAGGACAGCCAGGGCTTGCCGCCCTTGGTCACGAAGGCGGGGATGATGGTGTGGAACGGGCGCTTGCCCGGCGCGAAGGCATTGGGGTGGCCGGCCTTCAGCACGAACTGCTCGCCGCGGTCCTGGAAGATGAAGCCCAGCCCCGGCGGCGCCATGCCGCTGCCCATGCCGCGGTAGTTGGACTGGATCAGCGAGACCATCATGCCGTCGGCGTCGGCGGTGGTGAGGTAGATGGTGTCGCCCTCGTCGAGCTGCGGGATCACGCCCGGCTCGGCCGCGCGCATCGCCCGCTCCATCGAGATCAGCTTGCGCCGCTCGGCCGCGTATTCGTCCGAGAGCAGCTTCGCCACCGGCGTGCGGTAGAAGTCCGGATCGGCGTAGGACGCGGCGCGGTCGGCGAAGGCGAGCTTCTTGGCCTCGACGAACAGGTGCACGTGCTCGGGGCTGCCGAAGCCGTACTTCGCCAGGTCGTAGCCTTCCAGGATCTGCAGCATCTGCAGCGCGGCGATGCCCTGGCCGTTCGGCGGCAGCTCCCACACGTCGTAACCGCGGTAGTTCACGCTCACCGGCTCGACCCACTCGCCGCGGTGCGCGGCCAGGTCCTCGTAGGACAGGAACCCGCCGTGGGCCTTGAAGTAGGCGTCGATGACGCGCGCGATCTCGCCCTTGTAGAACGCATCGCGCCCGCCGCGCGCGATCTTCTCCAGGGTGTTGGCGAGGTTGGGGTTGCGCCAGATCTCGCCGGTGCGCGGGGCGCGGCGTGCACCGGGCGTGTCGCCGGCCACGGTGAACTGCTCGGCGAAACCCGGCCACTTCGACAGCACCGGCACCGAGCGGTCCCAGTAGTAGGCGATGGTCTCGTGCACCGGATGGCCTTCGCGCGCGTAACGGATCGCGGGGGCGAGGTTCTCGGCCATCGGCCGCTTGCCGAACCGCGCGTGCAGCGCGAACCAGGCGTCCACCGTGCCCGGCACGGTCACCGGCAGCGGGCCGTGCGCGGGCACCTCGGTCAGGCCGCGGCGCTGGAACTCGGCCAGGGTCAGCGATTTCGGCGAGCGGCCGGAGCCGTTGTAGCCGTACAGCTTGTTCGTCTTCGGATCCCACACGATCGCGAACAGGTCGCCGCCGATACCGTTGCCGGTGGGCTCCATCAGCCCGAGCGCGGCGTTGGCGGCGATCGCCGCGTCCACCGCGCTGCCGCCCCGCTGCATCACGTCGAGCGCGATCTGGGTGGCGAGCGGATGCGAGGTCGCGGCCATCGCGTGCGGGGCATAGACCTCGCTGCGGGTGGCGAAGGGGCGGCCGGTGATGCGGTCGGCGGCGGACGCGGGCGCGGCCGCGGCCAGGGTCAGGGCGAGGGCGAGCAGGCAGGCGCGCATCGGACGAATTCCTCCGTGGGGGCCGGCGGATGGTAGCGCCGGCGCTGTGCAGGCTCGGTGCGGTGGCGTATGGCCGCGGCCGGGCCCGGCCGGGGCCGCTGCTACAATTTCGCCCCTTTTCTCCC
Organism: Vulcaniibacterium gelatinicum; assembly: GCF_008033445.1. GTDB lineage: Bacteria > Pseudomonadota > Gammaproteobacteria > Xanthomonadales > Xanthomonadaceae > Vulcaniibacterium_B > Vulcaniibacterium_B gelatinicum. The sequence continues at coordinate 54,669 of NZ_VNKO01000018.1, forward strand.
GCGGATTCCGCGCCGGACACGGCCGATTCCGCCGCCTTCGCCGTCGCAGGCCCGCCCATGACCACCGCCTCCGCTTCCCGCTCCCCCGCCGCCGCCGCGGTGGACCGCGACTACACCCTCGACGACAAGTACACCCGCCTGGAAGGCCGGATCTACCTCTCCGGCGTGCAGGCGCTGGTGCGGCTGCCGCTGATGCAGCGCGTGCGCGACCAGGCCGCCGGCCTGAACACCGCCGGCTTCGTCTCCGGCTACCGCGGCTCGCCGCTCGGCGGCTTCGACCTGGAGCTGTGGCGGGCGAAGAAGCACCTGGAGCGCGCGGGGGTGAAGTTCACCCCGGGCCTGAACGAGGACCTGGGCGCGACCATGGTCTGGGGCACGCAGCAGATCGGGCTGTGGCCCGGCGCGAAGCACGACGGCGTGTTCGGCATGTGGTACGGCAAGGGCCCCGGCGTGGACCGCTGCGGCGACGTGTTCAAGCACGCCAACGCCGCCGGCACCTCCAGGCATGGCGGCGTGCTCGCGCTCGCCGCCGACGACCACGCCTGCCGCAGCTCGACCCTGCCGCACGGCTCGGAGCACGAGTTCGTCAGCGCGATGATGCCGGTGCTCAATCCGGCCGGCGTGCAGGAGATCCTCGACCTCGGCCTCATCGGCTGGGCGATGAGCCGCTTCACCGGCCGCTGGGTCGGCTTCAAGACGATCGCCGAAACCGTGGAGTCGTCGGCGTCGGTGGACGTCGATCCGCTGGCGCTGCAGATCGTGCTGCCGGAGGACTTCGAGCTGCCGCCGGGCGGGCTCAACATCCGCTGGCCGGATCCGCCGCTGGAGCAGGAGATGCGCCTGCACCAGTACGCGGTCAAGGCGGCGCAGGCGTTCGCGCGCGCCAACCGGATCGATCGCATCGTCATCGATTCGCCGAACCCGCGGCTGGGCATCATCACCACCGGCAAGAGCTACCTCGACGTGCTGCAGGCCCTGGAGTACCTCGGGCTCGACGCGCGCGCCTGCGCCGATCTCGGCATCCGCGTCTACAAGGTGGCGATGACCTGGCCGCTGGAGCCGGTCGGTCTGCGCCGTTTCGTGCAGGGCCTGTCCGACATCGTGGTGGTGGAGGAGAAGCACGCCTTCATCGAGAGCCAGATGAAGGAGCAGATGTACAACTGGCCGGAGCGCCCGAGCATCGTCGGCAAGTACGACGAGGCCGGCGAATGGATTCTGCCGTCGACCTCGGAGCTGACGCCGGCGCGCATCGCGCGGGTGATCGCGCGCCGCATCCAGCGCTTCCACAATTCCGAGCACATCGAGAACGTGCTGCGCTGGATGGCCGAGAAGGAATCCGAGCTCGCGCTGCCGCGCGCGCAGTTCCCGCGCGTGCCGCACTACTGCTCCGGCTGCCCGCACAACACCTCGACCGTGGTGCCGGACGGCTCGCGCGCGCTCGGCGGCATCGGCTGCCATTACATGGTCACGTGGATGGACCGCAGCACCGACACCTTCACCCACATGGGCGGCGAAGGCGTCACCTGGGCGGGGCAGGCGCCGTTCACCCGGACGCCGCACGTGTTCCAGAACCTCGGCGACGGCACCTACTTCCACAGCGGCTCGCTGGCGATCCGCCAGTCGATCGCCGCCGGGGTCAACATCACCTACAAGATCCTCTACAACGACGCGGTGGCGATGACCGGCGGCCAGCCGGTGGACGGCGTGCTGAGCGTGCCGCAGATCGCCCACCAGGTGCGCGCCGAGGGCGTGCAGACGATCGTGGTGCTGTCCGACGACATCGCGAAGTGGTCGGACCCGTCGATCTTCCCGAGCGGCGTCGAATTCTTCGACCGCAAGGAACTGGACGCCGTGCAGAAGCGCCTGCGCGAGACGCCGGGCGTGACGGTGCTGATCTACGATCAGACCTGCGCCACCGAGAAGCGTCGCCGCCGCAAGCGCGGCAAGATGCCGGATCCGAACAAGCGCGTCGTCATCAACTCGCTGGTGTGCGAGGGCTGCGGCGACTGCGGCAAGAAGTCGTTCTGCGTCTCGGTGCTGCCGAAGGAGACCGAGTTCGGCCGCAAGCGCGAGATCGACCAGTCGAACTGCAACAAGGACTTCTCCTGCGTCAACGGCTTCTGCCCGAGCTTCGTCACGGTGGAAGGCGGCCAGCTGCGCAAGCAGAAGGGTTCGAACGCGAAGGACCGGCTGGCGAACCTGCCGATGCCGCAACTGCCGGCGCTCGACCGGCCGTGGAACATCCTGATCACCGGCGTCGGCGGTACCGGCGTGGTCACCATCGGCGCGCTGCTCGGCATGGCCGGCCACCTCGAAGGCAAGGGCGCGAGCGTGCTCGACCAGACCGGGTTGGCGCAGAAGGGCGGTGCGGTCACCACTCACGTGCGGATCGCCAACACGCCGGCCGACATCCACGCCGTGCGCATCGCCGCGGGCGAAGCCGACCTCGTGCTCGGCTGCGACATGGTGGTGGTCAACGATTACTGGGCGCTGTCGAAGATCCGCGCCGACCGCACCCAGGTCGTGCTCAACACCTACGAGGCGATGCCGGGCACGTTCACCACCCGGCCGGACATGAAGTTCCCGGCCGCCGACATCGTCGCCGCGGTGCGCACCGCGCTCGGCGGGCGCGATCCGCTGCAGGTCGATGCCACCCAGCTCGCCACCGCGCTGCTCGGCGATGCGATCGCCACCAACCTGTTCATGCTCGGCTACGCCTGGCAGCGCGGGCTGGTCCCGGTGACGTTCGAGGCGCTGATGCGCGCGATCGAACTCAACGGCGCGGCGGTGGAGATGAACAAGACCGCGTTCGCCTGGGGGCGCCTGGCCGCGCTCGACATGCGCGCGGTGCTCGACGCCGCCGGCATCGCGCCGAGCGCACCGAATGCCGGCAACGCGCTCGACCTGCCGGTGCTGAAGCCGGGCGAGTGGGAAGGCCACGAGTGGGGCGCGAACGTGGCGCCGAAGCCCGTGCGCGAGACCGACGAGCTGCGCCACGTGCCGTCGCACGGCGGCGGCGAAGTGGCGTTCCTGCCGCTCGACGACGCGCGCCTGTCGCGCTCGCTGGACGAGCTGATCGCGCGCCGCGTCGCGTTCCTCACCGACTACCAGAACGCCGCCTACGCCAAGCGCTACGCCGACCTCGTCGCCAGGGTGCGCGCGGTGGAAAGCGCCAAGGCGCCGGGCAGCACCGACCTCACCGAGGCGGTGGCGCGCTACGCGTTCAAGCTGATGGCCTACAAGGACGAGTACGAGGTCGCGCGCCTGTACACCAGCGGCGAGTTCCAGCGCCGCCTGGCGCAGCAGTTCGAGGGCGACTTCAAACTGAAGTTCCACCTCGCCCCGCCGCTGCTGGCGAAGAAGGACGCCGAGGGCCGGCTGGTCAAGCGCGAGTACGGCCCGTGGGTGTTCACCGCGTTCAGGCTGCTGGCGAAACTGCGCCGCCTGCGCGGCACCGCGCTCGACGTGTTCGGCTACACCGAGGAGCGCCGGACCGAACGCCGCCTGATCGAGGACTACTTCGCCACCGTCGAGCGCCTGCTGGCCCGGCTGGATGCGTCCAACCTCGCCCTCGCCGCCGAGATCGCCGCCATCCCCGAGCACATCCGCGGCTACGGCCACGTCAAGGACGCCCACCTGCGCCAGGCCAAGGCCCGCGAGGCCGAACTGCTGGCGCGCTGGGAGGCGCCCGCGGCGGCGCCGGCACGGGCGGCATGAGGCGGATTGGGGCGGCCCGGCTGCAACGCCGGGCGCCATGGATTATCTATTCACAATAGCCGGCGGGTCATTTTTCTAACACACTGTTTTGAAAAGAATCAGCGGCGCTAGCCGGCTTGATTTTCTATTCCATATCTATTCAAATTCGGTCATGGACGACCCCCGCCTGCTCCACCTGGAAACCCTGTTGCGCCAGCGCAGCCCGCAGACGGCCGCCGCGCTGGCAGCGGCGCTGGGGGTCAGCCAGCCCACCCTGTCGCGGCTGATCGCGGCGGCCGGGGAGCGGATCGTCCGCATCGGCCGGGCCCGGGCCAGCCGCTATGCGCTGGCTCGCGCGATCGGCCGGGCCGGCACGCGCTGGCCGGTGTACCGGCTCGGCCCGGACGGCCGGTCCGAGCGTGTGGGCGAGCTGCGCGCCCTGTACGGCGAAGGCTTCCATTTCGCCCCCGAGCGCCCCCTGCCGGCCTTCCTGGCACCGCCGTTCGCCGACGGCCGTTTCCCCGGCCTGCCCTGGTTCCTGGACGACCAGCGCCCGCAGGGCTTCCTCGGCCGCGCCTTCGCCCGGCGCGTCGCCGCCGACATCGGCGCACCGACCGACCTGCTGCGCTGGCAGGCCGACGACGTCGTGCTGGCCCTGCTGCGGCACGGCAGCGACGCGCCCGGCGACCTGGTGCTCGGCGAATCCGCCCTGCAACGCGCGCTCCAGGACCGGCTCTCCCCGCCGGCGGCGATTCCAGTCGAGGCCCGGGCGCAGCACTACGCGGCGCTGGCCGAGACTGTGTTGCACGGCGAGCTGGTCGGCTCTTCAGCGGCCGGCGAGCAGCCCAAGTTCACCGCGCTGCTGCGCGTGGCCGAGGGCCACCACGCCGTGATCGTGAAGTTCAGCGAGCGCACCGACACGCCCGGCGGCCGCCGCTGGGCCGACCTGCTGGCCTGCGAGCACCTGGCCGGGGAAGCCCTGCGCGCGGCCGGCCTGCCCGCCGCCCACAGCGCGCTGCTCGACGCCGACGGTCGCCGGTTCCTGCAGTCGCTGCGCTTCGACCGCACGCCCGCGCTCGGCCGCCGCGGCCTGGTGTCGCTGGCCGCGCTGGATGCCGCCTGCCACGGCCACGGCCGGATCGAATGGTGGAAGTACGCCACGCAGCTCGAACGCGAACGCTGGCTGGCCGCCGAGGACGCGCACCGGCTGCGCGTGCTGGGGTGGTTCGGTGTCCTGATCGCCAACAGCGACATGCACCTGGGCAACGTCGCCCTGCACCTGGACGACACCCGGCCGCTGGCGCTGTGTCCGGCCTACGACATGCTCCCCATGCACTTCCGCCCCAGTGCCGGCGGCGAGGTCGTGCCCCGCGAGTACGCCGTGGTGCTGCCCGCACCCGAGCACCGCGACGACTGGCATGCGGCGGCACGCATCGCCCACCGGTTCTGGCAGCACGCCGCCGACGCGACCATGATCTCCCCCGCGTTCCGCGCCATCGCCGCCGGCGCCGCCGCGGCACTGACCCATGCGATCGCGCGGGTCTGACCCGGCCCGCCCTGCTGTGCAGGCGCTCAACCGAAACGCGCGAGCCAGCTCACCGGATCGAGCAGGCAATGGGCGTCGATCCGGCCGGGCAGCATGAACAGCTTCGGAGCCCTGCGGAACTCGAATACCCGGTAGAGCTGGAACTGCTCGCGACAGGCGTCCGAGCATGCCAGTTCATTGCGACTGACATAGAACGGCGTTTCCTGCCCGAACGCGGTGGTCTTGACCTCGATATAGCGCTCGCGACCGTCCGCGTCGAACGACAGCACGTCGTAGCCGAGGCCATCGCCTCGGGTCCTCGACACATGTTCGACCCGTTCACTCAAACGTGACAGGCCGAGCGCGTGCAAGCGCCTGCTCTCGAACTCGGCCACGAACAGTTCTCCGGCCATGCCCAGCGAACGGTTCCGTGCCTCACGCGCCAGATAATCGCGCCGGACAGGAATGGCTGCGCTGGCGTAGCGCGGTCGTGCAGGCTCCACCACCCGCACGGCAATCGGCGGGGGCTCGACCAGGATCTCTGCCGGTTCATGCAGCAGCGGCACCGCCGCCGGCTGTTCCACGGCCGTCAATGCCGCGCGATCGAACAACTCGTCGGCCGCCAGCCGCTCCTGCACGACCTCGAACAGCAGCTGCTGGTAATGCGGCAGCGGTTTGTAGCCGGCGATGTAAGGACACTCCAACTCCAGCAGCACCTGGCTGATGTTCTGGTGCTTGCGTTCGATCGCTCCCTCGCTGCGGCCGTCCAGCCGCGCCGCCAACGCACGCCGATGCTCGGATTTGTTGTAGCGCTGCCCGGACAGTTCGAGCGTGAGCATGTGGAAATAGTCCGCCACGCAGGCTTCGACTTCGACGCGGGACCAATCCCCTCCGGACATGCCGCCTCCTCCCGAGCGGGCCGCGGCCTCCACGCCGGCAGCCTGCGGACTATTTACCAGGACAGCGCACAGCTCGCGCCTGCCATCCCTGTGCAGCGGATGCCTTGACGGCGCGCCCACACCGCGCCGCGCAGGCTGCGAGCGTCCGCCTCTTGGAGACTGCCCATGCGCGCCCTGGCCTGCTCGTTCGTGACCGGCTGTGCCCTCGCCGCCTGTGCGCCGATGCCGCCGCCCCCGCCGGCGGTGGCGCAGTGCGACGCCTCGCGCGCCGGGTGGGCGGTGGGGCAGCGGCCGGATCCGGAGGTGGTGGAGCGGATCCGGCTCGACACCGGCAGCCGTTCCGCGCGCGTGCTGTATCCGGACACGATGGTGACGATGGAGTTCAACCCGGAGCGGGTGAACGTGCGCGTCAACGAGCGCGGCGCGATCGTCGCCATCACCTGCGGCTGAGCGCGGCGGGCGCGCTCAGGCCGGGTCGGCGGCGGGCGCGGCCGCGGGCTGCGGCAGGCGCGCGTGGCGCCAGGCCACGGCGAAGGCGAGCAGCAGCAGCGCGCCGGCGAGCAGGAACGCGATCCCGGGCAGCGGCAGCGGCGCGCGCGGGCCGATGAACCAGCCGAACGCGCCGGCGAACAGCGCCGGGGCCGCGATCCCGGCCAGCGCGGTCAGGCTCATCAGCGCGCCCTGGATCCGGCCCTGCACCTCGGCGCCCACCTGGCGCGTGATCAGGGCCTGGGTCGCCGGCGCGGCGATCGCCCACAGCGCGCTGACCGGCAGGCCGGCCAGGAACCAGGCGCCGCTCGCAGCCAGGCCGTACACGGCGAAGCCGGCCGCGCCGCAGGCCAGACCCAGCAGCAGCGCGCGGCGCTCGCCGATGCGCCGCACCAGGCGGCCGATCAGCACCGCGTTGACCAGCACGCTGAGCACGCCGACCGCAGCCAGCACGTAGCCGACCTCCTTCTGCCCCCAGCCGTAACGCACGTCGGCGTACAGCACGAACGTGCTCGGGTAGACGTAGTGCGCCATGTTGGCCAGGAACACCACCGCGGCCAGGCCCAGCACCTGGCGCTGGTGCGCCAGCAGCCTGAGCGCGCCGAGCGGGTTGGCGTGCGCCCAGTCGAAGCGCGGCGCGCGGCGTTCGCGCGGCAGCGACTCGGGCAGCACGAACCAGCCGTACAGGAAGTTCAGCAGCGCCAGCGCCGCCGCGGCCCAGAACGGCAGGCGCAGGTGGATCTCGCCGAGCACGCCGCCGAGCAGCGGCCCGACGATGAAGCCCAGGCCGAACGCGGCGCCGACCAGGCCGAAGCTTTTCGCCCGCTGCGCCGGATCGGTGACGTCGGCGATGTAGGCGTTGGCGGTGGTGAAGCTGGCCGAGGTCATCGCCGAGATCACCCGCCCGAGCAGCAGCCAGCCCAGCGACGGCGCCAGCGCCATCAGCACGAAGTCCAGGCCGAGCCCCAGGCACGAGAGCAGGATCACCGGACGCCGGCCGTAGCGGTCCGACAGCGCGCCCTGGATCGGCGAGCACACGAACTGGATCGCCGCGAACAGGGTGCCGAACACGCCGACCCAGTACGCTGCGCGCGAGGTGTCGCCGCCGACGAAGTCCTCGATCAGGTGCGGCAGCACCGGGATGATGACCCCGAACGCCAGCACGTCCACCAGCACGGTGACGAAGATGAAGGCGAGCGCGGCCCGGCGCGCGCCGCCGTCGGCGACGGAAATCATGGGGCGGAAGGGGCAGGGACGTGGGGAGGGCGCAGTCTAGCGCCCGAGGCCGACGTCAATGAAGGCGAGGAACTCGGCGCGGGTGCGGGCGTCGTCGCGGAAGCTGCCGAGCATGCGCGAGGTGATCATGCTCACCCCGCGCTTGTGCACGCCGCGGGTGGTCATGCACTCGTGGGTGGCCTCGATCACCACGCCCACGCCGCGCGGCGAGAGCGCGCGCTGGATGCAGTCGGCGATCTGCGCGGTCATCTTCTCCTGCACCTGGAAGCGGCGCGCGTAGGCGTCCACCACCCGGGCCAGCTTGCTGATGCCCACCACCTTGCCGTCGGGCAGGTAGCCGACGTGGGCCTTGCCGACGATCGGCGCCATGTGGTGCTCGCAGTGGCTCTCGAACTCGATGTCGCGCAGCACGATCATCTCGTCGTAGCCCTCGACCTCCTCGAAGGTGCGGCGCAGGTAGTCGTCGGGGTCGAGCGCGTAGCCGCTGAACCAGTCGCGGTAGGCCTTGACCACGCGCTTGGGCGTCTCCAGCAGCCCTTCGCGCGCGGGGTCGTCGCCGGCCCAGCGCAGCAGCGTGCGCACGGCCTCCTCGGCCTGTTCGCGGGTGACCTCGTGCGGATGCTTGCTCATGGCGCCGGCGGATGCGGAAACGGGCGCGTCATGGTAGCTCGGCGGGTGGGGGTGGGGGTGGTTTTTGCCACGGATGAGCACGGATAAAGCCAAGGACGGAGAGTGAGCTGCCGGACCTCGGGCCTGCGACGCGAACCGTCGTGCTCCATCAGGGCGCGGAAACGGGTCGGCCTACCGCTGCACGGAAGTGCTCCGCCACCTTCCCCAGGCGGCACGGCGAACATCCGCTGTCTCCCCTCTTTGTGCCTTATCCGTGCTCATCCGTGGTGGATTCAATTGGTCATCGCAACGGTAGCCTAACTGCCCCCTTGGGGGGAGGTACCGATGGCACGACGTGGACGACCGGGGCTGCCCGATGGGATGAGGCAGCAAGTGTGGCTGCTTTGGAAGCA
>NZ_VNKO01000019.1 GCF_008033445.1 Vulcaniibacterium gelatinicum
ACCTGCCCAACTACCTGGGCTGGTTCCGGGCGCTGGAGCGGAACGCTCAAACGGGCGCAGGAGCCGCGTCATTGCTCAGGTTGGCCATGGCATGACCATCCCGTCCACAATCAACGCGAACAGCGCCTTTTCTTTTTTTTGCGGCGCGGCGGCGGCGGGAAAGGAAACGGCCCGCATGCGCGGGCCGTTTCTTCACCCACTGTCCGTCGCAGGCGGCGGATCAGTTCTGGAACGGGGTGTTCTCGGCGAAATACTCGTGGTTGTCGGCGTTGTCCACCGCCTTGGCCGGATCCGAGATCGCCAGGCTCTTCGCCCCGCTCTGGCCATAGACGTGGTCGTCGGTGCCGGCCACGACGTTGAAGTGGCTCATCTCGTGGATCAGGGTGCCGGCCTTGGAGTCGGTGCCGGTGAGCGGCGCGCTCCAGAACGCGCGGCAGACGAAGATCTCGTACGGCCTGGTCGGGTAGACGTAGGCGTAGTAGCTCTGGTTGCAGCCACAGTTGATCTTGATCTGGCCGCCGCTCTGGTCCATGGCGGCGTCGATGTTGACGAAGTGCTGGCTTACCGTGGAGTAGCGCGAGGAGGTGTAGGCGCCGAACCAGGTGGTGTAGCGCGGGCCGGTGTTGCCGACGGCGAGGTAGCCCTTGGAGTTCTCGGAATACTTGCGGGCCTCGACCACCGCGCTGCCGGCGGTGCTGATCTGGGTGCTCGAGCAGTTGACGTAGGACACCCCGTTGACCACGGTGCCGCCGCCCGGCTTCTTGGCTTCCGTGCTGCCGCTTCCGTTCTTGTAGGTCTCGAGCTGGCTGCCGCCTTCCACCCACAGGTGCAGCGGTGCGCTTTGCGCGACCATCGGCAGGCCGTTGGCCTGCCTGAGCATCTGCCCGTTGGAGAGCGAGGCGTGCTGCAGCGGCGCGGCGTAGCTGACCGTATAGTGGCCGCCTTCGCTGAGGTCATAGACGGCGGCGAGGTCCACCACCACGGTGTGGCGTTCGCCCGGGCGCAGGATCGCGAAGTCGGCGGCCTCGGGCAGTCCGCGTTTGATCATCGGCCCTTCGTACTGCACCGGTTCGCCGTCGCGCAGGACGCGGAACAGGTTGGCCTCGAGGTGCGTGGAAGGCAGCTGCCACTTCGGCATGCGCACGGTATGGCGGCTGGTGTTGGTGACCGTGATTTCCACGGTGCCCAGGAACCCACCGTCCTCGGCGGGCGCGGCTGTCATGCTGACGAGCAGCGGGCTGGCGCGTTGCGGAACGGGTGCGGCGACGGCGGCGGCGATGGCGCCGGCAAGCACGGCCGTGCCCGCCACGCCTGCGATAGGCGAACGCATGTTCAAGGAATCCCCCAAGAATGAAATGTGACGAAAGTCCGCGGTGCGGACGGCGCGACCTTAGCCGGCCGCGGGCGCCGGCGCATGCGGCGCTGCAACATGTCCCGAACGGGGAAGGCCGCCCGGAGGCGGCCTTCGCGGGAACCGTCGGAGGGGGAAGGCGTTCAGCGCAGCCAGGCGCGGCCGTTGTAGACGCGCACGTACGAGCCCTCGCGGATCCCGCCCAGATCCTTCTGGCTGACCACCACGATCCGGCCGTCGTTCATGCGCACGTGCACGTTGTAGTGCGCACCGGCGACGTTGCGTTCGATCGCCGCGCCGGCGGCGGCGCCGGCCACGGCGCCGGCGACGGTGGCGGTGTTGCGGCGGCCCTTGCTCTCGTCCTCGGCCAGCTCGCGGCCGGCGGCGGCACCGACGATGCCGCCGAGCACCGCGCCGGTCGCGCCGCTGCGCGGCGTGCCGACGCTCTCGATGCGCACCACCGTGCCGCAGTCGTAGCACTGCGCCGGGCTGGCGCCGTAGGGCGGGGAGGTCGAACCGTAGTACGGGGAGGAAGTGGCACAGCCGGCGAGCGCCAGGGCGGCGATCGCGGCGGTGCAAAGCGGGCGGATGTTCATGCGGCGTACCTCGCTTCGGGGGACCAGGTCCGCGACCGGTCCGGCCGCGGACTCGAAGGCACGCTAGCCCCCTGCGAATGAACGCCGCTTCACTTCCCCGGCCGCGGCATTAACCGCCGTTCAACCGCGGAAATCCTGGTGGCAGGCCTTGCAGGCCCCGCCGATCCGCTGCACCACGTTGCCGACGCCGGCACAGCTCAGCGGCGGATTGGCGCGGGCGGCGTCGAGCGCGGCGCGCAGGTCGCTGGCGGCCTTGGCGAAGCGCTGGTCGTCGCGCAGGTCCGGGAACGCCGGCTCGATGTCATCGGCCATCGCGCGCAGCGCCTGCAGGTGCGGCAGGGTGTCGGTGGCGTTGCAGCGGTTCTGCTCGACGTTCTTCTTCAGCTGGCCGAAGTGCCAGTCCTGCACGTGCATCACCGCCTCGTGGAAGGGGTCCTTGCGCGCCTCCCAGGCCCGGATCAGCATCACCGTGGCCACGGACCCGGCCACCAGGCCGACCAGGAACATGAAGAAGTAGCGGGCCGCGGCGCTGCCGGCCCCCGATGCGGACACGTTCATCGGCATCCCTCGATTGGCGTACGGACGGGCGCGCAACTTAGCATGCCGGCCGCGATGGCGGCGACCGCTACAATTTTCCGATGCGACAGTCCCTGCGCGAACGCTTCCTCGGCATCGACCGCCTGTACGGCCGCGGCGCGGCCGAACGGCTGTCCGCCTGCCATGTCGCGGTGGTGGGCATCGGCGGCGTCGGTTCCTGGGCGGTCGAGGCCCTGGCGCGCAGCGCGGTCGGCCGGCTCACGCTGATCGACGCCGACGACCTGTGCGTCTCGAACACCAACCGTCAGCTGCCGGCGCTCGAAGGGCAGTACGGCCGCGCCAAGGTCTCGGTCATGGCCGAGCGCTGCCGGGCGATCCATCCGGACCTCGTCGTGCACGAGGTGCCCGCGTTCCTCACCCCGCGCAACCTGCCGGACCTGCTCGGCGACGGCTTCGACCTGGTGCTCGATGCCTGCGACAGCTTCCGCACCAAGGTCGAGGCCATCGCCTGGTGCCGGCGCCGCAAGCAGCCGATCCTCACCATCGGCTCGGCCGGCGGGCGCACCGACCCGTCCCAGGTGCGGGTGCGCGACCTCTCGCGCACCGAGCACGACGCCATGCTGTCGCTGATCCGGCGCAAGCTGCGCACCGAGTTCAACTTCCCGAAGAATCCCGACCGCTACTTCGGCGTACCGGCGGTGTATTCGCTCGAGAACGTGCGCTACCCGCAGCCCGACGGCAGCGTCTGCGGCCTGCGCCCGCAGCTCGACGCCGAGGCTTCATTGAAGCTCGACTGCGGCGCCGGCCTCGGTGCGGCCACGCACGTGACCGGCACCTTCGCCTTCACCGCGGTCGGCAAGGCGATCGAGATGCTGCTGCGCCGGCGGGACTGAGCCTGCCCGCGATGGCCGGCGCTCAGGCGAAGCCGTAGGGCAGGTTGGGGGAGGACACCACCCGCTCACCCACCGGCTCGCCGCGCAGGAAGCGCAGTGCCGCCGCGATCACACCCTCGTCCTGCACGATCCGGTGGTGGCCCAGCCCCTGTGTGGTCAGCAGGCGCGCGTCGGCCCAGTGGCGGGCGTAGCGTTCGCCCTCGGCCCAGGGCACGTCCCGGTCGTCCAGGTCGTGCACGATCAGCGCCGGACGGGCGATGCGCGGCGCGTTGCGGTGCGCCTGCAGTTCGTCGAAGGGGATGCCGACCATCGCTTCGAAACGCGCGATCATGCGCCGGCACAGGCGCTCGGGCAGGCCGATGAAGTCGGCGAAGCGCAGCGCGGCCGCGACCGGATCGGCGGCAGGTGCGATCAGGATCGCGCGCTTTGCGTCCAGTCCTCGTGCCAGGGCGATGCACGCAGCTGCGCCGCCGAGCGAGTGGCCGACGAGAGCGGCGGCCGGGCCGAACCGGGCGACCATCGCGAACAGGGTGCAGGCGAAATCGGGCAGCGTGGTGCGCTTGCCGCTGCTGCGCCCGTGGGCAGGCTGATCGAATGCGACCACGGCATAACCAGCCTGTCGCAGCTGCTCGACCCATGGCAGGAACCGTGTGCCGTGACTGGACCAACCATGCGCGCACAGCACGTAGGGCTGCCGGCTCGGGTCGCCCCAGACATAGGTGGCGATGCGATGGCCGTCCATCTCGAAATGGCCGCATCGTGCATCACCCACCGGCGTCGCCAGCGCACGCCCGCGGGTGACGGGCATCGGTGTGCCGAACAGCTCGCCGGCATGTCCAACCGCCGCTTCCGGCTGCAGCACGCTGCCCGTGAAAAAGCGCAGGCGGAGTGCCCAAAGGCTTATTTTGGATCGAACGGTCGTGCTAATTTTCGGCAGAAGAATGCACATGGTGGCAAGTCGCAGCGGTGGGCTCAGGGCGCGTTGGCGGCGAACCAGCGTTCCAGCGCCTGTTCGCCGAGGCGGCGGGACGATTCGTAGCCGAACAGTCCGGCCTGGTGGTGTACGTTCAGCGGGATCGCATACAGCTCGAAGGCGTATTGGGTCGGATCGCCTGCGCGCAGTTCGCCGCACTCGATCGCAAGTCGGATCGCGCGCTCGAGCTCCTGCCGCCAGCGCAGCTCGTTCTGCATCACACGGTCGCGGACCGCGCCGGGCCGGTCGTCGAACTCGGTGACGGCGGCCAGCAGCACGCAGCCGCCGGCGCTGTGCCGGATCCATTCGAACCAGTGGTGCATGATCGCGCGCAGCCGCCGCACCCCGCGCGGCTCGGCCAGCGCCGGCAGCAGCACGGCCCGGGCGAAGCGTTCGGCGGCCGATTCGAGCACCGCGAGCTGCAATTCCTCGCGCGAGCCGAAATGGGCGAACACGCCGCTCTTGGACATGCCCACCGCGTCCGCCAGCGGGCCGATGGACAGCCCTTCCAGGCCGGCGCAGCAGGCGATCCGGTAGGCGTGCTCGATGATGGCTTCGCGCGTCGCGGCCCCTTTCGCGGTGGCGGTCAAGGCATTCACGGCGCAGAGATTAGCACGACCGTTCGTATTGAAATCGGCCGTTCATCGGCGGACGCACGATATCGCCGCCGGGGTGGGCAAGCCCGGCGGGCGTGCGGGCGGGCTCAGTCCCGATAGCGCCGGAGCAGGTCCCCGTAGGCGTCGATGCGGCGGTCGCGCAGGAACGGCCAGATCCGGCGCACGTGCTCGCTGCGCTCCATGTCCACCTCGGCCATCAGGATCTCGGGCGCGTCCTGGCCGGCCTCGGCCAGGAATTCGCCCTGCGGGCCGAGCACGTGGCTGCTGCCCCAGAACTGGATCCCGGAGGTGCCCAGCGGCGAGGACTCGTGCCCGACCCGGTTGCAGGACAGCACCGGCAGGCCGTTGGCGACCGCGTGGCCGCGGTGGCTGAGGATCCAGGCGTTGCGCTGGCGTTCCTGCTCGGCGGGCGTGTCGTCCGGATCCCAGCCGATCGCGGTGGGGTACAGCAGCAGCTCGGCGCCCGCCAGGGCCATCAGGCGCGCGCCCTCCGGGTACCACTGGTCCCAGCACACCATCACCCCGAGTCGGGCGACCGAGGTCTGGATCGGCTCGAAGCCCAGGTCTCCCGGGGTGAAATAGAACTTTTCGTAGAACCCCGGATCGTCCGGGATGTGCATCTTGCGGTACTTGCCGGCCAGGCTGCCGTCGCGTTCGAACACCACCGCGGTGTTGTGGTACAGGCCGGTGGCGCGCTTCTCGAACAGCGACCCCACCAGCACCACGCCATGCTGCCTGGCCAGATGGCCCAGGCGCTCGGTGCTGGGACCGGGGATCGGCTCGGCGCGGTCGAACTCCTGCACCGACTCGTGCTGGCAAAAATAGGGGCCGTTGTGCAGCTCCTGCAGCAGCACCAGCCGCGCGCCGCGCCGCGCCGCCTCGGCCACGCGCGCCTCGATCACGGCCAGGTTGTCCTCGGCCGAACCGTGGTTGCGCTCCTGGATCAAGGCGACGGGCAGGGTGGTCTTGCGGTTCATTGCGAAGGGTTCCTGGTTCAGACGGGAGGCGGGTCGAGACCCGCCCTACACCGCGCCGTGGGGCAGCTGCATGGTGATGCAGTGCAGGCTGCCGTTCTGCCAGATCAGCGGGCGGCACGGGATGGCGACGACCTCGCGCCCGGGGAACGCCCGTTCCAGCACCGCGGCCGCGGCGGCGTCGGCCGGATCGCCGTAGGCCGGCATCAGCACCGCGCCGTTGACGATCAGGAAGTTGGCATAGCTCGCGGCCAGGCGGCGGCCTTGGTCGAGGATCGGGCGTGCCCACGGCAGCGCGAACAGCCGATAGGGGTGGCCGCCGGCGGTGCGCAGGGTGGCGAGCTGGGCCGCCATTGCCTGCAGCTCGGGGTAATGCGTATCGGCCGGGTCGTCGCAGCCCTGGTACACGATCGCGTCGGGCGCGGCGAAGCGGGCGAGGGTGTCGATGTGGGCGTCGGTGTCGTCGCCCTCCAGGTAGCCGTGGTCCAGCCACAGCACCCGGTCCTGGCGCAGCCAGCCGGCCAGTTGCGCGGTGAGCGCCTCGCGGCTGGCATGCGGATGGCGTTCGTGCAGGCAGCGCCAGGTGCTCAGCAGGGTGCCTCGGCCATCGGTTTCGATCGCGCCGCCTTCCAGTGCGAAATCAATGGATTGCCGGACACTGTTGTGGAAGGTTCCAGCATCGTGCAGGCGCTCGACCAGGCGGTCGTCGCGGCTGGCCTCGAACTTGCCGCCCCAGCCGGTGAAGCGGAAATCGAGCAGGGCGAAGCGACGTTCGTCGCCCTCGCCGGCCACCAGCGTGATCGGCCCGGAATCGCGCAGCCAGGTGTCGTCGTATTCGGCCTCGATGAAGCGCACCCGCGCCATCTCCGCCCGGTTCGAGCGCAGGCGCGCCTCGGCGTAGGTCTGCAGGTCGGCGTCGGCCACGCAGATCAGCACGTCCTGGAAGCGGGTCAGGGCGCAGACCAGGGCGACGTAGGTCTCCTCCACCTCGCCCAGGCGCGGGCCCCAGTCGGTGTCGGCGTGCGGCCATGCGATCAGGACCGCGGACTGGGGTTCCCACTCCGCAGGCAAACGGAAGGCGTCGGTCATCGTGTCAGCGGATCGGCGGCTTCGGCCCGACTTCGGTCTCGTCGGCCTTGTTCAGGACCGCGTCGATCACCCGGTCGCGCTCGAAATACACGGTGAAGGCGGGGTACACCCAGCGGTGGATCGTGGGCCACTGCCGCTTCTGCCCGCCGCGCGGATCCAGGCGCTGGGCCGGCGCGCCGAAGCGGGCCTCGACCTCGGCCATGGTCATGCCGCGTGCCGGCAGCTGCGCGCGGGCTTCCTCCTGTACGCGCTCGATCAGCAGCGTCTGGGCCGAGGCTGCCGGCACCAGGAGCAGCGCCAGCAGGGAAGGGGTCAACAGCGGAACGACGCGACGGCAGCGGTTCATGGCGCGACTCCTGGACGGGTGGCGGGACTGGCCCGCGGGTTGTAGCAGATCGCCGCGGCGGCCGGCTACGCGGTCATTCGCCAAAACGCGAAAGGCCGCATCGCTGCGGCCTTCCGGTACGGCGGCGGCCCGCGCCGGGCCGGCGCGATCTCAGCGCTGGCGCGCCTTGAACCGCGGGTTCGACTTGCAGATCACGAAGACCTTGCCACGGCGGCGAACCACCTTGCAGTCGCGGTGACGGGCCTTCGCCGACTTCAGGGAGGACAGGACCTTCATGACGGAACCTCGGGAATCGGGAATGGGGATGACGAACGAAGCTCGCGATTCTAGCGGGCATTTCGACGGCGGATCAAGGGGTTGTCGTTTCCCTCCGGCATGCGGCCGGGGCAATGCCACAATCCGCGTCCCGTCTCCGCCTTCCCGACCTGCATGTCCGACCCCGTTCCCGTCCTCACCATCGATGGCCCATCCGGTTCCGGCAAGGGCACGGTCAGCCGCCTTGTGGCCCGTCGGCTCGGCTGGCATTACCTCGATTCCGGCGCGCTGTACCGGGCGGTGGGGCTGGCGGCGGGCTGGGCTGGCCTGGACCTGTCCGACCCCTCGGCCCTGGTCCGCTGCGCCTTCGACACCGAGGTGCGGTTCGACGAGACGGCGGGGGAGGAGCCGCGGGTGATCGTCAACGGCGTGGACGCCACCGACGAGCTGCGCACCGAGACGGCCGGAGCGGCGGCCTCGGCGATCGCGGCCATTCCCGAGGTCCGGGCCGCCCTCCGGGATCGGCAGCGGGCGTTCCGCCGCCCTCCGGGGCTGGTCGCGGACGGTCGCGACATGGGGACGGTGATCTTCCCCGACGCCCCGTACAAGGTGTTCCTGACCGCAAGCCCCGAGGAACGCGCGCAAAGGCGCTATAAACAGTTGAAGGAAAAAGGGGTTTCGGTTACATTGGACAGTCTGCTGCGCGAGATCCTCGCCCGCGATGCCCGCGATGCGAGCCGCACGGTGGCGCCCTTGCGGCCGGCTCCCGACGCCATCTGCATTGACACCACCGGGCTTGCCGTCGAGGCAGTCGTCGAACGCGTGCTGGCACTGGTCGCACGGTAACCGCCCGCGGTCGCCGCGCCGGCTCCGTCCGCACGCCGGGCGCCGATCCTGCACAGCGGAAGGTCCCGCCGCATCCCGCGGCGGGTGGCATCCACTCCGCACATGGCGCTGGCCGGCAGGGCCGCAACGCCACTACCCGAGGTGGGCCGGAGGTTCCGCGACAGCCGCGGCCGCCGGCCTGTGTATCCACCAGAGAACTTTCATGACCGCAACGACCGAATCCTTCGCCGAACTCTTCGAGAAGAGCCAGGCCAACCTCGCCAAGCTCAAGCCGGGCGCCATCGTCACCGGCACCGTCGTGGACATCCGCAACGACGTGGTGGTGATCAACGCCGGCCTGAAGTCCGAAGGCATCGTGCCGATCGAGCAGTTCCGCAACGACTCCGGCGAGATCGAAGTGCGCGTGGGGGACGAGGTCAAGGTCGCGCTCGACTCGCTCGAGAACGGCTTCGGCGAGACCGTCCTGTCGCGCGAGAAGGCCAAGCGCGCGATGGTGTGGGACGAGCTCGAGAAGGCGCTCGAGAACAACGAGACCATCACCGGCCGCATCAGCGGCAAGGTCAAGGGCGGTTTCACCGTGGACATCAAGGATGTCCGCGCGTTCCTGCCCGGCTCGCTGGTGGACGTGCGCCCGGTGCGCGACCCGGTCTACCTCGAGGGCAAGGAGCTGGAGTTCAAGCTCATCAAGCTCGACCGCAAGCGCAACAACGTGGTCGTCTCCCGCCGCGCGGTGGTCGAGAGCGAGCACTCCGAGGAGCGCGAGGCGCTCATGGAGAAGCTGGTCGAGGGCGCCAAGCTCAAGGGTGTGGTCAAGAACCTCACCGACTACGGCGCGTTCGTGGACCTCGGCGGCATCGACGGCCTGCTGCACATCACCGACATGGCGTGGAAGCGCGTGCGCCATCCGTCCGAGGTGGTGGAAGTCGGCCAGGAACTCGAGGTGCGCGTGCTCAAGTACGACCGCGAGCGCAACCGCGTCAGCCTCGGCCTGAAGCAGCTGGGCGAGGATCCGTGGGACAACATCGCGCGCCGCTACCCGTCCGGCACCCGCGTGTTCGGCAAGGTCAGCAACGTCACCGACTACGGCGCGTTCGTCGAGATCGAGCCGGGCGTCGAGGGCCTGGTCCACGTGTCCGAGATGGACTGGACCAACAAGAACGTCAACCCGTCCAAGGTCGTGCAGGTCGGCGACGAGGTCGAGGTCATGGTGCTCGACGTGGACGAGGAGCGCCGCCGCATCTCGCTGGGCATGAAGCAGTGCACCCAGAACCCGTGGGAGACCTTCGCCGCCAACCACAAGAAGGGCGACAAGGTCTCGGGTCAGGTCAAGTCCATCACCGATTTCGGCATCTTCATCGGCCTGGACGGCGGCATCGACGGCCTGATCCACCTGTCCGACATCAGCTGGAACACCACCGGCGAGGACGTGGTCCGCAACTTCAAGAAGGGCGACACGGTCGAGGCCGTGGTGCTCGCCGTGGACCCCGAGCGCGAGCGCATCAGCCTGGGCATCAAGCAGCTCGAGCAGGATCCGTTCGGCCAGTACATGGCCGCGCATCCGAAGGGCAGCAAGGTCAAGGGCAAGGTCAAGGAAGTGGACGCCAAGGGCGCGGTCATCGACCTGGGCGACGGCATCGAGGGCTACGTGTCCGTGCGCGACATCTCGCACGAGCGCGTGGAGGATGCCAGCCAGGCGCTGAAGGTCGGCCAGGAGATCGAGGCCAAGTTCATCGGCATGGACCGCAAGGGCCGCACCCTGCAGCTGTCCATCAAGGCCAAGGACGAGGCCGAGACCGCCGAGGCGCTGGCCGAGTACAACAAGGCCGCTGCTGACGCCGCTAGCGGGACCACCAAGCTGGGTGCGCTGCTGCGCGAGCAGCTGGGCAAGAACGAGTAAGGCAATACCTGCGGCGGCCCGGCCACGTGCCGGGCCGCCGTGTCGAGGCCGCGCAGCCATGCGCAATCCCGCCACCACCGTCCTGCGAACGACGATGACCAAGTCGGAACTGATCGAGATCCTCGCGAGCCGTCAGTCCCACCTGAAGGCCGAGGACGTGGATCTGGCGGTGAAGGCGCTGCTGGAGATGATGGGCGCCTCGCTCTCGTCCGGAGAGCGCATCGAGATCCGCGGTTTCGGCAGCTTCTCGCTGCACTACCGTCCGCCCCGCCTGGGCCGCAATCCCAAGACCGGCGACGCCGTCGCGCTGCCGGGCAAGCATGTCCCCCACTTCAAGCCCGGCAAGGAGCTGCGCGAGCGCGTCAGCGGGGTGATGCCGGCCGAAACGGAAGGGTGAACCGGGCGCCGCCTCTGGGCTAAGCTGTCGGCTTTCCGACCGACCAGCGACGCCCGATGCGCCTGATCCGGATCCTGATCGCGCTGGCCTGTCTTGCGGCCGGCATCATCGTGGGCGCGCTCAACACCCAGAGCGTGTGGCTCGACCTCGGCTTCACCCGGCTCCATTCCTCGCTCGGTGTGACCGTGCTGGCGGCACTGCTTGCCGGCGTGCTGGTCGGCGGCCTGTCGGTCGCGGCCGGCGTGGTGCTGCCGCTGCGGCGCCGGATCCGTCAGCTGGAAGCGGGACGCGTCACGTCCGTACCTCCCGACCAGGCCGGAACCTGACGTATGGCGTTGGCTTTCATCAGCGAGTGGTTCTGGTTCTTCCTGCTGCTGCCGCTGGCGGCTCTCACCGGCTGGGTGATCGGCCGGCGCGGCGGCGAGCGGCATAGCCAGGGGCGCGTCAGCCGGCTGTCCACCACCTACTTCCGCGGCCTGAACTACCTGCTCAACGAGCAGCCGGACAAGGCCATCGAGCTGTTCCTGCACATTGCCGAGCTCGACAAGGACACTTTCGAGACCCAGGTCGCGATCGGCCACCTGTTCCGCCGCCGCGGCGAGGTGGACCGCGCCATCCGCCTGCACCAGGCCCTGGCCCAGCGCCCGGGCCTGAGCGACCAGCAGAAGGTGCAGGCGCTGCTCGCGCTGGGCGAGGACTACATGCGCTCGGGGCTGCTCGACCGCGCCGAGACGGTGTTCAGCGACCTGGTGCAGCTCGAGCGCGCCCCGCAGGCGCTCAGGCACCTGATCAACATCTACCAGGCCGAACGCGACTGGGAGAAGGCGATCGAGAACGCACGCCGCTACGAGAGCATCACCGGCGAGCCGATGGGCCGGTTGATCGCCCAGTTCGAATGCGAACTGGCCGACCGTCATCGGGCTGCGGGGGACGTCGAGGTCGCGCGTGCGGCGGTGGCGCGTGCGTACGAGGCCGATGCGAACTCGGTGCGGGCCGGCATCCTCGAAGGCCGGATCGAGCTGGACGCGGGCAACGACGCGGCCGCGATCCGTGCTTTCGAACGAGTGGCCCGGCACGATCCCGATTACCTGCCCGAGGTGATGCCCGCGCTGCTGTCATGCTACGAGCGCACTGGCGACCGGCCGGGCGCGCGGCGTTTCCTCGCCGAGATGATCGAGCACTACCGCGGCGTCTCGCCGGTGCTGGCACTGGCGCGCATGATCGAGGCGGATGAAGGAGTGGCCGCGGCCCGTGCCTGGCTCGCGCAGCAGTTGAAGGACCGGCCATCCGTGCGTGGGGAGGCGGCGCTGATCGACCTCACCCTTGCCGAGGGGGGGGATCCGATCGCGACCCTGCAGGATCTGAAACACATCACCGACCAGCTGCTGGTGCGCAATCCAAGCTACCGTTGCAACCGCTGCGGCTTCGGCGCGCGTGCACACCACTGGCAGTGCCCGAGCTGCAAGGAGTGGGGCTCGGTCAAGCCGCTGCTCAATTACGCGGTGGCCTGACATGCTCGGCTGGCTGATCCTGTATGCCGTGCTGAGCGCGGGGGGGGCGTGGACGGCGCGTCGCTATGCCTTGCGTCGGCACTTGGTGGATCAGCCCGGCGAGCGCCGCAGCCATGCCGTGCCCACCCCCCGCGGCGGCGGGTTCGGGATCGTGCTGGCGATGACGGTTGCCTGCCTGTGGTGGTGGCCGCAGGCGGGAGAGCAGGCGCTCCATGTTCTGGCGGTGCTGGGCGGGTTGCTGCTCGTCGCCGGTGTCGGCCTGGCAGACGATCATCGCCCCCTGTCGCCGTGGTTCCGGTTGTTGGTGCATGCGGTCGCGGCAATGGTTCTGGCGGCTGGGTTGTGGCGGATCGGGGCTCCCTGGTGGCTGGCTGCCCTCGGATTCGCGCTCGCGGTGATCCTGGTCAACGTCTGGAACTTCATGGACGGCATCAACGGACTGGCGGCCTCGCAGGCGGCGCTGGTCGCGATGGCGCTGGCTGTAGTGGGCGAAGGCATCGTTGCCGTGCTGGGGCTTGCCTTGCTCGGGGCGGCGCTGGGCTTTCTGCCGTTCAACTTTCCCGCGGCGCGCGTGTTCCTGGGCGACGTCGGCAGCGGGGCGCTCGGCTTCGTGGTGGCTGCCCTGATCGTGACGACACTCAAGGATCACCCCGGGACGATTCCGCTGTGGGCCTTGCCCGTGTCGGCTTTCCTGCTCGACGCCGGCCTCACCCTGCTGGGCCGGCTCCGTCGTGGCGAGCGCTGGTGGGAGCCGCACACGCGGCACGCGTACCAGGCCTGGGCGCGGCGGGCCGGGCACGTCCGCGTGACCCTGGCCTACGGCGCATGGACGCTGGCGGCGATCGGCCTGATGCGTCCGCTCGGGGATCTGCCAGCGCCGTTAACGGTGTGTGCCGTCGCGGCGTGGTATATGACGGGGATTGCCGTCTGGTTCCTGCTGCAGCGTCGCGTGCCCGCCACATCGAAGGAGACTCAAGGATGGCCACCCAGCGGTTGAACTGGATGTCACGACTCCCGCGCATGGCAGTGGTCGTGCACGATCTGGCCATGGTGTGGCTGTGCTGGCATGGCTTGCACTACTTCCGTTACGCCATGCAGGGAGGAGTGTCGGACATCCCCTGGTGGTCGGCGGAGGACGTGATCGTCCTGCTCGGGCAGGGCCTGGTGTTCTGGCAGGTGGGCCTGTACCGCGGCCTGTGGCGCTTCGCCAGCGTGCCGGATCTGTGGAATCTGGTGAAGGCCAGCGCCTTGGGGCTGGTCGTCATCGTGCTCGGCCTGTTCCTTTATGACCGGCTCGACCACGTCTCGCGCATGGTGCTGGTGCTCTATCCCTTCGCCGTGGTCGCGGCGCTAGGCACGCCGCGCCTGCTGTACCGGGTGTGGAAGGACAATGCCAGCGCGCGCAGCGACAAGGCGGCCTTGCGGGTGTTGATCCTGGGTGCAGGGCGTGCGGGCGAGGCGCTGGTGCGTGACCTGCGCCGGCTGGGCACGCACGTGCCGGTGGGGTTCCTCGACGATGCCGCGCAATTGCGCGGCACCAAGGTCCAAGGCGTGCCGGTGCTCGGGCGGGTCAGCGATGTCGCCGAGATCGCGCGCGAGACGGCGGCGAAGCTGCTGGTGATCGCGATGCCGTCGGCCGATGCCGCGGCGATGCAGCGTGCCGTGGCGGCCTGCGAGCGCACCGGTCTGCCGTTCCGGATGGTGCCGCGGCTGCATGACGTGCTCGAGGGGCGTTCGCTGCCGGGGGAGCTGAAGGAAGTCGCGATCGAGGATCTGCTCGGCCGCAAGCCGGTGCTCCCGGACTGGAAGGCGATCCGCGGCTGGCTGGGTGGGCGTTCGGTATTGCTGACCGGCGCCGGCGGCTCGATCGGCTCGGAGCTGTGCCGGCAGTGCGCGCGCCACGGCGCGCGGCGCATCGGCCTGGTCGAGATCGACGAGCTGGCGCTGGTGACGATCGAGGCCCAGTTGCGCCGGGACTTCCCCGACATCGAATGCGTGCCGGTCCTGGGTGACTGCGGCGATCCGGCCGTGATCGAACATGCCCTGCGGCTGACCGAGCCCGACGCCGTGTTCCATGCCGCGGCGTACAAGCAGGTGCCGGTGCTGGAGACGCAGTTGCGCGAGGCGGTGCGCAACAACGTGCTGGCCACGGCGACGGTGGCCCAGGCCTGCCGCGCGGCCAACGTGGGCACCTTCGTGCTGATCTCGACCGACAAGGCGGTGGATCCGGTCAACGTGCTCGGCGCCACCAAGCGCCTGGCCGAGATGGTGTGCCAGTCGCTCGCCGACCGCCGCTCGACCCGCTTCGTCACCGTGCGGTTCGGCAACGTGCTCGACTCGGCCGGCAGCGTGGTGCCGCTCTTCCGCGAGCAAATCCGCGCCGGCGGGCCGGTGACCGTCACCGATCCGGAGGTGACCCGCTACTTCATGACCATTCCGGAGGCCTGCCAGTTGATCCTGCAGGCGGCCGCGATCGGCTCGCACGAGGCGATCTACACCCTCGACATGGGCGAGCCGGTGCCGATCCGCCTGCTCGCCGAGCAGATGATCCGGCTCGCGGGCAAGCAGCCGGGGCGTGACATCGCCATCGTGTACACGGGTCTGCGCCCGGGCGAGAAGCTGCACGAGACCCTGTTCCACGCCGACGAAAGCTACCGCCCCACGTCGCATCCGAAGATCCTGCAGGCCGAGCCGCGCGCGGTCTCGCCGGAGCTCATCGCGCGCGCGCTGGAACAGTTGCGCGAGGCATGCGCGCGCTATGATTGCGAGGCGCTGTCGGCCTGCCTGCGCAGCACGGTGCCCGAGTTCGCCCCCGCGGCCGAGGCCCAGGACGCCGCGCCGGCCACCGTGGTCGCGTTCCCCGCCCGTCACGCCCGCAGGACCTGATGTCCGCCGCCTCCCGCATCCGCAAGGCAGTCTTCCCCGTCGCCGGCCTCGGCACCCGCTTCCTTCCGGCCACCAAGACGGTGCCGAAGGAGATGCTGCCGATCATCGACAAGCCGCTGATCCAGTATGCGGTGGACGAGGCGATCGAGGCCGGCTGCGACACCCTGGTGTTCATCACCAACCGCTACAAGCACGCGGTCGCCGACTACTTCGACAAGGCCTACGAGCTCGAGCAGAAGCTCGAACGCAGCGGCAAGCACGAGCAGCTCGAGCTGGTGCGCAACGTGCTGCCGGAGGGCGTGCGCGCGGTGTTCGTGACCCAGGCCGAGGCGCTGGGGCTGGGGCATGCGGTGCTGTGCGCCAGGGCGATCGTCGGCGACGAACCGTTCGCGGTGCTGCTGCCCGACGACCTGATCTGGAACCGCGGGCCCGGCGCGCTCAGGCAGATGGCCGAGGTCGCCGGGCGCACCGGCGCCAGCGTGGTCGCGGTGCAGGACGTGCCGCGCGAACAGACCGGCAGCTACGGCATCGTCGCCACGGAAGCGTTCAGTGGCCGCGAGGGCCGGGTCACCGCCATCGTCGAGAAGCCGCGGCCGGAGCAGGCCCCGAGCACGCTGGCGGTGGTGGGGCGTTACGTGCTCAGCCCGCGCATCTTCGACCTGCTGGAACGGCAGACGCCGGGGGCGGGCGGCGAGATCCAGTTGACCGACGCCATCGCCGCGCTGCTGCGCGAGGATCCGGTGCTGGCCTACCGTTTCCAGGGCACCCGCTTCGACTGCGGCACCCACCTGGGGCTGGTGGAAGCCACCATCCGCTATGCGCTCGACCACGAGAAGCTCAGCGATGCCGCGCGCAAGCTGATGCAGAACGCGCTCGACGAGCTCGGCGTGGTCGAGCTCGAGTAGCGCTCAGCCGTAGCGCCACCAGGCAACCGCGGCCCACAGCAGGCACAGCGCGCCGATCCCGAGCGCCGCGTTGCCGGCCAGTTCCACCCGCCGCGCCCAGGCGAGGGCGGGGGCATCGCGCAGCACGCGCACATCGCGCCAGGTCTTCCACTCGCGCGGCGGGAAACGCCCTTCGATCCGCGCGCTCAGCGCCAGCTTGCGCAGGTTGAGCCCGAGCGCGATCGCCGGCAGTGCCAGGCCCAGACCCAGGCCGGCCAGCAGGGTCCGCAGCCAGCGGCGCACGGTGTCGGGGTCGGTGCGCATCAGTTCGCCGGTCACCCGGTCCAGCCAGGCGTCCAGCTGCCACAGCAGCACGGCGCACAGCACGCACACGACCGCCAGCAGCGCGATGCTGCGGTTGCGATAGGCTTTGTCGGCGCGATGGATTTCCATGGGGGCTCCGTGGGATGCCGCGCCATCACACCCTGCAGGCGAGGCCGATGTCCAGACCATCCGTCAGCTATTACGACGCAACCGTCCCCTTCCAGCCGTCGGCCCCGGCGAGCGGGGCGATCGAGGCCGAGGTGTGCATCGTGGGCGGCGGCTTCGCCGGACTCAACACCGCGCTGGGGCTGGTCGAGCGTGGCATGCACGGGGTCGTGCTGCTGGAAGCGCAACATGTGGGCCACGGCGCGTCGGGGCGCAACGGCGGCTTCGTGTTCGGCGGCTTTTCGCGCGGAGAGGCGCAACTGCTGCGCGAACTCGGGCCGGTGCGGGCGCGCCGGCTGTACCACGGCACGCTGGCGGCGGTGGAGAAGATCCGCGAGCGCATCGACCGCTACGCGATCGCCTGCGACCGGGTCGAGGCCGGCGTGCTCTGGGCCAACTGGTTCCGCGATCCGGAAGTGCTGCGCGCGCGGCAGCGGCTGCTGTCCGAGCATTACGGGGTGGAGTGGCTGTGGGTGCCGGCGGCGCAACTGCGCGAGCAGCTGCTGACCGAGCGCTATTCGGACGCGCTGTTCGAGCCGCAGGCGTTCCACTTCCATCCGCTCAAGTACGCGCAGGGGCTCGCGGCCGTGGCCCGCGCCCGCGGCGTGGCCCTGTACGAGGACTCGCCGGCGGTCGGGCTGGAACGCGCCGGCGCCGGCTGGCGCGTGCGCGCCCCGCAGGCCGAGGTGCGGGCGCGGCAGGTGGTGCTGGCCTGTGGCGGCTATCTCGCCGGCCTGCACCGCCGGGTGGACGCCGGGGTGCTGCCGATCGCCACCTACGTCATGGTCACCGAACCGCTCGGCGAACGCCTGCAGCACGCCATCCGCACCCGCGCGGCGGTGTACGACACCCGCTTCGCCTTCGATTACTACCGCGCGCTACCCGACACGCGCCTGCTGTGGGGCGGGCGGATCTCGATCCGCGACCGGGCCCCGGCCGACGTGCAGCGCCTGCTGCAGCGCGACCTGCTGCGGGTGTTCCCGCAATTGGCCGGCGTGCGCATCGAGCATGCCTGGTCCGGGCTGATGAGCTACGCCCGGCACGAGATGCCGCAATTGGGGCGGATCGGGGAAGGGCTGTGGCTGGCGCAGGCGTTCGGCGGCCACGGCGTGGCCCCGACCACCTTCGCCGGCGAACTGCTCGCGGCCGCGATCGCCGAGGGCGACGAGTCCTGGCGCGAGCTGTCCGATTACGGCCTGGTCTCGGCGCTCAAGCCGGCCGGCTACCTCGGCGCACAGCTGCGCTACTGGTGGCTGCAGGCCCGCGACGCCTGGAAGGACTGGAACGAGGGCCGGGGCGGGCAAGGCGTTTCAGCCACGGATTCGCGCGGATGAACACGGATGGAAACGCCTGAGCAGGCGGAAGCATGCGCTTTCCGGAAGCGTTCCCGTCTTCAGTCCTGATCCGTGTCCATCCGTGCAGATCCGTGGCCGGACCGCGCTAAACGGCCTCGAAGATCCCCGCCGCGCCCATGCCGGTGCCGATGCACATGGTCACCATGCCGTACTTTTTCCGGTGACGGCGCAGGCCATGGACGACCGTGGCGGTGCGCACCGCGCCGGTGGCGCCGAGCGGGTGGCCGAGCGCGATCGCGCCGCCGAGCGGGTTGACCTTGTCCGGATCCAGACCGCTGTCGCGGATCACCGCCAGCGCCTGCGCGGCGAAGGCCTCGTTCAGTTCGATCCAGTCGAGCTGGTCCTTCGCCAGGCCCGCCAGCGCGAGCGCCTTCGGGATCGCCGCGATCGGGCCGATGCCCATCACTTCCGGCCGCACGCCGGCCACGGCGAAGCTGACGAAGCGGGCGAGGGGCGTCAGGCCGTATTCCTTGACCGCGCGCTCGGAGGCCAGCAGCACCGCCGCCGCGCCGTCGCTCATCTGCGAGGAGTTGCCGGCGGTGACGGTGCCGCCGAACTGCCCGTTGCGGAACACCGGCTTGAGCTTGGCCAGCGCCTCCATCGAGGTGTCGGCGCGCGGGCCCTCGTCCGTTTCGACCACGGCCTTCTTCATCCGCACCGTGTTGCCGGCCAGATCGGGGATGCGGGCGACGACCTCATAGGGCGTGATCTCATCGCGGAACTCGCCGCCGGCGATGGCGGCGACCGCCTTGCGGTGCGAGGCGTAGGCGAACGCGTCCTGGTCCTCGCGCGAGACCTTCCATTCCTCCGCCACCTTCTCGGCAGTGATGCCCATGCCGTAGGCGATGGCGACGTTCTCGTCGCGGGCGAACACCTGCGGGCTGAGCGCGACCTTGTTGCCCATCATCGGCACCATGGACATGGACTCGGTGCCGCCGGCCAGCACCAGGTCGGCCTCGCCCAGGCGGATGCGGTCGGCGGCGAGCGCCACCGCCTGCAGGCCGGAGGAACAGAAACGGTTGATGGTCTGCGCCGCGACCGTGTTCGGCAGGCCGGCGAGCAGCACGCCGATGCGGGCCACATTCATGCCCTGTTCGCCCTCCGGCATGGCGCAGCCGACGATCGCGTCCTCGATCCGCGCCGGATCCACTCCCGGCGCCTGCGCCAGCACGGCGCGGAACACGTGGGCCAGCATCTCGTCGGGGCGGGTGTTGCGGAACACGCCGCGCGGCGCCTTGCCGACCGGGGTGCGGGTGGCGGCGACGATGTAGGCGTCCTGGACTTGTCTGGTCATGTCAGTTCCTCAGCGGCTTGCCGGTCTTGAGCATGTGCGCGATGCGTTCCTGGGTCTTGGGCATCTGCGCCAGGGCGACGAAGTGCTCGCGCTCCAGCCGCAGCAGCCAGTCCTCGTCCACCAGTGCGCCGCGGTCCACCTCGCCGCCGCACAGCACGGTGGCGATGCGCAGGGCGATCTCGTGGTCGTGCTCGGAGATGAAGCGGCCCTCGAGCATGTTGACCAGCATCATGCGGAAGGTGGCGATGCCGACGTCGCCCGCCACCGGGATCCGGCGCGCGGGCAGGGGCGGGCGATAGCCGCTCTCCGCCATCGCCAGCGCCTGCTGCCGGGCGATGTGCAGCAGTTCGTGGGCGTGGAAGGCGACCACGTCGCCGCCGCGCAGCAGGCCGAGCTCCCTGGCCTCGAACGCGGAGCCCGAGACCTTGGCCATGGCCACGGTTTCGAACACGGGCCTGAGCTGCGCGAACACGTCGCCGCCGGGGCCGGCCGCCTGCGCCGCGCGCAGGGCCAGCTCCTTCAGGCCGCCGCCCGCGGGCAGCAGGCCCACGCCGGCCTCGACCAGGCCGACATAGCTCTCCAGGTGCGCGACGGTGCGCGCGGCGTGCATCTGGAACTCGCAGCCGCCGCCCAGGGCCAGCCCGCGCACCGCCGCGACCACCGGCACCAGCGCGTACTTCAGCCGCTGGCTGGTGGCCTGGAAGTCGGCCACCATCTTCGTGAAGCCGGCGATGTCGCCGGCCTGGAGCAGGCCGAGCGCGCCGGCCAGGTCGGCGCCGGCGGAGAAGGGCTCCTTCGGCTGCCACAGCACCATCGCGCGGAAGTCGCGCTCGGCGATCCCCACCGCCAGCTGCAGGCCGGCCAGCACCTGGTCGTTGACCGTGTGCATCTTGGTCTTGAACGAGGCCACCAGCACGCCGTCGCCGTCGTGCCAGGCGCGCAAGGCCTCGTTCTCGAACACCGTCTCGCCCGGCGCGGGGCGTTCGCCGAGCACCGGGTCGGGGAAGCGCTGGCGCCGGTACACCGGGTTGGACGAGCGCGGGATGTCGGCGCTGCGCGCCGGGCTGAAGCTGCCCCGGGCGCCGTGCACGCCGTCGCGGCCGTCGAACACCCAGTCCGGCAGCGGCGCCTGGCTCATCGCCTTGCCGGCGACGATGTCCTCGGCGATCCAGCCGGCCACCTGTTTCCAGCCCGCGGCCTGCCAGGTCTCGAACGGTCCCTGCGACCAGCCATAGCCCCAGCGCATGGCCAGATCCACGTCGCGCGCGGTGTCGGCAATGTCGGCGAGGTGGAAGGCGGCGTAGTGGAACGTGTCGCGGAACGCCGCCCACAGGAACTGCGCCTGCGGATGGCTGCTCGCGCGCAACGCGGCGAACTTCTTCGCCGGATCCCGCTCCTTGAGGATGGCGCCGACTTCAGGATCGAGGTCGCCCGCACTGGGTCGGTAGTCCTGCGCCTGCAGGTCGAGGACCAGGATGTCCTTGCCGCGCTTGGTGTACACGCCGGCGCCGCTCTTCTGGCCGAGCGCGCCCTTCTCGATCAGTGCCGCCAGCCACTTCGGCGCCTGGAAGTAGCGGTGCCAGGGATCCTGGGGCAGGGTGTCGGCCATGGTCCGGATCACGTGCGCCATGGTGTCCAGGCCGACCACGTCCGCGGTGCGGTAGGTGGCGGACTTCGGCCGGCCGATCGCCGGCCCGGTCAGTGCGTCCACGGTGTCGAAGCCCAGCCCGAGCTGCGCGGTGTGGTGCATCGCGGCCAGCATCGAGAACACGCCGATGCGGTTGCCGATGAAGTTCGGCGTGTCCTTGGCATAGACCACGCCCTTGCCGAGCTGGGTGGTGAGGAAGGTCTCCAGCCCCTCGAGCACCGCCGGGTCGGTGGCGCGGGCCGGGATCAGCTCGGCCAGGTGCATGTAGCGCGGCGGGTTGAAGAAGTGCACGCCGCAGAACCGTGCCCGCAGCGTTTCCGGCAGGACGTCGGCGAGGGCGTTGATCCCCAGGCCCGAGGTGTTGCTGGCCAGCACCGCATGCGGGGCGATGTACGGGGCCACCTTGCGGTACAGGTCCTGCTTCCAGTCCATGCGCTCGGCGATCGCCTCGATGACGAGGTCGCACCCGCGCAGCAGCTCCAGCCCGGTCTCGTAGTTGGCCGGCGTGATCGCCTCGGCCAGCGCCTTGCCCGCCAGCGGGGCAGGGCTGAGCTTGCCCAGGTTGGCGATCGCCTTGAGCACGATCCCGTTCGGGTCGCCGTCCTTCGCCGGCAGGTCGAACAGCACCGTGTCCACCCCGGCATTGGTGAGGTGCGCCGCGATCTGCGCCCCCATCACCCCCGCCCCGAGCACCGCGGCGCGCCGTATCAGCAGTTTGTCTGGCATGTGTCGTAACTCCTTGAAAAAGCGTTTTTTGCCGCGGATTTACACGGATGGACACGGATGGAGCAGGCAGGAGGGAAAGGAACGGCTCCTGTGCAGCCAAACCAGGTGAAATTTGATGATTAAATTTATGTTTTTAAAAGATTTATCCGTGTTTATCCGTGCTAATCCGTGGCTGATTCAGCTCTTGAACCCCGCCGCCGCGAACCGGATCAGCTCGCGCGCGGCGCGGGCGCGGTGGGTGGCCTCGCTGACGCCGGCGGGGCGCTTGATCAGGCCGAAATCGGCCATCGCATAGGTCAGCGCCCCGGCCAGGAAGTCCAGGCGCCAGTACAGCTGCTCCTTGCTCAGCTCCGGCACGCAGCCGGCGATCGCACGGGCGAACTCGCGCAGCACGTGGCCGTACTGGTCGGAGAGGAACTTGCGCAGGCTGTCGTTCTTCTCGGCGTAGGCACGGGCGATCACGCGGATGAAGGCGCCGCCGCCGTGGCGGTCCTGGGCCATCGCCAGGGCCGGCTCGACGAACGCGGCCAGGATCGGCTCCAGCTCGCCGGGGTGCTCCTCCAGGGCCGTGCGCAGGGCCTGCAGCCGCTGCGCGCTCATCTCGTCCATGCGCCGGCGGAAGACCTCGTTGACCAGGTTTTCCTTGCTGCCGAAGTGGTAGTTCACCGCGGCCAGGTTGACGTCGGCGCGGCTGGTCACCTGGCGCAGGGAGGTGCCGGCGAAGCCGTACTGGGCGAACAGCTCCTCGGCGGCGCCGAGGATGCGGTCCTTGGTGGAGAAGTGGGTGGAGGCCACGCTCGAACGACCTTTTCAATCAAACGACCGTTCGAGTGTGGGCCCGGGCGGCACGGCCGTCAACCGGCCCGGGCGGAAGGCCGTGGAAGCGGCCCGGCCGATCCGTTAGAATTTCCGCAGCCATATCGGCTAAACCCGCGTCCGCACGCGGGTTTTTCTGTTATCTTCGGGCCCGGATCCCCAGACGTTCCGCGGCCCTCCTGACCGGAGAAGATCCCCATGGCGCTGGAGCGCACTTTGTCCATCATCAAGCCCGATGCCGTCGCCAAGAACGTCATCGGCGAGATCTATTCGCGTTTCGAGAAGGCCGGCCTGAAGATCGTGGCCGCCAAGATGCTGCAGCTGTCGCAGCAGGAAGCCGAGGGCTTCTACGCCGTGCACCGCGAGCGTCCGTTCTTCAAGGCGCTGGTCGAGTTCATGACCTCGGGCCCGGTGATGGTGCAGGTGCTCGAGGGCGAGGACGCGGTGAAGAAGAACCGCGAGCTGATGGGCGCCACCAACCCGAAGGAAGCCGCGCCGGGCACGATCCGCGCCGACTTCGCCCAGTCCATTGACGCCAACGCCGTGCACGGCTCGGACTCGCTGGAGAACGCGGCGATCGAGATCGCCTACTTCTTCGCCACCACCGAGCTCCACCCCCGCTGATGACCGACCCGCGCGCCACCGCCATCGACATCGCCCTCGTCGCCACGACGGGGCAGGCGGACGCGCGCGCCGCGGACGCGGAGCCGGCCGGCGCCGGTTCCGCGGCCCGCGTCAACCTGTTCGACCTCGACCGCGCCGGCCTGGAACGCTTCTTCGAGCAATCCCTGGGCGAGAAGAAGTTCCGCGCCCACCAGGTGATGAAGTGGATCCACCACCGCCACGTCACCGACTTCGCGCAGATGACCGACCTCGGCAAGGCGCTGCGCGCCAAGCTCGAGCAGGCGGCCGAAGTGCGCGTGCCGCAGGTGCTGTTCGACAAGGAGTCCGCCGACGGCACCCACAAGTGGCTGCTCGGCATGGATCCGAAGAACGCGATCGAGACCGTGTTCATCCCCGACAAGGGGCGCGGCACGCTGTGCGTGTCCTCGCAGGTGGGCTGCGCGCTCAACTGCCAGTTCTGTTCGACCGCGACCCAGGGCTTCAACCGCAACCTCACCACTGCCGAGATCATCGGCCAGGTGTGGGTCGCCGCGCGCCACCTCGGCAACATCCCGCACAAGCAGCGCAAGCTCACCAACGTGGTGATGATGGGGATGGGCGAGCCGCTGGCGAACTTCGACAACGTCGTGCGCGCGATGAGCATCATGCGCGACGACCTCGGCTACGGCCTGGCCAACAAGCGGGTCACGCTCTCGACCGCCGGCATGGTGCCGATGATCGACCGCCTGGGGGAGGAGAGCGACGTCTCGCTCGCCGTCTCGCTGCACGCCCCGAACGACGGGTTGCGCAGCGAGCTGGTGCCGCTCAACCGCAAGTACCCGATCGCCGAGCTGCTGGAGGCCTGCGTGCGCTACGCGCGGCGCAAGAAGGGCTCGTCGGTCACCTTCGAATACACCCTGATGAAGGGCGTCAACGACCGCCCGGAGCACGCGCGCGAGCTGGCGCGCCTGATGCGCGGTTTCGACAACGCGGTGCAGATGAAGGACGCCGCCAAGGTCAACCTGATCCCGTTCAACCCGTTCTCCGGCACGCGCTTCGAACGACCCGAGGAGACCGACGTCCGCGCCTTCCAGAAGCTGCTGCTCGACGCCGGGGTGCTGACCACGGTGCGCCGCACCCGCGGCGACGACATCGACGCCGCCTGCGGCCAGCTCAAGGGCCAGGTGCTGGACCGCACCCGGCGCCAGGCCGAGTTCCGCAGGCGCCTGATGGCGCAGGGGCGGGGGCTGCACGATGCCGCGTGAGGCGCTCGCGCTGCTGCTGCTCGCGACGCTCCTCGTCGGCGCCTGCTCGCGCCTGACCTTCGTCCGTCCGGATCCGGGGCGAGACAGCTTCCGCCAGGTCGCCCCCGACGTCACCGTGCGCGAGAGCCGCGACGCGGAGCGGCGCGTGTCGGCGCGCAATCGGTTGTTGCTGGCGCAGCGCGATCTGGCTGGCGGCGACTTGGCAAAGGCCGAGGCCTCGGCGCGGCAGGCCCTGCGCCTGGATCCGACATCTGCCGATGCCCACACGCTGCTGGCGGTGATCGCCGAGCGCCGGGGTCAGGCGGGGCGGGCAGGCGAGCACTACCGGGCTGCCGCCGATCTGACCCCGCGGCAGGGAGCGGTGCTCAACAACTACGGTGCCTGGCTCTGCGCGCAGGGGCGGGCGGCGGAGTCCCTGGACTGGTTCGACCGTGCGCTCGCCGATCCGGCCTATCCCACGCCCGCTGCCGCGCTGGCCAATTCCGGCGCCTGCGCCCTCACCGCCGGCGATCCGGCACGGGCCGAACGACACTTGCGTGCCGCGATCGGGCTGGATCCGGAGAACCCGGTCGCGCTGGCGGCGCTGGCCCGCATGGCCTATGACGCCGGGCGCTACCTCGAGGCCCGTGCCTTCTCGCAGCGGCGCCTGGCCGCTGCACCGGCCGACGCCGAGACGCTAGTACTTGCGTCACAAATCGAGCAAAAACTCGGCGACATGGCGGCGGCGGCCGGTTATGTTCGGCGGCTCAGGGAGGAGTTCCCGGGCACGGTGCCCGCGAATCCGGGGGACAGCAGGCAGCAATGAGCTACGCGAACCAAGGCATGGCCGAAGGGGATCGTGGTTGCGGCCCCCGTCTGCGCAAGGCGCGCGAAGCGGCGGGGCTGACCCAGCACGACGTCGCCGTGCGGCTGAAGGTGCCGGTGCACGTGGTGGAGGCGCTGGAGCGCGAGGACTGGTCCCGACTGGGCGCCCCGATCTTCGTGCGCGGCCAGTTGCGCAGCTATTCGCGTCTGCTGGGCCTGGCCACCTCGGCGACGCTGGAGGCGGCCAGGATCGGGCCGGTCGAGCCGCCCGTGCTGGTCAGCCATACCCATACGCCGCGCTTGCAGCGGCTCTGGGAACAGGGCTCGCGCCGGCTGGTGTACATCCTGCTCACTGCCGCCATCGCGGTGCCGGTGTGGCTGGCCACCCGGCCGCATCTGGGTGGCAGCGACGGCGTGCGCGTGCAGCCGCTGGACGTGCTGCCGCCGGCGGCGGCACCTGCACTCGGTCAGCACCCTGCGGAAGAAGCGGCCGCACCGTTGCCGGAGACCGTGATCGCCTCGATCGCGCCGGTGGATCCGCGATTTGCGCCGATGCCTGCTCCGGCCTTGTCGCTGCGCTTCCACGGCGAGAGCTGGTTCCAAGCGACCGGCACCGACGGGAGCGTCCTCGAGCAGGCGCTGCTCTCCGCCGGGGATACGCGCCAGTACGCCGCCGGCGAAGTCGCCCGCATCGTGCTCGGCAATGCTGCCGTGGTGACGGTGCAATCCGGCGGCCGTACTGCCGACCTCGACCCCTACCGGCGCGCGAACGTCGCGCGCTTTACGGTATCCTCTGACGGCTCCCTCGCGCCGGCCGACTGACCGGCTGCTGCATCGTCGGGATTTGCAGCCGCCGGCCAGGGCCCGTGTCGCGGGCAGTCCCCACGCCATCCGGCCGTCACCGCCCGTTCGCGGTACGGCGGCGCCCCGAGCGACCGCCTCCGGCGTCTGCCCGGCGCACGGGGCGCGGGCGCATTCCGGTCCACCACTTCGAGGCGACACGACATCGGCATGGCGATAGAGCATCCGCTCGACGAGCACGAACAAAGCGAACGCGTTCGCGACTGGTTGCGGCGCAATGGCGCCGGGATCATCGGCGGCGTGATCCTGGGCCTGGCCTTGATCGGCGGCTGGCAATGGTGGCAACAGGAACGGGAGTCGCGCCGGCTGGAGGAAGCCGAGCGTTACGACCAGGCCGTGCGCGCCCTCGAAGGCACGCCGGATCTCGCCAAGGCCAAGGCGGCAGTCGAGGCCCTGGCGCCCGAAAGCGTCCAGGCTGCGCTGGCCCGACTGCAACTCGCGAAGGCGCAGGTGGACGCCGCCAAGCGTGACGAGGCCATCGCCACCCTGCGCGCGATCCGTACCGACAACCCGGCGCTGGCCGCGATCGTGCAGGTGCGGCTCGCCCGCCTGCTGGTGGATGCGGGCAAGGCCGAGGAAGCGCTCGAGCTGCTCGATGCCGGCGCCGAAATGCCGGCCGCGCTCGAGGCCCGCGGCGATGCGTTCGCCGCCCTTGGTCGCAAGGACGAGGCGCGGAAGGCGTATGCCGATGCGCTCGCCAGGCTCGACGTCGCCGCGCCGCAGCGGCAGATCCTGGAACTGAAACTCATCGAGGCCGGCGGCACACCCGCCAGGAGCGAGGCGACCCCATGACCACAGCCCCCCTTTCCGGTTCGCCGTTCGTCCGTGTCGCCATCGCGCTGATGCTGGTGGCCATGCTTGGCGGTTGCGCCACGATCAAGGGTTGGTTCGATCGTGGTGACAAGGCCGGGAAACCGACCGAGCCGGCCGAACTCGCCGACTTCGAACCCGCGGCGAGTGTGATCCGACTCTGGTCCGCCTCGGCCGGCAAGGGCGAGAAGCGCATCGGGGCGCGTCAGGCGCCTGTGATTGCCGATGGCCGGGTGTACGCGGCGGCGATCGAGGGCGGGGTCCGCGCCTTCGACCTGCAGACCGGCGCCCTGGTGTGGCATCACGACACCGGGCTGCGCCTTTCGGGCGGGCCCGGGGCAGGTGAGGGGCTGGTCGTCGCCGGTGGCCTCGATGGCGATGTGCTCGCGCTCGATGCCACGACCGGCGCGGAGAAGTGGCGGGCGAAAGTGTCCAATGAGGTGATCGCGGCGCCGGTGGTCGGCGCGGGCATGGTGTTCGTGCGCAGCAATGACGGTCGTCTGACCGCCTTCGATGCCGCCACCGGCGAGCGCCGCTGGTTCTGGCAGCAGGACGTGCCGCCGCTGAGCGTGCGTGGCCACGCTTCGGTGGTGCTCGGGCCAGGCTACGTCTTCGTCGGCAACGACAACGGGACGGTGAGCGCCCTGGCGATGGCCGACGGCCGCCCGTTGTGGGAACGCACGGTCGCCGAGCAGGAGGGGCGCAGCGAACTCGAGCGTATGGCCGACGTGGACGGCACGCCGGTGCTCGACGGCGCGACCCTGTACGCCACCAGCTACAAACGCCAGACGGTGGCGATCGACGCCCCGACCGGCCGTCCGCTGTGGGCGAGCACCGAAGGTGGGCCCGGACGCCTGGGCAATGCCGCCGACCGCCTGATCGTCTCCGATGCCGGCGGCGCGGTGCTGGCCCTGGACAAGGCCACCGGCAGCGCGCTGTGGAAACAGGATGCGCTCGCCCGCCGCGACCTCAGTGCGCCGGCCGTGCACGGCGATTACGCCGTGGTCGGCGACTACGACGGCTACCTGCACTGGCTGCGCCTGGACACCGGCGCCTTTGCCGCCCGTGCCCGCGCCGGTCGTGCCCCCGTGCGCGGAACGCCGGCCGTCGCCGACGGCATCCTGGTGGTGCAGAACGTCGAAGGCGAGCTGACCGCGTTCCGTCTGGGCCAGTAACGGCCCGGACGAAGACGGAACAGCTGACCACATGCTGCCTCTCGTCGCCCTCGTCGGTCGTCCCAACGTCGGCAAGTCCACGTTGTTCAACGCGCTCACGCGTTCGCGCGATGCGCTCGTGCACGACGAACCGGGGGTGACGCGCGACCGCCACTACGGCGTGTGCCGGCTCGAGGCGGCGCGGCCGTTCGTGGTGGTGGACACCGGCGGCATCGCCGGCAGCGACGAGGGGCTGGCGGGCGCCACCGCGCGCCAGTCGCGCGCGGCGGCCGAGGAGGCCGACCTGGTGCTGTTCGTGGTGGACGGCCGCGAAGGCCCGTCCGCGCTCGACGACGAGATCCTCGGCTGGCTGCGCCGGCTCGACAAGCCGACCTTCCTGGTGGTCAACAAGGTGGATGGCACCGATCCGCGCGTGGCGGTGGCCGAGTTCGCGCATTACGGCTTCCGCACCGTGCTGCCGGTGTCCTCCGCCCACCGGCAGGGCCTGGACGAGCTGCTCGAGCAGGCGCTGGCGGTGCTGCCGGAGGACGGTGATGCGCCGCTGCCGGACGAGGATCCCGCGCGCATCCGTGTGGCCTTCGTCGGCCGCCCGAACGTGGGCAAGTCCACCCTGGTCAACCGCCTGCTCGGCGAGGAGCGCATGATCGCCTCCGAGGTGCCGGGCACCACCCGCGACGCGATCGCGGTGGACCTGGAGCGCGACGGGCGCAAGTACAGGCTGATTGACACCGCCGGCCTGCGCCGCAAGTCGCGGGTCGAGGAGGCGGTGGAGAAGTTCTCGATCGTCAAGACCCTGCAGGCGATCGAGCAGTGCCAGGTGGCGGTGATCCTGCTCGATGCCAGCGAGGGCGTGACCGAGCAGGACGCCAGCGTGCTCGGCGCGGTGCTCGACGCCGGGCGCGCGCTGGTGATCGCGGTGAACAAGTGGGACGGGCTGACCGCGTACCAGCGCGAGCAGGCCGAGGCGCTGCTGTCGCGCAAGCTCGCGTTCGTGGACTGGGCCGAGGCGGTGCGCATCTCCGCCCTGCACGGGTCGGGCCTGCGCGAGCTGTTCAACGCCATCCACCGTGCGCATGCCTCGGCCACCCGCC
Source organism: Vulcaniibacterium gelatinicum (assembly GCF_008033445.1). GTDB lineage: Bacteria > Pseudomonadota > Gammaproteobacteria > Xanthomonadales > Xanthomonadaceae > Vulcaniibacterium_B > Vulcaniibacterium_B gelatinicum. The sequence goes on from NZ_VNKO01000019.1 coordinate 28,990, forward strand.
GGTTCGGCACCGCCGAGGTCACCCGCGCGCTGGAGGCGGCGGTGCAGGCAAACCCGCCGCCGAGCGTGCGCGGCCACGCGCCCAAGCTGCGCTTCGCCCATCCGGGCGGCGACAACCCGCCCACCTTCGTGGTCCATGGCAACCGCCTGCGCACGCTGCCTGACAGCTACCGGCGCTATCTCGAGAACTTCTTCCGCAAGCGCTTCCGCCTGGTCGGCACGCCGGTGCGGTTCCTGTTCAAGGAAGGCGAGAACCCCTACGAAGGCCGCAGGAACGAGCTGACCGAACGCCAGATCGCGCGCCGGCGGCGGTTGATGCGGCACGTCAAGCGGCGCAAGTGACCGCGCCGGGCGACATCACCCTCGGCATCCTCGCCGGCGGCCGCGCGACGCGGCTGGGCGGCCGCGACAAGGCCTGGCTCGAACGCGAGGGCATCCCGCAGGTGCTGCGCTGGCGGCAACGGTTCGCGCACGAGGTCGGCGCGGTGCTGGTCAGCGCCAACCGCGGGCTCGCGCGCTACGCGGAAGCCGGGTTGCGCGCGGTGCCCGACCGTGTCGGCGGCGAGCTCGGTCCGCTGGCCGGGCTGGAGGCGCTGCTCGCGCAGTGCACGACGCCCTGGCTGCTGACCCTGCCGGTGGACCTGGTCGGCGTCAACGAATGCCTGCTGCCCACGCTGTGGGCGCAGCGCAGCCCAAGCGGTGCCTGTGCCGAGGACGAGGACGGCCCGCAGCCGCTGGTGGCGCTGTGGCACGTGGCCACGGCGCGGCCCGCGGTCGAGGCGGCGATCGCCGCCGGCGACGGCGCCGTGCACCGGCTGCAGGCGCGGCTGGACATGGCCCGCGTGCGCTTTGCCGGCGTACGCTTCGGCAACCTCAACACCCCGGACGACCTGCGGTGCGCGGGCATCGCCGATGACGACTGAGTTCCCTACCGGCCTGCCGTTCGACGAGGCCCTGGCGATCGTGCGCGAGGTCGCCGGGCGGCACCGCCTTGGCGAGGAAACCCTGCCGCTGGCGCGTTGCCATGGCCGGGTGCTGGCGCAGGACGTGCACGCGCCGATCGCGCTGCCGCCGTTCGACAACAGCGCGATGGACGGCTTCGCCTTCCGCCACGCCGACCTGCATGGTGCCGAAACCGCGCTGCGCCTGGCCGGCGAGCAGTTCGCGGGCTCCGCGCAGGACCGCGCGCTCGGGCCGGGCGAATGCGTGCGCATCACCACCGGCGCGCCGCTGCCGCCCGGCGCGGACACCGTGGCGATCAAGGAACGCTGCCGCGTCGAGGGCGAACGGGTGCTGGTGCCCGGCGACACGCCCGCCGGCGCCAACGTGCGCCGCGCCGGCGAGGATGCATCGGCGGGCGAGCATGTGTTGCGCGCCGGCGAGGCGCTCACCCCGGCGCGGGTCTCGCTCGCCGCGGCGCTGGGCCTGGCGGCGTTGCCGGCGGCGCGCCGGCCGACGGTGGCGGTGTTCACCACCGGCGACGAACTGGTCGAACCCGGCCTGCCGCTGCCGCCCGGGCGGATCTACGACTCCAACCGCGAACTGCTGATGGGCCTGCTGCGCGCGGACGGACTGGAGCCGACCGCCTGGCCGCGGCTGCCGGATGACCCGGCGCGCCTGGCCACGATGCTGTGCGACGCCGCCGCCCACTTCGACCTGGTCGTCACCTGTGGCGCGGTCTCGGCGGGGGAGAAGGACCACATTCCGGCGCTGCTGCGCCGCCTGGGCCGGATCCATTTCTGGAAGGTGCGGATGAAGCCGGGCATGCCGCTGCTGTTCGGCGCGCTGGAGCAGGCCCGGTTCCTGGGCCTGCCGGGCAATCCGGTGTCGGTGCTGGCCACCTGGCTCACGCTCGGGCGCGCACTGGTGGACGGACTGCAGGGCAGGGCGGCACCGCGGCCGCGCCTGTACGCGCGCCTGACCGCGCCGGTGGAGAAGGCGCATCCGCGCCGCGAGTTCCTGCGCGGACGGCTGCAGGGCGCCGCCGACGGCAGCCTGAAAGTCGCGCCCAGCGGCGCCACCGGCTCGCACCGCCTGTGCGCGGCGGCCGAGGCCGACGTGCTGATCGTGGTGCCGGAAGGCCCGCAGCGTTGCGCCGCCGGCACCGTGCTGGAAGTGCTGCCGCTGCCGGGCGCGTTCTGATCGGCGGATAATCCGGCCATGGCCATCCGCGAGCTGTCTCCCGCCGAAGCGCTGGCGCGCCTGCGTGCCGGGGCGGTGCTGATCGACGTGCGCGCCGAGCACGAGCGCGCGCTGGGCATGGCCGAGGGCGCGCGCGGGGTCGTGCGCGAGGCGCTGGAGGCCGATCCGGCGGCGCACCTGCCCGCCGACCGCGACGCCGAGATCCTGCTGATCTGCCAGAGCGGCCGCCGCTCGCAGCTGGCCGCGGAGGCGCTGGCCGCCCGCGGCTGGCGCAACCTGGCCTCGGTTTGCGGCGGCACCACCGCCTGGGCCGAGGCGCGGTTGCCGATGATCCGGCCTGCGCTCGACCCCGATTTCGAGGAACGCTACTCGCGCCACCTGCGCCTGCCCGAGGTCGGCCTGGCCGGGCAGCGCCGGCTCGAGGCCGCGCGCGTGCTGCTGATCGGCGCCGGCGGGCTCGGCTCGCCGGCCGCGTACTACCTGGCCGCGGCCGGCGTGGGCACGCTGCGCATCGCCGACGACGACGTGGTGGACCGCAGCAACCTGCAGCGCCAGATCCTGCATGCCGAGGCGCGGATCGGCCTGCCCAAGGTGCAGTCGGCCGCGGCCACGCTCGCCGCGCTCAACCCGCGGGTGCGGGTCGAGGCGGTGGCCGAGCGCGTCACCGGCGCCAACGTCGAGCGCCTGCTCGAGGGCGTGGACGTGGTGGTGGACGGTGCCGACAACTTCCCGGCCCGCTACCTGCTCAACGACGCCTGCGTGAAGCTGGGCAAGCCGCTGGTATACGGCGCGGTGCACCGGTTCGAGGGCCAGGCGAGCGTGTTCGACGCCGGCCGCCGGCGCGGCCAGGCGCCGTGCTACCGCTGCCTGTTCCCCGAGCCTCCGCCGCCGGAGGCCGCGCCGAACTGCGCCGAGGCCGGGGTGCTCGGCGTGCTGCCGGGCGTGGTCGGCCTGCTGCAGGCGACCGAGGCGATCAAGCTGATCCTGGGCCTGGGCGAGCCGCTGGCGGGGCGCCTGCTGCACTTCGACGCCCTGACGATGCGCTTCCGCGAGACCCGGCTGCGGCCGGACCCGGAATGCCCGGTGTGCGCGCCGGGGCGCGAATTCCCGGGCTACATCGACTACGCGCGGTTCTGCGCCGGGGGCTGACGCCGGCTCAGCCGTGCCGCTTGCGCGCCGCCTCGAACGCGGCGAGCTGCTCCGGCGTGGCCTCGCGCTGGTGGCGGGCCTTCCACTGCTCGAACGGCTCGCCGTACACGGCCTCGCGCGCTTCCTCGCGGGTCAGCGCGATGCCGCGCGCCTGCGCCGCCTCGCGGTACCAGTCGGCCAGGCAGTTGCGGCAGAAGCCGGCCAGGATCATCAGGTCGATGTTCTGCACGTCGGGCCGCTCCCGCATCAAGTGGTCGCGCAGGCGGCGGAACACGGCGGCCTCGATCTGGGCGGTTTCGTAATCGGCGTCGGTCATGGCGATCCTGCGATAATGCGCGCCCCCGGACTCTAGCGCAGCGCCGCCGCCACGGCATGACCACGCCCCCCACCGCCAGGATCCTCGACGGCAAGCGCATCGCCGAGGAGCTGCTCGACAACCTCAAGGCGCGGGTGGACGCGCGGGTGGCGGCGGGCAAGTCGCGCCCGGGGCTGGCGGTGGTGCTGGTCGGCGACGACCCGGCCTCGGCGGTGTACGTGCGCAACAAGCGGCGTGCGGCGGAGAAGGTCGGCATCCACGCGATGGACTTCGACCTGCCGGCGTCCACCACCGACGCCGAGCTGCTGGCGCTGGTGGACCGCCTGAACGCCGACCCGGCGGTGCACGGCATCCTGGTGCAGCTGCCGCTGCCGGACCGGCGCGATCCAACCGCGCTGATCCATCGCATCGATCCGCGCAAGGACGTGGACGGCTTCCACCCCGAGAACGTCGGCCACCTGGCCCTGCGCCAGTTCGGCCTGCGCCCGTGCACGCCGCGCGGCATCACCACGCTGCTGGCCTACACCGACCGCCCCGTGCGCGGCCAGAGCGCGACCATCGTCGGCGTGTCCAACCACGTCGGCCGGCCGATGGCGCTGGAGCTGCTGATCGCCGGCTGCACCGTCACCTGCTGCCACAAGTTCACCCCGCCGGCGGTGCTCGAGTCCGCGGTGCGTGGCGCCGACATCCTGGTGGTGGCGGTGGGCCGGCCGCGGCTGATTCCCGGCGAGTGGGTCAAGCCGGGCGCGGTGGTGATCGACGTGGGCATCAACCGCCTGGACGACGGCCGCCTGGTCGGCGACGTCGGTTTCGAGGAAGCCGCCCGCCGCGCCAGCTGGATCACCCCCGTCCCCGGCGGGGTGGGGCCGATGACCGTCGCCACCCTGATGCAGAACACGCTCGAGGCCGCGGAGGCGGCGGATCCCTGAGGCCGAAAGGCGGGTTTGGCCACGGATCTGCACGGAGGGACACGGATAGAGCGGTTTTGACTTGCGACTGGCAGCCCGGAGCAGAGGCGTCGCACCGAAATCCGGGCACGCTGTGGGTTGGCCGCTGGGTTCCGATCCGATCCGACCGGCCCGGGAATCCCCTCCGAAACGCTTTATCCGTGTCCCGCCGTGCAAATCCGTGGCAAAAGGCTTTTCGCAACGGCACCCGCCACCCCGCACCCGCCCGACGGGTTACAATGGCGCGCTTCATCCACCGGGGTCCCCCATGCTCCGCATCCAGGCTGAAGCGCTCACCTACGACGACGTCTCCCTCGTCCCGGCGCATTCGACCGTCCTGCCCAAGGACGTTTCCCTCGCCACCCGCCTGACCCGCGACCTGCGCCTGAACCTGCCGATCGTCTCGGCGGCCATGGACACCGTCACCGAGGCGCGCCTGGCCATCGCCATGGCCCAGCTCGGCGGCATCGGCATCATCCACAAGAACATGTCCGTCGAACGCCAGGCCGCGGAAGTGGCCAGGGTGAAGAAGTTCGAGGCCGGCGTGATCAAGGAGCCGTTCACCGTCGGCCCGGAGACCACCATCGGCGAGGTGCTGCGCCTGACCCGTGCCCGCAACATCTCCGGCGTGCCGGTGGTGGACGACAGCGGCCAGCTGGTCGGCATCGTCACCGGCCGCGACATGCGCTTCGAGAAGAAGCTCGACGATCCGGTGCGCCACATCATGACCAAGAAGGACCGCCTGGTCACGGTGAAGGAGGGCGCCTCCGACGAGGAAGTGCTGCAGCTGCTGCACAGGCACCGGATCGAGAAGGTGCTGGTGGTCAACGACGACTTCGAGCTGCGCGGGCTGATCACGGTCAAGGACATCCAGAAGAAGCAGGACAACCCCAACGCCGCCTACGACAGCAGCGAGCGGTTGCTGGTCGGCGCCGCGGTGGGCGTCGGCGGCGACACCGAGCAGCGCATCGAGGCGCTGGTGGCCGCGGGCGTGGACGTGATCGTGGTGGATACCGCGCACGGCCACTCGCAGGGCGTGATCGAGCGCGTGGCCTGGGCCAAGAAGCGCTTCCCGCAGCTGCAGGTGGTCGGCGGCAACATCGTCACCGGCGACGCCGCGCGAGCGCTGGAGGATGCGGGCGCGGACGCGGTCAAGGTCGGCGTCGGCCCCGGTTCGATCTGCACCACCCGCATCGTCGCCGGCGTCGGCGTGCCGCAGGTCACCGCGATCGCGATGGTGGCCGAGGCCCTGCAGGACCGCATCCCGCTGATCGCCGACGGCGGCATCCGCTATTCGGGCGACATCGGCAAGGCGATCGTGGCCGGCGCGTCCAGCGTCATGATCGGCGGCCTGTTCGCCGGCACCGAGGAGTCGCCCGGCGAAACCGAGCTGTTCCAGGGCCGCAGCTACAAGAGCTACCGCGGCATGGGCTCCCTGGGAGCGATGGAGAAGGGCTCCAAGGACCGCTACTTCCAGGACGCCTCCGACGCCGACAAGCTCGTGCCCGAGGGCATCGAGGGGCGCGTGCCGTACCGTGGCCCGCTCGCCGGCGTGGTGCACCAGCTCGCCGGCGGCCTGCGCTCGGCGATGGGCTACGTCGGCTGCGCCACGATCGAGGAAATGCGCAAGAAGCCCATGTTCGTGAAGGTGACCGCGGCCGGCCAGCGCGAGAGCCACGTGCACGACGTGCAGATCACCAAGGAACCGCCCAATTACCGGATGAGCTGAGTCCGTGCACGACATCCACAGCGACAAGATCCTCATCCTCGATTTCGGCGCGCAGTACACCCAGCTGATCGCGCGCCGGATCCGCGAGATCGGCGTGTACTGCGAGATCTGGGCCTGGGACCACGACCCGGCGGAGATCGCGAAGTTCGGCGCCAAGGGCATCGTCCTGTCCGGCGGACCCGAGTCCACCACCGTCGAGGGCGCGCCGCGCGCGCCGCAGGAAGTGTTCGACAGCGGCCTGCCGGTGCTCGGCATCTGCTACGGCATGCAGACCATGGCCGCGCAGCTCGGCGGCGCCACCGAGGCCGCTGACGCGCGCGAGTTCGGCCACGCCGAGGTCGAGGTGATCGCGCACGACAGCCTGCTCGACGGCCTCAAGGACCAGCCCGGCTCGCCGCCGCGGCTGCACGTGTGGATGAGCCACGGCGACCACGTGGCGCAGGCGCCGCCCGGTTTCACCGTCACCGCGCGCACCGACCGGATCCCGGTCGCGGCGATGGCCAACGAGGACAGGCGCTGGTACGGCGTCCAGTTCCACCCCGAGGTCACCCACACCAAACAGGGGCTGGCGCTGCTGCGCCGCTTCGTGGTGGACATCTGCGGCTGCCGCACGCTGTGGACGCCGGCCAACATCATCGAGGACCAGATCGCGCGGGTGCGCGAGCAGGTCGGCTCGGACGAGGTGATCCTGGGCCTGTCGGGCGGCGTGGATTCCTCGGTGGTCGCCGCGCTGCTGCACCGCGCGATCGGCGACCAGCTCACCTGCGTGTTCGTGGACACCGGCCTGCTGCGCTGGCAGGAGGGCGATCATGTCATGGACATGTTCGCCCGGCACATGGGCGTGAAGGTGATCCGCGTCAACGCCGCCGACCGCTACTTCAAGGCGCTCGACGGCGTGAGCGACCCCGAGGCCAAGCGCAAGATCATCGGCAACCTGTTCGTCGAGATCTTCGACGAGGAGGCGCACAAGCTCAGCAACGCCAAGTGGCTGGCGCAGGGCACGATCTACCCCGACGTGATCGAGTCGGCCGGCAGCAAGACCGGCAAGGCGCACGTCATCAAGAGCCACCACAACGTGGGCGGCCTGCCCGAGGACATGAAGCTCGGCCTGGTCGAGCCGCTGCGTGAGCTGTTCAAGGACGAGGTGCGCCGGCTCGGCGTCGAACTCGGCCTGCCGCGCGAGATGGTGTACCGGCACCCGTTCCCGGGCCCTGGCCTGGGCGTGCGCATCCTCGGCGAGGTGAAGCGCGAGTACGCCGAGCTGCTGGCGCGCGCCGACCACATCTTCATCGAGGAGCTGCGCAGGGCCGACCTGTACGACAAGGTCAGCCAGGCCTTCGCCGTGTTCCTGCCGGTCAAGTCGGTGGGCGTGGTGGGCGACGCGCGCGCCTACGAATGGGTGATCGCCCTGCGCGCGGTCGAGACCGTGGATTTCATGACCGCGCACTGGGCGCACCTGCCGTACGAGTTTCTCGACACGGTTTCTCGCCGAATAATCAATGAGTTGCGAGATATTTCTCGTGTCGTTTATGACATCAGCGGCAAGCCGCCGGCGACGATCGAGTGGGAATGAGCCGCCTGCTTGCGCGCCATGGCGCGCAGGCGGCTCATTGCCCGGCCACGGATGGCCGGGCCGGACGATCCCGAGCCGGCACCGTCGCGCCAGGGACGGCAACGACGGATCGGCCGGCCCGATAGCCGGACGTCCCGGAGCAGGCATCGTTGCGGCAGCGACAGTCCGACCAATCCGCTCACGGCCCGGACGTCGCACAATCTCCAACCGATCAGTGCAAACGTCCGAGCGTGATGCAGCCGTCGCCCCCGCCCACTGACGACGAACACTGGATGCGCCACGCCCTCGCGCTCGCCGACCGCGCCGAGCGTGAGGACGACGAGATCCCGGTCGGGGCGGTGCTGGTCTCGGCCGAAGGCGAGGTGCTGGGCGAGGGCTGGAACCGCAACATCACCGAGTGCGATCCGAGCGCGCACGCCGAGATCGTGGCGATGCGTCAGGCCGGCGCCCGGCTCGGCAACCACCGACTGCTCGGCGCCACCCTGTACGTGACCCTGGAGCCCTGCGCGATGTGCGCGATGGCGATGGTGCACGCGCGCATCGCGCGCCTGGTGTACGCCGCGCGCGACCCCAAGACCGGCGCCTGCGGCAGTGTGTTCGACCTGCTCGCCGACCCGCGCCACAACCATCGCGTCGCGGTGACCGGCGGCGTGCTCGCCGACGAGGCGGGCGCGCGCCTGACCAACTACTTCCGCGCCAAGCGCGGCAAGCCGCCGCTCTGACGCGGCCCTGCCGGTCCACCGTCCTCACCCGCGCTTGCGGGCCATCTCCTGGTCGAGTTCCTCGTCGAAGCTGCGCACCGACAGGCTGACCTCGGTGCCGAGCGCCAGGCTGGCCAGCAGCAGGCAGCTCACGCCGACCACCGCCAGCGCGGTCGGCAGCACGCCGAGGCGGAAGCCGAGGAAGGTGTCCACGGCCAGGGCCAGGCTGGTGCCGACGAAGGCGCCGAGCGCGGCGTAGAGCATCTGGCAGGCGCGCAGCACCAGGTGCGCGCGGCGGCGATGGCGCGCGATCTGGGTGTCGCGCTCGGCCCGATCGGGCGCGTCGCGGTCCCAGGCCACGACCAGCGAGCGCAGGCGATCCACCACGCGCGCGAGGCGGGCGTTGGCGGAGGTGAGCAGGGAGGCGGTGGCCGCCATCAGCAGGGCCGGCGCGAGCATCGCGGCGACGACGGCGTAGTGATCCAGGGCCGATGGGGTCATGGGCGGTCGTTGGATGCCTTTCGGATACTATGCGCGCAAACCACGGCACGATGCGAGCATGGCGACGGTACCGGGAAGCGAAGGCAGGCTGATCTGGATCGATCTGGAAATGACCGGGCTCGATCCCGGCGCGGATTCGATCCTGGAGATCGCCACCGTCGTCACCGACTCGCAGCTCAACGTGCTCGCCGAGGGGCCGGAACTCGCCATCGCCCATCCGCTGGCGGTGCTCGAGGCGATGGACGAGTGGAACCGCACCCAGCACCGCAAGTCGGGCCTGTGGCAGCGGGTGGTGGAGAGCACGGTGGGCATGGCCGAGGCCGAGGAGCGCACGCTCGCGTTCCTGGCCGACTGGGTGCCGGCCAATGCCTCGCCGATGTGCGGCAACTCGATCTGCCAGGACCGTCGCTTCCTGCACCGGCTGATGCCGAAGCTGGAGGCGTATTTCCACTACCGCAACCTCGACGTCAGCACGGTCAAGGAGCTGGCCCGGCGCTGGGCGCCGGACGTGCTGGCCGGGGTACGCAAGCAGGCGGCCCACACCGCCCTGAGCGACGTGCGCGACTCGATCGCCGAACTGGCCTACTATCGGCGGCACATGGGTCCGCTGGGGGGACTGCCGCCGGGCTGACGGGCGCGGCGGGCAGGGCGAAATGAGGCTTCGGCAGGGTGCGGTACCGCTGGCGGCCGGCTGCCTGCGAGGCGTCCGGCCCGGGTCGCTTTTGCGCCGGTTCCTGCTAGTCGGCCTGTTGCTCGGCCTGCTCTCGGCGTTGCTGCCAGCAGCGCTGTCCGCCAAGCCGGTCTCGGCCTATTTCCGCGAAACCTGGACCACGCGCGAGGGCCTGCCGCACAACCAGGTCAACGCCATCGCCCAGACCCCCGACGGCTACCTCTGGTTCGGCACCTGGGAAGGACTGGTCCGCTACAACGGCCTGGAGTTCCACGTCTTCGACCGCGGCAACACCCCGGAGCTGCGCGACAACGGCGTGCGCTCGATCCGGGTGGCGCCCGATGGCGCGCTGGTCATCGGCACCTCGCGGGGCGGCGTGAGCGTGCTGCGTGCCGGGCGCTGGCGCACCTATGGCGTGGAGGACGGCCTGGTCCAGGACGAGGTCATGGACGCCCTCGAGGACCGCGAGGGCAGGCTGTGGGTGGCCAGCGAGAGCGCCGGCCTGGTGCGCCTGGACGGGGGCAGGCGACGGCACTTCAGCGAGCGCAGCGGGCTGCCTTCGGACGTGACCTTCGGCCTGCTGCTCGACCGCGACGGCAGCGTGTGGGCCGCGACCTCGGCCGGCGTCGCCCGTTTCCGCGGCGAACGCATGGTCGGCTACGGGCCCGAATCGGGGTTGCCAGAAGCGCCGGTGTTCCGCCTGATGCAGGGCGCGGACGGCCGCCTGTACGTGGGCACCGAGCGCGGGGCGTACCGGCGCGAGGGCGAACGGTTCGTGCCGGTGTCGGCGGCGCTGCCGCCGGACGGCGTGCCCAGCCTGGCGTTGGATCCTTCCGGCGCGTTATGGATCGGCACCGTCAACAACGGCCTGCTGCGGCTGCGCAACGGCGAGCTCGGCCGGCTCGGCACCGCGGACGGACTGCCCAACAACCGGGTCGCGGCCCTGTTCGTGGATCGCGAAGGCAGCCTCTGGGCCGGCACCAACGCCGGCCTGCTGCGCCTGCGCGACGCGCCGTTCACCACCTTCGACAGCGGGCATGGGCTCGGCGACGACTACGTGCGTACCCTGACCCAGTCGCGCGATGGCGGCATCTGGATCGGGACCAGCCGCGGCCTGAACCTGTGGCGTGAGGGCAGGGTGGTGGCCACCTACGGGCGCGCGACGGGATTTCCGAGCGATTCGATCCTGAGCCTGCTCGAGGACCGCGACGGCAGCCTGTGGGTCGGCACCTACGTTGGCGGTCTGCTGCGCCTGCGCGACGGTCGGGTGGAAGCACATTACGACACCGCGCGCGGCATGCCGGGCAGCAACCAGGTCCGGGCCCTGGCGCAGACCGCGGACGGCACGCTCTGGATCGGCACTTCGCGCGGGCTGGTGCGCCTGCGCGACGGACGCTTCCGCCACTTCGGCAGCAGCGAGGGGCTGCCGCGCGAATTCGTCCTCGCGCTGCAGGCGGCCCGCGACGGCACGCTCTGGGTCGGCACGGCGAACGGCGCCGCGCACATCGTCGGCGAGCGCATCGAGGCGCTCGACCTGCACGGCATCAACGACGCCCAGGACGTGTTCGACTTCCACGAGGATCCCGACGGCACGCTCTGGATCGCCACCGACCGCGGCCTGGTGCGCTACCGCAACGGCCGCATGCAGGGCCTGGGCCTGGCCCAGGGCCTGCCGGTGGACACGCTGTTCCAGGTGGTGGACGACCTCGACGGCGGATTCTGGCTGACCACCAACCGTGGCGTGCTGCGCCTGCGCCGCGCCGACGCCGAGGCGGTGCTCTCCAAGCGTCGCAGCCGGCTGGACACGGACCAGTTCGGCGAGACCGACGGCCTGACGAGCAGCCAGTGCAACGGCGGCTCGGATCCGGCCGCGTTCCGCGACCGCGACGGGCATATTTGGGTGGCTACCGCGCGCGGCGCCGCGGTCGTGGATCCGGCGGTGCTGCACAGCTACCGCCGGCAGTTGCCGCCGGTGGTGATCGAGCAGGTCCTGGCCGACGACCGCCCGCAGCTGCCGCAGCCGCGGCTGGTGCTGCCGCCGGGCACGCGCAAGCTGGAGTTCCACTATGCCGGCCTGAGCTTCCAGATGCCGCGGTTGCTGCGCTATCGGCATCGTCTGGAAGGCGTGGACGAGGGCTGGGTCGAGCGCGGCAACCAGCGCGTGGCGCAGTACACCAACCTCGGCCCCGGCCGCTACCGCTTCCTGGTGGACGTGTCCGCGCCGGGCCTGGGGCAGGGCTGGAGCGCGAATCGGACGGAGATGGAGATCGAGATCCGGCCGCAGCTGTGGCAGCAGCCGTGGTTCCTGCCCCTGATCCTGCTGTTGATCGGCGGGTTGGTCTTCGTGGTCTATCGCTGGCGAACGGGCGCCATGGCGCGGCGCGCGACCCAGCTCGAGCGGGTGATCGAGGCGCGCACCCATGACCTGCGCGAGCACACCACGCGCCTGCTCGTCGCGGACGAGGAAAAGACCCGGCTCCTGCACCAGCTGCAGGAGAAGTCGGAGGCGTTCGAGCGCCAGGCGCGCGAGGATTCGCTCACCGGCCTGGCCAACCGCCGCAGCCTCGACGAGCGGCTGGCGCGGGCATTCGAGCGTGCGGTGGTGGAACAGCGGCCGCTGAGTTTCGCCCTGCTCGACGTGGACCACTTCAAGCGCATCAACGACGAATACTCGCACGCCGCCGGCGACACGGCGCTGCGCGAGATCGCCCGCGTGCTGGTGCGCGAGTTCGGCCCGGACGTGGCGGTGGCGCGCTGGGGCGGGGAGGAGTTCGCGGCGCTGTTCCCGGACACGCCGATCGCGCAGGCGCGCGCGGCCTGCGAGCGCGTGCGGCAGGCGGTGGAGGCGATGGACTGCGACGGGTTCGCGCCGGGCTGGCGCATGACCGTGAGCGGCGGCGTTGCCGAGCGCACCGGCCTGGCGCACCACGAGAAGCTGGTCAGCCGCGCCGATGCGCTGCTGTACGAGGCCAAGCGCGCGGGCAGGAACCGGATCGAGGGCTGAGGCGGGCTGCGCTCAGAACGCCTGCTGCGGCACGCTGCGTTCGTCGCCGGGCGCGGCGCCGTGGTGGTACACGTGCACGTCGCGCTGCGGGTAGGGGATCTGGATGCCCGCGGCGTCGAACGACTTCTTGATCCGCTCGGTCAGTTCGCACTTCGCCGCGAACCAGTCCTCGTTGCGGACATGGCAGCGGATGCCCAGGTTCACCGCGTGCTCGCCGAGCGCGTACACCAGCACGTCCGGCGCCGGTTCCGGCAGTACGCGCGGGTCGGCGCGCATGACCTCCAGCGCCGTGGCCCGTGCCAGGTCGATGTCGTCGCGGTAGCCGATGCCCACCACCAGCTCGATCCGGCGCATCGCATCCGGAGTGTGGTTGATGATCGGGTCGTTGGTGATCAGGCTGTTCGGCAGCACCACGGTCTGGTTGTCGGCGCCGCGCAGGCGGGTCTGGAAGATGCTCACCGCCTCCACCTTCCCGGTCTGGCCGGCGATGGTGACCTGGTCGCCGACCCGGAACGGCTTGAGCGTCACCAGCATCACGCCGGAGGCGATGTTGGACAGCGAGTCCTTCAGCCCCAGTCCGATCGCCAGGCCCGCGGCGCCGAGCACCGCGATCATGGACGTCATCGGCACGCCCACCACCTGCAGCGCGGCCAGCACCAGCACCACCAGCAGCAGCACGTGCACGACCTTGCGCAGGAACAGCACCGCGGTGGCCTCCACGTGCGCGCGCTGCAGGCCGCGCTCGGCCAGGCGGCTGATCCAGCGCGCCACCCGCAGGCCCACCAGCAGCAGGACCAGGGCACCGAGCCAGCTCAGGGCGATCCGCCCCCAGTCCACCTGGGCCAGTTTCTCCAGCAGCGCGTGCCAGGTCGCGCTCATGCCGCCTTGGCTTTCGCCAGCCGCAGCCAGGTGTCCACCACCGTGTCGGGGTTGAGCGACACCGACTCGATGCCCTGTTCCATCAGCCACTGCGCCAGGTCGGGATGGTCGCTCGGGCCCTGGCCGCAGATGCCGATGTACTTGCCCTTGCGGCGCGCGGCGGAGATCGCCATGGACAGCAGCTTCTTCACCGCCGGATCGCGCTCGTCGAACAGCCCGGCGACGATCGCCGAGTCGCGGTCCAGGCCGAGGGTGAGCTGGGTGAGGTCGTTGGAGCCGATCGAGAAGCCGTCGAAGATGTCCAGGAACTCGTCGGCGAGCAGCGCATTCGAAGGCACCTCGCACATCATGATGACCTTGAGCCCGTCCTTGCCTTGCTCGAGGCCGTTCTCGCGCAGCACCTCGATCACGCGCCGGCCCTCCTCGAGGGTGCGCACGAACGGAATCATGATCCAGCAGTTGGTCAGCCCCATGTCCTCGCGCACGCGGCGCACCGCGCGGCACTCGAGCGCGAACGCGTCGCGGAACGACGGGTCCACGTAGCGGCTGGCGCCGCGGAACCCGATCATCGGGTTCTCCTCATGCGGCTCGTAGCGGCTGCCGCCGATCAGGTTCGCGTACTCGTTGGACTTGAAGTCGGACAGGCGCACGATCACCGGATTGGGCGCGACCGAGGCGGTGATGGTGGCGATGCCCTCGGCCAGGCGCTCGACGTAGAAGTCCACCGGGCTGGCGTAGCCGGCCATCTTGGCGTCGATCTTGGCCCTGGTCGCGGCGTCCTGGCGGTCGTATTCGAGCAGCGCCTTCGGGTGCACGCCGATGTGGCTGGCGATGATCATCTCCAGCCGCGCCAGTCCGATGCCGGCGTTCGGCAACTGGCCGAAGTCGAACGCGCGCTCCGGGTTGGCGACGTTCATCATGATCTTGAGCGGCGCGGGCGGCATGTTGGCCAGGTCGGTCGTGGTCCGCTCGAAGGGCAGGGCGCCTTCGTAGATGAAGCCGGTGTCGCCCTCGGCGCAGCTGACCGTGACCTCGGCGCCGTCGGCGATGGTCTCCAGCGCATTGCCGGTGCCGACCACCGCCGGCACGCCGAGTTCGCGGGCGATGATCGCGGCGTGGCAGGTGCGGCCGCCGCGGTTGGTGACGATGGCCGAGGCGCGCTTCATCACCGGCTCCCAGTCCGGATCGGTCATGTCGGCCACGAGCACGTCGCCGGGCTGCACCTTGTGCATGTCGTCGAGCCGGCGCACCACGCGCGCGGTGCCGGCGCCGATCTTGTGGCCGATCGCGCGGCCCTCGGCCACGACCTTGCCGCGGCGCGAGAGGGTGAAGCGCTCGATCCGGGTGGCGGCGCTGCGCGCCTTCACCGTTTCCGGACGCGCCTGCACGATGTACAGCCTGCCGGTGACGCCGTCCTTCGCCCATTCGATGTCCATCGGGCGGCCGTAGTGCTCCTCGATCACCAGCGCCTGCCGGGCCAGTTCGTGCACGTCGGCGTCGGTGAGCGAGAACTGCGCGCGCAGCTCGGGCGGCGTCTCCTCGTTGCGCACGCGCTCGCCCGGGGCGTCGGAAAACACCATCCGGATCTGCTTGGCGCCGAGCGAACGGCGCAGGATCGCGTGCCTGCCGGCGCGCAGGGTCGGCTTGTAGACGTAGAACTCGTCCGGGTTGACCGCGCCCTGGACCACGTTCTCGCCCAGGCCCCAGCTCGAGGTGATGAACACCACGTCGCGGAAGCCGGATTCGGTGTCGAGCGTGAACATCACCCCGGACGCGCCGAGATCGGAGCGCACCATCAGCTGCACGCCGGCGGACAGGAACACGTCCTCGTGCTTGAAGCCGTGGTGCACGCGGTAGGCGATGGCGCGGTCGTTGTAGAGCGAGGCGAAGACCTCCTTCACCTTGTGCACCACCTCGTCCACGCCGCTGACGTTGAGGAAGGTCTCCTGCTGGCCGGCGAAGCTGGCGTCCGGCAGGTCCTCGGCGGTGGCGGAGGAGCGCACCGCGACCGAGACCTCGCCGCCGCCGTTGTCGGCGCACAGCCTGGCGTAGGCGGTGCGGATGTCGCGGTCGAGCTCCGGCTGCAGCGGGGCCTCGATCACCCAGCCGCGGATCTCGGCCCCGGCCTTGACCAGCGCCTGCACGTCCTCGACGTCGAGCGTGGCGAGCCGGTCGTAGATGCGGTGGTGCAGGTCGTTGTGGGCGATGAAGGCCTTGAACGCGTCGGCGGTGGTGGCGAAGCCGCCGGGCACCGAGACGCCGAGGCGGGCCAGGTGGCCGATCATTTCGCCGAGCGAGGAGTTCTTGCCGCCCACCTGGGCGAGATCGGACAGGCGCAGGTCGTGCAGCCACAGGATGTTGGCGCTCAAGACGGGCACTCCAGGCAGGGCAGGGGGAGGGCGGGCAGGCGGCACCGGACAGGCACCACCCGGGCCGTTTATTTTAGCAAGCCCGTCGCGGCACCCCCGCCGCGACGCCGACCGGACTCCCATGACCGCCACGCGCCCGATCTTCTACGTCTCCGACGGCACCGGCATCACCGCCGAAACCATCGGCCACAGCCTGCTCACCCAGTTCGAGGGCATCCGCTTCGTCAGCGACCGGATCCCGTTCGTGGACACCCCGGAGAAGGCGCGCAAGGCCGCCGAGGAGATCCGCCGCGCGGCCGAGGCGCACGGCACGCGCCCGATCGTGGTCAACTCGTGCGTGGACGGCGAACTCAACCGCATCATCGCCGAGAGCGGCGCGCTGATGCTCGACATCTTCGCCCCGTTCATCGCCCCGCTGGAGCAGGAGCTGGGAACGCAGCGCCAGCCGCGGGTGGGGCAGGCGCACGGCATCGTGGACTTCGAGGTGTACCACCGCCGCATCAACGCGATGAATTACGCGCTCACGCATGACGACGGCATGAGCATGGACTACAGCGACGCCGAACTGATCCTGGTCGGCGTCTCGCGCGCCGGCAAGACCCCGACCTGCGTGTACCTGGCGCTGCACTACGGCATCCGCGCCGCGAACTATCCGCTGACCGAGGAAGATCTCGAGTCGGAGCGGCTGCCGGCGCGCCTGCGGCCGTACCGCAACAAGCTGTTCGGGTTGACGATAGACCCGGTGCGGCTGCAGCAGATCCGGCAGGAGCGGCGCCCGAACTCGCGCTACGCCCAGCTCGACACCTGTCGGCGCGAGGTGGCCGCGGCCGAGCACATGTTCGAGGTCGAACGGATCCCGATGCTCAGCACCACGCATGCCTCGATCGAGGAGATCGCGAGCAGGGTGCTGGAGGAACTGGGCATCAACCGCGAGATGTTCTGAATGCGCGGCGGCCGGCGGGACCTCCTACCCTAGGCCGGGCGGGGGGTTCCGTCAATGCTGCCGCCGGCGGCGGGGCGCGTGTAGCATCGGTGCATGTCCGTTGCCGTCGCCCGCCGCACGCGCATTCCCAGGCTCAGCCGTTTCGGCTGGCTGATGGGGCTGTATGCGGAAAACCATGCCCGGCTGGTGCGCTTGTTCGAACCCGGCGACCTGGCCGTGGGGCGCTACGTCTCCGGCTGCGGCGACGGCCTGGACGTCGTGCTGGAGGTGCTCGAGCGGCACGCCTACACGCTGGAACTGCGCCTGAGCTACCTGCTGGTGGATCCGGTGACCGGCCGCCCCGATCCCTCAGCGCACCTGCGCCTGTACAGCGATGCGCGCCTGGTCGAGGCCACGCATTGCTACGTCGGGCGGCGCTGGCAGGACGTGATCGGGCTGGATGCGTTGCCGGCACAGGTGGTGGACCACCGCCTGCGGATGAACACCTTCCTCGGCAAGTGGCTGCAGTACCTGGCCGAGCGCGGCCACGGCGTGGCCACCTTGCGTTCGGTCGTGGAAGTGGCCTGAGCGGCGGCAGGGCAGCGGCCTGAAAAGGAAACGGCCCGCATCGCTGCGGGCCGTTCGCGAGTGGCGTCCCCACGGGGATTCGAACCCCGGTCGCAACCGTGAAAGGGTTGTGTCCTAGGCCTCTAGACGATGGGGACGGAACCGGATCCAGCGGAAAGTTGGTGGAGCCAGCCGGGATCGAACCGGCGACCTCTTGCATGCCATGCAAGCGCTCTCCCAGCTGAGCTATGGCCCCACGCGCTGGAAAGACGCACAGTTTAGCGGCGTGTTTTCCGAACCGTCAAGCAGGTTCTGGCTGCATGCCGGGCTCGCCGGTGCCGGCGTCGGTTCGCCTATGCTGCCGGCCTGCGCAGGACGTCAGACACGGAGGTTCGCATGCGTGCAGTGATCCTTGCCGGCGGGATGCTGTTCGCCGGCACCGGCCAGGCCCAGGTGCTCTACAAGTGCATGGGCGGCGACGGCGTTCCCAGCTACCAGAGCCAGCCCTGTGCACAGGGGCGCCGGATCGAGAAGATTTACGACGCCACGCCCGACACCCCGGAACGCATCGAAGCATCACGCCGCGCCCAGCGGCACGCCGCCGAACAGGCCGAGCGGCTGTCGCGGATGGCCGGGACCGACCGCCAGCCACGGATCGTCTACCGCGGCACGCGCGTCTCGCAGGCAGAGCGCGACCGGGCCGCGTGCGAGGACGCCAAGGCGCACCGCGAGGCCACGCTGCGGGCGGTTGGACTGGCGCGCACCTACGAACTGCTGCAGAAGCTCGACGAGCACGTGCGTGCGGTCTGCAAGGGGCGGTGGTGACCCGCCGGTGCGCTGGAGAACGCGGTGGCAGGGGCAGGTAGCGGGCCGGTGCGGGTCGAGGCTCGCGAGCGAGCGCTACGGCAGCCCGAGCCGAGTAACTTTACATAATAAGCATTATGCGAAATTAAAGATGCCAGGCGGCCGGCCCGTCTGATCCAGATCAAGGCGGCCCCCTGCCCGTGGCAGCAGACTTTTTCGGGGCCGGAACGCTGTTGCTGCGGGATGGCCCGTCCGTCTTCCACGAGCCGGTGCCTGCCGATGAGCGATCCCGCGCTGTATCCGTGCTTCCTCGGTCCGTACGGCGAGAACGACGGCCTGCTGGAGAAGCTGGCGGTCGAGTTCCTGCGCGACCACGTGTACTGGCGGCGGAACTTCCACCCCGAGGATCCGCCGGCGATCCCGACCCATGCGGCGCAGCACCCGGAGTTCCTGGCCTTCGAGGCGCGGCTGCGGCGGGAGCTGCACAGCCTGTCGGCGGCGCTGAAGCGGTCGGTGCCGTTCCACAGCCCGCGCTACCTCGGGCACATGGTGTCCGACCTGGCGCTGCCCGGACTGGCGGCGCAGCTGCTGACCCTGCCGTACAACCCCAACAACGTCAGCGAGGACGCCGCGCCCGTCACCATCGACCTGGAGATCCGCGCCGGACTGCAACTGGCGCGGATGCTGGGGTACTGCGACGACCCGGCGCGGCCGGAGTGCGCCTTCGGCCACCTGACCTCCGGGGGCACCGTCGCCAACTACCAGGCCCTGCGGCTGGCGCTGGCGCTGAAGGCGTTCCCGGTCGCCCTGCGCGCCGCGGCGCCGCCGGGGCTGGCGCTGCCGGAGGACGACTGGGCCGCGTTCACCCTGGCGCCGCAGGCGGGGATCGAGCTGCTGCAGCGCTGGCAACGGTGGCTGGAGGGGCTTGCCCCGATCGCACGCCGCGGCTGGCTGCGGCGGGTGGAGAACGAGCGCATCGAGCAGCTGGGCCTGGTCGAATTCTTCGCCCGTCATCCGCAGCTGTCGCCGCCGGTGGTGCTGGCGCCGGTGACGGCGCATTACTCGTGGAGCAAGGGCATGAAGCTGCTCGGCCTGGGCCGCGAGCAGCTGCTGCAGGTGCCCGAGTGCGGGATGCGCCTGGACCCCGCGGCCCTGGCCGACATGCTGGCCCGGCTGCAGGCGCAGCGCCGGCCGGTGCTGATGGCGGTGGCGGTGCTGGGCACCACCGAGTTCGGCACGATCGATCCGGTGCACGAGGTGGTGGCCTGCCGCGACCGTTGCGCCGAAGCCGGGTTCGGCTTCTCGGTGCACGTGGACGCCGCCTGGGGCGGCTATCTGGCCACGCTGTTCCGTGAGCCGGACGGGAGCCTGCGCCCGCTCGAGGACATGCGCGGGGAATTTGCCCATTTCCCCAGCGCGGAGACGCATGCCGCGGTCGCCGCGCTGGGCCGCAGCGATTCGGTCACCGTGGATCCGCACAAACTCGGCTACCTGCCCTACGGCGCGGGTGCATTCGTGTGCCGCGACCAGCGCGCGATGCCGCTGCTGGTGGAAGAGGCCGATTACGTCTTCTCCGGCGAGGACGATGGCGATTATTTCGCCCGCTACCGCAAGCTCGGCCGCTTCATCCTGGAAGGCTCCAAGGCCGGCGCGGCGGCGGCGGCGGTGTACGTGACGCACAAGGTGCTGCCGCTCGACCACGCCCATTTCGGCCGCATCACCGGCGTCACCATCCATTCGACCGAGGCCTTCATGCGCCGCGCGGCCGAGTTCGCGGTGCGCATGGCCGGGGTGCTGCGGGTGTGCGTGCCGTTCGCCCCCGACAGCAACCTGGTGTGTCTGGCGCTCAATCCGGAAGGCAACCGCGACGTGGCGACGATGAACGCGTTCATGCGCCGCCTGCACGATGCGCTGCGCTGCGATCCGGACAAGGCGGTGCAGGCGCGCGAGTTCTACGGTTCGATGACCACCCTGCGTGCGGAGGCGCTGGGCGAGGCGGACATGGCCCGGGTGCTCGAGGCGCTCGGTCTCGATCCGGCCACCCTGCTCCCGGACCATGAGGGCGCGGACCGGCTGGTGATCCTGCGGCATACGCTGATGAATCCGTTCCTGGAGGACAGCGAGAACGGGATCAGCTACATCGCGCGCTATTTCGACTTCCTCGCCGGATGGGCGCGGGCCGCCCTGCCCGCCACGCGCAGCGTGTCCGCGGCAGCGGCGGCGTGACGCACGGCGGCATGGCGTTCCACGACCTGCGCGGGTTCCTGCTGCGGCTGCAGGCCCAGGGCCGCCTGCGGCGCGTGGCCGAGCCGGTGGATCCCGACCTGGAGAGCACCGCGCTGTGCCAGCACGTGCTGCAGCGGCAGGGCCCTGCCCTGCTGTTCGAGCGGCCGAAGGGCTCGGCGCAGGCGCTGCTCGGCAACCTGTTCGGGCACCGCACGCGGATCGAGGCGGCGCTGGCCGGGCGGCCGCTGGGCTCGTTGCGGGAACTGGGCGAGCTGCTGGCCGCGATCAAGGAGCCGCGCTGGCCGTCGAGCCTGCGCGGGGCGCTGGCGGCCTGGCCGGAGCTGGCGCAGCTCGCGCACGTGGCGCCGCGCCGGGTCGAGGATGCCGCGTTCCTGGACGAGGTGCTGGCCGGCGACGAGGTGGATCTCGGCCGCCTGCCGATCCAGCGCTGCTGGCCCGGCGACGTGGACCGGCTGATCACCTTCGGCCTGGTGGTCACGCGCGGCCCGCGCCAGCCGCGGCAGAACGTGGCGGTCTACCGCCAGCAGCCGATCGGCCGCAACCGCGTGATCATGCGCTGGCTGCCGCACCGCGGCGGCGCGCTCGATTTCGCCGACTGGCAGGCGGCGCACCCGGGCGAACCGTTCCCGGTGCTGGTGGCGATCGGCGCCGATCCGGCGACGATGCTGGCCGCGGTCGCGCCGGTGCCGGACACGCTGTCCGAATACGAGTTCGCCGGTCTGCTGCGCGGCGATCGCACCCGGGTGTGGCACAGCACGCTGACCGGGCTGGATGCGCCGGCCGGCGCGGAGATCCTGCTCGAGGGCTTCATCCACCCCGGAGACACGGCCCTGGAAGGGCCGTTCGGCGACCACACCGGCTACTACAACGCGCAGGGCACGTTCCCGGTGTTCACCATCGAGCGGATGTCGCTGCGCCACGGCGCGATCTACCACGGCAGCTATATGGGCCGCGCCCCGCACGATGAGCCTTCGGTGCTGGCGCTGGCGCTGAACGAGCTGTTCGTGCCGATCCTGCGCAAGGTGTTCCCCGAGATCGTGGATTTCCACCTGCCGCCGGAGGCCTGTTCGTACCGGGTCGCGGTGGTGAGCATCCGCAAGCAGTATCCGGGCCATGCGCGGCGGATCATGATGGGCCTGTGGTCCTACCTGCGCCAGTTCACCTACACCAAGTTCGTGATCGTGACCGACGAGGACATTGATGTGCGCGACTGGGCGCAGGTGATCTGGGCCGTGTCCACGCGCGTGGATCCGGTGCGCGACACGCTGCTGGTGGACCGCACGCCGATCGATTACCTCGATTTCTCCAGCCCGGTGCCCAGCCTCGGGTCGAAGATGGGATTGGACGCCACCCGCAAGCTGCCCGGGGAGACCACGCGGGCGTGGAGCGAGCCGATCGTGCCGGATGCGGAGGTGGCGCGGCGGATGGAGGCGCTGTGGGAGCGCCTGGCGGCGGAGGCGGCGCCGGCGCTTTCCTGACGTGGATCAAGCGCGGGCGCGGGCGGTCGCGCAAGAATGTGCGGGTTCCCCGCCCCGGCGTGGGCGACGGTACCGGCAACGAGGATGGCATGCGGATCACGAACTTCAGCGACCTGTTGACCGCCGCGCGTGGGCAACCCGAGCCGCAGCGGCTGCTGCTGGTGTTCGCCGCTGCCGAGCTGCCGCACGATGCCACGCCCGCCGAGCGCGCGGCGTTCGAGCGCGGCGAGGGCGGCGCATTGGCGCCGGTGCTGTGCGTGGACAAGCGGCCGGAGGAAATCGAGAGCTTCGACGCGCTGTGCGAGGAGTCGCGCCGGACCGGGATCGGCTGGGACATCCTGTTCGTGGGCGCGTTGTCCGGCCGCGGCGGCCATGCGCCCAACACCGACGAGGCGGTGCAGCCGCTGCGGATGATGGTCGAGGCGATCAAGGCCGGGCGGGTCGCGCAGTTCCTGGCGGTGGACCGCGACGGCGACCTGGTGCGGTTGGAGCGGGGATGAGCCCTCTGCCCCGGCACATGCTGCGCCGCCTGCTCTCTGCCCTCGCCTCGCTGCTGCTGGCGCTGCCGGCGGCGGCCGAGCCGCTGCGCATCGCCGCCGCGGCCGACCTCAAGCCGGCGATGGACACGATCGTGGCGCGGTTCTGCGCGACGCGGCCGCGCTGCACGGTCGAGCCGATCTACGGTTCCTCCGGCAAGTTCCATGCGCAGATCGTCGCCGGTGCGCCGTACCACCTGTACTTCTCCGCCGACATCGCCTATCCGCGCGACCTGGCCGCACGCGGGCTGGCCGCCTCCCCGGTGCGGCCGTACGCGGTCGGCCGGCTGGTGCTGTGGAGCGCGCGCCACGACGTGCGCCGGCTGCGGCTCGAGGATCTCGCCGACCCGCGTTTCCGGCGCATCGCCATCGCCAACCCGCGCCATGCGCCCTACGGCCGCCGTGCCGAGGAAGCGTTGCGCGCGGCCGGCATCTGGGAGCGGGTGCAACCGCGGCTGGTGTACGGCGAGAACATCGCGCAGACCGCGCAGTTCGTGCGCAGCGGCAATGCCGACGTGGGACTGGTCGCGCTGTCGCTGGCGCTGACGCCGGAACTGTCGCGGCAGGGCAATCACGCGCTGGTGCCGGAGCGGCTGCACGCTCCGCTCGAGCAGGGCTTCATCGTCACCCGTCGCGGCGCGGCGCATCCGCTGGCGCGCGAGTTCGCCGGGTTCGTGCAGGGCCCGCAGGCGCAGGCGCTGCTGCGCCGGCATGGCTTCGCCCTGCCCCGCCCGGCTGCCGCTCGCTGAGGCTGCGGCGCTCGGGCATCATCGGCCCCGGTATCCGGCGCAGGACACGGCATGGGGCTTTCCGCGGGCGACTGGCAGGCGTTGTGGCTGACGGCGCGGCTGGCCGCCACGGTCACCGCGCTGCTGCTGGTGCTGGGCACGCCGCTGGCGTGGTGGCTGGCGCGTTCGCGCTCGTTGTGGAAGGGGCCGGTGGCGGCGCTGGTCGCGTTGCCGCTGGTGCTGCCGCCGACCGTGATCGGCTTCTACCTGCTGCTGGCGATGGGGCCGCAGGGGCCGCTCGGTCATCTCGCCACGCTGTCCGGGCTGGCACCGCTGGCCTTCAGCTTTCCCGGCCTCGTGCTGGCCTCGGTGGTCTATTCCCTGCCCTTCACGGTGCAGCCGCTGCAGGCCGCGTTCGACGGCATCGGCGAGCGGCCGCTCGAGGCCGCGGCGACGTTGCGCGCATCGCCTCTCGACGCATTCTTTACCGTGGCGCTGCCGCTGGCCCGCTCCGGTTACCTGACCGCAGCGGTGCTGACCTTCGCCCACACCGTGGGCGAGTTCGGCGTGGTGCTGATGATCGGCGGCAACATCCCCGGCGTGACCCAGGTGGCCTCGATCCGGATCTACGACCATGTCGAGGCGCTGGACTACGGCAGCGCGCACCGGCTCGCAGCGCTGCTGCTGGTGTTCTCGTTCGTGGTGCTGCTGGCGCTGTATGCCGGCCGCAGGCGGCGGGGCTGAGCATGGACGGCATCCGCGCGCGGTTCCGGCTCGAGCGTCCCGGCTTTGCGCTGGACGTGGATCTCGCCCTGCCCGGCCGCGGGGTGAGCGCGCTGTTCGGGCCGTCGGGCTCGGGCAAGACCACGCTGCTGCGCTGCCTGGCGGGCCTGGAGCGGCCGCGTGAGGGACGGTTGGATGTGCTCGGCGAATGCTGGCAGGACGGCGGCCGTTTCCTGCCGCCGCACCGGCGGCCGGTGGGCTACGTGTTCCAGGAAGCGAGCCTGTTCCCGCACCTGAGCGTGCTCGGCAACCTGCGTTACGGACAGCGGCGCAGCCGCGACGCGTCGAAGGTGGACCTGGACCACGCGATCGGGCTGCTCGGCATCGCGTCCCTGCTCGACCGCCGTCCCGAGCACCTGTCCGGGGGCGAGCGGCAACGGGTGGCGATCGCCCGCGCGCTCGCGGTCGGGCCGCGCCTGCTGCTGCTCGACGAGCCGCTGGCGGCGCTGGACGCGGCGCGCAGGCGCGAGATCCTGCCCTACCTCGAACGCCTGCACGAGACGCTCGAGATCCCGGTGCTGTACGTCAGCCACAGCGCCGCGGAAGTCGCGCGCCTGGCCGACCATGTGGTGCTGCTCGAGGCCGGCCGGGTGCGCGCGGAGGGGCCGCTGCAGGACCTGTGCGCGCGGCTCGACCCGGCGGCGCGCCTGGGCGAACAACCGGGCGTGGTGCTCGAGGCCGTGCTCGCCGAACGCGCGGCGCAGTGGCACCTGGCGCGGGTCGAGTTCGCCGGCGGCAGCCTGTGGACGCGCGACTTCGAACGCGCGCCCGGCAGCCGGGTGCGGGTGCAGGTGCTGGCCCGCGACGTCAGCCTGGCGCTGCAGCCACCGCAGGGCAGCAGCATCCAGAACCAGCTGCCCGGCGTGGTGGACGCCATCGGCGAGGACGAGCACCCCGGCCTGGCGCTGGTGCGGGTGCGGGTCGGCGCCAGCGCGCTGCTCGCGCGGGTGACCCGGCGCGCGGTGGCCGAACTGGGCATCGCGCCGGGGCAGGCGCTGTGGGCGCAGGTGAAGTCGGTGGCGCTGATGGACTGAGCAACTGTCTTGATCAGGCCATGGCGGGAGCCCCTGCCATGGCGTCCCGCATGCGTGCATTGAGGATGACCAGCATCTTCCGCATGACGGCGACGATGGCGACCTTTCCAGCCTTTCCGCGCT
>NZ_VNKO01000002.1 GCF_008033445.1 Vulcaniibacterium gelatinicum
GTCCACTCCCAAGCTCAGCTCGACGAGATTGCTTTACGATTGAACCAGCGCCCGAGGAAGACCTTGGGCTTCAGGACGCCGGCCTACAAGCTCGGCGAGTGTGTTGCAACGACCGCCTGAGCCCGCCGTGCGAATCCGTGGCAAAAACACTCCTGCCTTTCCCAGGGAGCGCCCCGCTCAACCCGGCACGGTCGCGATCCGCAGCTTCACCCCGAGCCCGGCCATGTCCTCGGGCTCGCCCGACAGGTCGGCGCGCAGCAGCGGCCGCGCCTCGAGCCAGGCGCGGTCGAGGGCGAGGGTCAGCGTGTCGCCGTCGGCGGCCAGGTCCAGGCGCGGGAACACGTGCGGTTCGTGCGAGCGGTGCAGCAGCACCGCCAGCCGCAGCAGCGCGGCGGTGCGGCGCACCGCGGCCAGCAGGCGGTCGGGGATCAGTTCGAAGGCCGACTTCGGGATGCCGCGGCGGTGGGTGCGCACCAGGGCCGCCAGGTAACGCTGCTCCTGCTGCGAGAAGCCGGCGATGTCCGAATGGCTGAGCACATACGCACCATGCACGTGGTACTGGCTGTGGGCGATGGCCAGGCCGAGTTCGTGCAGGCGCGCGGCCCAGGCGAGCATGCGCCGGTCGTCGTCCGACAGCGCCCAGGCCGCGGCCACCTGGTCGAACAGGCGCAGCGCGGTGTCCTCCACCCGCTGCGCCTGCTCGGCGTCTATGCCGTAGCGCTGCATCAGCGCCTTCACCGAGGCATCGCGCGGATCGTCCGCGCCGCCGCGGCCGAGCATGTCGTACAGCACGCCCTCGCGCATCGCCGCCTTGCTCACCGCCATGCGCGCCAGGCCCAGCGCGGCGAACGCGGCCTCCAGGATCAGCACGCCGCCGGCGATGATCGGGCGCCGCTCGCGCGAGAGCGAAGGCAGGTCGATCTCGTCCACGTGCCGCGCGCGCAGCAGCCGTTCGCGCACCTGCGGCAGCGCCTCGGCGGTGACCGCGCCCTTGGTCAGTTTCATCGCCGCGCAGATCTCGCCGATGGCGCGGATCGTGCCGGAGGAGCCGAGCACCTCGTGCCAACCCACCGCGCGGTACAGGCTGGCGAACTGCTGGAACTCCGCGGTCACCTCGGTCAGCGCCGCCTGCCAGCGCCTGGCCGTGAGCCGCCCGTCGGGAAAGAAGCGGCGTGTGCTGGCCACGCAGCCGACCTGCAGGCTCTCGCGTTCGATCGCGTCCAGCCCGGCGCCGATGATGCATTCGGTCGAACCGCCGCCGATGTCGATCACCAGCCGCAACTGGCCGGGCCTGGGCGGCTGCGCATGGGCCACGCCGAGATAGATCAGGCGCGCTTCCTCGCGGCCGGAGACGACCTCGATCGCGTGTCCGAGTGCGGCTTCCGCCGGCACCAGGAACTGCTCCGGCCGCGCCAGCGCGCGCACCGTGTTGGTGGCCACCGCGCGCACCCGCTGCGGCGGGATGTCGCGCAGGCGCTGGCCGAACCGCGCCAGGCACTCCAGCGCCTGCGCCTGCTTGTCGGCGCGCAGCCCGCCGCGGCCGTCCAGGCCCTCGGCCAGGCGCACCGTCTCGCGCAGCCGGTCCACGATCCGCAGCTGGCCCAGCACGTAGCGCGCCACCACCATGTGGAAGCTGTTGGAGCCCACGTCCACTGCCGCGATCAGCTCGCCGTCCTGCAGCGGCGAGGCGGCCGGGGCCGGGCGCACGGCGGCCTCGTTCATGTGCAGTACCTGGCCAGCAGCGTGGCCTGCGCCGAATGCGGCATCTCGTCCTCGCCCGGCGCGAGCTTGCGGTAGCCGCCATCGGGCAGCAGTTCCCAGGCGTTGAGGTTGTCGGCCAGGTAGTTGGCCAGCGCCTCGTCATGGACGCGCGCGGCGCAGTCGGGGTCGAGCACGGGGAAGGCGGTCTCCACCCGCCGCAGCAGGTTGCGCTCCAGCCAGTCGGCGCTGGCGCAGAACAGCTCCGGCGCGCCGTCATTGGCGAACCAGTACACCCGGCTGTGCTCGAGGAAGCGGCCGATGATCGAGCGCACGCGGATGTTCTCCGACACGCCCGGCACGCCGGGGCGCAGGGTGCAGGCCCCGCGCACGATCAGGTCCACCTGCACGCCGGCCTGCGAGGCCGCGTACAGTGCGCGCACCACCTGCGGCTCGTTGAGCGCGTTCATCTTGGCGACGATGCGCGCCGGCCGGCCCGCGCGCGCGTGCGCGGTCTCGCGCTCGATCCGCTCCAGCACGCCCCGGTGCAGGGTGAACGGCGATTGCAGCAGGCGCTTGAGCCGGATCGCCGGGGCCATGCCGGAGAGCTGGCGGAACACCAGGTCCACGTCGTTGCCGATTTCCGGATGCGCGGTGATCAGGCCGAAGTCGGTGTAGTTGCGCGAGGTCCCGGCGTGGTAGTTGCCGGTGCCCAGGTGCACGTAACGGCGCAGCGCGCGGCCCTCGCGGCGCACGATCAGCAGCATCTTGGCGTGGGTCTTGTAGCCGACCACGCCGTACACCACCTGCACCCCGGCGTCCTGCAGCCGGTCGGCCAGGCCGAGGTTGGCCTCCTCGTCGAAGCGCGCGCGCAGCTCCACCACCACGGTCACGTCCTTGCCGTTGCGCGCGGCCTGGACCAGGTGCTCGACGATCGGCGAATCCCGGCCGGTGCGGTACAGGGTCTGCTTGATCGCCAGCACGTTCGGATCCTCCGACGCCTGCCGAATCAGCTCCAGCACCGGCGTGAACGAGTCGAACGGGTGGTGCAGCAGCACGTCGCCCTCGGCCACGCGCTCGAACATGTTCTCGCCCTCGACGGGCTGGCGCGGCTGGAAGGCGGGGAACTTCAGGTCCGGGCGCTGCACCAGGTCGTACACCTGGATCACCCGGTTGAGGTTGACCGGGCCGTTGATCCGGTACACCGCGTGCTCGGGCAGGTCGAAGTTCTGCAGCAGCGTCTGCACGATCGCCTTCGGGCACTGCTCGGCGATCTCCAGCCGCATCGCGCGCTGGTAGCCGCGGCCGGGCAGCTCGTCGCGCAGCGCGAGCGCCAGGTTCTCGACCTCCTCCTCGTCCACCACCAGCTCCGAGCTGCGCGTGACCCGGAACTGGTAGGCGCCCTTGACCTCCATACCCGGGAACAGCTCGTCCACGAACGCCGACAGCATCGCCGACAGGAACACGAAGTCGTGCGGCCCGCCCGAGACCTCCTGCGGCAGCTGGATGATGCGCGGCAGCGAGCGCGGCGCGCGCACGATGGCCAGGTGCCCGGCGCGCCCGAACGCGTCGCGCCCTTTCAGCACCACCACGATGTTGAGCGACTTGTTGAGGATCTTCGGGAACGGGTGCGCGGGATCCAGCCCGAGCGGGGAGAGCACCGGCAGGATCTCGTCGCAGAAGTACTGGCGCAGCCAGCGCGTCTGGCGCGCGTTCCAGGCATCGCGCGGCAGGATCCGCACGCCGGCGGCGGTGAGCTGCGGGCGCAGTTCCTCGTTCCAGCAGCGGTACTGCGCCTCGACCAGCTCGGCGGTGCGGGCGTAGATCCGCTTCAACACCTCGCCCGGGGGCAGGCCGTCGGCCGCCGCCGGCAGGCCGTAGTCCTGGGCGTGGCGCATGGTCGCGGCGCGGATCTCGAAGAACTCGTCCAGGTTGGTGCAGGAGATGCACAGGTAGCGCAGCCGCTCCAGCAGCGGCACCTGCGGGTCGCGCGCCTGCGCCAGCACGCGGAAGTTGAAGTCCAGCTGCGACAGCTCGCGGTTGAAGTACAGCGCCGGGTCGCGCAGCGGGTCGGCTTCGGGGGGGATGTCGTGCGCAGCGTGCATGTCGGGGGCTCCGTCGGCCCCATTCTGCCTCATGTGCCCGCCGCTTCCGCCCGGCCCGCGTCCGGGCGCGCGCGCGGCTGCACGCGCTCGGGCCCGAAGTGGCAGGAGAACACGCTGCCGCGGCCGACCTCGCTCTCGATCTCCAGCCGCGCCTGGTGCAGGTTCAGCACGTGCTTGACGATCGCCAGGCCCAGGCCGGTGCCGCCGCTGTCGCGCGAGCGGCTGGTGGAGACGCGGTAGAAGCGCTCGGTGATGCGCGGCAGGTGCGCGGCCGGGATGCCGGCGCCGGTGTCGCGCACCGACAGCACCGCGCCCTCGCCCTCGCGCGCGAAGCGGATCGTGATCGCGCCGCCGGCCGGGGTGTAGCGCACCGCGTTGCTGACCAGGTTGGAGAACGCGCTGTGCAGCTCGCGCGTGGAGCCCCACAGGTCGAGCGCGGCCTGGTCCTCCACCGCCACCGTATGCCGGCCCTGGCTCAGCGCCTCGGCTTCGCGCCTGAGCGTGGCCAGCATCGGCGCCATCGGCACCGGCTCGTCCTGCAACCGCTCCTGCGCCTCCAGTCGCGACAGGGTCAGCAGGTCCTCCACCAGCTGGGTCATGCGCGCCGATTGCCGTTGCAGCTCGCCCAGGATCTGCGCCCACTCGGGGTGCTCGGCGGGGTCGAGCAGGTCGAGGTAGCCGTGCACCACGGTCAGCGGCGTGCGCAATTCGTGCGAGACGTTGGCGACGAAGTCGCGGCGCATCTGCTCCAGCCGCATCAGCTTGGTCACGTCGCGCGCCACCAGCAGCCAGTACTCGTCGGAGTAGGGGATCAGGCGCAGGCTCAGGCGCAGCGACGGATCCGCGGGGGAGGGCACGTCCAGCATCGGCTCGGCGTGGCGGCCGGCGGCCAGCCAGGGCGACAGCCGCAGCGGTTGCAGCCGCTCGCCGAGCGGCGCGCCGATGTCGCGCGGGTGCCGCAGCCCGAGCAGGGTCTCGGCGGCCTCGTTGAACCACAGCGCGCGCTGGCTGTTGCGTTCGAGCACCACCACCGCGTCGGGCAGCGCGGCGGCGGCGGCGCGGTAGGCGCGCAGGATTCCCAGCAGGCGCCGCTTGCGCGCGCGCATCTCGCTCTGGCTGCGGTGCAGCAGACGTTCGAGCTCGCTCCAGACGCCGTGGCCAGCGGGCGGCGCCAGCCGCCGGCGCGCGGTCAGCCGGCGCAGCAGGCGGTGCAGCTTCCAGTAGTGCCAGCCCAGCACCCCGAGCGCGGCGGCGGCCAGCACCGGCCAGGGGTGTCCGGCGAGCACGCCGGCCGCGAGCGCGGCGGCCAGCACCAGCGCCAAGTGGCCCAGGGTGCGGAGCCAGGCGGCGCGGGTATCGGGCGGCATGCGCGGGGCGGAGGGTCAGGCCGAGGCCGAGAAACGGTAGCCCGCGCCGCGCACGGTCTGCACCATCATGTCCAGCCCGTGCGGCTCCAGCGTCTTGCGCAGGCGCCGGATGTGCACGTCCACGGTGCGCTCCTCCACGTACACGCTGCCGCCCCAGACGTGGTCGAGCAGTTGCGCGCGGCTGTACACGCGCTCGGGATGGGTCATGAAGAAGTGCAGCAGGCGGTACTCCGTGGGGCCGATCTGCACCGGGGCCTCGTTCGCGTACACCCGGTGCGCGGCGCCGTCGATGCGCAGCGCGCCGACCCGCACGTTGCCGTGCTCGTCGTCCTCGCGCGAGCGGCGCATCACCGCCCGGATCCGCGCCAGCAGCTCGCGCGCCGAGAACGGCTTGACCACGTAGTCGTCCACCCCGGCCTCGAGCCCGCCGACGCGGTCGTCCTCCTCGCCGCGCGCGGTCAGCATGATGATCGGCACCTCGCGGGTGAGCGCGTCCTTGCGCCAACGGCGGGCCAGCTCCAGGCCGCTGGTGCCGGGCAGCATCCAGTCGAGCAGGATCAGGTCGGGCACGCGCTCGGCGATCGCGGTCTGCGCCTCGCGGGCGTCGCCGGCGTGGACGGGTTCGTAGTCGCCCTTGCGCAGGGCGAAGGCCACCATCTCGCGGATCGCGGGCTCGTCGTCGACGATCAGGATGCGTTTCTGCACGCGGGCTCCGGTTCGTTCGCGGGGGACGATACCAGTACACGACGGTTTCATGACCATCCGGTGACAGCGGACGAACAGGGGACGCGGCTCAGCGCCGCCGCAGCTCCTCGTCGCGGATGCCCTGGCGCCGCAGCTCGAGCACGGTGGGGGTGATGGCGGCGATCCGGGCCTCGATCCGGGCCCGGGCGTAGTAGTCCAGGTCCTGGCGCTTCTTCAGCGTCTCCAGCTGCACCAGGGCCCGCTCCGGGCGGCCGTTCAGGAACTCGGCCTCGGCCCAGGCCTCGCCGGCCCGCACCGGGTCGCCGGCCAGTTCGCTGACCCGGGCGAGGGTGCGCTGGTACAGCGGATCCTGCGCTGCGCCGGTCGTCGCCAGCGGGCGCAGCACCGTTTGGGCCCGGCGGCCGGCCTCCGCGTTGCCACGCTCGGCCAGCACCTGGGCGTAGGTGAGGGCGGCTGCACGGTTGTCCGGCATGCGTGCGAGCAGGGTCTCGAAACGGCGGTCGGCGGCCTCGCTGCGGCCGGCCCGGGCCTCGGCTTCGGCCAGGGCGAGGGTCAGCCACAAGTCGCCGGGGTGGCGGGCGAGCAGGGCGGCCAGGTCCTCCGCCGCCGCACCGGCCTGCCCCGCCCGCAGCCGGGCCACGGCCAGGCCGTAGCGGCGGGCGTCGTCGAGCGGGCCCTTCTCGCGCATCGCCTCGTACTCCCGGATCGCCTGCGCGGGCGTGTTGGCGCTCAGCACCCGCAGCCGTTCGCGCGCCCAGCCGAACTGGCCGCTGCCGCCGCGGGCCAGGGCCGCGCTGCCGGGCAGGCGCAGGCCGGACGGCAGCAGCGGGTTGTCGGAGGCGTTCGTACCCACCGAGAAGCCCGATTGCCCCTGCAGGCGCGCCGCCCGCTCGCGCGCCTCGCTGATGCGCAGGGTGGTGACGGGGTGGGTCTGCAGGTAGTCCGGCACCCGTTCCCGCTCCCCGCCACGGTTGACCCGCACCGCGGCCTGCAGGGTCGAGAAGAACTCGGCTGCCGCGTGCGGGTCGTAACCGGCGCGGGCCAGGTTCTGGATCCCGATCCGGTCGGCCTCGGCCTCGTTCGACCGGGTGTAGTCGATCTGCCGTTGCACCATCAATCCCTGGCCGATGGCGGCTGCCGCCAGCGCCGCATCGTCCTGCGAGTTCTCGCTGGCCGCACCCTGGGCCACCGCGATCGCGGCGATCGTGGCCAGCAGGATCGGGATGCGCTCGCGCTGCGCACGCTCGACCGCGCGCAGCACATGGTCCTGGGTCACGTGCGCGATCTCGTGCGCGAGCACGCTGGCCACCTGGTCCTCGCGCTCGGCGGCCAGGATCAGGCCCGCGTTCATGCCGATGTAGCCGCCGAGGGTGGCGAAGGCGTTGATTTCCCGCTCCTTGAGCAGGAAGAAGGTGAAGTCGCGGCGCGGCTGGTCGCTGCTCGCCGCCAGGCGCTGGCCCACGCCCTGCAGCCAGTCCTCGAGCAACGGGTCCTCGAGCACGTAGTCGTAGTGCCGCAGCTGGCTCAGCAGCATCGCCCCGTACTCGGCCTGCCGCGCCGGCGGCAGCACCTCGCCCGCGGACGAGCCGATGTCGGGCAGGCGCGGCTCCTGCGCCGGCGCCGACAGCGCGGCGGCGAAGGCGAGGGCGGCGGCGAGCGGCAGGGATCGGCGCAAGGGATCGCTCCGGACGAAGGGGGCGGACGCGGGCAGCATGCCGAGCGGCGTCCGTGCCGGCATGAACCGGCGGTGAAGGATGCAGTGTTGCAGCCGCAGGCTGGAAATGCCCGCAGCGGCAGCCCATATTGACCACAGCCTACCGCATGAGTTCACGGAGCCCGCCTTGAGCGAGACCCCCACCGTCGGCACTCCCGACATCACCCTCTACACCACCGCCATCTGCCCCTACTGTGTCGCCGCCAAGAACTTCCTCAAGAGCAAGGGCCTGTCCTGGCGCGAGGTGCGCGTGGACACCGATCCGGCCGAGCGGGAACGCATGGTGGCGCGGGCGCGCCGCACCAGCGTGCCGCAGATCTTCATCGGCGACGTGCACGTGGGCGGCTACGACGACCTGATGGCCCTGCACCGTGAGGGCAGGCTCGAACCGCTGCTGGCCGGCGCCTGAGGCCGCGCGCCGCCCGATTTTTTCCCGACCCACCGCGGGCCGCGGGCCCGCCGCACGGAGCCATCCATGAGCGAACCCGCCGACGACCGGGTGAAGCAGTTCACCGAATTCCGCAAGCGCATGAACGAGCGCATCCTGGCCGAGCCGAACCAGGTCGTGCGCCGCTTCTTCGCCCTCGACACCCAGACCTACCAGCCCGGCGCGCTGGACGTGAAGACCAAGGAGCTGCTGGGCCTGGTGGCCTCGCTGGTGCTGCGCTGCGACGACTGCATCAGCTACCACGTGGCCCAGTGCCGGCAGGCCGGCGTCACCCGCGAGCAGTTCTTCGAGGCGTTCTCGGTCGGCCTGGTGGTCGGCGGCTCGATCGTGATCCCGCACCTGCGCCGTGCGGTGGACTTCCTCGACCGCCTGGAAACCGGCGAGGGCGAAGCGCCCGCCGCGCACGACCACGGCTGAACCCTGCGCCATCCCGCCCCTGGCAGGGGAGGGTGGGGGTGCCGGGGCCCGACAATCCGGCCGCGTATGCCGCATCTGGCATAATTCGCGCCCTGCCAATCCCCCCACCCGACAGCACGCCCCGCGCGTGCTGTCGTCCTGTCTGGAACCCCCGAAATGACGCAGACGATCACGGTCATCCGCGGCGACGGCATCGGCCCGGAGATCATGGAGGCCACCCTGCACGTGCTCGACGCGATGCAGCTGGGGCTGCAGTACGAATTCGCCGAAGCCGGCATGGCCGCCCTGGAGCAGCACGGCGAGCTGCTGCCGCAGGCCACCCTGGACTCGATCCGCACCCACCGCATCGCCCTGAAGAGCCCGCTGACCACCCCGGTCGGCGGCGGCTTCTCCTCGATCAACGTCGAGCTGCGCAAGCGCTTCGACCTGTACGCCAACGTCCGCCCGGCGAAGTCGTTCCCGAACACCAAATCGCGCTTCCCCAGCGGCGTGGACATCATCACCGTGCGCGAGAACACCGAGGGCGCCTACATCGGCGAAGGCCAGACCCTCTCCGCCGACGGCGAGACCGCGACCCTGACCCAGAAGGTCACCCGCCGCGGCTCCGAGCGCATCGTCCGCTACGCCTTCGACATGGCCCGCCGCATCGGCCGCAAGAAGGTCACGGTGGTGCACAAGGCCAACATCCTCAAGTCCACCTCCGGCCTGTTCCTCAAGACCGCGCGCGAGGTGGCGGCGCAGTATCCCGACATCGAGTGCAACGAGATGATCGTGGACGCCTGCTGCATGAAGCTGGTGATGGAGCCGGAGAAGTTCGACGTCATCGTCACCACCAACCTGTTCGGCGACATCATCTCCGACCTCTGCGCCGGCCTGGTCGGCGGCCTGGGCCTGGCCCCGGGCGCGAACATCGGCACCGAGGCGGCGATCTTCGAGGCCGTGCACGGCTCGGCCCCGGACATCGCCGGCAAGGGCATCGCCAACCCCTGCGCGCTGCTGCTGGCCGCCGCGCAGATGCTCGACCACATGGGCCGCCCGGCCGACGCCACCCGCCTGCGCGAGGCGATCGTCGCCACCCTCGAGGCGAAGGACTCGCTCACCCCCGACCTGGGCGGCACCGGCACCACCCTGGGCTTCGCCCGGGCCATCGCCGCCCGCGTCTGAGGCCGTCCGCGGAAGCGGCTACCCCGGTCGGCTGACACACGAAGGGCGCCCGCGGGCGCCCTTCGTCGTTCAGCCGTACCGGCCGGTCAATCGCGCGACTGCAGCTTGGCCAGCAGCCGCAGGATCTCCAGGTACAGCCAGACCAGCGTCACCAGCAGGCCGAACGCGGCGTACCACTCCATGTACTTCGGCGCGCCCTGTTCCACGCCCTGCTCGATGAAGTCGAAGTCGAGCACCAGGTTGAGCGCCGCGATCACCACCACGAACACCGAGAAGGCGATGCCGATCCCGCTGCTCTCGTGGATGAAGCCCATGCCCTCGAAGCCGAACAGGCGCATGCCGATGTTGACCAGGTACAGGATCGCGATGCCGCCGGTGGCCGCGACCACGCCGAGCTTGAAGTTCTCGGTGGCGCGGATCAGGCCCGAGCGGTAGGCCAGCAGCAGCGCGGCCAGGGTGCCGAAGGTCAGCGCCACCGCCTGCATCACGATGCCCGGGAAGCGCTGCTCGAACATCGCCGACACCGCGCCGATGAACAGCCCCTCCAGCACCGCGTACAGCGGCCCGGTGACCGGGGCCCAGGTCTTCTTGAACACCGTGACCAGGGCCACGACGAAGCCGCCGAGCGCGCCGCCGAGGATCCACGGCATGAGGTTGGCGGTGCCGCCGGAGGCGAAGAACTGCCCCCAGGTGTACATCGCTCCGACCAGAGTCAGGACCAGCAGGAACGCGGTCTTGTTGACGGTGCCGTTGAGGGTCATCGCCCCGGCACTGCCGCGCACCACCGCGCCGCTGCCGAGGTCGAGGAAGGTGGATTCGCCGAGAGCCGGATTGCCGCTGCGCATGGAGCCTCCCTGTTGTCGTTGGATGCGGCCGTCGTCGCCCGGCCGCCCGGCCAGCATACACAGGCGCCCGCGCGCGTTGACAGCCCGGCCCCCGCTCCGGACAATGATCCGCCTTTCGCCGCGCCGGCGCGTCGCGAAAGACCCGAGCCACCGTAGCTGTCGGGGTATAGCGCAGTCTGGTAGCGCGCCTGCTTTGGGAGCAGGATGTCGGGGGTTCGAATCCCTCTACCCCGACCACCCCCGTCCAGCACGGCCGGACGCAGCGCCGGGTACGATGCGAGAATCCTCGCCTCGCGCCCGTAGCTCAACCGGATAGAGCACCGGCCTTCTAAGCCGGCGGTTACAGGTTCGAGTCCTGTCGGGCGCGCCAGATGCGAAACGCCGTTCCACGGTGGCTGTAGCTCAGTTGGTTAGAGTCCTGGATTGTGATTCCAGTTGTCGGGGGTTCGAGTCCCCTCAGCCACCCCATCTTCCGGTCGCGGTGCCTTGTCGGGCGGTTGCGACCTGTTACAATTTCCGGCTCGGGCCGTTAGCTCAGTTGGTAGAGCAGCTGACTCTTAATCAGTAGGTCCTAGGTTCGAATCCTAGACGGCCCACCACCCGATCCGACGACGCCCGGCCCGGCCCGGGCGTTTTCGTTTCCGGCGATCGGCGCGCACAATGCCCGCCGGGCGAAAGTGGCGGAACTGGCAGACGCACTGGATTTAGGTTCCAGCGCCGCAAGGCGTGTGGGTTCGAGTCCCACCTTTCGCACCACCTCCGGGGGGCGCCCGTGGCGGCCGGCAGCGCGCTCCGGCGCGTGCCCCCCCCCTGTCCCGCATTGGCATGCCCGCCCCGGATCGGCGACACTATCCCGTTCCGCTGGCGGGCGACGGGTCGTCCGCGTGTCGCCGGCGCCAGCCAACCCCTATTCAGCACCGCGGCCGGAGGCCGCGGCAGGAGTCGTGAGCCATGCAAGTCTCGGTCGAAACGCTCGGCACCCTCGAACGCCGCATCACCTTCCGCCTGCCGGCGGAGCGGGTGGACACCCAGGTCGGCGGCCGTCTGCGCGAGATCGCCCGCACCGCCCGGATCAAGGGCTTCCGCCCCGGCAAGGTGCCGCCGAAGGTGATCGAGCAGCGCTACGGCCAGCAGGTGCGCGCCGAGGTGCTGGACGACCTGCTGCGCGAGAGCTTCGAGTCCGCGGTGCGCGAGAACGCCCTGCGCCTGGCGGGCAACCCGCAGATCATGCCGAGCAACGAGGCCGCCGAGGGCGAGCTGGCCTACGTCGCCACCTTCGAGGTCGTTCCCGACTTCGGCGAGATTGACGTGAGCAAGCTCGAGGTGGTGCGCCACACCGCCCAGGTCGAGGAGGAGGACATCGACCGCATGATCGAGAACCTGCGCCTGCAGCGCCGCAGCTTCCGCCCGGTCGAGCGCGAGGCGAAGGAGGGCGACCTGGTCGCGCTCGAGACCTGGTCGCAGGTGGACGGCACGCGCCTGCCGGCCGAGGGCGCCGAGAAGGGCGCCACCATCATCGGTTCGGCCGCGATGCTGCCGCAGATCGAGGCGGCGCTGGTCGGGATGCGCAAGGGCGAGGAGAAGACCGTGTCGGTCGAGTTCCCGGCCAACTGGGGCGCGGCCAACCTGGCCGGGCGCACCGCCGAGGTCAGCCTGCGCGTGGCCGAGGTCTCCGAGCCGGTGCTGCCCGAGGTGGACGCCGACTTCATCCGCAGTTTCGGCGTGAAAAGCGGCGAACTGGCCCAGTTCCGCAGCGAAATCCGCGCCAACCTCGAGCGCGAGCTCAAGGGCGCGCTGATGAACCGCCTGCGGCGCGAGGTCGGCGAGCAGCTGATCGCCACCTGGGGCCACGTCGAGATGCCGCCGCGCCTGGTCGAGAACGAGGCCCGGGCGATGGCTGCCCAGGCCATCGAACAGGCCCGCCGCGCCGGCCGCGCGGTCGGCGAGATCCCGGCCGACGCCCATCTGCCGTTCATGGACGCGGCGCGCAAGCGGGTGCTGGTGGCCCTGCTGGTGGGCGAAGTCGCCCGCCGCAACGAGCTCAAGCTCGATCCGCGCCGCCTGAACGAAACCCTGCGCCTGATCGCTTCCACCTACGAGGAGCCCGAGCAGGTCGTTGCCCTGTACCGCAACGATCCCCAGCTCATGGCCGGGCTGCAGTCGCGGGTGATGGAGGAGCAGGTGATCGACTGGATCGCCGAGCGCGCCCGCCATACCGAGCAGCAGCTCTCGTTCCAGGACGCCATCCGCGGTTGACGTCCGTCCCCGGCGCCCCCATCGTGGGGCACCGGTTCCCGCAGTCACAGGTCCCACGCCGCACATGGAAACCAAAGCCCTCAACCTGGTCCCGATGGTGGTCGAACAGACCAGCCGCGGCGAACGCGCCTACGACATCTACTCGCGCCTGCTCAAGGAGCGGGTGATCTTCCTGGTCGGCGGCATCGACGACTACCTGGCCAACCTGGTGGTCGCGCAGCTGCTGTTCCTGGAGGCGGAGAACCCGGAGAAGGACATCCACCTGTACATCAACTCCCCGGGCGGCATCGTCACCGCGGGCCTGGCGATCTACGACACCATGCAGTACATCAAGCCCGACGTGAGCACGATCTGCGTCGGGCAGGCGGCCTCGATGGGCGCGCTGCTGCTGGCGGCCGGCGCCAAGGGCAAGCGCTACGCGCTGCCGAACTCGCGGGTGATGATCCACCAGCCGCTGGGCGGCTTCCAGGGCCAGGCCACCGACGTGGACATCCACGCGCGCGAGATCCTGTCGCTGCGGGAACGGCTCAACGAGATCCTGGCGCGGCACACCGGGCAGTCGTTCGAGACCATCGCCCGCGACACCGAGCGCGACAACTTCAAGAGCGCCGAGGCGGCGCGCGACTATGGCCTGGTGGACCAGGTGCTGGAGCGCCGCCCGGAGGAATCCATCCAGGTGGGTTGAGGCTCAACTGGCTGATTTTCCAGCATATTTCGACATCGTCCGGCCCCGGGTGCGGTCCCGGAGCCATGTGGTATCCTCGGCCGCAACCGGCCGTCAGCAGCGGGTAGCAGGGGAATGAGCGAAGACCGTCAGGGCAGATCCGGCGACAGCACCAAGATCCTGTACTGCTCCTTCTGCGGGAAGAGCCAGCACGAGGTCCGCAAGCTGATTGCGGGCCCGAGCGTGTTCATCTGCGATGAATGCGTCGAGCTCTGCAACGACATCATCCGCGAGGAGCTGGAGGAGAAGGCGCAGTCCACCCGCAGCCATCTCCCCAAGCCGCGCGAGATCCTCGACGTGCTCGACCAGTACGTCATCGGCCAGTCGCGCGCCAAGAAGACGCTCGCGGTCGCGGTGTACAACCACTACAAGCGGATCGAGAGCCGCCAGCGCAACGACGACGTCGAGCTGGCCAAGTCCAACATCCTGCTGATCGGCCCCACCGGTTCGGGCAAGACCCTGCTCGCCGAAACCCTGGCGCGCCTGCTCAACGTTCCGTTCACCATCGCCGACGCCACCACCCTCACCGAGGCCGGCTACGTCGGCGAGGACGTGGAGAACATCATCCAGAAGCTGCTGCAGAAGTGCGACTACGATGTCGAGAAGGCGCAGCACGGCATCGTCTACATCGACGAGATCGACAAGATCTCGCGCAAGAGCGAGAATCCGTCCATCACCCGCGACGTCTCGGGCGAAGGCGTGCAGCAGGCGCTGCTCAAGCTGATCGAGGGCACCATCGCCTCGGTGCCTCCGCAGGGCGGGCGCAAGCACCCGCAGCAGGAATTCCTGCAGGTGGACACGCGCAACATCCTGTTCATCTGCGGCGGCGCCTTCGCCGGGCTGGAGAAGATCATCCAGCAGCGCAGCACCGATGCCGGCGGCATCGGCTTCGGCGCCAAGGTCAAGAGCAGCCAGCGCAAGGCCGACGTGGGCAAGGTCCTGTCCGAGGTCGAGCCCGAGGACCTGATCAAGTTCGGCCTGATCCCCGAGTTCGTCGGCCGCCTGCCGGTGGTCGCCACGCTCGAGGAGCTGGACGAGTCCGCGCTGGTGAAGATCCTCACCGAGCCGCGCAATGCCATCACCAAGCAGTTCAAGAAGCTGTTCGAGATGGAGGGCGTGGAGCTCGAGTTCCGCCCCGACGCGCTCGCCGCCATCGCGCGCAAGGCGCTCAAGCGCAAGACCGGCGCGCGCGGCCTGCGCACCATCGTCGAGTCGGTGCTGCTCGACACCATGTACGAGCTGCCTTCGCTCGAGAACGTGAGCAAGGTGGTGGTGGACGAGTCGGTGATCGAGCAGCGCTCCGAGCCGTACCTGATCTACCAGAGCCCGCCCGCCGCGCCGAAGGCCGCCAGCGGCGAGTAGGGCGCCTGCCACTCGTCCGGAAATCCGGACGCCTGGCCGGGCAAGTGCCTGATTCCATTGGGGGCGGCTGAACCGCCGCCCGCCGCCGGGGCGCGCGCTTGCATCGCGGCCACGCCACCCCCATTACCCTGAGCCTCGAGCGCCGCGGCCGCCCGCTGCGGCCGGAGTCCGCAACGCCTCTTTCCGGAGTCGCCATGACCGACCATTCCGAAACCCTCGTCCTGCCGGTCCTGCCGCTGCGCGACGTCGTGGTCTTCCCGCACATGGTGATCCCGCTGTTCGTGGGTCGCGAGAAGTCCATCCGCGCTCTCGACCTGGCGATGGAGGGCGACAAGCGCATCCTGCTGGTCGCGCAGAAGTCGGCCGAGACCGACGACCCGCGCGCGGCCGACCTGCACCCGATCGGCACGCTGGCCCACGTCCTGCAGCTGCTCAAGCTGCCCGACGGCACCATCAAGGTGCTGGTCGAGGGCGTGGCGCGCGCGCGCGTGGACCGCATCGAGCTGCGCGACGGCGCGCTGTCCGGCACCGGCCGCGTGGTGGAGTCGGTGGTCGAGCGCGACGAGCGCGAGATCGAGGCGATGGTGCGCTCGCTGATGAACCTGTTCGAGCAGTACGTCAAGAGCAACCGCAAGCTGCCGCCGGAACTGCTGCAGACCCTGAGCGGCATCGACGAGCCCGGCCGCCTGGCCGACACCGTCGCCGCGCACCTGGGCGTGCGCATGGCCGAGAAGCAGCGCCTGCTGGAGACGCTCGAGGTCGGCGCGCGCCTGGAGCTGCTGGTCGGGCTGGTGGACGGCGAGATCGACGTGCAGCAACTGGAGAAGCGCATCCGCGGCCGGGTCAAGTCGCAGATGGAGAAGAGCCAGCGCGAGTACTACCTCAACGAGCAGATGAAGGCGATCCAGCGCGAGCTCGGCGAGCTCGACGATTCGCCCAACGACATCGAGGAGCTCGCGCGCAAGATTGCAGACGCCGGCATGCCGAAGGCGGTGGAGGCCAAGGCCAGGAACGAGCTCAACAAGCTCAAGCAGATGTCGCCGATGTCGGCCGAGGCGACGGTGGTGCGCAACTACCTCGACTGGCTGCTCGGCGTGCCGTGGAAGAAGCGCACCAAGGTGCGCAAGGACCTCAAGCTGGCGCAGGAAGTGCTCGACGCCGACCATTACGGCCTGGAGAAGGTCAAGGAGCGCATCCTCGAGTACCTGGCCGTGCAGTCGCGGGTGCAGAAGATGAAGGGCCCGATCCTGTGCCTGGTCGGCCCGCCGGGCGTGGGCAAGACCTCGCTCGGGCAGTCCATCGCCAAGGCCACCAACCGCAAGTTCGTGCGCATGTCGCTGGGCGGCGTGCGCGACGAGGCCGAGATCCGCGGCCACCGCCGCACCTACGTCGGCTCGATGCCGGGCCGGATCGTGCAGAACCTGGTCAAGGCCGGCACCCGCAACCCGCTGTTCATGCTCGACGAGATCGACAAGATGTCCATGGACTTCCGCGGCGACCCGTCCTCGGCGCTGCTGGAGGTGCTCGACCCCGAGCAGAACCACGCCTTCAACGACCACTACCTCGAGGTGGATCTCGACCTGAGCGAGATCATGTTCGTGGCCACCTCGAACTCGCTGAACATCCCCGGCCCGCTGCTGGACCGCATGGAGGTGATCCGCATCCCGGGCTACACCGAGGACGAGAAGCTCAACATCGCCACCCGCTACCTGGTGCCCAAGCAGCTCAAGGCCAACGGCCTCAAGCCGGAGGAACTGAAGATCGCCGAGAGCGCGATCCGCGACATCGTCCGCTACTACACGCGCGAGTCCGGCGTGCGCAACCTCGAGCGCGAGATCGCCAAGATCTGCCGCAAGGTGGTGCGCGAGCTCGCCCTCGCCGGGGCGCGGCAGAAGGCCCGGATCGGCGCGGTCAACGTCACCTCGAAGAACCTCGAGAAGTACCTCGGCGTGCGCCGCTACGACTACGGCCGCGCGGAAGCCGAGAACGAGATCGGCCTGGTCACCGGCCTGGCCTGGACCGAGGTCGGCGGCGACCTGCTGCAGATCGAGGCCACGCTGGTGCCCGGCAAGGGCCACCTGATCCTGACCGGCCAGCTCGGCGACGTGATGAAGGAATCGGCCTCGGCCGCGCTGTCGGTGGTGCGCGCGCGCACCGAGCGGCTCGGCATCGATCTCGACTTCCTGCAGAAGCTCGACGTGCACCTGCACGTGCCGGAGGGCGCGACGCCGAAGGACGGCCCGAGCGCGGGCATCGCGATGGCCACCGCGCTGGTGTCGGCGCTGACCAAGGTGCCGGTGCGCGCGGACGTGGCGATGACCGGCGAGATCACCCTGCGCGGCAAGGTGCTCGCGATCGGCGGCCTGAAGGAGAAGCTGCTGGCGGCGATGCGCGGCGGCATCCGTACCGTGATCATCCCCGAGGAGAACCGCAAGGACATGGCGGAGATCCCGAAGACGGTCACGCAGGGCATGCAGATCGTGTTCGTGCGCTGGATAGACGAGGTGCTCGATGTCGCGCTGGAGCGCCCGATCGCGCTGCCGGAGAAGGCCGAAGCATCCGCGCCGGCGCCCGCGCCCGAGGCCAAGCCAGCGCCACAACCGGACCTCAAGCACTGATCCGCCGTGCGCGCGGGCGCGTTCGTGCGGTGCGTGAGTGCACATCGTGCGCGGCCGCGGCTTGCCGGGGTATGCCCCCGCTGGTATAACGGCCGCGACTTCGGCGCCGCGTCGCGCGCGCCGCTTCGGTCGTCGCGAGCCGCCCGGCATGCCGGTGCCATGCTCGGTTTCCCCCTTTGTCTGCGGTGACCTGCCGCGAGGAGTCCATCCCATGCCCATGAACAAAGCCGAATTCATCGCCGCCGTGGCCGAGGCCGCATCGCTCAGCAAGGCCGACGCCGGGCGCGCCGTGGATGCGGTGATCTCGACCATCACGAACACGCTTAAGAGCGGCGAGAGCGTCAACCTGGTCGGTTTCGGCACCTTCGCGGTGCGCGAGCGCGCCGCGCGCACTGGCCGCAATCCGCGCACGAACCAGGAGATCTCGATCCCGGCGTCGAAGAATCCGGCGTTCAAGGCCGGCAAGGCGCTGCGGGATGCCGTGAACTGAACGCGGTTCAGGCCGCGCGGAGCAGGGGAGCCCGGCGCGCGCCGGGCTTCTTCGTTGGGGGCGGGGATCCCTTGCGTCGTGCCCGAGTGCGTTATCGTTTCGTGGCCGGGTGCTTAGCTCAGCGGTAGAGCGTCTCCCTTACAAGGAGAGGGTCGGGGGTTCGATCCCCTCAGCACCCACCAGCCCCGCCCGCGTCGGCTTGCCTGCCGGTCGCGGGCCGGAGCGTCGCGGGGACGGATCCCGGAAGTATTGCGTGACCGAAATCGGCCCGCTATCATTTCGGTTCTTCGCGGAGCGGTAGTTCAGCCGGTTAGAATGCTGGCCTGTCACGCCGGAGGTCGCGGGTTCGAGTCCCGTCCGCTCCGCCACTCTTTCCAGGGGCGCCCGCAAGGGCGCCCCTGTTTTTTCCGCCGCCCGCAGCGGCGCGCGGCGCCGCGTTAAACTGCGCGGCCGCCCGTCACCGAGCCACCGGTCCAGCCCCATGCTGCAGAAGATCCGTGAAAAGACCACCGGCCTGATCGCCACCGTCATCCTCGGCCTGATCATCATCGTGATGGCCTTCTTCGGCATGGAGTCGTACCTGACGCAGCGGGTCGAGACCTGGGTGGCCAAGGTGGAGGCCCCGCCGCGCTGGTGGCCTTCCGCGCCGTCGTGGTGGCCGGTCTCGCTGCTGTGGCAGCGCGAGGAGATCGGCGCCGACGAGTTCCGCGAGCGCTTCGAGCAGGTGCGCCAGGCCGAGCGCCAGCGGCAGGGCGAGGCGTTCGACCCGCGCGCGTTCGACACCCCCGAGCGCAAGCGCGAGGTGCTCGACGCGATGATCGACGAGCGGGTGCTGCGCATCGCCGCGGCGCATGCCGGCGTGGTCGCCAGTGACGCGCAGGTGCGCAGTGCGATCGAGGGGATCGAGGCGTTCCAGGTCGCCGGCAAGTTCGACCCGCAGCGCTACCGCCTCGTCCTCGCCTCCGGTTTTCCGCCACGCACGCCGCAGGAATTCCAGGAGCTGGTGCGCAGCGATCTGCAGCGGTCCCTGATTCCGCGCGGCATCGCCACGTCCGGCTTCGTGACCACGCGCGAGGTGGAGCGGGCGATGCGCCTGCTCGGGGAGATGCGCGACGTGTCCTACGTCGTGCTGCCTGCGCCGGCCCCGGACACCGGCCCGGTCAGCGCCGAGGAGATCGAACGCTGGTATCGCAGCCACCAGGATGCGTATCGCGCTCCGGAGCAGGTCACGCTCGAGTACGTGGAGATCGCGGCCGCCGCGCTGCCTCAGCCGGCGCCGGCAGACGAGGCCACGCTGCGCCAGCGCTACGAGCAGGAACGCGGCAAGCTGGCCG
This sequence comes from Vulcaniibacterium gelatinicum, assembly GCF_008033445.1. GTDB lineage: Bacteria > Pseudomonadota > Gammaproteobacteria > Xanthomonadales > Xanthomonadaceae > Vulcaniibacterium_B > Vulcaniibacterium_B gelatinicum. The sequence goes on from NZ_VNKO01000002.1 coordinate 19,248, forward strand.
CTCCGGAGCAGCGCTTGGCCTCGCACATCCTGGTCGAGGTGCCGCAGGGTGCCGACGCGGCCGCGCAGAAGGCAGCCGAGCAGGAGGCGCAGCGCCTGGCGCAGCAGGCCAGGGCGCCGGGCGCGGACTTCGCCGCGCTGGCGCGCGCGCACTCAGACGACGTCGGCTCGAAGGCCGCCGGCGGCGACCTGGGCTGGATCGAGAAGGGCGTGATGCCGGCGGCATTCGAGCAGGCGCTGTTCGCGATGCGGCCGGGCGAGGTGCGCGGGCCGGTCCGCACCGACGCCGGCTGGCACGTGATCCAGCTGCGCGAGGTCAAGGCCGCCGCCGACGTGCCCTTCGAGCAGGTGCGCGAGCGCCTGGCGCAGGAGCAGGTCGAGGCCGACCGGGAACGTGTGTTCAACGACCTCAGCGGCCGCCTGGTGGACCTGGTCTACAAGAACCCGACCGCGCTCGCCCCGGCCGCGCGCGAGGTGGGGCTGGAAGTCAGGCGCGCCGGCCCGATCGCGCGCGGCCAGGGCGAGGGCGTGCTCGCGCACCCCGCGGTGCAGCGTGCCGCGTTCTCGGAGACGCTGATCCAGGACGGCACCGTGAGCGACCCGATCGAGGTCGGCGAGGACCACGTGGTGCTGATCCGCGTGGCCCAGCACACCCCCGCGAGCATCAAGCCGCTGGCGCAGGTGCGCGAGCAGGTGATCGCGGCCGTGCGCGCCGACCGTGCCAGGAAGCTCGCCGTGCAGACTGCCGAAGCGCTGGTGCGACGCTTGCGTGAGGGCGGGCAGACGCTGGAAGCGATGGCGGTGGAACGGCAGCTTTCGCCGGTGGTGGCGAGCGGCATGCGCCGCGGCATGCCCACGCCGACGGCCGAGGCCAACCGGGCGTTCTTCTCGGTGCCGGCGCCGGCGGCAGGCAAGGTTTCGGCGGGGTACGTGACGCTGCCGGACGGCAGCATCGCGGTGTTCGCGGTGACCAAGGTCACCCCGGCCGATCCGGCCGCGGCCTCTCCGCAGGAGCGGATGTTCGTGCAGATGCAGCTTGCGCAGATGCTGGGCGCGGAGGATGCGCGCGCCTTCGTCGAGGCGATGCGCAAGCGGATGCAGGTGAAGATCGCGGAGACGCGGCTCTGAGCGCCGCGTCCCGACGGCTTTGGCGCGACGGCCCGGTTGCCCAGGGCCGTCGCGTTTCCGGTGTCGGGAATCAGTCGTCGTCGCCGATCCCGGTCATGCCCAGGATGTTGTAGCCGGCGTCCACGTAGGTGACCTCGCCGGTGATGCCGGCGGCCAGGTCCGAGCACAGGAACGCGGCCACGTTGCCCACGTCCTCGATGCTGACGCTGCGGCGCAGCGGCGCGTGCTTCTCGAAGTGGCCGAGCATCTTGCGGAAGTTGGCGATGCCGGCCGCGGCCAGGGTCTTGATCGGGCCGGCGGAGATCGCGTTGACGCGGGTGCCCTCGGGGCCGAGGTTGAGCGCCAGGTAGCGCACCGTCGCCTCCAGGCTGGCCTTGGCCACGCCCATCACGTTGTAGTTCTCCAGCGCGCGCACCGCCCCGAGGTAGGACAGGGTGACGATGGCGCCGTTGCGACCGGCCATCATCGGCCGTGCGGCCTTGGCCAGCGCCGCCAGCGAATAGGCCGAGATGTCGTGGGCGATGGCGAAGTTCTCGCGGGTCAGGCCGTCGAGGAACTGGCCTTCGATCGCCTCGCGCGGAGCGTAGGCGATGGCGTGGACGAGGATGTCGAGCCCGTCCCAGCGCTTGCCCAGCTCGGCGAAGCAGTCGGCGATCTGTTGGTCGGAGGACACGTCCAGCGGCAGCACGATGTCGCTGCCGAACTCCTTCGCCGCATCCTCGACGCGCGAACGGAGCTTCTCGTTCTGGTAGGTGAAGGCGAGAGTGGCGCCCTCGCGGTGCATCGCTTCGGCGATGCCGGTGGCGATCGAACGCTGGCTGGCGATGCCGGTGATCAGCGCGCGCTTGCCCTGCAGGAATCCCATGTGGCCTCCGTTGCTGGCCCCGCTCGCGGGGCGGGTAGAGTGAATGCTCCAGTTTAGCAACGGGGGCGGCCCGATCGGCCCGGCCTCAGGCGCGGAAGCCGTCCTTCCAGCGGCGCAGCTCGGCGAAGGCCTCGACCCGGTCACGCGGGGCCTGGCCCAGGCGCGCGGCGAGCGCGGCACGCACAGCCGGTGCGTCCACGCGCAGGAACGGGTTGGCCGCGCGTTCGTCGCCGAGCGTGCTCGGCAGGGTGGGCTGGCCGGCCTCGCGCTGCGCGCGCGCCTGCGCCGTGCGCGCCCGCAGGGCCGGGTTGTCCGGCTCGACGCTGCGTGCGAAGGCGGCGTTGGCCAGGGTGTATTCGTGGCCGCAGCACACGCGCGTCTGTGCGGGCAGCGCGGCCAGCCGGTCGAGCGAGGCCAGCATCTGCTCCGGCGTGCCCTCGAACAGGCGCCCGCAGCCGAGGCTGAAGAGGGTGTCGCCGCAGAACAGCAGGCCCGCGCCGTGGAAGGCGATGTGGCTGCGGGTGTGGCCGGGCACCGCCAGCACCTCGAACCGCCATTCGCCGACGGCGACGTGCTCGCCGTCCTGCACCGTGCGCGTGGCGTGCGTGATGCGGGCGTCGTCCGGCGCGATCACCGGCAGTTGCGGCCAGCGTGCGAGCAGCGCCGGCACCCCGCCGATGTGGTCGGGATGGTGGTGGGTGAGCAGGATCGCCAGCGGCCGCAGGCCGCGTTCGGCGGCGGCGAGCACCGGCGCGGCCTCGCCCGGATCCACCACCAGCGCCGCGCCGCGCGCGTCGGCCAGCGTCCAGATGTAGTTGTCGGCGAAGGCGGGCAGGGGGTGCAGGCGCATGTCGGGTGACGCTGTGGCGGCTTTCGCGCAGAATCCGACCATGCCCGCCATGCCGTTCCAGCGTCAATCCGCACCTGCCGCCGCGGCGCGCTGGTTCGCCGACGCGGCCGGACAGGCGGTGCTGGCCAGCGAGGACGCGGTGGTGCAGGCGGTGGCGCGCGAACGTCCGGGCCAGCCATGGCTGTGGTTCACGCCGCTGCCGCCGCGGAAGGTGCCGCCGCGGGCGCTGTGCCTGTGGCCGGAGGGCGAGGGCTTCTCCGGCAGCCTGGCCTGCACGCTTCCGTTGCCCCTGGCCAGCGGCAGCGTGGCCGCGATCCTGCTCCAGCACGTGGGCGACGGCTGCCTGCCGATGGACGCGGTACTGGCTGAATGCGAGCGCGTGCTGGTGGACGGCGGGCGCCTGTGGCTGCTGGCGCTGAACCCGTTGGCGCCGTATCGCCTGCGCTGGGCCGGGGCGGGGCCGCGCACGGCCGAGCCGATCACCTGGCGCTGGCGGCTGCGGCGGGCCGGCTTCGAGGTGGCGAGCGTGGCCCAGGGGCTGGGGCCGCGCTGGCAGGTCGCCCTGGCCGCGGACGCGCAGGAGGGCGCCGGGATCCGCGCCGCATTCCTGCTGGAGGCGGTGAAGCGCGTGATCCCGCTGACGCCGGTGCGGCTGCAGCCGCGCCTGCGCTGGCAACCCGGGGTGCCGACCGTTTCATGAAGACCGTGGAGATCCATACCGACGGGGCCTGCCTGGGCAACCCCGGCCCCGGCGGCTGGGCCGCGTTGCTGCGCTACCGCGGCCGCGAGCGCGAGCTCGCCGGCGGCGAGCCGCACACCACCAACAACCGCATGGAGCTGATGGCGGCGATCGTCGCGCTCGAGGCGCTGACCGAGGGCTGCGCGGTGACCCTGCACACCGATTCGCAGTACCTGCGCCAGGGCATCACCGAGTGGCTGCCGACCTGGGTCCGGCGCGGCTGGCGCACCGCCGGCGGCGACCCGGTCAAGAACCGCGACCTGTGGGAGCGCCTGCATGCCGCGACGCAACGGCACCGGATCGTGTGGAAATGGGTGCGCGGCCACAGCGGCGACCCCGACAACGAACGCGTGGACAGGCTCGCCCGGGAACAGGCCCAGCGGCAGCGCGAACCGTCCGCGGCCCCTCCCGCCCGCTGATCCCGTGCGACCATCCTCCCCGCGCCCCTTCCCTCACTGCCCACTCCTCATTTCGCTCCTCCGCATGCGCCAGATCGTCCTCGACACCGAAACCACCGGCCTGAGCTGGGAAAAGGGCCACCGGATCGTCGAGATCGGCTGCGTCGAGCTGGTGGAGCGGCGGCCGACCGGGCGCACCTTCCAGCGCTATCTCAATCCCGACCGCGATTTCGAGGCCGGGGCGCAGGAGGTGACCGGTCTGACCCGCGAGTTCCTTGCCGACAAGCCGCGCTTCGCCGAGGTGGTGGACGAGTTCCTCGCCTTCATCGACGGCGCCGAGCTGGTGATCCACAACGCGGCCTTCGACCTGGGCTTCCTCGACTACGAACTCTCGTTGGTCGGACCGCACCTGGGCCGCATCCGCGACCGCTGCACGGTCGAGGACTCGCTCGAACTGGCGCGGCAGCGTTTCCCAGGCCAACGCAATTCGCTCGACGCGTTGTGCCGCCGGCTCGGCGTGGACAATTCGCACCGGCACCTGCACGGCGCGCTGCTCGACGCACAGATCCTGGCCGAGGTGTACCTGGCGCTGACCTCCGGGCAGGGCGAGATCGGCTTCGCCCTGCCCGAAACCGCCGAGCGGGCCACCACCAGCGTGCAGTTCACCGCCACGGTCCAGGCGGGGGGGCGTCCGCGGGTGGCCGTGGATGCGGAGGAAGCGCAGGCGCATGCCGCCAGGCTCGAGGCGATCCGGCGCAAGGCCGGCCGTTGCCTGTGGCTGGAGCAGGAAGCCGAGGCCCCGGCGGCGGAACCGGCCTGAGGCGCGAACCGGCGGCGACCGGCCTCAGTGTCGGCGCACCAGCACCACGGTGACGTTGTCGGAGCCGCCGCCGTCGAGCGCGGCCGCGACCAGGGTGTCCACGCATTCCTGCGCGCTGGAGTCCTGTTGCGCCAGGACCCGGGCGATGCTGCGGTCGTCCACTTCCTCGGTGAGCCCGTCGCTGCACAGCAGCAGCTGCATGCCGGGCTTGAGCTCGCCGGTGAGGGTCTCGACGTTGAGCTGGGCCGGGTCGGTGACGCCGAGCGCCTGGGTGACCACGTTGCGGTGCGGGTGCGAGCGGGCCTGCTCGCTGGTGATCGCGCCCTGGGCGATCAGCTCCTGCACGTAGCTGTGGTCCTGCGAGAGCTGGACCAGCTGGCCGTTGCGCCACAGGTACACCCGGCTGTCCCCCACCCAGGCGACCTCGAAGCGGTTGCCGGTGACCCGCGCGGCGACCACCGTGGTGCCCATTGGCAGCGCGTCGTTGCGGCGGCGCGAGGCGCGGATGATCTCCTCGTCGGCGATGCGGATGGCCTGCGCCAGCGGGGTGCCGTTGCGGATCTCGCGCACGATCGTCTCGCGCGCGAGCGCGCTGGCGACCTCGCCGTACTCGTGGCCGCCCATGCCGTCGGCGACCAGCCACAGGCCGAGGTCGCTGTCGCCGTAATAGGTGTCTTCGTTCAGCTCGCGCCGCAGGCCGACGTGGGTCAGGTGTCCGAACTCGATCATGCGGCGGCCGCGGGTGGCAGGTGGCTGTCGAAGGTGAAGAACGGAAGTTTCGACGGGGGTCGGCCGCCAGGCAAGGCGACGACCGGCGCGCCTTGTCTGGGGCCGGGACGACCCCGTATCATGCGCGGCTGTCCGGGGCCTCCCGGACCCGCCATCGGAGAGGTGGCAGAGTGGTCGAATGCGCCGGATTCGAAATCCGGTGTACGGTTCTACCGTACCGTGGGTTCGAATCCCACCCTCTCCGCCAGACATGCGAACGCCCCCGCAAGGGGGCGTTCGCATGTCTGGGAGAGCGGTGTGTGGACGGGCCCGATTCGGGTTCGACAAATCGGCAGGAGGCCGGTTCGGGCAGCTGCGCCCCTCAGCGCCAATGCTCGGCCACCCACGGCGTGGGCAGCACCCGCCGGTACCACTTGCCGCTGCGCCCGGCGATCGCGTCGGGGGGATTGGGCTTGCCGTGGAAGGCGATGATCTTCGCCCCTTCCGGGATCCGCGGCGGCAGGAACCAGCCCAGCAGCAGCCCGCGCACGCAATGGCGCTTGAAGCTGCGGCACCAGGCCTGCGGCCAGTAGCCGAGCTTGCCCTGGCGGGCGAGGTAGCCGGTGATGAACTCCTGTTCGTTGCGCACCTTCGCCAGCGCCTCCTGCTGGTGGTCGCGCAGGTACGCCAGCGCATCGGCGTGGCGGCCGATCTCATAGCGGTACACCGAGGTGTTGCCGGTCTCGTCGCGCTTGTCCCACTCCTTGATCACCAGGAACTCGCCCGGCAGGTCGAAGAAGCAGTCGATGCTGTCCACGATGACCACGTCGAGATCGATGAACAGGGTCGGCCCGCGCAGGTCGTAGAGCGGATCGGCGAAGCTGGTCAGCTTCAGCCAGCCGTGGGCGAAGGTCCACGGCTTGCGCGCGTCGAAATCGGGGATGCCGACCTTGGGGATGTCGAAGACCTCGATGTCGGGCTCGATGCCGGTGCGGTCGTCGGTGAGGCACACGAACCGGTGCGGACGGGTGAGGTTGCGCCGCACCATCGAGCGCAGGGTGTTGACGTATTCCGGGCCGTACTTGCTGCCCCACTTGATGCAAAGGACGTTGACGGTCTGCATGGCTGGTCCAGTCGGTGGGGCGCGGCGGCCCGGAGGGGACATGGCGCGTGCCGGCCGGGCGCCACGGGGCCGGAAGCATAGGAAGTTCGGTGCGTCGTGGCCAGCTGCCGAAGCGGTCGCGGCAATGCGCGCAGGCCGTTGCTAGACTCGGCGGATGGCCGCGTTCGACGCCAGCGAGAGCCTGACCCCGTTCCAGGAAGACGCCGCGTATGGCGCGGTCCTGTTCGACCGCACCCGCCTGCGGCATGCCGAGCCGGCCTGGTTCGATCCCGCGCACTGGGGCGGGCACGCGCGCCCGGTGGCGGCCGGCGGCCGGGGCGGGGCGTGGTTCGTGGACTCGCCGGTGTTCGGTGCGGCGGTGCTGCGGCACTACCTGCGCGGCGGGCTGGTCGCCCGCTTCAACCGCGACCGCCACCTGTGGCACGGCAGCGACCGGGTGCGCAGCTTCGCCGAGTTCCGCCTGCTGCGCGCGCTGCTCGAACGCGGGTTGCCGGTGCCGCGGCCGATCGCGGCCTGGTACCGGCGCGAGGGCGGCTGGTGGTACCGCGCCGCGATCCTGCTGGAGCGGATCGAGGGCGTGCACTCGCTCGCGCACCGCGCGGCCACGCCGGGCGACACCGCGCCCTGGGAGGAGGCCGGGCGCCTGATCGCGCGCTTCCACCGTGCCGGGCTCGACCACGCCGACCTCAACGCGCACAACCTGCTGTTCGATGAAGCCGGGCGCGGCTGGCTGATCGACTTCGACCGCAGCGTGCTGCGGATCCCGGCCACCGGCTGGCGCGAGCGCAATCTCGCCCGGCTGCGGCGTTCGCTGCTGAAACTGCGCGGCGAACGCAGCGTGGACCAGGTGGAAAGCGAGTTCGCGCGGCTGCGCGAGGCCTACGACCGGCACTGGCAACGGGGCTACTGATGGACTGGGCGCTGCGACTGCACGGCGTCGGCAATGCCTCGGCGGTGGAGCTGGGCTCGGCGATGGCCACGATCGAATGCGACGGCGCGCCATGGCTGACCGTGGACTGCGGTGCGGAAGGATTGACCGCCTTCCAGGCCAGTTACGGCGACATGCCGCAGGCGCTGTTCGTCACCCACGTCCACCTCGACCATGTGGCCGGCTTCGAGCGCCTGTTCGTGTCGGCGTACTTCGACCCCGCGCGCCGCGGCCGGGTGCGCGTGTACGTGCCGGCGCCGGTGGTGCCGCTGCTGCACCGGCGCGTGGGCGACTACCCGAACACCCTGGCCGAGGGCGGGGCGAACTTCTGGGATGCGTTCCAGCTCATCCCCGTCAGCGACCACTTCTGGCACGACGGCGTGCGCCTGGACGTGTTCCCGACCCGCCACCACTGGCCCGACACCAGCTTCGGCCTGCGCCTGCGCGGCAGCCTGGTGTGGACCGGCGACACCCGCCCGATCCCCGAGGCGCTGGCCCGCCACGCCGATGCCGGCGAGCTGGTCGCGCACGACTGCGCGCTGCAGGGCAACCCCTCGCACAGCGGCATCGAGGACCTGGAACGGGAGTATCCTCGGGAGCTGCTGGCGCGCTGCGTGCTGTACCACTACGCCAGTGCCGCCGACGGCGAGGCCCTGGCCGCGCGCGGCCACCGCGTCGCGCGGCCAGGGGAGGTGATCGCCTTGCGTCCGCCGCTGGCGCCCTGGGTCGAAACGCCGTGAATGCCACACCGCCGCCGATCCCGCCGCACGACCTGTTCGGCCGGCCGCTGCGCGACCTGCGCCTGTCGTTGATCGAGGCCTGCAACTTCCGCTGCCCGTACTGCATGCCGGCCGAGCGGGTGCCGGACGACTACGGCCTGGACGCCGCCTCGCGCCTGTCGTTGGACGAGATCGAGACCCTGGTGCGGGCCTTCGTCCGCCTCGGCGTGCGCAAGCTGCGCCTGACCGGCGGCGAGCCGCTGCTGCGCCGGCGGCTGCCGGAGCTGGTGGCGCGGCTGGCGGCGATCCCGGAGCTCGAGGACCTGGCCCTGACCACCAACGGCGCGCTGCTCGCGCCCCAGGCACGGGCGCTGCGCGAGGCGGGGCTGCGGCGGATCACGGTCAGCCTGGATGCGCTCGATCCGGGCCTGTTCCGGGCGCTGTCGGGCGGCCGCGGCGAGGTCGAGGCCGTGCTCGCCGGCATCGCCGCCGCGCACGCGGCCGGCTTCGCCCCGGTCAAGCTCAACTGCGTGATGCAACGCGGGGTGAACGAGGACGCGCTGTTCCCGCTGCTCGAATACGCGCGCCGGCACGGCCACGTGCTGCGCTTCATCGAGTTCATGGACGTGGGCACCTGCAACGGCTGGCGCCGCGAACGGGTGGTGCCCTCGCGCGAGCTGCGCGACCGGATCCACGCCCGCTGGCCGCTGCGCCCGCTGCAGCCGCACTACCGCGGCGAGGTGGCCACGCGCTACGCCTTCGCCGACGGCAAGGGCGAGGTCGGCTTCGTCAGTTCGGTCAGCGAACCGTTCTGCGGCGACTGCCACCGCGCGCGCGTGTCCGCCGACGGCCGCCTCTACACCTGCCTGTTCGCCGCCACCGGGCACGACCTGCGCCCGGCGCTGGCCGAAGGCGAGGCGGCGCTGGCCCGGCACGTGGCCACGCTGTGGTCGCAACGCGCCGACCGCTACAGCGAGCTGCGCGGCACGCCGGTGGCCCCGCGCCGGCACGTCGAGATGTTCCTGGTCGGAGGCTGAGCATGGCCCGCGTCCGCTCCCGCCTGACCCACCTCGACCCCGCCGGCCGGCCGGCGATGGTGGACGTCTCCGACAAGGCCGTGAGCGTGCGCGAGGCGCGGGCCGAATGCCGGGTGCGTTTCCCGGCTGCGGTCGCCGACGCGCTGCGCGCCAGCGGCCTGCGCAGCGCCAAGGGCGGGATCGTGGACACCGCGGTGATCGCCGGCACCATGGCGGTCAAGCGCACCCACGAGCTGATCCCGTTCTGCCATCCGCTGCCGGTGGACGGCTGCCGGATCGCGATCGACTGGCACGACGCGCGCAGCCTGCGGATCGAATGCGCGGTGAAGACCACCCACCGCACCGGCGTGGAGATGGAGGCGCTGACCGGCGCCACCATCGCCGCGCTGACCGTGTACGACATGTGCAAGGCGCTGTCGCACGCGATCGTGGTCGGCCCGGCGAGGCTGCTCGGCAAGCGCGGCGGCCGGCGCGATTTCGGGAGCACCTGATGGGCGTGCGTGTCACCGTGCTGTACTTCGCCAGCCTGCGCGATGCCGCCGGCCAGGACGCCGAGACCTTCGTCACCGAGGCCCCGGACCTGCGCGCGCTGTACCTGGAGTTGCGCGCGCGCCACGGCTTCCCGCTGCCGGTCGAGCGGGTGCGGGTGGCGGTGGACGGCGAATTCGCGCACTGGCTGGACGCGCCGCGCGAAGGCGCCGAGATCGCATTCCTGCCCCCGGTCAGCGGCGGATGAACATCGCATGAGGAAACGGTTCACGCTCGCGCCGACCCCGTTCGACACCGCGACCCTGCGCGCGGAGCTGCTGGACGCGCGGGTGGGCGCCTATGCCAGCTTCGAAGGCTGGGTGCGCGACCACAACGAGGGCCGCAGCGTGCGCGGCCTGCGCTACGAGGCCTACGCGCGCCTGGCCGAGGCCGAGGGCGAACGGATCATGGAGGAGGCGCTGGCGCGCTTCGACATCCTCGACGCGCGCTGCGTGCACCGGGTCGGCGACCTGGCCCGGGGCGAACTCGCGGTGTGGGTGGGGGTGACCGCGGCGCACCGGAAGGCCGCGTTCGCCGCCTGCCGCTGGATCATCGACGAGGTCAAGGCGCGGGTACCGATCTGGAAGCACGAGCGCTACGCCGACGGCGAGGCCGGCTGGCTGCATCCCGGACCCTGAACCGGGGCCGGAATGGCGATGACCCCGCCGGCTTGCCTCGGCGCCCGCATCGGCCGATACCGTTGCTGCCTTCCGGCCCTGGCGGGGTTTTCGACCTAGCGTCGCGAGGGGCCGACGGGGCCACCATGGAACTGCGCAGCGGCTGCGCGCACGCCGCGGGGCGGACGGCAGCGGACAACGGCAGCGGGGAGTGGCGGAGAGGGCGGGATTCGAACCCGCGAAGCGGGGTTTAGCCGCTTACACACTTTCCAGGCGTGCTCCTTCGACCGCTCGGACACCTCTCCGGAACCTGGCCCGGGCGCGCTGCGCGAGCGTGTCCGGGAGCTGGCCAGTCTACCGGCCGGGGCAGGGCCGGACAAGCGCGCGTCCGCCGGCGCCGGGTCGGCGCGCGCGGCGTGGCACACTAGCGTTCCGCGTCTGCGTCGTCGGCACCGCCGGAGCCTCTTCCCGCATGTCCTACCTGGTCCTTGCCCGCAAGTGGCGCCCGAAGCGTTTCGCCGAGCTGGTGGGGCAGGAGCACGTGGTGCGCGCGCTGACCAACGCGCTGCAGTCCGGCCGCGTCCACCACGCGTTCCTGTTCACCGGCACCCGCGGCGTGGGCAAGACCACCATCGCCCGCATCTTCGCCAAGAGCCTGAACTGCGAGCGCGGCACCTCCGCCGACCCGTGCGGCGAGTGCGAGACCTGCCTGGCGATCGACGCCGGCCGCTACATCGACCTGCTCGAGATCGACGCGGCCTCGAACACCGGCGTGGACAACGTCCGCGAGCTGATCGAGAACGCGCAGTACATGCCCTCGCGCGGGCGCTACAAGGTGTACCTCATCGACGAGGTGCACATGCTGTCGAAGGCGGCGTTCAACGCGCTGCTGAAGACGCTCGAGGAGCCGCCGGAGCACGTCAAGTTCCTGTTCGCGACCACCGACCCGGAGAAGCTGCTGGTGACGGTGCTGTCGCGCTGCCTGCAGTTCAACCTCAAGCGCCTGGACGAGGCGCAGATCGCCGGGCAGCTGCGCAAGATCCTGGCGGCGGAAGGGATCGAGGCCGAGGAGGGCGCGATCGCGCAGCTGGCGCGGGCCGCCGACGGCAGCCTGCGCGACGGCCTGTCGCTGCTCGACCAGGCCATCGCCTACACCGGCGGCCGGCTCGGGGACGCGGCGGTGGCGGCGATGCTCGGCACCGTGGACCGGGCCCGGGTCGGCGCGCTGCTCGACGCGCTCGCCGACGGCGACGGCGAGCGCATGCTGGCGACGGTGGCCACGCTGGCCGAGTTCGCGCCCGACTGGGGCGGCGTGCTCGACGCGCTGGCCGAGGCGCTGCACCGGGTGCAGGTGCGGCAGCTGGTGCCGGGCGCGGCGGTCGAGGATGCGCGCGTGGACACCTCCGGGCTGGCGCAGCGGCTGCGGCCGGAACTGGTGCAGCTGTGGTACCAGATGGCGCTGCACGGCCGCCGCGACCTGCCGCTGGCGCCGAGCCCGCGTGCGGGCCTGGAGATGACGTTGCTGCGGATGCTGGCGTTCCGGCCGGCGGAGGAGGGCGCGGCCGCGGCCGGTACCGGCGCCGGCACGGTGGCGCGGGGCGGGGCGGCCGGCGCACGCGCCGCGCTCGCGGCCGATCCGGTGCGCGGTGTCGCCCCGGCGTCTCCGGCGCCTGCCGGAACGGCGCGGCCGGTCGAATCCGCCCCGCCTGCCCGCGCCGAGACAGCCGCGCCCGTGACCGCGCGGCCGCCCGAGCCCGCACCTGCCGCCGTGGCCGACGCCGACACCGCGCCGTCCGCCGTGATGCTCGATGCCGAGGCCTGGGTCGGCCTGGCCGCGCGCCTGCCGCTGCGCGGCCCGGCACGCGCGCTCGCCGAGCACGCCGGCTTCGTGGCCTGGGACGGCCGCCTGCTGCGGCTGAGCCTGTCGCCCGCCGACGAGCACCTGCAGTCGCCGTCGCTGGCCAGGCAACTGGCCACGGCACTCGCCGCGGAGCTGGGCACCACGCCGCAGATCCGCTTCGAGACCGGCGCGGGCAGCGGCGAAACCCTGCACGAACGCACCGCGCGCGAGCGTGACGCGCGCCAGGAAGCGGCCGAACGCGCGTTCCTGTCCGACCCCGGCGTCCAGCAGCTGATGTCGCGCCACGGCGCGACCCTCGTCCCGGATTCGATCCGACCTTTCGAAGAGTGACCCCCCTATGCGCGGAAACATCGCCCAACTCATGCAGCAGGCGCAGCGGATGCAGGAAACCCTGCAGCGCGCGCAGGAAGAGATCGCCAGGCTCGAGGTCACCGGCAGCGCCGGCGGCGGCATGGTCAGCGTGACCCTCACCGGGCGCAAGGAATGCCGCAAGGTGCGGATAGACCCGAGCGTGCTGTCCGACCCGGAGATGCTCGAGGACCTGATCGCCGCGGCGTACAACGACGCCTCGAACAAGGTGGACGCCGAGGCGCAGGCGAAGATGGCCGGCGCCACCGCGGGCATGCCGCTGCCGCCGGGCATGAAGCTCCCGGGCATGTTCTGATGCGGACGCTGCGGCGGCCTGGCGCCGCATCCGCGCCGTCGCCGCAGCGTGCGCACGCGTCCCTGTGCGCGACAGCCGGGATCGAGGCATGTCTTCCCTGCTCGAACAACTGATCGAAGCCCTGCGCGTGCTGCCCGGCGTCGGCCCGAAGTCGGCGCAGCGCATGGCCTACCACCTGCTCGAGCGCGACCGCGCCGGCGGGCAGCGGCTGGCTGCGGCGCTGGCCGCCGCGGTCGAGCGGATCGGCCAGTGCGCGCGCTGCCGCGACTTCAGCGAGGAGCCGGTGTGCGCCACCTGCGCCAGCCCGGCGCGCGATGCGCACCTGCTGTGCATCGTCGAGTCGCCCGCCGACCGGCTCGCGATCGAGCAGGCCACCGGCTACCGCGGCTGCTACTTCGTGCTGCACGGCCGGCTCAGCCCGCTCGACGGCATCGGCCCGAGCGAACTGGGCCTGGACCTGCTCGCCGCGCGCCTGGCCGAGGGCGAGGTGCAGGAGGCGATCATCGCCACCAACCCCACCGTCGAGGGCGAAGCCACCGCGCACTACCTGGCCCAGCTCGCGCGCCGGCACGGCGTGCGTCCGAGCCGCCCCGCCCATGGCGTGCCGCTGGGCGGCGAACTCGAATACGTGGACCGCGGCACCCTGGCGCACGCCTTCGGCAGCCGCAGCGAGATGGGCTGAGCCCCCGAACCCCCATGGAGGACCCCGCGATGAGCAACGACACGATCTTCCACCGGATCATGCGCCGCGAGATCCCGGCCGACATCGTGTACGAGGACGAGCACCTGATCGCGTTCCGCGACATCGCGCCGCAGGCGCCGGTGCACGTGCTGTTCGTGCCCAAGACCGACATCCCCACGCTCGACGACCTGCAGCCGGCGCAGGCGGAGGTCGTCGGCCGGCTGCTGCTGGCCGCGGCGGACTACGCCAGGCGCGAGGGCTTCGCCGGGGACGGCTACCGGGTGGTGATCAACTGCAACGCGAACGCCGGGCAGACGGTGTTCCAGCTGCACCTGCACCTGCTGGCCGGAGCCCCACTGGGGCGGTTCGGCACGCCGCGCTGAGGCCGGCGCGCGCGCCTCACCACCAGCCCCACCACGGCCACGGCACCGGCCGCTCGATCACGTCCACACGCTCGCGCACCGGCCACAGGTACACCACGTCCGCGGCCACCCGCGGGAAGCGGTAGTCGTACTCGCCGATGCGGCGGTTCTCGTAGCCCTCGATGCGGCCGGTGAAGGTCACTTCGCGGTCGGGCTTGAACAGGGCCGGGTCGTAGAAGCCGGCGCGGCAGGCGATGAACCGGCCGCCGACCTCGTCGGTGGCCCAGTACGGCCGCCCGTAGGCGTCGAGCCGGGTGGAGATCATCTCGAAGCAGGTGCGGTCGGCCAGCGGCTCGGTGCGCACGATGCGCCCGCCCCAGCGCACCACCGCGCCGGTGCGGTCGCCGGCGGCGGCCTCCTGCGGGGTGATCTGGGCGAAGCTGCCCTGCAGCGGCGTGGGCGTGGTGGCGCAGGCCGCGAGCAGCGCGGCGACCAGAACGGGAACGGCCAGACGCGGTGTCATGACGGGGACTCCTGGCGGGAGACGGGGCGGTGGGTGCGCAGGGCGCGGATCAGCGCCCGCAACTCTCGTCCATCGCCACCGCCGGGAGCGTAGCGCTGGCGGACGAAACGCTGGCTGAGCGCCGCCAGCGCCTGGTCCTGCGGCCGGGCGCGCAGCACCCGCGCGACCCAGGTGCCGGCCGGCTCGTGCGGCAGGCGGCCCAGGCCGAGCCGGGCGTAACGCGCACCCAGCCGGTGCCAGGCGCGCAGCAGCGGGTCGCGCTCGCCGCGCTCGCGCGCAACCAGCCAGAACGCGACCAGCAGGGCCAGCGCTGCGGCCACGGCGAAGGCCAGCACCAGCCGCGGCGGGGTCATCTCGTCCACGCCGAGCGGCCGGAACATCAGCCGCTGCCGGCGGGCATCGAAGCCGAGCACGAAATCGTTCCAGGCGCGGCGCAACCAGTCGCCGGCGTCCAGCACCGGGGCAAGATCGTCGAGCACCCCGCCGGCCGCTGCGGCGCGGTCGGCGAGGGTGTCGAACACCCGCTCGGGCGCGACCGCGGCGGTCGGATCCACCCGCACCCAGCCGCGTTGCGGCAGCCACACCTCGGCCCAGGCGTGCGCGTCGGAACGGCGCAGCAGCCAATAGTCGCCGAGCCGGTTGTAGTAGCCGCCGGCATACCCGGTCACCACCCGCGCCGGGATCCCCGCGCCGCGCATGAGCACCACGAACGCGCCGCTGAAGTGTTCGCAGTAGCCGGCCTTGTAGCCGAACAGGAATTCGTCCACCGCGTGCCGGCCGGGCAGGGGCACGTCGAGGGTGTAGGCGAATTCGGCGCGGATCCACTCCAGCGCGCGGCGCACGACCATGGCGTCGTCGGCGCCGGCTTCGGCGCGCCACTGCCGCGCGAGCGCGAGCGTGCGCGGGTTGAAGCCCTCGGGTAGTTCGAGCGCGGCGCGGCGCAGGGTGTGCGGCAGTTGCGGTTCGACCGCCGCCGGCGGCGCCGAGCGGATCCGCCAGCGGGTGAGCGAGATCAGCGGGCGCCTGGTGTACAGGCCGAAATCCAGGCTCATGCGGGCGCCGTCGGGTGCAGCCAGCGGCAGGTCGAGGGCGACCAGCTGGTGCCGGTCGGTCGGTTCGAGTTCGAGTTCGTACTCCCAGCCGGGGCCGGCGGTACGCAACTCCGGCGCGGGAACGCCCTGCAGCCAGCGCGGCTGGATCCAGCTGCGGCCGTCGTAGTGCCACAGCACCGGTCCGCGCCAGTACATCTCGCGCTGCGATGGGGTCGCGCCGAAGAAGCGCACGCGCGCGGCGGGAGTGTCGTCGGTGAGGATGTCGAGCCATTGACCCGGCGACATCGTGTCCGACAGCCCCGGGCGCGCCTGCGCGCGTTCCGGCACGCCCCACAGCGGCGAGGCCATGCGCGGGAACAGCCAGAACGCCGCCAATGCCAATGGCAGGCCGACGGCGATCATCCGCCAGACCCGGCCGAAACGCCGCAGCGGCGGCGTCCGTCGTGGCGGCTGGCCCGATTCCAGTTCGGCCAGGCGCTGCAGCGCGGCGAGCGCGACCGTGACTGCGACGATGCCGAGCGTGAGCGACAGCGGCCCCTGGTCGAGCAGGAAGGTGGCGAACGGCGCGAACAGGGCGAAACCGACCAGGCTGCGCGCATCGCGCAAACTGGCGGTCTCCGCCGGCTTGATCGCGAGCATCGCGGCGAGCAGGGCGCAGGCGGTGTCGCGCCCCATCGCAAAGCGCATCTGCGCCAGCACCGCGCCGAGCAGGGCCAGCGCGAGCAGGAGGCGCAACGGCCCGGCCAGCGGCCGCTTGCGTGCGAGCGCGGCGACCGCGAGTGCGGTCAGTCCGATCCCGAAGGCGATCGGCGGCGGCAGCTGCAGCAGCAAGGGCAGCAGCGAGACGCCGCCGGCAGCGAGGGCCCAGTGCCGGCTCGGCGGGTCGAGTGCGATCGGCTCAGCCCGGTGTGCCATCGTGCACCTCGGGCAGCAGGGCCAGCGCGCGCAGGCAGGCGTGACGATGCGCCAGACCCTGATCGGGACCGATGGGGGGGTGCTTCGGCAGCAACAGGCGATACCGGCGGCCGTCGCGCTCGGCTTCGTCCACCCAGCGCGCCAGGCGCCGGATCCGGTCCTCGTAGGCCAGCCCGCCCAGCGTGTGCCAGTCGAGCACCACGTCGGCGCCGAGCGGTTGCTCGTATTCGCGCACCAGCAGCTGGTCGCGCTTGGCCGATGGCTTCCACGCCACGGCGCGGCGCGGGTCGCCGCGGCGGTAGGCGCGCAGATGGTGGACGTCGTCGCCGGTGGGATGCAGCCGGCGTTGGGCGGTTTCGCCGCGCCCCTCGGGCAGCGGCGGCCCGGCAGCCTCGGGGGCCGGATACACCAGCAGCGCCTGCGCCGGCCACACGTAGCCCCAGGCGTGCGCCAGGCCGAGCGGTTGCGTGGTCGAAACCTGCAGCCGCGGCAGCCGCAGCCAGCCGCGGCACTCGGTCGGCACCGCGAACGTGGCCACGCCGCGTCCGTCCTCCAGCGAGAGCGGCGCTTCTGCCTGCGCCAGCCGCACCCGCAACCCGCGCCGTTCGCGGCCATCGTCCGCGCGCGCGTGCAGGCGCACCTGCATCGGCCTGCCGGCCGCCACCGGTTCGGCGTCGAGGGCATGGAACTCCAGGCCGCTGAGCTGCAGGTGCGCGGCGAACAGGCTGCTCAACGCCGCGCCCGCCAGCAGCAGTGCGAGCAGCAGCGCCGGGTTGTTGTTGTAGTTCAGCGCGCCGAGCGTCATCGTGCCCAGCAGCAGCAGGAAGAACAGGCCGAAGCGGGTGGGCAGCACATAGATGCGGCGCCGGTCCAGACGCACCGGGAACGTTTCCCGTGCGCGCGGCCGCGCCCAGCCCTCGAAGCGCGCGGCCAGCGCCTGCCCGCGCATGTTCAGTCCACCGGCACCGCGTGCAGGATCGCCTTGGCCAGCGCCTCGCCGCTGCCGGCATCGGCGTCGGCGACCAGCCGGTGCGAGGCGACGGGCACGAACAGGGCCTGCACGTCTTCGGGCAGCACGTGCTCGCGGCCGAGCAGCAGGGCGTGGCTGCGCGCGGCGTGCAGCAGGGCCAGCCCCGCGCGCGGCGACAGGCCCACGCGTACGCCGGGATGGCGGCGGCTGCGCGCGAGCAGTGCCTGCACGTAGGTCACCAGCGCCTCGCTCGCATGCACCTGGGATGCGGCCTTGCGCAGCGCGAGCACGTCGCCGCGCTCGAGCACCGGCGTGGTCTGCGCGATCAGCAGGCGCCGGTCCTCGCCGGCCAGCAGTTCGCGCTCGGCCTGCTCGTCCGGATAGCCGAGGGTGAGCCGGAGCAGGAAGCGGTCGAGCTGCGAGTCCGGCAGCGGGTAGGTGCCGGCGAGGTCCACCGGGTTCTGGGTGGCGATCACGTAGAACGGGTTGGGCAGCGCGTGGGTGGTGCCGTCCACCGTCACCTGCTGCTCGGCCATCGCCTCCAGCAGCGCGCTCTGGGTGCGCGGCGGCGCGCGGTTGATCTCGTCGGCGAGCAGGACGTGGGTGAAGATCGGGCCGGGATGGAACGCGAACTGCCGGGTCTGCGCGTCGTACACCGACACGCCGAGGATGTCCGCCGGCAGCAGGTCGGAGGTGAACTGCACGCGCTGGAAGCCCAGGCCCAGGGTGGCCGCGATCGCGTGCGCGAGCGTGGTCTTGCCCAGGCCGGGCAGGTCCTCGATCAGCAGGTGGCCGCCGGACAGCAGCGCGACGAAGGCCAGGCGCACCTCGTGCGACTTGCCGAGCACGAGCGTGTTGACCTGGGCGAGGGCATCGCGGAGCGAGGCGCGCAGGGCATCGGGTAGCATCTTCGCTGCGGGGACTGCGGACATGGCGCGCGCCTTCGGGAACCCGGTCGAGCGAGTGTAGCGAGGACGTCCACCGATGCGGTACGAGACCCCGACGGACGACGGCGCGGCGGGTGCCCTGCGGCGGTGGTTCCTCGCCGCGTGGACGCTTCTGACTGCGGTCAAGCTCCTGGTCGCCGCCCGTCTGCCGCTGTTCGTGGACGAGGCGTTCTACTGGCAGGAGGGCCAGCATCCGGCGCTGGCGTATTCGGACCTGCCGGGGCTCACGGCCTGGCTCACCCGGATCGGGGTGGAGTTTGGCGGTCATGCCCCGCTCGCGTTGCGTGCGCCGTTCCTGCTGCTCGGCGCGCTGCTGCCGTGGTGGGTGGTGTGGATTACGCGGCGCGAATTCGGAGTTCGTGCCGGTTGGCAGGCGGGCCTCTTCGCGCTGCTGCTGCCGCTGGCCGGCACGCTCGGCCTGCTGGCCCTGCCCGACGTGCCGATGGCCTTCGCCGCGCTGCTGTGCGTGGACGCGGGCGCGCGCCTGCTGCGCGGGGTCGAATGGCGCGCGGTGGCGCTGCTCGCGGCCGGGCTCGCGCTCGGTGCGCTGAGTCATTACCGCTTCCTGGCCGTGATCGGGGTGGGATTCCTCGCCCTGCTCGCCTTGCCCGAAGGCCGGCGTGCATTGCGCGATCCGCGGGTGTGGGGCGCGATCGCCATCGGCGCCGCGGCCTGGGCGCCGTTGCTCGCCTGGAACCTGGCCAACGCCGACGCCGGCCTGCGCTTCCAGCTGGTGGAACGCCATCCGTGGGCGCTGCATGCGCAGGGTCTGTGGTTCCTGCCGGTGCAGGCGCTGCTGGTCACGCCACCCTTGTTCGCTGCGCTGCTGCTCGCGGCCCGGCACGGATGGCGCAGCGGCGAGGCGTCGCGACGCTGGTTCGCATTGACTGGCGGCGGCCTGGTGCTCGGCTTCTTCGTCCTTGGCTTCTTCGCCGACGTCGAGCGGGTCAGCTTCCACTGGCCGCTGCCCGGCTACCTGGCGTTGCTGCCGTTGCTGCCGGCGCTGCTCGAACGCTGGCCGCGGTGGCTGCGCGCGCTGACCCGGATCGTCGCGCTGGCCGGGCTCGTGCTGGGGATGGGCTACTACGTCCTGGTCTCCGACGCCGGCCTGCGCGCCAGGCTCGCGGCGATGAAGTGGTACCCGGCCAACTTCGCCGGCTGGGACATGGTGGCGGACGCGGTGCGTGATGAGCTGGCGACGATGCCCGCCGGCACGCGCGTGCTGGCCGACAATTTCAAGCTCGGCGCCGAGCTCGGCTTCGCGCTCGGCGATCCCGACCTCCTGGTGCTGCCGCATCCGCTCAACGAACACCACGGCCGCGCGCCGCAACTGCGGTTGTGGGGATTGTTGCGCGAACAGCGCGATGCCTTGCCGCAGGCGCCGCAGCTGCTCGTGGTCGGGGCGAGCGAGCTGCCGTACAAGCATCTGCTCGCGCACTACCACGGCCTGTGCGCGCGCCTGGGCCCGCTGCCGCCGCCGCGGGTGGTGCAGGTGGACCACGGGCGCCAGCGGTTCCTGTTGTTCCGTCTGGGCGCAGGGGTCGGGCAGGACGCCTGCGTCGCGCCGGCGATGGCCTGGGTGGATGCCCCCGTCTCCGGCGCGCAGGTCCGCGCCGGGGAACCGCTCGCCGTGCACGGTTGGGCGTTCAAGGACGGCGTGGGGCTGGCGGCGGTGGAGGTGCTGCTCGACGGCGCCGTGGTCGCGCGCGCGCAGTACGGGCGGGCGGCGCCGCACGTGGCGGCCTTCTGGAAGATCAGCACCGACCCGGCGCATCCGCATGTCGGCTTCGATGCGGTGGTTCCGGCGGAACGGCTCGCGCCGGGCCGGCACTGGCTCGGCCTGCGCCTGCACGGGCACGACGGCAGCGTGGAGGACTGGCCCGAGCAGCCGCTCGAGGTCGTGCGCTAGGGCAGGGCGTAGCCGGCCTGGCGCAGCAGGCGGGCGGTGGCGATCAGCGGCAGGCCGATGAGGGCGGTGGGGTCGCGGGTTTCGATCGCCTCGAACAAGGCGATGCCCAGGCCTTCCGACTTGAAGCTGCCGGCGCAGTCCAGCGGCTGTTCGGCGGCCACGTAGCGTTCGATCTCGTCCGTGGCGAGGGTGCGGAAACGGACCACGGTCTCGTCCATCGCCTCCAGCCGGGTCGCCCCGCGCTGCAGGCACAGCGCGGTGCGGAACGCCACCGCGCGTCCGGACATCGCCCGCAGCTGGGCCACCGCGGCCGCGGCGTGGCCGGGCTTGCCCAGCGGCCGGCCGTCGAGTTCGGCCACCTGGTCCGAGCCGATCACCCACGCCTCCGGCGCGCGCGCGGCGATCGCCCCGGCCTTGGCCTGGGCCAGACGGCGGGCGAGGTCGGCGGGCGCCTCGCCGGGCAGCGGGGTTTCGTCCACCTCCGGCCGGGCCACCGTGAACGGCAGCCGCAGCCGCGCCAGCAGCTCGCGCCGGTAGCGCGAGGTCGAGGCCAGGATCAGCGGGGTCATGCGGAGGACGCGCGGGCCCGTTCGAGCCGGTCGAGCTGCTGGTCGAGGCGGGCGCGGGCGGCGTCGAAGGAGGACCGCACCCGGCGCAGGTCTTCCAGGCTGGCCGAAGCACCGTGCTGCTTCAGCCACAGCCGCTGGCGCAGCATCTCCTGCATCGCCTCCCGCACCGGATCCTCGCCGGGGCCGGCGATGGCCTCGATCTCGCTGCGCGCGGTGCGCAGCCGGGCCTCGAGCGAGTCGGCCGAATCCAGCAGCTCGCGCACCGCGCGCTGGCGCCGGGTCCCCTGCCGGCGCAGCAGGACGGCGGTGAGCGCCGCGCCGAGGGCGACGAACAGCAGGATCACGGTCGCGGTCACGCACAACCCCGGGCGTCAGGTCTGGAGGAAGTCTGCCGCCGCCGGCCACGACCGGCAATCGCCGGCCGTCCGCGATCGGCGGCCAGGCGAGGAATGCTTCCGGATCAAGCAGTTCCGGTTTGACAGGGGGTACCCGGGCGCCTAACATTCCGCAGCTTATGTCCGCCGATTCACCCGCGACCCGGCTGCCCGAGGCGCTCGACGCCTGGCGCATGGTCGCGGCGCGGCGGGGCTTCGAAGGCGTGTTGCCGCTGGCCGCCATGACGCGGTTGCGTGGCAGCCTGGTGGATGCCGAGGGCAGCGTCCGCGTCCGGATCGAGTTCGGCCGCGACGCGCTGCAGGTGGCATACGTCGAGCTGCGGATCGAGGCGGAGCTGCCGCTGGAATGCCAGCGCAGCCTGCAGCGGTTCCTGCACCCGGTGGCCCTGGTGCAGCGGCTGGGCCTGATCCGCGACGAGGCGGAGGAGGCCGCGCTGCCGCCGGGCTACGAGGCCCTGCTGGTGCCCGAGGACGGCATGCTGCAGCCGGCCGAGCTGGTGGAGGACGAGCTGATCCTCGTCGTGCCGGTGGTGCCGGTGGCCCCGGGCACGGAGGCGGTCGAGCGCGACTGGCCGGCCGGCGTGGCCGAGCAGGCCGCCGCGAGCCCCTTCGCCGCGCTGGCTGCGCTGAAGAAGCAGGACAGCACCAACCGCTGACGCGTCACCGCAACCCCGAATTCAAGCTGGAGCGATTCCCATGGCTGTGCAGAAGTCCCGTGTCACCCCGTCCCGCCGCGGCCAGCGCCGTTCGCACGACGCGCTGAGCGCCAAGCAGCTCTCGACCGATCCGACCACCGGCGAGATCCACCTGCGCCACCACGTCACCGCCGACGGCTACTACCGCGGCCGCAAGGTGATCGACACCAAGTCGCGGGTCGTGGACGAGGAGTGAGCCCCGGCGCCTGCGCGGGCCGGCGGCCCGGCCGCCGTCGCGCGGGCATCGGAGCGTGAGGAGGGATGCGGCCCGCGGGCCGCGTCCGTCTTTCGGGCCCCCGCCGCAGACGGCACGGGCCTCCGGCGGCGCACCGTGAACCGGTCCGCCGCGTCCCGACGAGGTGTACGGCAGGCATGACCCAGCAAGTGTTCGCGCGCATCGCCGGTACCGGCAGCTACCTGCCGTCCAAGGTGCTCACCAACGACGACCTGGCCAGGTTCGTCGACACCAGCGACGAGTGGATCTCGGCCCGCACCGGCATCCGCCAGCGCCATGTCGCCGCCGAGGGCGAGACCACCTGCGACCTGGCCTACCATGCCGCCACCCGCGCGATGGAGGCCGCCGGCGTGACCGCCGACGAGCTCGACCTGATCGTGGTCGGCACCACCACGCCGGACCTGATCTTCCCGTCCACCGCCTGCCTGCTGCAGGCGCGCCTGGGCGCCAGCGGCTGCGGCGCGTTCGACGTCAACGCCGCCTGCTCGGGGTTCATCTACGGGCTCACCGTCGCCGACAAGTTCATCCGCGGCGGCAACGCCAGGACCGCGCTCGTGGTCGGCTCGGAGACGCTCACCCGCATGCTCGACTGGAGCGACCGCTCCACCTGCGTGCTGTTCGGCGACGGCGCCGGCGCCGTGGTGCTGAAGGCCGACCACGAGACTGGCATCCTCAGCACCCACCTGCACGCCGATGGCGCCAAGAAGGAGCTGCTGTGGAACCCGGTCGGCGTCTCGGCCGGGTTCAAGCCCGGCGAGCCGAACGCCGGCGTGCGCGTGCTGATGACCGGCAACGAGGTCTTCAAGCACGCGGTGAAGGCGCTCGACTCGGTGGTCGAGGAGACGCTCGAGGCCAACGGGCTGGACCGCCACGACATCGACTGGCTGATCCCGCACCAGGCCAACCTGCGCATCATCGAGGCCACCGCCAAGCGCCTGGACATGCCGATGGACCGCGTGATCGTGACCGTGGACCGGCACGGCAACACTTCCTCCGGCTCGGTGCCGCTGGCGCTCGACGAGGCGATCCGCTCCGGGCGCGTGCAGCGCGGCCAGCTGCTGCTGCTGGAGGCCTTCGGCGGCGGCTTCACCTGGGGCTCGGCGCTGCTGCGCTACTGAGGCTGCATACGCGCCGGTACAGACGAACCGGCGCGGTCGCCCGTATCATGCCGCGTCCTTTCCGCAGGGGGTCGCCGTGACGGAACCTTCCACCCAGCTCGCCTTCGTGTTCCCCGGCCAGGGCTCGCAGTCGGTCGGCATGCTGGCCGAACTCGCGCAGCGCGATCCGCTGGTGCGCGAGACCTTCGCCGAAGCCTCCGAGGGCGCCGAGGCCGATCTCTGGCAGCTCTCGCAACAGGGCCCGGAGGAGCAGCTCAACCGCACCGAGTTCACCCAGCCCGCGCTGCTCGCCGCCGGCGTCGCCGTGTGGCGGTCGTGGCAGCGCGCCGGCGGCCCGTCGCCGGCGCTGCTGGCCGGGCACAGCCTGGGCGAGTACACCGCGCTGGTCGCGGCCGGCGCGCTCTCGCTGCGCGACGGCGCGCGCCTGGTGCGCCTGCGCGGCCGGCTGATGCAGGACGCCGCCCCGGCCGGCACCGGCGCGATGGCCGCGGTGCTCGGCGCCGATGACGCCGTGGTGCAGGAGGTCTGCCAGCAGGCCTCCGGCAGCGAGGTGGTGGTGCCGGCGAACTACAACTCGCCGGGCCAGATCGTGATCGGCGGCCACGCCGCGGCGGTGGAGCGCGCGCTCGCGCTGCTGGCCGAGCGCGGCGTGCGCAAGGCGGTCAGGCTCGCCGTCAGCGTGCCTTCGCACACCCCGCTGATGCGCGAGGCCGCCAACCGCCTGTCCGAGGCGATGGCGGCGATGCAGTGGCAGGCGCCGACGCTGCCGGTGGTGCAGAACGTGGACGCCGAGGTGCACGACGGCGTGCAGGCGATCCGCGACGCGCTGGTGCGCCAGCTCTACCTGCCGGTGCGCTGGACCGAGTGCGTGCAGGCCCTGTCCGCGCGCGGCGCCGTGCGCATCGCCGAATGCGGCCCGGGCAAGGTGCTCGCGGGCCTGGTCAAGCGCATAGACAAGTCGCTCGACGCGCGCGCGCTCGGCACACCCGACGAGTTCGACGCCGCGCTGGCCGACTGGAAGGAATGATTTTTGCCACGGATTGACACGGATGAACACGGACAAGGCAAATGGAAAACGATCGGCCTCAGAATGCGGCATTGCCGCACGATCGCGGTTGATCGGGGTTCCCGGAATCGGCGCCACTTCTGATCCGTGTTCATCCGTGTCCATCCGTGGCAACACCGCTTCTAACGGAGTATCACGATGACTGACGTGCTGAAGGGAGAGGTCGCGCTGGTGACGGGGGCGAGCCGCGGCATCGGCGCGGCGATCGCCGACGAGCTCGCGGCACAGGGCGCGACCGTGATCGGCACCGCGACCAGCGAGGCCGGGGCGCAGGCGATCGGCGAACGCCTGGCGGCGCGGGGCGGCCATGGCCGGGTGCTGAACGTCACCGACGGCGCCGCGATCGAGGCGCTGGTGGAGTCCATCGCCAGGGAATTCGGGCCGGTCTCGATCCTGGTCAACAACGCCGGCATCACCCGAGACAGCCTGCTGATGCGGATGAAGGACGAGGACTGGCAGGCGATCCTCGACACCAACCTCACCAGCGTCTACCGCAGCTGCAAGGCGGTGCTGCGCGGGATGATGAAGGCGCGCAAGGGCCGCATCGTCAACATCGCCTCGGTGATCGGCGTGACCGGCAACGCCGGCCAGGCCAACTACGCCGCGGCCAAGGCCGGGATCATCGCGTTCAGCAAGTCGCTGGCGAAGGAGATCGGCTCGCGCGGCATCACCGTCAACGTGGTCGCGCCGGGGTTCATCGACACCGACATGACCCGTGCGCTGCCCGAGGACGCCCGGAACGCGATGCTCGGCCAGATCGCCCTGGGCCGGTTCGGCGAGCCGGCGGACATCGCCCGTGCGGTGGCGTTCCTGGCCGGCCCGGCCGCCGCCTACATCACCGGCGAGACCCTGCACGTCAACGGCGGCATGTACATGCCCTGATGCCCCCGGCGGGCGTCCGGCCCCCTGCGCCGGCCCCGCGGGATTCCCTTACACTATCCGTCTGAACACCCCTCCCGGGAGGAGCGAGACCCCATGAGCAGCATCGAAGAACGCGTCAAGAAGATCGTGGTCGAACAGCTTGGCGTCAAGGAAGAAGAGGTCACCAACAGCGCTTCGTTCGTCGACGATCTCGGCGCCGATTCGCTCGACACGGTCGAGCTGGTGATGGCGCTCGAGGAAGAGTTCGAGTGCGAGATCCCGGACGAGGAGGCCGAGAAGATCACCTCCGTGCAGCAGGCGATCGACTACATCAAGGCCCACGTGAAGGCTTGATGTTCGTCCCTGAACGAGAGCCCGGCCGTCCATGGCCGGACTTTTCGCGGATCAGCATCACCTCGATGCAATCGTGTTGGGTGGGCTGATTTCGTGAAGCCGGGGCCGCGAACGCGGCCCCGCGCGTTTGTGAGCGAGCATTCGTCGCCGTAGGGCGACACAGCACTGGAGTCCGACATGTCCAAGCGTCGCGTCGTCGTCACCGGAATGGGCGCCGTGTCCCCGCTCGGCAACGACCTGGCCAGCACCTGGGACGGCATCGTCAACGGCCGCTCCGGGATCGGGCCGATCACGCATTTCGACGCCTCCGCCTTCACCACCCGCATCGCCGGCCTGGTCAAGGACTTCGACGTCACCCGCTGGGTGCCGCCGAAGGAGGCGAAGAAGATGGACGAGTTCATCCATTACGGCGTGGCCGCGGCGCTGATGGCGCTGGAGGACGCGGGGCTGACCGTGGACGAGTCCAACGCCGAGCGTGTCGGCGCCCTGATCGGTTCGGGCATCGGCGGCCTGCTCGGGATCGAGGAGCAGACCATCCGCTACCACGAGGGCGGCCCGCGCAAGATCTCGCCGTTCTACGTGCCGAGCACGATCATCAACATGCTGCCGGGGCAGGTGTCGCTGATCACCGGCGCCAAGGGCCCGAACTTCTCCGCGGTCTCCGCCTGCGCCACCTCGAACCACTCGATCGGCATGGCGATGCGGATGATCCAGTACGGCGACGCCGACGTGATGATCGCCGGCGGCGCCGAGCGCGGCTCCTCGCCGACCTCGGTCGGCGGCTTCTGCTCGATGAAGGCGATGTCCACCCGCAACGACGAGCCGACCCGGGCCTCGCGCCCGTGGGACAAGGACCGCGACGGCTTCGTGCTCGGCGACGGCGCCGGCATCCTGATCCTGGAGGAGTACGAGTACGCGAAGAAGCGCGGGGCGCGCATCTACTGCGAGCTGGCCGGCTTCGGCGCTTCCTCCGATGCGTTCCACATGACCGCGCCGAGCGAGAACGGCGAGGGCCCGGCGCGCTGCATGGTCGCGGCCTTCCGCGACGCCGGGGTGAACCCCGAGGACGTGGGCTACATCAACGCCCACGGCACCTCCACCCCGCTCGGCGACGTGGCCGAGACGCTCTCGATCAAGCGCGCGCTCGGCGAGCACGCCTACCGGACCATGGTGTCCTCGACCAAGTCCATGACCGGGCACCTGCTCGGCGCGGCCGGCGGCGTCGAGGCGATCTTCACCGTGATGGCGCTGCACGCCGGCATCATCCCGCCGACCATCAACCTGGACGAACCGGGCGAGGGCTGCGACCTCGACTACGTGCCGAACGTGGCGCGCGAGAAGCGCGTGGACGTGGCGGTGTCCAACGGCTTCGGCTTCGGCGGCACCAACGGCACGCTGGTGTTCCGGCGGATCTGAGGCCAGGAGCGGTCTCCGGCCGCGGAGGCGGCGCCGCTCCGGGTGAGCCCGCGGCCGGACCGCAGTCTGCATGATCGTCACCCGCGCGCTGCCGCCGGACACCGACCTGCTGGCCCTGCACCGGCTGGTGCCGACGCGCTATCCGGTGCTGTTCGAATCCAGCGCGCACGGCACCGCGCAGGGGCGCTGGGACCTGCTGCTGGCCGGCGACGGCGAGTCGCTGCGGCTCGGGACCGACGGCCGCACCCGCGACACCCGCGGCGCGGTGCAGCCGGGCGGGTTCCTCGATGCGCTCGATGCCTGCTGGGCCGCGCTGCGGCTGCCGCGCGAGGAGCCGCGTTGGCCGTTCCGCGGCGGCTGGGCGCTGCTGCTCGGCTACGAGCTGGCGGCGCAGGTCGAGCCGGTGCTGCGCCTGCCGCCCGCGCCGGGCGCGCTGCCGGTCGCGGTCGCGCTGCGCTGCCCGGCGGCACTGCTCCGCGACCACGCCACCGGCGAGTGCGTGGCATTGGCGGAAGCGGGGGAAGCGTCGTGGCTGGAGCGCATCGCCGCCGACCTGGCCGCGGCGGCGCGGCTGCCCGCGCTGCCGCCGTGGCAGGGGCCGTCGCGGCTCGAGGAGGACGACCCGGCGCGGTTCACCGACGGGGTGGCGCGGATCCTCGATTACCTCGCTGCGGGCGACGTGTTCCAGGTGAATCTCTCGCGCGGCTGGCGCGCGCGTTTCGACGCGCCGCTCGACCCGGCCGCGCTGCACGCGCGCCTGCGTGGCGCCAATCCGGCGCCGTTCGCCGGCCTGTTCGCGGGCGAGGGCTGGGCGGTGGTGAGCGCCTCGCCGGAGCGGCTGGTGTCGGTGCGCGGCGAACTGGTCGAGACCCGCCCGATCGCCGGCACCCGCCCGCGGTTCCCCGGCGACGACGACCAGGCGCGGATCCGCGAGCTGGTGGGTCATCCCAAGGAGCGCGCCGAGCACGTGATGCTGATCGACCTCGAGCGCAACGACCTGGGCCGCGTGTGCGCGCCTGGCAGCGTCGAGGTGGACGAGCTGATGACGGTGGAGAGCTACGCCCACGTGCACCACATCGTCAGCAACGTGCGTGGCCGCCTGCGCGCCGGGGTCACGCCCGGGGCGGTGATCCGCGCGGTGTTCCCGGGCGGCACCATCACCGGCTGCCCGAAGGTGCGCTGCATGCAGATCATCGCGGAACTCGAAGGTGTCGGCCGCGGCGCCTATACCGGCGCGATGGGCTGGCTCAACCGCGACGGCGACCTCGACCTCAACATCCTGATCCGCAGCGCCGAGGCCGAAGGCGACACGCTGCGTTTCCGCACCGGCGCCGGCATCGTCGCCGACTCCGACCCGCCGCGCGAGCTGGACGAAACCCGCGCCAAGGCGCGCGGCATGCTGCGCGCGCTGGGGGGCGAGTGAGATGTTTGGCCACGAATTGACACGGATGGGCACGGATAGGGCAATCGGAAGAAAGACCGTGGCGGTTGGTGCGTTGGCCACTTTCTCACCGCTGTATCCGCGTGCATCCGTGTCAATCCGTGGCTGAAGTGCCTTCTCCCGTCCCGACCGTCGTCTTCATGGGCGATCGCCAGGTCGCGGCGGTGGCCGCGGACGACCGCGGGTTGGCGTATGGCGACGGATTGTTCGAGACCATGCGCGTGCATCGCGGGCAGGTGCCGTGGTGGGCCGCGCACTGGGCGCGGCTGCGCCACGGCGCCGGGCGCCTGTACCTGCCGCTGCCGGACGAAGGGCGCGTGCGCGAGGCGGCCGCACGGCTGCTCGACGACGCCGATGCGGTGCTCAAGCTGATCGTGACCCGCGGCGCGGGCGCGCGCGGCTATGCGCCGCCGGACGCGGCGGTGCCGACCTGGATCCTCGCCCGCCATCCGCTGCCGCCGCCGGCACCCGGCGCAGGATTGACGCTGCACTGGTGCGAGACCCGGCTCGCGCTGCAGCCGGCGCTGGCCGGGCTCAAGCACTGCAACCGCCTGGAGCAGGTGCTGGCGCGGGCCGAGGCGGGCATGGCCGCGGCCGACGAGGGCCTGATGCGCAGCACCGCGGGCGATGTGGTCTGCGCCACCGCCGCCAACCTGTTCGTGCTGCGCGAGGGGCGCTGGCGCACGCCGCCGGTGGACCACTGCGGCGTGGCCGGCGTGTGCCGCGCCTGGCTGTTGCAGGAGACGGATGCGGAACAGGCCCGGCTCGCGCCGGAGGAGGTCGAAGCCGCGGACGCCGTGATCCTGTGCAACGCGGTGCGCGGTATCCTCCCGGTGGCACGGCTCGGCGCGCGCGCATGGGCCCCGCATCCGGCGGTGCACGCATTGCGCCGGCGCCTGGCGGCCGTGCATCCCGCCTTCGCCGAGGAGTCCGCGTGAGCCGACGTCGCCGCCAGTCCGGCGCCCTGTCCAAACTGGTGTTCGTGCTGCTGCTGGGGGCGCTCGCGCTCGGCGCGGCCTGGCTGTGGCAGCGCCACGCCGGTTTCGCCGATCGTCCGCTGACCGGGATCGAGCCGGGCGAGACGCTGCTGGTCGAGCGCGGTGATTCGCTGCCGGCGGTGCTGGCCAAGCTGCGCGCGCTCGGCGTGCACGAGGGCGAACGGATCGAATGGCAACTGCTGGCGCGCCGGCTCGGCGCCGCCGGCCGGCTGCAGGTGGGCGAATACGCGCTCGAGCCCGGCCTCACCCCGCGCGAGCTGCTCGTGCGCATGCGCGACGGCAGGGTGATCCGGCACGCCTTCACCATCGTCGAGGGCTGGAACTTCCGCACCCTGCGCGCGGCGCTGGCCAGGGCCGAACCGCTCAAGCACGCAACCGCCGGCATGAGCGACGCCGAGGTGATGGCCGCGCTCGGCCATCCGGGACAGCATCCGGAAGGACGCTTCCTGCCCGAGACCTACCACTACACCCGCGGCGACAGCGACCTCGACCTGCTGCGCCGCGCGCACCAGGCGATGCAACGGGCGCTGGCGCAGGCCTGGGAGAAGCGCAGCCCGGACACGGTGCTGCGTTCGCCGGAGGAGCTGCTGACCCTGGCCTCGATCGTGGAGAAGGAGACCGGCGTGGCCGACGAGCGTCCGCAGATCGCCGGCGTGTTCGCGCGACGGCTCAAGCTCGGCATGCGCCTGGAAACCGACCCGACCGTGATCTACGGCCTGGGCGAGGCCTACGACGGCAACATCCGCAAGCGCGACCTGACCACCGACACGCCGTACAACACCTACACCCGCGCCGGCCTGCCGCCGACGCCGATCGCGATGCCCGGGCGCGCCGCGCTCGAGGCCGCGGCCAACCCCGCGCCGGGCGAGGCGCTGTTCTTCGTGGCGGTGGGCGACGGCAGCGGGCGCCATCTGTTCGCGCGCACCTACGCCGAACACCAGGCGAACATCCGCACCTATCACCGCAACTACCGCCAGGCGCTGCAGGCCGCACGCGAAGCGACGCCGGCGGACGGGGAGGCCGCGCGCCGATGAGCCTGCGCCGTTGCGAGCGGCTGATCACCATCGAGGGCGGCGAGGGCGCGGGCAAGACCACCGTGCTCGGCGCGCTGCGCGACGCGTTGCGCGCCGCGGGCGAGGAGGTGGTGTGCACGCGCGAACCCGGCGGCACGCCGCTGGCCGAGCAGATCCGCGGCCTGCTGCTGGCCGGCGACCACGAACCGCCCGCACCCGAGGCCGAACTGCTGCTGATGTTCGCCGCCCGCGCCCAGCACGTGCGCGAGACGATCCTGCCGGCGCTGGCGCGCGGCGCCTGGGTGCTCAGCGACCGCTTCACCGATTCCAGCTACGCCTACCAGGGCGGTGGCCGCGGCCTGGACCCAGGCTTCATCGCCGAACTGGAGCGGCGCGTGGTCGGCATCGAGCCCGGCCTGACCCTGCTGCTCGACATCGGCGTGGCCCACGGCCGCGAGCGCACGCGTGGCCGCGACCTGTACCCGGACCGGATCGAACGCGAGCAGGATACGTTCTTCGAGCGCGTGCGCGCGGCCTTCCACGCCCGTGCCGCGGCCGCGCCGGACCGCATCCGCGTGCTCGACGCCGGCCAGCCCGCGGCGCAGGTCGCCACCGCTGCGCTGGCCGCCCTGCAGGCCTACCGGGAGGCGATGCGGTGAGCGCGCTCGCGCCCTGGCAGCAGCGGGTGTACGAGCAGGCCGCGGCCGCGTTCGACGCCGGCCGCCTCGGGCATGCGCAGTTGTTCTGCGGCCCGGCCGGGATCGGCAAGCGGGCGGTGGCCGAGCGCCTGGCGCGGCGCCTGCTGTGCCGGCAGCCGGGCGCCGGCGGTGAGCCCTGCGGGGCCTGCCGTGGCTGCCAGTTGATGGATGCGGGCACGCATCCGGATTTCCATGCGGTGGGACTGGAGCCGAACCGCGAAGGCAAGCTGCGCACCGAGATCGTGATCGAACAGATCCGTGCGCTCTCCGAACGGCTGGTGTTGATGCCGCAATACGGCACGATCCAGGTGGCGGTGGTGGACCCCGCCGACGCCATCAACCACGCCGCCAGCAACGCGCTGCTGAAGACGCTGGAGGAACCGGTGCCCGGCCGCTACCTGTGGCTGGTCAGCGCCGAACCGGCGCGGCTCTCGGCGACCATCCGCAGCCGCTGCCAGCGGCTCGAATTCCGTCTGCCGCCGCGCGCCGAGGCGCTGGCCTGGCTGCAGGCGCAGGGGCATGCGCCGGCCGCGGCGGAGGAGGCGCTGGAGGCCGCGCGCGGCCATCCGGGCCTGGCCGATGACTGGCTGCGCGGCGAGGGCATGGCCCTGCGTCGCCAGGTGGCGGCCGACCTGGAGCGGATCGAACGCGGCACCGCTGACGTGGTCGGGACCGCGCAGGCGTGGGTGGCCGACGAGCACGCCGGGCTGCGTCTGCGTCATGCGGCGGACATCGTCGCCGCGCGGGCGGCACGCGACTTGACCGCGCGCGGGCGAACCCGCAGGCTGGCCACATGGTTCGACGCGGCCAACCAGGCCCGCGAGCTGCTGCGCACCACGGTGCGCGCCGACCTCGTGGTGGTGGAGCTGCTGCTCGCATGGCGCCAGGGCGCGCGCGGGCCGTGAGGAGGTGGAGAGAATGACCACGGGAATCCCGGGAGCGGGCGGTGCACGACAGGGCATCCTGTCGCTCAACATCAAGGACAAGGCCCAGCTGTACAGCGCCTACATGCCCTACCTGCGCAACGGCGGCATCTTCGTGCCCACGCCCAAGCGCTACTTCATCGGCGACGAGGTCTTCCTGCTGCTGACCCTGCCCGAGTCGAACGAACGCCTGCCGGTGGCCGGCAAGGTGGTGTGGGTCACGCCGCCGGGCGCGCAGGGCGCGCGCGTGGCCGGGATCGGCGTGCAGTTCAGCGACAGCGCCGAGGGCGAGGCGATCAAGGGCAAGATCGAGACCATCCTCGCCGGCACGCTCAACGCCGACAAGCCGACGCAGACGATGTGACCGCGCCGCCGCGCCGGGCGCTGCGGCGCCCGCCGCGGCCTCAGGCGCCGCGCAGCAGCGGCGAATCCCAGCCCGGGCGCGGCGCGAAGCGCGCGCCGTACTTCGCCTGCAGGCGTCGCAGCCGTTCCAGCAGCACATCCGCGCCGACCGCGCGGATGTGCGCGATCGGGCCGCCGCGGAACGGGGCGAAGCCGGTGCCGAAGATCACGCCGGCATCGAGCAGGTCGGCGTCGGCGACCACGCCCTCGTGCAGGCAGGCCACCGCCTCGTTGAGCAGCGGCAGGATCAGGCGGTCCTCGAGGTCGTCGGGCGCCTTGTAGTCCTTCGGCAGCGGCGGCTTGACCGCCTTGCCGTGCTCCCACTTGTAGAAGCCCTGGCCGTCCTTGCGTCCGCGCTTGCCGGCCTGCGGCGGCGCCGACAGCGCGGCCGGGATCGGCAGGCCGAGGAATGGCGCCAGTTCCGCGCCCACGCCCGCAGCCACGTCCAGGCCCACCGTGTCGAGCAGTTCGATCGGCCCCATCGGCATGCCGAACTTCACCGCGGCGCGGTCGATCGCCGGGCCGGGGATGCCTTCGGCATAGGCCGTGGCGGCCTCGAGCATGTACGGGAACAGCACCCGGTTGACCAGGAAGCCCGGCGTGCCCGCCACCGGCACCGGCAGCTTCTCGATCGCCTTGCAGAACGCGGCCAGGCGGCGCTCGGTCTCCGGCGCCATCGCGTCGTGCCGCACGATCTCCACCAGCGGCATCATCGCCACCGGATTGAAGTAGTGCAGGCCAGCGAACTGCGCCGGCCGCGCCAGCCCCGCGCGCAGTTCGGTGAGCGGGATCGAGGAGGTGTTGCTGGTCAGCAGCGCGTCGGGCTTCATCCGCGGCTCGAGCTGCGCGTACAGCGCGCGCTTGGCCTCGGCGTTCTCGACGATCGCCTCGATCACCAGGTCGGCCTCGGCGGCACCGTCGCCGACCAGGTCGCCGCGCAGGCGGGCGGCGACCTCGGGGCGCCTGGCCTCGTCCTTCACCCGCTTGGCGAACAGCTCGCCGGCGCGCGCGAGCGCGGCGTCGATGAAACGCTGCTCGCGGTCGTTGAGCGTGACCGTGAAGCCCTTGTAGGCCGCCCACGCGGCGATGTCGCCGCCCATCACTCCGGCGCCGACCACGTGCACGCGGGCGATGCCGTGCTCCCTGCCGCCCAGGTTCTTCAGCCGCTCCATCAGGAAGAACACACGGGTCAGGTTGCGCGCGGCGGAGGTGGCGGCGAGTTTCGCCACCGCGCGGCGCTCGGCTTCGAGCAGGGCAAGGACCGGGCCGCTGCTGCGGCGCCAGGTCTCGATCAGCGCATACGGCGCGGGATAGTGCTCGCGCCGCGCCTTGCGTCCGACCTGCTTGACCAGCATCGGCGCCAGCACCTGCCGCGCCGGCCAGGTGTTGGTGAGCCAGGCCAGGAAGCGTTGCTTGAACGGGCGCTGCGCGCCGCGCCTGGCCAGTTCGACCGCGGCGTCCACCAGCACCGCTGCTTCGGCCACCTTGTCCACCAGGCCGATCGCGTGCGCGGCCTGGGCCGAGAGCGTGCGGCCGGTCAGCATCAGGTCCATCGCCGCGGGCGCGCCCACCAGGCGCGGCAGACGCACGCTGCCGCCCCAGCCGGGATAGATGCCGAGCTTGATCTCGGGCAGGCCGATGCGCGTGGAGGCGTCGCGCGAGGCCACGCGGTAGCGGCAGGCCAGCGCCAGCTCGGTGCCGCCGCCCATGCAGAAGCCGTGGATCGCCGCGACCGTGGGGCAGGGCAGCTCGGCCAGGCGCTGGAACACCAGCTGCCCGCGCCGCAGCGCGTCGTTCACCGTGCCCTTGGCGTCGAACTCCTGGAACTCGCGGATGTCGGCGCCGGCGATGAACCCGGTGGGCTTGGCGGAACGGATCACCAGCCCCTTGGGCGGGTCCAGCGCCAGCCGCTCCAGCAGCGCGTCGAGTTCGAGCAGGACTTCCTGCGCCAGGGTGTTGACCGATTCGCCCTCGCGGTCGAAGGCGAGCACGACGATGCCGTCGTCGCGCAGTTCGGCCTGCCAGTGGCGGAAGCGCAGTCCGTCGAGGCCGGCGATCATGCGTCACCATCCGTTGCCGTACGGGAAGGCGGCTATGATCCCGGCGCGGTTCCCGCGGCGTCAATGCCGCATCGCCGCGGCGCGAGGGCGCCCGGCCGCTGCCTGTAAGCTGTGCACGCACGCCGCGGCACCCGCTGGCGCATGCCCCGGCGGGGCCGGGGCGCGGGCCCGGCCCGCCCATCCGCGGTGAACTTTTCCGCCGCGCCGTTGTCCCATTGCCCGGCCTTGGCCGAGCTGACATCCGAGGAGAGCCGGCCCGGCATGGCCGAGGAACATGCGTTCAAGGACGCGGACCAGGCCCTGGTCGCGCGGGTGCAACGCGGCGACAGCGCCGCCTTCGACCTGCTGGTACGCAAGTACCAGCACCGGACGGCGGCGCTGGTCGGGCGCTACATCCACGACTGGGGCGAGGTCCAGGACGTCGTCCAGGAAACCTTCCTGCGCGCCTGGCGCGCGATCGGGAGCTTCCGCGGCGACGCCCAGTTCTCCACCTGGCTGCACCGGATCGCCGTGAACACAGCGAAGAACCACCTGGTCGCGCACAACCGCCGCCCGCCCACCGAGGACGTGGAAGCGGGCGAAGCCGAGCTGTTCGACGCCGGCGCGCGCCTGCGCGACACCGACACGCCCGAGCGCGAGCTGATGCGGCAGGAGATCGAGCGCACGGTGATGCGCGCGGTCGAGCGCCTGCCGCAGGAACTGCGCGAGGCGATCACCCTGCGCGAGGTGGAGGGCCTGAGCTACGAGGAGATCGCCGCGCGCATGGGCTGCCCGATCGGCACGGTGCGCTCGCGCATCTTCCGTGCGCGCGAGGCGATCGACGCCGAATTGCGGCCGGTGCTCGAAGCCGGCCCGGTACGTGAGCGGGTGACGCGATGAGCGACCGGATCCTGGACCACCATCTGCAGCAGCTGTCGGCGCTGATGGACGGCGCGCTGGCGCCGGACCAGGCGCGGTTCCTGCTGCGCCGGCTGCGCCACGACCGCGAACTGGCGGAGACCTGGGAGCGCTGGCAGATCGCCGGGCAGACCCTGCGCGGCAGCCAGGAGCGGCTGCTGCCGCCGGATTTCGCCGCGCGCGTGCAGGCGCGGATCGCCGCGGAACCGCCCGTCGCGGCCGCGTCCGGGCACGGCCGC
This sequence comes from Vulcaniibacterium gelatinicum, assembly GCF_008033445.1. GTDB lineage: Bacteria > Pseudomonadota > Gammaproteobacteria > Xanthomonadales > Xanthomonadaceae > Vulcaniibacterium_B > Vulcaniibacterium_B gelatinicum. Next base: position 54,972 of record NZ_VNKO01000002.1, read on the forward strand.
CGTTGGCGCGCGGTGGCCGGCTTCGCCGCGGCCGCCTCGCTGGCCGCGGTGGCGTTGTGGCTGGTGCGGCCGGCCGGCGGGTCCGGCGGCGATGACGCGACGCCGGCGGTGGCGGTGCAGGCACCGTCGGCCGCAGCCCCCGCATCCGCATCGTCCCCGGCAGCACCCGCGCCGGCCAGGCCTGCCCCGGCCGAGGCGCGCCGTACCGAGGCCGTGGCCGCGCTCGCGCCGGCGAGGGAGCCTGCCCGTCGGCCGCACACCGCACGCGCGCCGCGCACCGAGGCCGCCCCGGCGGCCGTGGCCGCCTTGCAGACGCCGTCGCTTCCCGAGGCGCCGATCGCGCCACAGCCCCACGACCCGTTCGCGCTCGGCGCGCAGCCGATCACGCCGCGGCCGTGGCCGCGCGCCACGCTGCCGCAGTACGGCAATGGCAATGGCGCTTATGCCGCCGGCTTCGGTGCCCAGGATGCGCCGCGGTTCGACCCGTTCGCACCGCGGCTTCCGGCACGGCCGGCCGAGGACGACGTGGACTCCGGCACGCCGCGCTGAAGGTTTCTGCCAGTTCTTCCCCAATTCCATCCAGATCGAGAGGATCCATCGCCGATGCATCCCGCCTTCCGTTCGCTCGCCCTGGTCGCGGTCACCGCGGTCGCTGCGTCCGCCGTGGCGCTGTCGGTCGCGACCGCGCAATCGCCCTCGTCCGAGCCCGCGCCGCAGATGGTGGTGGGCCTGCCCGACTTCACCCGCCTGGTGGAGCAGGTGGTGCCGGCCGTGGTCAACGTCGAGGCCGACATCACCGCCCGCCGCCCGCGCGGCGCGATGCCGGACGGTTTCGAGGAGATGCCCGAGTTCTTCCGCCGCTTCTTCGGCCCCGGCCTGCCGCTGCCGGAGGCGCCGCGCGGCACCTCGCAGGGCACCGGATTCATCATCTCCGCCGACGGCTACGTGCTGACCAACCATCACGTCGTGGCCGGCGCGGAGGAGGTGCGGGTGCGGCTGAGTGATCGCCGTGAGCTCACCGCGAAGGTGGTGGGCAGCGACGAGCAGTCCGACGTGGCCCTGCTCAAGCTCGATGCGCGCGACCTGCCGACCCTGCGCATCGGCGATTCCAGGGCGCTCAAGCCGGGACAGTGGGTGGTGGCGATCGGCTCGCCGTTCGGGCTCGACCATTCGGTCACCGCCGGCATCGTCAGCGCCGTCGGCCGCGCCAATCCCTACAGCGGACAGCGCTACGTGCCCTTCATCCAGACCGACGTCGCCATCAACCGCGGCAACTCCGGCGGGCCGCTGCTCAACACCCGCGGCGAGGTGGTGGGCATCAACTCGCAGATCTTCAGCAATTCCGGCGGCTACATGGGGGTGAGCTTCGCGATCCCGATTGACGTGGCCATGAACGCCGTGCACCAGATCAAGACCACCGGCCGGGTCAGCCGCGGCCAGCTGGGCGTGCAGGTGCAGGACGTGCCGCGCGAGATGGTGGAGGCGCTCGGGCTCGGCCGTCCGCGCGGCGCGCTGGTCGCGCAGGTGCTGCCCGGCAGCCCGGCCGAACGCGCGGGGATCGAGCGCGGCGACGTGATCGTCGCCTTCAACGGCACCGAACTCGGCGGCTCGGCCGAACTGCCCCCGCTGGTGGGCGCGATGGCGCCGGGGTCGCGCACGACGGTGACGGTGCTGCGCGACGGCCGCGAGCGCACGCTGTCGGTGGTCCTGAGCGAGCTCGACGAAGGGACGGCGTCCGCCGCGCCCGCCGCCGAACCGGCGGGCCGCCACGCCAACCCGCTCGGCATCGTCGGCGAGGATCTGACCGCCGAGGAGCGGCGCCGGCTCGGCCTGGGGGCGAAGGAAGGCGTGGCGATCGCCCGCATCGAGGGCCTGGCCGCGCGCCGCGCCGGCCTGCAGCCGGGCGACGTGGTGCTGGCGGTCGGGCGCAAGAGCGTGGGTAGCGTGGCCGAGCTGGATGCCGAGCTGCGCGCACTGCGCCCCGGGCAGCCGACCATGCTCCTGATCCGGCGCGGCAACGCCACCCAGTACGTCGCGGTCACGCCGCGCGCGCAGGAGCAGTGACCGCCCCGGCGGCGGCCACGCCCGGCGGGACCGGGCGTGGCCGTGCGATAATGTTGCGTTTAGACGCGTTCGCACGCCTGCCGCCGGATCCATGAAGCACATCCGCAACTTTTCCATCATCGCCCACGTGGACCATGGCAAGTCCACGCTGGCCGACCGCATCATCCAGCTCTGCGGCGGCCTCGAGGAGCGCGAGATGGAGGCCCAGGTGCTCGACTCGAACCCGATCGAGCGCGAGCGCGGCATCACCATCAAGGCGCAATCGGTCTCGCTGCCGTACAAGGCGCGCGACGGCCAGGTCTATCAGCTCAACTTCATTGACACCCCCGGCCACGTGGACTTCAGCTACGAGGTCAGCCGCTCGCTGGCCGCCTGCGAGGGCGCGCTGCTGGTGGTGGACGCCGCCCAGGGCGTGGAGGCGCAGTCGGTCGCCAACTGCTACACCGCGGTGGAGCAGGGCCTGGAAGTGGTGCCGGTGCTGAACAAGATCGACCTGCCCACCGCCGACGTGGAGCGGGTGAAGAAGGAGATCGAGGCCGTGATCGGCCTGGACGCCTCCGACGCGGTGGCGATCAGCGCCAAGACCGGCCTGAACGTGCCCGAGGTGCTCGAGGCGATCGTGCACCGCATCCCGCCCCCGCAGCCGCGCGACACCGACAAGCTGCAGGCGCTGATCATCGACTCCTGGTTCGACAACTACCTCGGCGTGGTGTCGCTGGTGCGGGTGATGCAGGGCGAGATCGCGCCCGGCAGCAAGATCCTGGTGATGTCCACCGGCCGCACCCACCAGGTGGACCAGGTCGGCGTGTTCACGCCCAAGCGCAAGGTGCTGCCGAAGCTGGGTGCGGGCGAGGTCGGCTGGATCACCGCCTCGATCAAGGACGTGCACGGCGCCCCGGTCGGCGACACCCTGACCCTGGCCAGCGACCCCGCGCCGAAGCCGCTGCCCGGCTTCCAGGAGATGCAGCCGCGGGTGTTCGCCGGCCTGTTCCCGGTGGACGCCGAGGACTACCCCGCCCTGCGCGAGGCGCTGGAGAAGCTGCGCCTGAACGACGCCGCGCTGCGCTTCGAGCCGGAGAGCTCGGAGGCGATGGGCTTCGGCTTCCGCTGCGGCTTTCTTGGCATGCTGCACATGGAGATCGTGCAGGAGCGGCTGGAGCGCGAGTACGACCTCGACCTGGTCACCACCGCGCCGACCGTGGTGTACGAGGTGCTCAGGACCGACGGCGCCGTGCTCAAGCTCGACAATCCGGCCAAGCTGCCGCCGGTGAACCAGATCGAGGAGATCCGCGAGCCGATCATCCGCGCCAACATCCTCACTCCGCCCGACTACGTCGGCAACGTGATCAAGCTGTGCGAGGAGAAGCGCGGCGTGCAGATCGGCATCACCTACATGGGCAGCCAGGTGCAGATCGCCTACGAGCTGCCGATGGCCGAGGTGGTGCTGGACTTCTTCGACAAGCTCAAGTCGGTCAGCCGCGGCTACGCCTCGCTGGACTACCACTTCCTGCGCTTCCAGGCCGGCCCGTTCGTGCGCGTGGACATGCTCATCAACGGCGAGAAGGTGGACGCGCTGTCCATCATCACCCACCGCAGCCACGCCGACCGGCGCGGGCGCGACCTGTGCGAGAAGATGCGCGAGCTGATCCCGCGGCAGATGTTCGACGTGGCGATCCAGGCCGCGATCGGCTCGCAGATCATCGCCCGCAGCACGGTCAAGGCGCTGCGCAAGAACGTGCTCGCCAAGTGCTACGGCGGCGACGTGACACGCAAGAAGAAGCTGCTGGAGAAGCAGAAGGAAGGCAAGAAGCGGATGAAGCAGGTCGGCCGGGTCGAGATCCCGCAGGAGGCGTTCCTGGCCGTGCTCCAGGTGGACAACAAGTGACAACCAAGGAACGCGCATGCGCTGGTTCGAAATCGCACTCGTCGCCCTGACCGCCGTCACCGGGCTGGTCTGGCTGCTGGACCGGTTGTTCTTCGCCCGCCGGCGCGCCGAGCGGGCCGGGCTGCTGGAGGAGAAGGAGCCGGTGCTCGTGGACTACTCGCGGGCATTCTTCCCGGTGCTCGCGGCGGTGCTGGTGCTGCGCAGCTTCGTGGCCGAGCCGTTCCGCATCCCGTCCAGCTCGATGATGCCCTCGCTGCTGATCGGCGACTTCATCCTGGTCAACAAGTTCGCTTACGGCCTGCGGCTGCCGATCACCAACACCAAGATCCTGGAGATCGGCGAGCCGCAGCGCGGCGACGTGGTGGTGTTCCGGCCGCCGCACCAGCCGGACCAGGACTGGATCAAGCGCGTGGTCGGGCTGCCGGGGGACACCGTGGCCTACCGTGACAACGTGGTCTACCTCAACGGCAAGCCGCTCTCGTACCGCCCCCTGGGCCGCTACGTGGGCAAGGGGCGCGGGGCGGACATGACCGGGGCCATGCTGCTCGAGGAAGGCCTGCCCGGACGGCCCCACCCCGTCCTGGAACGCGACGACGTCCCGTTCTTCATCCAGGGAGAGGGCGAATGGACCGTGCCGCCGGGCCACTATTTCGTCATGGGCGACAATCGTGATAATAGCGAGGACAGCCGGTTCTGGCAGGCGCACTTCCTGCCCGAGTCCAACCTGCGCGGCAAGGCGTTCCTGATCTGGATGAACTTCGACCGCAGCACCGGGGGCATCGGGATCGATTTCTCGCGTATCGGCAGCGGCATTCCTTGACACCCACCCTGGGGAGGGGCAGATGAAGCGTACACAGCGTGGCATGACCCTGATCGGGTTCATCGTCGTCCTCGCCGTCGTCGGCCTGTTCGTGTACGTGGGCATGAAGCTGGTGCCGATGTACTCGGAGTTCTATTCGGTCAGGCAGGCTATGAAGCAGGTAGCCGCCGAGCCCGGCGTGGCCAACAAGTCGCCGAAGGAAATCGCCGACACCTTCTTCCGCCGGCTGTATGTCAGCTATGCCGAGAACGTGAAGGAGGAGAACGTCAAGATCGAGCGCAGTGATCGCGGCTGGGTGATGACGGTCGAGTACGAGGTGCGGCGTCCGCTGATCGCCAACCTCGACGTGATCGGCAAGTTCAAGGCCACCGAGAACCTGGTCCGCGGCGGACCGGAATGATCCCGGCGCGCGAGTGATCGGCCACGTTTTCCGCGACCCGGGCCTGCTCGCCCAGGCCCTGACCCACCGCAGCGCGGGCGCGCCGCACAACGAACGGCTCGAGTTCCTCGGCGACGCGCTGGTCAACCTGATCGTCGCCGAGGCGCTGTACGCGCACTGGCCGAAGGCCGACGAGGGCGCGCTGACCCGGGCGCGGGCGGAACTGGTGCGCGAATCGTCCCTGGCCGCGATCGCGCGCGCGCTCGACCTCGGCGCGCGGCTGACGATGGGCCCGGGGGAGATGAAGACCGGCGGCCACCGCCGCGATTCGGTGCTGGCCGACGCGCTCGAGGCGCTGGTCGGCGCGATCTACCTCGATGGTGGCTTCGAGGCCTGCCGGCGCGCGGTGCTGCCGTGGTTCGAGCCGGCGATCGCCGCGCTGCCGCCGCCGAGCCGGGTCGGCAAGGACGCGAAGACGCGGCTGCAGGAATGGCTGCAGGCGCGGCAGCGCCCGCTGCCGGTGTACCACCTGCTCGCCGAGCAGGGCGACGAGCACGCAAGGACCTTCCGCGTGGCCTGCGAGACCGTCCAGCCGCCGCTGCGGCGCGAAGGCGAAGGCGCTTCCCGACGCGCGGCCGAACAGGTGGCGGCGGAAGCGGTGCTGCGGGTGCTGGAGGGCGGCGCCGGAGGCGAGAGCTGAGCGGCGCGCTATGTGCCGCGGGACCGGGGCGTCCAGTCGCCCGAAATTGCCGCGCCCTCGCCGCGGGCGCGACAATGCGCGCATGACCGCGCCTTCCCCGCAGGATCCTCCCCACCGCGCCGGCCACGTCGCCGTGATCGGCCGGCCCAACGTCGGCAAGTCCACCCTGGTCAACGCCCTGGTCGGCGCCAAGGTGAGCATCACCTCGAAGCGGCCGCAGACCACCCGCCATCGGCTGCTCGGCATCGCCACCTTCCCGCACGGCCAGTTGCTGCTGGTGGACACGCCCGGCATCCACCGCGAGCAGAAGCGGGCGATGAACCGGTGGATGAACCGCGCCGCGCGCGGCGCGCTCGAGGGCGTGGACGCGGCGATGCTGGTGGTGCAGGCCGGGCGCTGGGACGACGAGGACACGCTCGCCTACGACACCCTGCGTTCGGCCGGCGTGCCGGTGGTGCTGGTGGTCAACCAGGTGGACCGGATCAAGGACAAGCCGAGCCTGCTGCCGTTCCTGGCGCGGGCTGCGGAGGGGCGCGAGTTCGCCGCGGTGCACCCGGTCTCGGCGCTCAAGCGGCAGGGGCTGGAGGGGCTGGTGGATTCGCTGCTGGCCCTGCTGCCCGAGCAGCCGCCGCTGTATGCCGAGGACGAGATCACCGACAAGAGCCAGCGCTTCCTCGCCGGCGAACTGGTGCGCGAGCAGCTGATGCGGCTGCTCGGGGCCGAGCTGCCGTACGCGACCACGGTCGAGGTCGAGCGTTTCGAGGTCGAGGGCAACCTGCTGCGCATCGGTGCGGTGATCTGGGTCGAGCGCGAGGGACAGAAGGCGATCGTGATCGGCAAGGGCGGCGAGCGCCTGCGCGAGATCGGCAGCCGCGCGCGCGCGCAGATGGAGCGCCTGTTCGGCGCGAAGGTGTTCCTGGAGACCTGGGTGCGCGTGCGCGAGGGCTGGTCCGACGACGAGGCCGCGCTGCGCGCGCTGGGGTATCACGAGTAGCGGATGCCGCCGCTGTCCGAGTCCGCGTTCGTCCTGCATGCGCGGCCGTGGCGCGAGACCAGCCTGCTGGTCGAGGTGCTGGGCGAGGCGCACGGGCGGATCGGGCTGGTCGCGCGCGGCATGAGCGGGCCGAAGCGGCACGCGCAGCGGGTGGCGCTGCAGCCGCTGCAGTGGGTACGGATCGAGGCGGTGCAGCGCGGCGAGCTGGCGCAGCTGCGTGCGGTCGAGGCGCTGGACCTGGCGCCGGCGCTGCACGGCGAGGCGGCGCTGGCCGGCTTCTATCTCAACGAACTGGTGCTGCGCCTGGCGCCGCGCGGGGAGCCGCAGCCGCAGCTGTATGCCGCCTACCGCGAGGCGCGCGCGCGGCTGGGCGGCGCGGACCTGGCCTGGAGCCTGCGCCGGTTCGAACGCGACCTGCTCGAGGCGCTGGGATTCGGCCTGCCGCTGGACACCGATGGCGATGGCCGCCCGCTGGATCCGGCCGCACGTTACCTGCTCGATCCCGAACATGGCCCGCGCCGGCTGCTCAGCGAACGCGGCGGGCAGGCGCGCGAGGCCGCGGCCACCGGCCGCGCGCTGCTGGCGCTGGCCGCCGACGTGCGCCCCGACGACGACGACCTGGCCGGGCTGCGCCGCGCGCTGCGGCCGGTGCTCGTGCACCACCTCGGCGGGCGTGGCTTGAAGTCGTGGGAGCTGCTGGCCGGACTCGGCCGGCTGGTGCCGCGCTCAGGCTGAAGCCAGGACGCCGGCGACGGCGGCCTCGAAGTCGGCGCGCGCGGCCGGGCACTCCGGCGCGGCATCGAGCCGCTGCACCGCCGCCGCGAGCTGCGCCGCGCCGACGAAACCGCAACTGGCCTTGAGCCGGTGCAGTTCGGCGCGCGCCGCGGCGGTGTCGCGGCGGTCGAGCGCGGCCAGGATCCCGTCGCGCTGCCGGCCCAGTTCCGCCCGCAACAGGGCCCGCAGCGTGGCCACATGGGCCAGGCGCCCGTGCAACGCGCGCGCGGCGGCCGGATCGTCCCAGACCGGCAGACCGCCGACCGGATCGGCCGGCAAGGGCAGGTCCAGCGCCACCCGCACCGCGTCCTGCAGCGCGCGCACCGGCAGGGGTTTGGGTAGCACGGCGGCGAAGCCTGCGCGGCGCAAGGCGGCATGGGCCGCAGGGTCGGGATCGGCGGTGTGGGCGAGGGCGGGCACGCCGGGCGCGTCGTGGTGCAACTCGGCGAGCAGCGTGGCGCCGTCGCCGTCGGGCAGGTTCGCATCCACCAGCCACAGGTCGAAGCGCGCGCTCCGCACGCAGGCGCGGGCGGCTGCGCCATCGCGGGCGAGGGTGACCTCGGCGGGGATCGCCTCGAGCGCGGAGGCGAGGAAGGTGCCGGTGGGCGGATCGTCCTCGACCAGCAGGATCCGGGGGATCGGGGGATTCATCGAGACTTGCGCGCTCCCTCGCTATGCTCTTCCTGAATGCGCGCAATCTTACCGCCGCTGGCCTTGCTCCTGCTCGTAGCGGCGGGGACGGCCGACGCGCGGACGCTGCGGGCAGCGATCGCCCGGGTGAGCACGCCGGTGGCCGTGCTGCAGGACGTGCGGATCCGGCTCGAGTGGCCGGCCGATGCGGCGACGGGGCGGCTGGAAATCCGGGCGGCGCGGGCGGAGGCCCCCGACCTCGGTTACCGCTGGCGCGACCTGGCTTGGGCCTGCACGCTGGAACGCGACGGGAAGGACGGCTGGCGTTGCCGGGGACCGGTGCGTGCGGCCGGGAAGGGGCCCTTGCCGCTTTCGCTGGCGCTCGGCCCGGCGGCCACCGACGCCGTGCTCGGCGGCCCGCGCGGGGCGCGCCTGGTCGTGCACCGGGTCGCGGCCACGCCCGACCTCACCACGGTCGTGCTCACCCGCATCCCCGCTGCCTGGGCCGAGGCGCTGGTGGCCGCGGCCTGGCCGGAGGCGCGGCTGGACGCGGGCACGCTCGACGGCCGCTTCGCCCTGCGCGCGCCCCCCGACCGTCCGCTGCGGCTCGACGGCCGGCTGCGGGTGCAAGGGCTGGGGTTCGACACGCCCGACGGGCGAATCGCGGGGCAGGGACTGGGCGGGGCATTCGACATCGGCTGGCGCCGGCACGGCCTGCGCGACCTGGTGCAGGTGGACGGCGCGCTCGAGGGAGGCGAATTCCTCGCCGGCAGCGCCTACGTGGCCTTGCCCGCGGCGCCCGTGCGCGTGTCACTCTCGGCCGAAGGCGATGCTGCCGGGCCCTGGCGGCTGCCGCGGCTGCTGTGGGACGACCCCGGCGTGCTGCGGGTCGAGGGCGGCGCCGTGCTCGATCCGGAGCGGCCGGGGCTCGAACTCGCCTTCCGCAGCGACGACGCCGCCCCGCTCGGCGCGCGCTACCTCTCCGGCTGGCTGGGCCTGGCCGGCCTGGACCAGCTGCGCATGCGCGGCGCGCTCGACGGCGCGTTGCGCGTGGCCGGGGGCGAAGTGCACGCGGCGTCGCTGCAGCTGCATGGCCTCGACCTCGACGACCCGCAGCAGCGCTTCCGTTTCGCCGGCCTCGACGGCGACGTGCGTTTCTCGGCCGGCGCACCGGTGACGAGCGTGCTGCGCTGGCGCGAAGGCGCGCTGTACGGCCTGGGGTTCGGCGCGGCCACGCTGCCGATGGCGAGCGCCGACGGCGAGCTGCGCCTGCGCGAGGCGGTGACCGTGCCCGCGTTCGGCGGCCGCCTGCGCGTGGACGGCATGCGCCTGCGGCCGCCCGCCGGGGAGCGCGGTTTCGAGGCGCGCTTCGGCCTGGCCCTCGACCGCCTCGACATCGGCCAGTTGGCCAGGGCGCTGGACTGGCCGGCGTTCCGCGGCGAGCTCAGCGGCCACATTCCCGATGCGCGCTATGCCGACAACCGCCTCGATTTCGACGGCGGCCTGGGCGTGGCGCTGTTCGGCGGCCAGGTCACGGTATCCGCGCTGGCGATGGAGCGCCCGTTCGGCGTGGCGCCGACATTGACCGCGGACATCGATTTCGAGGACGTGGACCTGCTCGCGCTCACCGAGGTGTTCGACTTCGGCAGCATCACCGGCCGCCTCGACGGCCGCATCCACGACCTGCGCCTGGTGGACTGGAAGGCGACCGCGTTCGACGCCCGCCTGCGCACCGATCCGCATCCGGGCGTGCGCCAGCGCATCAGCCAGCGTGCGGTGCAGAACATCTCCAGCGTCGGCGACGGCAGCCTGCTCACCGGGCTGCAGTCGCGGTTGATCGGCCTGTTCGACGATTTCGGTTACCGTGCGATCGGCATCTCGTGCCGGCTGGCGAACGAGGTCTGCGTGATGGACGGCCTGCCCGATGCGGAGGGTTCAGACTCCGGCGGCTTTACTATCGTCGCCGGTGCCGGCCTGCCGCGCCTGACCGTGATCGGACACAACCGGCGCGTGGACTGGCCGACACTGGTGGAGCGGCTGGCGGCGGTGGCCCGCGGCGAGGTCCGTGCCGAATTCGAATGATCACCCGCACAGGAGAAGCAGGATGAAACGCTGGTTGGGACTGCCGATCGCGACGCTGGCGCTGACCGCCTGCGTCACCATCAACGTGTATTTCCCCGCGGCCGAGGCCCGCGAGGCGGCGCGCGAGTTCGTCGAGAAGGTGATCGGGGAGGACGCCGCGCCGGCGCCGCAGCCCGATCCGAAACAGGACGAAGGCGGCGGTGGCGCCGGCGGCATGGCTGCGCTGCTGCCGCGGCTGGATCCGTGGAGCCTGCTCGGCATCGGCGCCGCGCATGCGCAGACGCCCGACATCACGCTCAAGACCCCGACCATCCAGGCGATCCAGGCGCGCATGGCGGCGCGCTTCGACGCGACCCTGCGCGCGGGCTTCGACAGCGGCGCGCTCGGCTTCGGCAACGACGGCCTGGTCGTGGTCCGCGACGCCAGCCTGCTGCCGCTCAAGGAGCGGGTGGCGATGCAGCAGGCGGTGGCCGACGACAACCGCGACCGCAAGGCGGTGTACGCCGAGATCGCGGTCGCCAACGGGCATCCGGAGTGGGAAGGCCGGATCCGCGAGGTGTTCGCGCGGCAGTGGATCGAGAGCGCGCGCCCGGGCTGGTGGTACCAGGACGCCTCGGGCGCGTGGAAGCAGAAGTGAGCGTGCGGCCGGCCATGCGCCGGCCGCCGCGCGGCAACGACGGCCCGCATCCGCGGGCCGTCGCGTCTTGCGGGCATTTGCGACAATAGCCGGCTCCCCGCCGCCGGTCCGCACCGTGGCCCGTTCCGACCCGACCCCGATCCCCCTCGACATCCTCGACCTGTCCCACGACGGCCGCGGCGTGGCGCGCTGGCCCGCGGGCCATGCCCACGCCGGCAAGACCGTGTTCGTCGCCGGCGCGCTGCCGGGCGAACGCGTGCTGGCGCGGCAGACCGCGCGTTCGCGCAGCTTCGACGAGGCCGCCACGGTCGAGGTGCTGCAGGCCTCGCCCGACCGCGTGCCGCCGCGCTGCCCGCATTTCGGCACCTGCGGCGGCTGCGCGCTGCAGCATCTGGCGGAGGACCGGCAGATCCACGCCAAGCAGCGCGTGCTGCTGGAGAACCTGGAGCGCATCGGCAAGGTCGTCCCGGGCGAGGTGCTGCCGCCGCTCACCGACGCCGCCTGGGGCTACCGCCGCAAGGGCCGCTTCTCGGTGCGGCGGGTGGAGAAGAAGGACCGGACCGTGGTCGGCTTCCGCGAGCAGGATCCGCGTTTCGTCGCCGACCTGTCCGAATGCCACACCGTGATCCCGCGGATCGGCACGAGGATCGCCGCGCTGGCGGCGCTGATCGACGGGCTGAAGGCGCGGCGCGAGATCCCGCAGGTGGAATTCATCGCCGGCGACGACACCGTGGCGCTGGTGTTCCGGCACCTGGCGCCGCTGGACGAAGCCGACCGCGCGGCGCTGGTCGCCTTCGCCCGCGAGCACGACTTCGCCGTGTTCCTGCAGCCGGGCGGGGTGGATTCGGTGCACCCGTTGTGGCCACAGGATCCGCAGCTCGCCTTCACCCTGCCGGAGTGGAACGTGGTGCTGCACTTCCGCCCGCTGGACTTCATCCAGGTCAACCGCGGCCTGAACGAGAAGATGATCGCGCGCGCGCTGGCGCTGCTCGAACCGCAGGCCGACGAGCGCGTGCTCGACCTGTTCTGCGGCCTGGGCAACTTCACCCTGCCGCTGGCGCGGCTGGCGCGCGAGGTGGTGGGCGTGGAGGGCGACGCCGGCCTGGTGCGGCGCGCGCGCGAGAACGCCGCGCACAACGCGCTCGGCAACGTCGAGTTCCATGCCGCGGACCTGGCCCAGGACCTCGGCGGCCATCCGTGGATGCGCGGCGGCTTCGACCGCCTGCTGCTCGATCCGCCGCGCTCCGGCGCCGACGGGGTGCTCCGGCAGCTGTCGCTGAAGGGGCTGAAGCGGATCGTGTACGTGAGTTGCCATCCGGGATCGCTGGCGCGCGACGCCGGGTTCCTGGTCCACGAGCGCGGCTGGACATTGCGCGCGGCGGGGGTGATGGACATGTTCCCGCACACCGCGCACGTGGAGTCCATCGCCTTGTTCGAGCCCGGCCGCGGCTGAGCCCGGCCGCGACCGCCTCGCGACGCGCCCGAGCGCGCGTGGACATCCGGACACGAGGAGCCTTGCCGCCATGCCCATCGAGATCGAACGCAAGTTCCTGGTCGCTGCCGAAGGCTGGCGCGAGGCCGCGCACGAGGTCGAGGAGATGGCGCAGGGCTACCTCAACGACCTGGCCGCGGTGGACAGCGGCGCCATGCGCGCCTCGGTCCGGGTGCGCATCGCCGGCGGCGCGGCCTTCCTCAACATCAAGTCGCGCGAGCTGGGGCATACCCGGCAGGAGTTCGACTACCCGATCCCGGTCGAGGATGCGCGCGCGCTGCTGGCGCTGTGCGTGGGCGGCGTGGTGCGCAAGCGGCGGCACCAGGTGCGCCATGCCGGCCGGCTGTGGGAGGTGGACGAGTTCCTCGACGACAACGCCGGGCTGGTGGTGGCCGAAATCGAGCTGGAACGGGCCGACGCGCCGTTCGCCCGCCCGGCCTGGCTCGGGCGCGAGGTGACCGAGGTCCCGCGCTACTACAATCTGGCCCTGGCCTCGCGCCCGTACTCGCAATGGAGCGGGGCCGAGCGCGCCGCCTCGGACCTGACGGAGTGAATGTCCCATGCTCGTGATCGGCGTCGCCGGCACCGAACTCACCGCGCAGGAGCGCGACTGGCTGCGGCATCCGGCCTGCGGCGGCGTGATCCTGTTCTCCCGCAACTTCGCCTCGAAGATGCAGGTGGCGGAACTGGCGCAGGCGATCCGCGAGGCCGCGGGCCGTCCGCAACTGCTCTGCGTGGACCAGGAAGGCGGGCGCGTGCAGCGCTTCCGCGAGGGCTACAGCGCGCTGCCGCCGCTGGAGGGCTTCGGCCGCCTGTACGCGCGCGACCGCGAGGCCGCGCTGCGCCTGGCCGAGGAGCACGCCTGGCTGATGGCGAGCGAGGTCCGCGCCACCGGCGTGGACCTGAGCTTCGCGCCGGTGGTGGACCTGGGCCGCGGCAACCGCGCGATCGGCGACCGCGCCTTCTCCGACGATCCGCGCATCGTCGCCGACTTCGCCCGCGCCTACGTGCGCGGCATGCACGCCGCCGGCATGGCGGCCACGCTCAAGCACTTCCCCGGCCACGGTTCGGTGCCGGAGGACACCCACCACGAGGACGCGGTGGACGACCGGCCGCTGGAGGCGATCCGCGCCCAGGACCTGGTGCCCTTCGCCGCCGGCATCGAGGCCGGCGCGGACGCGGTGATGATGGCGCACGTGGTCTACCCGCAGGTCGCGCCCGAACCCGCCGGCTATTCGCGGCGCTGGATCGGCGGGATCCTGCGCGGCGAGCTCGGCTTCCGCGGCGTGGTGTTCTCCGACGACATCGGCATGGCCGCGGCGTTTTCCGCCGGCGGGGTCGCCGCGCGCATCCACGCGCACCTGGACGCCGGCTGCGACGTGGTGCTGGTGTGCCATCCGCAGCTGGTCGAGGAATCGCTGGCGGCGATGGCGGGGCGCGCGCTGCAGCCCGATGTCCTCTCCGGCCTGATCGGCCGCAGTGCGATCGATTGGGAGCGGCTGATCGCGGACGCGCGCCACGGCGCGGCGCGCGGCCGGCTCGAGGGAGGACTGGCATGAGCGACCTCGCCCGCGCGCTCGCCCACGCCGAGCTGGTCCACGACCGCACCGCGATCATGCAGGCGATCGCGCGCATGGCCGACACGATCCGCAACGACTACGCCGGCAGCCGGCCGGTGTACCTGACCATCATGCATGGCGGCATGCTGTTCGCCGGCCAGCTCGCGCTGGAACTCGGCGCGCGCGGGCTCGACCTCGAGTTCGACTACCTGCACGCGACCCGCTACCGCGGCGACACCTCCGGCGGCGCGCTGCTGTGGAAGCACCGGCCCGCCACCCCGCTGCGCGGCCGCCGCGTGCTGATCACCGACGACATCCTCGACGAGGGCCACACCCTGGCCGCGGTGCGCGACTGGTGCCGCAGCGAGGGTGCGGCCGAGGTGCGCATCGCCACGCTCGTGGTCAAGCGCCACGAGCGCTGCGTGCCGGGGCTGCATGCGGACTACGTGGGCCTGGAAGTCCCCGACCGCTACGTGTTCGGCTTCGGCATGGACTACCACGAGCAGGGCCGCAACCTGCCGCAGATCTACGCACTGAAGGAATGAGCCGCGCATGAGCGACCTTGCGCTGGCGATCGTCGGCGGCACGGGCGTGTACCGGCTGGCCGCGCTCGAGGATGTGGAGAGCTTCTTCCCCGAAACGCGCTTCGGCCTGCCTTCGGGGCCGGTGCGCATCGGTACCCTGGCCGGGCACCGCGTCGCCTTCCTCGCCCGCCACGGCGAGGGCCACGGCGTGCCGCCGCACCGCATCAACTACCGCGCCAACCTCGCCGCGCTGCAGCTGGCGGGCGCCTCGCGCGTGCTGGCGCTCAACACCGTCGGCGGGATCACCCCGCGCTACGCGCCGGGCGCGCTCGGCTGCCCGGACCAGCTGATTGATTACACCTGGGGGCGGATCTCGACCATCTGCGAGGAACCGGGCAGCGAGGTGCTGCACGTGGACTTCGGCGACCCGTACACGCCGTCGCTGCGGCGCAGCATCCTTGCCGCGGCGCAGCATGCCGGGATCGAGGTGGTGGACGGCGGCTGCTACGGCGCCACCCAGGGGCCGCGGCTGGAAACCAAGGCCGAGATCGCGCGCCTGCGCCGCGACGGGTGCGACCTGGTGGGCATGACCGGCATGCCGGAGGCGGCCCTGGCGCGCGAACTGGGACTGGACTACGCCTGCCTGGCCATCGTCGCCAACTGGGCCGCCGGCGCCGGCCCCGATCCGGACGAGAAGATCACCCTGGAAGCGGTGCTGGCCACGGTCGAGGCCGCCAGCGCCCGCCTGCCGGCCCTGCTCCAGGCGCTGCTGGCCCTGCCGGCGGAGTGATTGTCAGCGCCGGCGGCCCTTTGCATACTCGGCCCGTGCGCCGAGGCGGCCCACGCGCCGGTGCACGCACACCGCATCCAGATGAGGTCACACAGGCTATGCAGTACGGCACAGTGAAGTGGTTCAACGACGCCAAGGGATATGGCTTTATCGCCCCCGAGGACGGCAGCGCGGACGTGTTCGTGCATTACTCGGCGATCAACGCCAAGGGGTTCCGCAGCCTGCAGGAAGGCCAGCGCGTCAGCTACGAGGTGGTGCAGGGCCCCAAGGGCGCCCAGGCCGCAGGCGTGACGCCGGCCGCCTGAACCGTCGCTCGAACCCGTTTCCCGATTTCGGAATCCAGGATTCCCAAGCCCCGCTTCGGCGGGGCTTTTTTCGTCGTACAGTCGGCGCGGGCCTTGCGGGAGCGTACGCCATGTCCAGCTCCGGATTCGACACCCACGCGGTCGAGAACCAGCCGCCCGAGTTCGCCCCGCGCGATCTGTGGGCTGACGACGTGGTGCTGCGCGAGGCGCTGGCGCGCGAGGGCGGCGCGGCGTGGGAGGCGCAGGTGGCCGGGTACGCGCGGCTGGCGGGCGATGCGCTGTACCGCTGGAGCTGGGACGCGCACCGCGACCGGCCGCGCCTGCGCACCCATGACCGCTTCGGCCAGCGCATGGATGCGGTCGAGTTCCATCCGTACTACCACGCGGTCATGCAGGCGGCGATCGAGCACGGCGTGGCCGGCCTGTCCTGGCGCGACGGCCGGCCCGGCGCGCACGTGGCGCGCGCGGCGCTGGCCTACCTGCACTACCAGGCCGAACCGGGCACCAGTTGCCCGCTGACCATGACCCACGCCGCGGTGCCGGTGCTGCGGCGCGAACCGGCGCTGGCGGAATGGGCGGAGAAGGCCGCGGCGCCGCATTACGACGGCGGCGACCTGCCGGCCACGGACAAGCGCGGCGTCACCCTCGGCATGGGCATGACCGAGAAGCAGGGCGGCAGCGACGTGCGCGGCAACACCACCGTGGCCGCGCCGCTGTCGGCTGCGGGCGAGTACGCGCTGACCGGGCACAAGTGGTTCCTGTCCGCGCCGATGTCCGATGCGTTCCTGGTGCTGGCACAGGCGCCGGAGGGGCCGACCTGCTTCCTGCTGCCGCGCTGGCGTCCGGACGGACGACGCAACGCGCTGCGCCTGATGCGCTTGAAGGACAAGCTCGGCGACTGGTCCAACGCCTCCGCCGAGGTCGAGTTCTGCGGCGCCTGGGCGCGGCGCGTGGGCGAGGCGGGGCGCGGCATCGCCACCATCCTGGAGATGGTGATGCTCACCCGCCTGGACTGCGTGCTCGGCTCGGCCGGCCTGATGCGCATGGCCCTGGCGCAGGCGGTCCACCACTGCCGGCACCGGCGCGCCTTCGGCCGCCGCCTGGTCGAGCAGGCGCTGATGCGCAACGTGCTCGCCGACCTCGTGCTCGAGGCCGAGGCGGCGCTGGTGCTGGGCATGCGCCTGGCGCGTGCGGTGGACGCCGCCCCGCGCGACCCGCGCGAGGCCGCCTTCGCCCGCATCGCCACCGCGCTCGGCAAGTACTGGGTGTGCAAGCGCACGCCGGCGTTCGCGCACGAGGCGCAGGAATGCCTGGGCGGCGCGGGCTACGTCGAGGAATCCATGCTCGCGCGCCTGTACCGGCAGGCGCCGCTGAACTCGATCTGGGAAGGCAGCGGCAACATCCAGTGCCTGGACGTGCTGCGCGCGCTGCGGCGCGAACCGGCCAGCGCCGAGGCCCTGCGCGCCGAATGGCAGGCCGCGCGGGGGCTCGATCCGGCCCTCGATGCCGCGATCGCGCGCCTGGACGCCGCGCTCGCGCCGGATCAGGCCGATGACGAAGCCGGCGCGCGCCTGCTCGCCGAACGCCTCGCCCTGGTCCTGCAGGCCGCGCTGCTGCTGCGCGCGCGAAGTCCCGCCGCGGAGGCCTTCTGCCGCAGCCGCCTGGGCGGCGGGCATGGCCTGGGTTTCGGCACCTTGCCGGTGGATGCGCCGTTCGATGCGTTGATCGGGCGCGTGCTGCCCCCACCCTGACCCTGCCCCGCAAGCGGGGGAGGGGATCATCGGGTGATCCCGCGCCGGCGGCGCAGGGGTCAGTCGAGGAACTGCAGCCTGGCCAGGTCGGCGTACAGGCCGCCCTGGGCCAGCAGTTCGGCGTGGGTGCCCTCGGCGACGATGCGGCCGCGGTCCATGACCACGATCCGGTCGGCCTTGAGCACGGTGGCCAGGCGGTGGGCGATCACCAGCGTGGTGCGGCCGCGCATCAGGTTCTCCAGCGCGTGCTGCACCGCGCGTTCGCTCTGCGCGTCGAGCGCGGAGGTGGCCTCGTCCAGCAGCAGCACCGGCGCGTCCTTGAGCAGCGCGCGCGCGATCGCGATCCGCTGCTGCTGGCCGCCGGACAGGCGCGCGCCGCGTTCGCCCAGCTCGCTGGCGTAGCCCTCGGGCAGGGCGGCGATGAATTCGTGCGCCTCGGCCGCCTGCGCGGCGCGGACCAGCTCCGCGTCGCTGGCCTCGAGCCGGCCGTAGCGGATGTTGTCGGCGGCGCTGGCGGCGAAGATCGTGGGTTGCTGCGGCACCAGCGCGATCGCGCCGCGCAGTTCGGCCGGGTCGAGCGCGCGGATGTCCACGCCGTCGAGCGTGATCCGGCCCGACTGCGGGTCGTGGAAGCGCAGCAGCAGCGCGAACACGGTGCTCTTGCCGGCGCCGGAGGGGCCGACCAGGGCCACCGTCTCGCCCGGGCGCACGCGCAGCGAGAAGCCTTCCAGCGCCGGCGCGTCGGGGCGCATGGGGTAGTGGAAACGCACGTCCTCGAACACGATCCCGCCGCGCAGCGGGCGCGGCAGCGGCACCGGCCGTGCAGGCGCGGCCACCTGCGCGCGCTCGGCCAGCAGTTCGCTGATCCGGCCCATGCCGCCGGCGGCGCGCTGCAATTCGTTCCAGACCTCGGCCAGCGCGCCGACCGAGCCGCCGCCGATCAGCGCGTACAGCACGAACTGGCCGAGCGTGCCCGCGCTCATGCGCCCGGCGACCACGTCGTGTGCGCCCGACCACAGCACCAGGGTGATGGCGCCGAACACCAGCACGATCGCGACCGCGGTGACCCAGGCCTGGGCCTGGATCCGGCGCCGCGCCGCGGCCACCGCGACCTTCACCGCCTCGGCGAAGCGCGCCTGTTCGTACGGCTCGCGGGCGTGCGCCTGCACGGTGCGGATCGCGCCCAGGGTTTCGCCGGCGAGCGCGTTGGCGTCGGCGATGCGGTCCTGGCTGGCGCGCGCGATCTTCCGCAGCCGGCGCCCGCCGAGCACGATCGGCGCCACCGCCAGCGGGATCCCGAACAGGGCGAAGGCCGCCAGCCGCGGGCTGGTCACGAACAGCATCGCCAGCGAGCCGAGCAGGGTCACCGCGCTGCGCAGCGCCACCGACATGCTCGAACCGACCACGCTGCGCAGCAGTTCGGCGTCGGCGGTCAGGCGCGAGACCAGCTCGCCGCTGCGGGTGCGGTCGTAGAACCCCGCATCGAGCGCGAGCAGGTGGCCGTACAGGGTCCGGCGCAGGTCGGCCACCACCCGCTCGCCGAGCAGGGACACGAAGTAGAAGCGCGCCGCGGTGGCGAGCGCGAGCACCACCGCGACCGCGAACAGGAACAGGAACGCGCGGTCGATGGCTGCTCCGCCGCCGCCGGCGAAGCCGTGGTCGATCATGGTCCGGAACGCGACCGGCAGGCTCAGGGTGGCGGTGGACGAACAGGCCAGCGCCAGCAGCCAGGCGACCAGCAGGCCGCGATGGGCGCGCACGAACGGCCACAGCGCGCGCAGCGAACCGAGCGGGGCCTTGGCGGACGGGTCGGGCGTGGGCATCGGCGAATTGTCGCAGATGCGCGCGCCGGGCCCGCCGGTCACTGCTGCAGCAACGGCCGCAGGTCGTCGGGGATCGGATGCTGCGGATGCCGCTCGCGGAAGCGGGCCAGGCTTTCGCGGGCGAGATCGAGTTCACCCGCGGCCATCAGCTCGCGGATGCGCTGCAGCCAGGCATCGCGCACCTCGGGGTTGTCGGCGGTGGCGGGCGGGATGTCCTCGACGTCTTCTTCCGGCAGCGGGGCGGCCAGCCGGGATTCGCGGGCCTGCGCCGCGGCACCGGCCTCCTGCCGGACCGGCTGACCCGTGGAGGCGCCGTTCCGGTCCGTGCGCGTGGCCGCCGCGGGCGGGGGCGGAGCCGGCGCAGGGGCTGCGAGCGTCGCCGGCGGTTCGGCGACGAAGGCCGGGGCGGCCTCGGCGTTTTCGGGGGCGACTTCGCTCGCGGCCTTGGCCGCGGCGGCGGGCGCGGCGGCATCGGCTTCGCGTGCGGTGGCGGCCGCCGCATCCACGGCCGGTGCCGGGGCCTGGGCAGGAGGCGGCACGGGCTGCGGCGGTGCGACCGGCTTGGCCTGCATGGCTGCGGCGGGGGGCGCGGCTTCGACCGGGGCCATCTCGGCGACCGTCGCGGCCGCCTCCTTGCGCGCCATCGCCGGCGGTTCCGGCAACGGCCGCAGGCGCCAGGCCACGCCGACCGCGAGCGCGCACGAGGCGGCGATGCCGACCACGTACGGCCAGCGCCGGCGCCGCCGCGCGGGCGGTGCGGCGGCCTCGAGTTCGGCGCGGGCCGCGGCCAGCACGCGCGCGTCCAGCGCCGGCGAGGGCTCGCCGTGCGGACCCAGCCGCGCCAGCCGTTCGGCGAGCGCGCGTTCTTCCGGCGTCAGCGGTTCGGTGCTCATTCGGGCAGCCTCGCGCGCAGCTTGTCCATCGCGTAGCGCAGGCGCGATTTCACCGTCTCGCGCCCGACGCCGGTGATCGCGCCGATCTCCTCCAGGCTCAGGTCCTGTTCCAGCCGCAGCAGCAGCACCTCGCGCTGTTCCGGCGGCAGCGCATCGAGCGCGAGCTGCAGCCGGCGGCGTTGCTCGAACTCCGACAGCGCATGCTCCGGCGTGTCGGGGTCGGTGATGCGCGCGGCCCGCTCGTCGGCGTCTTCCGGCGCCGGCGGGCGGTGCCGCTGCGCGCGCCAGTGGTCGGCGAGCCGGTTGTGCGCGATCCGGTACAGCCAGGTGCTGAAACGTGCTTCGGGACGCCAGTCCCGCCGCGCCGCGATCACCCGCTGCCAGATGTCCTGGAACAGTTCGTCGGCGAGCGACGGGTCGCGCAACTGGCGGAGCAGGAACCGGTACAGGCGCGCACGGTGGCGGGCGTACAGCCGCTCGAAGGCGACGGCGTCGCCGGCCGCCCAGGCCAGCATCAGCGTCTCGTCGCCCGCGTCGGCGGTGTCGTTCATCGCGCGCAGGGTACGGGACGGCGCGAAGCACGGGAAGCCGGCGAGCGCGGGGCAGGGGCGGGACGCGTTCATGCAGGGGAGAACGTCCCGGCCCGACCAGCGGGGTCGGCGGGGGATTGCCCATGACCGCCCTTCGCGCTTTATGCTGCTGCCGATGAAAGGGGGTTCCAGCGTGTCCAGCCAGGATCGGCTCGCGCCGCCGCCGCCGACGGTCGAGGCCGCCGCGGGGCTGGCCGTTTCCCTGCGCGATTCGCTGCCGCCCGGCGCCCAGGTTGCGGTGCGCTGGCAGGATCCGTTGCTCGGCGAAGGCGCTTCGGTCGTGCCCGATGCGCGTCCGAGCCTGCTGGCCGCCGCGGTGTCCGCCTTCGACGGCGTGGAGACGGACGCGGGCGGGTTGTTGCTGGACCGCTTCCGCAGCGACGACGGCACCGAGGTCGCGCTGGTGGTCGAGTGTCCGCTGCCGCTGGCGCCGGCCTGGGCCGAGAGCTGGAAGACGCTGGCGCGCCGCACCATCCTGGCCTCGCTGCAGGCGCAGCAGGCGCAGGCGCGGATCGCCTCGCTGCAGAAATCCGAACGGCTGCAGCAGGCCCTGTACAAGATCGCCGACCTGGCCGGCTCCACGCTCGAGATGCAGGAGATGCTGCGCCGCATCCACGGCGTGGTCGCCGGCCTGATGTATGCCGAGAACTTCTTCATCGTCACCTACGACGAAGCGCGCGAGTGCGTGCGGTTCCTGTACTTCGCCGACCAGAGCGACCCGTACGTCGCCGACCCCGAGCGCGAGCTGTCGGTCGCCGATCTGCCCAACAGCCTGACGGTGGCGCTGCTGCGGCATGGCGAGCCGCTGCGCGGGCCGTCGGAAGCGTTGCGGCGGCGGTTCGGCATCCCGCGCGATCCGAGCCATGGCCCCGACAGCCTGGACTGGCTGGGCGTGCCGATGCGGCGCGAGGACCGGGTGGTCGGCGCGATCGTGGTGCAGAGCTACGACCGGCCCGACAGCTACGGCGACGAGGAGCGCGCGCTGCTCGCGTTCGTGGCCCAGCACATCCTGACCGCGCTCGACCGCCGCCAGGCCCGCGCCGAGCTGGAACGGCGCGTGGCCGAGCGCACCCGCGAGCTGCAGGAGGCCAACCGCGAACTGCAGGCCGAGATCGTGGAGCGCCAGCGCGCCGAGCGGCTGCAGCGGGCGTTGTTCCGCATCGCCGAACTGTCCATCACCAGCGAGACCCTGGAGCGGTTCTACGCCGAGGTGCACAAGGTCGTCGGCGAGCTGCTGTACGCGCGCAACTTCTACATCGCGCTGGCCTCGGCCGACGGCTCGATGCTGGAGTTCCCGTACTCGGTGGACGAGCGCGACCTGGAACGCCCGGCGCGCAGGTTCAGCATGGGCCTGACCGAGTACGTGATCCGCACCGGCAGGCCGCTGCTGGCCGACCGCGCCCGGATCGCCGAGCTGGAGGCGCAGGGCAAGGTGCGCAGCCACGGCTCGCTTGCCCATTGCTGGCTCGGCGTGCCGCTTCTGCGGGACGAGACGGTCGTCGGCGTGATCGCGGTGCAGAGCTATTCGCCGGCGGTCGTGTTCAGCGCCCGCGACCAGGAACTGTTGACCTTCGTCGGCTTCCACATCGGCAGCGGCCTGGCGCGCAAGCAGGCGCAGGATCGGCTGGTGCAGGCGCACGCCGAGCTGGAGCGGCGGGTGGAGGAACGCACCCGCGAGCTGGCCGCCACCAACGCCGAGCTGGTGGCACAGATCGGCGAACGGCTGCGCGCCGAGCGCCGGCTCACCCACCAGGCCCAGCACGACACGCTGACCGGGCTGCCGAACCGGCTGCAGCTGCTCGAGCGCCTGTCCCTCGCCATCGCGCGCGCCAGGCAGGGAGGGGACCGGACCTTCGCGGTGCTGTTCCTGGACCTGGACCGCTTCAAGCTGGTCAACGACAGCGTCGGCCACGCGGTCGGCGACGAGCTGCTGGTCGAGGCCGGGCGCCGGATCGTGGCCGCGGTGCGCGCCGACGACATGGTCGCGCGCCTCGGCGGCGACGAGTTCGCGGTGCTGGTCGAGTCCATAGACGGCCTGTCGATGGCGCAGGAACTGGCCAACCGCATCCTGGCCGCGCTCGGCGCGCCGATGTGGGTGGCCGGGCGCGAGCTGTTCCCGACCGCGAGCATCGGCATCGCGGTGTGGGCGCCGCGCTACACCAGCGGCGAGGAACTGCTGCGCGACGCCGACGCGGCGATGTACCGGGCCAAGGCCGCCGGCCGCGACCGCAGCGCGGTGTTCGACGAGGCCATGCGCGACGAGGCCACGCGGATCCTGGACCTCGAGGCCGACCTGCGCCGCGCGATCAACAACGATGCCTTCGAGCCGCACTACCAGCCGATCGTGCGTCTGGCCGACGGCGCGGTGGTCGGGCACGAGGCGCTGCTGCGCTGGCGCCACGAGCGCGGCGGACTGCTGGCGCCGGAGTCGTTCATCGGCGTGGGCGAGGACAGCGGCCTGATCGAGCAGGTGGACTGGCTGCTGTACGCGCGGGTGATCGCCGAACTGGGCCGGCACCCGAGCGGCTACGTCTCGGTCAACGTCTCGCCGCGCCATTTCCGCTCGCCGGACTTCGCCGACCGCCTGCTCGGCCTGCTCGACGCCGCGCGCGTGGATCCGGCCCGGCTGCGCATCGAGATCACCGAGGTGGCGCTGCTCGACGACGCCGCGCGCGCGCAGCGCACCCTGCGCCTGCTGCGCGACCACGGCGTGCTGGCGCTGCTGGACGACTTCGGCACCGGGTTCTCGGCGCTGTCGTACCTGCACCATTTCCCGATCGAGTGCCTGAAGATCGACCGCACCTTCGTCGCCGGGCTGGGCAACGAGAGCCGCGGCGAGAGCGTGGCGGTGATCCGCGCGATCCTGGCCCTGGCCAGCACGCTCGGCATCGAGACCATTGCCGAGGGCATCGAGACCGAGCCGCAGCGCCGCACCCTGCTCGAGCTCGGCTGCGTCCACGGCCAGGGCTACCTGTTCGCGCGGCCGGAAGCGCTCTCGCGCGGGGCGTGAGCCTCAGCCCGCGCCGGCCAGCACCAGCAGGCGCGGTTCGGTCATGTCCTCGATCGCATACCGCACCCCTTCGCGGCCGAGGCCGGAACGCTTGACTCCGCCGTAGGGCATGTTGTCCACGCGGAAGCTGGGCACGTCGCCGACGATCACGCCGCCGACCTCGAGCCGGTCCCAGGCGCGGAAGGCGTGCGCGAGCGAGCCGGTGAACACGCCGGCCTGCAGGCCGAAATCGCTGTCGTTCACGCGTGCCAGCGCCTCGTCGAAGTCCTCGAACCGCTCCAGGCACGCGACCGGGCCGAACGCCTCCTGGCGGTACAGGTCGCAGTCGTGCGGCACGTCCTCGAGCAGCGCCGCCGGCAGCATCTGCCGCTGGCGCGGGCCGCCGGCCAGGCGCCGCGCGCCGCGCGCGAGCGCGTCCGCGATCCAGGCTTCGACCCGCTGTGCCGCGGCCTCGTCGATCATCGGCCCGATGAACACCCGTTCGTCGCGCGGATCGCCCATGCGCAGCGCCGCGACCGCGGCGGCCAGGCCGTCGCGCAACGCGTCGTACACGGCGGCGTGGGCGTAGATGCGCTGCACGCTGATGCAGCTTTGCCCGGACTGGTAGTAGGCGCCGAACACCAGGCGTTCGATCACGTGCGCCAGCGGCGCGCCCGGGTCGGCGTCCACCACGCAGGCGGCGTTGCCGCCCAGCTCGAGGGTGACCTTCTTGCGCCCGGCGCGCGCCTTCAGCTCCCAGCCGAGCGGGCTGCCGGTGAAACTGAGCAGGGCGATGCGCTCGTCCTCGACCAGCAGGCCGGCGTCCTCGTTCGAGCAGGGCAGGATCGAGAACGCGCCCTCGGGCAGGCCGGCCTGGGCCAGCACCTCGCCGATGATCAGCGCGCCGACCGGGGTGCGCGGCGCCGGCTTGAGCACGAACGGGCAGCCGGCGGCGATCGCGGGCGCGACCTTGTGCGCGACCAGGTTGAGCGGGAAGTTGAACGGGGTGATGAAGGCGCAGGCGCCGATCGGCACGCGCCGGGTCATGCCGCGGTAGCCGCGCGCGCGCGGCGCGATCTCCAGGTTCAGCACCTCGCCGCCGATGCGGGTGGCCTCGCCGGCGGCGATGCGGAAGGTGTCCACCAGCCGCGCCACCTCGCCGCGCGCGTCGCGGATCGGCTTGCCGGCCTCGATGCACAGCGCCTGCGCCAGCTCCTCGCTGCGTTCCCGGAACGCGGCCACGCAGCGTTCGAGCACGTCGCGGCGGGCGTCGGGCGGGAACGCGGCCATCGCCGGGCGCGCGTCGTGGGCGGCGGCGATGGCGCGGCGCACCGTGGCGGCGTCGGCGAAGGCCACGCGCGTGGCGCATTCGCCGGTGTACTTGTCCAACACTTCCAGATCGGCGTTGGCCGCGACCGGCTTGCCCGCCAGATAGTACGGATACGACTTGCGCAGCATGTGGGCTCCGGAAAGCGTTTATTGCCACGGATTTCATCCGTGGCCAACTCATGGTTTTGATTCGACCCGAACCCCGAGTGTGCCATCGCTCAGCCGGGCCGAGAGGCGTTCGCCGATCACGGCGTCGGCGGCGCGGCGCAGCACGTGGCCGTCCTCGCGCAGCAGGATCGCGTAGCCGCGGGCCACGGTCGCCAGCGGGCTCACCGCTTCCAGCGAACGCGCCAGGCCGCGCAGGCGCAAGGCCTCGTGCTGCAGGCGGCGCGCGATCGCGGCCTGCGGGCGCGGGGCGAGCGTGGCCAGCCGTTCGCGCAGACGCTCCAGGCGCCGCTGCGGATGCGCCGCGCGCAGCACCGCGTCGGCGTGGCGCAGGCGCGCGCGGTGGCGTTCGAGCAGGCGCTGCATCGCCGCATGCAGGCGGCGCTGCGCCTCGACGCCGCGGCGGGCGAGCAGGTCGAGCCGGGCCTGCGGGCGCAGCGCGTGCAGGCGCAGGAAGGCGCGGTCGGCGCGCTGCGCGGCCTGGTGCAGGCGGTGCGTCCACAGTGCCGAGAGGCGGCGCTGCAGGCCGTGCAGGCGCTGGGCGAGGTCGGTGCGGTCGGGGGCCAGCAGTTCGGCGGCGACCGAGGGCGTGGGCGCGCGCAGGTCGGCGGCGAAGTCGGCGAGGGTGAAGTCGGTTTCGTGGCCCACCGCGGACACCACCGGCACCGGGCAGGCCGCGATCGCGCGCGCCAGCGCCTCGTCGTTGAAGGCCCACAGGTCCTCCAGCGAGCCGCCGCCGCGCGCCAGCAGCAGGGCGTCGTAGCGGCCCGAGCGCGCGGCGCGCTGCAGCATCGCCACGATCTGCGGGGCCGCGGCGTCGCCCTGCACGGGCACGGGCAGCACGTCCACTTCGAGCAGGGGGAAGCGGCGGGCGAGCACGCTGAGCACGTCGCGCACGGCGGCGCCGGTGGGCGAGGTGAGCACGCCGAGGCGGCGGATCCACGGCGGCAGGGGGCGTTTGCGCGCGGTGTCGAACAGGCCCTCGGCGGCGAGTCTGGCCTTGAGCTGTTCGAAGGCGCGGCGCAGGGCGCCTTCGCCGGCTTCCTCGAGGGCGTCCACCACGAGCTGGTAGTCGCCGCGGGCTTCGTAGAGGGTGACGCGGCCGCGGGCGAGGACGCGCAGGCCTTCGCGGGGGACGAAGTTCAGCCACTGGCTCTTGGGCTTGAACATGGCGCAGCGGATCTGCGCGCGTTCGTCCTTGAGGGTGAAGTAGAGGTGGCCGGAGCCGGGACGGGCGACGTTGCCGAGTTCGCCTTCCACCAGCACGAGGGGGAACGCGCCTTCCAGGAGGTCGCGTGCCAGGGTGTTGAGCTGGCTGGGGGTGAGGATCTCGCGGGGGCGGTCGGCGGGCATGGCGGTGGCGGGACGGCGGGACACCGTAACGCTCCGGGCGGTGCAGGGAAAGTCTCGACAACGGGTTGCGGGCTGCGTCGTAGGTCCCGAGGGTGGGGGGCGAAGCGTGGATCCTCCTGTGGGCCCTGAGGACGGGGTCTCCCTGGCCGGGACACGCCGTGAACACATCCCTGTGGGCTTGTCGGCGGCATCCCCGCCGCCGACAGTCCCGGCCAGGGAGACCCCATCCTCAGGGCCATGTGGCTTGGCTGGGCAGCCCCGTGCGGCAAGGTGGGAGAGAGGGGGCGGCCGTACAATTGCGGGCATGACTGCCTCCTCCGCTCCGCATCGCCACGCGGTCGCCGCCGCACCCCTGTCCGACTGGGCCTACGGGCCCGCGCCGCGCCGGCCCACGCGCCAGGTGCGGGTGGGCGGGGTGGCGGTGGGCGGGGACGCGCCGGTCGTGGTGCAGTCCATGACCAACACCGACACCGCCGACGTCGCCGCGACCGCGAAGCAGGTCGCGGAGCTGTGGCGGGCGGGGTCGGAGCTGGTGCGGGTGACGGTGAACACGCCGGAGGCGGCGGCCGCGGTGCCGCGGATCGTCGAGCGGCTGGCGATGATGGGCGTGGAGGTGCCGATCATCGGCGACTTCCACTACAACGGGCACCAGTTGCTGGCGAAGGAGCCGGCCTGCGCCGAGGCGCTGGCCAAGTACCGCATCAATCCCGGCAACGTCGGTTTCGGCAAGAAGAAGGATCTGCAGTTCGCGCAGCTGATCGAGTTCGCGATCCGCTACGGCAAGCCGGTGCGGATCGGCGCCAACTGGGGTTCGCTCGACCAGGCGCTCGCGGCGCAGTTGATGGACGAGAACCACCGGCTGCCCGAGCCGAAGGACGCCGCCGAGGTGCTGCGCGAGGCGCTGATCCGCTCCGCGCTCGACTCCGCGCAGCGCGCGGTGGAGCTGGGCCTGCCGCCGGAGCGGATCATCCTCAGCGCCAAGGTCAGCGGCGTGCAGGAGCTGATCGCGGTGTACCGCAGCCTGGCCATGCGTTCGCAGTTCCCGTTGCACCTGGGGCTGACCGAGGCCGGCATCGGCAGCAAGGGCATCGTCGCTTCCGCGGCGGCGCTGGCGGTGCTGCTGCAGGAAGGCATCGGCGACACCATCCGCATCTCGCTCACGCCCGAGCCGGGGCAGGCGCGCACCACCGAGGTGGTGGTGGCGCAGGAGCTGCTGCAGACCATGGGCCTGCGCGCGTTCACGCCGATGGTGACCGCGTGCCCGGGCTGCGGCCGCACCACCAGCACCTTCTTCCAGGAACTGGCCAAGACCGTGCAGGAGCACGTGCGGGCGAAGATGCCGGAGTGGAAGATCACCCATCCCGGCGCGGAGAACCTGACCCTCGCGGTGATGGGCTGCGTGGTCAACGGCCCGGGCGAGTCGCGCCACGCCAACATCGGCATCTCCCTGCCCGGCACCGGCGAGGCGCCGGCCGCGCCGGTGTTCGTGGACGGCGAGAAGACCGTGACCCTGCGCGGGGACGACATCGCCCGCGAGTTCCTGGCCATCATCGACGACTACGTGGAGCGCAGGTACGGGCGTGCGCAGCCCGGCTGAAGCCGGCCGGACGGCACCGGCCCGCGGATGACGGCCGGTCATTTGCGGGCGCGCGCGCAGGCTGCTAGCCTGCGGCGATGCTGGCTGCCGCAACGGCGGGCAGTGCGGGACGGCACGGGCGCACTCCGTCCGGCCCAAGGGGGACCACCTAAAACCACCATGAGCATCGCGGGGCACGGCCTCGGGCCGTGCGCCGTCGTGTGGCTTTGACAAGGAGCGAGGGGATGTCGAGAGCAGTCTGGAAGTGGACGACGATCGGCCTGGCGACCGCAGTGGCCGTCGCCGGCGCCGCGGCGCTGAATCTGGCTTCCGCGCCTGCGGGTGCCGAACGCGCACCGGTGCCGCTCGGCGCGGCCGGAGGCGGTGCGGGCGCCGCGCCGCCGCAGATGGCGGCCGCCGCGGCGGACGACGGGCGCGAGGAGTACCGGCGGCCGTACATCGTGGTGTACCGGGAAGCGGCGCTGGCCTCGTACCGCGGAGAGCAGGCCGGGTATCCGGCGCCGCCGCGCGTGCCCGATCCGCAGGGCGGCAAGCGCATCGACATGGCCAGCGCGCAGGCGCAGCGCTACGTGGACCATCTCGAGGAGCGGCAGTTGCAGCACGTGGCCGAGATGGCCCGCCTGCTCGGGCATGCGCCCAGGATCCAGCACCGCATGCAGCACGCCATCAACGCGGTCGTGGCCGAGTTGAGCCAGGCGGAGGCCGCGCGCGTGGCCTCGCTGCCCGAGGTCGCCTTCGTCGAGGAGTACCGCGAGTACGAGCTGGACACCGACGTCGGGCCGAGGCTGATCGGCGTCGAACCGCTGTGGAACGGCACCGCGGTCGGCGGCACGCCTGCGGTGCAGGGCGAGGGCATGGTCGTCGGCATCATCGACTCCGGCATCAATTTCGGCAGCCCGTCGTTCGCCGCGGTGGATCCGGTGGACGGCTACCGGCACGTCAATCCGCTGGGCGCGGGCCGCTACCTCGGCACCTGCGCGGCCGGCGGCGTGGATGCCGGCCGCTGCAACGACAAGCTGATCGGCGGCTACGATTTCGTCTGCGGCGTGAGACCGGATCCGGGCAGGCCGGACACGATCTGCTCGCTGACCTCGCTCTATCGCGAGGAGCCCGGGTTCGGCGATACCGGCAGCCACGGCACCCATGTCGCCTCGACCGCGGCCGGCAACAAGCGCAACGCCTCCTTCCGCGGGACGCCCGTGCGCATCTCGGGCGTCGCGCCGCGCGCCAACATCGTCGCCTACGACGTGTGTTACACCGAGGTCGCCACCGAGCGCGGGTTGTGCCCGAACGTGGCCACCCTCGCGGCGGTGAACCAGGCGGTGGCCGATGGCGTGGTGGACGTCATCAACTACTCCATCAGCGGCGGCACCCAGCCGTGGAGCGAGGCCGTCTCGCTGGCCTTCCTCAATGCGGTGGACGCCGGCATCTACGTCGCCACGTCCGCCGGCAACAGCGGCCCCGGCCCGTTCACCCTCGGCCATCTCGAGCCCTGGACGGGCGCCACCGCCGCGTCCCAGCACGGCCGCGCCGGCTTCGGTTACCTGCTGCGCGTCAGCGGCCCGGGCACGGTGCCGGCGGCGCTGCAGGCGATCTCGCTGACCGAAGGTTCGGGCGGGGTGGCGTTCTCGGCCACGCTGCCGCCGACTACGCCGCTGCGCGTGAGCGCGGGCATCAACAGTGCCGACGACGGATGCGCGGCGTTCCCGGCCAATGCGTTCCGGGACGCCATCGCGGTGATCCGCCGCGGCACCTGCGCGTTCTCGGTCAAGGCCAACAACGCCGCCGCCGCCGGCGCGCGTGCGGTGGTGCTGGCCAACAACCAGGCCGGCGTGGTGGCGCCGTCGGTGCCGGGCACCACCATCCCGGTGTTCTCGGTGACCCAGGCCGACGGCAATGCCATCCGCGACTTCGCCGCCGCCAACGGCAACACCACCACTGCCGGGATCGCCCATCCGGCCGTGCCGCTGTCCAACAAGCCGGACGTGCTGGCGGCGTTCAGTTCGCGCGGTCCGGCAGGCTCGCTCGACCTGGTCAAGCCCGACGTGACCGCGCCGGGCGTGAGCGTGCTGGCGGCCGTCTCCGGCAACACGTTGACCGGGTTCGAAACCGCCATCGGCCTGATGAGCGGTACCTCGATGGCCTCGCCGTACCATGCCGGCGCGGCAGCGCTGGTGCGTCAGGCGCGGCCGGGCTGGACCGTGCCCGAGGTGAAGTCGGCGCTGGTCATGACCGCGGTGCAGGAGGTGTTCAAGGAAGACGGGGTCACCCCGGCCGATCCGTTCGCCCGCGGCGGCGGACGCATCCAGGTGGACCGCGCGGTGCAGGCCGGCCTGGTGCTGCACGAGACCAAGGCCAACTACCTCGCGGCCGACCCGGCCACGGGCGGCGATCCGTCGGCGCTGAACCAGCCCAGCCTGGCCAAGGGCGCGTGCGTGGAGCGCTGCGAGTTCGTGCGCACCTTCCGCAGCACGCTCTCCCATCGCCAGGCCTGGAGCGTGAAGGTCGAGGGCCTGCGCGCGGTGGTGTCGCCGGCGGTGTTCGTGCTCAATCCGGGCGAGACCCGGACGGTGCGGTTCACGATCTTCACCGACAACCTGCCGGCCGACGACTCGTGGCACTTCGGCACCGTGGTGCTGCGTCCGCAGTCGCTGGGCAACCCGAACCAGCCGGTGCTGCGCATGCCGGTGGCGGTGTCGGTGCCTTCGCCGGCGATCGCGCTGGTGCCGCGCGCCACCGCCGCCTCGCTGCGCGCCGGCGGCAACGGTGCGGTCAGCTTCGGCGTGGCCAACGCCGGCGGCTCGCCGCTGGCGTTCAGCGTGGACAACACTGGCACCGGCAGCTGGCTGTGGGCGGAGACCAACAGCGACGGCGTGAGCAGCGGCTTCCGCAGCACGCTCTACACCGACGCCGGGGCCAATCCGGCCGCGCAGTACGCCGCCGACGACTTCCAGGTGCAGCAGACCACGCGCCTGACCACGCTGTTCGTCGAAGGCTTCACCGTCAGCGGCGGTTCGCTGCCCTCGACGGCGCTGAGCCTGAACTGGAGCATCTTCCCCGACAGCGGCGGCGTGCCGGCGGGCAATCCGCTGACCTCGCCGACGGCGGCGGTGTGGCGCTATACCGCCGCGCCGACCGCGCCCGGCGTGTTCACCGCCGGTGAGGACATCGGCCTGGATCTGGTCGCGGCGGGGCAGAACGTGGTGCTCCCGCCCGGCAGGTACTGGCTGGTGGTCAGCGCGCGCACCGCGTTCGCCAACCGCTGGGTCTGGTTCGGCTCGAACGGCGGCGACGGCCGGTTCGCCACCATCAGCATCAGTTCGACCGGCACGGGCAACTGGGCGGTGTCGTCCGCCTTCAACGGGTTGGCGATGGTGGTGGAAGGCCAGGTCGCCTGCGGCGCGTCGTGGATCGCCGCGGCCGCGCCGCCGCTCGGCCGCGTGGCGCCGGGCGCGGTGACGCCGGTGACAGTGCGCCTGGATGCGACCGGCCTGAGCGCGGGCAGCTACACCGGCTACGCGTGCTTCGCCAGCAACGACCCGTACCAGCCGAAGGTGGCCGGCCGGGTGTCGCTGACGGTCACGCCGTGACGTCACAGGCGAGCGTGCCGTTGGGCGCGCCCGCCGTCCCGCCGGGGTCGGCGCGGATCCCGGTGTCCAGTCCAGATCGAGCAGGACGCGCCCGCAAGGCGCGTCCTCACCCATCACGGAGGAGTCTCATGAACAAGTTCCATCGCACCACCCTCGCGGCCGCGCTGTTGATCGCGCTGACGGCCGCGCTGCCTGTCCGCGCGGGCGACGCCTGCATCCTCGACGACGAGACCACCGGCGGCGCGGTTGCCAGCGGCAGCGGCGCCACCGCGTGTGGCCGCGGCGCCACGGCCAGCGGCACCGGCAGCGTCGCCGTCGGCGACGGCAGCGAGGCCTCGGGCGACCAGAGCACCGCGGTCGGCCAGGGCAGCCGCGCCACCCGATTCGGCGCCAGCGCTTTCGGCAGCGGCAGCCTCGCCAGCGGCGAGGGCGCCACGGCGACCGGCGTGGCGGCGGAAGCGCGCGGCGCGTACAGCACCGCCCATGGCGCCGGCAGCCTCGCCTCCGGCTCCAACGGCACTGCCGTGGGCAGCTTCAGTGTCGCCAGCGGCACGTCCAGCACCGCGCACGGCTACAACAGCGTCGCCAGCGCCGCCAACAGCACCGCGATCGGCGCCAATGCCTCGGCCAGTGCCGGCAACAGCGTGGCGCTGGGCGCGGGCTCGGTGGCCAACCGCGCCAACTCGGTGTCGGTGGGCAGCACGGGCGCCGAGCGCCAGATCACCAACGTGGCGGCCGGCACGGCCGCGACCGATGCCGTCAACCTGGGCCAGATGCAGGCCGGGTTCGCCGGTGTGTACACGGTGATGGACGACCGCTTCCGCAGCACCGACCGCCGCATCGACCGCAACGGCGCGATGTCCGCGGCGATGATGCAGATGGCGGTCAACAGCGCCTACGCCAAGCCGGGGCGCGGACGCCTGGCGGTCGGCGCGGGCTTCCAGAACGGCGAATCGGCGCTGTCGGTGGGCTACGGCCGCCGCATCAACGAGAACCTCTCGCTGAGCATCGGCGCCGCGTTCAGCGGCTCGGAGACCTCGGGCGGCATCGGCTTCGGCGTGGATCTCTGAGCGGTGCCGTCATCGTGCAGGCCCCGGGTGGCGACGCCCGGGGCCTGTCGTGTGCGGGTCGCATCCCCGCGGCCGTCACTCGCCCGGCTTGGCGGCCTCCACCGGCGCCGCGGTCGCGCGCCGGCGCGCGAGTTGCGCCTCGCGGTGGGCGATGTAGGCGTTGGCGGAGAAGATGATCGCCGCGCCGAGCGCGGTCCAGCGGTCGAGCGGTTCGGCGAACAGCAGCCAGCCGGACAGGGCCACGATCGGCAGCTGCATGAAGCTGATCGGGGTCAGCGCGGAGACGTCGCCGAGCTTGAGCGCGCGCGTCCACAGCATGTGCCCGCCGGTGCCGAGCGTGCCGGCGGCGGCGACCCACAGCCAGGCGATGCCGCGCGGCCATTCCCACACCGCCAGCGCGGGCAGCAGCGAGAGCGGCACCCACAGCAGCGTGGTCAGGAGCACGATCCGGTCGGCCGGCTCGGTGCGCGAGAGCTGCTTGATCTGGATCGAGACGATGCCGCTGAGCAGCGCGGCCGCGATCGCCACCAGGGTGCCGGCGCTGAACCCTTCCGTGCCCGGGCGCACGATCACCAGCACGCCGACGAAGCCCACGCCCACCGCCGCCCAGCGCCGCGCGCGCACCTGCTCGTGCAGGAACAGCACCGCGGCGATGGTGACGAAGATCGGCGTGGAGTAGGACAGCGCGACCGCCTGCGCCAGCGGCAGGTGCCCGATCGCCCAGAAGCCGGCGAACATGGACAGCACGCCGATCACGCAGCGCACGAAGTAGCGCGGCAGCTGGGTGGTGCGCAGCAGCGACGGGCCGTGGTGCAGCAGCAGCGGCAGCGCCGCGAGCAGGCCGAACAGGTTGCGGAAGAACGCGATTTCGAAGGTGTGCAGGGTGTCGGACGCGAGCCGGATCGCCACCGCCATCAGGCCGAAGAACACGGTGCTGCCGAGCATCAGCAGTGCGGCGCGCAGGTGGGTCGTCATCGGCTCGTGCTCCGGTCCTTCATCCGGCCCCTGCGTCCGCTCCGGGAACGATCGGGATCGCGATGCGACGGCGCCATGCGCTCACCATGTCGCCCCCACGATCCGCGGCTCCGGCTCCAGCGCCACGCCGAACCGCTCCTGCACCGAGGCCGCGATCCTGCGCGCCAGCGCGAGCAGTTGCGCGCCGGTGGCGTGACCGTGGTTGACCAGCACCAGCGCGTGCGAGTCGGCCACGCCGGCGTCGCCGTCGCGGTGGCCCTTCCAGCCGCACTGGTCGATCAGCCAGGCGGCGGAGAGTTTGACGAAACAGGGGTCAGGATCCCGTTTCCCGTCCGGTCGGCGGGATGCCGCATCGCTGGTGATGCAATGGGACCCTGACCCCATTTTCGCGGCAGCATCGGCGGGGAAGGGCGCGACCGGGAACACCGGCAGGCGCGGGTGTTCGCGTTGCAGTGCCTCGGCGAGCGCGGCGGGCACGATCGGATTCTTGAAGAAGCTGCCGGCGTTGCCGATCACCGCCGGGTCGGGCAGCTTGCGGCGCCGGATCCGGCACACGGCTTCGGCCACCTGCGAGGCGCGCGGCGTGTCCACGCCCATCGCCGCGAGCTCCTCGCGGATGCCGGCGTAGTCGAGCTTCAACGGGGCATGGTGCGGCAGTGCGAACTCCACCGCGGTGACCACGTAGCGGTCCGGTTCGCGCTTGAACAGGCTGTCGCGGTAGGCGAAGGCGCATTCGTCGGCGCGCAGGCGGCGCAGCGCGTGCGCCTGGCGGTCCCAGGCCTCGACCGCGTGGATGCGCTCGCACACCTCCACGCCGTAGGCGCCGATGTTCTGGATCGGCGCCGCGCCGACGGTGCCGGGGATCAGGGCCAGGTTCTCCAGCCCGGCGCAGCCGCGGCCGAGCGTCCACAGCACCAGCGCATGCCATTCCACGCCGGCGTCGGCGCGCACGATGCTGCGTTCGCCGTCGTCCGCCAGCAGCTCGATCCTCTGGCTGCCGAGCGCGAGCACCACGCCCTCGGGATCGGCGGCGAACAGCAGGTTGCTGCCGCCGCCCAGCACCAGCACCGGGCCGTCGCGCAGCATCGAGTAGCCGAACAGCTCCGGCAGCACAGCGTTGTCGCGCACCTCGACCAGCATCGGCGCGCGCGCCGCCACGCCGAAGGTGTTGCGGCCGTCGAGGCGGGCGTTCTCGACGATGCGGAAGGGCTCAGTCATGCGGCGGCAGGTGCCCCCGGCTCGGTGCCTCCTTGCGCCGGCGCATCGCGTCCACGCATTCGGCGATCAGCGCCGGGCCGCGATAGACCAGCCCGGTGTAGGTCTGCACCAGGGTCGCGCCGGCAGCCATCTTGGCCGCGGCGTCGGCGCCGGAGAGGATCCCGCCCACGCCGATCATCGGGATGGACTCGGGCAGCCGCGTGCGCAACCGGCGCAGCACCGCGGTGGCCTTGCCCATGAGCGGCGCGCCCGAGAGCCCGCCCTGTTCGTCGGCGTGGCGCGCGCCCTGCACCGCGATGCGCGAGACGGTGGTGTTGGTGGCGATCACCCCGTCCACCGCCAGGTCGCTCAGCACCCGCCCGGCGGCGTCAATGTCGTCGTCGGACAGGTCCGGCGCGATCTTGACCAGCATCTGCACGCGCTTGCCGTGGCGCGCGCCGAGCCGCTCCTGCGCCTCGCGCAGGGTGCCGACCAGCCGGCGCAGGGCCTGTTCCTCCTGCAGCTCGCGCAGGCCGGCGGTGTTGGGCGAGGAGATGTTGACGGTGACGTAGTCGGCGAGCGGGTATACGCGTTCCAGGCAGAACAGGTAGTCCTGCTCCGCGGTTTCGTTCGGCGTGTCCTTGTTCTTGCCGATGTTGATGCCGAGCAGGCCGCCCTTGCGGCGCGCGCGCTCGACGTTGCGCACCAGCGCATCCACGCCGGCATTGTTGAAGCCGAGCCGGTTGATGATCGCCCGGTGCTCGGGGAGGCGGAACAGGCGCGGCCTGGGGTTGCCCGGCTGCGGCCGCGGCGTGACCGTGCCGACCTCGACGAAGCCGAAGCCGAGCCCGAGCAGCGCGTCCACGTGGGCGCCGTTCTTGTCCAGCCCCGCGGCCAGGCCCACCGGGTTCGGGAAGGTCAGGCCGAACGCGCGCGTGGGCAGCGGCGCGGGGCGCCGCGCCAGCAGCGGGTTGAGCCCGCAGCGCCAGGCGGCCTCGAGCGCCTCGAGCGCGAGCTCGTGCGCGCGCTCGGGGTCCAGGCCGAACAGGAGCGGGCGGGCGAGGCCGTACATCCGGGCCGCTTACAGCTCGAACTTGATGCCCTGGGCCAGCGGCAACGCATCGGACCAGTTGATGGTGTTGGTCTGGCGGCGCATGTACGCCTTCCACGCATCCGAGCCCGATTCCCGGCCGCCGCCGGTTTCCTTCTCGCCGCCGAACGCGCCGCCGATCTCGGCGCCGGAGGTGCCGATGTTGACGTTGGCGATGCCGCAGTCGGAGCCGGCCGCGGACAGGAACAGCTCGGAGGCCTTCAGGTTCTGGGTGAAGATCGCCGAGGACAGGCCCTGCGGGACCGCGTTCTGCATCTCGATCGCGTCCTCGAGCCGGCTGTACTTCATCACGTACAGGATCGGGGCGAAGGTTTCGTGCTGCACGATGTCGGCATCGTTGGACAGGCCGGTGACGATGGTCGGCAGGACGAAGTTGCCCGGGCGGTCGAGCGCGGCGCCGCCGGTCTCGACCTTGCCGCCGAGCTGCCTGGCGCGTTCGATCGCGTCCAGGTAGGCCTGCACGCCGTCGCGGCTGTTGAGCGGGCCCATCAGGTTCTTCGGGTCGGTGGGGTCGCCGATGCGCTGCTCGACCTGCTTGTACGCCGCGACCAGCCTGGCCAGCACCTCGTCGTAGATGGACTCGTGCACGAACAGGCGGCGGGTGGTGGTGCAGCGCTGGCCGGCGGTGCCGACCGCGCCGAACACGATCGCGGGGATCGCGAGCTTCAGGTCCGCGCTCGGGTCCACGATGATCGCGTTGTTGCCGCCGAGCTCGAGCAGCGAGCGGCCCAGGCGCCGCGCCACGCGCTCGCCGACGATGCGGCCGACCCTGGTCGAGCCGGTGAAGCTGATCAGCGGGATCCGGCGGTCGTCCACGAAGGTCTGCGCCAGCTCGGTGCCGGCGTCGTTGAACAGGAAGAACAGGTCGGGGAAGCCGCCCTTGCGCAGCGCCTCGTTGCAGATCCGCATCGCCGCGATCGCCGAGAGCGGGGTCTTGGGCGAGGGCTTCCAGATCGAGATGTCGCCGCAGACCGCGGCGATGAACGAGTTCCAGGCCCAGACCGCGACCGGGAAGTTGAACGCCGAGATGATCCCGACCAGGCCCAGCGGATGCCACTGCTCGTACATGCGGTGGCCGGGGCGCTCGGAGTGCATGCTCAGGCCGTAGAGCTGGCGCGAGAGGCCGACGGCGAAGTCGCCGATGTCGATCATCTCCTGCACCTCGCCGTCGCCTTCCGGCTTGGACTTGCCCATCTCCAGCGCGACCAGCGAGCCGAGCGCGTCCTTGTGCGTGCGCAGCGACTCGGCGCACAGGCGGATCGCCTCGCCGCGCTTCGGCGCCGGGGTCATGCGCCAGACCCGGAACGCGGCCTGGGCGCGCTCGACGATGGTCTCGTAGTCGGCCTGCGAGGACGCATGCACCCGCGCCAGCACCTCACCGTTGGTCGGGTTCACCGGTTCGAGCACGCCGGCATCGGTGGTCTTCGACCACTCGCCGTGGCCGAGGTAGGTGCCGGATTCGGTGGCCGACAGGCCGAGGGCGGTGAGGACGGGGTGGGTCATGAGGGCTCCTGAATGGCGAAGGGCCAGGAGCGAGTGCACTCGCTCCTGGCCGTGATGGCGGCCCCGACACGATTCGAACGTGCGACCTTCCCCTTAGGAGGGGGACGCTCTATCCAACTGAGCTACGAGGCCAGACAGGGGGAGATTTTCGCATGAACGACGCGCCCGGCGGGGCGGCATGTCCCGGTTTGGCCGGAGCCGGGCGCGGTTCGTGCGAAGATATGCGCGATGGCCGAACCCAACGTGCTGGACCTCAACCGCCTGCGCCGCGGCTGCGCACACTGCTCCCTGCAGCAGCTGTGCCTGCCGGCCGGGATCGGGGCGGACGAACTGCAACGGCTGGACGACATCGTCCGCCGCCGCCGCCCGGTCACGGCCGGAGACCGCCTGTTCCGCATCGGCGACCCGCTCACCGCGGTGTACGTGGCCCGCGACGGGGCGTTCAAGACCGTGACGATCACGGAAGAGGGCGAGGAGCAGGTGCTCGGTTTCCACCTGCCCGGCGAGCTGATCGGCCTGGACGCGCTGGCCGCGGACCAGCACCGCTGCGAGGCGATCGCGCTGACCACGGCCAACGTGTGCGAGGTGCCGTTCGACCAGCTCTCGTCCGTGGCCGCGCAGGTGCCGGGGCTGCAGCAGCAGCTGCTGCGCGTGATCGGGCAGAGCGTGGGCCGCGACCAGGACCACATGGCCGTGTTGCAGCGGCGCCAGGCCGGCGAGCGCATCGCCGCGTTCCTGCACGGGCTTTCCGAGCGTTTCCGCCATCTCGGCCAGTCCGGCACCCAGTTCCGGCTGCCGATGAGCCGCGAGGACATCGCCCGCTACCTGGGCCTGGCACTGGAGACGGTGAGCCGCGGCTTCACCCGCCTGCAGGAGGACGGGGTGATCGCGGTGACCGGGCGGCGGGTCGAGATCCTCGACATGGCCGAGCTGAACCGGCTCGCGCACGCGCCCGAGACCGACGAACCGCGGCGGCGCGGGCGCGCCTGACCCGGCGCCGGCGGGCGCTCACACCGGCAGGCTGCGGCAGCCGAGCGCGGCCAGCGCGCCGTGCAGGACCGGGGCGTGCCACAGCCACGGCCCGGCCAGGGTGACCAGGCCCGAGGCCAGCACCAGCCAGGCCCCGGCCGTGCGCCAGCCGCTGCGCTGCAGGCGCTGGCCCAGGCGCGCGCCGGCCCAGGTCAGCGGCAGCATCACCGGCAGGGTGCCCAGGCCGAACGCGGCCATGGTCAATGCCCCGTGCAGGGTGCTGGCCTGCAGCCAGGCCGCCGCCAGGAGCGTGGTGCTCAGGCCGCAGGGCATCCAGCCCCACAGCAGGCCGAGCGCGACCCGGCGGCCGGCGCTGTCGGCGGGGAGCAGAGGGCGCTGCAGGGGGCGCAGCCACTGCCACAGGCGCTGCCCGGGGCGGGCCAGGAAGCCGAGCCGGCCGCCGCGGTCGAGCAGGCGCAGCGCGGTCACGACCAGGACCAGACCGACCGCGGCGCGCACCGCCGTGGCCAGCCAGGGCACCCGCACCACCCCCAGCAGCCCCGCGCCCAGGCCGCCCACCACGGCACCGGCCAGCACGTAGCCGAGCACGCGGCCGAGATTCGGCTGCAGCGCGACCCACCAGCCGCCGCGCTGGCGCACCGACAGCGAGGTGGCGATGCCGCCGCACATCGCCGCGCAGTGCGCGCCGCCGAGCAGGCCGCTGAGCAGCGCGGCCGCGAGCACCAGCAGGTCAACCGGCATCGGGCGCTCCCTCCGCGGGCCGCGGCGCGGGGCCGTCGTCGTCCACCAGGATGTCGAGCGCGGGCGTGTCCAGTTCCTCGAACTGGCCGCCGCGCACCGCCCAGGCGAAGGCGCCGATCGCCACCGCCAGCAGCATCACGCTCAGGGGGATGAGCAGCAGCAGGATGCTCATGCGCGCGGCTCCCGCGCCAGGCGCAGCGCGTTGAGGGTGACGGTGAGCGAGGACAGGGCCATGCCGAGCGCGGCCAGCCACGGCGTCACCAGGCCGGCCGCGGCCAGCGGCAGCGCGACCACGTTGTAGCCGATCGCCCAGGCGAAGTTCTGGCGCACGATCCGGCGCGTGCGCCGGGCCAGCGCGACCGCCGCCGGAATGCGCAGCAGCGAGGGCGAGACCAGGACGAAGTCGGCCGCGCGCCGGGCCAGCGCGGCGCCGTCGCCGATCGCGACCGAGACGTCGGCGCCGGCCAGCACCGGCGCGTCGTTGAGGCCGTCGCCGACCATCATCACCACGCGCCCCTCGCGCTGCAGCGCCGCCACGTAGGCCAGCTTGTCCTCCGGCGTCTGCCGGGTGCGCACGTGGCCGATGCCGAGCGTGTCGGCGAACCGCGCCACCGGCGCCGGCGCATCGCCGCTGGCCAGGTGCAGGGTGAGCCCTTGCGCGCGCAGTTGCGCGAGCGCGGCGGCGGCGTCCTCGCGCCCGCGTTCGGCGATGACGAAACGGGCGTGCGCGCGGTGGCCGTCGCCGAGCCAGAGCGCGCCGTCGTCCACGCCGCCGGCGGCGAAGCCGGCCCGGCCGATGCGCCAGTGCCGGCCGTCCACCACGCCTTCCAGGCCCTGGGCGGGGTGGAGCACGACCTCGCTCGCGGAAGCCGCGTCGGCGCGGGCGAACGCCGCCGCGAGCGGATGCCCGCTGTCGCGCTCGAGCGCGGCGGCGATGCGCAGCGCGCCGGCGCGGTCGAGATCCCCGAACGGCGTGGCTTCCACCAGTTCCGGGCTGCCGTCGCTGAGCGTGCCGGTCTTGTCGAACACGACGTCGGTCACCCGCCCCAGCCGTTCCAGCGCGCCGGCGCCGAGCGGGAGCAGGCCGAGCCGGGCCAGCGTGCCCTGCGCCGCGGCCAGCGCCGCCGGCACCGCCAGCGACAGCGCGCACGGGCAGCTGATCACCAGCAGCGCGAGCGTGACCTCGAACGCACGCTCGGGCGCCGTCAGGCGCCAGCCGAGCCACACGCCGAGCGCGGCCAGCAGCAGCGCGGGCACGAAGCGCGCGGCGATGCGGTCGGCGGCCCGGGCCAGTTGCGGGCGCTCCTCCTGCGCGCGCTCGACCAGCCGCGCCAGTTCCGACAGCCGGGTGGCCGCGCCCGCCGCGGTCACGCGCACGCGCGCCGGCCGGGTGCGGCAGAAGGTGCCGGCGTACACCGGCTCGCCCGGCGCCTTGCGCACCGCGTGCGGCTCGCCGGTGAGCAGCGATTCCTCGAACTCGGCCGCGGCGTCGAGCAGCACGCCGTCGGCGGGCGCGGGCGCGCCGGCGGCCACGGCCACCACGTCGCCGGGTTCGAGCAGGCCGGGCGAGACCCATTCGCGGGTGCCGTCGCCGCGCTCGCGCACCGCGAACGCGGGCCGCGCGCGCGCCAGCGCGTCCACCCGCGCGCTGGCCAGCGCGCGCACCCGCTGCTCGAGCATGCGCGCGGCCAGCAGCAGGAACACGAACATCACCGCCGCGTCGTACCAGACGTGCGGCCCGCCGCGCACGGTCTCGACCACGCTGGCCAGGTACGCGAGCAGGGTCGAGGCGGCGATCAGCGTGTCCATGCTGAAGCGGCGCTCGCGCAGTTCGCGCGCCATCCCGGCCAGGAACGGCCAGCCGGCGTAGAACACCACCGGCGTGGAGGCGAGGAAGGTGAACCAGCGCAGGAAATCGCGCGTGGCCGTGGCCATGGTGCCGGCGGTGTCGAGGTACAGCGCCTCGGCGAACATCATCGCCTGCATCGCGCCCAGGCCGGCCACGCCCAGGCGCAGCAGCCAGCGGTTGCGTTCGCTGCGCCGCGCGCGTTCCTGCGCTTCGCCGGCGGCCAGGCACGGCCGGTAGCCGAGCGCGAGCAGCCGGCGCAGCGGCGCCGACAGCGGCGTGCGCGCCGGATCCCACACCAGCCGCACGCGGCCGGTGACCGCGTTCGCGGCCACTTCGCGCACGCCCGGCTCGCGGCTCAGCGCGCGGTCGATCAGCCAGGCGCAGGCCGCGCAGCGCATGCCGTCGGCGAGCAGGGTGATCTCGCGGCCGCCGTCCACCGTGCGCGCGTGTTCGGCCAGCACTTCGGGGCGGTCCCACAACGCGAGGTCTTCGCCCTCGGCCTCCACCCGCGCGCCATGCGCCTGGCGCAGGCGGTAGTAGTCCTCCAGCGCGGCGTCGCGGATCCACTGCGCGGCGGCGGCGCAGCCGGTGCAGCAGAACGCGCGTTCTGCAGCGTCCAGGCGCAGGCGCACCGGCGCGGCGGACAGTGGTTCGCCGCAGTGGAAGCAGCCCGCGTCCACCCCTTGCCCCGCGCCGATGGCGTGCGTCGTGGCAGGGGCGAGGGCGGGCGCGGCGGCAGTCACGGGTCGTCCCCCAGCGCCGGACGCACCAGCGCCGCGTGCTGCCCGGCCGGCAGCCGGCCGTACAGGCGCCAGCGCCCATCGGGTGCGGTCAGTTCGAGGTTCCAGGCGTGGCCGACATCGAACGCGACCTGCGCGCGCCAGCCCAGGGCGGTGGGCGCCAGGGTCAGGTCGCGGTCCAGCGCCGCACGGGTCGGGTGGCGCAAGGCCAGCCGCAGCGGCCGGTCGCGGTCGAACGTGCCACCGGCCGGCAACACCTCGACGAACGTGGCGGCATGGCGCACCACCGCGCGCAGGCCCAGGCGCGCGGCCTGCGCGTCGGGACCGAGATCGGCGACCTGCACCTGCGCGGTGCGGCGCACCGGCTCGGCCACCGCGTCGGTGCTGCCGGCGCCGCCGGCGACGAACACCATGGCGATGCCGGCCACCACCGCGGCCAGCGGCAGCGCGCACAGCAGCCAGACCATGGGCTCGCGCCAGGCGGGGCGGGAGTCGGTGCGCGGGGTGTCCATCACATCGGCCCGAAGAAGGTGCTGGGAACGGCCTCGTGCGCGGAGCCGTCCACCGCGCGCACGTCGAAGACGATGGCGTGCCGGCCGCGCACGCCTTCCGGTGCGCGCACCGTCAGCGGCAGGCTCAGCACCTCGCCGGCGGGCACCTCGACCTGCGCCGGGGCGAGCAGCGCCAGCCCCGGCACCTCGCCGCGCAGCGCGATCGCGTAGCGCTGCGCGCGCTCGGTCTTGTTGACCAGCTTGAGCGAGTAGCCGTTCTCGATCCCGGCGGCGGTCTCGCGGTACAGCGCGTTGCGGTCGCGCAGCGCCTCGGCGATCAGCGGGCTGCGCAGGGCCACGCCGGCGACGAACGCCGCCAGCAGCGCCAGCAGCAGGGTGCCGTAGATCAGCACCCGCGGCCGCAGCACCCGCGTGCGCTGGCCGTCGAGCGCGTGCTGGGTGGTGTAGCGGATCAGGCCCTTCGGGTAGCCGAGCTTGCCCATCACCTCGTCGCAGGCATCTATGCACGCGCCGCAGGCGATGCACTCGTACTGCAGGCCGTTGCGGATATCAATGCCGGTGGGGCAGACCTGCACGCAGATGGTGCAGTCAATGCAGTCGCCCAGTTCCTCGGGCGCGAACTTCGGCAGCGGCTCGGCCTCGCGCCGGTCGAAGGTGATGGTGCCCTTGGCCTGCACCCGGTTGTCGGC
Source organism: Vulcaniibacterium gelatinicum (assembly GCF_008033445.1). Lineage (GTDB taxonomy): Bacteria > Pseudomonadota > Gammaproteobacteria > Xanthomonadales > Xanthomonadaceae > Vulcaniibacterium_B > Vulcaniibacterium_B gelatinicum. The sequence continues at coordinate 98,064 of NZ_VNKO01000002.1, forward strand.
CGCGGTCGGGTGCTGGGTGGTGCGGAACACGTAGTCGTAGGCGGTGGCCTTGTCGAGCAGGCCGCGCGCGCGCTCGAGCACGCTCGGCAGGCCGCGCTTGCGCGGGCCGCGCGGCTCGCCGCGCATCGGGTCGTAGGCGATCAGCAGGGTGTCGCGGTCGAACATCGCGCTCTGGAAGCGCGCGTACGGGCACATGTACTTGCACACCTGCTCGCGCAGGAAGCCGGCGTTGCCCCAGGTGGCGAAGCCGTAGAACAGGGTCCAGAACGTCTCCCAGCCGCCCCACCGGAACGGCACCAGGCGCGCGCCGAGGTCGGTGATCGGGGTGAAGAAGCCGACGAAGGTGAAGCCGGTCCACAGCGCGAACGCCGCCCACAGCGTGTGCTTGGCGCCCTTGCGCAGCAGCTTGTGCGCGCTCCACGGCGCGGCGTCGAGCTTCATCCGCGCGTTGCGGTCGCCCTCGGTCCAGCGTTCCATCCACAGGAACACCTCGGTCCACACCGTCTGCGGGCAGGCGTAGCCGCACCACAGCCGGCCGGCCAGCGCGGTGAAGAAGAACAGGGCCACGCCGGCGATGATCAGCAGCAGCGCCAGCAGCGGGAAATCCTGCGGCCAGAAGGTCAGGCCGAACACGTGGAACTTGCGCGCCGGCAGGTCGAACAGCACCGCCTGGCGCCCGTCCCAGCGCAGCCACGGGAACAGGTAGAACATGCCCAGCAGCCACACCACCGCCAGCCGGCGCAGGCGGTCGAAGATGCCGTGCACCTCGCGCGGATAGACCTTGGCTTCGCTGACGTAGTAGGAGCCGGAGGCGTCGTCCGCCAGGGCGATGTCAATCCGCTTGCTCACGGGAGGTTTCCGCTCAGCGCAACGGCCGGTTGAAACGGCTGGCCGGGCGCAGCAGCCACCAGGTGAACAGGCTCGAGGAGGCGGTGGCGAGCCAGAACGCGAAGAAGCCCAGGGTGTACCCGAGCCCGCGCGTCATCGGCAGGCCCGGGAAGGTGAGGTCGCGCAGCTCCAGCGGATCCACGAAGGCGAAGCACACCATCGTCGCCACCCCGGCGGCGAAGAAGCTCGGCCAGACGATCGCGCCGATGCGCTGCGCCTGCGGCCGCGGCGGGTGGTCGAAGACGGGGGTGTTCACGGCGTCGCCTTCGCCGCCCCGCTGCCGGCCTGCGGCTGGCCGTTGGACAGCGACCACACGTAGGCGGCCACCAGCCGCGCGCGGGTCTCGCCCAGCAGCGCGCGGTGCGCCGGCATCACCCCGCGACGGCCCTCGGCGATGGTCTTGCGCAGCGCCTCGCGCGAGTCGCCGTACAGCCAGTAGTCGTCCGCCAGGTTCGGCGCGCCGAGTTCGGGATTGCCCTTGCCGTCCACGCCGTGGCAAGCCACGCACACGCTCTCGTACAGCTTCTTGCCGCGCGCGGCGCCGTAGTCGTTGTACAGCGCCTCCGGGCCCTTCGGCAGCTTGCGCAGGTAGGCGATCACGTCGTCCACCGCATGCTCGCCGCCCAGCCCGGTGAGCACGGTGCCCCACGCCGGCATCACGCCCTCGCGGCCGTCGAGCACGGTCTTGAGCACCTGCTCGGGCGCGCCGCCCCAGTGCCAGATGTCGTCGGCGAGGTTGGGGTAGCCGACCGCGCCCTGCGCGGTGGAGCCATGGCAGGTGGCGCAGGTGTTGCCGAAGATCGAGCGGCCGAGCCGCAGCGCCTCCGGATCGGCGGCGAGGCGGTCGATCGGCTGGCCTTCGTAGCGCGCGAACACCTGCGCGAGCCTGGCGTCCTGCGCGGCCTTGGCCCGCGCGTGCTCCTGCTGCGAGCTCCAGCGGCCGAAACCGGCGAAGCCGCCCAGGCCCGGATACCACAGCAGGTAGCCGATGCTGAAGGCGATGGTCAGCCAGAACAGGTTGATCCACCAGCGCGGCAGCGGCTTGTTGTACTCGGTGATGTCGCCGTCCCAGATGTGGCTGGTGTCGGTGGGGGCCGGATCGCCCGGGCGCCGGCGCGCGGTCCACCACAGCAGCCACGCGCAGCCGATCACGTTCGACGCGACCAGCGCGATCACGAACCAGGACCAGGCGCCGCTCATGCCGCGTCCTCCCCGTCGGCCAGCGGCAGGCGCGCGGCGGCGTCGAACTCGGCGCGCCGCGCCGGCCGCCAGGCCCAGATCCAGCCGCCGACGAACGCCGCCAGCAGCACCACGGTCACGATTCCGGACAGCATGTCAGCCTCCCCTCGGCGCGTGGCGGCCGAGTCCCTGCAGATAGGCCACGATCGCGTCGAGCTCGGTCTTGCCGGCCACCGCCGCCGGCGCCTGCGCGATCTCCTGGTCGGTGTACGGGTCGCCGAGCGCCTGCAGCGCGCGCATGCGTTCGGCGACCTGCGCGCCGTCCACCTCGCGCTCGGCCAGCCACGGGAAGGACGGCATGTTCGACTCGGGCACCACGTCGCGCGGATTGATCAGGTGCACCCGGTGCCAGTCGTCGGAGTAGCGCCCGCCCACGCGCGCCAGGTCCGGCCCGGTGCGCTTGGAGCCCCACTGGAACGGCCGGTCGTACACCGACTCGCCGGCCAGCGAGTAGTGGCCGTAGCGCTCGGTCTCGAAGCGCAGCGTGCGCACCATCTGCGAGTGGCAGTTGTAGCAGCCCTCGCGCACGTACACGTCGCGGCCGGCCAGCTCCAGCGCCGGGTAGGGCTTGACCCCGGGCAGCGGCTGCACCGCCTCGGCCTGGTGCATCAGGGGCACGATCTCGGCCAGGCCGCCGAAGGAGACGACCACCGCGACCAGCACCGCCATCAGGCCGACGTTCTTTTCGACTTTCTCGTGCGAGTTGCTCATCGTCGTTCCTCAGGCGCGCGCGGAGGCCGGGTCGGGCGCCAGCACCGGCTGCGGCGCCGGCGAGCGCGCCATGGCGTAGGTCTTCCAGGTGTTCAGCGCCATCAGGCCCATGCCGGCGAGCACCAGCAGCCCGCCGCCCAGGCGCGCCAGGTAGTACGGATAGGTGGCGTTGAGCGCCTCGACGAAGGTGTAGGTGAGCGTGCCGTCGGCGTTGGTGGCGCGCCACATCAGGCCCTGCATCACGCCCGCGATCCACATCGAGGCGATGTAGAACACCACGCCCAGGGTGTGGATCCAGAAGTGCCAGTCCACCCAGCGCGTGGAGTACATCGCCGGCAGGCCGAGCAGGCGCGGCAGCAGCGCGTAGATCGAGCCGATCGAGATCATCGCCACCCAGCCCAGCGCGCCGCCGTGGACGTGGCCCACGGTCCAGTCGGTGTAGTGGGACAGCGAGTTGACCGTCTTGATGGACATCATCGGCCCCTCGAACGTGGCGATCATGTAGAAGCTGAGCGCGACGATGAGGAACTTCAGGATCGGGTCGGTGCGCAGCTTGTGCCACACGCCCGAGAGGGTGAGGATGCCGTTGATCGCGCCGCCCCACGAGGGCGCGAGCAGGATCAGCGAGAACACCATGCCCACCGACTGCGCCCAGTCGGGCAGGGCGGTGTACTGCAGGTGGTGCGGGCCGGCCCACATGTAGACCGCGATCAGCGCCCAGAAGTGCACGATCGAGAGCCGGTAGGAGTACACCGGGCGCCCGGCCTGCTTGGGCACGAAGTAGTACATCATCCCGAGGAAGCCCGCGGTCAGGAAGAAACCGACCGCGTTGTGCCCGTACCACCACTGCACCATCGCGTCCACCGCACCGGTGTACACCGGGTACGACTTGGCCAGGCCGACCGGCAGGGCCAGGTTGTTGACCACATGCAGCAGCGCCACGGCGATGATGAAGCTGGCGTAGAACCAGTTGGCGACGTAGATGTGGTTGACCCGGCGCCTGGCGATGGTGCCGAAGAACAGCCAGGCATAGGCCAGCCAGACCACCGTGATCAGCAGGTCGATCGGCCACTCGAGCTCGGCGTACTCCTTGCCCTGGGTCAGGCCGAGCGGGAGGGTGACCGCGGCGGCCACGATCACCGCCTGCCAGCCCCAGAACACGAACGCGGCCAGCCGGTCGGAGACCAGGCGCACATGGCAGGTGCGCTGCACGATGTGCAGCGAGGTGGCGAACAGGGCGCAGCCGCCGAAGGCGAAGATCACCGCATTGGTGTGCAGCGGCCGCAGCCGGCCGTAGCTCAGCCACGGAATGCCTTCGCCGATCTGCGGCCAGTACAGCTGGGCGGCGATCAGCACGCCCACGGCCATGCCGACGATGCCCCAGACCACGGTCGCGACCGCGAACTGGCGCACCACCTTGTCGTTGTAGTAACCGGCCACGCCGGAGCCCCTGCCTGCCGTGGGCAGGGCGTCTAGGTCGTTCATGGGCATCCCTTGGCGAACGTTGCTGCGCAATTTTCCGGAGCCCGGCCGGAGAGGACTTGATCCGGATCAAGTCGCCGGCCGCGGGGGCGGTTCCACCGCCGGCCGGCCCGTGACGGGCGTCACCCCCGGCCGGCCGCGGCGCTCAGCGCACCACCAGCACCGGAACCTCGGTCTGGGCGATCACCTTGGTCGTGACCGAGCCCAGCAGCACGCCCTGCAGGGCGGTGCGGCCGTGGCTGCCCATCACGATCAAGTCGTACTTGCCGGCCTTGGCCTCGCGCACGATCCCGGGCGCGGGGTCGGCGACCACGGCCTTCTCGACGAAGGGAACGCCGGCACGCCGCAGGGCCGCCCGCGCCCCCTTCATCGCATAGCGGGAGTTGCTGGCGTGGTACTCGGCCGCGGCCTCGGGGCCGAGCTCGATCGCCACCGCCTTCATCAGCGGCGCGTCGGCGTGGAACAGGGTGATCCGGGCCGGCTCCGCACCATGCTCGAACAGGCGGATGGTCTCGCGGGCAGCCCGGGTGCTGGCGGCGCTGCCGTCCACGGCGAGGAGGATTTTCATGGCGGATCTCCCGTTGGCCTGCCACCACGTTAGGCGATCGCCGCGGGCGCAGGCTTGATCCCGGTCAAGGCACGGGAGCCCGGAGCATTGAGCAGGATCAAGGCTTCACCTGCCCGGAGCGAGAATCCTGTGTGCGCGGCGACCCGCCGCAAGGAAAAGGAGAGGACCCGGCCATGCGCGACATCCTGGTCCATGCCAACCAGATCACCGACTGGAGTCCCGGGCTGGTCCATGCGGCCCGGCTCGCCGCGAGCCTCAAGGCCGCGCTGACCGCGGTGCACGTGGTGCCGATCGGCATCCTGCCGCTGCCCACCTACGACGTCGGCGCGCTGACCGCGCAGTACGCCGCGCTGATCGAGCAGCAGCGGCGCGAGGCCCAGGCCGTGGCGCCGCGGTTCGAGGCCTGGGCCAGCTCGCTCGGGGTGGCGCACGCGCAGTGGAGCGTCGCCCAGGGCGACGTGGCCGCGATGCTGGCCTATGCCGGCCACTGGCACGACCTGCTGGTGCTGACCCGCGCTGATGGCGATCCCTGGACCGAGCCGGCCGGTTTGGCGGAGATCGTGCTCGACACCCGCCTGCCCTGCCTGGTGGTGCCGGAGACGGCCGCCGCCGACGCCGCCTACGACACCGTGCTGGCGGCCTGGAACGGTTCGGTGGAGGCGATCCGGGCCCTGCATGCGGCGCTGCCGCTGCTGCAGGCCGCGCGCCGGGTGGTGGTGGCGATGGGGGCGAACCCGCCGCGGTCGGCGATGCTGCCGGAGTTCCAGCTCGAGCGCTGGTGCACACGCCACGGCATCGCCGCCGAGTACGCCCCGCTCGACCTCGCGGCCGAACCGGGTCCGGCGATCCTGGAGATGGCGCAGGCCGCCAACGCCGGCCTGCTGGTGATGGGCGCCTACGGGCGCTCGCGCCTGGCCGAGCGCCTGCTCGGCGGCGTCACCGACCACATGCTGCGGCACGCACCGATGCCGGTGCTGATGCGGCACTGACCCGAGGGGAGGGGCACCGGCCGCACGGCGTGGACGTCCGCGTCGCGCGGTCCGGTGCATCGCCGGGCCGGCCGCACCGGCGCTTTACCGCACGCGTGGCCTGTTCCAAGCTCCGCCCATGCTTCCGATGAGCGCATGGCAGGGCCTCGCGGTCGCGCTCGGCATCGGCCTGCTGGTCGGGGTCGAGCGCGAACGCAGCAAGGGCGACGGCGAACGCCGCGCCACGGCGGGGATCCGCACCTTCGCCCTGGTCGCGCTGGCCGGCGCGGTCGCGCAGATGCTGGGCGGCATCGCCCTGGCGGTGGTGGGCGCGTTCGTTGCACTCGCCGCGCTGGCGAGCTGGCGGTGGACGCGCACGCGCGATCCCGGCCTGACCACCGAGGCCGCGATGGTGGTGGTGTTCCTGCTCGGCGTGCTGGCGATGCGCGAGATCGTGCTCGCCGCTGCGCTCGGGGTGGTGGTGACCGTGCTGCTGGCGGCGAAGACGCGCATGCACCGCTTCGTGCGCCACGTGCTCAGCGAACAGGAACTGCACGACGGCCTGCTGCTCGCCGCCGGCGCCGCGGTGGTGCTGCCGCTGCTGCCCGACCGCACCGTGGACCCGTGGCAGGTGCTCAATCCGCGCCAGCTGTGGATCCTGGCCCTGCTGGTGATGGGCATCAACGCGGCCGGCCACGTCGCGCTGCGCATGTTCGGCACCCGCACCGGGCTGCTGGTCACCGGCGTGGCCGGCGGCTTCGTCTCCAGCACCGCCACCATCGCCTCGCTGGGAATGCGCGCACGCCGCAATCCGGCGATCCGCCTGGCCAGCGCCAGCGCCGGCGTGCTTTCCAATCTCAGCACCGTGATCCAGCTTGCGATCATCCTCGGCGCGTTCGCGCCGGCGCTGCTGCTGCGATTGGCCTGGCCGCTGGCGGCGGCCGGCGTCGCGGTGCTCGTCTTCGCCCTGGTGTCCGGCTGGCGCAGCCGCGGCGAGACCATGCCCGAGGCCGCGTCCCTGGTCGGCCGCGCGTTCGAGCCCAAGCACGCGCTGCTGTTCGTCGCGGTGGTGGCGACGGTGATGACGATCTCCGCCGCCGCGCACGCGCGCTGGGGCCACGCGGCGCTGGAGTGGACGATGGCGTTCTCGGGCCTGGCCGACGTGCACGCGGCCGCGGCCACCGCCGCGCAGCTCGTGGCCGTGGGCCGCGTGGGAGCCGACGAGGTAGGCGTGGCGGTGCTGCTGGCCTTCGCCACCAACTCGCTGATGAAGGTGGTGCTGGCCTTCGTCACCGGCGGCCGCGGCTACGGCCTGCGCCTGCTGCCGGGTGTTGCGGCGATGGTCGCCGCGTTCACGGCCGGGCTCGCCTTCGGCTGAGCCCGGCGCACGGTCGCGGTCACTTCGTGACCACGAGCTTGCCCTTCATGATCGCGGCATGGCCCGGGAACGAGCAGAAGAAGGTGTAGTCGCCGCCGGGCTGCAGCTTGCTGCCGGGAAAGCTGGTGCGGGTGCTGGCGCCGCCGCCGACCACCGTGGTGGCGGCGATCACGCGCGCATCGCCCTTGGGCACGTAGTGGGACGCGGCGCCGGCCTTCATGCCGGCGGTGGACAGCGCGCCCACGTCGGCGGTCTTGCCGATCACCACGTTGTGGCCCATCACCTTGGCGTCGAGCTTGCCCACGTGCGTGAGCTCGACGGTGATCTTCGGGCAGCTGGCCGAGACGGTGACGGTCTTGAGGTCGAACTGCATGCGGTCGTCGCCCTTGAGCCGGATCGTGCAGTTGGGCGCGGCGTGGACGGCCGAGGCGGCGCCGAGCAGGGCCAGGCCGAGCAGGGCCCGGCGGGTCTTGGTGTTCATCGCGGAACTCCGTGGGGGGTGGGGGAGGGAGGCGTGGCGGCGCGGCGCACCGCGGCCACGAAATCGGGATCGAGCACGGTGCCGACCTGCTCGCTGCGGGCGAGCACGCGGCCGTCGGCGTCGAGCAGCACCAGCGCGCTGGTGTGGTTGAACTCGCCGTCGGCGAGCTGGCGGTAGCGGATGCCGAGCACGCCGGCGACACGGCGCACCTGCGCCGCGGGCGGCGCGGCCAGCACCCAGCGGGCCGGGTCGAGCCGGCGCTTGTCGGCCACGGACTTCAGCGCGGCGGGATCGTCGCGCGCCGGATCCATGCTGATCAGGACGATGCCGATGCGCTCGCGCTGCGCCGGGGTGAGCGCCTTCTCCACCGCCTTGCCCGAATCCACGATCAGCGGACAGACGTAGCGGCACGAGGCATAGAACATGGACACCACGCGCGGCTTGCCGCGCAGCGTGCGCCAGTCGTAGCGGCGGCCGGCCTGGTCGGTGAGCGGCAGCGGCAGCTGGTACACCGAGTCGCGCGGCAGCGGCGCGGGCCTGGGCTGGCCGGCGCCGGCGGCCAGCGCCGCCAGCAGCAGCACGAGCAGGGCCGGGAGGCGGATGCGGTTCATGGCGTGGCGCTCCGGGCACAGCGGAAGCCGAGGTTGGCGGTGGCGTCGCGCCCTTCCAGCGAGGACAGCATCGCCACCCGCATCAGCACCGCGTAGTTCTCGCGGTCGTCCATGGACAGCGCGCCGGCGCCGCAGAAGCGGGTCTTGTCGGGATCGCCCTGGGTGCGGTTGTCGCCGTCCACGAGCAATGAGGCGTGATCCTCGGTCCATTCCCAGACCAGCCCGTGCAGGTCCTGCACGCCGTAGGCGTTCGGCGCCTGCAGCCCGGCGCGGGGCAGGACTTCGTTCGAAGGGCGCGAGTACCAGGCCAGGATGCGCCGGCGCCAGGCCGGATCGCGGCGCGCGTCCCTGCGCGTCTCGTCGGCCGCCGCCGCGTACTCCCATTCCGTCCAGGTCGGCAGGCGCGCGCCGATGGATTCGCAGTAGGCGCTGGCGGCGAACCAGCTCACCCACACCACCGGCTGCTCCGGCAGCGCGTGCGGGCCGAGTTCGGTGGGCGACTGCCAGTGCGCGAGATAGCGCGGCTCGGCGAACACCGGCGACACCCGGTCGCGCCGCCACTGCGGATTGCGGCGCACGAACGCCAGGAACTCGGCGTTGGTGACCGGCCGGCGCATCAGCGCGAAGGGGGCGATGCGCACGCCCCGCTTCGCGTCCTCGTACTGCAGCGCCGACTTGAAGGTGCCGCCCGGCAGCCCGACATAGCGCAAGGCCGCGTCGCCGGCCAGGCCGGCGACGGGCAGGGCGAGCAGCAGGGCCGCCAGGACCGCGCGCATGGCGCTCAGTGGCCTCCGGAGGCGTTGGCCGGCTTCTGCTGCCGCAGCTTGGCCACTTCCTCGGCGCTGACGCGGCCGCCGGGGTTGCCCCAGCTGTTGAGCACGTAGGTGGCGATGTTGGCCACCTCGTCGTCGGTGAGCTGGCTCATCGGCGGCATGTTCGAGTTGTAATCCTTGCCGTTGACCTTCACCGGCCCGACCAGGCCGTGCAGGATCACGCTCGCCACGCGCTTGGGATCGGCCGCGATCCAGTCCGACTTGGCCAGCGGCGGGAACACCCCTTCCAGGCCCTGGCCTTCGGGCTGGTGGCAGGTGGCGCAGGTGCCGTTGAACAGCGCCTTGCCGGCCGCGATCTGCTCCTGCAGTGTGAGCGCGCCGGCCTTGGCCGCCGTGGCCGCGGTGGCCACCGCCTGCAGGTTCGGCTGCGCGCGGTCGCCCAGGTAGACGTAGTCCACTTCCTTGCCCGAGTAGATCGCCTTGTTCTCCGGGCCGTCGGCCTTGAGGATCGCCAGCGCGCCCTTGTTGAACGCGCGGAAGATGGAGTGGTCCACCAGCACGTAGCTGCCCGGCACTTCCATGTGGAATTCGGCGATCGCCGCGCCGCCCGCCGGGATCAGCGTGGTCTGCACGTTCTCCTGGTACTTGGTGCCGCCCTCGAACCAGACCTTGTCGAAGATCTCGCCGATCACGTGGAAGCTCGACACCAGGTTCGGGCCGCCGTTGCCCACGTACAGGCGCACCGTCTCGCCCACCTTCGCGGTGAGTGCCTTGTCGCCGGTGAGCGCGCCCTCGGCGCCGTTGAACAGCACGTAGGTCGGGTGCTCGTCGATCGCCTTCTCCATGTCGAAGGGCTGGTGGCCTTTCTCGCGGTACTTGCCCCTGGTGTAGAAGTCGCCCTGCATCACGTAGTACTCGCGGTCCACCTTGGGCAGCCCTTGCGGCGGCTCGACCAGGATCAGGCCGTACATGCCGTTGGCCACGTGCATGCCCACCGGCGCGGTGGCGCAGTGGTACACGTACAGGCCGGCGTTGAGCGCCTTGAAGGTGAAGCGCGAGGAATGCCCCGGCGCGGTGAAGCTGGACGCCGCGCCGCCGCCCGGCCCGGTGACGCCGTGCAGGTCGATGTTGTGCGGCATCTTGCTGTCCGGGAGGTTGCGCAGGTGGAATTCCACCGTGTCGCCCTGGCGCACGCGGATGAAGCTGCCGGGCACCGTGCCGCCGAAGGTCCAGAAGGTGTAGGTCACGCCTTCGGAGATCTCCATGTCCTTCTCGACCACGTCGAGCTCGACGATCACCTTGGCGGGATGGTTGCGGCCGGTGGGCGGCGGCACCTGGGGCGGGGCGGTGAGCACGGCCTTGATCGGTTCGCCCTGCGGCGGGCCGAAATCGCCCTTGCGCGAGCCACCGCTGTCCTCGGCGGCCGCCTTGGCGGCGGAATCGGCCCCGTCGGCCGGGGCTTGGCCCTTGCAGCCCGCCATGCCGACGGCGAGCGCGGCAGCGATGGCGAGGGTCAGGGAACGGGAGTTCATGGCGGTCTCCTTGCGCGTGGATGGCGATGGCCGGGTGCGCTCAGGGTGAGCCCGCCCAGGCGCCGGCGCGTTGACCCACGTCAAGTCCGTGCCGGCGCGGAACACAACGCAGGCCGCGCCCGGTACGGGTCAGGCGTGGGACGCGTCAGAGGTGGGATGCGAACCAGCCGAGCGGATGGTGCGCGCGCGCGATCGTGTACACGAAGCCGAAGGTCAGCAGCGCCGCAGCGTAGCAGACCGCCCGGCCGCGACGGGTGCGGGCGCGCCGCAGCGCATACACGCCGAGCACGATGTACAGCACCAGCAGCAGCACCTTCACCGTGAGCCAGCCGTTGGCGAACATCGCCCCCGGCAGGATGGTCAGCAGCATCAGCGCCGCGGTGAGCAGTGCGCTGTCCACGGTGTAGCTCAGCCAGCGCACCGGCCAGGCCAGCGGCCAGCGCGCGCCGCCGAGCGCGAACGCCCCGCGCAGCGCGAACAGCGCGCCGCTGGCCAGGGCCAGGAACACGTGGACCTGCTTGATCTGCGGATAGAACTCGAGCATCGCGCCAATGCCGTCACGGGCGCCCGCGCCCGCCGACACTCTACCCCGGCCGGCCGTCCACCCGCGGCGCGAGCGTGATCCGGCCGATCCGCGCCACCCACGGCGCCAGGGCCAGCAGCCAGCCGAATGCGGCGATGGTCTGCCAGCGCAGGCCGTCCCCGGCGAACTCGGCGCCGATGCGCAGCACCGCCACCGCCTGGATCGCGGCGAAGGCGAACCACGCCGCCTTCGGCATCGCCAGCGCGCGCCCGGAATGGCCCTGCGTCACCCGCGTCACCATCGCCACCAGCACGCTGCCGAAGAAGCCCACGAACAGCGCGTGCGCCGGCGCGCGGCCGAGCGTGAACTCCCCGGCGAGCAGATAGGTCAGGCTTTGCGCCGTGTACAGCGCGAACGCCACCGGCAGCCACGCCAGGCCCACGAACAGCACGGTCAGCAGCCCGGGCTTCGGCCCGCGCGGCCACCAGCGCCAGCACAGCGTCGCGGCCAGCGCCAGCAGCGGCAGGTCGGCGAGCCACAGCCATGGGTAGGCGTGCACCAGCTCCAGCGCCAGGTGCGCGAGCGCGAGCGGCCAGAACACCGCCAGCAGCCACAACGGCCGCCACGGCCGGTAGCCGGGCACCACGTTGCCGGCGAAGAACGGGAACATCCGGTGCGCCACCGTCATGTACATCGGCAGCAGCAGACCGAAGCTGCCGAACTTGATGCTGGCGAAGGCCCACAGCGGCGAGCCGCCGAGGGTGAACGCCAGCCACGCCACCAGCCCGGTGAAGCCGAGCAGCAGCGCCAGGAAACACGAGCGCGCATGCCAGGTGTTGCCCGGTTCGCGCCACAGCAGCGGCCCGAGCGTGACCAGGCCGGCGATCCAGCCGCCGAGGGTCATCAGCACGCCGACGGTCAGCCCCGCCTCCAGCCCGAGCGCACCGAGCAGCAGCGCGATCTGGCCGCCGAACAGGCCCATGCCCACCGGCACGTAACGCCGGCGCGGGATCTCCGGCAGCCCCATCCAGCGCGGGAACACCGTGAGCAGGAAGCCGAACACGAAGCTCGCCAGCATCTGGTACTGCATCACGAACGCATGCAGCCAGCCGGCGGGCAGCGCCGGTTGCGGCAGGGGCAGCGCCCAGCGTGCCGACGCCAGCCACGCCGCCCACCACAGCATCGCCAGCAGCACGTTGCCGGCGCCGACGAAGAACAGCAGCCGGTGCGGGGCTGCGGCGAGCAGGCGGGGGGACGGCGCGAGGGCGGGGGCGGGGAGGGGAGCGGCGTGCATGGGCGGCAGTGTGCGCAGACGCCGGCGCGGCGGCCTTGACCGGGATCAAGGCACGCGCCCGCTGCGGGCCGCCACCACGCCCAGGGCCGGATCCTCACGCCCCGGTGTTACCCTCGCCCGGAGGTGTCCCATGGCCCTGCGGCTGGCGATGCATGCCCTGTGGTTGCTGCGCGCGGCGGCACTGGTGTTGCCGCTGTCGGCGGTGATCGCATGGCAGGCCTGGCGCGGGATCCAGGAGCTGACGGCGGTGGCGGGCGCGGCGAGCCTGAACCTGGCCCGGCAAGCAGCGGCGCAGTACGACGCCCGGCTGGCGGATACCGACAGCATGCTGCGCAGCCTCGGGCGGCGGCCCGGCATCGCCACGGCCGCGCCCGGGCAGTGCGACCCGTTGCTGCGGGAGTTGCCGGGCCTGCTGTCCACCGCCGCGCTGGATGTGGCGGTGACCGATGCGGCCGGGCGCTGGCTGTGTTCGGCACGCCCGGCTGCAGCGTTGCCGGCGCTGCGGTTCGCCGACGCCGGGGCCGGCCACGGCCTGGCGGTGTCGGAGCCCGCGCGCGACCCGGCCAGCGGCCGCTGGGTGCTCGCGTTGGCACGCACGTTCCCGGACGCGGGCGGCCGGCGACTGCTCCTGCTGCTGGATCTCGAATGGCTCGGCGCGTCGCTGCCCGACGGGCCCCGGCCGGAGGGCGCGGTCATCACGCTCGTCAGCGCCGACGCCCGGCTGCTGGCGCGCGTACCGCCGTTGCCCGGCAGCGTCGGGCACAAGGTGCAAGGCGTGGATGCGGTCGTGCGCGGGCGCGCGCTCGGTGAAGGCGTGTTTTCCGCGACCGGGCTGGACGGCATCGAGCGCGTGTACGCGGTGGCGCCGGTGCCGCGGGCCGGCTGGCAGGTGTACGCCGGCTTGCCCGAGCGTGCGCTGATGGCGCCGGTGCGCCGGCATGCGCTCGAACTGGGCGGGGTGCTCGCCCTGCTCGCGCTGCTGGTGCTGGCGTGGTTCTGGCGCATGCGGCGCTCGATGGGCGCGGCGCGCGGCATGCTGGTGGCCGCGGCGCAGGCGATGGGTGCCGGCGGCGGCCCGGTGCCGTTGCGCCCGGGCGGCCCGCAGGAACTGCAGCAGGCGGCCGAGGCCTTCAACTGCATGCTCGAGGCACGTGCGCGGCTCGAAGACGAACTGGCCACCCAGACCAACCTGCTGCGCGGCATCGTGGACGCGGTGGCGGACGCGATCGTGGTGATGGACACCGAACGCCGCATCCGGCTGTTCAACCCGGCCGCCGAACGCCTGTTCGGCTACCACGCCGGGGAAGTGTCCGGCCGGAACGTCAGCATGCTCATGCCGCCGCCGTACCGGGACGAGCACGACGGCTACGTGGAACGCTACCTGCGCACCGGCGAGCGCCGCATCATCGGCATCGGCCGCGAGGTCCACGGCCTGCGCCGCGACGGCGAAGCGGTGCCGCTCGACCTCGCCATCAACGAGTTCAGCGCCGGCGGCGAGCGGCTGTTCGTGGCGGTGCTGCGCGACCTGCGTCCGCAACGCCAGGCCGAAGCCGAGCGCCGCGCCAGCGAGCTGCGTTGGCGGCTGGCGGTGGAGGGCGCCGACATCGGCCTGTGGGACTGGGACCTGGCCAGCGGCCGGGTCTATTACTCGCCCACCTGGAAGCGTCAACTCGGCTATCGCGACGACGAGATCGGCGACAGTGTGGAGGAGTGGCGCTCGCGCGTGCATCCGGACGACCTGGCCGGGGCCGAAGCCCGGATGCAGGAACTGCTGGCGCGGCCGGTGGCCGATTTCCAGAGCGAGTTCCGCATGCGCCACTGCGACGGCGGCTGGCGCTGGATCCTGGCCCGCGGCGCGGTGCTGCTCGACGCCGAGGGCCGGCCGCAGCGCGTGCTCGGCGTGCATGTGGACATCACCGCGCTGCGCCGTTCCGAGCAGCAACTGCGCGAGGCACGCCAACAGGCGCAGGCGCTCGCGCGGCGGCTGGTGGCCCTGCGCGACGACGAGCAGCGCCGGCTGGCCGCCGAGCTGCACGACCGGATCGGCCAGAACCTGACCGCGCTGAGCCTGGCCCTGGGCCTGATCGAGGCCGATGCGGCGGGCCGCGCGGACCGCGCGGCGAAACGGCTGCATGATGCGCGTTCGCTGCTGGAGGCCACGATCGCCGCAGTCCGCGACCTGATCACAGAACTGCGGCCGGTCGTGCTCGATGATTACGGCCTGCTGACCGCGCTGCGCTGGTACGGCGAACAGCTCGGCCGCCGCACCGGGCTCGTGATCCAGGTCGAAGGCGACGATGCGCGCCCCGGCCCCGCGGTCGAGGCGACGCTGTTCCGGATCGCCCAGGAGGCGCTCATCAATGCGGCCAAGCACGCACAGGCCACGTCGGCGCGTGTCCGCCTGCGGGGCGACCATGCCGCCCTGCGGCTGGAGGTCGCCGACGACGGCATCGGCTTCGACCCCGCTGCGCTGCACCCCGGCGAGGGATCTCACCTCGGCCTGGTCTTGATGCGCGAACGCGCCGAGGCGCTGGGCGCGCGCCTGCACGTGGACAGTGCGCCCGGCCGTGGCACCCGCGTGGTCGTGGAATGGAATGCGCCGGCATGACCGTGCAGCTGCTGATCGCCGACGACCACCCGATCGTGTGCGAGGGCTTGCGGCTCCTGTTCGAGGCCCAATCGGATCTGCGCGTGGTCGGCACCGCCGGCGACGGTCCCACCGCGGTCGCCGAGGCCGAACGCCTGCGGCCGGACGTGGTGGTGATGGACTTCAACATGCCCGGCCTGGACGGCATCGAGGCCTGCCGCCGGATCCGCGCCGCGTTGCCCGGCACGCGCGTGCTGATGTTGTCCATGCACGGCAGCTCCGAGCATGTGTTCCGCGCGCTGCAGGCCGGCGCCGACGGCTACGTGCTCAAGGAGTCGGTGGCGGGCGAGGTGGTGGCGGCGGTGCGGACGGTGTTCGCGGGGCGCCGCTACCTCGGGCGTGGCCTGGAATGGAGGATCGAGGAGAAGCACGGCGAGAGCCCGCTCGACCGGCTCAGCCCGCGCGAACGGCAGGTGCTGCAACTGCTCGCCGCCGGGCGCTCCAATCCCGAGATCGCCACGCTGCTGTCGCTGTCGGTGAAGAGCGTGGAAACCTACCGCAGCCGCCTGCTCGCCAAGCTCGGCATCGAGAGCCTGGCCGGGCTGGTGCGGTTCGCGATCGAGCACGGCCTGGCGCCGACGGGGCCGCCGCGCTGAACCCGTCGCGGTTCCCCCCGGCTGCGTCCGCTTCGATCCAGGCTCGTCATGAGCCGCACCGATGAATGCGGCCATGTTTGATCCGGGTCAAGCAACTGGTCGTAGGCTTCAAGCTTCCCTGACAGACGCCGACGGCACGCGAGCCGAGGTTGCCGGCATGGACGTCACCCGGCCCCTGAGCGGCGTATCCCACTTCGTGATCGGCGGGTGGCCGACCTATGCCGGGCTCGCGGGCCTGCTGCTGCTCTCGGTCTCCGCGCTCGCCTTCGTGGGCTGGTTCGCCGCGGTGCCGGCGCTCACCGCGAGCGGATCCGGCTTCTATCTGATGCGGCCGGCCACCGCGCTCGGCGTCGCCGTGCTCGGGACAAGCCTGCTGTGCGCCGGCAGCGGACGGCTGCGGGTGCTGGCCACGCCGGCCGCGAGCCTGCTGGTCGCCGTTGCCGCGCTCGATTTCGCGCAGACGCTCGGGCTGGTGCCGGGCAGGCTCGACGCA
Source organism: Vulcaniibacterium gelatinicum (assembly GCF_008033445.1). Lineage (GTDB taxonomy): Bacteria > Pseudomonadota > Gammaproteobacteria > Xanthomonadales > Xanthomonadaceae > Vulcaniibacterium_B > Vulcaniibacterium_B gelatinicum. The sequence continues at coordinate 114,248 of NZ_VNKO01000002.1, forward strand.
TGGTTGGTGTCGCTGGTGTCGTGGCCCGGCCGCAGCCCGCAGGACGGCTCGCCGCTGCTCTCGGGCGCGATGCTGCTGGCGCTGGGGCTGGCGCTGTGGCTGCTGCCGGCGCGGCGCCGTTGGCGACGGCGGATCGGCAACCTGTTGGCCACGGGGGTGTTCGGGCTCGGCCTGCTCTCCTCGCTCGGCTACGGCTACGGCTACACCTACACGCAGGGGTTCCGGACCGTGGCCACGGCCTACCCGGTGGTGCCATTGCCGTTCGCGTTCGCGGCGATGGCCGCTGCGCTGGTGCTGCTCGGCGCGAGCCGGGACGGTGCCTGCGTGCGGCTGCTGACCGCGCGCGGCGAAGGCGGGCGGCTGGCCCGGCGCCTGCTGCCGGTCTCGCTCCTGGTGCCGATCCTGATCGGCTGGCTGCAGCAGCTCGGCGAATGGATGGGGTACTACGACCGCGGGTTCGGCGACGCCATGGCGGTGGTCGCCAGCATCGGCGTGTTCACTTTCGTGCTCTACCGCTATTCGCGCGCGCTGGAATACGCCGACATCCAGCGCCGCCGGGCCGCGCGCCGCCTGAACGCGCTCAACGCCGCGCTCGAGGCGCGCGTGCACGAGCGCACCGCCCAGCTCGAGGCCGCGGTGCAGAACCTGGAAAGCTTCAGCTACTCGGTTTCGCACGACCTGCGCGCGCCGCTGCGCTCGATAGACAACTTCTCCCAGTTCCTGGTCGAGGACTATGCCGACCGACTCGACGCCGAAGGCCAGCGCCTGGTCGGCGTGATCCGCCGCAACGCCCAGCGCATGGGGCAATTGATCGACGACATGCTGGCGTTCTCGCGCGCCGGCACCTGCGAGATGGTCCACGCGCCCTTCGACCCGGCGCCGCTGGTGGAAACGGTGCTCGAGGACCTGGCGGTGGACCGGGAGCGCTGCGAGATCGTGGTCGGACCGCTGCCTCGCCTGCACGGCGACAAGGCGATGATCCGCCAGGTCCTGTTCAACCTGCTGTCCAATGCGGTCAAGTTCTCGGCGTCCCGCGAACGGCCGCGGATCGAGGTCGCCGGCACGGTCGCCGACGGGGAGGCGCGGATCACGGTCACCGACAACGGCGTCGGCTTCGACCCGGCGTTCGCGCACAAGCTGTTCCGCATGTTCGAGCGCTTGCATCCGGACGCCGAGTTCGAGGGCACGGGCGTGGGGCTTGCGATCGTGCGCCGGATTGTCGAGCGCCACGGCGGCCGGGTCTGGGCCGAGGGCAATGTGGGCGCCGGCGCCTCGTTCGGCTTTTCGCTGCCGCTCGGCGGCGGCACCCAGTGAGGTCCATGCCATGGGCACCAACGACGAAATCGACATCCTGCTGGTCGAGGACAACGCGGACGACGCGGAGGTCACCCAGCGCGCCCTGCGCCGCAGCCACCTGGCCAACCGCATCTACTGGGCCCGCGACGGCGTGGAGGCGCTGCAGTTCCTGTTCGCCGAAGGCCGGTTCCACGACCGCGACGCCACGCGCACGCCGCGCCTGATCCTGCTCGACCTGAAACTGCCGAAACTGGACGGCGCCGAGGTGCTGCGCGCGGTCCGCGCCGATCCGCGCACCCGGCTGACCCCGGTGGTGATGATGACCTCCTCCACCCAGGAGCAGGACGTGATCCGCAGCTACGAGCTCGGAGTCAACGGCTTCGTCTCCAAGCCGGTCGGGTTCGAGGAGTTCGCCAAGGTGATCTCCGGGCTCGGCTTCTACTGGCTGCTCGTCAACCGCCCGCCGGTGCCCGGGGCGAAGGAGCCGTCATGAACCACCAGCTGCGCGTCCTGATCCTGGACGACAATCCCGACGACGTCGAGGCGATGCGCCGCACGCTGATGCGCGCCGGCGACGGCTTCGAGGTGGCCGGCGTCGCCACCCGCGAGGCGCTGCTCGAAGCGCTGGATGCGTTCGTCCCCGACGCGGTGATCTGCGATTACCGGCTGCCGGGCTTCGACGGCCGGCAGGCGATCGAGCTGATCCGCAGCCGCCGCCCCGAGCTGCCGGTGCTGGTGGTCAGCGGCTCGCTGCCCGACGAGGCCGCGGTGGAGCTGATCCGCGTCGGCGCCTGCGACTACGTGCTCAAGGACCGCATGGCGCGTCTGGCGCCGGCGGTGATGCGCGCGATCGAGGAGGCGCGTGAGCGCGAGGCGCTGCAGCGCGCGCAGCACGAACTGATGATCTCAGAACGCAACTACCGGCGCCTGTTCGAGGCCGCGCGCGACGGCGTGCTGGTGCTGGATGCGGACACGCTGGGCGTGCTCGACATCAATCCGAGCATGTGCCGCATGATCGGTGAGGACAAGCAGGAACTGATCGGAGCGCCGGTGACGGAGCTCGCTGCGGAAGGGATGGACGCGGAGTGGGTGGATGCGTGCCATCGCCTGCGCCATGCCGGCCATCTCGACGGCGAGAACCTGACCATGCGCAGCACTGCCGGCATCCTGCCGATCGAATGCGCGGGCAGCGCCTACCCGGTCAACGGCTCGCGGTTGATGCAGTGGCAGATGCGCGATGTCAGCGAGCGGCGGCAGCGCGAGATCCAGGTCCGGCGCCACGCCACGCGCCAGGCCCTGGTGGCCGACTTCGGCCGGCGCGCCCTCGCCGGCATGGGCCTGCATGCCCTGTTCGACTATGCGCTGGACACCGTTTGCCGCGGGGTTCCGGCCGAGCGCGCGCGCCTGCTCCAGGTCGCGCCCGATGGCCGTGCGTTGTACCTGCGCGCCGAACGGGGGCTGGAGGGGGAGGGCCTTGGCCGCCGCGCGGCCGAGGCCGAGGCCCCGGGCACCCTGACCCGGGCCGTGATGGACACGCTGCAGCCGGTGCTGGTGGACGACGTCACCCGCGACTTCCGCTTCGCCGACGTGGCCGCGCTGCACGACCGCGCCGTGGCCAGCGCGCTCGAGGTGCCCATCGCCGGCGTCGGCGGCCTGCATGGCGTGCTCGGCGCCTATGCCGGCGATCCTGGCGCGTTCGACGCCGGCAGCGTGAGCTTCATGCAGGCGGTGGCCAACACCGTGGAGTCGGCGCTCGAGCGCCAGACCGCCGAGGACCGGCTTGCGTACATCTCCCAGTTCGACGAACTCACCGGGCTGCCGAACCGGACGCTGTTCCGCGACCGCGTGAGCCAGGCGCTGCTCAACGCCAGCCGCCACCATGGCCAGGCGGCGGTGCTGTTCGCGGACCTGGGCCAGTTCCGCAAGATCAACGATTCGCTCGGGCACGCCGCCGGCGACGAACTGCTGCGCCAGGTGGCGCGGCGCCTGCAGGATTGCGTGGGTGAGGGCGACACCGTGGCCCGTCTCGGCGGCGACGAGTTCGCGATCGCCGTCGCGGCGCCGGTCGCGGTGCCGGAAGCCATCCGCGTCGCGCGGCGCGCGATCCTGGCGCTGACTTCGGCCTTCGAGGTGGCCGGGCAGGACGTCTACCTCGGCGCCAGCATCGGCGTGGCGGTGTACCCCGACGACGGCGCCGAGGCCGAGCGGCTGGTCAAGAACGCCGAGACCGCGATGTACACGGCCAAGGAACAGGGCCGCAACACGATCCACTTCTTCACCCCGGAACTGCACGCGGTGGTGTCCGAACGGGTCGCGCTCGAGCGCGAGCTGCGCCAGGCGCTGGAGCGCGGTGAGTTCGAGCTGCATTACCAGCCGCAGGTCTCGTTGCGCGACGGGCGCATCGTCGGTGCCGAAGCGCTGCTGCGCTGGCGGCACCCGCGGCGCGGCCTGCTCACGCCGGACAAGTTCATCCGCGTCGCCGAGGATTCCGGCGTCATCGAGCCGATAGACCTGTGGGTGCTGGAACATGCGTGCGAGGAGGCCGCCGCGTGGGCGGCGGCCGGGCGCGGCGACCTGTTCGTGGCGGTCAACGTCTCGCCGCTGGAGTTGCGCCGCGGCCAGTTGCCGCGACGCGCGGACGCCGCGCTGCACCGCAGCGGGCTCGCCCCGGCACGGCTCGAACTCGAGCTCACCGAGAACCTGGTGATGGACGGCGCCGAGGCCTTCATCCGCACCATGGCCGAGCTCAAGACCCTCGGCGTGCACATCTCCCTCGACGACTTCGGCACCGGCTATTCGAGCCTGAGCTATCTCAAGCGCTTTCCGATAGACCGGCTCAAGGTGGACCGCTCGTTCGTCGCCGGCATGCTGGCCCAGGCGGAGGACGCGGCGATCGTGCGCGCGGTGATCGCGATGGCGCACCAGCTCGGGTTGAAGGTGGTGGCCGAGGGCATCGAAACCGCCGAACAGGCGCAGCACCTGAGCCGCCAGCGCTGCGACTTCGGCCAGGGTTACCTGTTCGCGCGGCCGATGGACGCGGCCGCGTTCCGCGCCCTGCTCGCCGACACGCCGGACTACGCGCCCCTGTGGGCGGAGGACTCGCCGCGCAATCCGGCCGCGCCGTCCTCCTGACATGCCGCGGGGCGGCCGCAGCCGCCCCGCGCATCCTCACCCGCCGGGCTCAGCGCTCGGTCTCGCCCGCGCCGCCGGCCACCGCCGCCTGCCGCGGCGCCACCCACAGCCGGAACACGAACCAGGCCAGGGCGATCGCGCCGATGCTGAACACGGTGTCGCCCGGCACCCGCAGCCACACCAGCATGTCCACGATCGGACGCTGCATGAACTCGGCCGAGCGCGCGTACCAGTAGCCGTGCTCGATCGCCGAGAGCAGCTGGAGCGTGCCCAGCGGCAGCAGGGTCAGCACCGCCATCAGCGCCAGACCGATGTTCAGGCTCCAGAACGACACCTTCAGCGCGCGCGTGTCCCAGTGCATCTGCCCGCGCAGCCCGCGCAGGCAGAACAGCACCAGGGCGATGCCGAGCATGCCGTACACGCCGAACAGCGCGGTGTGGCCGTGCAGCGGGGTCAGGTTCAGGCCCTGCATGAAGTACAGCGACAGCGGCGGGTTGATCAGGAAGCCGAACAGCCCCGCGCCCACCAGGTTCCAGAACGAGACCGCGATGAAGAACAGGATCGGCCACTTGTACCGGGCCATCCACGGCGTGGCCTGGCCCAGCTTCCAGGTGTGGTAGGCCTCGAAGCCGATGTAGGCCAGCGGCACCACCTCCAGCGCGCTGAAGCTCGCGCCCAGCGCCACCACCGCGGTCGGCGTGCCGACGAAGTACAGGTGGTGCAGGGTGCCGAGCACGCCGCCGGCCATGAACACGATGGTGGCGAACAGCACCGCGGTGGCCGCGGTCGAGGTCTTGACCAGGCCCAGCCGGCTGAAGATCAGCGCCATCACCGCGGTGGCGAACACCTCGAAGAAGCCCTCCACCCACAGGTGCACCAGCCACCAGCGCCAGTACTCGACCTCGGAGATGTGGGTGTGCTCGCCCCACATCAGCGCCGAGGCGAAGAACAGGCCGATGCACACCGTGGACAGGAACAGCAGGCCCACGATCGCCCGGGTGTCGGAGGCCGGGCCGCGCAGCACCGGCCACAGCGCGCGGCCGACCAGGGTCAGCCACAGCAGCAGGCCGATGAACAGGAACCACTGCCAGAACCGGCCCATGTCCGCGTATTCCCAGCCCTGGTGGCCGAACCAGAAGTTCTTGTCCAGGTCCAGCTTCTGCATCACCGCCAGCCATTGCCCGGCGAACGACCCGACCACGATCACCAGCAGGCACACGAACAGGAAGTTCACGCCCAGGCGCTGGAACCTGGGCTCATGCCCCGACAGCGCCGGCGCGATGTACAGCCCGGTGCCGAGCCAGGCCACCGCGATCCACAGCACCGCGAGCTGGGTGTGCCAGGTGCGGGTGATGGAGTAGGGCAGCACTTCCGACAGCGCATAGCCGTAGGCCTGCTGGCCTTCCACCTGGTAGTGCGCGGTCACCGCGCCGAGCAGGATCTGCACCAGGAACAGCGCCAGCACCACCCAGAAGTACTTCGCGGTGGCGCGCATGGACGGCGTCACCCGCAGCGCCGCCAGCGGATCGTTCGCGGGCGGGGTGTGCGGCTCCTCGCCGCGGGCGTGGGTGCGCGCGTGGTGCCAGCCGAGCAGGCCGATGCCGGCGAGCAGGAACAGCACGCTGAAGGCCGACCACACCCACAGCGCCGGCGGCGGGGCGTTGCCCACCAGCGGCTCGCTCGGCCAGTTGTTGGTGTAGGTCACGCGCTGGCCGGGCACGCCCTGCGGATCGGGGCCGGATACCTCGCCGATCGCGCCGGTACGCTCGGTGGTCGCGGCCCATGCCGTCCACCAGAAGAACGCGGTCAGCGCCCGCCGCCGCTCGGCGTCGGGCACCGTGTTCTCCTTCATCGCGTAGGCCTCACGCAGCGCCGCGGTGGCCGGGTCGTTGCCGAACAGGCTCACGTAGTGCGCGGCCACGTTCGAGATCGCCCGTGCCCGATCCTCGTCCAGCGTGATCGTGCCGGTCGCCGGGTCGTAGGTGTTGCGGCGCATCATCGTCTGCAGGCGCCCGCGCAGCGCGGCCTGGTCCTCCGCCGGCAGGTCGGCGTAGCTGGCCATGCCGCCGTCGGCGCGCGCCCACTGGTCGAGGATGTCCATCGCCTCGCGGTGCAGCCAGTCCGCGCTCCAGTCCGGCGCCACGTAGCCGCCGTGGCCCCAGATCGAACCGAGCTGCATGCCGCCGATGGACTGCCACACCTGCCGTCCGCGCTCGATGTCGGCGCGGGTGTACAGCGTCTGGCCGTTCTCGCTCACCACCCGTTCCGGCACCGGCGGTGCGGCGCGGAAGATTTCCCCGCCCGCCCACAGCAGCACGCCGAACGAGACGACGAGCAGCGTGGCCAGCCCCAGCCACAGCTTCCTGGTATCGCTCATGTCACCTCTCCCTTTGGGATGCGGCATCCTCCCCGGCCCGGGGCGGGGGCACCATGACCCACGTCAAGTTCACGCCGCGTCAACGCGGCGGGGAGGGGATCACTCGCGCAGCACCGGCGCCGCCAGCGCCGCGATCGCCTCGCGGTCGAGCAGCTCGACCTCGCGCCGGTCCACCCTGAGCAGGCCGTCCTGCTGGAACCGGCGCAGCACCCGGCTCACCGTCTCCGGCGCCAGGCGCAGGTAGTTGGCGATGTCGGTGCGCGCCATCGTCAGCTGGAAGCGGCTGGGCGAGAACCCGCGCGCGGCCAGCCGGCGCGAGAGCCCGACCAGGAACGCGGCCATGCGCTGGTCCGCGGACCAGTCCCCGGCCAGCAGCGCGGCGCGGCCGATGTCGCGGCTGAGCAGCCGGAACAGCTGCCGCTGCAGGCCGGGCAGGCGGGTGGCCAGCACCGCGATCTTGGGGAACGAGAACCGGCACAGCATCACCGTGTCGAGCGCGACCGCATTGCACGGGTAGTGCTCGCTGTCAATCGCGTTCAGGCCGATGATCTCGCCGGGCAGGTGGAAGCCGAGCACGTGCTCGCGCCCCTCGCGGTCTATCACGTAGGTCTTGACCGTGCCCGCGCGCACCGCGGCGATGGCCTCGAACGGGTCGCCCTCGCGGAACAGGTGCTCGCCGGCGTGGAACGGCCCGACGTGCTCGACCAGCACGTGCAGGTCCGTCAGCGCGGCCTTGTCCATGCCTTCGGCCAGGCACACCTGCGAGAACGCGCAGGTCGAGCAGAAATGCAGCGCGTCGCCGTCGTCGGCGAGCGTGTGGGCGTCGGTGCGCGGGAACGCGACCTGGTTCACGGCCATCTCCACGCCGGGGTCAGATCGCGCGCGAGAAGCGGGGCGCGGCGACCTGCGCGGGCTGGTCGAGGTAGCGGTCGAAGCACATCGCGATGTTACGCAACAGCAGGCGCCCGCGCGAGGTGGCGGTGATGCGCCCCGGCTCGATCCGCACCAGACCGTCCTCCGCCAGCGGCCGCAGCTTGTGCAGCGCGTCGGCGAAGTACTCGCGGAACACGATCCCGTAGCGCCGCTCCAGCGCCGCCACCGGGATCTCCCCCTGGCACATCAGGCGCTGGATCAGGTCGGCGCGCAGCTGGTCGTCCTCGCTCAGCTGCATGCCGCGGAACACCGGCAGCCGGCCCTCGTCCAGCGCCTCCTGCCAGCTCGCCAGGTCGCGCGGATTCTGGCTGTAGCTGTCGCCGATGTGGCTGATCGCGCTCACCCCCAGGCCGATCAGGTCGCTGTCGGCGTGGGTGGTGTAGCCCATGAAGTTGCGGTGCAGGCCGCCGCGCCGCTGCGCCTCGGCCAGGTCGTCGTCGGGCAGGGCGAAGTGGTCCATGCCGATGTACACGTAGCCGGCCGCGGTCAGGGTCCGGATCGCCAGCTGCAGCAGCTGCAGCCGCAGCTCGGCGCCGGGCAGCTCGCTCTCGACGATTTGCCGCTGCGGCTTGAACAGGTGCGGCAGGTGCGCGTAGCCGTACACCGCCAGCCGGTCCGGGCGCATCGCCAGCACCTGCGCCAGCGTCCGCGCGAAGCCCTCCAGCGTCTGCCGCGGCAGGCCGTAGATCAGGTCTATGTTGACCGAGCGGAAGCCGTTGGCGCGGCACGCCTCCACCACCGCGCGCGTCTCCTCCACCCCCTGGATGCGGTTGACCGCCTGCTGCACCTCGGGGTCGAAATCCTGCACCCCGAGGCTGGCGCGGTTGAAGCCGATCCGCGCCAGCTCGGCGATCTCCTCCGGGCTGACGAAGCGCGGATCGAGCTCGATCGAGATGTCGCGCTCGCGCGACTCCGAGAAATGGAAATGCCGGCGCAGCGTGTCCACCACCTCGCGCAGCTGCTCGGTGGACAGGAAGTTCGGCGTGCCGCCGCCGAAGTGCAGCTGGATCACCTCGCGGTCACGGTCGAACAGCTGCGCCATCAGCGCGATCTCGCGGTACAGCCGCGCCAGGTAGCTCTCCGCGCGCGCCTTGTCGCGGGTGATCACCCGGTTGCAGCCGCAGTAGAAGCACGGGCTGGTGCAGAACGGCACGTGCACGTACAGCGACAGCCGGCGCGGGATCGGGTCGCCGTTGCTGGCGGTGGCGGCCGCGCGCAGCTCGGCCTCGCCGAAGCCGGAATGGAACTGCGGCGCGGCGGGGTAGGAGGTGTAGCGCGGCCCCGGCCGGTCGTAGCGGCGCACCAGGTCGGCGTCGAAGGCGAGGGTGTCGGTCAGCATGCCGCGCAGCCTAGGCGGCGGCGTCCCGGGGCGTCTTGACTCAGGTCAAACCGGCCGGAGGCGGGGCCGGGCCGGCAAGCAAAAGGGCCGGGGCTTTGCGGCCCCGGCCCTGCGCGAGTTGGTTGGTGGAGCGGAGGAGGATCGAACTCCCGACCTTCGCATTGCGAACGCGACGCTCTCCCAGCTGAGCTACCGCCCCACGAAGGCTGCAAAGTGTAACGGGGCCGCGGCGCGTGCGCTAGCCCGGGCGTTCCAGGAGCGGGGCCAGGCGCGGTTCCAGTTCGGCGCGGCGCCAGCCGGAGAGGGCGCCGGGCCAGTCGTGGCCGTCGAGCAGGGCCTCCAGCCAGCGCCGCGAAGCGAGCACGCCGTCGGGCAGGCCGAGTTCGGCGCTGCGCGCGGCCACCGCGTCCTGCAGCCGGCGCAGGGCGGCCTTGTCGCGTTCGTCGCCGGCCGCGGCGCGCGGGGCCTGGTCTTCGTCCGGCAGGGGCGTGGCGAGGGCCTGCCAGATCGCGTCGGCGAGCTGGCGCGGGGCCTTGGGCGTGGCCTCGAGCAGGCGCTGCAGCGCCGCGCGGTCGGGCGGCGGATTGCGCGCCAGCGCGGCGGCCAGCTCGTTGTCCAGGATCCAGTTGCGCGGCCGGTCGCTGGCACGGGCGTAGGCCTCGCGCCAGCGCAGCAGGCGCAGCAGGCGGCGCTGCGCGTCGGGCGTGAGGTACTGCGCCGCGCGCAGCGACAGGTGCGGCCAGCGCTCGCCCTCGTCGCTGGCGGCGGTGGCGAGCAGGCGCGCGCTGTCCTCGGCGGCCCAGGCCTCGCGGCCGAGCGCGCGCAGGCGCGCGGCGAGCGCGTCGTGCAGCGCGTGCAGGTGGCGCACGTCGTCGGCGGCGTAGGCGAGCTGGGCCGGCGAGAGCGGGCGGCGCAGCCAGTCCGAGCGGGTCTCGCCCTTGGCCAGCGCCGTGCCGGTGAGCTCCTGCACCAGCCGCTGGTAGCCCATGCCGGCGCCGATCCCGGCCAGCGCGGCCGCGATCTGGGTGTCGAACAGCGGTTCGGGCAACACCCCGCAGCCGCGCTGCAGCGCGATCAGGTCCTCGCTCGCGCTGTGCATGACCTTGAGCACGCCGCGGTTGCGCAGCAGCGGCGCCAGCGCCTCGCCCATGCCCGGCACCAGCGGATCCACCAGCAGGATGTCGTCGCCGATCGCCAGTTGCACCAGCGCCAGCTGCGGCCAGTAGGTGCGTTCGCGGATGAACTCGGTGTCCAGGCCGACGCGGTCGGGGGGCGAGGCAAGGCGGCGGCGCAGGTCGTCGGGGTCGGAAATCCAGTGGCTCACGGTGCGGAAGGGGAAGTGCCGGAGCGCGAGCCTAGCAGGTCGCGGAACATTCCCGGTTCGCGGCGTGCGATCCGCGCCCAGGTTGCCGCGGACACGGCCGATGGCCTAACGTCGGGCGTCCCGCTTCCGGGCGTCGAGCGTGGGGGACGATTGCGCGCGCTTCCGATCGTGGCCGGCCTGTGCCTGTGCCTGCTGCTCGCGGCCTGCGAGCGCGGGACGCAGGCGCCTGCCCCCGATGCGGGGCGGCGTGCGCCGACGGTGACGATCCGCGATGACGCGCCGGTGCCCACCCCGGTCTGGGAGGCGCCTGCGGTGCAGATCGCGCCGGCCCAGGCCGGCCAGGCGCTGGCCGAGGCGGAGGCCGCGCTGCGGGAGGGACGCCTGTACGCCGGCGAGCGTGACGCGTTGCCGTTGCTGCTGGCGCTGCGCGCGCTGCGGCCGGACGATACGCGCATCAGCGCGGCCTTCGACCGTGCCCGGGCCGCGCTGCTCGTCCAGGGCCAGGCCGCGCTCGACGCGCTGGAAGACGACCCCGGGGCGCTGCGCCGCGCGCACGAGATCGCCGGCGTGGCGCAGGCGGTCGCGCCGGACGATGCCGAGGTGCGCGCGTTCCTCGACCGCCTGCAACGGGTGGACGCGGCCCAGGCCCGCAACCGCCGCGGCGAGGCGGAATTGCGCGCCGGGCGCCTGGGCGAGCGTGGCGGCGGCGCGCTGGCCCAGTTCCGCGAGGCGCTGCGCCTGCATCCGGACGATGTCCGTGCCCGGCAGGGCATCGCGGCGGTGGAGAGCGCGATGATCCGCCGTGCGGAGCTGTCCGCCGAGCGCGGCGATTTCGACACCGCCGAGCGCTGGCTGGCACATGCCGCCGAGGTGCGCCCCGCCATGCCCACCGTGGACGCGGCGCGCGAGCGGGTCGAACAGATGCGCCGCGCGCGCATCGCGGCGCTGCACGACCAGGGCCTGCGCGCGCTGCTGCAGGAGGGCGGCATCCCCGAGGCGCGGCGCCGGCTCGACGAGATCCTGCGCATCGCCCGCCCCGGCGATCCGGCGGCGGCCGAACTGCGCGAACGCATTGACCTGGCCGAGCATTACGGCCTGTTCCGCCCCGGCCAGCGTTTCACCGACGCGCTGCAGGGCGGCGGCCGCGGACCGCGGATGGTGGTGGTGCCGCACGGCGGCTTCCGCATGGGCGCGGTGGAGGGCGACGACAATGCCGCGGACGCCGAACGCCCCGCGCATTACGTGCGTTTCGACCGCGGTTTCGCGATGTCCGCCACCGAGATCACCGTGGCCGAGTTCCGGCGCTTCGTCGAGGCCACCGGCCATCGCAGCCGCGCCGTGCGCCGCGGCCATTCGACCGTGTACGACGAGCGCAGCGGCACCATGGTCAAGCGCAGCGGGATGGACTGGCGGCACGGTTACGACGGCCGGCCCGCGGCCGACGACGATCCGGTGCTGCACGTGAGCGTCAGGGACGCCGAGGCCTTTGCCGAGTGGCTGTCGGCGCAGAGCGGCCAGCGCTACCGCCTGCCGAGCGAGGCCGAGTTCGAATACGCCCTGCGCGCGGGCACGCAGCATGTCTACCCGTGGCCCGACGGCGTGCCGCCGAGGAGCGCCGGCAACCTCACCGGGGAAAAGGACGTCTCGCCGCGCGGCCGCCGCTGGCGCAATGCGTTCCGCGGCTACGGCGACGGCTGGTGGGGGCCCGCGCCGGCGGGCAGCTTCCCGCCGAATGCCTACGGCCTGCACGACCTGGCCGGCAACCTCAGCGAGTGGGTGGCCGACTGCTGGCACGACAGCTACCGCCGTGCGCCCGCCGATGGCCATGCCTGGTACAACCCCGGCTGCCGCACGCGGGTGATCCGCGGCGGTTCCTGGGCCAGCGCGCCGGAACAGGTGCGCGCGTCGTGGCGCCTGGGCGCCGATGCCGACACGACCAATGCCCGGGTCGGGTTCCGCGTGGTGCGCGAACTCTGACCGCGGTGCGGACGAGGAGACGGCGATGAGGGTGGATCCGTTCGGAAGACGCGGCCAGGCGCCGCGGCGGCGCGGATTCGGCGGGGGCGGCGTGCGCTGGTGGGTGCTGCTGCTGTTCGCCGGCTATGCCGCCTACTACTGGGTCTCGAACCGGACCGTGGATCCGTACACCGGCGACAAGGTGCTGATCGACCGCAGCCTGACGCCGGCGCAGGAGGAAGCCCTGGGCCTGCAGGCCTACCGGCAGATCCTGGCCCGGGAGCCGGTGCTCGACCCCGAGGCGCCGATCGCGCGCCAGGTGCGCGAGATCGCCGCGCGCCTGATCGCCAAGGCCGACGAGGTCGAGGCCGCGCTCGCCGCCGAGCACGGCCTGCCGCCGCAGCACATCGCCCGCGGCTTCGAGTGGGACGTCAATGTGATCCGCTCGGACCAGGTGAATGCGTTCTGCCTGCCCGGCGGCAAGATGGCGGTGTACACCGGCCTGGTGCCGGTGGCGCAGAACGCCGACGCGATGGCGGTGGTGCTCGGCCACGAGATCGCCCACGCCCTGCTGCGCCACGGTGCGCAGCGGCTGACCCAGCAGAAGGTCGGCCAGATCGTGCAGCTCGGCGCCGCGCTCGGCGGCATGGACGTGAACCAGCAGCGCATGGTGATGGCGGCGATGGGCTACGGCGTGCTGCTGCCCTACGCGCGCGAGCACGAGACCCAGGCCGACCACGTCGGCCTGATGCTGGCCGCCGCGGCGTGCTACGACCCGCGCGAGGCGGTGCCGCTGTGGCAGCGCATGGCCCGGGCGAGGGGCGGCAGTGCGCCGCCGGAGTTCGCCAGCACCCACCCCGATCCGGGCACGCGGATCGAGCGCCTGCGGGCGCTGATGCCCAAGGCGATGGCGTTTCGCGAACGCTTCTGCGAGGAGGCGGGCGGGGCGGCCCGTTGAGGCCGGCCCGCGGCTCCTCAGAAGCTCATGAACAGCCCGCCGTTGACCGGGATGTTCGCGCCGGTGATGAAGCCGGCTTCGTCGTGGGTGAGGAACTCGACCGTGCGCGCGATCTCGCTCGGCTTGCCCAGCCGTCCCACCGGCACCGACTCCACGATCTTCGCCCGGATCTCCTCCGGCACCGCCATCACCATCGCCGTCTCGCAGTAGCCCGGCGAGACCGAGTTGACGGTCACGCCCTTGCGCGCCACCTCGCGCGCCAGGGCCATGGTGAAGCCGTGCATGCCGGCCTTGGCCGCGGCGTAGTTGGTCTGGCCGAACTGGCCGGTCTGGCCGTTGACCGAGCTGATGTTGACGATCCGGCCGAAGCCGCGCGCGGTCATGCCGTCCACCACGTTGCGGCACATGTTGAACACGCCGTCGAGGTTGACCGACAGCACCGCGTCCCACTGGCTCCGTTCCATCTTGCGCAGGGTGCCGTCGCGGGTGATGCCGGCGGCGTTGACCAGGATGTCGAGCGCGCCGTGCTCGGCCTCCACCTTGCGCACCAGTGCGGCGCAGGCGTCGAAGTCGGTCACGTCCAGGGGCTCGAACACGATGCCGGTGTCCGCGGTTTCGCGCAGGAACGCTTCCACCCGGCTGCCGTCGCCTGGCAGGTCCGCGGCGATCACGCGCCGGCCGGCGCGGGCGAGGGTCTGGCAGATCGCACTGCCGAGTCCACCGATGCCGCCGGTGACGACGGCCACTCGAGTCTGCATGGGCATAGGGTCTGGCTGGGCCGCGGCTGCGGCGTGGCGGGGCAGCGCCATGGTGCGCTGCACAATGGATTCTGGCGGGCCCCGGGGCGGGGCGTCAATCCGCGCCGGCGCGGCTCAGGCGCGCGGCTTGGCGGTGTCCTTCTCGGCGGCGTGCTTGTCCTGTTCCTTGTCCCGCGGCCGGGCGGCCGGGCGCGGGCCGAGCCCGCTCACCAGGTTCTGCTGGAACTCCTTCCACAGCTCCAGGTTGCGCTCGGTGAGCTGGTTGAGCAGGGTCCACGGCGCCTGCCCGAGCAGGCCGCCCATCTGCTGGCGGAACTGCTGCTGCTGCTCCAGGAACATCTGCATCGAGCGCTCCAGGTAGGTGCCCATGAAGCCCTGCAGCGAGTCGCCGTAGAAGCGGATGATCTGGCTCAGCAGCTGGGTGGACAGCACCGGTTCGCCGGCCTGTTCGTGCTCGGCGATGATCTGCAGCAGCACCTGGCGGGTGAGGTCCTCGCCGGTCTTGGCGTCGCGCACCTCGAACTCCTCGCCGTCCACGATCAGCTGGCGCACGTCCTCGATCGTGATGTAGCTGGAGATCTCGGTGTCGTAGAGCCGGCGGTTCGGATACTTCTTGATGACGCGGGGCGCGGACATGCGGGAAGACCGATGCAGCGGGAAGCCGAGCATGCGGCATGCGGTGCGGGCCCTGCAACCGGTCCGGTGTCAAGGCCCGCAGGTCACGGCGCCGGCGGGTCGGAACCGTGACCGGGGTCGCGCCGCCCGGCGCCCTCACCAGCCCATGTACTGGCCGCCGTTCACACTCAGGTTGGCGCCGGTGATCCAGGCCGCCTCGTCGGGGATGAAGAAGGCCACCGCGTAGGCGATCTCCTCGGGCAGGCCGAGCCGGCCGACCGGGATCTGGGCCACGATCTTCTCGCGCACCGGCTCGGGCACCGCCATCACCATGTCGGTGGCGGTGTAGCCGGGGGAGACGGTGTTGACCGTGATCCCGAACTTCGCGTTCTCCTGCGCCAGCGAGATGGTGAAGCCGTGCATGCCGGCCTTGGAGGCGGCGTAGTTGGCCTGGCCGTACTGGCCCTTCTGGCCGTTGATCGAGCTGATCTGCACGATCCGGCCCCACTTGCGCTCGCGCATGCCCTCGATCACCGGGCGGGTGACGTTGAAGCAGGAGTTGAGGTTGGTGTTGATCACCTCCTGCCACTGCAGCGCCGTCATCCTGTGGAAGGTGGTGTCGCGGGTGATGCCGGCGTTGTTGACCAGGATCTCCACCGGGCCGAGCTGGCGCTCGACCTCGCGCACCATCGCCTCGGCATCCTCCGGCGAGGACACGTCGCCGCGCGCCAGCACCACCTCCACGCCCTCCGCGCGCATCTGCGCCTGCCAGGCGCGGGCCTTCTCCTCGTTGCGGTAGTTGGTGGCCACCTTGTGGCCCATCGCCGCCAGCTTGCGGCAGATCGCGGTGCCGATGCCGCCGGTGCCGCCCGTGACCAGTGCCACACGTGCCGTCATTGCGCGTCCTCCCTGGTTTCCTGTCGAATCGGGTTCACTCTAGAGCGTGGGCGGGAACGATGACAGGGGCCGGCACGGGGCCGGGCGCGATTCGCTCCGGGCGGAACGCGGCCTGCGCGGCGGCCAGCGCCGCGGGCACCGAGCCGGCCCCGCGCAACGCCGCCGGCGGCTGCCCCAGCGCCTGCCAGGCCGCGCGCAGCGCCGGCAGCGGGTCGTCGCCGTCCACCGGCAGCGCGGCCAGCGACTTGGAGAGCTTGCGGCCGTCCGCGCCCAGCACCAGCGGCAGGTGGGCGTAGGCCGGCGTCGGCAGGCCCAGCGCGCGCTGCAGCAGGATCTGGCGCGGGGTCGAGTCGAGCAGATCGGCGCCGCGCACCACGGCGGTGATGCCCTGCGCGGCGTCGTCCACCACCACCGCGAGCTGGTAGGCCCAGTAGCCGTCGGCCCGGCGCAGGACGAAATCGCCGACCTCGGCATGCACGTCCTGCGCGCAGCGTCCCTGGATCGCGTCCTCGAACGCGACCGTGCTGCCCGGCGGCACCCGCAGGCGCACCGCGGGCGTGTCCCGCCGGCCGCCGGCGCGGCAGCGATGGTGGATGCCGCCGTCGGCGGCCAGCGCGCTGCGGCTGCAATGGCACTCGAACGCCGCGCCGCCGGCCAGCAGGCGCTCGAGCGCGGCCTGGTACAGCGCGCCGCGCTCGCTCTGCCGGACCACCGGCCCGTCGGAGACCAGTCCGAACGCGGCCAGGGTGCGCAGCTGCGCCTCGGCCGCGCCGGGCACCTCGCGCGGCGGGTCGAGGTCCTCGATCCGCACCAGCCATTCGCCGCCGGCATGCCGTGCCAGCAGCCAGCTGCCCAGCGCCGCCAGCAGCGAGCCGAAGTGCAGCGGCCCGGTCGGCGAGGGGGCGAAGCGGCCGCGGCGCGGCGGTGCGGGGGGTGGGGGGGGCGTCATTGCACTTGAATTTAACCGCGCCACGCCACACTAACGCACCGTACCCGCGCACCCGCGCGCAATCCCCGACTATCCATGCTCAAGCGAATCGTCCTGTTCCTGGCCACCAACCTCGCCGTGCTGGCGCTGGTCAGCATCGTCATGTCCGTGCTGGGCGTGGATGCCAGCCGGTTCGGCGGTCTGCTGGTGATGGCCGCGCTGTTCGGCTTCGGCGGCGCGTTCGTCTCGCTGCTGATGTCGAAGTGGGTGGCCAAGCGCTTCACCGGCGCGCAGGTGATCGAAACCCCGCGCAACGAGGCCGAGCGCTGGCTGCTGGAGACCGTGCGCCGCCAGGCCGAGGCCGCCGGCATCGGCATGCCCGAGGTCGCGGTCTACGACGCGCCCGAGATCAACGCCTTCGCCACCGGTGCCAACCGCAACCATGCCCTGGTCGCGGTCTCCACCGGCCTGCTGCGGGCGATGAACCGCGACGAGGCCGAGGCCGTGCTCGGCCACGAGGTCGCCCACATCGCCAACGGCGACATGGTGACCATGGCCCTGCTGCAGGGCGTGCTCAACACCTTCGTGATCGTCCTGGCGCGCATCGTCGGCCGGGTGGTGGACGGGTTCATCAGCGGCAACCGCGAGGGCGGCGTCGGCCCGGCCTATTTCCTCGTGGTGCTGGTGCTGGAGCTGGTCTTCGGCCTGTTCGCGAGCATGATCGCCATGTGGTTCTCGCGCCACCGCGAGTTCCGCGCCGACGCCGGCGGCGCGCGCCTGGCCGGGCGCGAGAAGATGATCGCCGCGCTCGAGCGCCTGGCCCAGACCTACGGCCACAGCACCCTGCCCAAGCAGATCGCCGCGTTCGGCATCAGCGGCGGCGTGGGCGCCGGCCTGGCCCGGCTGTTCATGAGCCATCCGCCGCTGGAGGAGCGCATCGCCCGCCTGCGCGCGGCCGCACCCGACGAGCACGCCGTGCGCCAGGGTCTGGTGGCCTGAGGCCCTGAGGCCCCGATTCGCGGAGCGCGTCCCGCGCCCTGCGGCAGAAATGAAGAAGCCCGCCGCGAGGCGGGCTTCTTCGTGTGCAGTGCACGCCTGCGCGGCGGCTATTCGAACTCGTAGATCATTTCCGGTCCCGCCGGAGCCAGGAAGTGGCCCTGCACGTAGTCCACGCCGCAGCCGAACAGGAAGGTCATGCTGTTGGCGTCCTGGACGAACTCGGCGATGGTCTTCCTGCCGCTCTCGGCCGCCTTCTGCGCGATCTCGCGCAGGCGTTTCTGGTGTTCCTGGTTGGTGGTCAGATCCTGCATGAAATCGCGGTCGATCTTGACCATCGCCGGTTCGAAGTGGCTCAGCAGCTGGAACGAGTTCAGGCCGGCGCCGAAGCGTTCCAGCGACATCCGCACCCCGAGCTTGCCGACCGCCTCGCGGAACTGCTGCGCGGCGCGCAGGTGGGTGAATACCTTCGATTCCGGCAGCTCCAGGATCAGCCGCTCGCCCGGCACCCTGTGCGCGGCGAGCTGCTCGCCGATGAACTGCACCAGGGTCTCGTCCTGCAGCGAGGCCGGGGTGATCTTGACCATCAGCGTGGTCTGGCGGCCGGCGCGGGCGCGCTCGCCGATCACCGCGATCGCGCGCCCCACCACCCAGCGGTCGATCTCCCACATCAGGCCGCGGTCCTCGGCGATCGGCAGGAACGACACCGGGGCGACGATCTCGCCGGCACTGCCCTGCAGACGCAGGTAGCCCTCGTAGAATTCGCCCGGTTCGCCCTGCAGGCTGATGATGGGCTGGTAGTGGAGCAGGAAGCCGTTCTGGTCGAGCGCGGTCTGCATGCGCTTGACCCAGGCCTGCAGGCGCTCCTCCTCGGCCCGGTCCACCGCGCCGGGGTCGAAGATCTCGAAGCGGTTGCCGCCCACGCCGATGGAGGACTGCACGCCGCCGCTGGCCTTGGCCAGCACCTGGCTGACCGAGGCGATCTTCTCGCCGATCTGCACGCCGCCGATGCTCACGGTGGCGTTGAGCGAGCGTGTGCCGACCTCGAGCACGTGGTCGGCGAAGGCGGCCCGGACCTTCTCGGCCAGGGCCGCGGTCTGGGCGTGGTCGCTGTTGCGCGCCAGCACCGCGAACTGGTGCTCGGCGAAGCGGGCCAGCAGGTCGTCCCCGTCCACCACGGTACGCAGGCGCTCGGCCAGCGCGCGCACCAGGTCGTCGGCCGCGTCCAGGCCGATCTCCTGCAGCAGCGTCTGGTAGTGGTCCGGCTCGACCAGCAGCAGGCCGTGGTGCTCGTCGCGCTGCGCGCTGCCGGCCACCGCGTCCTCGAGCGCGCGCAGGAAGGTGGGGCGGTTGAGCAGGCCGGTGACCTGGTCGCGCTGGCGCAGCTCCTCGAGTTCCCGCGCCAGCTCGGCGTCGAGCTCGGCGCGGCGGAACACGATCTGCAGGCAGGGTTCGCCTTCGTAATTGGCGGGGGTGAACTCCATCACCGCGGGGAAGGTGTTGCCCTCGATGTCGCGCGCCTCCAGCTCGTAGCGCGGTGGCGGCGGTTCGCCCTTGCTCAGGTCCTTGAGCAGGGCCTTGAAGCCGGCGACGTGGTTCGGCGCGACCAGGTCGAGCAGGGACATGCCCTCGATGTCCTCGAACGACTCGTAGCCGAACATCTCCAGGTAGGCCTGGTTGGCGCGGATGTGCATGCCCTCGTGCACGTAGGCGATCGGGTCGCGCGAGGACTCGATCAGCGCGTCGCAGCGGCGCTCGGTCTCGCGCAGGCGGGCCTCCAGCGCGCGCTGGGCGCGACGGGCCACCAGGTCGGCCCACTCGGTCTTGACCATCGCCTGCACGTGTTCGGCGCGGCCGCGCAGGACCACGCTGCGCGCGCCGTGCTCGAGCATCTCCAGGATCACCCGGTCGTCCACGCTGTCCACCGCCAGCAGCAGCGGCAGGTCCTTGCCGCTGGCGCGGATGGCGCGGGTCACGGCCGCGAGCGGCGGGCGGGTCGCGTCGCGCGCGGCGATGACGAGGTCCAGCGGCTGGCCGGCGATGATCTCGGCCAGTTCCTCCTCGTTCTCCGGCCGCGACGGGCGCACCGCCACGCCGGCGTTGCGCAGGGCGCTGACCACGCCCTCGGCGGCCTCGACGCTGTCGTCCACGATCAGCAGCCGCAGCACGTTGTCTTTGTTCGGCGGCATTCGGCTCCTCCGGGGGCTGTTTATGGCACGAACGGGCAGTCAACGTCCATGTGGGCCTTGGTCACAGCGGGCGCTTGCCAGGGTCGCCGGGCACCTCGCGGACCAGCTTCGGCACCAGGTAGCCGGACAGGCGTGCGGCCAGTGCCGCGTGCAGCTCGCGCGCGCGCGCGTCGGGGACTTCGAAATGGGCCGCGCCCTGCACCCGGTCGAGCTGGTGCAGGTAGTAGGGCAGCACGCCGGCCGCGAACGCGCGCTCGCTCAGTGCGGCCAGCGCCTCGACGCTGTCGTTGACCCCGCGCAGCAGCACCGCCTGGTTGAGCAGCACGGCGCCGGCCGCGCGCAGGCGCGCGAGCGCAGCGTCCACCGGGGCGTCGAACTCGTTGGCGTGGTTGGCGTGCAGCACCACCGTGACCGGCCAGGGCAGGGCGGCGAGCCAGTCCAGCAGCGCATCGTCCACCCGCTCGGGCAGCACGACCGGCAGCCGGGTGTGCACGCGCAGGCGGCGCAGGTGCGGGATGCGCGCCAGCGCGGCGGTGAGCTCGGCCAGCTTGGAGGTCGCCAGCGACCACGGGTCGCCGCCGGAGAGGATCACCTCGTCGATGGAAGCGTCGCCCGCGATGCAGTCCACCGCGGCCCGCCAGTGGTCGGCCGCGGCCGTTTCCTCGGCATAGGGGAAGTGGCGGCGGAAGCAGTAGCGGCAGTGCACCGCGCAGGAGCCGGTCGCGATCAGCAGGGCGCGGCCGCGGTACTTGCGGATCACGCCCGGCGCCGCGCGCGCGGCGGCATCGCCGACCGCATCGGCGACGAAGCCCGGCATGGGCCGCAGTTCCTCGTCCAGCGGCAGCACCTGGCGCAGCAGCGGGTCGGCCGGGTCGCCGGGGCGCATGCGCGCCACGAAGCCGCGCGGCACCCGCAGCGGGAACTGCGCCGCGGCCTCGGCGCCGACCCGCGCGGCCAGGTCCGGCAGGCCGAGCAGGCGCAGCAGCTCGCGCGGGTCGCGCACGGCTTCGCGCCACAGCTGTTGCCAGCGCGGCGGCTGCAGGGGCGAGGGCGCAGCGGGTATCATGCCGGGTCTGATTCCTTCCGGGCGCTCCGGCGCAGCCGGAGAACCCAAGCCCACCATTCTAGCCGCCCCGCGGGGCGGCCCAGCAGGAGCATTCCATGGCCACCCTTGGCATGAACGACGTGAAGACCGGGCAGAAGATCCTGGTCAACAACGAGCCGTGCGTGATCACCGAGACCGAGTACGTCAAGCCGGGCAAGGGCCAGGCCTTCACCCGCGTGAAGTACCGCAACATCAAGTCCGGGCGCGTGGTCGAGATGACCATGAAGGCCACCGACTCGGTCGAGGTCGCCGACGTGGTGGACACCGACATGCAGTACCTGTACGCCGACGGCGAATACTGGCACTTCATGAATCCCGAGACTTTCGAGCAGGTGCAGGCCGACAGGGCCGGCATGGGCGGCGCGGAGAAGTGGCTGAAGGGCGAGGAGACCTGCGTGGTCACGCTCTGGAACGGCACCCCGATCGCGGTGCAGCCGCCGAACTTCGTCGAGCTCAGGATCGTGGAGACCGACCCGGGCGTGCGCGGCGACACCTCGGGCGGCGGCGGCAAGCCGGCCAAGCTCGAGACCGGCGCGGTGGTGCGCGTGCCGCTGTTCGTGCAGCAGGACGAGGTGATCCGCGTGGACACCCGCTCGGGCGAGTACGTCAGCCGCGTGAAGTGACGGAACCGGGGCCGGCACGCCGCCGGCTCCGTCGCGCAGGATGGAAACGGAGACCCTGTACATGGAGTCCACCCTCAGCTACCTCGTCATCTGGCTGTTCGGCGTGCTGCTCGCCGCCGGCGCGGTGCTGTGGCTGTGGAACAGCACCCTGCCGCGGCTGTTCCCGGCGGTGCGCGCGCTCGGCTACGGCGAGGCGCTGCGGCTGATGCTGCTGTCCTGGCTGCTGTTCGGCGCCGGCGCGTTCGGCCTGACCTACGCGCTCGGCGCCGGCGTCTGGTGATGCAGCGCGAGCCCTGCGACCTGCTGATCGAGGCCGGCCATGTGGTGCCGGTGGTGCCGCATGGCGCGGTGCTCGAGGACCATGCGGTTGCGGTGCGCGACGGGCGCATCCTCGCGGTGCTGCCGGTGGCGCAGGCGCGTGCGCGCTTCGCCGCGGCGGAGACGGTGGCGCGCCCCGACGGCGCGCTGATCCCGGGCCTGGTCAATGCCCACACCCACAACCCGATGACCCTGCTGCGCGGGGTCGCCGACGACCTGCCGCTGATGCAGTGGCTGCAGGACCACATCTGGCCGATCGAGGGCGCGCTGATCGGGCCGGAGTTCGTCGCCGACGGCGTGACCCTGGCGATCGCCGAGATGCTGCGCGGCGGCACCACCTGCTGCAACGAGAACTACTTCTTCCCCGACGTGCAGGCCGCGGTGTACAAGCGCCACGGCTTCCGCGCGCGCGTGGCCCTGCCGATCATTGACTTCCCCACCGCCTGGGCCAGGTCGGCCGACGAATACTTCGACCGCGCCTGCGAGGTGCACGACCAGTGGCGCGACGACCCGCTGGTGGCCACCTGCTTCGGCCCGCATGCGCCGTACACGGTGTCGGACGCGAACTTCGAGCGCATCCGCATGCTCGCCGACCAGCTCGACGTGCCGGTGCACTGCCACGTGCACGAGACCGCGCACGAGGTGGAGGAGTCGCAGCGCACCCTCGGCCAGCGCCCGCTGGCGCGGCTGGACCGGCTCGGCCTGGTCAACGACCGCCTGATCGCGGTGCACATGACCCAGCTCACCGAGGCCGAGATCGCGCTGTGCGCCGAGCGCGGGGTGAGCGTGGTGCACTGCCCGGAGTCCAACCTCAAGCTCGCCTCCGGCTTCTGCCCGGCGGCGGCGCTGCGGCGCGCCGGCGTCAACCTCGCCATCGGCACCGACGGCGCGGCCAGCAACAACGACCTCGACATGTTCGGCGAGCTGCGCACCGCCGCGCTGCTGGCCAAGGCCGTGGCCGGCGACGCCTCGGCGCTGGACGCGGCCAGCGTGCTGCACGCGGCCACCCTCGGCGGCGCGCGCGCGCTCGGCTTCGAGGACCTGGTCGGCTCGATCGAGCCGGGCAAGCAGGCCGACCTGGTGCTGGTCGAGTTCGGCGAACTCGAGACCCAGCCGCTGCACCATGTGATCTCGCAGCTCGTGTACGCCACCGGCCGCCACCAGGTGCGCGACGTCTGGATCGCCGGCCGCCGCCGCCTGCGCGACCGGGCGCTGGTGGACATGGACGTGGCCGCCATCGTCGCCAACGCGCGCCAGTGGCGCGACCGCGTGCTCGCGGCCAGGACCGGTGAATGAGCACCCCGCGCGAGGACAACTTCAGCCAGGCCGAGCTCGACAAGTTCAACGAGCTGGCCCACCGCTGGTGGGATCCGGAAGGGCCGCAGAAGGCGCTGCACGCGCTCAATCCGGTGCGCCTGGCCTACGTGGCCCAGCGCGCGCCCCTGCGTGGCGCGCGTGCGCTCGACGTCGGCTGCGGCGGCGGGCTGCTGAGCGAGGCGCTGGCGCGCGAGGGCGCGCAGGTCACGGCGATCGACCTCGCCCCGGACCTGCTCAGGATCGCCCGCCTGCACGGCCTGGAGTCGGGGGTGAAGGTCGAATACCGGCACGCCGGCGCCGAGACACTGGCGGCCGGGATGCCCGGCGCGTTCGACCTCGTCACCTGCATGGAGATGCTCGAACACGTGCCCGACCCGGGCTCGGTGCTGGCCGCCTGCGCCACTCTGCTGCGCCCCGGCGGGCGCCTGTTCGTCTCCACCCTCAACCGCACCCCGGCCGCGTTCGCGCTGGCGATCGTCGGCGCCGAATACATCGCCCGGGTGCTGCCCAGGGGCACCCACCGCTACCGCGACTTCATCAAGCCGTCCGAGCTCGCCGCGTGGCTGCGCGAATGCGGGCTGGAGCTGGAGGACGTCACCGGTCTGATGTACGAGCCCTGGCGCAACGGCGCGCGCCTGACCCCGCGCACCGACGTGAACTACCTCGCCTGCGCGCGCAAGCCGGAATGAGCGTGCCGCCCCGACGTTTCCCGCGCCTGGCGCTGTTCGACCTCGACGGCACGCTGCTCGACTCGGCGCCGGACATGCTGGCCACGGTCAACGTGCTGCGCGCGGAGCGCGGGCTGCCGCCGATGGCGCTGGCCGCGCTGCGCCCGCACGTGTCCAAGGGCGCGCGGGCGATGCTCGCGGCCGGCTTCCCGCACCTGGAGGCGAGCGAGCGCGAGGCGATGGTGCCGGCGTTCCTGGCCGCGTACGAGCGCGAACTGGCCCGGCACGGTGCGCCCTTCGACGGTGTCGAGGCCATGCTCGGCGCGCTCGAGGCCGACGGCGCGCGCTGGGGCATCGTCACCAACAAGCCCGAATACCTGGCGCGGCAGTTGCTGCCGCTGCTCGGCTGGGACGCGCGCTGTGCGGTCTTGGTCGGCGGCGACACCCTGCCGGTGCGCAAGCCCGATCCGGAGCCGCTGCTGCACGCCGCGCGTGCGCTCGGCGTGGCGCCGCAGGCGTGCGTGTACGTCGGCGACGACGAACGCGACATCGTCGCCGCGCGCGCGGCCGGCATGCCCTCGGTGGTCGCGCTGTGGGGCTACCGCCCCGACGGCGAGGATCCCGCCTCCTGGCGGGGCGACGTGATGATCGAAGCGCCTGAGGCCCTGAGCGCCGCCGCGGCCTGGCCGCAGGCGCAAGGCGGAGCGCCGGAATGAGCGAAGGCGAGGTCGCGCTCGGCACGTTCCTGGACAAGTGGCGCGCGCGCTGGCCGGAATGGCGCGTGGCCGAGGCCTTCGTGCCCGTGGACCAGCGCGAGCGGGCGCTGGCCTGGTTCGCGCTGCGCCAGGAACTGACCGACGCCGCCTGGGGCGGCAGCGATCCGCGTCCGGGCGAGGCCAAGCTCGGCTGGTGGGCCGAGGAACTGCACGGTTGGGCCGAGGGCCGCCGGCGGCACCCGCTCGGGCGCGCGCTGCAGCCGCTGCCGGCCCCGTGGCCGCTGCTCGCGGCCTGTCTGCCGGCGCTGATGGCCAGCCGTGAACGCGCGGCCGACACGCACGAGGCCGCGACCGTGCTCGAACCCTTCGCCGAAGGGGTGGCCGGCGTGGCCGGGGCCCTGTTCGAGAGCGCCACCCCGGCGCCGGCCGCGAGCGTGGTGATGGGCCTGCTCGGCGAGCGCCTGCTGTGCGCCGGCGAAGCCGCGGTGCCGCTGCAGGCCCTGGCCCGGGCCGGCACCGGCCACGCGGTCCGCGACTGGGCCGGCGAGCTGTTGCAGCGCTGGCCGCCGCCGCACGAGGGCAGCCGCCCCGGGCGCGTGCATGCCGCGCTGGTGCGCGAGCGCCTGTGCCTGCTCGCTGCGGGCCGGCCGCCGGGCGCGCCCGTGTCGGCCTGGCGCCTGCTGCTGCCGGTGTGGCGCGCCGCGCGCGGCTGAGCATCGGTTGCCTGCCCGCGCCGCGGACGCAGCGTTGCGCGGGCGGACGGGGCGGGGCCGGTACAATGCCTGTCCGCTTCCTCCCCGGATCCCCGCTGTGAGTTCACGCCCGACGCCGCCGCTGCCCGACGTCGCCCACGACGCGGCCGCGCTCGCGCGCCCGCTCGACTGGGTGGGCATGGAGCGGATCGCGCTGCCGGTGCGGATCGCCGACGCCGAGGGCCGGCCGGTGCAGGTGGCGGCCTCGGTGGACGCCGCGGTGGATCTGCGCGACGCCGGCGCGCGCGGCATCCACATGTCGCGCCTGTACCTGCAGCTGCAGCAGGCGTTCGCGGCCGAGGCGGTCACCCCGCCGGGCTTGCGCCGGGTGCTGCAGGGGTTCGTCGAGTCGCAGCAGGGGCTGTCGTCCTCGGCGCGCCTTTGCGTGCGCTACGAACACCTGCTGCTGCGGCCCGCGCTCGAGAGCGGCCACGCCGGCTGGAAGCGTTACCCCGTGGAGATTTCCGCGGAGCTGGTCGAGGGCCACTTCCGCCTCTGGCTCGCGTTCGCGGTCGAGTACTCCAGCACCTGTCCGGCCTCGGCGGCGCTCTCGCGCCAGCTCAACGCCGAACGTTTCGCCCAGGACTTCGCCGTCGCGCGGCCGCTGTCGGCGGGCGTGGTCAGCGAATGGCTCGCCTCCGAACGCGGCCTGGCCGCGACCCCGCACGCGCAGCGCAGCCGCGCCGCGGTGCGCGTCGAACTGCGCCCGGCCTTCGACGAGCTGCCGCTGCTGCCGCTGGTGGACGCGGTCGAGGCCGCGCTCGGCACGCCGGTGCAGACCGCGGTCAAGCGCGAGGACGAGCAGGCCTTCGCCGAGCTCAACGCCGCCAACCTGATGTTCTGCGAGGACGCCGCCCGCCGCGTCGCCGCCGCCCTCGCCGCCGACCTGCGCGTGGCCGCCTGGGACGTCACCGTCGCCCACTTCGAGAGCCTGCACCCCCACGACGCCGTCGCCCGCGTCTCGGGCCGCAACGGCTGAGGTTGGGGTGTCGCTGGCGGGCTGAAGAAAGCCTTTTTGCCACGGATTTGCACGGATCAACACGGATCAAGCGTAAAGCGAGGTTAGGACAAGTCGTCGTCCCGGCTTTCTCCGGGATGACGAAAACACGGTTGCCCAAAGGCTCCCTGAGAAGCTTCATCCGTGTTCATCCGTGCAAATCCGTGGCAGAAGCTCTCCCCGTCAATCCCCCGCGACATCATCCTGCGGCGGCGTGACCAGCCGCAGGGGATCCACCCGCACCTCGAACCAGTTCATGCCCCAGTGCAGGTGCGGGCCGCTGGCGCGGCCGGTGGCGCCGACCGCGCCGATCACCTGGCCCTGTTCGACCCGCTGGCCCACGTGCACGTCGATGCGCGAGAGGTGCAGGAAGTTGCTGCTCACGCCGTGGCCGTGGTCGAGCAGCACGGTGCCGCCGGTGAGGTAGAGGTCGGGCGCGGCGAAGGTGACGATGCCGGCCGCGGGCGCCTTCACCGGCGTGCCTTCCGGCGCGGCGATGTCCAGGCCGGAATGCGGCGATTTCGGGACCCCGTTGTACACGCGCTGGTGGCCGAAGCGGCCGCTGATCCGGCCTTCGACCGGCCATGTGAAGCCATGGGCGAAATCGGTGCGCGGGTCGTCCAGGGTGCGCGCGGCCGCGACCAGCGTCTGCTCGCGCGCGATCCGCGCGGCGATCTCCGGCGGCGGCTCCACCGTTTCCGGCGGCACGCCGTCCACCCGTTCCAGCGGCCATTCGCGCGGCGCGACGGCGATGTTCACGGTCTCGGTGGCGCCGTCGAACCAGTGCACGGTCAAGCGCAACGGCCCGGTCTGGTCGCGGCCGACGCCGAACACGAAGCGGCCGTCGTCGCTCACCCGCAGCGGCCGCTCGCCCAGCGTCACCGTGTTGCCCGGTTCGGTGCGCGCGACCACCAGCGCGCCCTGCGGCACCGATTCGGGCACCTCGCTGGCGCGGTCGGAGGCGGCGGCCGCGGCCGCCGCGGACAGCAGGAACGGTGCGGCGAGGGCGGCCAGGCGCTTCATCGCGCGAACCTCAGCCGCTCTCCTTGCGGCGTGCCGACCAGGCGCGTGCCGTCCCACGCCAGCGTGCCGTTGACCCAGGTCGCGGCGATCCGCGAGTGGAAGGTGCGGCCCTCGAACGGCGACCAGCCGCACTTGCTCAGCACGTCCTCGCGCCGCACCGTGAACGGGGTGTCGTCCACCAGCACCAGGTCGGCGAAGTAGCCCTCGCGCAGGAACCCGCGCTCGGCCAAGTCGAACAGCTGCGCCGGCGCGTGCGCGAACTTGCGCACCACCTGCGCGGTGGTCAGGCGGCCCTCGTGCACCAGTTCCAGCGCCGCGACCAGCGCGTACTGCACCAGCGGCAACCCGCTCGGCGCGCCGGTGTACGGGCGGGACTTCTCCTCCAGCGTATGCGGCGCGTGGTCGGTGGCGAGCACGTCGAGGGTGTCGTCGGCCAGCGCGGCGATCAGCGCCTCGCGGTCGGCGGCGTCCTTGATCGCCGGGTTGCACTTGATCAGGTGCCCGAGCGCGGCGTAGTCGGCGCGGTCGAAGCGCAGGAAGTGGATGCAGGTCTCGGCGGTGATCCGCTTGCGCGAGCCGTCCGCGCGCACCAGCGGGCCGTGCTCGAACAGCGCCAGCTCGTCCGCGGTGCTGATGTGCAGCACGTGCAGGCGCGTGCCGTGCCGGCGCGCGAGCGAGATCGCCAGCTCGGTGGACTTCAGGCAGGCCTGGCGCGAGCGGATGTCGGGGTGGCAGTGGGCCGGGATGTCGTCGCCGTAGCGCGCCTTGTGGCGGGCGAGCTCGGCCTCGATCATCGGTGTGTCCTCGCAGTGGGTGATGATCGGCGTGGGTGCCTCGCGGAAGATCCCGTCCAGCACCGCCGGGTCGTCCACCAGCATGTTGCCGGTGGAAGCGCCCATGAACACCTTGATCCCCGGCGCGCTGCGCGGGTCGAGCGCGCGGATCGCCTCGAGGTTGTCGTTGCTGGCGCCGAGGTAGAAGCCGTAGTTGCCCCACGCCCGCCCGGCCGCGCGCCGGTACTTGTCCTCGAGCGCGGCGGCGTCGAGCGTGGGCGGGTTGGTGTTGGGCATGTCCATGAAGCTGGTCAGCCCGCCGGCCACCGCCGCCGCCGACTCGGTGGCGATGTCGGCCTTGTACTCCAGCCCCGGTTCGCGGAAGTGCACCTGGTCGTCGATCATCCCCGGCAGCAGGCGGCGGCCGGCGGCGTCCACCACCGTCTCGCCCGGGCGCGCGGCCAGGCCACTGCCGATCCGGGCGATGCGCCGGCCCTCGATGCGCAGGTCGCCGTCGAACTCGCGGTCTTCGTTGACCAGGCGCGCATTCACGATCAGGGTCGAAGTGGTCATCGGCGGGATCCGGGGGGCAGGGGCGGCACGGGGTCGTGGCCGCCGGGGTGGAGGGGATGGCAACGGCTGATCCGGCGCAGCGCCAGCCAGCTCCCGCGCAGCGCGCCGAAGCGCGCGATCGCGGTCATCGCGTATTCCGAACAGGTGGGCACGAACCGGCAGCGCGGCCCGAGCAGCGGGCTCAGCCAGCGCTTGTACGCGCGCAGCCCCGCGATGAGCAGGCGGTCGATCAAGCGTCTCCGGAAATGCGGCCTGCGAGGTTGCCGCTGCTGGCGGGGCAGGGTATAACAGCGCGCTTTCCCGTCTCAAGGGAACGAAAGGAAGTCCTGCCCGTGGCAGCGAAAAAACCAGCGAAGAAGGCCGCCAAGGCCGCGAAGAAGAGCAGCAAGCCCGCCGCCAGCAAGACCGCCGCGAAGAAGCCTGCGGCCAGCAAGAAGGCGCCGGCCAAGGCGCCCGCGAAGAAGCCGGTCGCGAAGAAGGCGGCCGCCAAGCCCGTCGCCGCGAAGAAGCCCGCCGCCAAGCCGGCAGCCAAGGCGTCCCCGGCGAAGGCGCCGGCCGCCAAGCCCGTCCCGGCTGCGAAGAAGGCTCCGGCCAAGCCGACCGCGGTGAAGAAGCCGGCGGCCCGCCCGGCCACCCGCACCGGCGCGGTGCAGCCCGAACCCGCCGCCACCCCGGCCCCGGCCGAGCCCCGGAAGGCGGCGCCCGCGCCTGTCCCCGCGCCGGCCCCTGCCCCGAAGCGCCCGGCCGGCAAGGTTGCCGTCGCCGTGACCGCCAAGCCCGCCGCGCCCGCGCCCAAGGCCAAGGTGAAGGTGGTGCCGTACCAGGTGGACGATGCCACCGGCCGCCCGATCCTCCCGCCCGGCTACAAGCCCTCGCCGGACGAGGAGTACATGAACCCGCTGCAGCAGGAGTACTTCCGCCAGCGGCTGTTGCAGTGGCGCGCCGAACTGGTCGAGGAATCCAAGCAGACCATCGAGAACCTCAAGGAGGAGGTGCGCGACGTCGGCGACGAGGCCGAGCGCGCCACCCGCGAGACGGAGAACTCGCTCGAGCTGCGCACCCGCGACCGCTACCGCAAGCTGATCGCCAAGATCGACAGCACGCTCAAGCGGCTGGAGAACGGCGACTACGGCTACTGCGTGGACACCGGCGAGGAAATCGGCCTGGAGCGCCTGGAGGCGCGCCTGACCGCCGAGCGCACCATTGACGCGCAGGAGCGCTGGGAGCACCTGCAGAAGCAGATGGGCGACTGAAGGCCCGCGCATTGCCGCAGCCACGAAGGCCCCGCCAGCGCGCGGGGCCTTTCGTTTCCGGCGGGCTCAGTGCAGCTCGCGCAGGTCCAGCCGCCGCAGCCGCGGCGCCAGCCTGGCGGTGGTGGCGACCACGCCCAGGGTCATGCAGCCGCCGAACACCACCGCCGGCACCAGGCCCAGCAGCCGCGCCATCGTCCCGGCGTAGAACGCGCCCAGCTCGTTCGACGAACCGATGAAGATGCCGTTGATCGCCGACACCCGCCCGCGCATCTCGTCCGGTGTGGCCAGCTGCAGGATGGTCGAGCGCAGCACCACCGACACCCCGTCGCACAGCCCCGAGCCGAGCAGCAGCAGCGCCGACAGCCAGAAATGGGTGGACAGGCCGAAGCCGATGATGCACAGGCCGAAACCGGCCACCGCGAACAGCAGGATCCGGCCGGCGTTGCGTTCCGGTGGGTGCCGGGCCAGCCACAACCCGACCACCACCGCGCCCAGCGCCGGCGCCGCGCGCAGGATGCCCAGCCCCTCCGGGCCGTAGTGCAGGATTTCCTTGATGAACGCCGGCAGCAGCGCCACCGCGCCGCCGAACAGCACCGCGAACATGTCCAGCGCCAGCGCCGCGAGCAGGATCTGGTGCCCGAACACGAAGCGCAGGCCTTCGCGGATGCTGGCGAACACCGGCGCCCGCTGCAGCAGCAGCGGCGGCTCGGTCACGTGCAGGCGCGCGATCGCCACGCTGGCACCGAGCGCGAGCAGGAGCGAGACGGCGTAGGCCGCGGTCTTGCCGGCCCAGCCCACGATCAGGCCGCCGAGCGCCGGCCCGAGCACCAGCCCGAGCTGGAACACCACGCTGCCGATGCTCGCCCCGCGCGTGAACAGGGCCCGGCTCAGCACCCGCGCGAACAGCGCGTTGTACACCGGGCCCAGGAATGCGCGCACCGCGCCGGTGAGCACGATCGCGGCGTAGATCGGCCAGGCCTGTGCGATCCCGCCGGCATGCACCGGGATCCCGCCGGCCGCGATCGCCGTGAGCACGCCTGCGGTCGCAGCCAGGCCCGCGCAGGCCACCGCGCCGAGCTTGCGCCGCGGCAGGTGGTCCACCAGGTAGCCGGCGAACGGCGCCACGCAGAAGTAGGGCAGCACCTCGGCCAGGCCGATCAGGCCCAGCGCCCACGGGTCGCGGGTCAGCTCGTACACGTGCCAGCCGACCGTGACCGCGACGATCTGGTAGGACAGGATCGTGAGCAGCCGGTACGCCATCAGCCCGCGGAAACCGGGCGCAGCGAACGGGCTGGTGGACGTGGCGGCCCCGCTCACGCGGCCGCGGCCCGCGCCGTGTCGCGGATGAAGCCGAGCAGCGCGGCCAGGCCGTTGCTGCGGGTCGGCGAGAGGTGCCTGGACAGGCCGATGGCGTGGATGTAGTCGGGCTCGGTGGCCAGGATCTCCGCCGCCGGGCGGCCCGAATAGACGCGCAGGGCGAGGTAGATCAGGCCGGAGACGATCGCCGAATCGCTGACCGCGGCGAAGTCGAGCCGGCGCGCGTCGCCCGAAGGCACGATCCAGACCAGGGACTGGCAGCCGTGCAGGCGGTGTTCCTCGGTCTTCCACGCCTCGGGGAAGGGCGGCAGCTTGCGCCCGAGGTCGATCAGGTACTGGTAGCGCTCCGACCAGTCGTCGAAGAACGCGAATTCATCGGCGATCGCCCGCTGCGCCTCGGCCGCGGTGGGCTCGAGCGGGAAGGGCGTGGCGGGGGCGGCGACGGCGTTCATTGCGGAGGGGCAGGGAGCAGGGTGCGCGGAGCGGATTTTACGCCCGCTTCCAGCGCACGCCTTGCGGGGTGTCCTCCAGCACGATGCCCTCGGCCGCGAGCCGGTCGCGGATCGCGTCGGCACGGGCGAAATCGCGCGCCTGCTTCGCCGCCGCACGCTCCTCGATCAGGGCCTGGATGCGGGCCTCGTCCGTGTCGGTGGCGCCGCGGGCGAACCACTGCGCCGGATCCTGCTGCAGCAGCCCGAGCGCCAGCCCCGCGCCGAGCAGTTCACCCTTCAGACGCGCGCGTTCGGCGGGATCGGCGGTCTTGCGCGCGTCGGCGGCGATGCGCGCCAGTTCGGCCAGGGCCAGCGGGGTGTTGAGGTCGTCGTCGAGCGCGTCCTCCACGCTCTGCGGGATGACCGGGCTGGCGGCCACGTCGGCCAGGTCGCGCAGGGTGCCGTACAGGCGGTCGAGCGTGCGCACGCTCTGCTCGATCAGCGCGTCCGACCAGTCCAGCGGCTGCCGGTAGTGTGCCGACAGCAGCGCGTAGCGCAGCGCCTCGGGCGGGTGCTCGCGGACCAGGTCGTGCACGCGGCGGATGTTGCCGACCGACTTGGCCATCTTCGCGCCGCCGAAGGTGAGCATGCCGTTGTGCAGCCACCAGCGCGCGAACGGCTTGCCGCCGTGCGCGCATTCGCTCTGCGCGATCTCGTTCTCGTGGTGCGGGAACTGCAGGTCCACGCCGCCGGCATGGATGTCGATGGTCTCGCCGAGGTGGGTGGCGGCCATCGCCGAGCATTCGATGTGCCAGCCAGGGCGGCCGCGGCCCCAGGGCGAGTCCCAGCCCGGCAGCTCGGGCGTGGAGGGCTTCCACAGCACGAAGTCGCCCGGGTCGCGCTTGTACGGCGCCACTTCCACCCGTGCGCCGGCCAGCATCTCTTCCGGGTCGCGGCGCGAGAGCTTGCCGTACTCCGGGAAGCTCGCCACCGAGAACAGCACGTGGCCCTCGGCCGCGTAGGCGTGGCCGGAGGCGATCAGGCGCTCGATCATGGCGATGATCTGGACGATGTGCCCGGTTGCAGTGGGTTCGAGGTCGGGCGGGGCGACGCCGAGCGCGGCCATGTCCTCGCGGTAGGCGGCGGCGTAGCGGGCGGTGATCACCTCGATCGGCACGCCGAGCTCCAGCGCCGCGGCGTTGATCTTGTCATCCACGTCGGTGATGTTGCGCGCGTAGCGCAGTCCCCCGAAGCGGCGGCGCAGCACGTCGGCGAGCACGCCGAATACCACCGGGCCGCGCGCGTTGCCGATGTGCACGTAGTTGTAGACCGTCGGCCCGCACACGTACATGGTGGGGCAGCGGGGATCGAGCGGCGTGAACGGCTCGACCCGGCGCGTCAGGCTGTTGTAGAGGCGCAGGCTCATGGAGGGACCACCGGTGGAGCCGGCCATTCTAGCGGCCATGACAGCAGGGGTTCAGCCCGGCGCCGGGGGCGGGCGCATACACTTGTGCGCATGTCGCCTCGTCTGCCGACCCCCGCCTGCCTCCTCGTCCTGGGGGCGGGCCTGTGCCTGTGGGGCGCCGCCGCCCGTGCCCAGGAGCCGCGGGCGACGACCGGTACCACGGTGATCCAGCCCGAGAACGTGCGCTGGGAGGTGGCCCA
Source organism: Vulcaniibacterium gelatinicum (assembly GCF_008033445.1). Taxonomy (GTDB): domain Bacteria; phylum Pseudomonadota; class Gammaproteobacteria; order Xanthomonadales; family Xanthomonadaceae; genus Vulcaniibacterium_B; species Vulcaniibacterium_B gelatinicum. The sequence goes on from NZ_VNKO01000002.1 coordinate 147,477, forward strand.
GGTGCTGCGGGTGAAGCCGGTGTACCAGGTGCTGCGCGCCACCCGCATGGAGCCCCGCTGCCCTGAGGATGACGCCAGGGACGAGCGGCCGATGTCGCGCCTGGCCAACAGCGTGCGGGACGCGCTGACCCGCCGCGAGGCGCAGCGGCAGGCATCCGAGAACTGCAGGATGGTTCCGGTGGAACGCGAGTTCCGCCGCCCCATCGCCTACGACGTGGACTACGTCTATCGGGGCATGAAGTACCGCTCGCGGCTGCCCTACGACCCCGGCAACCACCTGCGGATCCGGATTTCCGTGACGCCGTACGTGCCGCCGATGGAGGAGCGGTGATTGCGCGCGGCCGCCCCGCGTGCGAGGATGCGCGCCCCATGATGCCCTTCCGCGCCGACGCCGAGATCCTGACCTCCGCCCGCATGGCGGCAGGGATGACCTCGCGCGCGCGCCGACCGGAGCCCCGCCACCCGGCTGGGTAGCCGTCCGTCGTCATCGTCCCGTGACGGAACCGAGCCCAGCCTCCGCGCTGGGCTTTTTCGTTTCCGGCCGCCTCTTCCCCGACTTCCCCGACTCCTCGCCGCCATGAAGCACTTCCTCAACACCCAGGATTGGTCCCGCGACGAACTCGACGCGCTGCTGGCGCAGGCGGCCGAGTTCAAGCGCCGCCCGCTCGGCGACCAGCTCAAGGGGCGCTCGATCGCGCTGGTGTTCTTCAACCCCTCCATGCGCACCCGCACCAGCTTCGAGCTGGGCGCGTTCCAGCTCGGCGGGCACGCCATCGTGCTGCAGCCGGGCAAGGACGCCTGGCCGATCGAGTTTGACGTGGGCACGGTGATGGACGGCGAGGCCGAGGAGCACATCGCCGAGGTCGCGCGCGTGCTCGGCCGCTACGTGGACCTGATCGGCGTGCGCGCGTTCCCGAAGTTCCGCGACTGGGCCGAGGATCGCGAGGACAAGGTGCTGCGCGCGTTCGCGCGCTACTCGCCGGTGCCGGTGATCAACATGGAGACGATCACCCATCCCTGCCAGGAGCTGGCGCACGTGCTGGCGCTGCAGGAGCGCTTCGGCACGGCGGACCTGCGCGGCAGGAAGTACGTGCTGACCTGGACCTACCACCCGAAGCCGCTCAACACGGCGGTCGCCAACTCCGCGCTCACCATCGCCACGCGCATGGGCATGGACGTGACCCTGCTGTGCCCGACGCCCGAGTACGTGCTCGACGAACGCTACATGGACTGGGCCGCGCAGAACGTCGCCGAAAGCGGCGGTTCGCTCACCGTCAGCCACGACATCGAGGGCGCCTACCGCGACGCCGACGTGGTGTACGCCAAGAGCTGGGGCGCGCTGCCGTACTTCGGACGCTGGGAGGAGGAGAAGCCGCTGCGCGACCGCTTCCGCCACTTCATCGTGGACGAGGCCAAGATGGCGCTGACCCGCGACGGCGTGTTCTCGCACTGCCTGCCGCTGCGCCGCAACGTCAAGGCCACCGACGCGGTGATGGATTCGCCGAACTGCATCGCCATCGAGGAGGCCGAGAACCGCCTGCACGTGCAGAAGGCGATCATGGCCGCACTGGTGCGGCAGTGACCCCTCCCCACATTCCGCTGAGACAAGCCCCCATGAGCAACGACATCGTCCTCGCCTTCTCCGGCGGCCTCGACACCAGCTTCTGCGTCCCGTACCTGAAGGAGCGCGGCTGGAACGTGCACACCGTGTTCGCCGACACCGGCGGCGTGGACGCGGCCGAGCGCGCCTACATCGAGCAGCGCGCGGCCGAGCTGGGCGTGGCCTCGCACGTCACCGTGGACGGCGGCCCGGCGCTGTGGGAGGGCTTCGTCAAGCCGTTCGTGTGGGCGGGCGAGGGCTACCAGGGCCAGTACCCGCTGCTGGTCTCCGACCGCTACCTGATCGTGGACGCGACGCTGGCGCGCGCCCGCGCGCTCGGCACCGACGCGATCGCGCACGGCTGCACCGGCATGGGCAACGACCAGGTGCGCTTCGACCTGGCGGTGAAGGCCTCCGGCCCGTGGCGCATCGTGGCTCCGATCCGCGAGATCCAGAAGGAGCACACCGAGGTCCGCGCCTACGAGCAGCGCTACCTGGAGGAGCGCGGCTTCGGCGTGCGCGCGAAGCAGAAGGCCTACACGATCAACGAGAACCTGCTCGGGGTGACCCTGTCCGGCGGCGAGATCGACCGCTGGGAGGCGCCGGGCGAGGGCGCGCGCGGCTGGTGCGCGCCGCGCGAGGCCTGGCCGGCCGAGCCGCTGCGCACGACGCTGCGCTTCGTCCACGGCGAGGCGGTGGCGCTCGACGGCCGCGAGATGCCGGGGCCGCAGCTGCTGGCCCAGCTCAACACCATGTTCGCCCAGTACGGCGTCGGCCGCGGCCTGTACACCGGCGACACCACCATCGGCCTGAAGGGCCGGATCGTGTTCGAGGCGCCGGGCCTGGCCGCGCTGCTGGTCGCTCACCGCGCGCTGGAGGAGGCGGTGCTGAGCAAGCAGCAGAACCGGTTCAAGCCCGAGGTCGCGCGCAAGTGGGTCGAGCTGGTGTACGAGGGCTTCTTCCACGATCCGCTCAAGACCGACCTGGAGGCATTCCTGGCCGCGTCGCAGCGCATGGTCAACGGCGAGGTGGTGCTCGAAACCCGCGGCGGGCGCGTGGACGCGGTGGCGGTGCGCTCGCCGCACATCCTCAACGCCAAGGGCGCGACCTACGCCCAGTCGGCGGACTGGGGCGTGGAGGAGGCGGAAGGCTTCATCAAGCTGTTCGGCATGAGCAGCACGCTGTGGGCGCAGGTGAACGCGGACGCGAAGGACGGGAGCGGCTGACGTGCTCGACGACGTCCTGCGCCACCTCGAGGCCCTGGTGTCGTTCGACACCCGCAACCCGCCGCGCCGGATCGGCGCCGGCGGGATCTTCGACTACCTGCGCGCGCAGCTGCCGGGTTTTTCCTGCACCGTCACCGACCACGGCGACGGCGCGGTCTCGCTGCTGGCGGTGCGCGGCACGCCGCGGCGGGTGTTCAACGTGCACCTGGACACGGTGCCGGACTCGCCGGCGTGGACCGGCGATCCGCTGCGGCTGCGGGTCGAGGGCGACCGCGCGATCGGCCTGGGCGCGTGCGACATCAAGGGCGCGGCGGCCGGGCTGCTCGCCGCCGCCGCGCGCACCACGGGCGACGCCGCGTTCCTGTTCAGCAGCGACGAGGAGGCCAACGACCCGCGCTGCATCGCCGCGTTCCTGGGCCAGGCGCACGGCTTCCACGAGGCGATCGTGGCCGAGCCCACCGGCAACCGCGCGGTGCTCGCGCACCGCGGCATCAGCTCGGTGCTGCTGCGCTTCCAGGGCCGCGCCGGCCACGCCTCCGGCGCCGACGCGCTGGAGGCGAACGCGCTGCACCATGCGCTGCGCTGGGGTGCGCGCGCGCTGGCGCTGGTCGAATCCGAATCGCAGGCGCGTTTCGGCGGCCTGACCGGCCTGCGCTTCAACATCGGCCGGATCGAGGGCGGGATCAAGGCCAACGTGATCGCGCCGTCGGCCGAGGTGCGCTTCGGTTTCCGGCCGCTGCCCTCGCACGACATGGACGCCCTGCACGCGCAGTTCGGCGCCTGCGCCGAGCCGGGCGCGCTGGCGCGCTACGAGGAGACCTTCCGCGGCCCGCCGCTGCCGGCGGGCGATGTCGCCACCGCCGAGGAGCGGCGCCTGGCCGCGCGCGACCTGGCCGACGCGCTCGGCCTGCCGGTCGGCGAGGCGGTGGACTTCTGGACCGAGGCTTCGTTGTTCTCGCAGGCCGGCATGACCGCGCTGGTGTACGGGCCTGGCGAGATCGCCCAGGCCCACACCGCGGATGAGTGGGTGGCGCTGGAACAACTCGCGACCTACGCCGAGACCATGCGGAGGATCCTGCAATGAGTCTTTTGACGCGGATCCACGCGGATGGGCGCGGATCGAGGAAAAAGAACAGGCACCCTGCCGTGGAGCTGCGCTGCCCAGGAAACCGAACCGATTTCGTCTCATCCGCGTTTGTCCGCGTCAATCCGCGTCCACTCTGCCCATGACCCACCGTGAACTGCACTCGACGATCGTCCGGCTGCTGTCCAACATGGCCAGCGCCAAGGAGATCCAGCTCTACCTCAAGCGTTTCTCGCAGCTCGACGCGGCGCGCTTCGCCGTGGTCAAGGTCGGCGGCGCGGTGCTGCGCGACGAGCTCGACGCGCTGGTGTCGTCGCTCGCGTTCCTGCAGCAGGTCGGCCTCACCCCGATCGTGGTCCACGGCGCCGGCCCGCAGCTCGACGAGGAGATGCGCGCGGCCGGGATCGAGAAGCGCACCGTGGACAACCTGCGCTGGACCGACGCCGCGGTGCTGGCGGTGGTGCGCCGGGTGATGCGGCAGGAGAACCTGCGCCTGGTCGAGGCCCTGCAGGAGGAGGGCGTGCGCGCGACCTCGATCCAGTCCGGCGTGTTCGAGTGCGCGCTGCTCGATCCGCAGCGCTACGGGCTGGTGGGACGGGTGGCGAAGGTGGACCTGACCGGCATCCACGCCGCGATCCGGGCCGGTTCGATCCCGGTGATCGCCTCGCTCGGCGAGACCGCCTCCGGCCAGATCGTCAACGTCAACGCCGACTGGGCGGCGAACGAGCTGATCAAGACCCTGCAGCCGTACAAGATCGTGTTCCTCACCGGCACCGGCGGCCTGCTCGACGGCGAGGGCCGGATCATCGATTCGATCAACCTCAGCACCGAGTACGAGGAGCTGCTGGCGCAGCCGTGGCTGCACTCCGGCATGCGGGTCAAGATCGAGCAGATCCATGACCTGCTGATGGCGCTGCCGCCGTCGTCCTCGGTCTCGATCACCCGCCCCGACGAGCTGGCCAAGGAGCTGTTCACCCATCGCGGCTCCGGCACCCTGGTGCGGCGCGGCGAGCGCGTGCTGTGCGCCGGCTCCTGGGACGCTCTCGACCTGCCGCGGCTGCGTGGGCTGGTGGAGTCGGCCTTCGGCCGGCGCCTGCTGCCCGACTATTTCGAACGCACGCGCCTGCTGCGCGCCTACGTCAGCGAGAACTACCGCGCCGCGGTGATCCTGACCGAGGAGGAGGGCACCCCCTACCTCGACAAGTTCGCGGTGCTGGAGGAGGCGCAGGGCGAGGGCCTGGGCCGCGCGGTGTGGCAGGTGATGCGCGAACAGACCCCGCGTCTGTTCTGGCGCTCGCGGCATGGCAACCCGGTCAACGCCTTCTACGAGTCCGAGGCCGACGGCTCGCTCCGGCAGGAGCGCTGGAAGGTGTTCTGGTACGGCCTGCGCGACTTCGACGAGATCCGGCGCAGCGTCGAGCATTGCGCGCTGCGGCCGCCGACGCTGGAGGAGGTGCCGGCATGAACCGGATCGCGGTCGGCCTGGTGGGCGCGCGCGGCCACGTCGGCACGGAGCTGATCCGGCTGCTGGCGGCGCACCCGCGCTTCGAACTGGCGTTCGTGTCCTCGCGCGAGCGCGAAGGGCAGGCGCTGCGCGCGCACGAGGCGGGCTACGCCGGCGGCCTGCACTACGTGGCCTACGGGCCGGAGCAGGCGGCCGCGGCCGGCGCCGACGCGGTGGTGCTGGCGCTGCCGAACGGCAAGGCCGCGCCCTACGTGGCCGCACTCGAGGCGCAGGCGCCGGCGACGGTGGTCGTGGACCTGTCCGCCGACTACCGCTTCGACCCGGGCTGGTACTACGGCCTGCCCGAGCTCACCCGCGCGCGCTACGCCGGCCAGCGCCGGATCAGCAACCCCGGCTGCTACGCCACCGCGATGCAGCTCGCCGTGGCGCCGATGCTCGATGCGCTCGCGGGGCCGGTGCAGTGCTTCGGCGTGTCCGGATATTCCGGCGCCGGCACCACGCCCTCGGACAAGAACGACCCGGACAAGCTGCGCGACAACCTGATGCCGTACGCGCTCACCGGCCACGTGCACGAGCGCGAGGTCAGCCGGCAGCTCGGCCATCCGGTCGAGTTCCTGCCGCACGTGGCGCCGCATTTCCGCGGCCTGACCATCACCGCCAACCTGCACCTGTCGCATGCGTTCGCGCGCGAGGAGGCCATCGCCCGCTACCGCGCGCGCTACGCCGGCGAGCCGCTGGTGCGGGTGCTGGACGAGGCGCCGTGGGTGAGCCGGATCGCCGGCCGCCACCACGTCGAACTGGGCGGCTTCGCCCTGTCCGAGGACGGCCGCCGCCTGGTGGTGGTGGCCACCGAGGACAACCTGCTCAAGGGCGCGGCGACGCAGGCCCTGCAGAACCTCAACCTCGCCTTCGGCCTGGACGAGTTCGCCGGGATTCCGGTGACGGTTCAGGCCACGGATCAACACGGATGAACACGGAGACAGCGGCAGATGCTTGACATCATGAAGCGACAAGGCAGCGATTCCTTGCGTCGTTGTTCCATCCGTGTCCATCCGTGACGATCCGTGGCAGAAAGCTTTCCTTCGAGGTGACCCCATGTCCGACCTGCTCTGGCAAAAACCCGGCGTGAAGGTGGATGCGCGGATCCAGCGCTTCCTCGCCGGCGAGGACGTGGTGCTCGACCGCGAGTTCTTCCTGCACGACATCCAGGCCAGCCGCGCGCACGCGCAGGGCCTGCAGCGGATCGGGATCCTGGGTGCGGACGAACTGGCCGCGATCGAACGCGAGCTCGATGCGCTGGCCGCGGATTTCCGCAGCGGCGCGTTCGTGCTCGACGCGCGCCACGAGGACGGGCATTCGGCGATCGAGGCGCGCCTGACCGAACGCCTGGGCGACGCCGGCCGCCGGATCCACACCGGCCGCAGCCGCAACGACCAGGTGCTGGTCGCCACCCGCCTGTGGCTGAAGGAGCGGCTGGCGGCGCTGCGCGCACTCTGCCGCGAGGCCGCGCAGGTGGCGCTCGAGCGCGCCAAAGCGGAGGCCGACGTGCCGCTGCCGGGCTACACCCACCTGCAGCGCGCGGTGGTGTCCTCGCTGGGCATGTGGTGGGCGGCGTGGGCGGAGGGCTTCCTCGACGACGCCCAGCGCGCGGCCGACACCCTGCGCTGGGTGGACGCCAACCCGCTCGGCAGCGCCGCCGGCTACGGCGTCAACCTGCCGCTGGACCGCGAACACACCACGCGCGCGCTCGGTTTCGGACGCATGCAGGTGGCGGCCACCTACGCCCAGCTCTCGCGCGGCAAGTACGAACTGGCCGCGGTCGAGGCCCTGGCCTCGGCCGTGCTCGACCTGCGCCGCCTGGCCTGGGATCTGAGCCTGTTCACCAGCGCCGAATTCGGCTTCGTCGTGCTGCCGCCGGAATACACCACCGGCAGCTCGATCATGCCCAACAAGCGCAACCCGGACGTGATCGAACTGATGCGCGCCAGCTACGCCAGCGTGGCCGCCGCGCGCACCGAGCTCGAACAGCTGCTGTCGCTGCCCTCGGGCTACCACCGCGACCTGCAGTACACCAAGGGCGCGATCGTGCACGCCTTCCACCGCGGCCTGGGTGCGCTGGAACTGCTGCCCGACCTGCTGCGCAACCTGGAATGGAAGCCGCAGGCGATGCGCGCCGCGCTGGATCCGTCCCTGTACGCCACCGACCTGGCCGTGGACCTCGCCCGCCAGGGCGTGCCATTCCGCGACGCCTACCGCCAGGCCGCCGACCCCGCGCGCTGGGCCGCAGGCGACCCCGTCGCCAGCCTGGCCGCGCGCGTCTCGCCCGGCGCCGCCGCCGACCTGCGCCTTGCGGCGCTGCGCGCGCGGCTGGAATCGCTCGGCTGAGGCGGCGCGGGCCGGCCCGGGCTCACGAACCTGGCGCGTCGGCCAGCGTTCCGCCAGCAGACGCCCGCGCGCGCCGGTTGCGCTCGAACTTGTCCCAGCCCTTGCGCCCGCGCAGGAAGTCCAGGTAGCCGCGCAGGCCGGCGAGCATGATCAGCGGGCGGTAGAGCAGGAAATCCAGGGGGGCGAGCAGCAGCATGCGGACCAGGTCGCCGCGGTGGTAGTCGCGGTAGGCGTGGTCCTGCATGCCGATCGCGGCGGTGGTGGGCAGCACGGTGACGAACAGCATCGCCGCGAGCAGGGCCAGGTAGGCCGGCCAGGCGAGCAGGCCGAGCCAGATCGCGGCCACGAGGGTGAGGATGGCGGCGAGCTGCACCAGCGGCGCCAGCGCCTCGAACAGCCACAGGTAGGGCAGGCCGAGCAGGCCCACGCTGCGGTACTTCGGCCGCAGCAGCATGAAGCGGTAGTGCCAGACACATTCCAGCAGCACCCGCTGCCAGCGCGCGCGCTGGCGGATCAGGGCCTTCACCGTGCTCGGGCCCTCGGTCTCGGCGACCATGTGCGGCAGCGAGAGGATGCGGTAGTCGAGCCGGTTGCGCAGGCTGTGCTCGTGCACCCGGAAGGTCATCTCGATGTCCTCGCAGGTGAACTCGCCGGAGAAGCCGCCCAGCTCCACCACCACGTCGCGGCGCCAGATCGCGAACGCGCCGGGATTGCACAGCATGCATTCCATGCGGCTGAAGGCCAGGCGGTAGGCCAGGAACGTGCGCATCAGGTCCAGGTGCTGGTAGGTGCACAGCAGGCTGTCGTCGAGCGTGCGCCAGCCACGGCGCAGGATGGCGTGGCGCTCCGGTTCGCTGCCCACGCCGAAGAAGCTGGTGGCGCCCACGGTCCTGGCCGGATCCTTGGTCACGTGCGACATCGCCCGCAGCAGCGCGCTGGCGATGTAGATCGTGTCACCGTCCACGCAGCACACGTAGGGATAGCGGGCGAGGTTGATGCCGCAGTTGACCGGGTCGGCCTTGTTGCCGGCGTTGGCCTTGCTGACCACGGTCAGGCGCGGATCCTTGCGGCTGCGGTAGATGGCGCGGATCTCGGCCGAGGGCAGCACGCGCCGGTAGGCGGCGTCCACGCGCTCGAGGTCGAACTCGGCCTGCAGCCGCGCCAGGGTCGCGTCGGTGGAGCCGTCGTCCACCACGATGACCTCGAACTCCGGATAGTGCTGGGCCAGCAGCGAGCGCGTGGCCGGCACCACCATCGCCTCCTCATTGAGCACCGGCGAGACGATGCTCACCGGCAGCGTGAAGCGGGACTCGCGCAGGGTGGTGAAGTCCTCGATCCGGCTTTCGCGCTCGCGCCTGCCGTTCTCCACCCAGGCCACGATCATGGCGAAGAAGCCGAAGGCCATGCTCGCGACGAAGTAGGCCAGGCACAGCCAGAACCAGAAGACCAGCGAGCCGGCGAACCAGCCTGTCGCGTCCATCACGTCCGCTCCTGTGGGCCGGCCGCGGCGGCGGCGCGGGAAGGTTGCCAGCTCGGGTGCAGCGGCGCGCCGGCGCCGACCATGTCGCGTTCGCCGGCCTGCATGATCCGGCGCAGCAGGGCCGAGGCCTCGGCGCCTTCGGGGCCCTGCCGGCGCGCGCGCTCGACCAGCAGCGCGATCGCGCCGATCTCCTGCAGCACGTCGGCGGCGCCGTTGCGGGCGAAGCGGTCGGGCGAATCGAGCTGCGCCAGGACCTGCGGCATGGCGCGCAGGCCCAGGCGCGAGAGAGATTCCTTCGCCGCCTGGCGCACCCACCAGTCCGGATCGGCCAGCAGCGGCGCGATGTCGGCGGCCGCGCCCTCGGGATCGGTGCGCGCCAGCGTGCGTGCCGCATGCGCGCGGACGAAGGGCGCCGTGTCGCGCAGCAGCCCGCGTGCGGTGGCGGCGGCCAGCGGCGTGGCGACCTCGGCCAGCGACTGCACCGCGGCCTTGCGCACGCCCGGATCCGGGTCGCGGGCGAGCGCGGCCAGGTGCGCGTCCATGCCCGGCAGGCCGGCGTAGCGCCACAGCAGCAGCGCGCCCCAGGCGCGCACCGCGGGATCGGCCGAAGCGGCCAGCGGGCGCAGCAGTTCGCCGATCGGGAAGTGGAAGCGGTCGAGCTGGCTGGCGATGCGCGTGCGCAGGCTGCCGGCGGTGTGCAGCCCTGCGATCAGCACTTCCGCCGCCTGCCGGTCGCCGATCTCGCCGAGCAGGGTGATGGCGGCGTTGCGGATCTCCGGATCCTCCGCGGCCAGTGCGCGCGCCAGCAGGGCATGGCTGTCCGGATGCCGCTCGCGGGCGAGCACGAACAGCGCCGAGATGTAATCCCACTTGCGGCCCCGCTCCGGTCCGGAGCGGGCGGTGGCCAGCAGCCGTGCCGGATCGCGCAGCCGTTCGACCTGCACCGAGCAGGCGTCCCGCGCCCAGCCCGGCAGGGAGGTGTCCATCACCAGCGTTTCCAGCGAGCGCAGCGGCAGACGTTTGAGGATGCGGTGGACGGCCGCCATGCGCTCGGCCAGCGGCTGGGCTGCGAGCTGCGGATCGCGCAGCGCCTGCGCCGCCCAGCCCAGGCCGCGGTTGCGCGCGTCGTGGAGCAGGCGGTTGCCGACGATCCACAGCGTCAACGCCAGCCAGGCCGCAGCCGTCACCGCGGCGGCGAGGATCAGCGCATGGCTATCGAGCGAAGGCATGGCGATAGGAAAGGGTGAGGGAATCCTGCCGGAACCGGGTGCCGCGGCCGGTGCCCAGATCGAGCCTGAGGCTGTGGCCGCCGGCGAGGCGGTAGGCGAGGAAGCCGCCGGCCTGCCAGCCGGTGCCGGTGTCGAAGCCGGGTTCGTCGGCGCCGAACACGTTCTCGCCGCCGGCCAGGCGCAGGCCGCAGGACCACCGGGCACCGCAGGCCCATTGGCCGCGGACGAGGCCGAACGCGATCCGCTCGCGTCCGGCCGTGCTGGTCGAGCCGTGCCGGTAGCCGATTTCCCACTCGTCGTCGCCGCGGTAATGCAGGCTGGAGAACGACCACAGCCGCAGGGCCGACCCCGGGTAGTCGGCATGGCGGTAGCCGAGCCGGACCGTGTGGGCCGGGCCGAGGCGGTAGCCGGCATGGGCTTCGCCCGCCCGACGCGGCACGAAGGCCGCGCCCGAGCCGGATTCGAGCTGGCCGGAAAGGATCCAGCGTTCGCCCAGCCAGTGGCCGCCGGCCGTGGCCAGCTCCCCGTGTGCCTGCTCGCGCGTGCGGCGTTCGACCACGGCGAACAGGCCGCCGTGCGCGCCGCGCAGGTCCCATTGCAACCACTGCGCGCGCCAGGTGGCGTCGCGCGCGCCGATGCGCACGTCGCTGGTCTCCAGCGCGGCCGTGAGGGCGTGGCGCGCCGTCGCCGCATCACCACCGGCCGTCGCCGGCAGGGCGGCAGCGGCCGACGCCGCCAGCAGCCAGGCACGGGCGCCTGCGGGCACGGACGGGCGGGACGGGCGGGACGGGCGGGACGGGGGGAAGCGGACTGCGCCCATGGCGGGCGGGGCGCACCAGGGGAATGCGGCAGCGCCAGTGATCGGGGAAGGCTTCGGCATCGTGCTCTGGACGGTGGCGGCGAAAGCGCCTGCGCCGGGCGCAGTGCGGGACCACGGGCGACGCGACGACCACCGGACCGGCAGGCGCCGACAGCCCTCCTGCGCCGATCATGCCAGCGCCCGGAGGGGCGCGACAGTGCGATGCGTGGGGACGAAACGACGCCGCCCCCGCGGGGCGGGGGCGGCGCTTGGTGCAGGAGTTGGTCGGGGAGACAGGATTTGAACCTGCGACTTCTACGTCCCGAACGTAGCGCTCTACCAGGCTGAGCTACACCCCGACGTTGGGCCGCCCATTGTAAGGAAGCCGAGCCGCGATGGGCAACACTCCCCCTGTCCCCGGAACCGGGGCAGGGCCCCGCCCCGGTAAACTTCGCCGGTTTCTTCCGCACCGGAATGACCGCCTTGATCAAGCCCCGCACCCCGCCCGGCGTCCTCGAGCTGCTGCCACGCGAGCAGATCGCCTTCCAGCGCATGCTCGACGCGATCCGCCAGACCTTCGAAAGCTTCGGCTTCCTGCCGGTGGAGACGCCGGTGATGGAGCTGTCCGAGGTACTGCTGACCAAGTCCGGCGGCGAGACCGAGCGCCAGGTCTATTTCGTCCAGTCCACCGGCGCGCTGGGCAAGTCGTCCGACGGCAGGGGCGGGGAGGGGCTGCCGGAGCTGGCGCTGCGCTTCGACCTGACCGTGCCGCTGGCGCGCTACGTGGCCGAGCACGAGCACGAGCTGGCGTTCCCGTTCCGCCGCTACCAGATGCAGCGCGTGTACCGCGGCGAGCGCGCCCAGCGCGGCCGCTTCCGCGAGTTCTACCAGTGCGACATCGACGTGATCGGCAAGGACACGCTCTCGCCGCGCTTCGACGCCGAGATTCCCGCGGTGATCAACGCCGTGTTCGAGCGCCTGGCGATCGGCGAGTTCACCATCCAGCTCAACCACCGCAAGCTGCTGCGCGGCTTCTTCGAGGGGCTGGGCATCGCCGACGGCGAGCGCCAGGCGGCGGTGCTGCGCGAGCTGGACAAGCTCGACAAGCGCGGCGAGGACGCGGTGCGGGCCACGCTCGAAGGGGAGGGCTTCGCACTCGCGCCGGAGGTGGTCGAGCACGTGCTCGGCTTCTCGCGCATCCGCTCGCAGGGCCACGCGGACGCGCTGGCCCGGCTCGATGCGCTCGGCGCGGGCACGCCGCTGTTCGAGGAGGGGCGCGCCGAACTGCGCGCGATCCTGCAGCAGCTGCGCGCGCTCGGCGTGCCCGAGTCGCGCTACGCGCTCAACCTCTCGATCGCGCGCGGCCTGGATTACTACACCGGCGTGGTGTACGAGACCCGGCTCGACGCGCACCCGGAGATCGGCTCGATCTGCTCCGGCGGGCGCTACGACAATCTGGCCAGCCACTACACCAGATCGAAGCTGCCCGGCGTGGGCATCTCGATCGGCCTGACCCGGCTGTTCTGGCAGCTGCGCGAGGCGGGCCTGGTGCAGGCGGCGGAGAGCACGGTGGACGTGCTGGTGGCGCTGCTCGACGACGCCAGGCTGGAGGAGGCGCTGGAGATCTCGCAGCGCCTGCGCGCCGCCGGCCTCAACGTGGAGACCCAGCTCGAACCGCGCAAGCTCGCCCGGCAGTTGCAGTACGCCGACCGCGCCGGGATCCGTTTCGTGGTCATGCGCGGCGAGGACGAGGCCGCGCGCGGCGCGGTGGCGGTGAAGGACCTGCGCCGTGGCGAGCAGTTCGAGGTGCCGCTGGAGGAGCTGGCGCCGACCCTGCAGGTGGAACGCGAGCAGCTGCGCGCGCAGGCGGAGATCGCGCGATGAGCGGGGCGGTGCGGCTGGACGGGCGCTCGCTGACCCGCGCCCAGGTGCTGGAGGTCGCGCGCGGCGCGCAGGTGGCGCTCGACGAACGCGCGCTGCAGGGCGTGGCGCGCGCGGCCGCGTTCCTGGCCGAGCAGGTGCGGCGCGAGGAGCCGATCTACGGCGTCTCCACCGGCTTCGGCAGCAATGCCGACAAGCTGCTCGGCGCGCATCCGCTGCGCGACGAACTGCCGGGCGCGGCGCCGTCGGGCCGCTCGCTGCATGCCGAGCTGCAGCACAACCTGATCGTGACCCACGCGGTGTGCGTGGGCGAGCCGTTCGCGGCCGAGGTGGTGCGGGCGATGCTGTGCATCCGCATCAACACCCTGCTGCGCGGCCATTCCGGCGTGCGGGTGGAAACGCTGCAGGCGCTGGCGGCGATGCTCAACGCCGGGGTGGTGCCGGTGGTGCCGCAGCTCGGCTCGGTCGGCGCCTCGGGCGACCTGGCGCCGCTGTCGCACCTGGCGATCGTGCTGCTCGGCGGCGGCGAGGCCTTCTTCCGCGGCGAACGCCTGCCCGGCGCCGAGGCCCTGCGCCGCGCCGGGCTCGCGCCGCTGACCCTGTCGTACAAGGAAGGGCTGGCGCTCAACAACGGCACCGCGCAGATGCTGGCCTGCGGCGTGCTGGCGCTGGCACGGATGGAGGAGCTGCTCGACACCGCCGACCTGGCCGCGGCGATGACCGTGGACGCCTTCGCCGGCCGTCTCGGCGCGTTCGCGCCGGAGGTGCACGCATTGCGCCCGCATCCGGGGCAGGTGCACGTCGCCGAACGCCTGCGTGCGCTGCTCGCGGATTCCACGCTGGCCGACATCCCGTACCACCTGGTGCCGCGGTTCCGGCCGTGGCTGCCCGCCTCGTGGGACACCGACGAGGCGCGCCGGCTGACCTTCGACATCGGCTGGGACTGGGTGCCGCTCAGCCAGCGCCACGGCCGCGAGAAGTTCTACACCCGCTTCCGCCCGTTCCGCGGCGGCAAGAAGCACCAGCCGCAGGACAGCTACTCGCTGCGCTGCGTGCCGCAGGTGCACGGCGCGGTGCGCGACGCCGTCGCGCATGCGGCGCGCGTGTTGGAGATCGAGCTCAACGCGGTCACCGACAACCCGTTGGTGTTCCCGGACGCGCAGGCCGAGCACGTGGAGCAGCAGGTGATCTCCGCCGGCCACTTCCACGGCATGCCGCTGGCGCTGGCGATGAGTCACGTCAAGGCCGCGATCCCGGTGCTCGCCTCGATCTCGGAGCGGCGCCTGAACAAGCTGGTGGATCCGGCCACCAACGACGGCCTGCCGGCGTTCCTGATCGGCAACGAGGACGGCACCGAATCCGGGCACATGATCGTGCAGTACACCGCCGCGGCGCTGGTCAACGACCTGGCCAGCCGGGCGATGCCGGCCTCGGTGTATTCGATCCCCACCAGCGCCAATGCCGAGGACCACGTCTCGATGGGCGCGAACGAGGCCCGCCACGTGCTGGCGATGGTGGCCGACCTGGGCAAGGTGCTGGCGCTCGAGCTGTACACCGCGGGGCAGGCGCTGGACCTGCGCCGGGACATGATCAACGCCGCCCGCGCCCTGGCCCGGCGCACCGATGCCGAGAGCTTCGCGGCCAGGGTGCAGGGCGGCCCGCTCCCGGGCGCGCCGGAGCGCGGCGCGTTCCTGGCCGAGGTCGAGGGCCTGCGCGCCGAGCTGGCGCAGGCACCGGAGTTCCGCCCCGGCCGGGCGGTGGCCGCGGCGCACGCGGCCCTGCGCGAGGCGATCCCGTTCCTGGGCGCCGACCGCGCGCTGGATGTCGAGGTGGCCACCGCGGTGCGGCTGGTGGAGGAGGGGCGGCTGCTGGCCGCCGCGCGCGCCGCCCTCGGCTGAACCGTGGGCCCGGCCGTGCCGCCCCCCGGCCCGTGGGCGGCCGGGGACGGGGCAGGCCGGGGCAGGGCAGCGCCCGTGCCGGGGCCGGGCATGAACGAAACCGTCAGGAGGGGTTGACCCGGCTTCGATCACGCATTATTGTGCTAACGCGCTATTACATTAATGCGATGAAACAACGCCCCCAGCCCCTCCCCAGCTACGACGCCGAGGCCAACCTCGACGCGCTCGCCTACGCGCTCGCCACGCTCACCGACCCGGCCGAGGTCCGCGCCTTCCTGGAGGACCTGTGCACCCCGGCCGAGCTGGAGGCGATGAGCGACCGCTGGAAGGTGGTGCCGCTGCTCCTGCAGGGCGTGCCGTACCGCGAGATCCACGACCGCACCCTGGTCAGCGTCACCACCATCGGCCGTGTCGCCCGTTCGCTCGAACGCGGCGCCGGCGGCTACGTGCGCGCAGCGCGCAAGCTCGGCCTGGCCGAGTCGCATTGAGGTTCCCCGCCATGACCCCTCCCGCCCCCGCGGCGGCGCGCGACCGTCTGCGCATCGCCATCCAGAAGAGCGGACGCCTCAGCGAACCCGCGCGCGCGCTGCTGTCCTCCTGCGGCCTGGGCTGGCGCGAAAGCCGCGACCGCCTGTTCTGCTACGGCGAAAGCGCGCCGGTGGACCTGCTCCTGGTGCGCGACGACGACATTCCCGGCCTGATCGCCGACGGCGTGTGCGACCTCGGCATCGTCGGCCGCAACGTGCTGCTGGAACAGGCCGGCGAGCGCGAGGCCGCCGGTCGTCCACCCGCCAGCCGCGAGCTGCGCGCGCTCGGCTTCGGCGGTTGCCGGCTGGCGTTGGCCGTGCCCGAGGACTGGGAATGGCGCGGGCCGGAACAGCTCCAGGGCAAGCGCATCGCCACCAGCTACCCGGCGCTGCTGCAGCGCTGGCTGGCCGAGACCGGCGTGCAGGCGCAGATCGTGGTCCTGGCCGGGTCGGTCGAGATCGCCCCGCGCCTGGGCCAGGCCGACCTGGTCTGCGACCTGGTCTCCAGCGGCGCGACGCTCGCCGCCAACCACCTCAAGCCGGTGCAGACGGTGCTCGAGAGCGAGGCGGTGCTGGCCGGCCCGGTGGCGCCGTTCACCGGCCCGCGCGCCGAGCTCGCCGAAATGCTGTTGCGGCGCCTGGACGGGATGCTGAAGATCCGCCACAGCCGCCTGCTGATGTTCCAGGCCGCGCGCGAGCGCGTGCCGGTGCTGCTGCAACTGCTGCCCGATGCCGAGCCGCCGACGGTGTGGCAGGTGGACGGCGGCGACTGCCTGGCGCTGCAGGCGCTGTGCCACGGCGACGTGAGCTGGCAGCGGCTCGAAGAGCTCAAGCGCGCCGGCGCGCGCGGCCTGATGGTGCTGCCGGTCGAGAGGTTGCTCGCATGAGGCCGGTGGCTTGGCGCGAACTCGACCCCGCGGCCCGCGCCGCGCTGCTCGAGCGTCCCGTGCACGCCGTGTCGGCCCAGGTGCGCGAGGCGGTGGCGGAGATCTTCGCCGCGGTCGCCGCGCGCGGCGACGACGCGCTGGTCGAGTACACCGCCCGTTTCGACGGCGTGCGGCTCACCGATTTCGAAGTCCGGGAAGAGGAATTCGAGGCGGCCGCGGCTGCGGTTCCGTCCGAGGTGCGCGACGCGATCCTGGAGGCCGAGGCGCGGATCGAGCATTTCCACCGTGCCGGCATCCTGCAGCCGTACCGGGTCGAAACCGCCCCCGGCCTGAGCTGCGAACGGATCCTGCGCCCGATCGCGCGGGTCGGACTGTACGTGCCCGCCGGCAGCGCGCCCTTGCCGTCCACCGCGCTGATGCTGACCGTGCCCGCGCGCCTGGCCGGTTGTCGCGAGATCGTGCTGTGCACGCCGCCGCGCGCCGACGGCACGGCCGATCCCGCCGTGCTCGTCGCCGCGCGGCTGGCGCGTGGCGTGCGCGTGTTCAAGCTGGGCGGCGCGCAGGCCATCGCAGCGATGGCGCTGGGCACGGCGAGCGTGCCGCGCTGCGACAAGCTGTTCGGCCCCGGCAACGCCTACGTGGACGAAGCCAAGCGCCAGGCCGCGCAGCGCCTGGGCGGACCTGCCATCGACATGCCCGCGGGACCGTCCGAAGTGCTGGTGATCGCCGATGCCGGCGCCGATCCGGCCTTCCTCGCCGCCGACCTGCTGTCGCAGGCCGAACACGGCCCCGATTCGCAGGTGCTGCTGATCACCGACACGCCGGCGCTGCTGGAGGCGGTCGCGGACGAGATCGAGCGGCAGCTCGCGCGCCTGCCGCGTGCGGCAATCGCGCGCCAGGCCCTGGCCGCTTCGCGGCTGATCCTGGTGGATGCGCTCGAGGAGGCATTCGCGATCAGCAACGCCTATGCCCCCGAGCACCTGATCCTGGCGTTGCGGCAACCGGATCTGTGGTTGCCCTGGGTCGAGTCTGCCGGCAGCGTGTTCCTCGGCGATTACACGCCGGAAGCGCTCGGCGACTACTGCAGCGGCAGCAACCACGTGCTGCCCACGGGCGGGGCAGCGCGCGCGTTCAGCGGCCTGTCCGTGGTCAGCTTCCAGAAGGCGATCACCGTGCAGCGGGCCACGGCCGAAGGCATCGCCAACGCCGGTCCGTGCGCGGTGACGCTGGCCCGGGCCGAGGGCCTGCACGCGCACGCGCGCGCGGTCGAGCTGCGACTGGAGCGGCCGACATGAGCACCGCGACGGCCCTGTTGCGCGAGGACCTGCGCGGCTTCGCCGGTTATTCGTCCGCGCGCAGCGTGGCGCTGCGGGGCGAGATCTGGCTCAACGCCAACGAATCCTCGTGGGCGAACCCGGCCGACACGGCGGGCCTGCTGCGCCGCTATCCGGCGCCGCAGCCGGAGCCGCTGCGCGAGGCGCTGGCGGCGCTGTACGGCGTGGATCCCGCACGACTGCTGATCGGTCGCGGCAGCGACGAAGGCATTGACCTGCTGGTGCGCGCGTTCTGCGCGCCGGGGCAGGGTGCGGTGGCGATCGCGCCGCCGGTGTTCGGCATGTACGCGGTCTGTGCGCGCCTGCATGGCGCGCGCGTGGTCGAGGTGCCGATGCGTGAGGGCGAGGACGGCTGGCGCACGCCGCTGGAGGCGCTGGGCGAGGCCGCGTTGGCGGAAGGCGCCACCTTGGTGTTCCTGTGCTCGCCCGGCAATCCCACCGGCGAGGCGCTCGCTCCCGCGGCGATCGGCGCGCTCGCGCGGCGCCTGTCCGGCCGCGCGCTGGTGGTGGTGGACGAGGCCTATGCCGAGTACGGCGATGCGCCCTCAGCCACGACCCTGCTCGACGCGCACGACAACCTGGTGGTGCTGCGCACGCTGTCGAAGGCGCACGCGCTGGCCGCGGCGCGGATCGGCTGCGTGATCGCCGATCCGGTGGCGATCGGGGCGCTGCGCCGCTGCCAGGCGCCGTATCCGGTGCCGGAACCCTCGGCTGC
Organism: Vulcaniibacterium gelatinicum; assembly: GCF_008033445.1. Lineage (GTDB taxonomy): Bacteria > Pseudomonadota > Gammaproteobacteria > Xanthomonadales > Xanthomonadaceae > Vulcaniibacterium_B > Vulcaniibacterium_B gelatinicum. The sequence continues at coordinate 165,987 of NZ_VNKO01000002.1, forward strand.
GGCGGCGCTGGCCGCCGTGGCGCCCGCGACGCTGGCACGCACCCGCCTGCGCGTGGAGGAAACGCGCCGCGAGCGCGAACGGGTCGCACGCGGCCTGGCCGCGTGTCCCGGCGTGCGGCGCGTGTACCCGTCGGCGGGCAACTTCCTGCTGGTGCGCTTCGCCGATGCCGACACCGCCTTCGCCCGCCTGCTCGCGGCCGGCATCGTGGTGCGCGACATGCGCGCGCTGCCGCGGTTGGACGATGCGCTGCGCATCACCATCGGCGCGCCGGCGGAGAACGACCGCGTGCTGGCCGTGCTCGGCGCTCCCAGGGAGGTGGCGGCATGAGCGGGCGCGCGCCGATCCTGTTCGTGGACCGCGACGGCACCCTGATCGAAGAGCCGGCCGACTTCCAGGTGGACGACTTCCGCAAGCTGCGCTTCGTGCCCGGCTGCATCCCCGCGTTGCTGCGGCTGCGCGACGCCGGCTACCAGTTCGTGATGGTGACCAACCAGGACGGGCTGGGCACCCCCGCATTCCCGCGCGAGGCCTTCGAGGGGCCGCAGGCGCTGCTGATGCAGTTGCTGGAGAGCCAGGGCATCGTGTTCCGCGAGGTGCTGATAGACCCGAGCCTGCCGGAGGAGAACAGCCCCAACCGCAAGCCGGGCATCGGCATGGCCCTGCACCTGCTGCGCGACCGCAGCGTGGACTGGTCGCGTTCGGCGGTGATCGGCGACCGCGAGACCGACCTCGAGTTCGCCCGCAACCTCGGCGTGCGCGGGTTCAAGCTGCGCACGCCCCGGTTCGGCGACGGCGACGACTGGGCCACGATCGCGCACCTGCTCGCCGATGCGCCGCGCATCGCCCGCGTCGAGCGGCGCACGCGCGAAACCACGATCGCGGTGGACGTGGACCTCGACCGCGAGGCCGAACCGCGCGTGCGCACCGGGCTTGGATTCCTCGACCACATGCTCGAACAGCTCGGCAAGCACGGCGGTTTCGCCCTGACCGTGCAGACCGAGGGCGACCTGCACGTGGACGAGCATCACACCGTGGAGGACACCGCGATCGTGCTCGGCCAGGCGTTGCGGGAGGCGCTCGGCGACAAGCGTGGCATACAACGCTTCGGTTGGTCCGGACGATTCCATCCTGGAATCGCCCAGACATCGCCGGCTCAGGCCCAGCCTGAGCCGGCTCCCGACGGATCGAGCGAAAGTCCGCTCGATCCGCGGTCGGCACATCCCTGTGCCGATGAAACTCCGATTGCATCGGAGTTTCGCTACGGCTTCACCCTGCCGATGGACGAGGCGCTGGCTTCGGCCGCGCTGGATGTCTCCGGCCGCGCCCACTTCCAGTTCGAGGGCGCGTTCCGGCGCGAGCGCGTGGGCGACCTGCCGACCGAGCTGGTGCCGCACTTCTTCCGTTCGCTGTGCGACGCGGCCGGCTTCACCCTGCACCTGACGGTGCGCGGCGACAACGACCACCACCAGGTCGAGGCCTGCTTCAAGGTGGTGGCGCGCGCGCTGCGCCAGGCGCTGCGGCGCGAGGGCGATGCGCTGCCGAGCACCAAGGGGGTGCTGTGAGCACGGTTGCGCTGATTGATGCCGGCGGCGCGAACCTCGGCTCGGTGCGCTACGCGCTGGAGCGACTTGGCGTCGTGCCGCGCATCGTCCGCGACGCCGACGAACTCGGCCTGCCTGCGCGGGTGATCCTGCCCGGCGTCGGCGCCGCCCCGCAGGCGATGCGGCTGCTGCGCGAGCGCGGCCTGGACGTGGCGCTGCGCGCGCTCGAGGTGCCGCTGCTGGGCATCTGCCTCGGGATGCAGTTGCTGTTCGAGCGCTCGGAGGAGGGCGAGGTGGAATGCCTCGGCCTGCTGCCGGGCAAGGTACGGCGACTGGCGCCTCAGCCCGGCCTGCGCGTGCCGCACATGGGCTGGAACCGGCTGCGGCCGCTGCGCGTCGATCCCCTGCTCGACGGCATTCCGGCCGACGCGCATGCGTACTTCGTGCACGGGTATGCGGTGCCGGTGACCGGGGACTGCCTCGCCGCAAGCGAGCACGGCACGGCGTTCGCCGCCATGGTGCGGCGCGGCCGCCTGTGCGGCGCGCAGTTCCACCCCGAGCGCTCCTCCGACGTCGGCGCGCGCCTGCTGCGCAATTTCCTGGCCTTGGAGGCGGCATGAACTTCACGGTGTATCCCGCGATAGATGTGCGCGAGGGAAGGGTCGTGCGCCTGCGCCAGGGCGACTACGCGCGCGAGACGCGCTACGACGCCGACCCGCTCGCGCTCGCCGCGCAGCACGTGCAACAGGGCGCACGCTGGCTGCACCTGGTGGATCTGGATGCGGCGCGCGAGGGTGGCTACACGCTGCGCCCGCTGCTCGCCGAGATCGTCCGCCAGACCGGCCTGCAGGTGCAGACCGGTGGCGGCGTGCGCGCGGAGGAGGACGTGCAGGCGCTGCTCGATGCCGGCGCAGCGCGGGTGGTGGCCGGTTCGCTCGCGGTGCGCGAACCGGAACGCGTGGCGGCGTGGCTGCGCCGCTTCGGCCCCGAGCGCATCACCATCGCGCTCGACGCGCGCCAGGATCCGGCCGGGATCTGGCGCCTGCCGGTGCATGGCTGGACCGAAACCACGCCATGGACGCTGTTCGACCTGGCGCGCTACTACGCCGCAGCCGGCCTGCGCCACCTGCTGTGCACGGACATCGCCCGCGACGGCATGGGTGCGGGCCCGAACCTCGACCTGTACCGCGAACTGGCGGCGCAGCTTCCGACGGTGGCAGTGCAGGCCAGCGGCGGCGTGCGCGAGGCCACCGACGTGGCGGCGGTGCGCGAGGCCGGCTGCACGGGCGTGGTCCTCGGCCGCGCCCTGCTCGAAGGCCAGGTGCGGCTGACCGAGATCCTGCCAGGGGCCACATGCTGAGCCGCCGCATCATCCCCTGCCTGGACGTGCGCGACGGACGCGTGGTCAAGGGCGTGCGCTTCCGCGACCACGTGGACATGGGCGACATCGTCGAGCTGGCGCTGCGCTACCGCGACGCCGGCGCCGACGAGCTGGTGTTCTACGACATCGGCGCCAGTCCGCAGGGACGCAGCGTGGACGTGCGCTGGGTCGAGCGCGTGGCGCGCACGCTCGACATCCCGTTCTGCGTCGCCGGCGGCATCCGCGACGTGGCCACCGCGCGCGACGTGCTGCTGGCCGGGGCCGACAAGATCTCGGTCAACACCCCCGCGCTCGAGCGTCCCGCGCTGATCGCCGAGCTGGCCGAGGCCTTCGGGGTGCAGTGCGTGGTGGTGGGCGTGGACTCGCTGCGCGATGCCGACGGCGAATGGCGGGTGCGCAGCCACACCGGGGATCCGGACCGGATGCGCGCGCCCGGCCTGCGCACGCTCGAGTGGGTGCGGCAGGCGCAGGCGCGGGGCGCCGGCGAGATCGTGCTCAACTGCATGGACAGCGACGGGGTGCGGCGCGGCTACGACATCGCGCAGCTGCAGGCCGTGCGCGCGGTGTGCGAGGTGCCGCTGGTCGCGTCCGGCGGCGCCGGCACGATCGCCGATTTCGTGGCCGCGTTCCGCGTGGCCGACGTGGACGGCGCGCTGGCCGCGAGCGTGTTCCATGCCGGCACGGTGGAGATTCCCGCGCTCAAGCAGGTACTCGCGGCGGAAGGCATCGAGGTGCGGACGTGAACGGGATTTCCTCGCCAAAACCCGCGGATTCCCGTGCGGACTTCTCCGCGGACACCCTGGACTGGCAGAAGGGCGAGGGCCTGCTGCCGGCGATCGTGCAGGACGCGGCCACGCGCCGGGTGCTGATGCTGGGCTGGATGTCGCGCGAGGCGCTGGAGGCGACGCTGCACACCGGCCGGGTCACCTTCCACAGCCGCAGCCGGCAGCGGTTGTGGGTCAAGGGCGAGACTTCCGGCAACTTCCTCGCCCTGGTCCGGGTCGAGGCCGATTGCGACGGCGATGCGCTGCTGGTGCAGGCGCTGCCGCAGGGCCCTACCTGCCACCTCGGCCGCACCAGTTGCTTCGCCGATGCGCCCGGGGATGTGCTGGCCGAGTTGGATGCGTTGGTGGCCGAGCGCGAGCGCGAACGGCCGCCGGGCAGTTACACCACGGTCCTGTTCGAGGGCGGCACGCGCCGGATCGCGCAGAAGGTGGGCGAGGAGGGCGTGGAGGTGGCGTTGGCGGCGCTGGCCGAGCGCGACGAGGCCTTGCTCGGCGAAGCCGCCGACCTGCTGTTCCACCTGCTGGTACTGCTGCGCGCGCGCGGGCTGTCGCTCGCGGAGGCGCTGCGGGTGCTGGCCGAGCGCCGCGGCCGAGCGCAGCGCGAGGGTTGAGTCAACGGATTCGCTGCCGGGCGCGGTCGGGGTTCGTGCTTCTGATAGCGTTGAGCGGACGATTGGTTGGCCCGGATTCGGTGCGCGGGGGGTGTCGCTCTCCGCTCGGTCAGGGCTTCCTGCCCTGACTCGCGCGCCGGCCATCCATGGCCGGCTTGACGCGACCCCCCCCACACACACCGAACCCTCGGGTGAGGTCTCGGCGCTTGCCGGGAGAGCAACGGCAACAGCGCAATTGCGCCGAGATGGGGCACGAAGCTTTGGCACACAGATCCCCGAGGCGTCGGTGTGCCTGGGGTGGGGTTCGAGCGCGCCATGGATGGCGCGCGGCCGCGTGTCGGAGCCGGATGCGGAGCCCACGCGGCGAACCCCACCCCGGGCATACCGGCGCCTCCGCCCGAAGCGACAAAACTTCGCCCAAGGCGCCATGCGGCATCGGGATAGGGAATCAGTCTTCAGGCAGCCCGCGACGCCGATCAGACGGACCGGGTTGCCGCTCAAGCCACGCTCATCGAATGCCGCACGCAGTTGCGGCCGTCGCCCTTGGCCCGGTACAGCGCCTCGTCGGCGACCTTGATCAGCTCCTCCGGCGTCATCTCCCGCCCCGGCGTCACCGTGTGCACCCCGATGCTGATGCTCATCCGGATCGTGTGCTTGCCGCTGCGCACCGGCGACTGGTGGATGTGCATCCGCACCGACTCGGCGACCTGCAGCGCCTCCTGCGCATCCGCGCACGGGAACACCGCCACGAACTCCTCCCCGCCGAAGCGCGCCACCATCGCCTCGCGCGCCGCCAGCGCCTCCTGCAGGCTGCGGGCGGCCGCGCGCAGGCAATCGTCGCCGGCCAGGTGCCCGTAGGTGTCGTTGATCTGCTTGAAATGGTCCAGGTCGGCCAGCAGCAGCGCCAGGCAACCGTTGCGCCCGGCCACCTCGCGCAGCGTCTGCTCGAAGGCCTCGTGGAAATGGCGCCGGTTGTACACGCCGGTGAGCGGGTCGCGGCGGCTGTACTCGCGCAGCTGCACGTTGGCCTCGCCGAGCTGCGCCATCGCCGTGCGCAGCTGCCGGGTCCGCTCGATCACCGTGCGGTCGAGCTTCTCGTTGGTCTCCTGCACGATGCGGATGTTCTCGGTGCGCAGGCTCGCGTAGCGGTAGCCGAGCGCGACCGAGAGCAGCAGCATCTCCAGCGCGGAGCCCATCTGCACCCCGTACTCGGTGAAGAAGTTCTTCGGCAGCAGCCCGAACGCGAGCGCGGCGAACACCGCGGTGCCGGCCAGGAACACCGCCCAGGCCAGCAGGAACAGCCGTGCCGGCTCGAACCCGCGCCGGAGCATCACCACCGACTGGATCACGATGAAGAGCACGTTCGGGAACACCGCCGCGGAGACGATCGGCGTGGAGATGCGGTAGGGCAGGGCGAACGAGGCCACGCCCATGACCGCGAAGAACACCAGGAACGCCACCGACAGCCGGTTCGCGGCCGGCCAGCGGTGCTCCAGGTCGAGGAAGTGGCGGGCGAACTGCTGCATCGCCGCCAGCGCGATGCAGATCGAGACCGGCACGCACCACTCCTGCATCAGCGGCGAGTTCGGCCACAGGTACTCGAAGGCCAGGCCGTTCAGGCAGAACAACACCAGCCCGAAGCCGCCGACGTGGAACAGGTACCAGAAGTAGCTCCAGTCGCGCAGCCACAGCCACAGCACCAGGTTGTACACCAGCAGCGCGATCAGGATCCCGTAGTAGATGCCGATGCCGAGCTGCGCGTCGCGCGCCAGTTCGGCGAAGGCCATCGGCGTGTACAGCGCCAGCGGCACCTGCATCGAGCTTTCGCTGCGCACCCGCACCAGCAGCTCCACCGGCTGGCCCGGCGGCAGGCGCACCTCGAAATTGGGGGTGCGGTAGCGGATCGCGCGCGAGTCGAACGGCAGCCGGTCGCCCGAGGCCTGGTGCTCGATGCGCCCGTCGGGATGGCGCAGGTACACGTCCACGTAGTCGCTGAGCGGGTACTTCTGCACCAGCAGCCAGCGCGGCTCGTCCGGGTTGCGGTTCAGCAGGGTGGCATGGAACCAGAACGTGTCGCGCTGGAAGCCGAACACCGGTCCGCCGGGCGGCAGTGGCCGGAATTCCCCGGCCTGCGCCCGCTCGAACATCCGCGCCGGCTCGCCGCGCGGCTCCGCCTCCTGCAGGTAGCGGACGTGCGGCGCGAGGTCGAGCGAGGCCGTCTCCGGCCCGAGCACGGCCGGCGTGCGGGCCGCAGCGAGCACCGGGGCCAGCAACGACCACCCCAGCAGCAGCACCAGCAGCCAGTGTTCCCTTCGGTGCATCCTGTCCCCCCTCCCTTCTGCGCACGATAACGCCCCGCCGGCAGCGGGCCAAGCCGCATCCGGGGCCTCCGTGCTACGGGAACGCTGGCGATAATGGGCCATGCTCCGGACCCTCCTGCTGCTCTGCACGGCGCTGGCCGCCGTGGTCCCGCCCGTGGCCGCCATGCCCTGCAACGCCGGCCGCGTGTTCCTGGACGCCGACCGCGACGGCCACGCCGATCCCGACGAGCCCGGCCTGCCGGACGTGGCGGTGTCCGACGGCCTGCGCGTGGTCCGCACCGATGCGGAAGGCCGCTACGCCCTGCCGGTGGAATCCGGCCGCACCGTGTTCGTGGTCAAGCCCGCCGGGTACGCCGTGCCCGCGGGCGTGGACGGCCTGCCGCGGTTCTGGCGCCACCTCCAGCCCGAGCCCGGTCCCGCGCTGAGGTACGGCGGGATCCCCGCCGCACCGGCGGCCTGCCACGACTTCGCCCTGTGGCCGCAGACGCCCGCGCCGCGTCGCCGTGCCGAGGCACTGCGCGTGCTCGTGTTCGGCGACCCGCAGCCGAAGACCGCGCAGGACGTGGCCCACTACCGGGGCGACATCGTGCAGGCGGTGCTGGACGATGCCGCGCAGGACGCCCACCCGCACGTGCCGGCCGCCGACCTCGGCCTGAGCCTGGGCGACATCGTCCACGACGACCTCTCGCTCTATCCGCTGGTCACCGCTGCCACCGCCGCGCTCGGCGTGCCCTGGCTGCACGCGCCCGGCAACCACGACCTCGACTTCGACGCGGCCGGCGACGAGGACTCGCTGCGCACCTTCCGCAACAGCTTCGGCCCCGACACCTTCGCCTGGGAGGAGCGGGAAGCCGTGTTCGTCGTGCTCGACGACGTGATCTACCTGCCGGGCCAGCGCCCCGAGTACATCGGCGGATTGCGCCAGGCGCAGTTCGCCTTCCTCGAGGCCTACCTGCCGACGGTGCCGAAGGACCGGCTGCTGGTGCTGGCGATGCACGTGCCGCTGTTCGAGGAACCGGGACGGGACGGCTTCCGCGACACCGACCGCGCGCGCCTGTTCGCCCTGCTGCGCGATTTCCCGCACGTGCTGGTGCTGAGCGCGCACCGCCACACCCAGCAGCACGTGTTCCACGATGCCGCCAGCGGCTGGCAGGGCGCGGCGCCGCTGCACGAGTACAACGTCGGCGCCGCGTGCGGGGCGTTCTGGTCCGGGGTGAAGGACGCGCGCGGCATTCCCGACGCGACCATGAGCGATGGCACCCCGAACGGCTACGCGGTGCTGACCGTGCGCCCCGGCGGCGCCTACGCGCTCGCCTGGCGCCCGGCGCAGGGCGGGGCGCTCGCGCCCACCACGCCGGCGATCGCCCTGCACGCGCCGAAGGTGCTGCGCCACGGCGCCTGGCCGGGCTTTGCCGTGTACGCCAACGTGTTCATGGGCCACGAGCGCACCCGCGTCGAGTACCGCGTGGACGATGGCCCGTGGCAGCCGATGCGCCGGGTGCTGCAGCCCGATCCGCGCGTGCTGGCCGAGAACCTGCGCGACGACCAGGCCGCGGCCCTGCGCGGCTACGACCGGATCCCCGAAGCCACGCCCTCGCCGCACCTGTGGCGCGGCCCCTTGCCGACCGACCTGGCCCCGGGCGAGCACCGCATCGAGGTGCGCGCCTTCGACGACTGGCAGGGCGAGCAGCGCGCCGCGACGAGCTACCGGCTGGACGTGGCGACGCCCTGAACGGCCGCGCGCCGGCCGCGGGGTGCGCTCACAGCAGCGCGTCCACCGCGTCGAAGGAAGTCACGCGCGGATGGCCGTTGCGCGCCGCGCCCTCGCGCGGCGCCGGATAGTCGGCCAGGCGGTCCACCAGCACCGTGCGCATGCCGGCCTCGCGCGCGGCGTCGAGCTCCTCGACCACGTCGGACAGGAACAGCACCTCGGCCGGCGCCAGGTCCAGCGCGTCGGCGATGCGCGCGTAGCTCTCGGCCTCGCGCTTGTGGCCGATGGCGGTGTCGAACCAGCCCGAGAACAGCCCGGTCAGGTCGCCGGCCTCGCTGTGGCCGAAGAACAGCTTCTGCGCCTCGACCGAACCGGAGGAATACACCGCCAGGCGATGGCCCCCCGCGTGCCAGCGACGCAGTCCCGCCACCGCGTCCGGATAGACATGCGCGCGGTAGTCGCCGTGCTCGTAGCCGGCACGCCACAGCAGCCCCTGCAGGGCCTTGAGCGCGGTGTGCTTGCGGTCCTGGTCCATCCAGCCCTGCAGGGTCTCGACGACCAGCCTGTCGTCGCAGGCCCCGCCCAGTTCGGCCGCCACCGCGTCCAGCCAGCGCCGCACTTCCGGTTCGCGCCCGTGCGCGTGCACGAACGCCGGCAGCGCGCGCCGCGCGTAGGGGAACAGCACGTCCTTGACGAAGGAGATGCTGCTGGTGGTGCCCTCGATGTCGGTGAGGATGGTGGGAGGAGTCATTCGGCCGCCTGCCCCCGCTCGTAACGCGGGAAGCGCCCGGCGATGTCGGTGCCGGTGAAGTGCCCGACCCAGCCGTCCGGCTCGGTGAAGAAGCGGATCGCGACGAAGCTCGGCTCGGGGCCCATGTCGAACCAGTGCGTCATCCGGTCCGGGACCGCGATCAGGTCGCCGGCCTCGCACAGCACCTCGTACACGCGGTCGTCCACGTGCAGGGTGAACAGGCCGGAGCCGGCGACGAAGAAGCGGACCTCGTCCTCCTTGTGGAAGTGCTCGTCCAGGAACTTCTTCCGCAGCTCCTCGCGGTTGGGGTTGTCCGGCGCGATGCTGACCACGTCCACGGTGCGGAAGCCGCGCTCGGCCACCAGGCGGTCTATGTCGGCGCGGTACGCGGCCATGATCGCCTCCGGCGGGTCGCCCGGCCTGACCGGTTGCACGGCCTGCCACTGCTCGAAGGCGACGCCGATCCGCTGCAGTTCGCGCGCGATCTCGGCGCGGTCACGGGTGGCCAGCAGCGGCGCGTCGGGGTGGTCGTCGGCGAAGATCCTCAGGCGGCTCATCTCAGTTTCCTCAGCTCCAGCTCGCAGGCGAGCAGGAACTCGAATGCCTCCAGGTGGCGGCGGGCCTCGGCGATGTCACGGCCCCAGGCGTACAGGCCGTGGCCGTCGATCAGGTAGCCCCACATCGGCTGCGCGTCGAGCAGGGCGTCCACCTGCGCGGCCAGGGTATGCATGTCCTGCGAGTTGGGCAGCACCGGCAGGTCCAGTTCGGCCTCGTGCGTGGTCTGCCCGGCGAAGGCCTTGAGCAGCTCGTAGCCCTCCAGGTGCACGTGCCCGGCGCCGGAGAACAGGCGCGAGGCCACCGTCTGCACCAGCGAGTGGGTGTGCAGCACGCAGCCCACCTGCGGGAAGCGCGCGTACAGGCGCGTGTGCAGCAGGGTCTCGGCCGAAGGACGGTGGCTGCTGCCGACGGGGTTGCCGTCCAGGTCCACCACCATGATGTCGGCCTCGGTCAGCCGGCCCTTGTCGCGTCCGGAGACGGTGATGGCCACGTGGCGCGCGTCGAGCCGGCGCGAGAAGTTGCTGCTGGTGGCCGGCGTCCAGCCGCGTTCGGCCAGCTCGCGCACGTTCATGATCAGCTCGCCGGCGGCGTGGCGCAGCTGCTGGTCGTCGTAGGGCAGGGCGTCGCTCATCCCGCAAGTCTAGCGAATCCGGGGAAGCGCCCGCGTCCCCGGACCGCGCGCCGGCCGCCCCCGGCTATCGCTGGCGGCTATGCCGGTATCCGTACAGGAAATAGATCAGGAAGCCGCCCGCGGTCCACACCGCCATCAGCATCCAGTTGTGCAGCGTCATCGCCGACAGCAGGACCAGGCAGCTCAGCACGCCCGCGCCGCACACGAACCACGCCGCCGGGATCCGGAACGGCCGCGGCAGGTCCGGCTGGGTGCGGCGCAGGATCAGCACGCCCACGCACACCGCGGCGAACGCGATCAGCGTGCCCATCGAGGTCAGCTCGCCCAGCACGTCGAGCGGGAACAGCGCCGCCAGCAGGGCGATGCCGATGCCGGTGATCACGGTGTTGATGTGGGGGGTGCGGTACTCGGGATGGATCTTCGTGAACACCGGCGGCAGCAGGCCGTCGCGGGCCATGATCATGAAGATCCGCGGCTGGCCGATGATCATCACCAGCACCACCGAGGCCAGGCCGATCATCGCGCCGATCTCGACCACGATCCGCAGCCAGCCCAGTTCCGGGTGCGCCGCGACCGCGGTCACCACCGGTTCGTCGGTGCCGAGCTGCGTGTACGGCACCAGGCCGGTCATCACCGCCGCCATCGCGATGTACAGCACGGTGCAGATCGCCAGCGAGAGCAGCATGCCGATCGGCAGGTCGCGCTGCGGCCGGCGCGACTCCTGCGCCGCCACCGACACCGCCTCGAAGCCGATGTAGGCGAAGAACACCATCGCCGCGCCGCGCAGCACGCCGTCCCAGCCGTACTTGCCGGGGCCCTCGTTGGCGGGGATGAACGGTTCCCAGTTGCCCGGATCCACGTACTTCCAGCCGGCGAAGATCACCAGCAGGATCAGCCCGGTCTTGAGCACCACCATGGCGATGTTCATCGCCGAGGACTTGCGGATGCCGATGTAGCAGACCCAGGTCAGGGCGAACACCAGCGCCGCGGCCGGCAGGTTGGCGATCGCGCCGGTCGGCCGCAGCTGCGAATCCAGCGGCGCCGAGCTCAGCGCCGCCGGCAGGTGGATGCCGAAATGGTCGAGCAGGCTGAGGAAATAGCCGGTCCAGCTCACTGCCACCGCCGAGGCGGAGACGCCGTATTCGAGCACCAGCATCCAGCCGATGAACCAGGCGGCGAGCTCGCCGAGGGTGGCGTAGGTGTAGGTGTAGGCGCTGCCGGACACCGGCACCATCGAGGCGAACTCGGCGTAGGCGAGGGCGCAGAACGCGCAGCAGATCGCCGCCAGCACGAACGAGAGCATGATCGCCGGGCCGGCATGGTCGGCGGCGGCCTGGCCGGTGATGACGAAGATGCCGCCGCCGATCACCGCGCCGATGCCGAGCGCGGTCAGGGCCCAGGGGCCGAGCGTCCGGTGCAGTTGCAGTGCCTCGGCGTCGGCGTGGCTGGCGTGCGGGTGTTTGGTCGCGAGCAGGTGCTGCAGCATGGTCGGATCCTGGCGTCCGGAGTGCGCGGTGCCGTCGGGGCGGGCGTCGGGGAGCGGGAAGCAAGGAGGGCCGGCGAATCGTTCGTCGGCCCTCCGTGAGGTTGCGGGCGGCTCAGCCCTGGCGCAGCTTGCTGTGGCGGTAGCCGTACAGGAAGTAGATCACGAACCCGATCACGGTCCACGCCGCCAGCAGCAGCCAGTTGTACCAGCCCATGAAACCCACCAGGGCCAGGCAGGACAGCGCGCCGAGGGTGCAGATCACCGGCGCCATCGGCACCCGGAACGCGCGCGGCAGGTCCGGGCGCGTGTGGCGCAGCACCCACACGCCGATGCACACGGTGGCGAACGCGAGCAGGGTGCCCATCGAGACCAGGTCGCCGAGCACGCCGAGCGGGAAGAACGCGGCCAGGATCGCGGCCACGATCGCGACCACGATGGTGGCCTTGTGCGGGGTCTGGTGCTTCGGGTGGACCGCGCCGAAGAACTTCGGCAGCAGGCCGTCGTGCGCCATGGCGAAGAAGATGCGCGGCTGGCCCATCAGCATCACCAGGATCACCGAGGTCAGACCCGCGACGGCGCCGATCTCGACCGCGAACTTGAGCCAGCCCAGCGCCGGGTACGCCTCCAGCGCGGTGGCCACCGGCTTGGCGGTGCCGAGCTGGGTGTACGGCACCAGGCCGGTCAGCACCGCGGCCACGATGATGTAGAGGATGGTGCACACCACCAGCGAGCCGAGGATGCCGATCGGCATGTCGCGCTGCGGGTTCTTGGCTTCCTGCGCCGCGGTCGAGACCGCGTCGAAACCGATGTAGGCGAAGAACACGATCGAGGCCGCGCGCAGCACGCCGGGCCAGCCGAAGCGGTCGCCGCCTTCGTTGGCCGGGATGAACGGGGTCCAGTTGTCGGGGTTGACGTACTGCGACCCCAGGCCGATCAGGGCCAGGATCACCGTGACCTTGATCGCGACGATGATCGCATTGGCGGTCGCCGACTGGCGGATGCCGATGTAGCACAGGTAGCCCACGGCCGAGACGATCAGCACCGCGGGCAGGTTGAACAGCGACCCGGTCGGGGTGAATTCGCCGTTGGCATAGGCCACCGGCGCGGAGGCGAACAGGGTCGGGAACTTCCAGTCGCTGCCGAGCATCTGCGCGACCGACTCCATCAGGCTGATGGTGTAGGCCGACCAGCCCACCGACACGGCGGAGGCCGCGAACAGGTACTCGAGCACCAGGCTCCAGCCCACGAACCAGGCCACCGCCTCGCCGAGCGTGGCGTAGGTGTAGCTGTAGGCGCTGCCCGAGACCGGGATCATCGAGGCGAACTCGGCGTAGCACAGGCCTGCGAACGCGCAGGCGACGCCGGCGAGCACGAAGCTGAGCATGATCGCCGGGCCGGCGTGGTTGGCCGCGGCCTGCCCGGTCATCACGAAGATGCCGGCGCCGATGATCGCGCCGATGCCGAGCAGGACCAGATGGCGGGCGGTGAGGACGCGCTTGAGGCCCGCTTCTCCCTGGAGCGAGCCTTCCACCGGTTCGCCGGCGTCCACGTGCGGCGCGGGCTCCACCGGCTTGGTGATGAACAGGTCGTTGAACATCCGATTCCCCTGGAATTGATGGGACCGCCGTCCGTGCGGACGGCGGCTGGAGCGTATGGCCCGTGGGGGCGGGCCACCTTAACCCACGCGGGAAAGCAGCAGCAAGGGCGCATCGCGCGCCTCCCGGGGCGTGGGCGCGGCCGCTGCGGCCGCATAATTGCGCCCCCTTTCCTGTCAAGGCCCGTTCCGCCCATGTCCCCGCGCACCGCAGCCACCGACGCGGCGCTCCGCCGGGCCCTGTTCGACTACGCCCGCCGCTGGCCGGAGGAGACCGTGGTCGGCGCGTTCCTGGCGTTGCTGGACGATCCCGAGGATCCGTTCCGGCGCGAACGGCGGCAGGGCCACTTCACCGCCTCGGCCTGGCTGGTCAGCGGCGACGGCCGGCGGCTGCTGATGACCCACCACCGCAAGCTCGACCGCTGGCTGCAGCTCGGCGGCCATGCCGACGGCGACCCGGACCTGCCCCGGGTGGCGCTGCGCGAGGCGGCGGAGGAGTCGGGTCTGCGTGGGCTGGCGCTGGAGGACGAGGCGATCTTCGACCTCGACCGGCACTGGATCCCGGCACGCGGCGAGGTGCCTGCGCACTGGCATTACGACGTGCGCTACGTGGTGCGCGCGCACGGCGGCGAGGACTACGTGGTCGGCGACGAATCGCACGACCTGGCCTGGCGCGGGATCGCGGCACTGGCGGAGGACGCGGACGCCGATCCCTCGGTGCGGCGGATGGCGCGCAAGTGGGCGGCGCGGGTCAGTCCGCGCGCCCCATGTACTCTCCGGTCGTCGTGCTGACCAGCACCCGGTCGCCGTTGGCGATGTACTCGGGCACCAGCAGCTCGATCCCGGTGGCCAGACGCGCGGGCTTGGGCCGCTTGGTCGCGGTGCCGCCCTTGAGCTCGGGCGGGGTGTCCACCACCTCCAGCGCCACCGTCTGCGGCAACTGCAGCGCCACCGGCTGGTCGTCAATGAGCTGCACGTAGCAGCCGCCGAGGTTGTCCACGATGTAGCCCGCGGCGTCGCCGACCATCTCCGGACCGAGGTGGTAAGGGGTGTAGTCCTCGTCGTCGAGGAACACGAAGGCGTCGCCGTCGCGGTAGGAGAAGGTGGCCGGGCGCCGGGTCAGCTCGACTTCCTTCAGGTCGTCCTCGGCGCGCAGCGACAGGTCGTACTTGCTGCCGCCGGGCACGCTGTACAGGGTGAAGCGGAAGGTGACGTTGCCGCCGCGCCCCTGCGGCGCGCTGCGCTCGATGTCGCGCACCTGGTACACGGTGCCGTTGTGTTCGACCACGTGGCCTTTCTTGACTTCGGAAGCCTTCATTGCCTGTCCGTCGTTCCGGCGCAAGCCGGAACCCATTTGTTCAGGGGGGTGCCATGGGATCCCGGGCCAGCGCACGCCCATGCGCCGTCCGGGATGGGGTGTCCTGCACTCACTTCGGCGCCAGCCGGGTCGCGCCGTCCAGGCGGATCGTCTCGCCGTTGAGGTAGCGGTTCTGCAGGATGTAGGCGACCAGGTCGGCGAACTCCTCCGGCCGGCCCAGGCGCGAGGGGAACGGGATCGAGGCTGCCAGCGACTGCTGCACGCTCTCGGGCATGCCGTCCACCATCGGCGTCCAGAACACGCCCGGTGCCACCGTCATCACCCGGATCCCGAAACGCGCCAGCTCGCGCGCCATCGGCAGGGTCATGCCGACCACGCCGCCCTTGCTGGCCGAATACGCGGCCTGGCCGATCTGGCCCTCGTAGGCGGCCACCGAGGCGGTGTTGACGATCACCCCGCGCTCGCCGTCCTCGCCCGGCGCGTTGTGCTGCATCAGCGCGGCAGCGGCCTTGGCGACGTTGAAGCTGCCGACCAGGTTGACCATCACCGTGGTCTGGAACTGCGACAGCGGCATCGGCCCTTCCTTGCCGAGCACGCGCCCGGCGCCGAGGATGCCGGCGCAGTTCACCACCGTGTTGAGCCCGCCCAGGAACTCGCGCGCCGCGGCCAGGCTGGCGGTCACGCCGTCCTCGGAAGTGACGTCGGTGCGGAAGTAGCGGGCCTTGTCCTGGCCCAGCTCGGCGACCGCAGCCGCGCCCTTGTCGTCGTTGACGTCAAGCAGCGCGACCTTGCCGCCGTGGGCGGCCAGATGCCGGGCCACGGCCAGGCCAAGGCCGGAGACGCCGCCGGTGACGACGGCGCGGACGTTGTCGAGTTGCATGCGCGAATCCCCGTGAAGCTGCCAAAGCACGCCATTTTACGCCAGCGGGGCGCCGCGCCCGGCGGCCCTGCCCCAGGGCGCGTCAGGCATGCCGGATGCGCAGCGGCGTGGCCAGGCGCAGGGCCAGTTCGTCCGGCGCCAGGCCCGGCGCGTAGAGGAAGCCCTGGCCGGTCGTGACCCCCATGCGCAACAGGAACTGGCGCTGGGCGTCGCTCTCGATGCCCTCGGCGACCAGGTGCAGCCCGAGGCTCTGGGCGATGCCGGCCACCGCCTGGCAGATCGCCACGTCCGAGGCGTTGTGCGGCACGCCGTGCAGGAACTGCTGGCTCAGCTTCATGCCCTGGATCGGCAGCCGGCGCAGGTAGTTCAGTGCGCTGTAGCCTTCGCCGAAGTCGTCGATGCTCAGGGTCACGCCGAGCGCGCGCAAGGCGTCGAGGGTGTCGAGCGTGTCCGGCGCGTCCTCGATCAGGACACGTTCGGTGAACTCGAGCTCCAGCGCCTCGCCGGGGATGCCGGCCGCGTCCAGCGCCGCCGCCACCCGCTCGGCCAGGTTTTCGGCCAGGAACTGGCGGTAGGAGACGTTGACCGAGATCCGGCCGACGGCAATGCCGGCGTCGCGCCAGCGGCGCAGTTGCCGGCAGGCCTGGTGCAGCACCCAGTTGCCGATGCGGACGATGTCGCCGGTGACCTCGGCATGACTGATGAAACGGTCCGGCCGCATCTCGCCCAGCACCGGGTTGCGCCAGCGGATCAGCGCCTCGGCGCCGACGATGCGGCCGCTGACCAGGTCCACTTGCGGCTGGTACACCAGGCGCAGTTCGTCGTTCTCGATCGCGCGGCGCAGGTGCGTTTCCATCTGCAGGCGCTGCAACTGCTGTTCGGCCAGCGCGCCGGAGAAGCCCTGCCAGCTGTTGCGGAGCCGCCGCTTGCTGTCGTACATGGCCAGGTCGGCGTTCTGGATCAGCACGTGCGGCCGGTCGCCGTGGACCGGCGCACGGGCGATGCCGATGCTGGCGGTGATGCTGAACTCCTCGCCTTCCATGCGGAACGCGTCGCGGAACACGTCCAGGATCGCCGCGGCCAGGCGCTCGGGCTGGTGCTCGTCGTCGGTGTCGCACACCACCAGGAACTCGTCGCCGCCGAAGCGGGCGATCAAGCCTTCGGTGCCCACCGCATGCTGGATCCGCGCCGCTGCCCGCGCCAGCACCTGGTCGCCGGCGGCGTGGCCGAGCACGTCGTTGACGATCTTGAAGCGGTCCAGGTCCACGTACAGCACCGCCAGCCGGGACTGCGCCGGGTCGGACAGGCGCGTTTCCAGTTCGGCCAGGACCGCGTCGCGGTTGAGCAGCCCGGTGAGCGGATCGCTGCGCGCCTGCACGCGCAGGGTTTCCTCCGCCTGCTTGCGCTCGGTGATGTCCTGCAGGGTGCCTGCCAGGCGCGCGCCGGTGGGGTCGCCGGGCTCGACCTCGCCGATCATCCGTACCCAGAAGGCGTGCCCGTCGGGCCGCGTGCCCTGCAGCTCCCGGTCGAAGCCCTCGCCGGCGTCACGACACTGGCGCACGGCTTCCAGCAACTGGCGGCGGTCCTTTTCGCGCAGCGATTCCAGCAGGCCTTCGAGCGTTTCCGGCGTTCGGCCGAGGATGCGCTGCGTCTCGGCGGTGAGGTGCAGGCTGTCGCGGCCGGAGTCCCATTCCCAGCCGCCGATGTGGGCCAGCGCCTGCACCCGCTCGAACAGCGCGCTGTCGCGCTTGAGCGCGGTCACGTCGGAGAACAGCGACAGCACTTGCTGCGGACGCCCCCCGCCGGGGCCGAACTGCGGCACGGCGGTGACGCTGAACCAGATCAGGCGCCGCAGCAGGCGGTCGTAGAAGCCGAGCACCGTGCTCTCGACGATCCGGCCGGTGCGCAGCGCGCGCCGCGCCGGCACGTCCTCGTACTCCAGTTCCTGGCCGCGCTCGTCCACGATCAGCCAGCGCTCGCGGTTCAGTTCCTCCTCCAGGCGCTGGCCGGGCGCCAGGCTGAGCATGCGCAGGATCGCGGGGTTGCCGTACACGATGCGGCCGTCGGCATCGCGGATGACGATGCCGTTGTCCATCGTCTCCATCAGCTCGCGGTAGCGCAGCTCGGCCTCGCGGTGGCCGCTCATGTTGCGGGCCACGGCCACGATCCGGCGCTCGCCCTCGTCGTCGAACGCGGCCGAGTGCACCTGCACCGGGAAGCGGGTGCCGTCGGCACGCATGTTGGTCACGTCCACCACGTAGGTTTCGCCGCGACCGAGCACTTCCCACACCGGCAGCATGTGGTCGCGCGGCAGGTCGGGGTTGAGCACGTGGATCGGCTGGCCGACGATGTGCTCGCGCGGGCGCTGGTAGGCCGCCACGCCGGCCTTGTTCAGGTCGAGCACGATCCCTTCCCAGCTGATGATGCTGACCGGATCGGGCACGGCGTCGAACAGCGCGCGCCAGCGGTTGCGCGCGGCCTGGGCCGCGACGGCCTCGGCCTGCAGCGCGTCATGGGCCTGGCGCAGCAGGACGCGCAGATGATCGGGGAGGTCGGGGGCCTCGCACGCCTCGCGCAGCGCCGCGAGGGTCGCGGCGGCGTCGGATTCCGGCGGTGGCAGGCGGGAGTTCACGCCACGGCCATCGCCCTTGCGACCTTGCTTCCGGTGTCCCGTCCGAGCAGGGAGGCGAGCCAGCGGCCGGTCTCGGCCAGCCGTTCCAGATCCACGCCGGTGGCGATGCCCAGGCCGTGCAGCATGTACACCACGTCCTCGGTGGCGACGTTGCCGCTGGCGCCGCGCGCGTAGGGGCAGCCGCCGGTGCCGGAGACCGCGGCGTCCACCACGCCCACGCCTTCCTCCAGGCAGGCCAGGAGGTTGGCCAGCGCCTGGCCGTAGGTGTCATGGAAGTGCACGGCGAGCGCCGGCATCGGCACCTCGGCGGCCACCGCGCGCAGCATCGCCCGCGCCTTGCCGGGGGTGCCCACGCCGATGGTGTCGCCGAGCGAGATCTCTTCGCAGCCGAGCTCGTGCAGGCGCCGGGCCACGCGCACCACGTCCGCGAGCGGCACCGCGCCCTGGTAGGGGCAGCCGAGCACGGTCGAGACGTAGCCGCGCACGCGCACGCCATCGGCGCGGGCGCGCTCGAGCACGGGGCGGAAGCGCTCGATGGACTCGTCGATCGAGGCGTTGATGTTCCTGCGGTTGAAGGCCTCGGAGGCGGCGGTGAACACCGCCACGTCCTGCGCGCCGACCGCGCGGGCGCGTTCGTAGCCCTGTTCGTTCGGGACCAGCACCGGGTAGCGCACCCCGGGCCGTTTCGTGATCCCGGCGTACACCTCGGCCGCGTCCGCCAGTTGCGGCACCCATTTCGGGCTGACGAAGCTGGTGGCCTCGATGCAGGTCAGGCCGGTGGCGGCGAGGCGTTCGATCAGCTCGATCTTGGCCGCGGTGGGGACGAACGCCCGCTCGTTCTGCAGCCCGTCGCGCGGGCCGACCTCGACGATGCGCACGCTGGCGGGCAGGCCCATGTCATGCCTCCAGCGTCACCAGCACCGCGTCGGCCTCGACGAAGTCGCCGGGCGCGGCGCGCACCTCGGCGATGCTGCCGTCGCGCGGGGCCTTCAGGCTCAACTCCATCTTCATCGCCTCGATCACGAGCACTTCGTCGCCGGCGCGGACCGGGTCGCCGGGACGGGCCCGGACCAGGACGACGCGGCCGGGCATCGGCGCGCGGATGCGGTCTTCGCCCCCTGCGCTCCCCCCGGACTGCCGACGATACACCTCCACGGGCTCCAGCCGCAGCCGGCGTTCGCCGTCGTGGATCATGACCCGGTGCGGGTCGCTGTCCACCCGGAAGCGGCGCCCGCGGCCGTCCAGGCGCAGGCTCAGCGCGTCGCCCTCGATCCGGGCCCCGTTCACCACGACGTCGTGCCCGGCGTGCTCGATCCGGTAGTCGCCGCCGCTGCCGTGCGCCACCAGCGCCAGCGGCGCGCCGCGGTGCACGAACGCCAGCTCGCGCTTGCCGGCATGGCCCAGCCGCCAGCCGTCGGCCAGCGCCCAGGGCGAGTGCGGGTCGCCCGAGCCGGCCGCGCGTTCGCGCGCGGCGCGCTCCTGGGCCAGCAGCTGCGCGACCGCGGCGGCGAGCAGCAGGTCCGGATCCACCTCCGCGGCGGGCATGAACTCGTCGAGGTGGCGGTCCAGGTAGCCGGTGTCGATGCTGGCCCCGACCACCGCCGGATGCCGGACCAGGCGTTCCAGGAACTCGACGTTCGACTTCGGCCCGCCGATCTCGCACTCGGCCAGCGCCTCGCGCAGGCGCGCCAGCGCGCGCGGGCGGTCGGCGTCGTGCACGATGAGCTTGGCGATCATCGGGTCGTAGAAGATCGTGACCGTGTCGCCCTCGACCACGCCCGAGTCCACCCGCACGTGCGCCGACGGCGCCGGCAGGCGCAGGCGCTCGAGCCGGCCCGAGCCAGGCAGGAAGCCGGCGTCCGGATCCTCGGCATAGACCCGCACCTCGATCGCGTGGCCCTGCTGCCGCACCTGCTCCTGCCGCAGCGGCAGCGGCTCGCCGGCGGCGACGCGCAGCTGCCATTCGACCAGGTCCAGCCCGCTCACCAGTTCGGTGACCGGATGCTCGACCTGCAGGCGGGTGTTGATCTCCATGAAGTAGAACGCGCCGTCCGGGGCGACGATGAACTCGACCGTGCCGGCGTTGACGTAACCGATCGCCTGCGCGGCCTTGACCGCGGCCTCGCCCATCGCCGCGCGCAGCTCCGGGGTCAGGAACGGCGAGGGCGATTCCTCGATGACCTTCTGGTAGCGGCGCTGCGCCGAGCACTCGCGCTCGTTGAGGTGGATGACGTTGCCGTGGACGTCGCCGAACACCTGGAACTCGATGTGGCGCGGCTGGCCGATGTAGCGCTCCAGCAGCACCCGGTCGCGGCCGAACGCGCCCGCGGCCTCGCGCTGGCAGCTCTCCAGGCTGGCCATGAATTCGTCCAGCACGCGCACCACGCGCATGCCCTTGCCGCCACCGCCGTGCGCGGCCTTGATCATCAGCGGGAAGCCGATCCGCGCCGCCTCCCGCGCCAGCGTCTCCGGCGACTGATCGGTGCCGTTGTAGCCCGGCACCACCGGCACCCCGGCGGCCTGCATCAGCTCCTTGGCCCCGGCCTTGCTGCCCATCTTGCGCATCGAGGCCGCCTTCGGCCCGATGAACACCAGGCCCGCGGCCTCGACCGCGTCGGCGAAATCGGCGTTCTCGCTCAGGAACCCGTAGCCGGGATGGATGGCCCGCGCCCCGGTCTGCCTGGCGACCTCGATGATCGCCTCGCCGCGCAGGTACGACTCCTGCGGCCGCGGGCCGCCGATGCAGTACGCCTCGTCGGCCTGGCGCACGTGCTGCGCGTCGGCGTCGGCCTCCGAATACACCGCGACGGTGCGGATGCCGAGCCGGCGGCAGGTGCGGATCACGCGGCAGGCGATCTCGCCGCGGTTGGCGATCAGGATCTTGTCGAACATGTCTGTTTTATGGCCACGGATTTGCACGGATGGGCACGGATCAGGCTATCCGAAGATGAGGCGCTTGAATTGCGGGCGTGGGCCGAAATTGAGCAGCAATCCGACGCTCTTGCCAGTGGCTTTCAAGTAATTCAGCAATTGCGCCATGTGTGCCTGATTCAGCGTGGCCGCGGCCTTCACCTCGACGACCAGCGCTTTTTCAATGAGCAGGTCGGCCCGATATTCGCCGACCACTGCGCCGCGGAAATGGACTCGAATCGGGCTTTGCCGCTCGACGGCCAGCCCGCATTGGGAAATTGCGATGGCCATGGCGTTTTCATAGACATTTTCCAGGAACCCCGCTCCCAGTTCGTTGTAGACAGCGTAGAACGCGCCGATGACCTGTTCCGTCAGATCTTGATGAAGCAGTCTTGCCTTATCCGTGTTCATCCGTGGCTGAAGATGCCTTACGCGGTCCAGTGCGGCTTGCGCTTGTCGAGGAAGGCACCGATGCCTTCCTGGCCTTCGGGGGAGACGCGCAGCCGGGCGATCAGGGCGGCGTTGTCGGCGTCGAGGCGGTCGCGGTCGGTCCCGGCGGCGACGCGGCGCACCAGTGCCTTGGCGCCGGCAGCGGCGAGCGGGCCGGCCTTGAGCAGCAGCTCCACCTGGCGCTGCACCGCCGAGTCGAGCGCGGTGGCGTTGACCACGGCGTGGAGCAGGCCGATGCGGCAGGCCTCGGCGGCGTCGAAGGTTTCGGCGGTGGCGAACCAGCGTCGCGCCTGGCGCGGGCCGATCGCGGCGATCACGTAGGGGGAGATCACCGCCGGCAGCAGGCCCAGGCGGCTCTCGGTCAGGCCGAACCTGGCCTCCTGCGCGCCGATGGCGATGTCGCAGCACGCCACCAGGCCCACGCCGCCGCCGAAGGCCGCGCCGTGCACGCGGGCGATGGTGGGCTTGGGCAGCTCGTCCAGGGTCCGCATCAGCCGGGCCAGGGCGAGCGCGTCGGCGCGGTTCTCGGCCTCGCCGGCGGCGGCCATGCCGCGCATCCAGTGGAGATCCGCGCCGGCGGAGAACGAGGGCCCGGCGCCTTCCAGGACCACCACCCGCACCGCGGGGTCGGCGGCGAGCGCCTCGAGCGCCTCGGTCAGCGCCGCGATCAGCGCGGCGTCGAAGGCGTTGTGCAGTTCCGGCCGGTTCAGGCGCAGGCGCGCCACCGCGCCCTCGCGTTCCAGCAGCAGCGGTGCGGTCATCGCGGAAATCCGAGGGGAAAGTCGCGGAATGATAGCGGGGCGGGGGAGACGGACGGCGTCCGCGACGGCGCCGGCGGGGACGGGCGGCAGCGGTCGCCGGGGCCCGGCCCTGCTAGAATCGAGAATCGTTCCCATTTGGATTTCCGCCCGTGAGGCTGACCGAACTGCCGCGACGCACCAGCGCGATCGTCGAGGGCGTCGAGGAACGCGCGCCCAACGACGGCATCGCCCGGCGCCTGCGCGAACTCGGCTTCGTCGCCGGAGAGGCGGTGGAGGTGATGGCGGCCGGCCCGTTCGGCGCCGAGCCGCTGCTGGTGCAGGTCGGCTACACCCGCTTCGCGCTGCGCCGCGCGGAGGCCGAGCGGGTGCGGATCCGGCCGGTGGCGACCGCGGAGGCCGCCGCATGAGCACCGCCGCGCTGCCGCGCATCGCCCTGGTCGGCAACCCCAACTGCGGCAAGACCGCGCTGTTCAACCAGCTCACCGGCAGCCGGCAGAAGGTCGCCAATTACGCCGGCGTCACCGTCGAGCGCAAGGAAGGGCGCCTGGTCGCGCCCTCCGGCCGCAGCTACGCCGTGCTCGACCTGCCGGGCGCCTACAGCCTGCACGCCGCCAGCCTGGACGAGGCCATCACCCGCGACCTGTGCCGCGGCTTCTATCCGGGCGAGCCGGTGCCGGACGTGATCGTGTGCGTGGTGGACGCCACCAACCTGCGCCTGCACCTGCGCTTCGCGCTGGAAGTGCGCGAGCTGGGCAAGCCGATGGTGGTGGCGGTGAACATGATGGATACGGCGCGGCGGCGCGGGATCGAGATCGACCTGCCCGCCCTGGAGCGCGAGCTCGGGGTGCCGGTGGTGCCGACGGTGGCGGTGCGCAAGCACGGCGCGCGCGAGCTGGTGGCGATGCTGGAGCGGGTCGTGGAACGCCCGCACGAACCGCGCCGGCACTTTTCCGGCGGCGACGGCGCGCTCGACGTGGACACGCTGCATGCCGAGACCCGGCGCCTGCTGGCGCTGGCCGTGCGCATGCCGCGGCGCACCGCCGAGGTGGACGACGCGCTCGACCGCGTGCTGCTGCACCCGGTGTTCGGCCTGGCGATCCTGGCGGTGGTGATGTTCCTGATCTTCCAGGCCGTGTACGCCTGGGCCACGCCGCTGATGGACCTGATCGACGCCGGCGCCGCCGCCCTCGCCGAGGCCGCGCGTGGCGCGCTGCCGGAAGGGCCGCTGGCCAGCCTGATCGCCGACGGCATCATCGCCGGCGTCGGCAGCGTGGTGGTGTTCCTGCCGCAGATCCTGATCCTGTTCGCCTTCATCCTCGCGCTGGAGGAGTCCGGCTACCTGCCGCGCGCGGCGTTCCTGCTCGACCGGCTGATGTTCCGCGCCGGCCTGTCCGGGCGTTCGTTCATCCCGCTGCTGTCGAGCTTCGCCTGCGCCGTGCCCGGGATCATGGCCACGCGCTCGATCCAGGATCCGCGCGACCGCCTGGCCACGATCCTGGTCGCGCCGCTGATGACCTGCTCGGCGCGGCTGCCGGTGTACGCGCTGCTGATCGGCGCGTTCATTCCCGCGCAACCGGTGGGCTGGTTCAACCTGCAGGGGCTGGTGCTGTTCGCGCTGTACACGGCCGGCATCCTCAGCGCGCTGGCGGTGGCCTGGGTGATGAAGCGTTGGCGCCGCGACAAGGGCGAGCACGCGCTGCTGCTGGAGCTGCCGTCCTACCGCCTGCCGCATCCGCGCGACCTGGCGATCGGGCTGTGGGAGCGGGCGATGATCTTCCTCAAGCGCGTGGGCGGGATCATCCTCGCGCTGACGATCCTGCTGTGGTTCCTGCTCTCGTTCCCGGCGCCGCCGCCGGACGCGGTCGGGCCGGCGATCGACTACAGTTTCGCCGGCCGCATCGGCCGGGCGCTGGCGGTGGTGTTCGCGCCGCTGGGCTTCAACTGGCAGATCTGCATCGCGCTGATCCCGGGCATGGCCGCGCGTGAAGTCGCGGTGGCGTCGCTGGCCACGGTGTACGCGCTCTCGGCGCCCGACGACGAGGCCGCGGCGCAGGCGCTGGCGCCGGTGATCGCCGCCGACTGGTCGCTGGCCACCGCGCTGGCGCTGCTGGTGTGGTTCATCTACGCACCGCAGTGCATCTCCACCCTGGCCACGATCAAGCGCGAGACCGGCTCGTGGAAGCAGGTGGGCATCGCCGCCGGCTACCTGTTCGGCCTGGCCTACCTGATGTCCCTGCTCACCTACCAGCTCGCCGTGGCGCTGGGAGGCGGCTGATGGACGGACTGCTGCTCCTGCAGTACGTCGTGATCGGGCTGGCGGTCGCAGCCAGTGCCCTCTACGTCGTCCGGCGCCAGTTCCCGAACGCGGTGCGCGCCTTGCGCCTGGCCTGCGCCGCGCCGCTGGTGCGCGAGCGGCGCGCGCCGTGGCTGCGCGCGCTCGGGCGCCGGATCGCGCCGGCGCCGAAGCTTGCGGGCGAGGGCACCTGCGGCGGCTGCAACAAGTGCGGCTGAGGGTCAGTGCCGCGTGCGGCGCTTGCCGGCCGGCACCGGCTTCGCCTCGACGGTCACGCTGAAGCTGCGCGATT
Source organism: Vulcaniibacterium gelatinicum (assembly GCF_008033445.1). Classification (GTDB taxonomy): domain Bacteria; phylum Pseudomonadota; class Gammaproteobacteria; order Xanthomonadales; family Xanthomonadaceae; genus Vulcaniibacterium_B; species Vulcaniibacterium_B gelatinicum. The sequence continues at coordinate 190,894 of NZ_VNKO01000002.1, forward strand.
CGCCGGGGAACAGCGCGCCCACCCCGACCACGTGGCGGCCGATCTCCTCGCCGCGTTCGTTGCGGATCGCGACCACCATCGTGTACTCGAAGGCGTGCTCCTCGGGCGCCTGGATCGTGCCCTCGACCTGGAGCGGCGAGAACTTCGCCGCCGCAGTCTCGGCCGGGGCTTCATAGCGCAGGTGGCCACGGCACGCCGGACAGACCGCCGCGCTTTCCAGGATGGTGGCCTTGCAGTGCGGGCAGGTGCGGGTGGCGCCCGCGGTGCCCGGGCGCGCGGCGCTCATGTGCCGCCGCCGGCCTCCGCCTTGGACTTGCCGTCCCAGCCGAACTCGACCGTACCGCGCATGCGCGAACCCGGGGCGATGCTGACGGTGCCGGCCTTGAGGTCGCCGGTCAGCGTGCCGCTCTGCTGCAGCTCCACCTGCTGCGCCGACTCGACGTTGCCCTCGAGTTCGCCGGCGATGATGATCTTCTGCGCGCGCACGCCGCCGGTGACCTTGGCGCCCTGCTCGATGGTGAGGTTGCCCTGCACACTGATGTCGCCCTTGAACTTGCCGGCGATGCGCACGTGGCCCGCGCCTTCGATCTTGCCCTCGATGGTGAGGTCGGCGGCGATCAGCGATTCCTTGCCCTGCGGCTCGGCCGCGCGGCTCGACGCGGGGGCGGCGGGCGGGGTGGCGATCTCCTGGATCGGCGGGGCGTCGAAGCGGGCCGGTTCGGGGCTGGCGGGCTTGGCGGCAGGGGTCTGATCTTTCCAGATGGCCATGGGCGGGCTCCGGCGAACGGGGGGCCTCCGAGGCTAGCACCGCTTCACGCCGCCTCGACAGTCCCCTTCAGCCGGCGGACAGCCAGGCCCCGTTCATCCGTGCCGCCGGTCACATCCGGAACACGCCGAAGCGCCCGCGCTCGATCGGGGCGTTCAGCGCCGCCGACAATCCCAGCCCCAGCACGCGCCGGGTGTCGGCCGGGTCGATGATGCCGTCGTCCCACAGCCGGGCGGTGGCGTACCAGGGGCTGCCCTGGGTCTCGTACTGCTCGCGGATCGGGGCCTTGAAGGCTTCCTCCTCCTCCGCGCTCCAGTGGCCGCCGGCGGCCTCGATGCCGTCGCGCTTGACCGTGGCCAGCACGCTCGCCGCCTGCTCGCCGCCCATCACGCTGATGCGCGCGTTCGGCCACATCCACAGGAAGCGCGCGCCGTAGGCGCGGCCGCACATCGCGTAATTGCCGGCACCGAAGCTGCCGCCGATCACCACGGTGAACTTGGGCACGTGCGAGCACGCCACCGCGGTCACCATCTTCGCCCCGTCCTTGGCGATGCCGGCGTTCTCGTACTTCCTGCCGACCATGAAGCCGGTGATGTTCTGCAGGAACACCAGCGGCACGTCGCGCTGGTTGCACAGCTCGATGAAGTGCGCGCCCTTGAGCGCGCTCTCCGAGAACAGGATGCCGTTGTTGGCCACGATCCCGACCGGGTAGCCGTGGATGTGGGCAAAGCCGGTGACCAGGGTCTTGCCGTAGCGCGCCTTGAACTCCTGGAACTCGCTGCCGTCCACGATCCGCGCGATCACCTCGCGGATGTCGAACGGACGGCGGGTGTCCTGCGGCACGATCCCGTACAGCTCGCTGGCGGGGTAGAGCGGCTCGCGCGGCGGCTGCACCGCCACCGGCAGGGCCTTGCGCCGGTTGAGGTGGGCGACGATGTCGCGGGCGATCTGCAGCGCGTGGCGGTCGTCCTCGGCGAAGTGGTCGGCCACGCCGGACACCGTGGTGTGGACCTCGGCGCCGCCCAGCGCCTCGGCGTCCACCACCTCGCCGGTGGCCGCCTTCACCAGCGGCGGGCCGCCGAGGAAGATCGTGCCCTGTTCCTTGACGATGACGCTCTCGTCGCACATCGCCGGCACGTAGGCACCGCCGGCGGTGCAACTGCCCATCACCACCGCGATCTGCGGGATGTTCTCCGCGCTCAGCCGCGCCTGGTTGTAGAAGATGCGGCCGAAGTGCTCCTTGTCCGGGAACACCTCGTCCTGCAGCGGCAGGAACGCGCCGCCGGAATCCACCAGGTACACGCACGGCAGGCGGTTCTCGCGCGCAATCTCCTGCGCGCGCAGGTGCTTCTTCACCGTCATCGGGAAATAGGTGCCGCCCTTGACCGTGGCGTCGTTGGCCACGACCACCACCTCCTGGCCGTGCACGCGGCCGATGCCGGTGACGATGCCGGCGCCGGGCGCGGCGCCGTCGTACATGCCCTCGGCGGCCAGCGGCGAGAGCTCCAGGAACGGCGAGCCCGGGTCGAGCAGGGCGGCGATGCGGTCGCGCACCAGCAGCTTGCCGCGCTCGGTGTGCCTGGCCCGCGCCTTGGCCCCGCCGCCTTCCGCCGCGCGCGCCAGGCGGACATCCAGCTCCTCGACCAGGCCGCGGTGGTAGGCGGCGTTGTCCAGGAATTCGGCGGAACGCGGGTCGATGTGCGTGGACAGGACGGGCATGGCAGGCGCGACGGGATGAATGCGACAGGATAACCGCTGCGTCGCGGCGCCCGGAGCGCCGCGCGTGAGCGGGGAGCCTCGAAACGGGGAGCCGGAAAAGGAAAGACCCGCCGAAGCGGGTCTTTCCGGACAGCCTGGAAAGGCTGGAATTACTGCTGCGGCTGCTCTTCGGCCGGAGCAGCGGCTTCCTCGGCCGGAGCGGCCTCGCCTTCGGCAGGAGCAGCGCCCTCAGCCGGGGCGGCCTCGGCCGGAGCAGCCTCGGCCGGAGCGGCCTCGGCCGGAGCAGCCTCGGCCGGAGCAGCCTCGGCCGGAGCAGCCTCGGCGGCCGGAGCGGCCTCTTCGGCCGGAGCGGCGGCTTCTTCCTTCTTGCAGGCCGCCAGAGCAAGGACGCCGGCGGCGAGGAGGACGTAAAGCTTCGTGTTCATGTTCTCTCCTGAGGAGTTGTCTGAAAAAACGCGGAAAGTCAGGCAACGCCAGTGCTCGCGGCAGTCCGGCTTTTGGGGCCGGCGTCATTCGTTCACTGACTACTGCAGTTCACTACCAGGGGTACTGCGGACTACATGAAAAAGCCGCCAAACGAACCGGCGGCTTTTTCATTGTAACAACTAATTCAGCAGGGTGAAGGGGCCCTTAACCGAATCAGTTCTTGGCCGGGGCGGCCTCTTCGGCGGCCTGCTGCGCCTGCTCGGCCGCGTCGGCGGCCTGCTCGGCGGCATCGGCGGCGGCGTCGGCGGTACCGGCGTCGCCGGCGGCGGCAGCGGCGTCGGCCGCGGTGGCGGCGGCGTCGGCAGCAGCGGCGGCGGTGTCGGCAGCGGCCTGGGCGGCGTCGGCGGTGGCCTCACCCGCGGCGTCGGCAGCCTGCTGGGCTTCGCCGGCGGCCTCGGCAGCCTCGGCGGCCGAGTCGGCAGCCTGCTGCTGGTTGGTGCACGCGGCCAGGGCGAAGCCCAGGGCCAGGGCGAGCAGAGCCTTGTTCAGGGACATGGTCGTCGTTTCCTCGTCGTTGAGTTTGGCAACGCGCAGCGCGCGCGTCCGTACCATCATGACAAGCCGTTGTCGCGTGTCAAGACGGGTGGCCGGATTGTTCCCCCGGCTGCGTTAAAACGCCGTCACAGGGGTCAGGCCAGTTCGATCGCGACCGCCGTGGCCTCGCCGCCGCCGATGCACAGCGAGGCCACGCCCCGCTTGCCGCCGCGGGCGCGCAGGGCGTGCAGCAGCGTGACCAGCAGGCGGGCGCCGCTGGCGCCGATCGGATGGCCGAGGGCGCAGGCGCCGCCGTTGACGTTGATCTTCGCGTGCGGGATGCCGAGCTCCTTGATCGGAGCCATCGCCACGCAGGCGAAGGCCTCGTTGACCTCGAACAGGTCCACGTCGCCCGCCTGCCAGCCGGCCTTCTTCAGCACATTGGCGATCGCCGTGACGGGGGCGGTGGTGAACCACTCCGGGGCCTGCGAGTGGGTGGCGTGGGCGACGATGCGCGCCAGCGGCGCCAGGCCGCGGCGGCCGGCTTCCTCGGCGGACATCAGCACCAGCGCGGCGGCGCCGTCGGAGATCTTGGACGAGGACGCGGCGGTGATGGTGCCGTCCTTCTTGAACGCCGGGCGCAGGCCTGGGATCTTGGCCAGGTCGCAGCGCGCGGGCTCCTCGTCGGTGTCCACGACGACCTCGCCCTTGCGGCCGGCGACCGTGACCGGAACGATCTCGGCCTTGAACGCGCCGCTCTGCTGCGCGGCGACGGCGCGGCGCACCGACTCGGCCGCGAACGCATCCAGCTCCTCGCGGGTGAAGCCCAGCTTCTCCACGCACATCTCGCCGAACACGCCCATGGCCTGCTTGTCGTAGGGGTTGGTCAGGCCGTCCCAGGCCATGTGGTCGAGCATCTCGGCGCTGCCGTAGCGGATGCCGGTGCGCGCGTTGTTGAGCAGGTGCGGGGCGTTGGTCATGGACTCCATGCCGCCGGCGATGACGACCGAGGCCGAGCCGGCCTTGATCGCGTCATGGCCGACCATCACCGCCTTCATGCCCGAACCGCAGACCTTGTTGAGGGTGGTGCAGCCGGCCGAGGTGGGGATCCCGGCGGCGATCGCGGCCTGGCGAGCGGGCGCCTGGCCCAGGCCGGCGGGGAGCACGCAGCCCATGATGACCTCGTCCACCTGGTCGGGTGCCAGGCCGGCCTGCTGCAGCGCGCCGCGGATCGCCGCTGCGCCGAGGGTGGGGGTGGGGACGCCGGTGAACTGGCCAAGGAAAGAACCGATCGCGGTGCGCTTGGCGCCGACGATGACGATGTCGGACATGCTGGGCTCCAGAGGCGGAAGGGGCCGGCGCGGCGGCCGGAACAACCGGATTATGGCGCGGATCGGGACGGAATGCTGCGGTGCGGCATGAGCACGCGCCGTTGCGCGGTCAGCCGCGGCGGGGCAGGACGTACCGAGCGCGGCCGCGCTCGGGCCTCACCGCCGGGCGGAAGCCGCGCGGCTCGAACAGCGCCGGCACGCCGGTTCGGACGCGGGCCCCGGCCCGGCGTTCGCCGGGGCGGCAACCAGCCCGCAGGCACCCTTGTGGCCGGGCAGGGCCGCCCTCGTGGCTCAGGCGCGGCCCTCGAACAACTCGCGCCCGATCAGCATGCGCCGGATCTCGTTGGTGCCGGCGCCGATCGCGTACAGCTTGGCGTCGCGCAGGATGCGTCCGGTCGGGTATTCGTTGATGTAGCCGTTGCCGCCCAGCGCCTGGATCGCCTCCAGCGCCACCTGCACGGCAGCCTCGGAGGCGTGCAGCAGGCAGGCGGCGGCGTCCACCCGCGAGGCGTGGCCGGCGTCGTAGTCGCGTGCCACCTGGTAGGCGAACGCGCGGCTGGACTGCAGCGCGGTGTACATGTCGGCGATCTTGGCCTGCATGATCCCGAACGTGCCGATCGGCGCGTCGAACTGGCGCCGCTCGCGCACGTACGGCAGGACCACGTCCATCGCCGCCTGCATCAGCCCCAGCGGGCCGCCGGTGAGCACCAGGCGCTCGGTGTTCAGGCCGCGCATCAGCACCTTCACGCCCTGGTTGACCTCGCCGAGCACGTTCTCCTCGGGGATCTCGCAATCCTCGAACACCAGTTCGCAGGTGTTGGAGCCGCGCATGCCGAGCTTGTCCAGCTTCTGCGCGGTGGAAAAGCCCTTCATGCCGCGCTCGACGATGAAGGCGGTGATGCAGCGGCTGCCGGCCTCCTTGCCCGCGGTGCGCATGTAGACGATCAGCACGTCGGCCTCGGGGCCGTTGGTGATCCACATCTTGTTGCCGTTGGCCACCCACACGCCGCCGCGCTTCTCGGCGCGGCAGCTCATCGAGCCGACCACATCGGAGCCGGCGCCGGGCTCGCTCATCGCCAGCGCGCCCTTCCACTCGCCGCTGCACAGCCTGGGCAGGTACTTCTGCCGCTGCGCCTCGGTGCCGTTGGCGTACAGGTTGCTCACGCACAGGTTGGAGTGCGCACCGTAGCTCAGGCCCACCGAACCCGAGGCACGGGAGATCTCCTCCATCGCCACCAGGTGCGCGAGGTAGCCCATGTCGCTGCCGCCGTACTCGCCCGGCACGGTCATGCCGAGCAGGCCCATCTCGCCGAGCTTGGGCCACAGATCCTGCGGGAAGGCGTTGTCGTGGTCTATCTGCCCCGCGCGCGGCGCGATTTCGGCCTCGGCGAAGCGGCGCACGGCATCGCGCAGGGCGTCAATCTCCTCGCCGAGCGGGAACGGACGCATGTGGATGTTCCTCTTGCAGGTGACCGTGATATGCCCGGGGGAGCCCCCCCCCGAGTCAAGGGGGGCGCCGCGAAGCGGCGGGGGATGCGGAAGCCATGACCCGCGGCCCAAAGTTCCGCTGCGCGGAACTTTGGGGATTCATCGGGCATCGCCTGATGAATCAGTGGCCGCCGCGCATCCGGCCCAGGAAGCGCGGAGCGGTGCGGCCCATCGGCAGCTTGAGCTTGCCGATCGCGTTGATCCGCTCCTCGGCCATGCGGTCGGCGGCGAGGTAGGTCGGGATCCGGTCGCGCTCGGCGATCTCGAAGATGCGGCCGACATTGTGGTAGATGGTGCGCATCATGCGCATCGCGCGCTCGCGGTTGTAGCCGTCGATCTCGAGCGACACGTTCATCACGCCGCCCGCGTTCACCGCGTAGTCCGGCGCGTACAGGATGCCACGCTTCTCCACCTCCTCGCCGATCGCGTTGTTGGCGAGCTGGTTGTTGGCGGCGCCGCAGATGACCTTGGCCTTGAGCCGGGGCAGGGTCTTCTCGTTGACCGTGCCGCCGAGCGCGCACGGCGAGTACACGTCGGCCGGCACGTCGTAGATCTCGTCCACGCCCACGGCCTCGGCGCCGTACTCGGCCACGGCCTTGTCCACCAGCGCCTTGTTGATGTCGGTGACGAAGATCTTGGCGCCGCGCTCCTTGAGCAGCTTCACGAACTCCATGCCGACATGGCCCAGGCCCTGCACGGCGTAGGCGTACTTGCCGACCTCCTCGTTGCCGAACTTCCTGTTCAGCGCGGCCATCAGGCCCTGCAGGGTGCCGTAGGCGGTGAACGGGGAGGGGTCTCCGGAGCCGCCGTGGACCTGGTGCACGCCGGTCACGTACTCGGTCTCGCGGTACACGTACTCCATGTCGTTGACGTCGATGCCCACGTCCTCGGCGGTGATGTAACGGCCGCCGAGGGAGTCCACGCACTTGCCGAAGGCGCGGAACAGGGCCTCGGACTTGTCCCTGGCCGGGTCGCCGATGATGACCGCCTTGCCGCCGCCGATGTTCAGGCCCGCGACCGCGTTCTTGTAGGTCATGCCGCGCGACAGGCGCAGCACGTCGTCGAGGGCCTCCTGCTCGGTCTTGTACGGCCACATGCGGGTGCCGCCGAGGGCGGGGCCGAGCACAGTGTTGTGGATCGCGATGATGGCCTTCAGGCCCGCGTCCTTGTTGTGGCAGTACACGACCTGCTCGTGGCCGTAGGTGTCGAGGGTTTCGAAAATCATCGGAAGCTCCGGTCGGGCCGGTTTGCGCATCGCAAACGACGCCAACAAGGTGATGTAAGTCGTTGAATGGCTGGGAAACTGCGGCGCGGAGAACAGTGGGAGCCGGCGCCGCAGGCGCATTAGTTTAATGCAATCGAATGCAGCGGGCCGGCGGGAGGGGTTGGAGCCCCGGGGCGGAGCCGCTGGCCGGTTCCGTACAATCCCGTGTTGGCCCGCATCGCCCGAATGTCCGCGCCCATGAGCACCCCCGCCGCCCAGTTCCCCGCACCGCAGCCCGAGGCCAGCCCGCTGCGCTTCGTCACCGCCGCCAGCCTGTTCGACGGCCATGACGCGGCGATCAACATCATGCGCCGGCTGATCCAGGCCCAGGGCGCGGAGGTGATCCACCTCGGCCACAACCGCTCGGTGGAGGACGTGGTGCGCGCCGCGCTGCAGGAGGACGCCGACGCCATCGCGGTGTCGTCCTACCAGGGAGGGCACATGGAGTACTTCAAGTACATGGTGGACATGCTGCGCGAGCGCGGCGCGTCCCACATCCGCGTGTTCGGCGGCGGCGGCGGCACGATCACGCCGGAGGAGATCCGCGAGCTGCAGGCCTACGGCGTGGAGCGCATCTACCATCCCAACGACGGCATGCACATGGGGCTGGTGGCGATGATCGAGGACGTGGTCCGCCGCGCCGAGGCCGCGCGCGCCACGCGGCCGGCGGGCGCCATCGCCGCCGCGCCCCCTGCGCTCGACGACGAGATCGCCGTCGGCCGGGTGCTCTCGGCGATCGAGGACGGCGCCCTCGCCGAGTCCGAGCTGGCCCACCTGCGCAAGCAGTGGCAGCTCGCCGGGGGCAAGACTCCGGTGGTCGGCATCACCGGCACCGGCGGCGCCGGCAAGTCCTCGGTGACCGACGAGCTGCTCAACCGCTTCCTGTCCTGCTTCCCGGAGATGCGCATCGCCGTGATCTCCGTGGATCCGACCCGCCGCCGCACCGGCGGCGCGCTGCTCGGCGACCGCATCCGCATGAACTCGCTGCGCTCCAGGCGCGTGTTCATGCGCTCGATGGCTACCCGCCGCCAGCACCTGGCCACCAACGCGGTGCTCAAGGACTGCATCGCGTTCCTGAAGTCGCTGGGCTGCGACCTGGTGATCGTGGAGACCGCCGGCATCGGCCAGTCCGACTCCGAGATCGTGGACCTGGTGGACTTCCCGATGTACGTGATGACCTCGGACTTCGGCGCGCCGAGCCAGCTCGAGAAGATCGACATGCTCGACTACGCCGAGCTGGTAGTGCTGAACAAGTACGACCGGCGCGGCGCCGAGGACGCCCTGCGCGACGTGCGCAAGCAGTGGAAGCGCAACCGCACCGCGTTCCAGCTCAAGGACGAGGAGATCCCGGTCTATCCCACCATCGCCAGCCAGTTCAACGATCCCGGCATCAGCTGGATGTTCGTGAACCTGTGCCGCCTGCTGCGCGAGAAGCTGGGCGTGGCCACGCCGCATTGCGACTTCGCCCCGCAGCTCGACACCTCGCTGAAGGAGCCGCGCGCGACGGTGCTGATCCCGGGCAACCGGATCCGCTACCTGGCCGAGATCGCCGAGCAGGGCAGGGCGATCAACCGCCGCATCGAGACCCAGGCCGAGATCGCCGCGCGCGCGCAGTCGTACTGGCAGGCGCTGCAGGCGCTGGGTGACGCCAGGCTGCCCAGGGCGCTCGAACTCTACGACGCGGGCGACCTCACCGAGGCCGCCGACCGCACCCTGCTCACCCTGCGCCAGCGCTACAACGACGCGCTCCAGTCCCTCGACGCCGAAGCCCTGCGCCTGCTGCGCGAATGGCCGCAGCGGCTGAAGTCCATCACCGACGAGTTCAACGAATACCAGGTCCGCGACAAGACCATCCGCGTCGAGAACTACCGCGAATCGCTCAGCCACCAGAAGATCCCCAAGATCGCCGCGCCGACCTGCCGGAGCTGGGGCGAGCTGCTGACCTTCCTGCAGAAGGAGAACCTGCCGGGCCACTACCCGTACACCGGCGGCGTGTACCCGTACCGCCGCACCGGCGAGGACCCGATCCGCATGTTCGCCGGCGAGGGCACGCCCGAGCGCACCAACCGCCGCTTCCACTACCTCAGCCTGGGCCAGCCGGCCGCGCGCCTGTCCACCGCCTTCGACAGCGTCACCCTCTACGGCGAGGATCCGGCCGAGCGCCCGGACATCTACGGCAAGATCGGCAACTCCGGCGTGTCCATCGCCACGCTGGACGACATGAAGAAGCTGTACTCCGGCTTCGACCTGTGCGCGCCCACCACCTCGGTCTCGATGACCATCAACGGCCCGGCGCCGATCATCCTGGCGATGTTCATGAACACCGCCGTGGACCAGCAGGTGGAGAAGTACCTGCGCGCCGACGGCGCCCGCTGGGAGGCCGCGCACGCCGCGATCGAGCGCCTGTTCGAGGGCCGGCAGCGCCCGCAGTACAGCGGCATGCTGCCGGAAGGCAACGACGGCCTGGGCCTGGCCCTGCTCGGCGTCACCGGCGACCAGCTGGTCGAGCCGGAGGTGTACGAGAAGATCAAGGCCGAGACCCTGAAGGTGGTGCGCGGCACGGTGCAGGCCGACATCCTCAAGGAGGACCAGGCGCAGAACACCTGCATCTTCAGCACCGAGTTCGCGCTGCGGATGATGGGCGACATCCAGCAGTCCTTCATTGACCGCAAGGTCCGCAACTTCTACTCGGTCTCGATCTCCGGCTACCACATCGCCGAGGCCGGCGCGAACCCGATCAGCCAGCTCGCCTTCACCCTGAGCAACGGCTTCACCATCGTCGAGTACTACCTGGCGCGCGGGATGAAGATCGACGACTTCGCGCCCAACCTGTCGTTCTTCTTCAGCAACGGCATGGACCCGGAGTACACGGTGATCGGCCGTGTCGCCCGCCGCATCTGGGCGCGCGCCATGCGCGAGCGCTACGGCGCCAACGAGCGCAGCCAGATGCTCAAGTACCACATCCAGACCTCCGGCCGCTCCCTGCACGCGCAGGAGATCCAGTTCAACGACATCCGCACCACGCTGCAGGCTCTCTACGCGCTGTTCGACAACTGCAACAGCCTGCACACCAACGCCTACGACGAGGCCATCACCACCCCCACCGAGGAATCGGTGCGCCGCGCGGTGGCCATCCAGATGATCATCAACAAGGAGCTGGGGCTGAACTTCTGCGAGAACCCCTGGCAGGGCAGCTTCATCGTGGATCGCCTCACCGACCTGGTGGAGGAGGCCGTGTACAGGGAGTTCGAAGCCATCTCCGAGCGCGGCGGCGTGCTCGGCGCCATGGACACCATGTACCAGCGCGGCAAGATCCAGGAAGAGAGCCTGTACTACGAGCAGAAGAAGCACGACGGCTCCCTGCCCATCATCGGCGTCAACACCTTCCTGCCGAAGGAGCACGCCGGCGACATCACCACCGAGATCGAGCTGATCCGCTCCACCGACGCCGAGAAGCGCCAGCAGATCGCCAACGTCCGTGCCTTCCAGCAGCTCCGCAACCCCCTCTCCCTCCCCTGCGCGCAGGGGAGGGCCGGGGAGGGGTTAACCTTCCTCCAGAAAACCGCCCGCGACCGCCGCAATGTGTTCGAGGCGCTGATGGAGGCGGTGAAGACGCATTCGCTGGGGCAGATCAGCCATGCGTTGTATGAGGTGGGTGGGGAGTACAGGCGGAATATGTAAACGCGCTGAGGCGACCCCGCGCCCAGGTTCTGAATACCAGCGGTAATGACAGGAGGCGGCAGTGCTTGGCGATCCCCAGCTGATGCGTGCAGTGTCACGCATTAACCAGCGTTCCGAGCGGCAAGACGATCTAAACAAGCTCATCGAAACGTATGTGGATGTTGGCTTGCTGCCACAGCTCGACAACCGTAACCACCAGGTCTTCTACGGTCGACGTGGTACTGGCAAGACCCACGTGATGAAAGTGCTGGAAAGCACTTTGGCGGAAGATGCCCGGAGGACCGTGGTCTATATCGACTGCCGCACGCTCGGCAGTTCTAGCCAGTTTTCCGACGCGGAACTGCCGATGGGGCGTCGCTGTCTGGCGTTGTTCAAAGACATTCTTCTGATGACGTCAGATGCGCTTTTGGAGCACATCGCTGAGGCTCCAAGTGCTAGGGCCGATCAGGCGCTTGAGGCCTTGGCAGCGCTCGGGGAAGTCATCGCTGAGCCCGTCAAGAAGTACGTGGAGCAGGAGTACAGCGAGCAACATAGCGTCAATAGCGAAAATTCAGCGTCGATTGCTTCGAGCATGACGGCCTCACTCGACGCAGTGAGCGGAACATTTGGAGTCAACGCGGGCTACAAGGAGGGGAGTGCTGCTAGCGCGGCGACAAAGGGTGTGGTCCAGCAGGAGGACAAAATTATCTTCCCCGACCTCAATCGCACCCTGCAGGCAGTTCTCGAACTGGCCGACTCCGAGCTATTCCTCTTAATTGATGAGTGGTCGTCCCTTCCACTTGATATCCAGCCGTACTTGTCAGAGTTCATAAAGCGCGGACTTCTGCCCTTGGACAGGGTGACCGTGAAGATTTCGGCGCTTGAGTATCGATGCCGATTTACCGCTGCAAGCGATAACGGCGTCCTAGGGTTCGAACTCGGCGCCGATATTGCTACGGCGCCCGATTTGGACGACTACTACGTTTACGATCGCAACCCGGAACATCTGGCGCACATCTACGCTGACATGTTGCTTAGGCACTTGAGTTCCGAGTTGCCGGAAGGCTACATGCGAGACACGCATAGAGTGAGCGACGCGAAGCAGTTCGCATCGAGGGTCTTCACAGAGCGGGGCGTGTTTGCGGAGTTGGCTCGTGCGTCGGAGGGTGTGATTCGCGATCTGATCAACATTTTCACGAAGGCCTACTTCAACGCTCACCGACGCGGTCGCGAGAGTATCGACAAGCGAGCTGTGCTAGAGGCGGCGCAGCAGTGGTTCGAACAGGACAAATCGCAGCATCTAGATGACCAATTGCAGGAGGTCCTTTCTCGGATTGTCCATGAGGTGATTGGTGCGCGCCGTTCGAGGTCGTTCATGCTGCCGCGCGATCTTGAAAGGCATCCTGTGATTCAGCGACTTTTTGACGCGCGCGTTCTGCACCACATGCAGCGCGGATATGCAGACAAGGACAATCCAGGCGTTCGGTACAACATTTACTCCGTCGACTACGGAACGTACGTTGACCTTCTGGGAACTGCCAAGCAGCCGGATATGGGAATGGCGGAAGTAACAGGGGATGATACGCCTGCGGAAGCGGTTGTTCCCTTCGATGACAAGCGTAGTATTCGTCGGATCATTCTCGACGAATCCATCTTGCAGTGAGCGGAAATAGCCAGCGTAGCCCGGGTAAGCGAAGCGCACCCGGGGCTCTTCTTGCAACGACCGAGTAGGGCGGGTCTTCGACCCGCCGCCTCGCATCCGCGCTAGCCTATTGGCCTCTCGGAAGCAGGATTAAACGGATGAAAGCCACCGTCGTCGGTATCGTGACGCCGCATCTGCTGCGCGTGGTCGACCTCGCCAACGAAGCCGAGAAGGGCGTGAATGTGGACTGGCACCTGCGCGAGGCGGTGTCCAAGACCATGGGCGAGCTGGGCGAACAGTACAACGCGTCCGCATTGGTGGCGGCGTATGTCGAGGGTCTGGAGACCGCTGTACGCCAGGCACCGCGCACTCGTGCGGCGTACATCCGCGTCCTGCAGGCCGCGGCCGCTGCTGCGCGCAATCTCAGGCGCGATTGACGCGGGAGAAAAGGGACAGCTTCATCGTGGACCGTCTCACCGATCTGGTGGAGAAGGCCGTGTACAAGGCGTTCGAGATCATCTCCGCGCGCGGCGGCGTGCTCGGCGCCATGGACGCCATCGTCGGCCCCGGCACCGCCGGTCAGTGCAGCGCGTTGCTGCTTCGCCTTGCCTGAAGGGTTCCCGGCAGCCCGGGAGAACCTGCGCTGGGGCATCGAGCCTGGGGCCTGTCCGGCGGCGTGGCCGCGCCACGCCTGGTGGGGCCGATGCGCCGTGATTCGGCTGGCGCATCGGCCGTATCGGAATGGTCTGCAGCCCTCGGATGCGTTTCAGTCGCAGCTGACGGTCGGGTTCCAGTCCGCGAACAGACCATCGGGGTTGCCTCGCCAGAGCCAGACGTGCAACACCCAGGCTTGTACGGCGGGGTTGTAGTGGAAGGTTTCTCCGAACAGCTCGGGGACCGGACCGTAAGCGTCCGCTGCCCCCACCTACCCTCAGTCCCTGGTCTGTTGCAGGGTCATGCGCTTTCCAGCCGGGAGGGCGACGATGACGATGCAGGGCAAGCGGGAGCAGTGGGCGGAGCGGATTGCGGCC
>NZ_VNKO01000020.1 GCF_008033445.1 Vulcaniibacterium gelatinicum
ACCTGCGCACCGCTGCGGCGATCGCCACCCCGGTCGAGCGTTCGCTGCAGCGGTTGGCGGAACTGGAGCACGGGCAGCCGCAGCCGCCGTCGCCGGCATGGGCGCAGACGCACGCGCGCGGCGAACCCGAGGCCCCGCGCCTGGCCCTGAGGTGACACGCCGGACGCCTCAATCCAGGCGCTTGCGGAACCGCAGGATCGCCGCGGTCATCATCAGCACGGTGAAGGCGGCCAGGGCGAGCACGTCCGGCCACAGTTCGAGCAGGTCCGCGCCGCGCAGCATCACCCCGCGCACCAGGCGCAGGAAGTGGGTCAGCGGCAGCGCCTCGGCGAGCCACTGCGCGGCCCTGGGCATGCCCGAGAACGGGAACATGAAGCCCGACAGCAGGATCGAGGGCAGGAACACGAAGAAGGTCATCTGCATCGCCTGGAACTGCGAACGCGCGGCGGTGGAGATCAGCAGGCCCAGGGTGAGGTTGGCCAGGATCAGCAGCACCGCGGCCAGGTACACGTCGAGCGCGCTGCCGCGGATCGGCACCTCGAACAGCCACAGCCCGAGCAGCAGCACCAGCGTGGTCTGGACCAGGCCGATCGCCACGTACGGCAGCACCTTGCCGAGCATCAGCTCGGTGCGCGAGACCGGGGTGGCGATCAGCAGCTCCATGTTGCCGCGTTCGCGTTCGCGCACGATCGCCACCGCGGTGAACAGGACCATGGTCATGGTCAGGATCACGCCGATCAGGCCGGGCACGATGTTCACCGCCGAGCGCCGCTCCGGGTTGTAGAAGCCGACCACGGCGATCTGCGGCGGCCGCCGCGCGCCGCCGGCGCCGTCCAGCGGCATCTGCGCGAGCTGGATCGCCGCGCTCTGGACCACGGTGTCGGATCCGTCCACCAGCACCTGCACCGCCTCGCGGCCCTCGGCCAGGCGCCGCTCGAAGTCCGGCGGCACCACCACGCCGACGCTGATCTCGCCGCGCCGCAGCAGTTCCATCAGCTCCTGCGGCGCGCGCGCCTGCCGCACCGGCGCGATCACGCCGGTGGCGACCATGTCCATCACCAGCGCGCGCGAGGCGGCGGTGTTGGCCTGGTCGGCGATGCCGGCGTCGAGGTCGCGCAGGTTGAGGTTGATGGCGTAGCCGAACAGCACCAGCTGCAGCACCGGCACGCCGACGATCATCGCCAGGGTGATGCGGTCGCGGCGCAATTGCCGCACTTCCTTGAGCATCACCGCGAACAGGCGGCGCAGGCTCATGCGGCGCGCTCCTGCGCAAGCGCGCGGCCGCGGGTGGCGGCGACGAACACGTCCTCCAGGTTCGGCGCGGCCGGCGCGACCTCGGCCGCCACGCCGGCTCCGGCCAGCACCGCGCGCAGGCGCTCCGCGGCACCGCCATCCTCGGCCGTCAGCACGCGCAGCGCGTTGCCGACCTGGACCACGCTGACCACGCCGGGCGCCGCCTGCAACGCTTCCCGCGCGCGCCGCGGTTGCGCGGCGTGCACGACCAGGGTGCGGCCGGCGAGCGCGCCGGCCAGCGCCGCCGGCGCGCCGTCGGCGACCAGCACGCCGCGGTCGAGGATCGCCAGGCGGTGGCAGCGCTCGGCCTCGTCCATCAGGTGGGTGGAGACCAGAATCGTGGTGCCGGCGTCGGCCAGCTCGAAGAGTTTTTCCCAGAAGTCGCGGCGCGATTCGGGGTCCACCGCGCTGGTCGGTTCGTCCAGGAACAGCAGCTCGGGCGCATGGATCACCGCGCCGGCCAGCGCCAGGCGCTGCTTCTGGCCGCCGCTCAAGGTGCCGGCGAGCTGCTTCTGCCGGTCCGCGAAGTGGTACTGCACCAGCAGTTCCTCGATCCGGGCTGCGGCGCGGCGACGCGGGAGGTCCTGCACCGCGGCCAGGAACTCCAGGTTCTGGCGCACGGTGAGGTCCTCGAACAGCGAGAACTTCTGGGTCATGTAGCCGATCCGGCGCCGCAGCGCCTCGGACTGCTCGGGCACGCGCAGGCCGAGCACCTCGATCTCGCCCGCGCTCGGCGCGAGCAGGCCGCACAGCATGCGGATGGTGGTGGTCTTGCCCGAACCGTTGGGGCCGAGGAAGCCACACACCTGCGCCCGCGGCACGGTCAGGTCCACGCCGTCCACGGCCTGCAATGCGCCGAAGCGCTTGCCCAGGCCGCGGGCGCGGATGGCGACGTCGGCGGACATGGCCGCGGCCGGGTTCAACGCCGGAACTCCACCCGCACCGGCAGGCCGGCCGGCAGGCCGCGGGCGGCCGGGTCGGTCAGCGCGATCTCGGCCAGCCAACTCAGGCGCGCGGCGTCCTTGCCGATCAGCGCGTAGTACGGGGTGAACACGGGCTCGCTGCGGATCATGCGCACGCGCCCGGCGAACGTGTCCTCGCGGCCGTGCACGAACACGCGCACCGCCTGCCCCGCCCGCACCTGGACGCGGATCGGTTCGGGCACGTACACGCGCGCATACGGCGCCTCGCCGACCAGCAGCACCGCCAGCGGCGCGCCGGCCGGCGGCTGGTCGCCGGGTTCGTACGGCAGGCTGTCCACCACGCCGGCGCGCGGCGCGAGCACGTCGAGCTTGCCGCGCGTGGTCCGCTGTGCGCGCGCCTGCGCCTGCGCGGCGGCCACGGCGGCGCGGCCCTGGGCGAGGCGCTCGGCGCGCGTGCCCCGCTCCAGCTCCAGCAGCGCCTGCTGCGCGGCCTGCACCTGCGCCTGCGCGCCCTCGGCGGCGGCGCGGGCGCGGTCCACCTCGGCCGAGGCCACCAGCCGGCGTTCGCCGAGCGGGCGCACGCGCGCGTAGTACGCCTGCGCGTCGCGGGCCTGCGCCTGCGCGGCGGCGAGCTGCGCGCGCGCCTGCGCGATCGCTTCGCGGCGCGGTCCGGCCTCCAGTTCCGCCAGCGCCTGGCGCTGGCGCTCGGCCTCGGCCTGTGCGGCCTCGACCGCGGCCTGGGCCCGGTCGGGCTCGAGCTGCAGCAGCGGCTGTCCGGCACGCACCCGCTCGCCCTCGCGCACGTGGATCGCGACGATGCGCTCGCTCGCCGGCGCCGGCAGGGTGATGCGGTCGTACTCGAGCGTGCCGAGCGCCTGCGGCGGCTCGGGCTGGCAGGCGGTCAAGGCGAGCAGCAGAGCCAGCCACGGATGGACACGGATGAACACGGATCGGGCAAGCGGCAGGAACCGCCGGGCCAGGCCGGTCCGTCTCCGCGATGAAGCAAGCACGGCCATCGTCTTCTCCGTTTTCATCCGTGTGGATCCGTGTGCATCCGGGTGGGCCCGCCCTCGAGCCCCAAGCCGCGGCCGAGCAGCGCGAGCGCGTGGTCGCGCAGGCGCTCGGGGGAGATGTCTTCGGCGTCGAACATGCTGCGCCACAGCGGCGCGCTGGCGGCGGGGAACAGGGTCAGGCCGACCAGCGACACCACCACCAGGCGCGGGTCGAGGCCGGGATCGAGCGTGCCCGCGCGCTGCGCCTGCGCCAGCTTCTGCACCAGCAATTGCGGCAGTTGCGGGGCGAACCGCGCCAGCAGCACCTCGCGCAGCGCGCCGCCCTCGCACAGCACCTCGCGCACCCACAGCGGCGGCAGCCACGGATGGCGCGCGACCACCTCGGCCATGCCGCGCACGAAGCCGGCGACCAGCGCGGCCGGGGCGTCGCCGGCGCCCAGCACCGCCTCGCGCACGTGGGCGAACGCAGGCATCAGGCGTTCGGCAACCACCGCTTCCTGCAGGCGCGCCTTGTCGCCGAAGTAGTAATGCACCAGCGCCGGGTTCACGCCCGCCTCGGCCGCGATCCGGCGCAGCGTGGCGGCGCCGATGCCCTCACGGACGAAGCAGGCGATGGCGGCGTCGAGCAGGCGCTCGCGCAGGTCGGGGCCGTCGCCGGCGGGGCGGCCGGCGGGGCGACGCTTCGCCGGGCGCGCCGGCTCCCCGCCCGGTGCACGTGCCGGCTCCCGCGGTGCCCGCGACGGGGCGGAGCGGGCGGTGGGGCGAGCGGCGGCGGGGCGGCGGGCCATGCCCGTATTTAATTCACCGTTTAATTCATTTGCAAGCACCGTTCGTCAGCGGCGGCCGGGCGCCCCGGGCACTGGGTATAACGGGGCCGCGGACGGCGTTGCGGCGAAGGCGATGGGAGGCGGCTACCTGGCCTCGTACACGGGGCGCCCGTCCACGTAGGTGGCGCGGATCGGGAGCGTGCGCAGACGGGCCGGCTCGACCGCGAGCGGATCCTCGCCCAGGATCACGAAATCGGCGCGCTTGCCGGGTTCGAGGCTGCCCACCTCCTGCTCGGCGAAGCCGGCGTAGGCCGCGTCGCGGGTGAAGCCGCGCAGGGCCTCGAACGCGGTCAGCTTCTCCTCCGGGTGCCAGCCGCCGGGCGGCTGCCCTTGCGCGTCGGCACGGGTGACGGCGGCGTACAGGCCCAGGCGCGGATCCACCGACTCCACCGGGAAGTCCGAGCCCAACGCCAGCCGGGCGCCGCTGTCGCGCAGTTGCCGCCAGGCATAGGCCCCGACCGCGCGCGCGGGGCCGAGCCGGTCCTCCGCCCACGGCATGTCGCTGGTGGCGTGGGTGGGCTGCATTGAGGCGATCACCCCGAGCCGGGCCAGGCGCGGCAGGTCCTCCGGCGCCAGCACCTGCGCGTGCTCGATCCGCCAGCGGTGGTCGCCAGCCGCGTCGGCGCCGAGCACCTCGACATAGGCATCGAGCACCTCGCGATTGCCGCGGTCGCCGATCGCATGGGTGGCCGCCTGCACGCCGCAACGCCTGGCTTTCGCCAGCGCGTCGCGCAACCGCTGCGGCGACATCAGCAGCAGGCCGCGGTTGCCCGGATCGTCGGCGTAGTCGGCGAGCAGCGCGGCGCCGCGGCTGCCCAGCGCGCCGTCGGCGTAGAGCTTGACCGTGCGCATGCGCAGGCGGCCCGACGGATGCGCGTACAGGCCCTCGCGGCACAGCCATTCCAGCGCCTCGCCGTCGCCGTCGGCCATCGCGGTGATGCGCAGCGGCAGGCGCCCGGCGTCGGCGAGCGCGATGTAGCGCCGCAGCTCGGCGCGCGAGACGCCGGCATCGTGCACGCCGGTCAGGCCGTGGGCGACGGCCTCGCGCATGCCGAGCTCGAGCGCGCGCAGCGCGGTGGCCTCGTCCAGCGGCGGCACCGCCGCGTCCACCAGCGCCATCGCCGCATCCACGAAGATCCCGGTCGGCCGGCCCTGCGCGTCGCGCAGGATCTGGCCGCCCTCGGGCTGCCAGCTGCCGCCGAGTTCGCGCCGCACCGCGCGCATCGCCGCGCTGTTGGCCCAGCCGGCGTGGCCGTCCACCCGCTGCAGCCAGACCGGACGGTCCGGGAACGCGGCGTCGAGGTCGGCGGCGGTGGGGAAGGCTTTCTCCGGCCAGTCGTTCTGGTCCCAGCCGCGGCCCTGCAGCCAGGCGCCCGGCGGCAGTTCGCGCGCGAACGCGCGCAGGCGCTCGATCACCTCCTGCTTGCTGCGCGCGCCGACCAGATCCACCTGCCGCCGGCTCAGGCCGAGGTTGCCGACATGGCCATGCGCATCGATCAGGCCCGGAACCACCGTCGCCGAGCCGAAGTCGAGCCGCCGCGCGCGCGGGAACCGGGCCAGCACCTCGTCGCGTCCGCCCACCGCCAGCAGCCGGCCCTGCGCGTCCCAGGCCAGCGCCTGCGCCCGCGGCCGGGCCGGGTCGAGGGTGTGGATCCGCGCCGCGGTCAGCACCGTGACGCCATCGTCGGCGCGCGCTGGCATCGCCGCCACCGCCAGGACCGCCGCCAACACCGGGAGCGCCAATGCACGCATGGCCGTGTCCTTCGTCGAGGGAGGCACCCGACTTTGCGAAAAAGCCCGGACAGGCGCAAGCTGCGCACGCGCACCTCGTCCCCCGCCCCGGCGCGCCCCGACCGCATGACCGCCCCCGTCCAACGCGACTTCGTCCTCGAACCCGCCGACAGCGAACGCCTGGCCAACCTGGCCGGCCCGTTCGACGACCACCTGCGCATGATCGAGCTGCGCCTGGGCGTGGAGATCGCCAACCGCGGCAACGTCTTCCGCCTCACCGGCCCCGACGAAGCGGTCGAGCGTGCCGAGAAGCTGCTGCGCGAGCTGTACGCGGAGGCCGCCGACGAGGTGCTCGACGGGCATGCGATCAACCTGCGCCTCGGCACCGCGACGGGCCGCGGCGGGAACGACGAGGCCACGCCGCAGGAAGTGGTGGTCCGGGTCAAGCGCGGCACCATCCGCGGCCGCAGCGCCAACCAGCAGAAATACCTGCACGCGATCGCCACCCACGACATCAACTTCGGCATCGGCCCGGCCGGCACCGGCAAGACCTTCCTGGCCGTGGCGATGGCGGTGGACGCGCTGAACGAATCGCGGGTGCAGCGCCTGATCCTGGTCCGGCCCGCGGTCGAGGCCGGCGAGAAGCTCGGCTTCCTGCCCGGCGACCTGGCGCAGAAGGTGGACCCGTACCTGCGCCCGCTCTACGACGCGCTGTACGAGATGCTGGGCGTGGAGAAGGTGGTCAAGCTGCTGGAGAAGAACGTCATCGAGATCGCGCCGCTGGCGTACATGCGCGGACGCACGCTCAACGACGCGTTCGTGATCCTCGACGAGGCGCAGAACACCTCGATCGAGCAGATGAAGATGTTCCTGACCCGGATCGGCTTCGGCAGCACCGCGGTGATCACCGGCGACCTGACCCAGATAGACCTGCCGCGGCACCAGAAGTCGGGCCTGAAGGACGCGCTGGACGTGCTGCGCGGCGTGGACGGCATCAGCTTCACCTTCTTCGAGGCGCGCGACGTGGTGCGCCATCCGCTGGTGGCGCGGATCGTGGACGCCTACGGCGCGCGCGACCACAAGGACGCGCAGACCGGACCGGCGTAGACTGCCGGGGCCAACGGGGAGCGACGATGACCAGGGGACCGATCCGCCTCGACGTCAGCATCAGCTATGCCGTGCCGCGCGCCGGCGTGCCCGCTCCCGCGAGCTTCCGCAAGTGGGCGGCGGCGGCGCTGGCCGGCCGCATCCGCGAGGCCGACCTCGCCATCCGCATCGTCGGCACCAAGGAGGGGCGCGCGCTCAACCGCCACTACCGCGGCAAGGACTACGCCACCAACGTGCTGAGCTTCCCCGCCGAGCTGCCCGAGGGCGTGCGCCTGCCGCTGCTCGGCGACCTGGTGCTGTGCGCGCCGGTGATCGCGCGCGAGGCGCGAGAGCAGAAGAAGCCCCTCGCCGCGCACTACGCCCACCTCACCGTGCACGGCGTGCTGCACCTGCTCGGCTGGGACCACGACGACCCGCGCGAGGCCGACTGCATGGAGCAGCTCGAGCGCGAGATCCTGGCCGAGCTGGGGATCGCCGACCCGTACGCGCCCGCCGACTGAGCGCCCGCCTGCCCCCGGCCGTCCGGCTGTCACGTCGGCCCCCCGTTCCGCGCTAGACTTTGAACCAGCCGCTCCGTCCGCGGAGCCTCGTCCACCGACCATGTCCGAAGACGACAGTCCCCACGTCTCAGAACAGCCCGAAAAGCGCCGTTCCTGGCTCGACCGCCTCGCCGCGGCCCTTTCGGGCGAACCCGCCACCCGCGAAGACCTCGTCGAGCTGCTGCGCGACGTGCAGGCCGACGGCCTGATCGCCGCCGACACGCTGCGGATGATGGAGGGCGCGCTCGCCGTGTCCGACCTCACCGTGGGCGACGTGATGGTGCCGCGCGCGCAGATGGTGTCGCTGCCGGCCGCCGCGCCCCTGCCCGAGCTGATGCGGATGGTGGTGGAGTCCGGCCACTCGCGTTTCCCGGTCCACGGCGAGGACAAGGACGAGATCCTCGGCATCCTGCTGGCCAAGGACCTGCTGCGGGTGGTGGTGGCCGAGGGCGGCCCGCACGGCGTGCGCGAGCTGCTGCGCCCGGCGGTGCTGATCCCGGAATCCAAGCGCCTGAACGTGCTGCTGCGCGAGTTCCGCCAGTCGCGCAACCACATGGCGATCGTGGTGGACGAGTACGGCGGCGTGGCCGGCCTGGTGACGATCGAGGACGTGCTCGAGCAGATCGTCGGCGAGATAGACGACGAGCACGACGTGGCCGAGGAAGGCGCGCCGCGGATCGCGCAGGCCGACGGCCACTACATCGTGGACGCGCTGACCCCGATCGCGGACTTCAACGAACGCTTCGGCGCCGACTTCGGCGACGACGAATACGACACCATCGGCGGCCTGGTCACGGCCGCGATCGGGCACCTGCCCGAGGTCGGCGAGGAACTCACCATCGGCCGCTTCACCTTCCGCGTCGCGCGCGCCGATGCCCGCCGCCTGCACGCGCTGCATGTGAGCGTGCATGCGGACCATTGAGGGAGTGCTCGCGGCGCTGGCCCTGTGGCTGTGCGCCGCCGTCGCCTGCGCCGCGCCGCGGATCGGCGTGGTGACGATGCAGCCGGGCGAGATCTTCTGGGAGCGCTTCGGCCACAACGCGATCGTGGTGGACGACCCCGAGGACGGGCCGCCGGTGTCGTACAACTTCGGCTTCTTCGACCTCGACGAGCCGGGGTTCCACCGCCGCTTCGTGCGCGGCGAGATGGAATACGCGCTGGTCGCGCTGCCGCTGGCGCAGGACCTGCGCTACTACGAGGACGTCGGCCGCGGCGCCTTCATCCAGTGGCTCGACCTGCGCCCGGAGCAGGCGCGCCGCCTGGCGCGGGCGCTGGCCGAGAACGCGCGCCCGGAGAACGCGCGCTACCGCTACGACTACTTCACCGACAACTGCTCCACGCGCGTGCGCGACGCGCTCGACCTGGCGCTCGACGGCGCCCTGCAGCGGCAGCTGTCGGTGCGCTCGCAGGGCAACACCTACCGCAGCGAGGCGGTGCGGCTGGCCTCGCCGGCACCGTGGCTGTGGCTGGGCTTCGACCTCGGCCTGGGCCCGTACGCGGACCGGCCGCTGTCGCGCTGGGAGGAGGGCTTCGTGCCGATGCGGCTCGCAGACGCGCTGCGCGAGGTCCGCAACGGCGACGGCCGGCCGCTGGTGCTGCGCGAGGAAGTGCTGCTGCCGCACCGGATCGCGCCGGAGCCGCCGGAGCGGCCGCGGCGGGTGTGGGCCTGGCTGCTCGCGGGCCTGGCGCTGGCCGGCGCGATCCTGCTCGCGGGGCGACGCCACCCGCGCCTGCTCGCGGCCGCCGCGCTGCCGTTCTGGACCGCGGCCGGCGCGCTCGGCCTGACCCTGCTGTTCCTGTGGTGCGGCACCACGCACCGCGCCGCCTGGGCCAACCACAACCTGCTGCTGCTCGGCCCGCAGGCGCTGGCGCTGCTGCCCGGCGGCTGGCGGCTGCTGCGCGGGCGCGCCCCCGGCCGCGGGTTCCCGCGTCTGCTCGCGCTCAATGCCGGGCTGGCGCTGCTGACCCTGCCGCTGCAGCTGCTGCCGGGCGCGCAGTACCAGCTGCCGTGGATCGCGCTGCTGCTGCCGGTGCACTTGGCCCTGGCCCGCGCCCTGCGGCGCTGAGGCTTGCCGCGGCCCGGCGCGGCGGGCACGATGCCGCGCATGACGCCCCAGGACGGCACGCTGCCCGGCTCCGTGGTCAACTGCGCCGCCTACGATCGTGCGGGGCGCCGCCGCGACCTCACCCTCGACCAGATCAGCGAGGTGCTCGCCGACGACGACGGCAGTTTCGTCTGGGTCGGCCTGCACGAGCCGGAGGACGCGCTGCTGCTCAAGCTGCAGGAGGAGTTCGGCCTGCACGATCTGGCGATCGAGGACGCGCAGCATGCGCACCAGCGGCCCAAGCTCGAGGCGTACGGCGACGGGCTGTTCATCGCGGTGCACACGGCGCAGGTGGTGGACGAGCGGATCCGCTTCGGCGAGACGCACGCGTTCCTGGGGCCGCGTTACCTGGTCACGGTGCGGCACGGGGCGTCGCTGTCGTATGCGCCGGTGCGGGCACGGGCGGAGCGCGAGCCGGAGCTGCTGGCGCACGGGCCGGCCTTCGCGCTGTACGCGGTGCTCGACTTCATCGTGGACAACTACCTGCCGATCGTCTCGGAGTTCCGCGACGCGCTGAGTGCGCTCGAGCACGACATCTTCGCCGAGACCTTCCGCCGCGAGACCATCGTGCGGTTGTACGACCTCAAGCGCGACCTGATGCAGCTGCGGCTGGCGGTGGCGCCGATGCAGGACATCCTGTCGCAGCTCACGCGCCTGCACGCCTCGCTGGTGCCGGAGGAGATGCGGCTGTACTTCCGCGACGTGCACGACCATTCGATCCGGGTCAGCGAGGCCACCGACACGCTGCGGGAGATGCTGACGGCGGCGATGAGCGTGCATCTGTCGCTGGTGACGATCCAGCAGGGCGAGGTGGTGAAGAAGCTCGCCGGCTGGGCGGCGCTGCTGGCGGCGCCGACGCTGGTGGCGAGCTGGTACGGGATGAATTTCAGGCACATGCCCGAGCTGGGCGCCCGCTGGAGCTACGCGGTCGTCATCGCGGTGACCGCGCTGGTGTGCCTGGGGCTGTACCGGTACCTGAAGAAGGTGCGCTGGCTGTAGCGCCTCTTTTGTCGCTGCGGGTGGGGCATTGATATGCCCGCTGTCCATGGTGGCGGTGTGTGTCTTTGTCGCTTCGGGCGGGGGCGCCGGCATGCCTGGGGTGGGGTTCGCCGCGTGGGCCCCGCGTCCGGCTCCGACACGCGGCCGCGCGCCCGTGCCGCTGCGCGGCCCGGTCCGGCCCCGCGCAGCGGCGTTCCTGACCGAGCGGAAAGCGCCCCCCCGCGCACCGGACCCGGGCCGACCATCTCGTCTACCGGCAATTGACCATCGCCGCGCACATGGCCACCCTTCCGCCATCCACCCGGAGGGGATGACGGAATGAAGCTTCTGCAGTGGCTCGGCTGGGGTGCGGTGTCCGTGTTCGCGGCGTTCAGCCTCGGCACCGTGGCGCTGGCGCGCGGGGAGACGATCAGCGCGATGTGGATCGTCGCCGCCGCGGTCTCCGTGTTCGCCATCGGCTACCGCTTCTACGCCCTGTACATCGCCCACCACGCCCTCCGGCTCGACCCCAACCGCGCCACCCCTGCCTGGCGGCGCAACGACGGACTCGACTACGTCCCCACCCCGAAACCGGTGCTGTTCGGCCACCACTTCGCCGCCATCGCCGGCGCCGGCCCCCTGGTCGGCCCCGTGCTCGCCGCACAGATGGGCTACCTGCCCGGCATGCTCTGGATCCTGTTCGGCGTGCTCCTCGCCGGCGCGGTGCAGGACTTCATGGTCCTGCTCCTGTCCACCCGCCGCGACGGCCGCTCGCTCGGCGAAATGATTCGCACCGAGATGGGCGCCGCCGCCGGCCTGACCGCGATGGTCGGCATCCTCGCGATCATGGTGATCCTGCTCGCCGTGCTCGCCCTGGTGGTGGTCAAGGCGCTGGCGGTCAGCCCCTGGGGCACCTTCACCGTCGCCATGACCATCCCCACCGCCCTGCTGATGGGCGCCTACCTGCGCTGGCTGCGCCCCGGCCGCATCCTCGAGGTCTCCCTGCTCGGCCTGGCCCTGCTGCTGGCCTCGATCTGGATCGGCGGCAAGGTCGCCGCCTCGCCGGTGTGGGGCCCGATGTTCACCTTCGACGGCCGCGCCCTGGCCTGGATGCTGATCGCCTACGGCTTCGTCGCCGCGGTGCTGCCGGTGTGGCTGCTGCTCGCCCCGCGCGACTATCTCTCGACCTTCCTCAAGATCGGCACCGTCGTCCTGCTCGCGCTCGCAGTGCTGGTGGCGATGCCGGAGCTGAAGATGCCGGCGGTGACCCGGTTCGTGGACGGCACCGGCCCGGTGTTCGCCGGCGACCTGTTCCCGTTCCTGTTCATCACCATCGCCTGCGGCGCGGTGTCCGGCTTCCACTCGCTGGTGAGCTCCGGCACCACGCCGAAGATGCTCGAGAACGAGCTGCACGCACGTGCGATCGGCTACGGCGGGATGCTGATGGAGGCGTTCGTCGCGATCATGGCGCTGATCGCCGCCTGCGTGCTCGAGCCGGGCGTGTACTTCGCCATGAACGCGCCGACGGCGGCGATCGGCGCCAGCGCGGAATCGGCGGCGCAGGCGATCGCACAGTGGGGCTTCGTGGTCACCCCGGAGATGCTGACCCGCACCGCGCAGGACATCGGCGAGTCCACGATCCTGTCCCGCACCGGCGGCGCGCCCACGCTCGCGGTGGGCATGGCGCAGATCCTCAACGACGTGTTCGGCGGGCGCGGGATGATGGCGTTCTGGTACCACTACGCAATCCTGTTCGAGGCGCTGTTCATCCTCACCACCATCGACGCCGGCACGCGCGTGGCGCGGTTCATGCTCCAGGACCTGATCGGCGTGGCCTGGCCGGCGTTCCGCCGCACCGAGAGCTGGACCGCGAACGTGGCCTGCACCGCGCTCGCGGTGGGCGGCTGGGGCTGGTTCCTGTACCAGGGCGTGGTGGATCCGCTCGGCGGCATCAACACGCTGTGGCCGCTGTTCGGCATCGCCAACCAGATGCTGGCCGGAATCGCGCTGATCTTCTGCTGCGTGGCGCTGGTGAAGATGAAGCGCGAGCGCTGGCTGTGGATCCCGGCACTGCCGACCGCGTGGCTGCTGGTGTGCACGCTGACCGCGGGCTGGCAGAAGATCTTCCACGACGATCCGAGGATCGGCTTCCTGGCCAACGCGCACCGCTTCGCCGAGGCCGCCGCCCGGGGCGAGGTGCTGGCGCCGGCCACCTCGCTCGCGGAGATGCAGCGGATCGTGTTCAACAACCAGCTCAACGCCGCGCTGTGCGCGGTGTTCATGGCCGTGCTGCTGCTGATGCTGTGCTTCGGCCTGCGCGCCGCGCTCGCCGCGCGCCGCAGCGCCGCCCCCACCGCGCAGGAGACGCCCTATGTGGCCTTCGATCCGGCCCGCTGAGGCCATGCGCCGGTTCTGGCGCACGGCGGTGCGCACCGCGCGCCTGGCGATCGGCGTGCCCGACTACGAGGCCTACCTGGCACACATGCGCACGCACCATCCCGGACGCGCGCCGATGGATCGCGCGGGGTTCTTCGCCGAGCGGCTGCAGGCGCGTTACGGGCGCGGCCGCGCGCGCTGCTGCTGAGCGGCCCGCTCCGCCGCAAGGCCGTGGAGCCAGTGGCTGGACTTGCGCCGATCCTCGCCGCTGCGGCGGTCGGCCAGGCGGCCGGGCTCGAAACGCGCCTCGGCGCGCCGGTCCGGCTGCTGGCGGCGGTCGGCAAGGGTCTGGCGCCGGTCGGGCCCGCGGTAGGGCACGGGCTGTTTCCTGAAGAAGACGTCTTTCATCTCCGCCCCCCCGGGGGTAGGGACAGGGCATCGGGCTGCCGCCACCACACTAGCACTTCCGCGCCCGGCCGCCTGCCGCCGGCCGGCGGGGGCGTTCCGTTCATCGGTGGGGCGCGCCGGCCCGGCGTCGGCCCGGCCACGCCCTCAACGGACGCTGTCCCAACCGTTCTGCCTGCGCCGGTCCTTGCCGCCGCGGCGGTCGCCCTTGCCGGGCTCGAAGCGGATCATGTCGCGCCGGTCGCCGCCCTTGCGGCGCTCGCCCTTGCGACGGTCCGTCCCGCGGGGGCCCGCGGGCCCCGGGGTGTTGCCGGCCATGTGCCTTCCCCTCGGTGTGCCCTGCTGCGGCCAACGTGGCCGGGAGGGGTCATCCGGCCAGCCCGCGCAGCATCAACCCGGTCAGGTAGGCGCAATAGGTGCCCAGGGCGTAGCCCAGCACCGCCAGCAGCACGCCCACCGGCGCCAGCGCCGGATGGAACGCGCTGGCCACCACCGGCGCGGAGGCAGCGCCGCCGATGTTGGCCTGCGAGCCCACCGCCATGAAGAACACCGGCGCGCGGATCAGCCGCGCCACGCCCAGCATCAGCGCGGCGTGCACCGAGATCCAGATCAGCCCGAGCAGGAACAGCCACGGCCGGTCGAGCAGCGCGCGCAGGTCCATGTGCATGCCGATCGTGGCCACCAGCACGTAGAGCATGGCCGAGCCGACCTTCGACGCGCCGGCGCCTTCCAGCGACCGCGCCCGGGTGAAGCTCAGCAGCACGCCGAAGGTGGTGGCGAACACCACCAGCCAGAAGAAGCGCGAATCCAGGCTGTAGTCCTGCAACCGCCACTCCGCCGGCAGGGTCTTGATCCAGGCCACCAGCGGCTCGGCCAGGAAATGCGACAGCCCGGTCAGCCCCAAGCCGAGGGCCAGGATCACCATCAGGTCGGTGAGCGAGGGAATGCGTGCGTGTTCGGCCTGGTAGGCCTCGATCCGGCGCTTGAGGTCCTCGATCGCCGAGGTGTCGGCGCCGGTCCAGCGATCGATGGCGCCGGCGCGCGCGGCCAGGAACAGCAGCACCGCCATCCACACGTTCGCCACCAGCACGTCCACCGCGACGAACTGGCCGAACAGGGTGGCGTCCACCTCGAACACCTCCTTCATCGCCGCCTGGTTGGCGCCGCCGCCGATCCAGCTGCCGGTGAGCGTGGTCATGCCGCGCCAGGTGTCGCCCGCCACGGTCTCGGGATGGATCACGCCCATCGCCAGGAACGACACCAGCGCGCCGAGCATCACCCCCAGCGTGCCGGTGAGGAACATCGCCAGCGCCTTCGGCCCCAGGCGCAGGATCGCGCCCAGGTCTATGGCCACGCACAGCAGCACCAGCGCGCTCGGCAGCAGGTAGTCGCGCGCCATCGGGTACAGGCCCGAGGCGTTGCCGTCGATCAGGCCGAGGCTGTTGTAGATCGCCGGCAGCAGGTAGCACAGCAGCAGCGCCGGGACGTAGGTGTAGAACCGCTTCCAGAAGCCGGCCGGACGCGAGGAGGTCCAGAACACCAGGCCGAGGGTGGCGGCCAGCAGGCCGAGCACCACCGCATCGTTCTGGATCAGCGCCGTGCTCGCGGCGGATTCGGGCGAGGCCATCGTTTTCTCCTTCGGACGAGGGTGCGCCGCGCGCGCGGCGCACCCCGCGGGGCCGTCACTGGCCGAGGTACCGGTGCAGCCAGGCGTTGACGGTGTCGTGCCAGAGCACCGAGTTCTGCGGCTTCAGCACCCAGTGGTTCTCGTCGGGGAAATACAGCAGTTGCGACGGGATGCCGCGCCGTTGCAGCGCGGTGAACGTGGACAGGCTCTGGTCGATCGGCACGCGGAAGTCGTTCTGCCCGGCGACCACCAGCATCGGCACCCGCCACTTGTGGATGTGGCGCGCCGGATTGAAGCGCTCGTAGTTCTCGGGCACGTCGTGCACGGTGCCGCCGAATTCCCATTCGGTGAACCACAGCTCCTCGGTCACCAGGCCCATCGAACGGGTGTCGAACACGCCGTTGTGGTTGACCAGGCACTTCCACGGCTCGTTCCAGTTGCCGGCGATCCAGTTGACCATGTAGCCGCCGTAGCTGGCGCCGAGCGCGCAGGCCCGCTCGCCGTCCAGGAACGGGTACTTGGCCAGCGCCGCGGCCCAGCCCTTCTGCAGGTCCTCGAGCGGACGGTCGCCCCAGTGCTGCGAGATCGCGTCGGTGAAGGCCTGGCCGTAGCCGGTGGACCCGTGGAAATCGATCATCACCACGGCCCAGCCCTGCCCGGCGTAGGTCTGCGGGTTCCAGCGGTAGCTCCAGCCGTCGCCGAAGCTGCCCTGCGGGCCGCCGTGGATCAGGAACGCGACCGGATACTTCCGCCCCTTGCGGTAGTTCCACGGCTTGACCACGTAGCCGTGCACGGTCTCGCCGTTCCAGCCGACGAAGCGGAACTGCTCGTAATCGCCGAACCGCACGTCCGGCAGCATTTCCGCGGCGCTGGGGGTGATCGCGCGCAACGGCGCCTTGCCGTCCGGCGAGGTGGCGTGGATCACGTCGCCGGTCCTGAGCGTGTTGCGCGCCAGCGCGAGCGTGGGCCCGGCGAGCGCGAACGCCGACACACTGCCGTCAGCGACGATCGTCTCCACCTCGCCGTCGTCGAGCCGCACCGCGAACAGCGGATGCCGGCCGAGTTCCTGCGCGGTGGTGTAGATGCGGCGCCCGTCCGGCGACAGGGTGATGCCGTCGGCCGAGGCGTCCCAGCGCGGGGCGAGCTCGCGGCTGGCGCCGGTGGCCAGGTCCATCGCCATCAGCGCGAAGCGGTCGGCCTCGAAGCCGGGCCGGCGCATCGCGCGGTAGTACAGGGTCCTGCCGTCGGCGCTGAACACCGGGCCGGCGTCCCAGGCCTTGTTCGCCTCGGTCAGGTTCTTCGCCGGGCCGGTGCCATCGGCCTTGACCAGGTACAGGTCGAAGTTGGTGGACCAGGCTTCCTCGCGGTCGGCCTTGCGCGCGCTGAGCACCAGCGTGGCGCCGTCGGGCGACCAGGCGTAGTCGGAAGCGTCGCCGAACGGCTTGGACGGCACGTCGCCGACCACGTCCGCGCCCACCAGTGTGGCGGCCTTCGCCGGCGCCTCGCCGAGCGCGAGCACGAACACGCGGTTCAGGCGGCCGTCGCTCCAGGTGTCCCAATGGCGCACGAACAGGCGCTCGTACAACACCCCGCTGCTCTTGCGCGCGGCGCGCTCGTCGAGCTTGCCCTTGGTGCAGCCGAGGTCGCCGCCGCACTCGGGGAAGACCTCCAGGCTCAGCGCCACGCGCTTGCCGTCGGGCGAGAGCCGGTAGCTGCCGACATCGAGCGGCAGGTCGGTGAGCTGGCGCGGCTGGCCGCCGCGGGCCGGGATCGCGTACAGCTGCTGCGAACCGTTCTTCGCGCTGAGGAAGTACACCGTGGCGCCGTCCGGCGAGAACGCCGGCGAGTTGACGTTCCAGCCTTCCGGGGTGAGCCGCACCGGCGGCGCGGCGTCGCGCGCGAACAGATCCTCGATCCACAGCGAGGTGGACGCCTTGTTGGCGTCGAAGTCCACCACCCGGCGGGCGAACACCAGCAGGCGCCCGTCCGGGGAGAGCGTGGGCGAGGAATAACGGTCGAGCGTGGCCAGGTCGCGCGGCTGCAGGCCGCGCGGCGCGGCCTGCGGCGCCGCCGCGGCGGACGCGGCGGCGGCCAGCAACGGGACAAGGGCGAAGGCGTGCAGCTTCATGCGGTCGTTCTCCCTGCGGTCAGGAAGCGGAGGGCGCGGCGTGCGCGCGCACGCTGCTGCGGTACAGCATCCAGCCGACCACGGCCAACACCAGCAGGCCGGTCCACTGGCCGAAATGGAACGCCTCCGGCAGCGCCAGCACGTCGGCGCGCTCGGACAGCACGATCGGGACCGCGATCGCGATGCCCATCAGCGCCTCGCCTGTGATCAGGCCGGCCGAGAACAGGATGCCCGGACGGTGGATGCGGTCGCGCTCGACCTCGTCATGCGGGTGCACGCCGTGCTTGCGTTCCACCAGCCACGACAGCAGGCCGCCGAGGAAGATCGGCACCATCAGCTCCAGCGGCAGGTAGATGCCGATCGCCGCCGCCAGCACCGGCACGCGGAAGTGCGAGCCGCGCTTCTTCAGCCATTCGTCCACGGCGATGATCAGCGCGCCGATCACCATGCCGGCGGCGATCATGTCCCACGGCAGCTTGCCGCCGAACATGCCCTTGGCCACCGAGGCCATCAGCGTGGCCTGCGGCGCGTTGAGCGAGTTCGGGTGCTCGGGCGTGGCCGGGCCGATGCCGTAGGCGGCGGCGAGCAGGTTCAGCACCGGCGCCATGATCAGCGCGCACGAGAACGCGCCGATGCCGAGCATCAGCTGCTGCTTCCACGGCGTGGCGCCGACGAGGTAACCGGTCTTGAGGTCCTGCAGGTTGTCGCCGCCGACCGCGGCCGCGCAGCACACCACCGCGCCGATCATGATCGCGGCCACTGCGCCGATCGGCGAGCCCGCGCCGAGCAGGAGCAGCAGCACCGCGGAGGCGAACAGGATGGTGGCGATGGTGATGCCCGAGACCGGGTTGTTGGACGAGCCCACCAGGCCGGCCAGGTAGGCCGACACCGACACGAACAGGAAGCCGGCGACGATCATGATCACCGTCATCGGCACGCTCACCCACAGCTGGCCGACGATGGCCTGGTACAGCACGCCCAGCGGCACCACGAACAGCACCATGGCGACCAGCATCCACTTCATCGGCAGGTCGCGCTCGGTCTCGGCCACCGCCTCGCCGGCAGCGCTCTTGCGCGCCGCGGCGATGCCGCTGCGGATGCCCGACAGCAGCGACTTGCGCAGCGAGAACAGGGTCCAGATGCCGCCGATCAGCATCGCGCCGACGCCGAGGAAGCGGATGCGCTCGCCGCGGATGATCGCCGCCGCCTCGGCCGCGGTCTTGCCCGCGACCTGCGCGGCGACGTCCGGATCGCCGGCCATGAGGAACATGTGATAGAGCGGGATCGCGATGTTGTAGGCGAGGATGCTGCCGGACAGCACCACGATGCCGATGTTCAGGCCGACGATGTAGCCCACGCCGAGCAGCGCCGGCGACAGGTTGGTGCCCATGTAGCCGAGGTACTTGCCGAAGAAGCCCGCGCCTGCGGCGTTGTCCGGGATCAGGCGCAGGCCGCTCTCGGCCGCCAGCTTCACCAGCCCGCCGATGCCGGCGGCCAGGCCGAGGATCTTCAGGCCCGGGCCCGGGTTCTCGCCGGCCTTGAGCACTTCCGCCGCCGCCTTGCCCTCGGGGAACGGCAGCGGGTTCTCGACGATCATCGTGCGCCGCAGCGGCACCGAGAACAGCACGCCGAGCAGGCCGCCCAGGCCGGCGATCGCCAGCACCCACGAGTACCGGAAGTCCTGCCAGTAGCCGAGGATGACCAGCGCCGGGATGGTGAAGATCACCCCGGCCGCGATGGACGACGCCGCCGAGGCGCCGGTCTGCACGATCGTGTTCTCGAGGATGTGGCCGCCGCCGAGCAGGCGCAGCACGCCCATCGAGACCACCGCCGCGGGGATCGCGGTGGCGATGGTCAGGCCCGCGAACAGGCCGAGGTAGGCGTTGGCCGCCGCCAGGATCACGGCGAGCACGATCGCCAGCGCCACAGCGCGGAAGGTGAGCTGGGGAACCGCTTCGTGCCTCATCAGGAAGGACTCCGGGGAACCAAAATCCGGCACACGCTACGCGGGCGCGGCGGCTCCGTCCAGTGCGGGCCGGGCCGCGGGCGGGCGCCGGCGCGTGCCTATACTCGCGGCCTCGTCCCTGCCGGAAGCCGCGCATGTCCGCCCCCTCCACCGCCGTCGCCGCCGCGCCGGCCGAATTCCTCGGCCACCCGAAGGGGCTGTACGTCTGCTTCCTGACCGAGATGTGGGAGCGCTTCGCCTTCTACGGGATGAAGGCGCTGCTGTTCCTGTACCTGACCAAGCACCATTTGTTCGCCGACGAGGACGGCTACCTGCTGCTCGGCACCTACGCCGGCCTGGCCTACGCGCTGCCGCTGCTCGGCGGGCTGCTCGCCGACCGCTGGCTCGGCATGCGCAAGGCGGTGGTGTACGGCGGCGCGCTGCTGGTGCTGGGCCAGCTCGGCATGGCCTGGACCGGCGCGCCTGCCAGCGGCGTCCAGGGCGCGGGCGCGCAAGACGCGGTCGCGTTGCAGGTCATGTACGCCTCGCTGGCGCTGATCGCAGTGGGCGTGGGCTTCCTCAAGCCGAACATCTCCACCATCGTCGGCCGGCTGTACGCGGAGGACGATCCACGCCGCGACGCCGGGTTCACCATCTTCTACATGGGCATCAACGTCGGCGCGTTCACCTCCTCGCTGATCGTGGCCTGGATCGGCGAACGCATCGGCTGGGGCTGGGGGTTCGCGGTTTCCGGCGTGCTGATGGCGCTGGGCCTGGTGCAGTTCCTGTTCGGCCAGCGCCACCTGCTCGGCCACGCCGAACCGCCGGATCCCGCACGGCTGCGCGCGCCGGCGCTGGCCGGCCTCTCGCGCGAGGCGTGGATCTACCTCGGCGGGCTGCTGCTGACGGTCGCGGTGTGGCAGGTGCTGCAGACGCGCGTGGACCTGGGGCCGCTGTCGGCGCTGGCCGGGGGCCACGAGGTCACGCTGACCGAGGTGGTCGCGGTGGTGCTCGGCGCCGCGCTGTACCTGTGGTTCCTGCGCCTGATGCTGTCGGACCTGTCCGCACGCGACAAGGGCCGGATGCTGATGCTGATGGTGCTGATCACGGTCAGCGCGCTGTTCTGGGGCCTGTACGAGCAGAGTTACGGCCCGTGGGTGGCGATGGCCGACCGGGTGATGGACCGCACCACCTTCGGCATCGCATGGACCGCCGGCCAGACCACCGCGCTCGGGGCGCTGTTCGTGATCGCGCTCAGCCCGGTGTTCGCCTGGCTGTGGCCGCGCCTGGACCGGCGCGGCTGGAACCCGGGCTATCCGGCCAAGTTCGGCTGGGCGCTGGCGCTGTGCGGGCTGGCCTTCGGCGTGCTCGCCTTCGCCGCCGCGCACCCCGGCGAGGACGGCCTGGTCAGCCTGTGGTGGATGGTGCTGGCCTATTTCGTGCTGTGCCTGGGCGAGATGATGCTCTCGCCGATCGGCCTGTCCGCCGTCACCACGCTGTCCATCCCGCGCGCGGTCGGCATGATGATGGGCGCGTGGTTCCTGTTCTCCGCCTTCGGCGAGATCATCGCCGGCCGCCTCGGCACCTGGGCCGCGCTCGACCCCGGCACCACCACCGCGCAGGCGCTCGCCACCTACGCCGACGTGTTCATGCGGATGATGTGGATCGGGCTTGCGGCGGGAGCGGCGATGTTCGTGCTGACGCCGGTGCTGCGGCGACTGGTCGGGCCCCGGGCCTGACGTCGCGCGCGGACACCGCGCATCTTCAGCGGACTAACGCCGGCGCCAGCATCGCCAGCACCTGCTCGAGCCCCTCACGCCAATCAGGCAGCGCCATGCCGAACTCCCGGCACAGACGCGCGGTATCCAGGCGCGAGTACGCCGGGCGCCGGGCGCGGGTCGGATAGTCACCGCTCGCGATCGGGATCACGCGCGGCGCGCGCGGCAGCAGCCCGCGTGCCACCGCGCCGGCGAAGATCGCCTCGGCGAAGCCGTGCCAGCTGGTCTCCCCTTGCGCAGTGAGGTGCCACAGGCCGCAGGCGCCGGGGGCGTCGCGCAGGACCGCGGCGGTGACGTCGGCGATCAGCCAGGCCGGGGTCGGCGTGCCGACCTGGTCGGCGACCACGCGCAGCTCCTCGCGTTCGGCGCCGAGCCGCAGCATCGTGCGCAGGAAGTTGTGGCCGTGGTGGGCGTACACCCACGCGGTGCGGAAGATCAGGTGCCGGCAGCCGCTGGCCCGGATCGCCTGCTCGCCGGCGAGCTTGCTGGCGCCGTACACGCCGAGCGGCGCGGTCGGGTCGTCCTCGCGGTAGGGGCGCGTGCCGCGGCCGTCGAAGACGTAGTCGGTCGAGTAGTGCACGAGCGGGATGCCCCGCCGTGCACAGGCGGCGGCGAGCACGGCCGGGGCCTCGGCGTTGGCGCGGAACGCGGCCTCGGGCGAGTCCTCGGCACGGTCCACCGCGGTCCAGGCCGCGGCGTTGACCACCACCGTGGGCGCCACGCGCTCGACCAGCGCCGGCAGCTCCGCCGGCCGGTCGAAGTCGGCGCGCTCGCAGGGGGCGCCGTCGAGCGTGCCGCCGCGGGTCGCCGCGACCACCTCGCCCAGGGCGGCCAGGCTGCGCCGCAGTTCGGTGCCGACCTGGCCGTTCGCCCCGAGGAGCAGGAACCGCGCCGGGCTCATGGCGCGTACAGCGGCAGGCGCTCGGCGGGCACGTCGGCGAGGAACGGCGCGCGCGCGTCCTTGTCGGACAGGACCGGCTCGGCCACCGGCCAGTCGATCGCCAGCTGCGCGTCGTTCCAGCGGATGCCGGCGTCGGCCTTCGGGTCGTAGGTGGCGGTGCACAGGTAGGTGAACACCGCGCGCTCGCTGAGCGTGACGAAACCGTGGGCGAAGCCTTCCGGGATCCAGAAGTGGCGCCGGTTCTCCGCGCTGAGCAGCACCGCGGTCCAGCGGCCGAAGGTGGGCGAGCCGCGGCGGACGTCCACCGCCACGTCCCAGACCTCGCCTTCCAGCACCGAGACGTACTTGCCCTGCGGCTTCGGCCACTGGTAGTGCAGGCCGCGCAGCACCCCGCGCGCCGAGCGGGAGACGTTGCCCTGCACGAACACGGGCGCAAGGCCGTGCGCGACGAGCCGGTCGAGGTTGAACGACTCGTAGAAGAACCCGCGCGCGTCCTCGAACACCTGCGGCTCGATCACGAGGCAGCCGGGCAGGCCGGTCTCGATCACCTTCATGCGATGCGTCCGTGCTCGAGCAGGCTCAGCAGGTACTGGCCGTAGCCGCTCTTGGCCAGCGGCCGGGCCAGCTCCGCCAGCTGCCCGGCATCGATCCAGCCGTTGGCGTAGGCGATCTCCTCCGGGCAGCACACGCGCAGGCCCTGCCGCTTCTCGATCGTCTCGATGTAGCTGGAGGCCTCCACCAGCGACTCGTGGGTGCCGGTGTCGAGCCAGGCGAAGCCGCGGCCGAGCTTCTCCAGGTGCAGCGCGCCCTCGGCCAGGTAGCAGCGGTTGAGGTCGGTGATCTCCAGCTCGCCGCGCGGCGAGGGCCTGAGCGAGGCGGCGAAGTCGCTGGCGCGGCCGTCGTAGAAGTACAGCCCGGTGACGGCGTAGTGCGACTTCGGCTGCGCCGGTTTCTCCTCCAGGCCGACCACCCGGCCCTCGGCGTCGAACTCGGCCACGCCGTAGCGCTCCGGATCCTTGACCCAGTAGCCGAACACGGTCGCGCCCGCCTCGCGCGCGTTCGCGCGCTGCAGCAGCTCGGTCAGGCCATGGCCGTAGAAGATGTTGTCGCCGAGCACCAGGCAGCTCGGGCCGCCGGCCAGGAAGTCGCGGCCGATCAGGAACGCCTGCGCCAGGCCGTCCGGGCTCGGCTGCACCGCGTACTCGATGCGCATGCCCCACTGCGCGCCGTCGCCGAGCAGGTTGCGGAACAGCGCCTGCTCGTGCGGGGTGTTGATCACCAGCACCTCGCGGATGCCCGCCAGCATCAGCACGCTGAGCGGGTAGTAGATCATCGGCTTGTCGAACACCGGCAGCAGCTGCTTGCTGACCGCCTTGGTGATCGGGTACAGGCGGGTGCCGGATCCGCCGGCGAGGATGATCCCTTTGCGCGCGTCCGTCGTGACCGCCCGCACAGCTCCGTGCGGACTTTCCGGTGGCGCCGTCATGCCGCCACCCCGATCCGCTCCAGGCGGTAGCTGCCGTCCAGCACGCGCTTCACCCACGCCTGGTTGTCGAGGTACCAGTCCACGGTGCGGGCCAGGCCTTCCTCGAAGGTCACGGTCGGCGCCCAGCCCAATTCGCGCTTGATCTTGGAGGCGTCGATCGCGTAGCGCCGGTCGTGGCCGGGCCGGTCGGCGACGAAGGTGATCTGGGTCTCGCGGCTGGCACCGTCGGCGCGCGGGCGGCGCGCGTCGAGCAGGGCGCAGATCGCACGCACCACCTCGAGGTTGCGGCGTTCGGCGTCGCCGCCGACGTTGTAGGTCTCGCCCACCCGGCCGCGCTCGAGCACGGCCCGGATCGCGGCGCAGTGGTCGCCCACGTACAGCCAGTCGCGCACGTTGCCGCCGTCGCCGTACACCGGCAGCGGTTCGCCGGCCACCGCCTTGGCGATCATCAGCGGGATGAGCTTTTCCGGGAACTGGTACGGCCCGTAGTTGTTCGAGCAGTTGGTGGTGAGCGTCGGCAGGCCGTAGGTATGGTGGAAGGCGCGCACCAGATGGTCGGAAGCGGCCTTGGACGCCGAATACGGGGAGTTGGGCGCGTACGGCGTCTCCTCGGTGAACCGGCCGGTCTCGCCGAGCGAGCCGTACACCTCGTCGGTGGAGACGTGCAGGAAGCGGAACGCGTCCTTCGCCGCGCCCTCGAGCGATTTCCAGTAGTCGCGCGCGGCCTCGAGCAGGGCCAGGGTGCCGACCACGTTGGTCTGCACGAACGCGGCCGGGCCATC
This sequence comes from Vulcaniibacterium gelatinicum, assembly GCF_008033445.1. Taxonomy (GTDB): domain Bacteria; phylum Pseudomonadota; class Gammaproteobacteria; order Xanthomonadales; family Xanthomonadaceae; genus Vulcaniibacterium_B; species Vulcaniibacterium_B gelatinicum. The sequence continues at coordinate 23,945 of NZ_VNKO01000020.1, forward strand.
TATCGAGCGGTCCACGTGGCTCTCGGCGGCGAAGTTGACGATCGCCTGCGGCCGGTGCTCGGCCAGCAGGCGCGCGACCAGCGCGCGGTCGCCGATGTCGCCATGCACGAACACGTGGTCCGGATGGCCCTCGAGCGAGGCGAGGGTGTCGAGGTTGCCGGCGTAGGTGAGCGCGTCGAGGTTGACCACCCGCACCCCGCGCCGCACCGCCTCGAGCACGAAATTGCCGCCGATGAAACCGGCACCGCCGGTCACGAGCCAAACCGTCCGATCCATTCGGTGTTTCCTGTGGGCCTGTCGCCGCGCCAGCCGGCGAGGCTCAGAACGGGATGTCGTCGTCCGTGAACGGGTCGTCGGCGACACCGGACTCCTGGCGTGCCGCGGCCGGTTCGCGGCGCGGCGCGGCGGCGGGCCGCGCGGGGCGCTCGCGCGGCTCGGCACGACCGCCGCCCTCGCCGCCGCCCAGCATCTGCATCTCGTCGGCGATGATCTCGGTGACGAAGCGCTCCTGGCCGTCCTGGCCGGTGAACTTGTCGTAGTTGATCGAGCCTTCGATGTAGACCTGACGCCCCTTGCGCAGGTACTCGCCGGCGATCTCGCCCAGGCGCCCGAACAGCTTGACCCGGTGCCACTGGGTCTTCTCCTGGGTGTTGCCGTCGCGATCCTTGCGCACGGTGGTGGTGGCCACGCTCAGGGTGCAGATGGCCATCCCGCCCTGGGTGTACTTCATGTCGGGATCGTTGCCGAGATTGCCGACCAGGATGACCTTGTTGACGCCACGGGCCATGGGAAGTGTCCTTCGGATGCGAACGCCCGGAACTGGGCGCAGTGGATTGCAGTATAGCCCGGGGGCGGCGGGCGATCGGCGGACGCCGCCGCGCGGCGTCGGAGAAATCCGGGGGGCGGCGGACACCCCCATGAAATCACGCGATAATCACGCGCTCCGCCGCGCCGCCCCCGCCATGCACACACTCACCGCCCGCCCCGCCGCCGACCTCCGCGCCATCCAGGCGCTGACCGCGGAGGACATGGCGGCGGTGGACGCGCTGATCCGGCGCCGGCTGGCCTCCGACGTGGTCCTGGTCAACCAGGTCGCCGAGTACATCGTCGGCGCCGGCGGCAAGCGCCTGCGGCCGATGCTGCTGCTGCTCGCGGCCGGCGCCCTCGGCCACCGCGGCCCGGATGCGCACCAGCTCGCGGCGGTGATCGAGTTCATCCACACCGCCACCCTGCTGCACGACGACGTGGTGGACGAGTCCGACCTGCGCCGCGGCCGCCGCACCGCCAACGCGGTGTTCGGCAACGCGGCCAGCGTGCTGGTCGGCGATTTCCTGTACTCGCGCAGCTTCCAGCTGATGGTCGAGCTGGACCGGATGGAGGTGATGCGGATCCTGGCCGACACCACCAACCGGATCGCCGAGGGCGAGGTGCTGCAGTTGCTGCACGTGCGCAACCCGGACACCGACGAGGCCGCGTACCTGCGCGTGATCGAGCGCAAGACCGCGGTGCTGTTCGCCGCCGCCACCCGCCTGGGCGCGCTGCTCGCCGGTGCGCCCGCCGCGGTGTGCGATGCGCTGCACGACTACGGCCTGCACCTGGGCTACGCGTTCCAGATCGCCGACGACGTGCTCGACTACGCCGCCGACGCCGAGGCGCTCGGCAAGAACCTGGGCGACGACCTGGCCGAGGGCAAGGCCACGCTGCCGCTGATCCACGCGATCGCGCATTCGGACGCGACCACCCGCCGGCGGTTGCGGGAGATCGTGGAGGCAGGCGAGGCGGCAGCGCTCGACGAGGTGGTCGCCGCGATCCGCGCCACCGGCGGCCTGGACTACAGCCGTCGGCGCGCGCTCGCATACGCCGAAGCCGCCGAGCGCGCGCTCGAGGGCCTTGCGGAAAACGCGCACGTGGCCGCGCTGCGCGGTCTGGCGCGGTACGCGGTCACTCGCGACCGCTGAAGCCGGACGCCGCGCCGCCCAGCATTTCCTCGATCGCGCGCCGCACCACTGCCGGCATCTCGGCCTCCGGGATGCGCGCGATCTGCGCCAGCGACATGCCCTTCCCGCGCAGGTGCTCGATCACCCACCAGCCGGCCGCATAGGCCTCGCGCTCGAAACCGTTGGGACCCTGGCCCATGGTGAAGCGGAACACGGTCTGGCCGTCGCTGGATTCGAGTGCAGGCAGGATCCCCCGCAGGATCTCGCGGCGTTTCGGTTGCACCTGCGCCCACCAGCCCGGCGTGTACTCGATCAGCTCGGCGAGGTCCCGGTCCGGCACCACTTCCCGCGCGACGTGGACCGCCAGCCCCTCCTGCATCAGCGTGGCCGCGATGCTGCGTTCCCAGCCGCCGGACAGCCCCGCGGTGACGATGTGCACGGCATGCGTCATCTCGTGCGGAAGGATCGCGCCGCGCTGGCGCTCGTCCATCTCCAGCGGCACCGCCACCACAGGCTTGCCGTCCTGGCCGTAGCTGAAGGCGTTGCCGTCGAAGGCACCGACATAGGCGATGACGCGCACGTGCACCGGCTTGTCGGGTTGCAGCACCGCGGCGACGGCGCGCAGCGTCTCCAGCGGGTCGGGACGCATCGCCGCCGCTCCCTGGCGCACGATCGGCAACGCCTCGCCGTAACGCGGCCAGGCCTGCTCCAGCAGGCGACGCGCCATCTGCTGCCCTTCCGCCGTCGGCGGCACCGCCGCGAAACCGTAGCGTTCCTGCCAGAGCTGCCAGCGCCGTTCGTCGTCCACGCCGGGCGCGCTCGCCGCCGCATGGAAATCCAGGAAGCGCGGCGAGAGGTCGGTCACCTCGATGCGCAGCTCGTCATCGCCGCGCGTGAACTCGACCGGCGCAACCTTGGCAGCCTGTGCACGGGCTCCTGACGGGGCGATTGCGAGCACGATGGCCAGCAAGGGGACGAACACTTGCCACATGGCGATTTCCTGCGGAACGAACGCCGGTCAGCGTAGGCAGGCCGCCCCGTTCAAGCAATCCCCAGGCCCGGGATCGCGCTGATGGCGTCCGGATCGAACCCGGCCAACTCGGCGAAGTGGCGGCCGCGGGCGACGTAGTCGCGGTAGGGACCGAAACTCGGCGCGCCAGGCGAGAGCAGCACCACCCCGCCCTCGCCGCCGAGCGCGGCGCGCGCCGCCCGCAACGCCTGGGCGAGATCGTCCGCGGCGGCCAGCACGAAGCCGCACTCGCGCGCCAGCGGTTCGAGCAGCGCATGGATGCGCGGACCGTTCTGGCCCATGGTCACGATCGCGTGCGGGGCGTGCCGACGCATCGCCTCGGCGAAACCGTCCCAGGGCAGGCCGCGGTCGTGGCCGCCCACCAGCAGCGCCACGCGCCGGCCGCGGAAGCAGTCGAGCGCAGCCAGGCTCGCGTGCGGCGTGGTGCTGATCGAGTCGTTGACATAGGTGAGGCCGTCGCGGACCCCGAGCGTCTGCAGCCGGTGCGGCAGCGGCCGGAACGTGGCCGCGTGCGGCGCCAGCGCGCGCGCGTCCAGCCCGGCCGCCTCCAGCACCGTCAGCACCGCGCACAGGTTGCCGCGGTTGTGGCGGCCGGGCAGCGGCAGCGGCGCGGTGTCGAGCACCGGCTCGTCGCCGCGGTGCAGCACGTCGCCGCGCAGGTGCCAGCCGTCCTCGCGGCCGAACCAGCGCACCTGGCTGCCGGGCAGGTCGAGCGCGGCCAGCACCGGGTCGGCGGCGTTGAGCACGGCCACGCGCGGACGCGCGTCGGTGACCAAACGCAGCTTGTCGGCGACGTAGCGTTCCTGCGAGCCGTGCCAGTCGAGGTGTTCCGGGAACAGGTTGAGGACCGCGGCGATGTCCGGCCGCACGCCGCTGTCGGCCACGTCGCCGGTCTGGTAGCTCGACAGCTCGATCGCCCAGTACTCCGGCGCGGGCTGCGGGGCGAGCACCTCCAGCAGCGGCAGGCCGATGTTGCCGGCGAGCGCGGTGCGGTGCCCGGCCGCGCGCAGCAGGTGCGCGAGCAGCGCGGTGGTGGTGCTCTTGCCCTTGGTGCCGGTCACGCACAGGGTGCGCGCGGCGATGCCGTCGGCGCCGCCGTGCTCGGCGAACCACAGCGCGGTGCCGCCGAGGAAGCGGGTGCCGCGCGCGGCCGCGGCCTGCGCCTCGGGCCGGTACGGGCTGATCCCCGGCGACTTGACCACGACCTCGAACGCGGCCAGCCGCGCGGCATCGGCCTGCGTCTCCAGCGCGAGCCGCGCATCGCCCAGCGCGCGCGCTTCCGCGGCCTCGGCGTCGTTGCAGAACAGGGTCAGCGCCTGCGCCGGCAGACGCGCGCGCAGCGCGTGGTAGGCGGCGCGGCCCTCGCGGCCCCAGCCCCACAGCGCGACGCGCCGGCCCTCAAGCTGCGAAATGCGCACGCACCCGCTCCCACAGCGCCGCCGGCACCCGGTGCTCGCCGTCCAGCGCGAGCAGCGGTTCCAGGCGCAGTTCGTCCGCGTCGAGCTGCGGCAGGATCTCGCGCGCGAAGCGCTCGACCAGCGCGTCCTCGCGCCATTCCGGCCGCACGGTCAGCGCCGCCATCGCCGCGCGCGACTCGCGCCCCTCGCCGACGCATTCGAACGGCTTGTGGTCGCGGTATTCCAGCAGCGCGTCGTAACCGGCGGTCTGGGCCGGGTCGTCGAGCAGGTTGCGGCCGAAGATCCCGGTCAGGCGCGGCTTGGACATGAACGGCGCCAGCGCCAGGAACACGAAGTGGCACTTCGGGCACACCCCGCACCAGCGGCTGGCCGGGCGCTCGCCGAGGATGTGGAAGTTGCGGTTGCAGCTGGAGAAGTGCGCGTCGTAGCGGTCGGTCTTCGCGAACTGCCGCGCGACCGCCAGCTCGCTCAGGGGGCGCAGCAGCGAGTAGTACCGCAGGTCGGCGGCGACGCGCGCCTGCACGTGCTCGCCGAAGGCGCGTTCGAACGCCCAGCCCTTGGACCACTGGTGGTTGACCTCGCCGGTGCCGGGGATCAGCGAGCCGTAGCTGGCCGAGCGTTCGTTCGAGAACACCACCTGGTCGAAACCGTGCAGCAGCGCGGCCAGCACCAGGATCGCGGAATTGACCGCGGTCACCGGGATGTGCCCGTTCCAGGCGCCCTGGCGGTTGTAGTCGAACAGCTGCGGCGCGAGCTGGCGGCCGATGTTGAGCGTGGCCAGGCCGGTGCGCTCGGCGCAGGCGCGGATCAGCTGCGAACCGCCGATCCAGACGACCGTCTGCGGCACGCCGGCCGCGCGCAGCGCCTCGATCGTCACCAGCGAGTCCTTGCCGCCGCCGATCGCGACCAGGGCGTGGCCGCGCAGGCCGAGCGCCGGCGCGGCCCGGGCCGGGGACGGGGCATGCGGGAACCGGATCCGCCCGTGCAGGTCCAGCCCGTTGCGGTAGGCGAACTCGCCCAGGCCGTTGACGTACACCGTCTCCAGCAGCGCCGCGGTGTCCGCGTCGATGTCGCAGGACTCGATCCGGATCTCCTCCGGCACCGCCGCCTTGTAATAGCTCACCCCCGCGATCAGGTGCAGCAGCCGCAGCGCGCGTTCCACCGCCTCCGCGCGCACGGCGTCCAGCCGGAACGGCGCGCCGGGCACGGTGACGGTCTCGACCAGCTCCGGGCCGTCGTCGAAGGCGTACACCAGTTGCGCCACGCCGCTGGCGGCGTCGAACGTGCAGCGCACGAAACGGAACGCGCGGATCTGGTCGCGCCGGAACTCCCACTCGCTCATTCGATGATGTCCTCCGCCGGCAGCGGACGCAGGTTGTAGGTATTGGCCATGGCCATGCCGTAGGCGCCGGCGTCGGCGACCAGGATCGTGTCGCCCTCGGCGGTGGCGCGCGGCAGCGGCCGGTCGCGGCCGAGCACGTCGCTGCTCTCGCAGATCGGGCCGACCACGTCGCAGGCGACGGTGTCGGCATCGTCCAGCCGGCTCAGGTTGAAGATGCCGTGGTAGGCCTCGTACAGCGCCGGGCGCATCAGCGCGTTCATGCCCGCATCGCAGCCCACCCGGCGCACGCCGTCCTTTTCCACCGTCTGCGTGGCCGTGAGCAGCAGCACGCCGCTCTCGGCCACCAGGTAGCGGCCGGGTTCGATCGCCAGCCGGTAGCGCGGGTACGCCGCCTTGATCTCGGCCAGCCCCTGCCGCCACTGCACCAGGTCGAACTCCGGCGCCTCCGGCGCGTACGGGATCGGCAGGCCGCCGCCGATGTCAATGGTCTCGACCGTGCCCACGCTGTCGGCCAGGCCGGCCAGGTGCGCGTACACGCCGCGCCAGTGGCCCGGATCCTCGATTCCGCTGCCCAGGTGCGCGTGCAGGCCGCCGATGCGCACGTCGAGCCGGCGTGCCTGCTCCAGGAACGCGTCGAACCGGGTCATCGGCAGGCCGAACTTGGCGGCGATGCCACCGGTGCGGACCTTCTCGTGGTGGCCCTCGCCGTGGCCGAGGTCGAGGCGCAGCCACAGCGCGCGGCCGCGGAACAGCGCCGGCCAGCGCTGCAGCGCCTCGAGGTTGTCGAGGGTCACGGTGACGCCGCGCGCGAACGCGGCCTCGTACTCGCGGCGCGGGGCGAAGCTGGGGGTGAACAGCACGCGCGCCGGGTCCAGCCCGGGCACGGCGGCGAACACGTGCTCGACCTCGGCCAGCGACACGCACTCCAGGCCGAAGCCCTCCTCCACCAGCGCGCGCAGGATCGCCGGGTGCGGGTTGGCCTTGAGCGCGTAGTAGCAGCGGTCCACCGCGTCCGAATCGCGCAGCGCCCGCGCGCGCTCGCGCACGGTGGCCAGGTCGTACACGTAGCGCGGGGTGCCGTTGCGCGCCAGCGCCAGCAGCGCCTCGCGCCGCGCGCGCCACCAGGCCGGCGCGCGCGGCGTGGCGCCGTGCGCGATCTCGTGCCAGCTCGGGCCGAACACGGTGGCGTCGCGCACCGGCATCGCCCGCGAGCGGATCAGCTCGGCGTGCAGGTGCGCCAGCAGCCCGTCGGCGTCGGCCTCGTCAATCACGAAGGTCAGGTTGAGGTCGTTCGACGACTGCGAGATCAGGTGCACGCGCTCCTGGCCGAAGGTCGCCCAGATGTCGGACAGGCGGTGCAGCAGCGAGCGCATGCCGCGCCCGACCAGGGTGATCGCCGCGCACGGCGCGATCACCTTGACCCGGCACACCTCGGCCAGGTCGGCGCTGAGCGCCTCCAGCACGTTGGTGGTGACCAGGTTCTCGCTGGGGTCGAGCGAGACGGTGACGTTGGTCTCCGACGAGCCGATCAGGTCCACCGACAGGCCGTGGCGCTTGAAGCGCTCGAACACGTCGGCGAGGAAGCCGACCTGCTGCCACATGCCGATGGTCTCCATGGACACCAGCACGATGCCGTTGCGGCGGCTGATCGCCTTGACGCCGGGCACGGTCGCGGCCGCGGCGTCGATGCGCGTGCCGGGCAGGTCGAAGCGCTCGGTGTCGAGGATCGCCATCGGCACGCCGGCATCGCGGCACGGCGCGATCGAACGCGGATGCAACACCTTGGCGCCGGTGGTGGCGATCTCCTGCGCCTCGGCGTAGTCCAGGCGGGTGAGCAGGCGCGCGTCGGGCACCTCGCGCGGATTGGCGCTGAACATGCCCGGCACGTCGGTCCAGATCTCCACCCGCAGCGCCTGCAGCAGCGCGCCGAAGTACGCGGCGGAAGTGTCGGAGCCGCCGCGGCCGAGGATCGCGGTGCCGCCGTCGGCGTGGCGGGCGATGAAGCCCTGGGTGATCAGCACCGGCGCGGGCTGCGCCGAGAAGCGCTCGACGAAACCGGGATCGCGCTCGTGCCGGCAGTTCACCGACAGCCGCTGCGCCCAGGCGCTGGCGTTCGGCAGCGTCACCGCCTGCAGCCAGTCGCGCGCGTCGCACCAGCCGATGTCCAGGCCCTGCGCGCGCAGGTAGGCGCAGCCGAGCGTGGACGACAGCAGCTCGCCCTGGGCCAGCACCTCGGCCTGCCAGTCGAGCGGGCGCGCGACCGCGCGCGGATCGCGGCCCAGCGCCTCCAGCGCGGCCAGGCGCGGGCCCAGCACCGCCTCCGGATCCAGGTCCAGCTCGGCGCAGAACGCGCGGTGCCGCGCCGCCAGCGCCGCGATCCGCGTCTCGACCTCGCGCCCGTCGGCGATCGCCTGCAGCTCGTTGGTGACCCCGGACAGGGCCGAGACCACGACCAGCACGCGCGCGTCCTCCTCCTGCCGGCGTTTGGCGGCGAGCGCCCCGATGGTGTCCCAGCGGTTGCGGCGCGACACCGAGGTGCCGCCGAACTTGAGCACGACCCAACGCTGCGCCTGCGTCGCCACGAATGCTCCGGAGCTGATGAGGAAGCGTGATGTGCCCGGCCGCGGGCCGGGGCCTAGAATTCGTCTTTCCGCGCCCGACGGGCGCGAGCCCGCGATTCTAAATCGAACGCCGCAGGCGGAAGGCCTGCCCGGAGCCCAGCGCATGATGCCGCGTCGTTATATCCAGCTCGACGTCTTCGCCGACTGGCCGGGGGCGGGCAATCCGCTGGCGGTGGTGCTCGACGGCGCGGGCCTGGACGAGGCCACGATGCAGGCCATCGCGCGCTGGACCCGGCTGCCGGAAACCACCTTCGTGTTCCCGCCCGCCTCGGCGCAGGCCAGCTACGGGATCCGCATGTTCAGCCCGCGCCGCGAGGTGCCCTTCGCCGGCCACCCGAGCGTGGGCACCGCGTTCGCGGTGCTGGAAGCCGGGCTGGCGCAGCCGCGCGCGGGCCTGCTGTGGCAGGAGGGTGTGGCCGGGCTGCTGCCGCTGCGGGTGGAGGGCGAGGGCGCGGCGCGCACGATCGCGGTGCGCACGCCGCGGGCGCGGGTGGTGGACGTCGCCCGCGCCGACGATGCGCGCCTGCGCGCGGCGCTCGCCGGCCTGCCGCTCGGCGCCCTGCCGCCGGCGCTGGTGGACGGCGGCCGCCGCTGGTGGCTGGTGGAGCTGCGCGACGAGGCCGGCCTGCGCGCCGTCGCCCCGGACTGGAACGCGGTCGCGGCCCTGGCCGAGGCGACCGCGAGCATGGGCCTGTGCGTGTTCGCACGCGCCGACCCGGGCCGCGACTACGACCTGGCGGTGCGCGCCTTCGTCGGCGCGCCGGCGCGGTTCGAGGACGCCGCCTCCGGCGCCGCCAACGCCACCCTCGCCGCCTGGCTGCACGAGAACCGCGCCCTGCCCGGCCGCGACGGCCGCTACGTGGTCAGCCAGGGGCGCGAGGTCGGCTTCGACGCGCGCCTGCACCTGCACGTGGACGCCGAGGGCGAGGTGTGGTCGGGCGGACGCGTGCGCCCGATCGTGCGCGGGCAGCTGGACTGGTAGCCCGCAACGGCGAAGGGGCCGTCGCCGGCCCCTTCGCGCGCCTCCCCGCGATCGCGGGACTCACTCTGGAATCACCTCCACCCGCACCCGGATCCGGTCGCCCGGGTGGTAGTCGGTGCGGGTGGTGAAGCGGCGCCCGGCGTATTCGTAGGTCACGTCGTAACCGACCACGCGCCCGTCGTTGACCGGGTAGCGGCCGTAGCCGTCGGCGCGCACCGGTTCGCACACCCGCACCGTGCCGGTGCGGTAACGCTCGCGCTGCGCCTGCTCGTAGATCTTCTGCCCGGCCATGCCGCCGACCATCGCCCCGACCGCGGTTGCGGCGGTGGCGCCGCTGCCGTCGCCGATCTTGCTGCCGAGCACCGCGCCGGCGATGCCGCCGAGCACGGTCGCCATCGTGCGCCCGGCCTCGGTGCCATGGCGGCGCTGGCCGGTGTACGGGTCGTAGTAACCGTCGCGGCCGTAGGGATCGCGGCCGTAATCGCCGTCGCCGTCATACGGATCGCGGCCGTAGCCGTCGGCATAGGTGGCATCGCGGTAGTAGCAGCGCTGGCCGGAGGTGCCATAGCCGTAACGGGAATCGATCACCGGATCCACGCGCACCACGCGCGCGTAGTCGTAGATTGCGCCGCTGCGCCGGCCGTCGCGATCCGGATACACCCGGGCGCTGCCGTCGTCGCGGCCGTAGGGATCGTAGCCGTAGTAATCCTGCGCGGACGCCGCCCCTGCGGCAGCCAGGCCCAGGGCGAGCACGGTGGCGGACAGACGCTTCATGGCGGGCTCCAGCGCGCCGGGATGGCGCAGGCGCATCCTCGGCGCGGCGGAATTAAACCGGGCTGAACCCTGCCGGTCGTCGCGGACACGTTAAGCGCGGCGACAGCGTGAGCGCCCCGGCCCGGGCCTCCGGCTCATTCGAGCAACGTCGCCTCGAGCGTGACCGGCACCGCCGCCAGCGCCTTCGAGATCGGGCAGTTGCGCTTGGCGTCCTCGGCAAGCTCCCGGAAGCGCGCGGCCTCGATGCCCGGTACGCGCGCCTGCACCGTCAGCCGGATGCCGCTCAGGTGTGGGCCGCCGTCCATGGACAGGGTCACCTCGGCACGCGCATCCACCGCCTGTGGCGGATGCCCGGCCTCGGTCAGCTTGGCCGACAGCGCCATCGCGAAGCAGCCGGCATGCGCGGCTGCGATCAGTTCCTCCGGATTCGTGCCCTTCTCCTCACCGAAACGGCTGTTGAAGCCGTAGCGGGTGCCGTCGAGCAGGCCGCTCTGCGGCGTGGCCAGACGGCCCTGGCCGCTGCGCAGGTCGCCTTCCCAGCGGGCGGTGGCGTGACGGGTGATGGCCATGGCGGGACTCCTGTCGTATCGGTGGGAGGCACAGCCTACGCCGCATGCGTGCACGCACCGTGTGCGGGCCGGCTTGACCCGCCCCGGCCGCTGCGGGAGGCTTGCCGCTCCGGCGCCCGGCGCCGGCCACCGCCATGACCGCCCGCCGAGCGCGCGCTCGGACGGCAGCGCTTCCGTCGCGGACAGCCATGACGGCACGTGCGTTTCCCTTCGCAGGAGCCCGGTCGTTCCCCGGCCGGACTGTTCAACCACGGGAGTCACGGCCTCATGTCCTACAGCACAGAACAGATCCGCAACGTGGCCCTGGCAGGCCACCCCGGCGCCGGCAAAACCACCCTGTTCGAAGCCCTGCTGCATGCCGGCGGCGCGATCCAGACGGCAGGCACCGTCGAACGCGGCAACACCGTGTCCGACTTCGACCCGATCGAGAAGGAACGCGGCCACTCGATCGACATCGCCATCGCCAGCACCGACCACGCCGGCATCCACGTCAACCTGATCGACACCCCCGGCTATCCGGATTTCCGCGGCCCCACCCTCTCCGCCCTGGCCGCGGTCGAGACCGTCGCCATCGTCGTGGACGCCGACACCGGCGTCGAATACGGCACGCGCCGGATGATGGAGTACGCCAGGGCGCGCAACCTGTGCCGGGTGGTCGTGGTCAACAAGATGGACCACGCCGACGCCGACTGCGCGCGCGTGCTGCAGGACCTGCGCGAGGCGTTCGGCCCCGAGGTGCTGCCGCTGAACCTGCCGGCGAACGGCGGCAAGGCGGTGGTGGACTGCTTCGGCAACGCCGGCGGCGAGTCCGACCTGGGCCCGGTCGCCGACTGGCACCAGCGCATCATCGACCAGGTGGTGGAGATCAACGAACAGGTGATGGACCACTTCCTCGAGGTCGGCGAGGAGGGCCTGTCCGGGCAGGAACTGCACGATGCCTTCGAACAGTGCCTGCGCGAGGGCCACCTGGTGCCGGTGTGCTTCGTCTCGGCCCGCACCGGGGTCGGGGTGAAGGAGCTGCTCGACATCGCCGAGCGCCTGTTCCCGCACCCGGGCGAGGCCAACCCGCCGCCGTTCGTGCGCGGCACCGGCCCCGACGCCGCGCCGATCGTGGCCCGCCCGGACCCGGACGCGCACGTGATCGCCGACGTGTTCAAGATCGTCAACGACCCCTTCGTCGGCAAGCTCGGCATCTTCCGCGTGTACCAGGGCACGGTGAAGCGCGACACGCAGCTGTTCGTGGACGACGGCCGCAAGCCGTTCAAGGTCGGTCACCTGTTCAAGCTCAAGGGCAAGGACCACGTCGAGATCGAGCGTGCGATCCCCGGCGACATCGCCGCGGTGGCCAAGGTGGACGAGCTGCATTTCGACGCCGTGCTGCACGACTCGCACGACGAGGACCACATCCACCTCGCTCCGCTGGACTTCCCGAAGCCCATGTTCGGGCTGGCGGTGGAGGCCGCGCACAAGGGCCAGGAGCAGAAACTGTCGGTGGCGCTGCACAAGCTCGCCGAGGAGGACCCGGCGTTCGCGGTCGAGCACAACGCCGAACTCAACGAGCTGGTGATCCGCGGCCTGTCCGACCTGCACCTGCGGGTGATGCTGGCGCGGCTGAAGGACCGCTACGGCGTGGAAGTGAAGACCCGCCCGCCGCGCATCGCCTACCGCGAGACGGTGAGCGCCAGGGCCGAGGGCCACCACCGGCACAAGAAGCAGACCGGCGGCGCGGGCCAGTTCGGCGAGGTGTTCCTGCGCATCGAGCCGCTGCCGCGCGGGGGCGGCTTCGAGTTCGTGGACGAGGTCAAGGGCGGCACCATCCCCGGCCAGTTCATGCCCGCGGTCGAGAAGGGCGTGCGCCAGGTGCTGGCCTCCGGCGCGATCGCCGGCTACCCGCTGCAGGACGTGCGGGTGATCGTGTACGACGGCAAGTCGCACCCCGTGGACAGCAAGGAGGTGGCGTTCGTCACCGCCGGCAAGAAGGCCTTCCTCGACGCCATCGCCAAGGCCCGGCCGCAGGTGCTCGAGCCGATCGTGGACCTGGAGGTGACCGCGCCCGAACAGTACATGGGCGACATCACCGGCAGCCTCTCGTCCAAGCGCGCGCGCATCAACGGCACCGATTCGCTGCGCAGCGGCGAGGTCTCGGTCCGCGCCCAGGTGCCACTGTCCGAGCTGGAAGGCTATGCGGCCGAGCTCAAGGCGATGACCGCCGGCCGCGGCCGTTACGCGCTGGATTTCAGCCATTACGAGCCGGTGCCGGCGCCGGTGCAGCAGCGCCTGGTGGAGGCCTACAAGCCCCGCCCCGAGGAGGATTGAACCCGCAACGGAACCGGGCACCCGGGCCGGACAGCCCCCGCAGGGCGAAAAAACCCTGCAAAAAAAGCCCTGCGGGGACTTGGCGGCAGCAAAGGACTGTCCTACATTCCGCCTTGCCGAGGGGGATCTCCAGGCACTCCATCCACCGATTACCTACCGAACGGAACCAACATGGCGAAGAAGAAAGCCCCTGCCAAGAAAGCCGCGTCGAAGGCCGCCAAGCCGGCCGCTCCGAAGCCGATCAAGGAGGCCCTGAGCAAGTCCGGGCTGGTCGCCCACATCGCCGAGCACAGCGGCGTGGCCGCGCGCGACGTGCGCGCCGTGCTGGCCTCGCTGGAAGGCGCGGTGCACGCCTCCATCGGCAAGAAGGGCGCGGGCACCTTCACCCTGCCGGGCCTGCTCAAGATCACTGCGGTGAACGTGCCGGCCAAGCCGCGCCGCAAGGGCATCAACCCGTTCACGAAGGAAGAGGTCTGGTTCGCCGCCAAGCCCGCCACCGTGAAGGTCAAGGTGCGTCCGCTGAAGAAGCTCAAGGACGCGGCCACGGCCTGATCCGACGAACGGTCGCGGCCGCAGCGCCGCCACCGGCGAACGGCGCGTCGCGATGCGGCGCGCCGTTTTCGTTTCCGGAACGCGCGGCGTGGCGTCCCCGACCCGGTGCGGAGTAAGGTGCGCGCGAGCCGCCCGGAGACACCGCATGTCCCATCCGCCGTCCCTGCAGGTCCGTGTGCGCCTGCTCGTGGCGCTGCTGCTGGCCGCCGCGCTCGCCGCCTGCGCCAGCACCGGCCCCGCCGGCGCGCTGTTCGCCGACCGCGTGGTGTTCACCGTGCCGCAACTGCAGGCCTCGCTGGATCGCCGCTACCCGCGCGAATTCGACACGCTCGGCGGCCTGGTCACGCTCAGCCTGCGCAACCCGCGCCTGAGCATCCCGCCCGGCAGCCAGCGGCTGCGGCTCGAGTTCGACATCGGCATCGGCGGGCTCGGCCGCGACCCGCGCGTGCCGGCCGGTTATTTCACGCTCGACAGCGCCCTGCGCTACGACCCCGCCACGCGCGGCCTGCACCTGGACGCCCCCGAGCTGCGGGACGTGCGGGTGGACGCGCTCGGCGGGCGCATGAACGACCGGGTGCGCGAGGCGGTCAACCGCTGGCTGGCGCGCCATGCGCGCGAGGAGCCGGTGCACACGCTGGACGACGGTCTGCTCGCGCGCCTTGCACAGCGGCGCATCGGCCGCATCGCGATCGGCGACGGTGTGGTCACCCTGCATCTGGATCAATGAGAGGACGACGCATGCGTGGTTGGTGGTGGGGAGCCTGTCTGCTCGCGGCGCTGACCGGTTGTGGCGGCGACGAAGCCCGGGACGATGCCGGAGCGCCAGCGGCCGCAGGCCGCGTCGAGGCACTGCCGCGCCCCGAGCGGCCGCGCGGCTCGGTCACCGGCATGCCGCCGGCGCGCACTCCCGGCGTACCCGCCGACGCGACGCTGACGCCGGAAGCCGTCACGGCGGAGGACGGCGCCGGCCTGCCGGAGGCAGGAGATGCGGAGGCAGGCACCGAACCCGGCCCGGCCACCACACCATCCACGGACGAGGCGCTCGCGCTGCTGCAGGAGTACTACGCCCGCATCGGTCGCGGCGATTTCGCCCAGGCCGCCGCGCTGTGGGCCGGCGGCGGCGATGCCGCGGCCCCGCCCGAGTTCGCCGGCGGCCTGGCCGACGCGGTGCGCGTGCAGGCCCAGCCCGGCGCGCCCGCGGCCGCGGCGGGCGCGGTCGGCGCGCCGTTCGTCGAGATCCCGGTCGAGGTGCTGGTCGAGTACCGCGATGGCAGCACGCGCCACTACCGCGGCCGCTACCTGCTGCGGCACATGCCGGCCGACGGCGCCGGCGCCGAACCGCGCGCCTGGCGCATCGCCTCGGCCAGCCTGCGGCCGGCGTCCTGACCCGGGCTCAGATCTCGAAGCGGTAGGACAGCTTCACCAGCAGCTGCTCGCTGTCGCGCAGGTCGAACGCATCGCGCAGCACCTCGCCCATGCCGGGCTGCGCGCCGAAGTTCTCGGCGAACAGCGACCCGCCGCGCACGTAGGCGATGTACAGGTACGACAACGGCGCCAGTTCGTAGCGGTAGCGCACCTGGAAGCCGAGGTTGTGCAGGGAGAAGTTCGGGATGGCCTCGTTCACCGCCAGCGGCGTGCCGTCCGGCTGCACCCGCCAGGCCCGTTCCGCGCGCGCCTCCACGCCGATCGCCTCCAGCCGCACGCGCAGATCCTGCCGGCTGTCGATCAGCCAGGTCATGCCCGCGTCGAAGAACACCAGGTCCGCATCGAACGTGCCCAGCAGGTTGCCGCCGCGCCACAGCAGCCAGTCGGGGTTCCGGGTGTAGCGCACGCCGGCGGACACGCGCAGGCCGTCGCTGACATGGTAGGTCGGCTGGAAATTGACCGTCACCGCGCCCTCGTCCACCCCGCCGAGTCCCTCTGCGGCATAACGCAGATGCCCGTACAGCTCCCAGCGCCCGCCCTCCTGGCGCGGCCGGTAGCGCTCGGCGAACGCGAACAACCTGGCCGGCATCTTCACGACGCCGTTGCCGCGCAGGATCAGGTCGTCGCGCCCGTCGCTCATGCCGACGACCTCCATGAACTGGTTGCCGCCGTCCTTGCGCTCGCTGTAGCGGCTCATGGCCCAGGCATCGAACAGATGGACGCCGTCGTCGTTGACCCGCCGCGAGGTCGCCACACGCACCTCGTGCGAGCGGTAGGGCGAGGATTCGGGCAGCGCGGTCAGGCGCCGCGCCAGTTCGTACCGGCCGTAGTTGAGGTTGTTGCGCTCGAGGAAGCCGAAGTCGTTGAGCTGCAGCGCCCCGCCCGTATGCAACACGTACAGTTGCTGGCGCCAACCGTCGCCGATCTCGTGGTCCACACGGACCTGCGCGCCGCTGTCGTCCAGCGTCCGCCCGCCCTGCTCGACCGACGAGGCCACCAGCGTGGTGCGCACGTTCCACTTCCCGCGCGACCAGCGATGGTCGGCTTCGTACACCGTCGCCTCGCGGTCGAGGAACGGCCGTTCCACGCGCGTCACCATCGCGCCCACGCCGTGGCCGTCGAAGTCGCGGGTGCCGCGCACCGCGTAGAAATCGCGGCCGACGTCGTCACCCTCGCTGGCGGCGAACACGCCGTAGTTGAACGCGCCCACGCTGCCGTTGAGCTTGACCGCCGCGGTGACGTCGCCGGCGCCGTTGCCATCGTCGGCGCGACTGCCCACGCGCCGGGTGTACAGCAGCCGGTTGGCGTTGCCCAGGCCACCGAACGGGACGTCGAAGAAGCCCTGATTCTCGGTGAAGAACGGGCGCTTGTCGCTGAAGAAGGTCTCGGTGGCGCTGAAGTTCACCACCAGCTCGTCGCTCTCGACCTGGCCGAAGTCGGGGTTGAGCGTGGCGCTGAGCTGGAACTGGCCGCTGGGCTTCCAGAACAGGTCCAGGCCGGCATCGAAGTCCGCCCGGGCGGCGATGGTGTCGTACAGGCCCACCACATACGGCGTGACCGCCAGCAGCGACTGGCGGTACTGCGGCACCTCGATCCGCTCCAGGCGGGTCAGGAACCGCTGCTCGACGAAGGTCACCGCCGGCCAGGCCATGCGCTCGCCGGTGGCGCCGACCACGCGGTCGAGCGACAGCCCGATCGTGCGCGTGTCGCCCGCGCTCTTCTGCATCGGCGCGATGTGCCAGGGCAGCAGGATCTCGGCCGACCAGCCGGCCTCGTCCTCGCTCACGGCATGGCGCCAGTCGCCGTCCCAGTCGTCGTTGAACTGGTTCTCGTTGGTGATGGTGCCGTCATTGATGCTGTCGGACAGCAGCAGGGTGAAGTTGTAGCCGGTGCGGCCGTCGCCATCGAAGTCCACGTACACGTTGACCCGGTCCACCGGCCCGCCCTGGTCGCGCTGCGCGCGCTGGCGGGTGCGCGGCACGTGCGCCGGCTGCAGGTTGCGGAACGCGATCGCCAGGCCGTCCTCGGTGGCCTTGACCCAGGCTTCGGTCGGGTACGGCGCCGGCTCGCGCGTGAGCGGCTGCACCGAGCGGAAATCGGTGATGTGGCGCGCGCCCTCCCATTCGGCGGGATCGATGCGGCCGTCGATCTCGACCGCAAGCACGGGCGATGCGAACAGGGCCAGCAAGGCCGGCAGGGCGGAATGGCGCATGGGGAAGGAGCCCCGGCGATGGGAGTCGCCGTCACCGCGCGCAGGGTGCCCGCCCGCACCGGCGCACGCGCCTGTCGTCAGTCATGGGGCCGCGCCGCAACCTTCCGGCCCGTTCCGGCATCCTTCAGCTTCCGCGCCGGCGGCGCTTCGGCTTGAGCATGGTGCCGGTGCAGTGCTTCGCCCCGCAGCGGCAGGCCCAGATCTTCTTCAGCCGCGGCGTGTGCGGCTCGTCCAGGGTGATGCCGTAGTCGTAGGTCAGCTCCTCGCCGGGACTGATGGCGCGGATCGCCTCGATGAACACCCGGTCCTTGCGCCGGTCCTCGCCCTCGTGCTCCTCGATCACCGCCTCGCAGTTCGGGTCGCAGCTGTGGTTGATCCAGCGCGCGATGTTGCCCTCGAAGTTGGCGTCGATGACGTACTCGTCGTTGAGGGTGAAGAGGAAGGTGTGGCCGCTCTCGACGGCGCCGCTGTCGCCGGCGTCCACCTCGGCGTGGGTCCGGCGGCGGCCCTTGTATTCGATGATGCGCTCGCCCCTGGCGATGGGGGCGATGGCGAACACGCCATTGCCATGGATGGCGGAGCGGCGGGCGACGATCTTGCGCGGCATGCGGGGTCCAGGCGGGAAAAAGAGCAATTGTCGCCGCTGGCCCGGTGCCGGCCAAGCGCTGGCCGGCCGCGCCCGGTTTTCGCGTCAGCCTGCGCAACCGTGTCCGGACGGTGCCATCGCCAGCGAGGATCCCGCCATGCCCGTGTCCCGCCCTGTCTGTCTCGCCCTTGCGCTGCTCGCGCTGGCCGGCTGCCGCCAGGCCACCCCGACCCCGGCCGCCGCGGCCAAGGCCCCGGAGGCCGAGGACGCCGGCCTGGTCGCCCGGGGCGAATACCTGGTCAGGATCGCCGGCTGCAACGACTGCCACACCGCCGGCTACCTGGAGCGGGCCGGTGACGTGCCGAAGGCGCAATGGCTGACCGGCAGCCCGATGGGCTTCCATGGCCCCTGGGGCACCACCTACGCCGCCAACCTGCGGCTCAAGGCCGCCGAAATGGACGAGGCGGCGTGGCTGAAGTACACCGGTGAGCTGCACACCCGGCCGATGATGCCGGACTTCACCCTGCGCGCCATGGCGCCCCAGGATCGGCGTGCGATCTACCGCCTGCTGCGCGCGCTGGGGCCGGCCGGCACGCCGGCGCCGGCCTACCTGCCTCCGGAGCAGTCCCCGCCCAAGCCCTACCTGCAACTGGTCGCCGACCCGCCGCCGCAGCCCGCGCCATCCGCGGCCGGCGCCCTGGTCGGAGGCACCCCGGCCCAGTACTGAACGGGCCGGGCCCGCGCATGGCCGCGGGCGGGAGAAAACCGTACAATTCCGGTACGGATTCCCCCCCCCACGCCCATGCTCCGCGTCACCAAGCTCACCGACTACGCCACGGTCGTCCTGACCGCGCTCGCCAGCGACCCCGAGGCCGTGCTCAGCGCCTCGGAGCTGGCCGAGCGCGCCGGCCTGGAGCCGCCCACCGTGGCCAAGGTGCTCAAGCCGCTGGCCCAGGCCGGATTGGTCGAAGGGTTCCGCGGCGCCAACGGCGGCTACCGCCTGGCCCGCCCGGCCGACGAGATCGGCCTGCTCGACATCGTCACCGCGATGGAAGGCCCGCTCGGCATGACCGAGTGCAGCGTGCATGCCGGCCAGTGCGGGATCGAGGCCTCCTGCGGCGTGCGCGCCAACTGGCGCCGGATCAACGACGTGGTGGTGGACGCGCTGCGCGAGGTGACCCTGGCGCAGATGCTCGCCCCGCCCCCGCCCGCCCCCCGCTCCAGGCGCATCGCCCTGCGCCTGGCCCCCACGTAGGACGGGCCCCGCCCCGCCGCTCGCCCCGCCGCCCCGTCTCCCCCGTAGGCAGCCTCCATGGCCACCGAAGTCAGCGAAAACCAGGCGATCCACGCCCAGCTCGGCCGCAAGTACCAGGCCGGCTTCGTCACCGAGATCGAGTCCGACAGCCTGCCGCCCGGGCTCGACGAGGACACGATCCGCGCGCTCTCGGCCAGGAAGGGCGAACCGGAGTGGATGACGCAGTGGCGCCTGGCCGCCTACCGCCACTGGCTGACCATGCCGATGCCGCAGTGGGCCAAGCTCAACATCGCCCCGATCGATTTCCAGGCGATCAGCTACTACGCCGCGCCCAAGGCCAAGTACGACAGCCTGGACGAGGTGCCGAAGGAACTGCTCGAGACCTACGAGAAGCTGGGCGTGCCGCTGCACGAACGCGCGCGCCTGGCGGGCGTGGCGGTGGACGCGGTGTTCGACTCGGTCTCGGTCGGCACCACCTTCCGCGAGGAGCTGGCCGAGAAGGGCATCATCTTCTGCTCGATGTCCGAGGCGATCCGCGAGCACCCCGAACTGGTGCGCAAGTACCTGGGCAGCGTGGTGCCGCAGGGCGACAACTTCTTCGCCGCGCTCAACTCGGCGGTGTTCTCCGACGGCAGCTTCGTGTTCATCCCCAAGGGGGTGCGCTGCCCGATGGAGCTCTCCACCTATTTCCGCATCAACGCCGGCCATACCGGCCAGTTCGAGCGCACGCTCATCATCGCCGAGGAAGGCAGCTACGTCTCCTACCTGGAGGGCTGCACCGCGCCGATGCGCGACGAGAACCAGCTGCACGCGGCGGTGGTGGAGCTCGTCGCGCTCGACGACGCCGAGATCAAGTACTCCACGGTGCAGAACTGGTACCCCGGCGACGAGCAGGGCCGCGGCGGCATCTACAACTTCGTCACCAAGCGCGCCGAATGCCGCGGCGCGCGCAGCAAGGTGACCTGGACGCAGGTCGAGACCGGCTCGGCGATCACCTGGAAGTACCCGAGCTGCGTGCTGCTCGGCGACGACTCGGTGGGCGAGTTCCACTCGGTGGCCCTGACCCACCACCGCCAGCAGGCCGACACCGGCACCAAGATGATCCACGTCGGCAGGCGCACCAAGAGCAAGATCGTCAGCAAGGGCATCAGCGCCGGCCACGGCCAGAACACCTACCGCGGCCTGGTGAGGGTGGAGCGCAGCGCGGTCGGTGCGCGCAACCACACCCAGTGCGACTCGCTGCTGATCGGCAAGAAGTGCGGCGCGCACACCTTCCCGTACATCGAGGTCAGGCACCCGAGCGCGACCGTCGAGCACGAGGCCACCACCTCCAAGATCAGCGAGGACCAGCTGTTCTACTGCCGCGCGCGCGGCATCTCCGAGGAGGACGCGGTCTCGATGATCGTGGACGGCTTCTGCAAGAGCGTGTTCCGCGAGCTGCCGATGGAGTTCGCGGTCGAGGCCAAGAAGCTGCTCGAAGTCTCGCTGGAAGGCGCGGTGGGGTGAGCGGCCCGGCGCCGGAACGTCATCGCCACGGATGGCATCGCTGAAAACGAATCCAAGGGATCACCATGCTGAAGATCGAGAACCTCCACGTCCGCGCCGGCGAGCGCGAGATCCTCAAGGGCCTGACGCTCGAGGTCCTGCCCGGGCAGGTGCACGCGATCATGGGCCCGAACGGCGCCGGCAAGTCCACGCTCGGGCACGTGCTGGCCGGGCGCGAGGGCTACGAGGTCACCCAGGGGCGGGTCGAGTTCGAGGGCCGCGACCTGCTCGCGCTCGAACCCGAGGCGCGCGCCGCGGCCGGCCTGTTCCTGGCCTTCCAGTACCCGGTCGAGATCCCGGGCGTGAACAACACCTACTTCCTGCGCGCCGCGCTCAACGCCCAGCGCAAGTCGCGCGGCGAGCCGGAGCTGGACTCGATGCAGTTCCTGAAGCTGGTGCGCGAGAAGCTGGCGGTGCTGCACCTGAAGGACGAGCTGCTGCACCGCGGCGTGAACGAGGGCTTCTCCGGCGGCGAGAAGAAGCGCAACGAGATCTTCCAGCTGGCGGTGCTGGAGCCGAAGCTCGCGATCCTGGACGAGACCGACTCGGGCCTGGACATTGACGCGCTCAGGAACGTGGCCGAGGGCGTGAACGCGCTGCGCGCGCCGGACCGCGCGTTCCTGGTCATCACCCACTACCAGCGCCTGCTCGACTACATCCGTCCGGACGTGGTGCACGTGCTCGCCGACGGCCGCATCGTCGAGAGCGGCGGCCCCGAGCTGGCGCTCGCGCTCGAGCAGCACGGCTACGCCTGGGTCCGCGACCGCATCGCGCCGGGGGCCGCCGCCGCATGAGCCCGCTGCTCGACTCGCTCGCCTCCGCCTTCGACGGCGACGCCACGCGCCGCGCCGCGCTCGAGGCCGCGCTGCGCGACGGCCTGCCGCACGCGCGCAGCGAGGCCTGGAAGTACACCTCGCTGCGCGCGCTGGAACGGCGCGCGTTCGCGCAGGCCGAACCGGCCGCGCTCGACCCGGCGGCGATCGCGCACATCCCCGCGCCGCGCGCGGTGTTCGTCAACGGCCGCTTCGACGCCGGCGCCTCCGACCTGGCCGGCCTGGATCCGGCCTGGGTCGCGCCGCTCGCCGTCGCCCTCGCCGGCGACGACCCGCGCGAGGCCAACGTGCTCGCGCGCCGCTACGAAGGCGCCGACGCGGTCTTCGCCCGGCTCAACGCCGCCCTGGCCCGCGACGGCGCGCTGGTGCGCATCCCCGAGGGCGCGCGGCTGGAGGCGCCGCTGCACCTGGTGTTCGTCGGCGCGCCCGCCGCCGCCGACCAGGCCTGGCACCTGCGCCACCTGATCGAGCTGCGCCGCGGCGCACAGGCCACGGTGGTCGAGCACCACCTGGCCGCGGGCGGGCACGCGCACCTGGCCAACACGGTGGCGCACGTGCACCTGGCCCAGGGCGCGCGCCTGCTGCACGCGCGGGTGCAGGACGAGTCGGCGCAGGCGACCCTGATCGCGCGCACCGACGCGGTGCTGGCGCGCGAGGCCGCCTACGAGCGCGTGGACCTCGAGCTCGGCGCGGCGCTGTCGCGGCACGAGCTGAACGTGCGCCTGGAGGGCGAGGCCGCGCGGCTGTCCGCGCGCGGCGTGCTGTTCGCCGACGGCCGCCGCCACCTCGACACCCGCCTGGGGGTCGAGCACATCGCCCGCGACACGGCCTGCGCGCTGCTCTGGCGCGGCCTGGGCGCGGGGCGCGGCCGCGCCGTGTTCCACGGCGGCATCACCATCCGCGCCGGCGCCGACGGCAGCGTGGCCGACCTGTCGAACAAGAACCTGCTGCTGTCAGAAGGTGCCGAGATCGACGCCCAGCCGGTGCTGGAGATCCACGCCGACGAGGTCAAGGCCGCACACGGCGCGACCGTCGGCCAGCTCGACCCGACCGCACTGTTCTACCTGCGCGCGCGCGGCCTGCCGGAAGCGGCGGCGCGGCGCCTGCTGACCGGGGCGTTCTGCCGCGAGGTGGTCGCCACGATCGAAGCCGAGCCCCTGCGCGCGACGCTGACCCAGGTGCTCGACACCGCGCTGGCGCGGCTGGAGGCGGCATGAACCGGCCCGACGCCCCGTCCCCGCCTCCGGCCCCCGCCGCGGTGGACTGGGCCGCGGTCCGCGCCGACTTCCCGCTGCTGACCCGCGAGGTCAACGGCAAGCCGCTGGTCTATCTCGACTCGGCCAACACCGGGCAGAAGCCGCGCGCGGTGATCGAGGCGGTGGACGACTTCTACCGCCGCCACAACGCCAACGTCAGCCGCGCCGTGCACACCCTCGGCAGCGAGGCCACCGAGCGCTACGAGGCCACCCGCGCCGCCCTCGCCCGCCACCTCAACGTGCGCGCCGACGAGCTGGTGCTGACCTCCGGCACCACCTTCGCGATCAACCTGGTCGCGTACTCGTGGGCCCTGCCGCGGCTCAAGCCCGGCGACGCGATCCTGCTCACGCGCATGGAGCACCACGCCAACATCGTGCCGTGGCAGCTCGTCGCCGAACGCACCGGCGCCACGATCAAGGTCGCCGAGATCACGCCGCAAGGCACCCTCGACCTCGACGCCCTGTTCGCGGCGATGACGCCGGAGGTGCGCCTGCTGGGCGTGACCCACGTCTCCAACGTGCTCGGCACGATCAACCCGGTGCGCGAGATCTGCCGCGAGGCGCGGCGCCGCGGCATCGTCACCGTGGTGGACGGCTCGCAGGCGCTGCCGCACATGCCGGTGGACATCGCCGCGATCGGCTGCGACTTTTACGCCCTCACCGGCCACAAGATGTGCGGCCCCACCGGCACCGGCGCACTGTGGGCGCGGCGCGAGCACCTGGCGGCGATGCCGCCGTTCCTGGGCGGCGGCGAGATGATCAAGGAGGTGCGCTTCGAGGGCACCGTGTTCAACGACCCGCCGCACCGGTTCGAGGCCGGCACGCCCAACATCGCCGGCCACATCGGGCTCGGCGTCGCGGTCGAATACCTCGCCGCGCTGGGCATGGAACGGGTCGCCGCGCGCGAGGCCGAGCTGCTCGCGCACCTGACCGAGGAACTGGGCCGGATCGAGGGCCTGCGCATCTTCGGCACCGCGCCCGAGAAGGCCGCGGTGGTCTCGTTCCTGGTCGAGGGCGCGCACGCGCACGACCTGGCCACCCTGCTCGACCTGGAGGGCGTGGCGGTGCGCTCCGGCCACCACTGCGCGCACCCGCTGATGCAGTTCTACGGCGTGCCCGCGACCTGCCGCGCCTCGCTCGCGTTCTACAACACGCACGCCGAGATCGAGGCCTTCGTCGCCGCGATGCAGAAGGTACGCAAACTGCTGCTGTAGGGCGGGCCTCGATCCGCCCGACGATCCGCCCGACGAGCCACCCGACTTCCGGCCGACCTGCATGACCACGCCCCTGCGTTTCCGCAACGCCGCCGAGGCCGACATCCCGGCCCTCGTCGCCCTGGTCACCTCCGCCTACCGCGGCGAGGCCAGCCGCGCCGGCTGGACCACCGAGGCCGACCTGCTCGAGGGCAACCGCATTGATCCGGAACTGCTGCGTCGCGACATCCTGCGCCCGCACAGCCGGGTGCTGCTGGCCGAGCGCCCGCGCGCCGACGGCACGCCCGAACTGGTCGCCTGCGCGCACGTGTGCATCGAGGACGGCGCCGGTTACTTCGGCATGTTCTCGGTCCGCCCCGAGCTGCAGGGCGGCGGCATCGGCAAGGCGGTGCTGGCCGAGGCCGAGCGCATCGCGCGCGAGGAATGGCATCTGCCGGCGATGCGCATGACCGTGATTGACGTGCGCGAGGAACTGATCGCCTGGTACGAACGCCGCGGCTACCGCCGCACCGGGGTCAAGAAGCCGTTCCCGTACGGCGATCCGCGCTTCGGCATCCCCCTGCGCGACGACCTGCGTTTCGAGGTGCTGGAAAAGCCGCTCCTACAATAGGCGCCCATCACCGAGGGGAGAGCGGGCCATGTCCGACTGGGTGCGCGTGTGCGCCACCTCCGAGCTGCTGCCGGGCGAGATGAAGGTGGTCTGGGCCGGCGACACGCCGATCTGCGTGTTCAACTACGACGGCGACTACTACGCGCTCGAGGACCGCTGTTCGCACGAGGACTTCGAGCTCTCCGCCGGCTGCTTCGACCCGGAGGCGGCGACGATCGAATGCGTGCTGCACGGCTCGAGGTTCGACGTGCGCGACGGACGCGCGCTCAACCCGCCGGCCTACGTGCCGGTGGCGAAGTTCCCGGTGAAGGTGGAGGACGGCGCGGTGTGGACCCGCGACGACCGCGACTGACAGCGTAGCGCCGGGTCGGCCCCGCACCCGGGCGCGGCCGGCCCGCGAACGGCTATCGTTTGCACTTGATAACCGTTCTCATTACCATGTGCGCCCTGCGGCGCCCGCCGCCTGGACTCCTTCTCCCCGGGACTTCCCCATGGATCGCACTGCCCACACCCTCGCCGCGGCGCCGCTCGCCGTGGCCATCGCCGCCTGCCTGTTCGCCCTGCCCGCCCGCGCCGAGACCGCCACCGCCGCCGACGCGCTGGCCCAGGCCGCGCGCCGCGCGCCCACCGACCTCGACCGGGTCGAGGTGGTCGGCAAGGCCGAGTACCACTACGTCGAACGCAACACCACCTCCGCGACCCGGACCGACACGCCGCTGCTCGACGTGCCGCAGTCCATCACCGTGATCACCGAGGACCTGATCGACGACACCGCGATGCGCGGCCTGGCCGACGCGGTGCAGTACGTGCCCGGCGCCGGCATGGCCCAGGGCGAAGGCCACCGCGACGCGCCGGTGCTGCGCGGCAACACCTCCACCGCCGACCTGTTCGTCAACGGCATGCGCGACGACGTGCAGTACTTCCGCGACCTGTACAACGTCGAGCGGGTCGAGGTGCTCAAGGGCCCGAACGCGATGATCTTCGGCCGCGGCGGCACCGGCGGCGTGATCAACCGCGTGACCAAGCAGGCCGGCTGGGAGACCCGGCGCGAGGCCACCCTCCAGCTCGGCTCCTGGGACCGTCGCCGCCTCACCGCCGACCTCGGCCAGGGCCTCAGCGACACCGTCGCGTTCCGGGTGACCGCGCTGTACGAGGACAGCGACAGCTTCCGCGACGGCTTCGGGCTCGAGCGCTGGGGCGTCAACCCGGGCCTGGCCTTCCGCATCGGCGAGGGCACCCGCCTCCACGCCGACGTCGAGCACTTCGAGGACCGGCGCGTCACCGACCGCGGCCTGCCCTCCTACGCCGTGCCGTTCGAGGGCCGCCGCCTGCCGGTCGCAGTGGACCGCTCGGTGTTCTTCGGCGACCCGGACAACAGCCCGTCGGACTTCGAGGTCAACGCCGTCAACCTGCTGGTCGAGCACACCTTCGGCAACGGCGCGCTGCTGCGCAATCGCACCCGCTGGGCCGACTACGACAAGTTCTACCAGAACGTGTATCCGGGCGGCCCGGCGCGCTTCAACGCGGCCAGCGGCCGGTTCGAAGTCGCGATCGCCGCCTACAACAGCGCCACCAAGCGCGAGAACCTGTTCAACCAGACCGACTTCGTGTTCGAGCTGCAAACCGGCGCAATCGAGCACCGGCTGCTGGCCGGGGCCGAGTTCGGCCGCCAGGAAACCGACAACCGGCGCCTGACCGGCAGCTTCCCGAGCAACACCTGCTACGGCGCCACCACCACCGCCTCGTTCTGCGTGCCGCTCGCGAACCCGCGCTACAACGGTCCGGTCACCTTCTTCCAGAGCGCGACCGACGCCGACAACCACGTGGAGGCGACAGTCGCCGCGGCCTACGTGCAGGACCAGATCGAATTCTCGCCGCAGTGGCAGGCGGTGCTGGGCCTGCGCTACGACCGCTTCGAGGTGGACTTCCTCAACCGCCGCAACGGCACCACCATCGTCACCGAGGACGACCTGTGGTCGCCGCGCGCCGGCCTGATCTACAAGCCGCGCGAGGACGTCTCGCTGTACGCAAGCTACGGCCTGACCTACCTGCCGCGCTCGGGCGAGCAGATGAGCTCGCTGACCCCCTCCAACGCTGCGTTCGATCCGGAGGAGTACGAGAACCGCGAACTCGGCGCGAAGTGGGACATCAAGCCGGACCTGTCGCTGACCGCGGCGGTGTACCGGCTCGAGCGCAGCAACGTGATCGCGCCCGACCCGGCCAACCCGGCGCGCTCGATCCTGGTGGACGGCGAGCGTATCGAGGGCGTGGAGATCGGCCTGGCCGGCAATATCACCGAAGCCTGGCGGGTGATGGGCGGCTATGCCTGGCAGGACGGCGAGATCCTGGCCGGCGCCGACCGCGGCAGGCGCCCGGCGAACCTGCCGGAGGAAACCGCCTCGCTGTGGAACCGCTACGACTTCAGCCAGGCCTGGGGCGTCGGCTTCGGCGTGGTGTACCGCGGCGCGTTCTTCGCCCAGACCAACAACGCGGTCACGCTCAAGAGCTTCACCCGTTACGACGCGGCGCTGTACTACACCCCCTCCGAGCACGTCGAGCTGCAGCTGAACGTCGAGAACCTGTTCGACAAGCGCTACTTCGTCTCGTCGCACAACGACAACAACCTGTCGCCGGGCTCGCCGCGCGCGGCCTACGTGAGCATGACGGTGAAGTTCTGAGCGGCACGGCCCGGCGCGCGGATGCGCCGGGCGACCCGCCCGTCACGGAAAGCCCGCGCCTGCGGGCTTTCGCGTTTCCGGCCACGCTCACACAGCCAGCGGCTGCACCCGGATCAGCAGCGCCTCGCCCGCGCCGTCGAGGACGTGGCGCAGGCGCTCCGTCCCCGCGCCGAGGAAGGCGGTGTCGCCGGCGGCCAGCGGCGGCAGGCCGGACTCGTCGGCGAATCGCGCCTGCCCCGCGAGCAGGTGCACGATCCACGTGGTGTGCGGCTCGGCGAAGATCACCATTGGCCCGACCAGCGGCCGGTGCCACAGCTCGGCCTGCACCGCGTCGCGCCGCCACATCAGGTTGAAGTCCTGGGTAGGGCCGTCGAGCAGTTCGCCGCGCACCCCGGCCTCGCCGGGGAAACGGCAGCGCGCGTGCGGCGGGCGCAGCTCCTCGCAGCGGCCGTCGTCGAAGCGCAGGCGCAGGCCGTTGCCCGACAGCAGCACCAGCACCCGCTCGATGCCCGGGAACGAGGAGAACGGGGCGTCGGCCTCGATCTCGGCGATGGACAGCCGCCAGTCCCAGCCCTCGCCCGCAGCGGACGGATGGGCGTAGATCTCGCGCGTCCAGCCGGCGCCGTTGCGCCAGCGCTCGCGGCGGTATTCGTTCGCGGGGATGACCCGCGGGGCGGACGCGGCAAGGGACATGCGCGGGTTCCCGGGACGATTGCCGCCAGTGTAGTCCCTGCCAGTGACGCGGCCGTGCCGGCCGGCGGCGGACCGCGGTCACGGCCGGCGTCCCTGCCGGCCGTGGATCGCGGCACGTCCTTGTCCTGCGCACTGCGGCTGCCGGTTTCCTTCCGGCCGCGTCCTTGCGTACTCCCGGCCCGGCGCCGGCCGCTCAGCGCCGCGCGGTGGGCTTCGTGGCCGGCTTCTTCGCCGGCGCCGCACCGAGCAGGATCCGGTCGCGGTTCTTCTCCACGGTCTTCAGGCCGATGCCCTTGACCTGGGCCAGCTGCTCGAGGCTGCGGAACGGACCGTTGGCCTTGCGGTGGGCGACGATCGCCTCGGCCTTGGCCGGGCCGATGTTGAGCAGCACCCGGTCGAGGGTGGCCGCGTCGGCGGTGTTGATGTTGACCTTCTCCTGGGCCAGTGCGCTGCCGGCGATCAGCAGCGACAGCAACAGGGTCTTGCAGGCAAGGGCGAATGCCTTCATGGCGGAGTCCTCCTGAGGGATGGGCCGGGGCGGGGTGCCGCCGGTGAGCGCAGTCTCGCGGTCGCGCCGCGACCGCTCGATCGCCGCAGTACCCGTGCCGGGGCCGGCGCAGGCCGCAAGCCCGGGTCGGAAAAGTCCGCCTCCGCCCGGGGCGCTAGAATTCCTGGTCTCCCCGTACGCAAGGCCCCGTCCATGGACGCCCGCCAGCTCGATCGCCACGTCAGCGCCATGTGGGACGACGAGATCGTCCCGCAGTTGGTCGAGTACATCCGCATCCCGAACAAGTCGCCCATGTTCGACACCGATTGGGCCACGCACGGCTACATGGACGACGCGGTGCAGCTGATGGAGCGCTGGGCGCGGCGGCAGCCGATCCCGGGCATGCAGGTCGAGGTGGTGCGGCTGCCCGGGCGCACGCCGCTGATCTTCATCGAGATCCCGGCCGCCCACGGCGGGCGCGAGGACGACTGCGTGCTGCTGTACGGCCACCTCGACAAGCAGCCGGAGATGACCGGCTGGGACGAGGACCTCGGCCCCTGGAAACCGGTGCTCAAGGGCGACCGGCTCTACGGCCGTGGCGGCGCCGACGACGGCTACGCGCTGTTCGGTTCGCTCGCCGCGATCCTCGCGCTGCAGGAGCAGCAACTGCCGCACGCGCGCTGCGTGATCCTGATCGAGGCCTGCGAGGAGTCCGGCAGCTACGACCTGCCCGCCTACGTGGACCACCTCGCCGCGCGCATCGGCAAGCCCTCGCTGGTGGTGTGCCTGGATTCGGGCTGCGGCAACTACGAGCAGCTGTGGTGCACGACCTCGCTGCGCGGCCTGACCGGCGGCAACCTCACGGTGAAGGTGCTGAGCGAAGGCGTGCACTCGGGCGACGCCTCCGGGATCGTGCCTTCCAGCTTCCGCCTGCTGCGCCAGCTGCTCTCGCGCATCGAGGACGAGGACACCGGGCGGATCCTGCTCGAGGGCCTGCATGCGGAGATCCCGGCCGAGCGCGTGGCGCAGGCGCGCGAGGCCGCGCGCGTGCTGGGCACCGCGGTCTACGACAAGTTCCCGTTGCTGCCGGGCATGCGCCCGATGCACGAGGACCTGGCCGAGCTGGTGCTCAACCGCACCTGGCGCCCGGCGCTGTCCATCACCGGCGTGGACGGCATCCCGCCGCTGTCCTCGGCCGGCAACGTGCTGCGCCCGTACACCGCGGTCAAGCTCAGCCTGCGCCTGCCGCCGACGGTGGACGGCAAGCAGGCCGGCGAGCTGCTCAAGGAGGCGCTGCTGCGCGACCCGCCCAACGGCGCACACGTCAGCCTGGAGCTGGAGAAGGCCAGCACCGGCTGGAACGCGCCGGCGCTGTCGCCGTGGCTGGAGCGCGCCATTGACGAAGGCAGCCGCACCCACTTCGGCAAGCCGGCGATGTACATGGGCGAGGGCGGCACGATCCCGTTCATGGGCATGCTCGGCGAGAAGTTCCCCGGCGCGCAGTTCATGATCACCGGCGTGCTCGGCCCGCACAGCAATGCGCACGGCCCGAACGAGTTCCTGCACATCCCGATGGGCAAGCGGGTCACCGCGTGCGTGGCGCACGTGATCGCCCGCCACCACGAGGCCAGCCTGCGCGGCGAGACCACGGGCGTGGGCGCGGTGGCCGGCGGCGAGGCGCACGGCGCGCACGGTTGCTGCTGAGCCGCGCACCACGGCGGGCGCCGACGTCGCGACGCCCCGCTCCGGCGGGGCGTCGTCATTTGCGGCCTTATCTCTTGAGTTTCTGAGAGGGTAGGCGTCGAGAGCCGACGTGGGCGACCGATTGCGCCTGGGTCTTGCGACCGTGACTGAGCATGGTCCCCACGTCGGATTCTCCCCATCACGCCCGAACA